>JAAHFN010000031.1:5658-104050 GCA_010672965.1 Oscillatoria sp. SIO1A7
TTCTCGCGCTTGATGTGAGGTCATCTGGGGCGAAGCATCCCAAGACAGGGGTTGTCGTTCGGGGCGCCTCGAAAAGTCGCTCGGGATGCTGTCGCCCCTACACCTACACCCCACACCCCACACCCTACACCCTAGCTAGCTGACCGCTGAAAGCTGACTGCTTCCTTGACTTATGAATTACAAAGTAAATTCAAATTATCAATATCGCGTCAAAGGGGGGAGCTTGCCGGCGAATCACCCGACTTACGTTCGGCGGCAAGCGGATGAAGATCTCTATCGCGGTTTGAAAGCGGGAGATTTTTGCTATGTCCTGAATGCGCGACAGATGGGCAAGTCTTCTTTGCGAGTGCAAACCATGCAAAGACTACAGCAGGAAGGGGTCGCCTGTGCCGCCATAGATTTAACGGGAATTGGCACTCAAGTCACTCCAGAACAGTGGTACTTTGGGATTGCCAATCGACTGGTGAGGAGCTTTCGGCTTTCGGGGCAGTTTAATTTAAAAACTTGGTGGAGCGATCGCGCAAATATATCTCCCTTGCAGCGTTTGGGCGAATTAGTCGAAGACGTATTATTAAAGCTCGTCCGGGAACCGATGGTTATTTTTTTTGATGAAATCGACGGCGTTCTGAGCTGTGACTTTTCCACCGACGACTTTTTTGCCTTTGTCCGCTTTTGCCACGATCGCCGCGCCGACCATCCCGAATACGATCGCCTCTCCTTTTGCCTCTTGGGCTCCGCGACTCCCTCGGAGCTGATTGCCGATAAAAGGATTACTCCTTTTAATGTGGGGAAAGCGATAGAGTTAAGCGGCTTTAAATTAGAAGAAGCGATCGCTGCTTTAACCCCCGGCTTAGCCCAAATCGCAGACAATCCAGAAGAAATCTTGGCGCAAATCTTGGACTGGACTGGAGGACAGCCCTTTTTGACCCAAAAGTTATGTCAGATTGTCGTCGAAAACTCCCAAAGCAATATTAGTGACTTGCGCAGAAATAAAGTGCAACCCACCGTTCGGGCTGAGCGGAGTCGAAGCCTACCCGAAGCGCATAGCTCCACCGTTCGGGCTGAGCGGAGTCGAAGCCTGTCCGAAGCGCATAGCCTGCCCGAAGCGCATGTTAGCCAACTGGTTAAAAGTCATATTATTGAGAATTGGGAAGCCCTCGACGAACCAGAACATTTGCGCACCATCCGCGATCGCCTTCTCAAACGCAACGAACAGCGGGCAGGAGATCTCTTAGAACTATATCGGGTTCTTTGGCAAGAGGAAAAACTAGCGCCAAGCAACAGCGCCGAAGAAAGAGAACTGCGCCTATCCGGCTTGGCCATAAGCGAGAAAGGCAAATTAAAAATAGCCAATCCGATTTACCGAGCGGTATTCGACTTGGATTGGGTCGAAACAAAACTAGCCAACCTGCGCCCCTATGCCGAAGCACTCCGACTTTGGGAGGCTTATGACTACAAAGACGAATCGCGACTATTGCGCGGTCGGGCATTGAGCGAAGCACTCATTTGGGCAAAGGGCAAAAACTTGAGCCCCTTGGACAAGCAATTTTTAGGCAGTAGCCAAGCTGTAGAAAAAACCGAGCGAAGGGTTCGCGCTGGCAACCTGATACTAAGCATACTAAGCGTCATATCCTTAGCCTCAGTATTGCTCTTGGGATGGACTGGGATTCAGCTCGCTAGAATGCAGCGAGAAACAGAAACTATGGAGCGCTTATCGCACTTGGGCACTCAGCTTCAGAAGAAGGGCAATGATTCAGATGCAGCTAAAGTCTGGGAAGAGACGGGTTTGTCCAATGAAATTAAAGACAGTAAATTGAGAAGAGCTTTTCGCCTGAGCAGTATGTCTTGGGCTCATCAACAACTGGCGAGGCGACTTGCAGATCTAGATGAGGACGACCTAAAAATTCAAGAGGAGCTAAACAAAGCTGAAAGGGCAATAGAACAAAGCTTGGAGCTTATCGAAGAAAAAATTAGCGACAATGCTACTACCGATGAGTTGCAAATTCGCGTTCACATTTGGAACAGTCGAGCAGGCTTGCTAAGAGAAAAGGGCGATCGCTCGGGGTCTTTAGCTGCTTACGAAGAAGCCTTTTCTATCCTGCTATTAATGATCCCCCTAATTACGCTTGAACCAGAAAATATGTCTTATCGAGAAAAAACGATTTTTACTATAGACAGTATGATTGATTTACTCGAAATAGATCGTCTTTTCTTTTATATAAATAAGGAAGATGAAAGCTACAAAAAAAACCTCAAAATAATAAGCGGCAATATCAAAAATCTTCATATACATTACCTAGAACATTTGTTAGCAGCCAAGGATTGGAGAAGGGCAGATGCGCAAACCAACAGGGCTATAAGGATTATCAGCAATACTAAGCAAATGGCCGCGATCGAGAATATGGATAAATTATCAGAGGAACCGTTTCGCACCATTGACCGATTCTGGCGAAAATACTCAGGCGATCGTTTCGGTTTCTCCGTCCAAAAGCAGATCTACGAAAGCTTAGGTGGAAGCTACCACAAGATAAAGCCTAAGATTTGGGAAAAGTTTGGCGATAAGGTCGGCTGGCGAGGAAAGGAAGGCTGGAAATGCACTCCTGAAGACATCACTTATGGAGAAAAGGCACCCAAGGGTCACTTGCCCTCCTGGTTATTGCCAGCCTTTCCATTACCTGGGAGTGAGGTTAAGCAGAAACAATTTAAACCGCCACCGCCGCCTAGGTGTTCTCGTATTGGTGGACGAAGGTTCGGAGCTGCTACGCGCTAAGTTTGTTTTCTCGCAGGAAAGATTATCAAATTTAACAGGACTTACACGAAATATCCATATCTATATCTAATATTTTTAGGGGCAATCTCCGCACCGCAAGGGAGAGCGTTGCGCCCCAAGCCAATCGGGGTAGCCACGGCTTTTAAAGGTATGTTTTTTAGATTTGATGTCGATCGAACCCACTACCAACCCTCGAAATAAGGCGGGTCGCACAGCAGAAATGATGCCTAATCCCCATAGCTAAGGATAGTTAAGGTAGAGGATAAGCAAAAACGCTGCTGGCATTGCCGTCGCAAATCCGATGGGTTTCTGGCTGCGTTTTTTAAGCGAGCGATCGCATGTGCCTGTTATAGTAAGCATTAAGTGCTATGCGCGCCCTACCGATAAATACCACTTGCAGGTTAACCATGACCTTTACAATTGCTAGAACCGGACAGATTCTGCGCTATAACGTCTCTTGGCAAGAACTGGAAGAGATACTTGCCGAGAGAGAAGATAGCTCTGCCAGTCGACTGGCTTACGACCGAGGGACCTTAGAAATAATTATGCCACTGCTAGAACACGAATACTTTAAAGAAATCATCAGCCTTTTAGTCCAAGATTTGGCAGAAGAACTGGATATCGACTATGAATCTTTCGGCTCGACAACCTGGAAGCGAGAAGACAAATTAGCGGGAGTAGAGCCGGATAATTGCTTCTACATTGAGAAAGAGCCCTTGATTCGAGGCCGACTGGATATCGACCTCCGCCAAGACCCGCCTCCAGACTTGGTACTAGAGATAGACCTAACGAGCAAGTCCCTCGACCGACAGCCAATTTATGCCCGTCTGGGGGTGCCCGAGATGTGGCGTTACGACAAGGGCAAGCTGCTAATTTATCAATTGGAAAGCGGAGACTACGCCGAAACCGAGACCAGTTTATTTTTTGCCGACTTTCCGGTTAAGGAAATTCCCGGTTTTGTCCGAGACAACTTGGGTATAGGCCGCAGAGCTATCCGCAAAAAATTTAGAGCTTGGGTCGCACAGCAAAGACGATCGGTATGAGAGTCGAAGTGGCTTATAGCGGTTATCAAATAAGTGTAAATTACAAGCGTAGGGGCGACAGCATCCCCGAGACAATCTAGGCGTTCCAAGCGGCAACTCTCATATTGGGATGCTTCGCCCCAGATTATTCACATCAATTTGAGAAACGCTATATCTCTGCCTAAGCCCATTTTTGCGCCAATCCTGGTGTCTGGCATCTTACATAAAGTGAACCCTAGCGGAAGACTTTTACCATGACAGTTTCAGCTTTAGAAATAGAATATCCAGATAGCGATGGCAAGCCGATGGCGGAGAATGAGTATGAGTTTGATGCCATAACCGACACTGTAACAAGATTGCAGAGTTATTATAAAAACGACCCCAACGTCTATGTAATGGGCAATATGTTTATCTATTACGAAGAAGGCAAGATATCGGCAAATGTCTCGCCGGATGTCTTCGTAATATTTGGGGTTAGCAAGCAAAAGCGGATGTCCTACAAAGTTTGGGAAGAAGGAGGACATACGCCAGATTGGGTGATGGAAATAGCCTCGCCGAGTACCAAGAAAAAAGATACGGTAGCGAAGAAAAAGATTTATGCCGAGAAATTGCAGGTAAAAGAATACGTTGAGTACGACCCAATAGGCGGCTATCTAAATCCGAGACTGCAAGGATTTCGGCTCTAATCCGGGAAGTATGTCCCAATGCCCCTAGTCGCCAGAGCCGATGGCATCAAGGTTTTGGAGAGCGAGGTACTGGGTTTAGAATTGCAACTGCTGGAAAATGGAGAGTTGCGATTGTTTGACAAAAATAGCGATCGCATTCTACTTTCTTACCACGAAAGCGAAGAAGCCAGAACTCAAGCAGAACTGGCTCGAACTCAAGCAGAACTAGCTCGCAGGGAAGCACAGGAAGCCCTAGAACAAGAATCCCGGGCTCGCCGCGCTGCGATCGCTCGCTTATTAAAATTGGGTTTAACTCCAGAACAAGTAGCCGAAGCTTTGGGCTATTCCGTAGCAGAAATTCGGGAAGCTAGCGAAGAATAAATGGAACTGGGGATTGGAGCGAATCAAAAAGCCCCCCTTTCAAAGGGGGGTTGGGGGGATTTTTATTAAAAATGCACTCTTGTCTATTTAAGCCTAGTTTACTCAGCGGAGCGCTGGCGAAATTCAGCGAAAGACTGGTAACAATTGTCAGGATCGTATAAATGACAGCGATCGCTAATCTGGTTCATTAAAGACCAAGAAAATTTCGTTTCATAAAGATATTCGCCCCAATTTTCTCGGAGACTTTGATTGGCTTTGCGCAAATTATACCAGGGAATAGCAGTCGATATGTGATGGGGAATATGAACGTTAATATCGTGGCAGAGGAACTCTACCCAACGAGGATAATCGCAATGAACCGTGCCAGACAATTGTGCTTTGGCCTCGTTCCACTCTTCGACTGGTTTAAAGGGAATATCCGGCATAGTATGGTGAACTATGGTAAAGGTACTCATCCAGAAGTGGTAAACCAGCCAAGGGACGAGCCAAAACTTTACGAAGCCCCAGATTCCGGTAGTAGCAATTAAGATAGGAAAGCCTATAGCAGCTCCCAGAATTACGAATAGTGCCGAAAACCTGACTCTTTCCTGCTCTTGCTCGGGGAATTTCCACCAAGTAAAATGCACTACTGCCCAGTGAGCGACGGAGCCCAACCACCAGAACCGACCCCGCATCCGCCGATAAAACCACTTTAGGGTGCCGTCCAAATTATCGTATATCTCCGGCTGCCAGGGTTCCCAAGCATTATCCACCTCCAACTTATTGGTATGTTTGTGGTGGATATTATGTCCTACGCGCCAGCCGTGAAAAGGATAAATCAAAGGCAGCATTACCAAATGCCCGACCAAATTATTGACCCACTTCCGATTGGCAAACGACCGATGAGCGCAATCGTGACCGATAACAAAAAAACCAGTCATTGCGGTGCCGGTAAAAATCCAAACGATAGGCAACAAAAACCAGGGAGAAATTGCCAATCCCCAGTAGCCCAGCCCGACCATTAAAACATTAACCGCTACTTTGAACCAAGCTTTGCGGGGATCTTTTTCAAATACCTCGCGGGGCAGGGTTTGCAAAATATCCCTCATCCGGAAATTATCTTTGATTGAGGTCTCCGTCTGATTCTCGGGCTTTAAGATTGATGCTGTCATGGATAAGCAGTATTCTCCAGTTACTAGCGGTACGAGTAAAAAATTATTATCTTTGCCCAAGGCATCGATGCCAGATAAACGGAGCGGTCGATCGCGGGATTGCGATCGACCGGATGCCCGTAACAATATCTTAACATTTATACCACATACCCCGCTCCTTAAGGGCAAATATATAGCCTTGCAGCGATCTATGAGTTACTGAATACAGTATAAATGTTTTAACTATTTTTACACTGCTTATTGCTAGTTGATAATATAGTACGTTTAAATTAATTGGACAATTCCCCTAGGGGCAGCCCGAGTACTGTTGGCCGATTGGTATAGGGAGCCACGGGGCAAAGAAAGAAAGGTATTTTTATGTATAGATGTGTAAATTTCTTTTTTTGATAACCCTATTTGTTTAGGGCAGAATAGGATGAGATAGTCTTTATATCCAGGGTGGTAGGGGTACTTGTCTAGAGAAAGCATTCCAGACAGCCAAGACCTAGGGCGTGGGGTGTAGGGTGTAGGGAAACTTAATGCTATTTCCCTATCGCTTTCGGGAGCCGGAAAGTCTTACAGGAACCGTGCTTTCAGGTTTCAAGCGGTAACGCTCCCAGCCTTGTCACCATAGTCCATGAAAAAGCCAAGCGAGTCAACACCCTAGTCAAGACCCCTCCCGTACAATTGTTAGGGGGAGGAGATAGGGCTCGGTCAAAGCCCCAAACAATTCCCCAAAAACTGCTAGCTGCGATCGGCTATCTGTTGTTGGCTTGTCCGGGTTCGCAACTCTTGGAGAAGGGTATCGGCTTCTGCTTGCAGGTGCAGAAATTCAACTTGATGCTCTGCTTGGTACATCGACTTCATCAACTCTATGAGGCGATCTCTCTCGGTTTTGGCCGCCCGAGCATTGCTTTTCTGTTCTAAGGTACTAATTGGGGACTTGGAATTGGGCCTGCTAGCTAATACTGTGGACATCGTTACTTTAATAGTAATTTTTACTTACTGATACCTTAAGTCTATTTTAACCGGGCTGAGAAGTTAATATGCAGCTAATCTTACAGTTTTTTAATTTTTCCCGTTAGCCAGGAAAATCTTTTCAACGGACCTTCAGGACAAGGGTGCTGGGGGACCGGGGAATCGAGAGTCTGGGGGACCGGGAGTCTGGGGGACTCGGAGACCGGGAGACTCGGAGACAAGGGGATCGGGAGACTGAGGGAAAGCCTCTTTTTTGTCCCCTTGCCCCCCAGTCCCCCCAGTCCCCCCAGTCCCAATGCCCAATGCCCAATGCCCAATGCCCAATGCCCAATGCCCAATGCCCAATTCCCAATTTCTAACTATCTTCATTTAGCATTAAAGTATAATAGAAGTTTGTCTCCATTTGACGCTTGACCAAGGTGATCCCGACTATTTCTGATGTTGATAACCAAATATCCGGTGCTTTGGCAAATTCTGGCTACACCCAGGTTCGCCCCCCCTGGCCCGGTCTAATCGAGGCTTATAGAGAGTATTTGCCGGTAACGGAAAAGACGCCAACGATAACCCTACAAGAAGGCAACACCCCTCTAATACCGGTGCCCTCGATCGCTAAAAAAGTGGGTCGAGATGTAAGGGTTTTTGTCAAATATGACGGTCTCAACCCCACAGGCAGTTTTAAAGACCGGGGTATGACAATGGCCATTTCTAAGGCTAAGGAAGAAGGGGCCAAGGCGGTAATTTGCGCGAGTACCGGCAACACATCGGCATCGGCAGCAGCGTATGCCAGTCGTGGGGGACTGCGGGCTTATGTGCTGATTCCCGATGGCTATGTGGCTCTGGGTAAATTGGCACAAGCCTTACTTTACGGCGCGCAAGTGTTGGCGATTAAGGGAAATTTCGATAAGGCATTGGCAATCGTGCAGGAGATTGCCGATCGCTATCCAGTTACCCTGGTCAACTCGGTCAATCCCTATCGCCTCGAAGGTCAGAAAACGGCAGCGTTTGAGGTAGTGGATGCTCTCGGCGACGCTCCCGATTGGCTCTGTATTCCGGTGGGGAATGCAGGGAACATCACTGCATACTGGATGGGTTTTTGTCAGTACCATCAGGCGGGAAAATGCGATCGCCTGCCTCGGATGAAAGGATTTCAAGCGGCTGGAGCTGCTCCTATTGTTACAGGAGCGCCGATATCAAATCCAGAAACGATAGCCACGGCCATTCGGATTGGCAACCCAGCCAACTGGAAGCGAGCCTTAGCAGCTAGTGCTGCCAGTCAGGGAAGCTTTATGGCGGTCACCGATGAGGAAATTTTAGAAGCCTATCGTCTCCTAGCTTGCGAGGAAGGGATTTTCTGCGAACCGGCCTCTGCGGCTTCTGTAGCTGGCTTGTTGAAAGTTTCCGAGCAAGTGCCTACAGGAGCTACGGTAGTCTGCGTCCTCACTGGCAACGGACTAAAAGACCCAGATGCTGCGATCGCCCATAGCCACAATTCTTTTAAACAGGGTCTCGATCCCGATCCAAAGGTGGTAGCCGAAGTAATGGGTTTTTAGACTCTGCCAGCAATCTTTCAGATTCCTCGGGGGCTTTGGGAGTTGCTGGCAGGGAAACGCGGGATTTGCTCATTCCTTGGTTAGCCCCTGCTTTTTTGAGCAGTTCCACTGTATCTGCTAAAGCAGCGGTTAAATTTTTGCGGGTTTCAGCGCGAGCAGCTCGTTCCGCTGCGAGTGCTTCGCGCAGTTGTCTGATTTCCTCATGGGCGCGATCGCTCTCGCGAATAGCCTTTTCGAGCTTTATTTTCAATTCCTGGGTTACCCCTAATTTTTCTAATTCTTCTAGGGTCCCAAATACATTTTCCTCCCGTTCCGGCGAGCGATCGATATACTGGCGCTCCTGGACTCGTGCCTCCAACTGCTCAATTTTTTCCTGAAGCTGCTTGACCTGGAGCCGACGTTGCTCCGCTTCCTTATTATATAGTTCTCGCCAACGAGAAGAACTAGCATAGGCAGCATCCAGGTCTTGCCTTGCTAGAGCTAGTTGATTCTTGAGGGACTTAACTTCATCCAACCAATAGCTTACATCCTGACTCATGGCATTTTTGCCCTTAATAACGCCGTTGCCTTTGGGCAATGCTAATTACCCCAAGACCAATCGAAAGCAAGAGCAATACCCAAATCACCCCTCCGCTAATCGAAGTAAGAATGCGCAGACCTCTGAGTACCCAAACGACGCTCGTAGCGGCTAAGGCAATAATAAATAGAGATGAAAATATCAGCACACCAGGGTTGGGCGACTTACTCATATTAGCAACTGATATATTAGCAACTGATATATTGGCAACTATTTAAGCGATCTATTTAAGCGATCGCTCTCCCACTATTTTAATATAACTCCTAATTTTCGCTTTTGCTGCAAGTCCCTTCCCTGGCGGTGACTTTTGTCGCATCTACGCCTTCTACTATGATAAGTCAATTTAGGAGGGAGGATAATGCTACCGATTCGCCAAAGATTCGATTTGGGCTCTATCGAGCTATCTTGCCTGGAATGGAATCGAGGTCGAGAACCTCTCTTGGCAATCCACGGCTTAGGGGATTGTGCTGTAGTATGGCATAGCTTGGGAGATTATTTGGCCGAGAAGTACCATATTATTGCGCCAGATATGCGCGGTCACGGGGAGAGCGGCAAACCGGCAAAGGGTTATGCATTTACCGATGCGATCGCCGATCTAGAAGCCTTAATGAACCGCTTGGGTTGGAACAATGCTCACATTCTAGGTCACTCTTGGGGAGGCAAACTAGCTGCGATATGGGCCACACAGAACCCACAACGCTTCAAAAGCATGATTCTGGTTGACCCAATCTTCATCACCAAGATGCCATCGATTCTCAAACTTACCTTTCCAATTCTCTACCGCACCCTAGACTCCTTCAAAGGAATGGGGCCATTTACCAGTTATCGAGTTGCAGAAGCTCAGGCTCCAACCCTCGGCAAATACGCGGGTTGGAGCCCCTTACAAAAGCTCGTATTTCAAGAAAGTATCGAGCAAAAACCAGACGGGCAATGGGGAACCAAGTTTGTCGTGCCAGCGCGAAACCAGATTTTTGAGGAGGTGATGCGCGTCGCTGGTTTAACCGAACCCATTGACATACCTACTCTATTTGTTCAACCGGCAAAAGGGGTCAATCGCACCGAGTGGCAGCTTAAACCATATAAAACCCATTTGACTCGCCTGACCCTGCAAAAAATAGCCGGCAATCATTGGCCATTTTTGGTGGAACCGGACATCTTTAACCGAACCGTAGAAGAGTTTTTGTCAGATATGGTCCTATAAAAAACGAGGGACTAGGCAACGATCCCCAATATACTAATTAAGTAGTTATACTCACTAAGGGTGCGATCCCCATTGACATCTAACCCACTTTATGGGAAGCTGTTGTCTGGTGAGTCCAGATGTCCATTTTAATTGGACCTCAGCAAGCTCTAGGCAAGCAGGTTAAGCTCAAGCATGTTTGGTTTAGACGGCGATGACTTGCAGATGATTTGTATTGGAGCTGTTGCATTGGAGAACCGGCGCACCAATAGACCGCAGCCGGAGCGGGCTGACTGGGCAATGGTTTTGGAATTGCCCGGTGGCTCGGGCAATTGCCTATCTATTACCAAAGGCAGATTCGCTCTTAGTCGGAAGCGATCGCCTATATCAAGTTCGCCATATGAATCTAAATACCAATCTATTATCTGTTTGCCCTGGGAAATAGCCTTCACTGGATAAATTGGAGCCTGAAAGTAGCAAAAAATTATAGATTTTATTTGCTATGTTGGCCAGGGTTTGAGGATAATGGTGTTAAACTGGCTAGAACTTGCGCGGGCGCGATCCCCTGCTAAGATAGGATACCTCCAGGGAAGGATTAGGGAAAGACCAAGCTAGAGCATGCTCTTTCCTTTTCGCTCCTTATTAGGGGGTCTCATACCTTACCCGGTGTAGTTGTTTTGCTGGTACTGATGTGGGGAATGTGTAGTCCGAGCAATTTACTAACAGGAGTGCTATATTCCAATAGGCGAGCTACTGCCAGTACGTTTGGAGAAAATGAAGGGAGTTATTGGCTCCAAAACGATTGAGTCGGTGCGATAGAGCAAGATTATACTGTTTCAAAAGAGAGATATGCAATGTTGAATTACACTCTGGAGAGCGAAAGAAAAATATTTTCCCGGCCAATTGTTGGCAGGGAAGGTATCCCCAGAGCTAGAGGATGCTAGCTAGCTCTTGGCCAAATATTCGGCAACAGTCACCCCAGAGCGCGATCGCTCTTTTCGGCCAATAGAAAACAGCTATAAAATTAAAGGCTTCAAATACCATTCCCCGGGCAATTATGGGGAAGCTCGATGAAAACCCGTAAGCTCCTGGATTCAGGAGTGGGAACTTATCGTCAATGTTGTTGCGGGCAAAAGACCGAGAAGCCCCTAAGCACAAGGATGGAGATTGAATGTTTGCTCCAATTAAACCAACAAAATCGACAATTATCCGTACCGTTGCAATGGTAGGGCTAGCTGCCCTAACCCAATGGTTGATGGGCGATGTAGGAATTTTAAGTTCTGGCGATCGCCAAAATCAGCTCGCATCGGAGGAATCTAAAATCGCAAAGACAGAAGATGCCCCCTTGGTAAGCTCAGAGTCAAAAGCAATAGACTTAGAGGCTCCCCTAGAACTATCGGTAGAGTCACTAACCCAGGATAAATCCCACTTCAAAACTAATCGGCACTATAGGGCGAGTAGTAGCTTGAAGAGGCGGAAATCTGGAAAAGCGTCCCCTGTCGCTATCTGGAAAGACGTCCAAGAGATACGATTTAAGTGGTCCAAAGGACTGGGAAAAGGGTTGAGAAATTCCCCCCAGAAATCTTCACAATTTACGAAAATCCTTACTAAGAAGTCGTCCAGTAGCAAAATTAAGACAGTGTGGAGAAGTGGGTTTTTAGATGGCAAAAAAATCCAAGCCTTTAATCCCGACCAATTACTGCCAAGCGTCCAAGCCCTGTTAGATCGGGTTGACAGCCACTACGGACAAATGGATGGAACGCTATTCATATCTGCGCCTAAGAAAACTTCATCACCTTCTTACACTTGGGATTTCTCCAGTCGGCCGAGTCATAAAATTACCGAGTATGCTCCTAATCGAGTAACGGGGTATGTAGGCGAGCTAACCGAGAATACCAAAGTTAGCTGGCTCAATCCGGAACGAGGAGCTAATAAAAGGAGTAGCGAAGAACTCAAGCAAGAGTCGAAAACAACACAGGACGAGCCCTCGTCGGTAACTTCAGGAGCTGTTGCTAGCGCCACCAATACCAGCAAAGGTTCCCAAAAGTTACTTGATATGTTGTTTGCTACCCCCGATGCTCCCGGATCGATAGCGATTGGTGCAGCAGAAGGAACTCGCACCACCAGGGGGGAGACAACTGAAATTTATTGGGGTCATCCCGATCCGGCAAACGGAGTAAGAAATTTGGGCACCTTTAGCTACCAGCATGGAGCTAGCAACGCCAGAGAGGCAGATTGGATTCAGCTCAAACGCCTGCGAGGTCAAGTAGAACAACTCCAAAATGAAGCTGACGAAATGGGGGTCAAGCTCTCTCCTCTAGAGCTAGTCGCAGGAGCAGATCTGGCAAATCAATCTCCCGTGGCAGCTCTCGATTATGTGGATCGCCTTAAAGAATTCCGCGCCCAGGGACTCAGGGGTATGGAAGCCGTTTTGGAAGCAAGAATCCAAAGTTTTGTCAATCCCGAAACTGGCGTTTTGGAGGCCGGTGGATTCGGCAACAGTTGGGATATATTGCGGCACGACCAATCCCGCAGAATGGTCGAACTGCAAAGAGCCCTGAGAGTGCAAGGAATTCATTAGGGAAAGAGTTAGCTCTCTTGCAAGAGCTTTGCAAGGGAGCTACCTCCAAGCACCGTTCATCTATTGTCTTCGCTTTATACTAGAGGCCGGACTGCCCATCGGGAAGAAACTGGCAAAAAAACTGGAAGTTGTCCGCAGAATGCGATCGCTCAACTTTGGTGACATTGCTACCTGGGCGATCGCTAGGGTGTGGGGTGTAGGGTGTAGGGTGTAGGGAAACTTGATGCTATTTCCCTATCGCTTTCGGGAGTCGGAAAGCCCTACTGTCAAGAGGTTTCGGGTTTCGATTAGGAACTATACCGAATTGTCATCAAAACTTTAAAAACCCCCATAAGGGACTTGCAAGTTAATAATGTACCAGTTAAAGGGCAACGACCGGCGAGCGCCCGAACGGTGGAATGCTTAAGGGACTGGTACTTTATTTCCGCGCAAGTCCCTAAGATAATCGCCCTAGGCGATCGCTCTTAAGAGCGCTTTGGTGACAGAATTGGCACAGGGATAGTCCGCCGGGGGCTTTGGTTGGGAAGCTTGTCCCCGGCGGGCGATCGCTTTGGGTAATAGCTGTTGGCGCAGCGGTAGCTCCGCACATAATATCAAATCCGCGTAGCTGTTCCATAAATAAATCCCGTAGGGGCGGTGCCCCTACAAACTGTGACTGTTTAAGCGGATTTTATATAAGCATCTTTTGAGCAACCTGCGCGGAGCTAATAAGCCTATATCGCAGAGTCCCCTTACGGAAAATCTACTTGCAGCTATAAAAGCCAATATTTTTAAATGGGCGATACTGGATTTGAACCAGTGACCCCTTCCGTGTGAAGGAAGTGCGCTACCCCTGTGCTAATCGCCCGTCTGCTTCAGAAGTATAACACGGGGTCGGCCAAATCAACAACCGCTTCCCCAATCTTTTACAAAATTTAACTTGCAAAATTTAGCACTCTGGCTTGGGACTTACGCTTTCCTATAGGATTTAATTATAGATATAGCGTTTGGTGCGCGTACAGAACCATATAAATAGGGTCTTTGCGTAATTGTCGCAAAGACCCAAGCGATCGCAGCAATTTCTAAATCTACTCATTCTGAGGCAATTCTTCCCACAAAGAAGTTACTTTGCGCAGGCTCTCATGGTTACCCTGGCCCAAAATAAGGTGATCTAGCAGAGGGATTTGCAAGTATTGTGCCCCTTCGAGTAAATGTCGCGTCAGGTCAATATCTTCTTGACTCGGTTCCAGATTTCCCGAGGGGTGGTTGTGAGCAACAATCAATCGAGTCGCACCCTGGCGCAAGACTTCCCGGAAAATCTCCCTAGGGTGGGCCAGGGTTTCAGTTGCGGTGCCAATAGTGATTGTTTTTGCGCCCAAAAGCCGATTTTTGACATCTAGAAGCAATACCGCGAAACGCTCCTGAGTTTGCCACATAAGCTCGTGAGCCAGAGCCCCCGCTGCCGCTTCGGGACTCTCAATGAGTTGGCGCTCTGGAGGTCTGGAGTAAAAAGTTCGCTTGCCAAGCTCTATAGCTGCCAGTATGGTAGTAGCTTTTGCAGGACCCAATCCAGGAATGTCCATCAACTCCTGGGGGGTTATATCGCGAAGTATTTCTAGAGGATCGCGCTGATTTTCGCTGAGTTTTTGCAATATGAATTGCCCTAAACCTATAGCCGACAGCTTCCCCTGTCCTTGACCAGTACGCAACAAAATAGCAATCAGTTCGGCGGTAGAAAGACTTTTAGGCCCTTGAGAAATTAAACGCTCGCGCGGTCGTTCGCTAAGCGGAATATCTGCTATTCGTAGGCTGTATGCCATTAGCACTCCCGATCTAATCTCTTTAATCTCTTGCTATACCGATATTCGCATGAGTAGCAAACGGTAAATCAAGGCTTCCCAAGCAAAAAGTAAGCAGCAAGGCATAGACATCGCGACTTATTTTAGCGTATCTCTACCTGAGCTATAAGAATCGGAAAAGCAAGGTATATCTAGTTTATGGCGCTACATTCCTACGAATAGCGTTTTTGCGTAACATCAAATCCGTTTAATTCTTGCTTCGGACGGGACCAGCGAAAAGTCCCTGACTGTGTGGCGGACAGGCGGGACGCCCGTCCTACGGGATTCCAAATTTTTTATCGGAGTATTTAACCGGATTCGATCTAATTAACGGCGCTATATAATCTACTGCCGATCGTAAGCTTTCATCGGCTCTTTAATCCAGCGAATATAGAAATGCTTGAAGGTAGATTTCAGAACGCGGGGCAAGCCGAAGTCAATGGGAACTAGAGCTTCTGGCAGTTTCCAATCCTCTACTCGCAAATCTATCGGACCGCTTTGGGGAAATTCTATTTCTTCTAATTCCGGCCACAATCCCAACTTTTGGGATGCGATCGCAACGGGGACAAGAGCTGGATCTACATTAAGAATTTCTAAAAGGGCGCGATCGCAAGCAAAAACGTTATCCGACGCCGCCATAATCCCCAATTGGCGAGGTTGGCCGTGCATTGGTCCGTTACCTTCGTGGCCGATAATCCCGTCAACAATAGTCAAATTCGGATTAATTGCCCGCGCTGTTTCCACCAGCATTTCCCCAAAGCGAGTAGGATCTTTCCCCGCTTCCATATGCCACCAAGCTTTCATCTTTCCGGGCACGCAACCAAACAGATTTTTCACTCCCAGAGTCATAGTCAATTGGCTGTGGGATTTAACCTTGGGTATATTAATAACTACATCCGCTTCCATCGCTTCTTTCGATAAGCGCAGGTGGTTGAAATTATCGCTAGCAGTTTTATAGCGATCGCCGCGAAACTCGACAATGGGAATATTCAATTCCTCTAGCATTGGCAGATAGCCATTAGCCTCAGCCACTCCCTTGGCGCTACCAAAAGCGGGACTATCTCCCAGGAAAGGCTTGCCCCCGGCTTCGATAACCATTTTGGCAATGCATTCCACCACTTCCGGGCGGGTAACGCATTCGTTCTTGGGTCGCGAACCCGTAAGCAGATTGGGTTTGAGCAAAACGCGATCGCCCGGTTTAATCGGCAATCCCCCCAAAGGTTCTAACAAATTTTCCAAAGCAGCCTGCAGGGCAGGACGATAATAAGACTCGGCGCGAACCAAACTGACAGTAGGCATAGTTTAAATTTTGAGTTTTTAATTTTTAGTTTTGATTTTTTAAGTTTTGCTCGCACGCACCCCTAGGGAGGCGGAGGAAGCGGAGGAAGCGCTGCTCCGAAAGCTCCCCCTGCTCCAAAAGCTCCAAAAGCTCCCCTGCTCCAAAAGCTCCCCTGCTCCAAAAGCTCCTTTAGTCGGTGACGGGGATCCTGCCTCGGGTGCCTCGCTGCATGGAGGTAATCCGCTCGCAGTTGGGGAAGATGCCATCTCCTTTTAGGGGGGGCAGAGGAGGCTTGATATCTATTTTAACCACATTGGCGGACGAGACAATAATGGTTTGATCTGGTAACTGAAAAACCAACCAAGGCCGTTGCAGCATTTTTCCCAGTTGTGCCTGGAACTCTTGCGTAGTTAGAGGAAGCTTAAAAGTTTCTTCTTGACCGTCCGCATAATAAAGCGTTACCTCAGTAACGTTTTGAGTCATTTTAGCAAAAGAACCCCGAGCCGTCATAATTTTCTTCCCTCCTATTTGATTGGATTTATAGCTTTCAGCTTTCAGCTTTCAGCTTTCAGCTTTAGCGTCAAAAGTCTTGCCAGTATAGGAACAGAGCATTTTGTAACTGTCCTAACCCTAATCTGCTATAGCAGTTATCAAATTAATGTGAGTTTTTTTGGGGCGAAGCATCCCACTATGAAGACTTCGGTTTATAGAATACATTGTCCCGGGGATGCTATCGCCCCTACCTTCTAAACTACACTTATTTGAGAAACGCTATATATTGTGCTTATCTGGTATTTTCATATGTTTCCCTTGCCCCCTTGCCTGCCCTACTTGTATTTGGGCGAATCGCCCCTACATATTTTGTACGGCAATGATTGAAAGCCTCTATAATAGGACTTACGCAACCACCCTATGGATAGGGGCAATTGCGGGGGTATTAAATCTGGATATTTTGCGTAAGTCCTGTATAAGTAGGTAAGCCAAATAAATTCTATACTTACTAACCTGCTGTATGCCAGACCATGTATGCAGGAATCAGCAAGAGCTAGATATTCCCTACACCCTACACAAGCGGGTGTGGGGTGTGGGGTGCTCTTGTGTAGGGAAACTTCATACTATTTCCCGACCGCTTTCGGGAGCTGGAAAGTCCTACGGTAACTCTGGATTCGGGTTTAAATTGGGAACGATCCCGGTTGTCAAAAAAAACGGTGACAACCCCTCATCACCAACACCCTACCCTACACCCTACACCCTAAACCCTACAGCCTAAACCCTACACACTCTTAGATGTTTTTCGGGATTGCGCTCATTTTCTCTAAATCAAGAATTTTAGCGAGTTCTTCTTCGTCGATAAGTCCTTTTTCTAAAACGATCGCCCTTAGGGATTTGCCGGTGTCCAAAGATTCCTTGGCAACTGCGGCGGCATTTAGATAGCCGATATGAGTATTGAGGGCGGTAACCAGAGCAAGGCTGCCTTCGGCGTAGGCAAAACAGCGATCGCGATTGGCGACAATTCCTTTAATGCACCGCTCGGTTAGGGCTGCCAATGTATTGCCTAAAATTTCTATACTATGAATCAGGTTATAAGCAATCAAAGGCATCATTACATTTAATTCCAACTGTCCTGCTTGGGCAGCTAGAGCGATCGCATTATCGTAGCCCATCACCTGGAAGCAGACCATCGAAGTCATCTCGGCCATAACTGGATTGTACTTCCCGGGCATAATTGAAGACCCCGGCTGCACTGGCGGCAACTGAATTTCCTTGAGCCCTGTTTTTGGGCCAGAGTCCATTAACCGCAAATCGTGGGAAATTTTGGCACAATCCTGAGCCAAGTTTCGCAAGGCACCAGAGACGCTAAGAAAAGGAGCCATGCTCTGCATCGCCGCCATCAAGTGAGGTGCAGACTTCAGGGGCTGGCCCGTCAGTTCGGAAAGAATCTCTGCTACCCGATATCGATACTGGGGATGAGTATTCAATCCCGTACCAGTAGCGCTTCCCCCCAATCCCAGTACCATCAAATCTTCTGAAGCGCGTTCGATTCGATTGAGATGGTCGCCGAGAATCTGCGCCCAAGCTCTAAAGCTTTCTCCCAAACGGACTGGAACCGCATCTTGGTTGTGGGTTCTGCCGGACTTGACAATATCTTGGAATTCGTCAGCTTTGTTGTCCATAGCAGCAATAGCGCCGGATAGAGCGGGATAGAGGCTATGTTCTAAGGCCAATAACCCCCCTATGCGAATGGCTGTAGGAATGACATCGTTAGTCGATTGTCCGTAATTAACGTGGTCGTTGGGGCTGACTCGCTTGTAATTGCCTTTCTCATCTGCCAAGATTTCTAGCGCCCGATTGGCCAGCACTTCATTTACATTCATATGGTGAGATGTTCCAGCGCCGGCTTGATAAACATCTACGACAAACTGGTCCCGCAAGCTACCGCCTATTATTTCGTCAGCGGCTTGGACGATCGCTTGACTTATATCTTGGGGAATGCAGCCGAGTTCTCCATTGGCTATAGCGGTGGCTTTTTTAATCAGCAGGCAGGCATCTACATAGGTCGGATTGGGCCGCAATCCGCTGATGGGAAAATTCTCGATCGCCCGCAGGGTTTGGATTCCGTAGTAGGCATCGGCGGGGATTTGCTTGTCCCCCATTGAATCTCGCTCGGTGCGATAGCCAGAATTTTCTACCATAAGAGAGTTCCTCAGATGTAAAGAATTGTCTTTTGTCACCCAATTAGATTAATGCCTTGGGGAGTATGCTTGTTTATATAGACAACATAGCCAGCCGCGACAACCCATTAAAGGTTATGAAAGAGACTATCGCCATTTATGAGAGAACTTTGGAATCTCGGCCAGACAACTATAGGGATTGGTATCGGCAGGGAAACTCACTTCGGGACCTAGGTCGCTTCTCAGAAGCGCTCCACAGCTACGATAAAGCTCTAGAGTACGAACCAGCAGATTATTGGGCTTGGTATCAGCGAGGAAATTTGCTTGACGGACTCAAGCGCTATGAAGAAGCGATCGCCAGTTTTGATAAAGCTCTGGAAGCTAGGCCCGGAGACTACTGGGCTTGGTATGAAAAGGCTTGCACTATAAAGGATGCCGGTCGCTATGAAGAAGCGATCGCCTGTTTCGACAAAGCTCTGGAAGCCAGACCCGACGACTACTGGGCCTGGTATCGAAGGGCGGATATATTGCGAGAGGGGGAACGCTACGAAGAAGCTATGGCCAGTTACGATAAAGCCTTGGAAAGCCGCCCCGGAGATTTCTGGGTTTGGTTTCGGCGCGCAGATGTTCTCTACGAAGCAGGACAATATGAAGAAGCTTTGAAGAGCTACCAGGGAGCCTTGGCAATAAAACCTTTGAACGACCGATGCTTGCATATGCAGGGTAAGGTGCTGGATATCCTCGGCCAAAGTATGGAGGCTCTGGAGAGTTTGGACCTGGCGATAGAACAAAATGCCGAAAATTACCTCTGCTGGTACGACCGGGGCATCGTATTGGAGGATTTGGGTCGAATTTCGGAAGCGGCTAGCAGTTATGAAAAGGCGATAGAGCTGAACTCAAATCACTACTGGTCTTGGTATCAGCTCGGTAATGTCTTGACGGAGTTGGGATTTAATGAAGATGCGATCGCTATCTATACTAAAGCGATAGTCTGCCAACCGGATTGGAATAAGTGGGGAAGCGAATATGCCAGTTTGGGCAGTTGGCCTTGGTATGGCAAAGCCAATGCTCTGCGCGCTCGGGGTCGCATCGAGGAAGCACAAACCTGCCTGCTCGAAGCCTTGAGCTGCGAGCGATCGGCAATCAACTCATAGGGCGTAGGGTGTAGGGTGTAGGGCGTAGGGAAACTTCATGCTCGCTCTGGCGGCTCCCCACAGTCCCCACAGTCCCCACCCTCCCATCTCTGTTCTCCAAGCGGCCTTGGGAGAAATCAGCATAGATAGAAATACTCTTGAGAAAATCGGGGGAATATAATGGATGACCCTAACAGTGCTAGCCAACCAATTGGGAGCGGCTCTTCAGAGTCAGGGGGCAGTCATCAAGAATATTTGGAGTGGTATCAGCGGGGTATGGTACTGCGAGATTCTGGACGCTACGCAGAGGCCCTGGCTAGCTACGAGAAGGCTCTGAAGTACCGACCCGATGACTATTGGGCTCGGTATCAGCAGGGGAATACGCTGGCGGATTTGCAACGGTATGAGGAGGCGATCGCCAGTTATGACAAAGCCCTAGAAGCAAAACCCAACGACTATTGGGCTTGGTATCAGCGGGGTAATGCTTTACTCGATTTGGCACGGTACAAAGAGGCTCTGTCTAGCTACGAGAAAGCTTTAGAAACCCGACCGGATGACTACTGGGCCTGGTATCAACGAGGAATTGCTTTCGACGACCTCGGCCGCACTGAGGAAGCTTTGGCCAGTTACGACAAAGCTCTAAAAGCAAAACCTAATGACTATTGGGCTTGGTATCGTCGGGGGGAGGCAATGCGCCGGGGAGGTCGCGAGCGAGAAGCGATCGCAAGCTACGAGCGGGCTTTGGAGATAAAAAAAGATGACTATTCCGGTTGGTATCGTTTGGCAGAAGTCCAAGAAAAGTTGGCGCTCTATCAAGAGGCGATCGCAGCATTCGAGCGAGCCAGCCAAATCAAACCCAAAGAAGCCGACTTTCACTATCGCAAAGCCCGCTGCCATGCCATCCTTAATAATACATATAGGGCGATCGAGGGCTTGCAACAGGCTATTTCTCTAGCTCCTAACAAATACCGCAACCAAGCCGAACTAGATCCTGCCTGGGAGCGCCTGAGAGCAGACCGCCGCTTTCAAACCCTAGTTCATCCCGCCAATGATTAGTTTTGAATTTTGAATTTTGAATTTTGAGTTTTGAATTTTGAGGTTGCTTGAAGTTTTGCGGTTTAAGTTAGAGAATTGCAAGTTAATAATGTATATAACTATCCAAGGTTCCGATCTAATATCAAATCCGTTTAATCGCCCTAAAAAAGCCTAAAAAAGGCTTCTCGTAGGACGGGACCAGCGAAAAGTCCCTTCTGCCTGGTGAGACAGGCGCTCCGCCCGTCCTACGGTAGGTAACAATTTTTTATATGGGTATTTTAAACGTATTTGATATAATTTAAATTTAAAACTTAACCTCTCAAGCTAAGAACTCTAAAGCTAAGAACTTAAAACTCAAAACTCAAACCATAGATATTGCCCACAAAACAACGGGCAAGGTCAAAAAAGATAGCAGAGTTGAGATTACGACTACCCCAGCAGTTCTCGCTCCGTCTCCGCCAAACTCATTGACCATCAAGAAAGAACTAATCCCAGCGGGCATAGAACTCTGCAAGATTAGCACTTGTAAATCCAGGGTCTGAAAACCGAGAGCCCGACCGATCCAATAGGCAACGATTCCTCCAGCAGCAAGACGCATTAAGCTAGATCCTCCTTCAAATGCTTTTAGTTCAAAGCGGCTATTGGAAATCTGCATTCCTAAAATCAAAAGACCAATGCAGATATTTGCTTGGGCGAGCATATGCAAACTGGTATCTAGTTTGAAAGGAAGCGAACCTGGCGACCCGGGCAAAAGGCGCAAGCCAAAACCCAGAAACATTCCCCAGATAATAGGCAGTTTGAGAGTAAAGGCAACCCGGTTCCAGAAACCGCCTCCTTTTAAAAAGGCGGGTAAAGTTGTAAAGCTAATGATGCTATGAGCCAGCATATAAATCACTGCCCGCTGTAAGCCCAGTTCTTCTAAAGCGAATAAGGTTATGGGCAGACCCATAAATCCGGCATTGGGAAAAACTGTAGTAGTGACGAAGCTTTTTTGCAGGGGCTCTGGCAATCCCTTTTTTTTACCCAGTATCCAGGCAATTAGACCTAGCATAAAAAAAGTGGCAATGCAGCCAATAACCATGCCAGCAGCATTTTCTGCACTGACTTCGGTACGGTAGAGACTATCGGCAATTAGAGCGGGAGACAGCACATACAATACGAGACGAGACAAGGTTGCCAGTTCGAGTTTGAGAGTTTTGCCCGCAACGACGCCAAGCAATACAATAGATGCTACCGGAATAATAGAAGAGAGAATGGCATTCATGCTGGCAGTTGAATAGATATTAGGTGGGCATAGGGCATGGGGCATGGGGCATGGGGCATGGGGCATGGGGCATGGGGGGACAAGGGGCAGGGGAGCAGGGAGCGGGGGAGCAGGGAACGGAGGAGCGGAGGAGCGGAGGAGGAAAAACGTTGCCCCTCTGCCCCCTCTGCCCCCTCTGCCTCTGCCTCTACCTCTTCCAATGCCCAATGCGCTATGCCCCATGCCCAATTCCCTTAATCTATAACAAATTACTAGACTGGAAAGATTGGAGTCTAAGGAACTATGGAAGCAGTGGAAGAATTGTTTCAGGAAGGGATGCGGGCTTTTGAATCCCAAGAGTATGAAACCGGATTGGCCTGCTTCGAGAAAGTTCTAGAAGTAGCGCCGCATAATGCTTATGCTTGGGACGGTCGGGGGCTCTGTCTGGCTTATTTGCATCGCTATTCGGAAGCGGTGGATAGCTTCGATCGCGCTATTGAGTTTGAAGTGAACGAATCTCGCTTTTGGATAAACCGAGGCATGGCTCTGGAAGAAAACGGCGATTTTGAAAAAGCGATCGCCAGTTACGATCGCGCTTTGGCGATTCAACCGGATCTATACGAACTCTGGAACAATCGAGGTACGGCTCTATTCCTGCTAGGACGTCTCAACGAAGCTATAGCCAATTTTGAAAAAGTCTTGGAATTTAATCCCGACCACTACCGGGCATTGAACAACCAAGGCAAAGTGTTTACGAATTTGGGTCGCTATAACCGGGCGCTGGCCTGCTATAACAAGGCTCTAGCAATCGAACCGGAACAGCAGGAAATATTATTTGGCAAGGCAGTGGTGCTGGCGGCTATGGGACGCCAGGAAGCTGCACTAGCGATTTATAATAAAATAATCGAAATCAACTCTAATGACGATCGCATTTGGATTAATCGAGGTATTGTCCTATCCAGACTAGAAAGATATCAAGAATCTCTAGACTCGCTCGATAGAGGGCTGGAAATAAATCCGAACGATAGTCATAGCTGGGGGAATCGAGGAGTGACTTTGCGGCGCATGGGTCGAGAGCAAGAGGCGATCGCTGCCTACGACCGAGCCATAGAATGCGACCCGAATAACTATGAAGTTTGGGACAATCGCGGCTATGCTTTAGTAAAATTGCGCCGCTATCGAGATGCGATCGCCTGTTTCGACAAAGCTCTAGCGATTAACGGCGATCGGCTAAACCCAATCTATAATAAAGGCTACTGTTATGCAGTACAAGGTAAAATAAAACTCGCTCTAGAGCAGCTTGCCCTTGCCTTCAGCCGGGAGCCTAGATTCCGAGAAATCGCTAAAACCGACCCCGACCTAGACCCCTTACGCAAAAACAAGCGCTTTCAGAATCTGCTCAAAAGTGGTTAGCGGGGAAGCGGTTAGCGATCGGCTTTCAGCGAGCAATTCTTTTATCTGTTAAAATTATCTCCAGAGCCAGAACCCCGGTTGTTCCAAAAAACCGGGGTTCTCACAAATCACCAATGCCCAATGCGAACATGCCCAATGCCCTATTTGAAAAATTATGATTAACTCAGAGGTCGAGAAAGAAGCCAGAAAAATTTTCCAGCAAGGTATGAGCTTTTTTAGAGCCGGGGACTATGAAAAGGCGTTACCCTATTTCGAGTGTGTATTGCAATTGATACCTTCCGATGCCAATTCCTGGGGTTGTCTCGGCTCTTGCCAAAATTCTTTGGGTCGCTACTCAGAAGCCCTAGATAGTTATGACCGAGGTCTTGAGTTCAATCCTCATGACTTCGCGATTTGGGGCGATCGCGGCTCTGTGCTGGATACTTTGGGAGAATATGACAAGGCAATTATCAGCTATGACCGAGCTTTGAGTTTGAAAGAAGACGTACCGGAAATATGGAACAATCGCGGAGTGAGTCTGATGAAACTGGGGCGCGATCGCGATGCTCTAGCAACTTTTGAAAAAGCTTTGGAATTCGATCCAGAAGACTCCACGTCTATTACCAATAAAGCCAATGCCCTTTTTAAGTTAGGACGATATCATAGCTCCCTATCTTGCTATAGCGAAGCCCTGAAGCTGAATCCAGGGAACCATGAAATTTGGTTTAACCGAGCGATTCTTCTAGAAGACATGGGTAGCTATAAAGCTTCCCTTGCCAGCTATGACAAATCAATAGAAATCAAGCCAGATTACGCGAGTGCCTGGTTGAATCGAGCCAACATATTGGGCAAAGTCAATCGAGAAGAAGATGCACTCGCTTCAATAGAGAAATCTATAGAATTCGATCCTAACAATACCCACGGCTGGAACAATCGGGGACTTTGCTTGCGAAGGTTCGGGCGCTTGGAAGAAGCGATCGCCTCTTACGACCGAGCTATAGAATGCGACCCCAAAAACTACGAAACTTGGGACAATCGCGGCTATGCTTTAGTAAAATTGCGTCGCTATCGGGAAGCGATGACCTCTTTCGATCGAGCCTTGGAGGTTAACTCCAAACATATAAATGCTACATACAACAAAGGATATTGTTATTTGGCGCAAGGCAAAGTAAAGCTCGCCTTAGAGCAGTTCGCCCTTGCTTTCGACCGCGATCCGAAACTGCGAGAGTTTGCCAAAACCGACCCTGACTTAGATCCCTTGCGCAAAAACAAGCGCTTTCAGAATTTGCTCAAAGGCAATTAGCAGTTAGCTTTTAGCTTTCAGCGCTCAGCGGTCAGCTTTCAGCTTTTAGCTGTCAGCGCTCAGCAGTCAGCGCTCAGCTCTCTCGGCGATCGGCTACCATCGATGGCGACCATATATATATAGTAGGGGCTTTCCGGCCGTTCGCCCTACGGCCGGTGGGTCTGTAGTCAGCTATGGCCGGTAGGAAGCGCGATCGTCGATGGCGACCATATATATATAGTAGGGGCTTTCCGGCCGTTCGCCCTACGGCCGGTGGGTCAGCGTTCTGTCAACCGAACCGATGCTCTAGCTTCTTTGCCGACTGCTAATCGCTAATCGCTAATCGCTAATCGCTGACCGCTGACCGCTGACCGCTGATAGCTTTCTCGCCAATCGCTCTGGGGTAGTAACAACGACAGGGAGTTCCCCAGCAAACTTGACCTTCAGGCATATTGGAGAATACGCTGCTGCGAGCGCCAATGAGAGCATTAGCGCCAATTTGGACGCCGGGGCCAATGAAGCAATCGGCAGCAATCCAGGCTCCATTGCCGATCGCAATAGGATTAACTACCAAGCCAAAAGCCCGGTCTTGGGGGTCGTGGCTGCCGGTGCAGAGATAGCTTTTTTGAGAGATAACGCAATGCTCGCCGACTCTGATGCGATCGAGGCTGTAAAAAACCACGTCATCCCCAACCCAAGAATAGTCTCCGATTTCCACTTTCCAGGGATAGGTAAACCGAGCTGTCGGCCGAATAGAGACGCCCCGGCCGAGGCGAGCGCCAAAGAGTTTGAGAATAAACCGGCGCAAGAAATGTAAAGGTTGGGGAGTTAGGGGAAAGGTTGTCTCTTGTACTAACCACCAGAGCAAGACGAACCAACCGGGACGGCCTCGGTCAAACCAAGATTGATCGTAAGCGCGCAAGTCAACCATTGGCGGCGCGTCCAAGTTCGGCAGTTTTGGTGGTTCGGAGTCTTTCGCAGTAGGAGATTGGGAGCTGACCACGGGAGTTTCCGAGAGATTTTGGACAGAGCCATCCGAGCGAGATGCATCCGGCTGGGGATTGGGAGTGATAGGGCTCATTGTTTAGGCATTTCAGTAAGAGCTAGCATTACAGTTTCTTACATTTATTAAACTTAAGATATGCATTTAAGAGATGCTTACTCAGAGATGCTTTCAGATATAGGAGGATGCTTGGCCGAAGAGCGATCGCTCTTCCCCATCATCAATTAGGCTCCGGCTCGCTCGGACGCAGCTCTTTGCGATCGTTATCTGAAGTGCCCTTTGGCTCTCTAGCCTGCCGCGATCGCAATTCATAGAGCTTGACCCCGATATCATACTCGTACTGACTCATCAGCAATGCATAAATAAAACCTACTCTCCCATCCAAAAAGCCGAAGTTAAAGATATAAAAAATAATGAAACGAACAATTGGTTTCAAAGGAACCCACCTTACCCATATTTTTTTCAAAATGCGAGTTCTAATAGGACCTTTTATTAAAAACTTATCTAAATTTGCGAATATTTTTTCCGTGTATTTTTTGTCTTCTATAATATTCAGATAGACTTCGGCTTCCCAGTTAGAGTATCTATTATGTCGCTCCAGCCACTTGTAAAAATCGCGATTGTCTTCGTGGAGCATATCGGTTGCTTCCAGATAGCCAACATTAGGCTCTACTTCTACCTCTAACCGATCGCCCCCAGATTCAAAACTTTGGTCAAACTCCTCAACGTCTTTGGGAAAAATAACATGTTCGTGGATTTCGTTGTCCCCTGTATTGGGCACGCTCTTGACTATTTTCTCGTAGCGGCCTTTTTTATGCTGAAACAAGCGCATATTCCAGTCGGGATACCTGCCTCCATAACGTACCCAATGGCCGAAAAAGATAACTTTGCGTTTTATGTAATACCCGTTACATTCTGGATTCTTAATTGCTTTTTTAATTTCCTGCCATAGTTTGGGTGGAATGCGCTCGTCGCAATCAACTATCAGCACCCAATCATTTTTAAATGGTAAATTGCTTAAAGCCCAATTCTTCTTCTTAGGCCATTCACCATTGTAATCAAATTTAACTAATGTCGCTCCATAACTTTCGGCAATTTCTTTTGTGCTATCCGTGCTGCCGGAATCCACTACAAAGATTTCATCAGCTATTTGCACGCTTTCCAGACACTCGGGCAGATTGAGTTCTTCGTTTTTAGCGGGAATCATAACGGATACCCTAATCTTCTCGGATGGCATCGTAATGTCGGATTGCGTCATGGTTGTATGCTTGTCTGGTTGAGGGCAACAAATCAGGACTTACGCATTATCTCTATCTTTGGTGCTAGACCGGGGCAGGCGCGGGGAACCCCTACAAATTGGGTCACTGCGTAAGTCCTAAAAATTTAACTCTTAAAAAATAGAGCTAGGATCTATTAGGCGATTGTTGGTATGCAGCCTAAGCCGAGCTTTGACCCCCTATGCGAGAATAGTCGCGATCGCATGATTTATTTTTCGGGAGCTGCGGCATTTGGTTCGAGATTTTATTCTTTATATTTCATAATTACCAATGGAAACTGCATATCGAAATTTTGGTCGCCGCACCTGGTCTGTTATCTGCCTTATCTGCTCTGTCTGGCCTAGTATCTAGGATAAGGTTTAAAATTTAGGCAATTAATAATTAACGATTAATTACTGTCAGCTCCGCACGATTTATTTTTTGGCTGCATTCTTATCTTCCAGTTTAAATTTTACTGGGCGATCGTGGCTTTCGGGGGGCCAAATGAGACCTTCTATGGCAGCGGTTAAATAACCTATTTGACCGTAGCTATATACTAGATTATCAAAGCGAATTGCGGGGTTGCCCCAGTGTTTGGCTGCTTTATATAATCCGCGAAGGAACCTTTCCCCTCCGGAGCGAAGCTGACCGAGACCGGCGCGACCGCTAAATTGCTCTCTATAGCATTCGCTGATGCCCTGCCACCAACCCCGCTGCCAGAACCAAGATCGCTCCAGACGTTCTGGCGCGACGTTATGAGCTACCAAGGCATCCGGGAGATAGGCCACTTGCCAACCTTTCTGTAGCGCCAGTTCTGTCATATAGAGTTCTTCATTAGATAACAGTTTTTTACCAACTCGGCCGAGATTGGGGTTAAAACCGCCTATTTGCTCCAGGAACGAGCGTCGGATCGAGTAATTTAGACCTCTTGGGGTCAAGCCCGGTACGTCGATATAGATTATTTTATCGCCGAGGTCATAGGCACCCAAATTACCAGCCAGTCCGGGGGATAGCCATTCGGGCGCTTCTGTTCCCTCTGGCCAGATTAGGGTAACTTTCCCGCCTGCGATGGCGATTTGGCGATTTTTCTGGTAGGCATCGTAGAGAGTTGTCAGCCAATTGGAGCTGGCTACGGCATCATCGTCGAGATAGGCCAAAATCTCGCCTCTAGATTCCCGAGCGCCGGTGTTGCGGGCGATAGATAGACCAAGGTTGGGTTCGTAAATGTAGCGGAGGCGGGGATTGGTTTCTCGGAGGGAAACTATTTCGGGGGTGCGATCGCTCGAAGCATTATCTATCACCACTACTTCAAAATAGGGAAAGTCCTGTGCCAGCAAGCTATCAATCGCGGCCCCTAAATATTTTTCTCTATTGTGGGTGCAAATAATTGCCGAAATAGATGGAGCGGACATATTACTATTGAATTGAACTGGTTTTTTTACTTCAATCTTGGGGTTGAAAGCATCGGAACTGACAGTTTATGGCCAAAATAACTCTAAACATAGCGTTATTTTTACGATCGCACCCTACATAAAGTGTCTGTAAGTCTTTGGAATCTTAAAGGGGCTATGCCTCCAACCCTATTTTAGCCATGAATCCCGAAGAAACAAGGAAGACGGAAGCAAATATAACGGAAGGAAAGAGAACTCCTCCAATTTTGGTCGCTGGTCCAGCTCGGTCGGGGAAGAGCGAATGGGCAGAAAATCTAGCATTGCAGGCGGGCAAGCCAGTTATTTATGTGGCTACCGCTCGGGTTGACCGGGATGATGCCGAGTGGGTTGCTAGGATTTCCGAACACCAACGCCGTCGCGATCGCTGGGGCTGGAAAACTATCGAAGTGCCGGTAGAATTAGCAGCAGCTCTGGCAGACGGAGCAAAAGATGCCTGTTTTTTGGTGGATTCTTTGGGGACTTGGGTCGCTAACTTGCTGGAATTCGACGAAACGGTCTGGCAGCAGCACCAGCAAGAACTGCTCAAAGAAGCTATGGACTGTGCGGGACAAGTCATTTTTGTGGCGGAGGAAACTGGTTGGGGGGTAGTGCCTGCCTATCCCTTGGGTCGGAAATTTCGCGATCGCCTCGGCAATCTAGTCCGCCACTTGGGAGCGATCGCCGATCCGGTTTATCTCGTTACTTGCGGCCGCGTTCTCAACCTCAGCATTCTAGGACAGCCCCTTATTTAGAATGTGGGGAGCAGGGGAGCAGAGGGAGCAGGGGAGCAGAGGGAGCAGGGGAGTAGAGGGAGTAGAGGGACAATTGCCAATTTCCAATTTCATTAGTTAAAACTCTCAAGCTAAGAACTCAAAACTCTTAGAATTCCCTACACCCTACACCCTACACCCTACACCCTTGTTTAGGATAGGTGCATTTTTTGGATATTTTATTCATAATAGAACTTACAGCAAAAGAAACCCGGTTTTTCCAACAATACCAACGCCTATTTCCCGGGCGTTAATTGTAGGGGCGACAGCATTCCCGAGACAATCTTTGCTCTTTTCGCAAAAATCTATTGTATTGGAATGCTTCGCCCTGGGCATAGCGGTCTGGGCCCGCGCATCCCAAGATAATAACTTTACCTTATAGCAACGGGGATGTCTCTCTTGTTGCTGTCGCCCCTACATCCTTTGCACCAACGCCAACGTCAACGTCAACAGTTCAACCCAACCTACGAATCAAGGGGTTTTTGATTTTGGCGAAGGTATTGTCCAAAAAACCGGGTTTCTGAGTAGCTTTACTCTATATCTAGCTCGGGCAATAACCGAGAACTAAATCACACTTATGGCATCACAACAACAGGTCAGACAATATCTTGCCTCCTGGTTTCAGCTAGGTAAGAAAGTTGTGCTAGACAATGGCACTGAAAAACTGCTGCCTCAACCTGTAATTAGAGGCGATCGCTATTCTCCAGAATTTGAAGAATGCTGGCAGCGAATTATGGCTACAGATACCAAGCAATCTTACTTAGAGGGCACTGAAGAAACCATTGCTCAGTTGCTCGCTCCCGAGTGGGAACTTATTCTCTGTTCTCGTTGTGACCTTCCCCTTGCCGTTCCGACAGCGGGGCTGCCACCTACAGCTTGCCCTTGCTTCGACCTATCAAATTGGCCAAATCTTGAGTTGCCGCGACCGCGCCAGCCCATTGATAGCCAAGCAACTCTTGAGAATATTCGCCAGCGGTTGCTCCAGAAACAGCCGAGGGAGGGGGAACCAGCGGAAGGAAGCCAAGCCAAAGATAAAACCAAAGACAGCAAAGCCAACCTTTTGTCTGAGTCTAGGGAAATTGTCAATCCTTCCATCGGCTTAGACTTGCCATTGTGCCAATGTCCTATAGCTTAAGAAAACGGGAAATAAAGACATTCGGCAACGATTTTGGCAAAAACACATATTGTATAAGAGGCTGTTGGAAGATTTTCTGGGTGATTTTTTCGTGGCTATCTTTCTGGGTGATTTTTTCGTGGCTATCTTTCTGGGCGATTGTTATAGATAATTTGTCTGGGTGATTTTTTCGGGGCGATCGCATTTTGTGCCGCTCGTCTTGCTTTCACCTCTGGCTACTTGACCTCAAAGATTTGCTTGCCCTTCCTTCATCGAGCGTTAACCGAACCCTCGTAAAAAATATATCTTTCCATTCTTGAAATTTCTGAGAACTCTATTTGAAAATATTTATCGTCTAAATTAAACTGCAATGTTGGCATATTATCTGATTTAAAGCAGTTGTCATAAATAGGACATATATACATGAAATTCTTATAGCCCTGCCTTTGCAACTTTTTTCCTAACTCGATTAAATTATCGCTGTCCTTCGTCAGAAAAAATACTTTCTCTCCAAAAGTAGCTGCTAACGATTGTCCTACATATTGATGAGGCACAGCGACTACTTGATTAGGATACTCTCGCACTAAATTTAAGACTGATAAAAATCCTTGTTTTGAAAACTTAACTAGGGCTGAATAGGTATTGACATGAACCCCCTGCACAAAAAAAATTGTAAATAGGGCGAGACTCACATATCTCAGTCCTAGTCTCTTCACTTTCCAAGTTGATTGTAATGCCGCGATCGCCACCAAGCAGATTAACGGGACAACTATCAATAAAAACCTTGGTCCCCATTGCTTCCCTCCATCACTGGGAACCAGTAGAGGCACCATATAAGTAAAGACTAGAGCAATTAATACCAATTGCCTGGTTAGTGAATTTAATTTTATTTTTTCTGTAAAAATAGATAACCCTATACAAACAAAAGTAAAATATAGTATTGGAAAGTAATTCAATAAACTAGCCTTAAGCTGGGGTAAAAGTTTTGAAGCTTCATAGAGCTTGCTCCGGAGCGAGAATTTTTCAACTACTTGGATAGAATGAATTCCCAAGGGATGATTATAAATAATTAAGTTGAGAGCGAAGAAACCTAGAATGGCGATAACCAGGCTAACCACAAATAAGTTTTTTCGTGTTGAAATCAAGTTTAGGTAGCCTAAATTGACTGCATATGAAGCGGCCGCTAGACCTAATAAAATAGCCACTAGGCAGAGAAACTCTGGCCTGAACCAAACTGATAAACCTATAAGTATGCCGCTCAACGCGGCTTCTCGGTTGGAAAATCCTTGGCTGCCTCGGACTAAGAGAATCGCCAAACCATTAAAAGCCAAGCAAAGAGCGAGGGTATGCTCCCAATAGGTTGCACTATAAATGGAAACTGGAGAAGCAAATATCAGGGTAGCCAGAGCCAACGATGTCAGAACCGCCCCTAATTTTAGATGCTGGCAAACCCAATAAAATCCTCCCCACAAAATCCAGGTTGCTGCTAGAGGAATAATGTAGAGACCCCGCCAACCAAATAGAGCATAAAAAGGCGCAGTAACCAAAGGAAAAGTAAAAGAATATGTAATATAATAGGCATCACCTTGCTTATAGGAGAACGGTGGCTCAAATGGGTATAATCCATTGTTCCACAGTTCCTGAACCCAAGGAGCGGCTGGCAGTTGGAGGTCAAAGCTAAGATTGCCAGATGCAAATTGCTTAGCTAACAAAGCTTTTATTCCACCATCTCCACTGAAGTACACTTCACCAGTAATTTGGAAAAATAAGCATAATGAAAATAAGACACCTGCTACTATAAGAGCTAAGGGGAGCCTGTTTGCTTGACTCTTCATTTTTTTTGAATCCTAAGTGTATTTGCAAATTGAAATGCACCCCTGGGCGTCTACAGGCTAGGCAGAAATACTGTAACTGTTTAACCGGATTTGGTATCACAAGTAGTTACTAAATTGAGAATCGCTAATTGACGCCCTGCAAGCCCCCAGGCTCGGCACATACAGCCGTGCCGACATCCAATTCTTACTTATGTAAGAAGATTTACACCCCAGATCCAGCAGAGCCAGAACTACGCCGCCGCACTTCATAATTGAAAAAATCATAAGCCATATCCGTGTTGGGGAAGATAGCGCGAGCTTCTTGGAGCAGGTCGTCGAGAACGATATCGTTCCCTGGGGCATAGCGAGGACTGAAATGGGTTAGCATCAACTGTTTCGCTTCGGCGGCTAATGCAACTTGTGCTGCCATTGTCGAAGTGGAATGCTTGCGATCGTATGCCATCTGGGCGTCTTTATGGGAAAAAGTAGATTCGTGAATCAGCAGATCTGCATCCCGAGCCAGCTCTACAGAACCCTGGCAAAAGACCGTATCGGTACAATAAGCAATTTTTCGTCCCACTTGCATCGGCCCGGTAAGGTCGGTTCCGGCAATTTCCCGTCCGTCCGGCAAGGTAATTGTCTCCCCTCGTTTTAGTTTGCCGTACAGAGGGCCAGAAGGAATGCCCAGTTGCTTTGCTTTTTCCACATTGAAGCGCCCCGGCCTATCCTTCTCTTCAACTCGATAGCCATAAGCTGGGATGCGATGATCTAAGCGATCGCATTTAACTATATACTCATCATCTTCATAGATTATCCCAGCTTTATGCTTGCGAACTTTAATGGGAAAAGACAAATGGGTGTGAGAATATCGAGCGCAAGCTTGGAGATATTCGTCGAGCCTGCTTGGGCCATAAATATCAATAGAGTTGGGATTGCCTGCAAGACCGCAACTGGCCAACAGGCCCATTAAACCAAATATATGGTCTCCATGCATATGGGTTATAAAAATGCGGGAGATCTGGCTAATTTTGATATCGCTGCGCAAAATTTGATGTTGGGTGCCTTCGCCGCAGTCAAATAGCCACACTTCCGCTCGTTGGGGAAGGCGCAGGGCAACGCTAGAAACGTTGCGCGATCGCGTCGGTACGCCGGATGAGGTTCCTAAAAAGGTAACAAGCACTAGCCTAAAACCATCACAAAATCACGGGACGAATGAGAAATAATAGCGCTGATTTACTTCATTGTAGCGAAATTCAACAGAACTTACGCCTTTACTGTGCAAGTCGCTCTGCAATTAGCTCTGGATGGAGCAGGCGTAATTTACGCCTAAGCTTTGGAAGTTCAATTGGAGGTTCCGGAGCGATCGCTCCCAATGCAGGGTGCCCAATGCCCAATGGGCAGGTATGGCGCTCCATGCTGTCTCGAATCTGGTCTTACTGGTTGCTCTGCGTGGCTTTCTGGCTCCTGGCGATCGCCCCAGCTAGCGCGTCGGTCCTGTTACGAGTGGCTATAATTGACGGCGCTAGCCAAGTCAAAATTGCCAGTTCTACCCCTGCAGTGGTTCGCGATGGAGCCGGTCGTACCCTAGGAGAAATTGCCAATCAAACTTCTTATTCAGTTCAATCCAGAGGGGCGCAGTTGGCGATGGGTCGATGGCAGACGAGCCAATTCTGGATAGAGCCCAAAAATGGCGGATATGTCTATATAGGCGATCGCTGGTATCGCGGCCGAACCCATTTGGTTGCCAGCAACAATACTTTGAGCGCTATCAATGTTGTCGATATCGAGCAGTATCTCTACAGCGTTTTGGGAGCGGAAATGGATTCGCGCTGGCCTCAAGAAGCCCTCAAAACCCAAGCGGTGGCCGCTCGCACCTATGCTCTCTATCACCGTGAAAGGCGCCGCAGCAACATCTACGATTTGGGAGACTCGCAATCTTGGCAAGTATATAAAGGTATAGAAACAGAAGCGTCTAGCACCTACGCAGCGGTGGAAGCTACTAACGGCCAAGTCTTAACCTACAACGGCGAGCTTATCGAGGCAGTATTTCATTCTTCCTCTGGCGGACATACAGAAAATGTCGAGGATATTTGGCAAGATCCTCGCCCTTACCTGCGGGGCGTTCCCGACTACGATGCTGGCACTCCGGTCTTTCAATGGACGAAAACTTTTTCTACTGCCGAGCTGAGCGGTCTGATTTCTGGAGTGGGCAATATTGCGAACCTGAAACCAGAACGCACTACCCAAACCGGACGGATAATTACGATGAGGGCGATCGGCGATGCCGGGGAGCGAGTTATTAGCGGCGACGACCTGCGCTATTTGCTAGATTTAAGAAGCAGCCGTTTTAGCGTCCAAACTAACAATAGTAATTTTGTAATTAATGGCTTTGGCTTCGGTCATGGGGTTGGCATGAGCCAGTGGGGCGCTTACAATTTGGCTCGTCGCGGCGCTAATTATCAGCAAATACTTTTGCATTATTATCAAAACGCCAATTTAGCTATAATTCAGGTTGATTAGTAGTAATATAAAATCCGGTTAAACAGTTACAATATTTGTAGGGGCGGTGCCCCCGTCCCGCCCCGGCCGCCTGAGACCAACCGGGGCGGGCACGAGGGCACCGCCCCTACGGTATTTATATGTAATTAACCTGATTTTATATAAATATAATATAGTCATTTCAATTAAGTTTGATACAGTTAAGTGAGCAACGCTCTCCCTGCGGTGCGCGTTGGCGTAGGCGTAAGCCTGCCCTCTGGGGCATAGCCTGAGCTAAGAGCGCATAGCGTGCCCGGAGGGCAATCGCTCTTCTTGTAGGGGCGATTTCGCGAAATCGCCCCAACCAGAAAGTCTCATTTTTATTTTAAATGATAATAATGTGGCAAGCACCCCTGCCGCATTAGCGTTTCTCAAATTTAATGCGCAAAAAGTAGGGGCGACAGCATCCCCAAGACTTTTCGAGGCTGTAGAACGGCAATTCTCATACTGGGATGCTTCGCCCCAGAAACCTTACATCAATTTGAGAACTGCTATATCTTCGCTTTTTTGCCCAATGCCCAATTCCCAATGCGAACATGCCCAATTTCCAATTCCGCTCTTCCCAATTCCGCTCTTCCCAAAATAAACATTTAACGGAAGAACAAGATAACTGACTGGATGCAACCGATCGCCAAGCCCAAGATGCCGCCTAAATTAACAATAGCCTGTAGTTCGCTTTTGACTATGCCTTGTGTGGCCGTCTCTAAATCTTCGGGAGAGGTTGACTTGATTCTGTTGACTATTACTTGGTCGATATTTAAAATTGGGATAACTTTGGCTACTATTTTTTCTAAGTCTCGTTCTAAATAGCGATCGAGAATTAAGGCTAGTTCTTGGCTGACTGTTTCCAAGGATTCGCCGACTACTACAGAAGATTGGAGGCGACTGAGGATTAAACTAGATACGCTTTCCCAGTCGATGGAGTTGCTCAAGCCTTCGAGTAAGTCTGCGCCGCTGGTCTGGAGATAGGTGCGAACGCTATCGCGCATGGTTTTGCGCAACTGGCGGACGGTGGAAACGGGCAAGTTTTGTAAAGATAGATTTTTGAGCCATTCATTTAAGCGATCGCCTAGACTCAGAGTTTCGATTAATTCCGCTATCCTAGCATTAGAGCTTTCTTTCTCGTCCAAGCAAAAAGTCCGCAGACGAGTCAGGGTATTGCGCATTCCAAAGATATTCGCCACTACCCAATAGGTGCCGCTGGTTTTTTCTCTAAAGCTTTCGTCGATAATGGCAATATTGCGATCGGTTAGGAAATCCACCAATGCCTGCCGCATTACGTCCGGAGGCAATACGGTCTCTAGGAGCCAGTCCGAGAGTTGGTTGGCTTGGCTTTCATTAAGTTGTAATTCCAGCAAAACTCTATCGAAAATATGGTCGAGCTGGTCTTTGAGAAAATCTTCTCTTTTGGCCAAGTCTTTGAGCAGGCGGGGCAAAGATTGTCCGAGCAGGTCGTGGAGAATTCCCGCTAGGATTTTGGCGGTTTTTTGCTCGGTATCCAATTTCACTCTATCCATTGCCATCTGCAAGAGCCAGAGTATCGCTCCTTGCATCCGCTCTAGCTGTAAGAGACGTTTGGCCAAGTTTTGCAATTCTTCTGGGGTGAGGAGCGAGCCCATAATAGTGTCGGCGACTCGCTTGGCCAAGCGCTCTTGGTTGCGGGGAATCAAGCCCGGGGTGAAGGGGAGCCTTTTTTCGCTAATGTAAATCGGTCTATAGGGACGAAATAGCATTTTTATGGCTAAGTCGTTGGTGAAATAGCCAATAATACCACCGGCAACCGGGGGTGCAATATAAATTAATAGGCTAGACAGGTTCATTATTGTTGGTGCTATTGTCGGTTTTGTCTTTTTCGCGACAACCTTTCGCGACAACCAATACACCCATCATTCCGCTGGCGATCGCATAGTGAGTTGCTTTAGCAAACCCAGCTTCTCGGGCTAGAGCTACTTGCTCGCTGCCGATCGGAAATCTTTCCAGACTGGGACTGATATAAGCATATTCGTCATAGAGTCCCTTGGCTTTTGCTAAGGGGACGACTAGAGAATCCAGATACCATTGCTGAAAACTTCGCAGCGCCGGACTACTGGGGCGATGAAAGTCCAGTATAGCTGCTTTTGCTCCGGGCCCCATAACGCGATGCAGTTCTTTAAGACAGCGGGGAATATCGATAACGTTGCGCAGGCCATAGCCCATCGTGGCAGAATCTATGCAGTTATCTGACAAAGGCAGATTTAGGACATCGGCTTCTAGCCAATCGATCCTATATAGATCCCTATTGCGCTTTTCGGCTAGCTCCAGTAGTGCTGGAGAAAAATCTACTCCAAACACCCGACCTGTTTTGCCCGTCTGTTGCGCAAGTAGAATAGCTAAGTCGCCGCTGCCGCAACAGAGATCCAAGCAAGTATCGCCGGGACGGGCTTCGCTCCATTTTAGCGCCATCATTTTCCAGACTCGGTGCTGGCCGAGACTGAGCCAATCGTTAAATTCGTCATAAACTGGAGCGATGCGATTGAATATGCTTTGAATCTGAGCTGGGGAAGGAGGGGCGAGGGGCGTCATTTTTTGTAGGTGACAAATCTAGGGATAGTAGCGGGTACAGGCTAGAGCGATCGCCACTTGCTTGGCACAGAGATGGATAGCTTTTAATTCATCCTCCCGCAGGCTGAAGGGTTGCTGCCACTGGAGCGACAAAACCGCCAGCAGTTCCTCTCGGTAGGCGATGGGCAGAACCAGATGGGCTCTTATTCCAGAACTTTGATACTGTTCTAGGGCGGACAAGTCAGCATCTTTCGATACGTCAACGCAGATTTGAATGCTTAAAGAGGCGATCGCTTCCTTAGTTAAAGGATCGTCCGCCAGTTCCAGGGCTGTCCCCTCCTTACTGTAGGTGCCAGCCCCTGACAAAGCACCATTCTCTACCAACTGTACGATACAAATATCGGCAGCAAAGTTTTCCCCAAAAGCCGAGGCCAGGGGTTGCAAGCATTCTTCTGGGCTCGCGGAATCCTGGGCCACCTGCACCACCGTCGCCAGCAAATTAGTTTGCGCTTCGGCGCGGCGCAGCTCTTCGGTTCGCTGTCGCAGCAGTTCGTAAGTTTCCGCCGCTTTACTGACAACTCCCTTTAGCTCCGCCGGATCCCACGGCTTGGTAATATATTTGTAAACCTGGCCCGAGTTTATTGCTTCTACCAGATCTTCAATATCCGTAAATCCGGTTAGGATAATCCTTACAGTATTGGGATACTGAGGAACGGTTTTACTCAGAAATTCGGTTCCCTTCATTTCTGGCATCCGCTGGTCGGAAATAATAACGGCGACTTCCCCTTCGTTGTCGAGAATGTCCAACGCGCTACCACCACTCTCCGCCTTGAATACCTGAAATTCTCGCCGGAAGGTGCGGAATAGTAAGTCCAGATTGTCTGGCTCGTCATCCACTACCAGCATTTTGGGTTTTTTCTTTTTGTTTAGGCCCTTCAATTTATCTCTTATACTATCGAGTTCTGGAATAGGGTTATTCATAAGAATACAATAAACTCCTCAAGCCACTCCTTGGGGAACCACCCTGCATCAATACTAACTAATTAAGAGCCTTTAGCTTACAAGCTGTAAACGGTCAGCGGTCAGCGGCCAGCAAGAGAGCCTTCAGCTTCTAAGGGCGGGCAGCAGGCGATCGCACGAAAGCAGCAGTCAGCCACAGAGCCACAGAGCGAACTTTCAGCTAAGAAACTATAGAGCGCATCTGCCGCAAAGGCTTCGCTTTTAGTAGCGGTCAGCCAGAGATATTACCATGCCGCGTTGGGCGAAGCCTTTCTGGCAGGAAGTGCTGACCGCTCTCTTGCTGACCGCTGACCGCTGTCATTACTGGCCCTTCTAGGGGCTTGGTAACCTGTATTTTTGACAATACATTAATTAAGAGTAGTCCAAGTCGCGATCGAGATTTTGGCCGCAAAATAACTAATGCACTTATAATTGGGGACCATGTGGCGGTAAGCGTTCGGGTGTGGCCATATGAAATCGAAAACTGCACCGGCAGGCAGTTCATTTTCTACATACTTTTGAAACGAAACCGGGCTAGGTAAAATAGAACCATTCTATAAATATAAGATTATATATTTACTCTTTGCAAAAATAAACCCCAACGGCGATCGGCCATTGAGGGTAAATTGTTGAATTGTGAATACTGTACCGATGCTCTAGGGCGGGGAAGAAGAGAGTTTTTTCTCTACTAGAGAGATCGCCCTTATCCTATCGCCCGCCTTGAGATTCTTAACCGGAAATCCTAGAGGCATAATCACTTGGTGCTTCCGCTGTTGTTCTAATTGTTTTAATTCCGTGTAATCTATCCAATGGATGCAATCTACAGGACAAGTATCGATCGCTTCTTGAATAGTCTCTTCGGAATCGCCATCTTGGCGAAACACGCGGGAGCGACCGTGGCTTTCCTCAATGTAGAAAGTATTACCGGCGACATGGGCGCAATGCTTGCAGCCAATGCAGGTGGGTTCATCTACATAAACCCCTTTTTGGCGTAGAGCGCCGCCGAGTTCTGGTTCTAAGCCAGAACGGTTTGGAGCAGAGCGCAAAGCACCGCCCAACTCCGGTTCCAGACCAGAGCGATGCTCCTGCCCAGACACGATCGCTTCTTTTACTTCTATGTCAGAAAAATCAGCCATTAGCTTGACCAGCGTTGGAGAACAACGCGGATGGAACCATCCTCGTTCTTGTCTTGTTGGGCTACTTGAAAGCCTTGCTTGGCAGTTTCATTGAGAACCGTCTGGTAGGCATAGCCTTGGGTCACCCGATTCAGGAAACCATTCACGGTTAAATCGTTCTGCCAATATTGCAAATCCGCTACCAACTCATATTCGCTGCCATTCCAGCGAAAGCCGATGTCATAACCGTTATCTTGCTCGATAGCAACTTCAGCGTTCGTGGTTTGACCGCGATAACCCCGCACCTCTCTTGGGCCTTCTTTCCAATCAATCCCCATATCGGTCAAAGCAGCTTTCAAGGAGGTCAGATTGCGGATCTGAGTTTTAATTTGGCTGAAATGTGACATAGTTTTTTGTTAACTAACTAACTTTTTATCGGACAAACGAAAACAATTTACCAATCGCTAAAAGTCGCCTGGGTTGTGGCTTGTGCCGACTGTTGCAGCTTTTGGGCAAAAAACTCTGAAGTCTTTTCTTGACTCAGAACTCGTCCCAACTGGGCCTCAATTGCAGCAGTGACCTCCGCACAGGAGGCACCCACAATGCCCGTGACTTTTTCGACCACGCGGCCATCGGGATATATGACAAATTCCAGTTCTTCCATACCAGAGAGTCAGTAAGGGACTGTTATCGGTTGGCTCTTTTCTCCGCGCCCCCGGATTTGCCAGCGGCGCGGATTGGTTTAATAGCTTGCGTTCGATGGCGATCGCTCTATACTATCGATTGAATCATAATTTAGCGATTATTCACATAAGTTTATAATAATGAGAGTCATAAACCCATATTTAGTAAGTTTGTCTTAACTTTCTCTCGGCGTCAAGCACAGACAAGGGGAGCGGAGACCTAGGAAGGGTGGGAGGTGTGGGAGGTGTGGGAAGGACTGCTGAAAATTTTCCTCTCTCTCCCCACTCTCCCCACACTCCACTCTCCCCACCCCTCCCACCCTTCCTAGGTCTCCCGGTCCCCTTGTCCCCTTGTCTCCCCCTCTCCCTCTCTCCTCTGCCCTTGAGAGTGAGATAATAAAAGTTTGTTCTTTTCAAGGGAGTGCTATATGAGCTACGAGCATCAAACCGGCGAAATAAAAAAAATCCAGGTGGGACTGCTTGGCTTTGGAGGATTGGGGCAAGCAGGGGCAAGAGTGCTGGAGCCCAAACGAGAAATGAATTTGGTGGCGATCGCAGACCGCAAGGGTTATGCCTACAATTCCGAGGGTTTAGAGGAATCCGCCTGCATTGCTGCTTACAACCAGCAAGGGTCCGTTGGTTATTTGGAACCAGGGGGCACCCTCAGCACCAATAGCATTGGGGAATTAATCGAGCGATCGCCAGTGGAGGGCTATTTCCTGGCTCTGCCCAATCTGCCCAACACCTTTATGGCTTCTGTGGCGCAACAATTCATCGACTCTGGATGGCAGGGGGTATTAGTTGATGCCCTCAAGCGCACCAGTGCCGTCGAGCAATTGCTGGATTTACAAGATTCTTTGCAGGCCGCCGGGATTACCTATCTGACTGGTTGTGGCGCTACTCCAGGCTTGTTAACTGCAGCGGCAGCTCTCGCAGCTCAAAGCTACGCCGAGATTCACCGGGTCAAGATTACTTTTGGCGTAGGAATAGCTAATTGGGCGGCTTATCGGGCCACAATTCGCGAGGATATTGCCCATATACCGGGCTATACCGTGGAAAGGGCAATGGCAATGAGCGATGCAGAGGTGGAGGCGCTTTTGGAGGAAACCGATGGCAAGCTGGCTCTGGAAAATATGGAACATGCGGACGATATTATGCTGGAGCTGGCAGGGATTTGTGCCCGCGATCGCGTCACAGTCGGCGGCGTAGTCGATACTCGCAATCCCAAAAAACCCCTCAGTACCAACGTGCAAATTACGGGTCGTACTTTCGAGGGAAAGATTTCTACCCATACCTTTACTTTGGGCGATGAAACCAGCATGGCTGCCAATGTCTGCGGCCCAGCTTTTGGCTATCTCAAAGCCGGAATTAACCTACATCGACGCGGAATTTATGGTTTGTTAACTGCGGCTGAAGTTATGCCCCTGTTCGTGCGTTAAATTTCTGCGCTAAATTTCTGCGCTAAATTTCTGCGCTAATTCTCGAAATTGCTACCCGTAGCGCAGGCATCCTCGCCTGCGCCTGCGCCCACTTGTTTGCCCGTGCAATGGGCTTTTGGCGGAGAATGAGAAATGTTCTGGAGAAGCTGCGATCGCAGCGATCGCCGAATCAAGTCAGGCACAAAGCCAACTTAGATAATATTTTTCGCATGCAGGCAGTAATTTTTATCGGCATCCAGGCATCGGGAAAATCTACTTTTTGTCGCGATCGCTTTTTCAAAACCCATATCCGCATCAACCTGGATATGCTCAAAACTCGCCATCGCGAAAAAATTATTCTCCAAGCCTGTCTTAAAGCCAAACAGCCATTCGTGGTTGACAACACAAATCCAACCAGAGAAGATAGAGCCCGGTACATAGGCCCAGCTAAAGACGCTCGTTTCCGCCTTATTGGTTACTATTTTGAATCCATATTAGAAGACTGCAAGCGTCGCAATGCCCAACGCACCGGCAAAGCCAGAATTCCCATCCCCGGAATCGCCGCCACCTATAAAAAACTTATTTTGCCTAGTTACGCAGAAGGATTTGACGAGCTATACTCGGTAAAAATATCTGAAAAATCCGATAGTGCTTTCATCGTGGAGGAATGGCCAGATGAAATTTGACGAATTAGATGCCAGGATGCGTGTATATGAAACCGCTCACGACCATTGCGTCCTGCCCGGAATCTATATGGTGGCTCGCTTGGACGGTCGCGGTTTCACCCGCCTGACCAAAGAAGTATATAAATTTGAAGCCCCTTATGACGAGAAATTTCGGGACTACATGGTAGAGACCGTAGAGCATCTAATGAATGTTGGATTATACGTTATTTACGCCTACACCCAAAGCGACGAAATTTCCCTGCTATTCGATCTAGAGGAAAGCACTTTTAATCGGAAATTAAGAAAGCTGAACTCAGTTTTGGCAGGGGAAGCGAGCGGTAAACTTTCTTTGCTCCTGGGGGGCATTGCCTGTTTCGACTGTCGGATTTGCCAGCTTCCCAACCTGGAAGATGTCGCGGTTTATTTTCGCTGGCGACATGAGGACGCCCATCGCAATGCTCTCAATTCTCACGCCTATTGGTGTTTGCGCCGGGAAGGAAATAGTGCCAGACAAGCTACTAAGATGCTAGACAAAGTCTCTTTTGCCCAGAAAAACGAGCTTTTATTCCAGCGCGAAATTAATTTTAACGATATTCCCAATTGGCAGAAACGCGGAGTAGGTCTGTATTGGGAAAAATATCAGAAAACCGGAGTAAATCCTTTGACTGGGGAGCAAGTGCAAACCACCCGCAAGCGCATTCGGCGGGATATGGAACTACCGATGAAAGACGAGTACAGTCGGTTTGTTCGAGAACTGGTGGGGACAAGGGGACCGAGTTTTGAGTTCTTAGCTTGAGAGTTCTTAGCTTGAGAGTTCGAGCTAACCGGAGTTTTAATTTAAAACTGAGAACTGAGAACTGAGAACTGAGAGCTGAGAGCTGAAAGCTGAAAGCTGAAAGCTGAAAGCTTTTTTGGTCCTATACCCAAAGTTAAGAACCGTTAAATTTGCTACTCTAGCTTAAATAGTTTTGGGAACCGAGTAGCCGTGGAGATTGTAATTGGTCGGGGTAAAACAGCTCGCCGCGCTTATGGAATTGATGAAATTGCCCTAGTGCCGGGAACTAGGACACTGGATCCTAGCTTAGCGGACACGGAGTTCGAGCTAGCTGGCATCAAGCGAGAAATTCCCATTATTGCTAGTGCAATGGATGGAGTGGTGGATGTCCGCATGGCAGTGCTGCTTTCAGAGCTGGGCGCAATGGGGGTTCTGAACTTGGAAGGCATCCAAACCCGCTATGCGGACCCTAATCCAATTTTGGATCGGATTGCATCTGTGAGCAATACCGAGTTTGTGACTCTGATGCAGGAACTATATGCAAAGCCGATCGCCCCAGATTTAATAGAACAGAGGATTGTCGAAATCAAGAACCTTGGGGGTATTGCGGCGGTCAGCGCTACCCCAGCAGGAGCCATCAAATACGGTGCGGTTGCAGCCAAAGCCGGTGCTGACTTGTTTTTCGTTCAGGCTACGGTCGTTTCCACCGCTTATCTTTCTCGGGAATCTGCTACACCTCTGGATTTGGCTCGATTCTGTGCAGAAATGCCAATCCCAGTTCTTTTAGGCAATTGCGTCACCTATGAAGTCACCCTCAATTTAATGAAGGCTGGCGCTGCTGGGATTTTGGTGGGAATTGGGCCGGGTGCTGCTTGCACCTCTCGCGGCGTCTTGGGCGTTGGGGTTCCCCAAGCCACTGCGGTAGCAGATTGCGCTGCAGCGAGGGATGATTATTACCGAGAAACGGGTAAATACATTCCGGTTATTTCCGATGGGGGCATTATTACTGGGGGGGATATCTGCAAGTGCATTGCCTGTGGGGCTGATGCTGTAATGATTGGTTCCCCCATAGCCAGAGCGAAGGAAGCACCCGGGCGTGACTATCACTGGGGGATGGCCACTCCCAGCCCGGTTCTGCCTCGGGGTACTCGCATTCGGGTAGGCACCACCGGCACTTTAGAACAAATTCTACGAGGCCCTGCTCAATTGGACGATGGCACTCATAATTTATTAGGGGCCTTGAAAACGAGCATGGGTACTTTGGGAGCCAAGAATATTAAGGAGATGCAGCAAGTTGAGGTGGCGATCGCCCCGTCTTTGCTCACGGAAGGGAAACTCTATCAGAAGGCACAGCACCTGGGAATGGGTAAGTAAATCTACTCAGTAATAAGTAAAATATAAAATTTTACTCCGAAAGTAGGCAGAAATGCAATCTTCTGTCTAAAATAGAAGCTAGCGGAGACGCATGTTTCCGTTCACTCCTCACACCACACTCCGCCCGGACTTTATAGTTCGGGCGGTTCCTTTAGGCATACATCCCAAAAACCAAAACAGACAGATTTGTTTCCAAGGTGGTATAATTGCCGATTGAGAAACGATTTAGAAAAGGATTACCAGGAATGTCAACAACAAACGCAATTACAGACTCCACGTTTCAGCAGGAAGTTTTGGATAGCCCATTGCCGGTTCTGGTTGATTTTTGGGCTCCCTGGTGCGGTCCGTGCCGAATGGTAGCGCCGGTTGTCGACGAAATTGCCGAGCAATTCAAAGAACAAATAAAGGTTGTCAAGCTTAACACCGACGAAAATCCCAATACAGCCAGTCAATATGGGATCCGCAGCATTCCTACCTTGATGGTGTTCAAGGGGGGCCAACGAGTGGATATGGTGGTGGGTGCAGTTCCTAAGACTACATTGGCAGAAACAATAGAAAAATATCTCAACGGTTCTGACGGAGCCTGAAAACTGGGTTCTACCCTAGTGGCGAAATATCCGGAGTATTGATATCTCTAATTACCATCTATCCCAATCGCATCCTTGAAACTAAGGCATCAAGCCGGAATTCTCTGCGCTTAAATCAATTGCCTCTATTACTGTGTCTTGGATAAATTAAGGGGCTACACGCGGGGAAAAGGAAGGCGACGGGGAATGCGGAATAGTTTCTAACTTTCAAAACTACCTTGACAGAATGCTAGCTTGGGCTTAATATTGCCTATACTCCAAAAGTCATAGCTCGCTCTATCCCGATCGACTCGATTTTACTCGACTCGATTATAAAGCGAGACTAAAGATTTATACCTAATTATCCCGTTACGGTCAAGGAGAGGGCGGGTCTATGGTAAGCGACAGATGGAGAAGGGAAAATTGAGAAATCGATTCTCCTTTCTCCATTTTTTGCCCTCGTCAATTTTTGAATAAAAGTGACGCTTTCAAGTGAAGAAAAAACTTTATATGTAGCCAAGGGGTGCTTTTCGAGACTAGATTATGGGTAAAATCGGAATGCTTTCCCAGTGGCAAAACCGATATGGCTAGTCTTTCGTCTCCGGATTCAAGTCGATCGCTCCAGGCTCAGGTGAAGGAATTAATCAACCTACTGCCAACCTTGCAACATAAAAAATGGGTAGAGCGATCGCTCGCTACCCTGCTCGATATTGCTAGAGAGGAAATAGACCGCCTCGACTGGAAGATTCTGAGTGCCTCCTTGCAAGATATGCAAAGGGCATTCTATACCTTTTATCCCTACCGCTATGTGCGCAAAGTCACCATTTTTGGCTCTGCTCGCACAGCACCAGATAGATCGGAATACCTTATGGCTTTAGAATTCGCACGGCGGATGACCCAGTTGGGATTTATGGTTATCACTGGTGCGGGGGGTGGGATTATGCAGGCGGGAAATGAAGGCGCAGGAGCCACCCGCTCTTTCGGACTGAATATTCAGCTTCCCTTCGAACACGAGACGAATCCCTATATTCAGGGAGACCCAAAGCTGATTGACTTTAAATATTTTTTTACTCGCAAGCTATTTTTCCTGAAAGAAAGCGACGCGATCGCTCTGTTCCCAGGGGGCTTCGGTACTCAGGACGAAGCCTTTGAAACCTTGACCCTGGTTCAAACTGGCAAATACGGTCCTGCTCCCCTAGTCCTGATTGACTCCCCAGGAGGAGACTACTGGCAAGATTGGGATGCCTACATCCGCAAACACCTTCTAGGAAGGGACCTTATTAGTCCTGAAGATACTGGTCTTTACACTATTACTGACGATCTAGATGTTGCCTGCGACGCCATAACTAACTTCTATCGCGTCTATCACTCCAGTCGTTACGTTGACAAGCAATTGGTCCTGCGTTTGAGATGCGAACTACAAGATGCGGCGGTAGAACAGCTCAATGCAGAGTTTAGCGATATCTTGGTCGAGGGACGAATTGTCAAAAGCGCGGCCCTACCAAAAGAACTTGGGGATGAAACCGCCGATTTGCCCCGTTTGGTTTTATACTTCAATCGGCGCGATGTTGGGCGCTTGTATCAATTGATTCGTCAAATCAACCAACTAGGTTGCGATGTACCAGAGTCGGCTCATCCCGAACAGAAGTAATTTATTTATTGCCGGTCCGTAATAAAAAATTATTGGAGAATAAATTAGCCCCGGACAAGAAAAGCCTCCCACGGAGTATTGGTTGCATTTCCGATTAATGTAACAATACTCTTAACGTGTATTTTATAAAAATTTAACCGGAGGATGGCTAAAATTCAGTTTTCTAGGGGCGTTGATGAAAATGCAGTGCCAGACGTGCGTCTGACTAAGGGTGCCGACGGTAGCACTGGGACGGCTACGTTTTATTTTGAAAGGCCAAAGGCCCTCGAAAAAGAGAGTACCGATGAGATTACGGGAATGTATTTGATTGACGAAGATGTAGAATTGAGTACGCGAGACGTTAAAGCCAGATTCGTCAATGGCGAACCTGTGGGCATAGAAGCCCTCTATGTAATGAGGTCGCCCCAAGAATGGGATCGCTTCATGCAGTTCATGGAACGCTATGCCGAACAAAATGGATTGGGCTTTAGCAAATCAAAATCTTGATCTTTTCGGATCCATAGACCAAGCTCTATGGAGCCGATTTCATAACCCAGTTATCTAGGAGTCATCTAGGGGTTTTCCCTACCGCCTAGATGGCTGGGTTATTAAATCTGGACTTACGCAAATTGGACGATATAATTAATTAATATCGCGATTGGTGCGCGGTGCGGCACCCTACAAATAGTATCTCTGCGTAAGTCCTGTAAATATAAAACTGGCTCTGCTGGCTCTGCTAGAAACGCCACAAATATGTTTGAGTTTTTCAGTCAATGACACAAATACCTCATCCCGACTCGCCAGGTACGACCGTAAATTGCGCTGTAATTACTGTCAGCGATACCCGTACTTCCGAGAATGATACCAGCGGTCAATTGATTCAGCAGTTACTTGGGGAAGCGGGACATACATTAGCAGCCTATCGCATTCTCAAAGACGAACCAGTAGAAATTCGGGAGCAGTTAAAATTGCTCTGTGCCAGCGCGGATTTAGATGCCTTGATTTTTAATGGAGGCACGGGAATAGCTCCTAGGGATACTACCTATGATGCTATAGCAAGTTTGCTCGAAAAAACTCTGCCCGGGTTTGGGGAAGTTTTTCGCTGGCTGAGTTATGAGGAAATTGGTTCGCGGGCGATCGCATCCCGAGCGATCGCTGGCGTTTATCGCTCTAAATTAGTTTTTTCGCTTCCGGGCTCTAGCAAAGCTGTCAAGCTGGCAATGGAAAAGCTTATTTTGCCAGAAGTGGTTCATCTAGTTAAGCAGCTACGCAAGTAAAATCGCCACCTGTACGGGGGTGCTTGCGGGTCTGCTGCACGATGAAAATCTCGTTCGTCAGTTCGCGGCCTGTTCGCGGGGACAGGCGTTACCGCCTGTCCTACGGGAGAACTGGGTTCTTTTAGATAATCAATTCTTCGCTAAAAATCGCCTTGCCCAGTACGAGTTTTACAGTACAAACATCGCCGCTTTCTCCGGTAAACTCCAGTTGAATCCAATTGTCGGCACTTCGGGCATTTGCTTCCTGGAAAATATCTCCAGTTTCGTCCAGCACCAGCATTTGCAGATTAATAGGGAGACAGCTTTCATTGCCGGTAGGATAGGCCCGCAACTGAACGTTAGTTTCGCCATTGGCTTCCGGCATCAAAGTTGCCACCAGAGCCACCGGGTTGCCATCAAACTCTGTTCCCAAATCTATCGTTTTCCCTCGGCGGACTGCAGCGCGAGGATTTCCCGGATCTATTTTGCTCAAACCGATCGCTGCAGCTCGGCGGAGTTCTCGCTCCTCGGCAGTGTTGGTTATTTCGCTTAGGGCAGCGATCGCAATAGGATTTCCTTTGGCAATTTGACCCAACAGCTCGATCGCCGGCAAGCGAGCGCCCTTATCGTTACTGGTTCGTAAAAGCTCCACTAATGCTGGAATTGCCTGGGGAATATCGTCAGTATCTTTGTTGTCATAGTCTTTGCCCAAATTGAAATTTTGTTCCCCCAAGACATTAGAAGGATATCTCCTTTTTCTGTGACTATAAGCAAGATCGGGTTGGATTGAATTGGCAAATATTTCTTCTATTGTCTGCCAACCCGCCCCCAAAATACCGAGCAATCGCTCCTGCACTGAAAGCTGCTCTTCTATCGATTGAGAAATACGCAATTGATAAAGACGCGATCGCCATTCTTCGTTTTCTAGCAGCGCCCCCCACTCGGCAAACGGAACTGCCAACCGAGGAAAAGTCAGATTGGGATTGCCCAGATACGATAGCAGCTCTTCGGCGCGTTGCCGGGTCAAAGCAGGCAAAGGCTGGATTGCCATTTTGCGACTGCCCGCCAATTCCCGAGCCAGCAACATCATTAAAATATCTTCAACTAACGCATTGCGACTAATAGAGTAAGCCCGCTGGGCTGCATGGTATTCTCCATACTTTTTTAGTTGCCAATGGGTCGCGTATCCCCAGACCTCCATCCAGCAACTTTCTTCCTCTTCCTCCAGATTCACTTGCACTGCTAAATAATAGTCCGCTGCCAGCTCGGGAATATCTACCCATTCTTGGGGCACGAAAAAGGCAGGCTGTTGCGAGGTTTCGCTGGGAATTAACACTAACTTTGTTTGGCCGCACTCAAGCGCCGCCCCGGGCAGAAACTCCCGAAATTTAGGCGAATCGCGATCGGGTTTAGCGGGCTCGTCGATAGCTTCCTGAAGCCAAGGTATAAACGTATCCAGAGCAAGGCGAGCCAAATAGGCATTCCAGGCAACAGTATTACTAGAATAATGCCGATACTCTTGCTGGGCTTTTGCCTGGGTTGCTGCCGAGAAGCGCAAGCACAAAGAGTTGGGCTTCGCTATAGTTTTCTCGTTTCCATTAACCATTGTTTTACGCCATTAAAAGATGTAATTGGGCATTGGGCATTGGGCATTGGGCATTGGGCATTGGGCATTGGGAATGGGAGTGTGGGGTTTGGGGGAATGTAGGGAGGGGGTGGGAGGTGTGGGGGAGTATGGGGAAAGAATTTTGTTTAATTCTTCCCCACACCCTACACCCCACACCCTACACCCTACCTACCTACACCTAACGTGCGAACTTGCTCTTGGGAGGTACGCCAGAAGGGCATTCTTTGTTGGCATTTTTGACCAACTCTTGCAGAGGAAAATCTGCTAGTGGAATGCGGGTTTCTGGGGCTTTCAAATTGCTGCGAGTACCGCTGCTTGCCAGAACGATAAAAAATGCGATCGCTATAGTAACGAGTTGCTCTAGTCTGCTGGTCATAGTGAGTTGAGTCCTTTTTTTTATTGCAACTCCAAAGTATCCAGATCAACCTTCCAGAGCCAACTGACAAAGGTTAGCTCATCGTTAGCAAAACAATAACAGTAGGGCTAACAGATGTTATAGCACTACGCTAGTAAATTAAAACAATAAGGAAGTCCATTGTTTTGCTAATCAGGCGCTGGACGTAATCTGATTGCCTTAATTTACTATGCTAGTCTGATAGTATCGGGAGCATTTTAAATTTGTAGTCAATAAATTTGGCTCAAAGTTCAGCGATGTTAGGAGTTGCCTCCGAACGATTCGCGCCTAGGAGACGCGAGCAAAGGAACTCTCCAGAAGTCAAATTCAAAATAGAATGCTCCTTTATACTAATCATTTATGAGGCTGCGCTAAATAATCGGCTGTTTGTGATTCTCAATTCAAGACTTGGGATGCTTAGCGTATTTTATACATATAGCGGTCAGCAGTCAGCGGTCAGCGGTCAGCTTATGCGCTACGTTTCGCTTATGCGCCAACGCGACATGAATGCGCAGATCGGCGAAGCGATCGCCCCTACGAACTCTTTGTCCTAAGCCGCCTTAGTAGTGCAATAGTATCTACCTCAAAACTTAAAACTCAAAACTTAAAACTGAAAACTTTTTCTTTGTCCTCCTTTTTTTTTTCGCACCTGAACGGCCCATTTTTCGACCCAAGCGTTTATCTTTTTTTGGATCTTAGGCGGTAAATTTCCTAAGATAGAAATTAAGAGATTCCGCTGCAGCCAAGAATCGAGACATTTTTTTAACAAAGACTGCCTCGACTCGGAATCATATTCCTTTGCTGGCTGTTGCTCCACTAAGTCTATCGCTGCTGAGGAAAGATAGCCGATGCAATACTCTTTGAGAAAATCAACCACTTCGCTTTGTTGTTTTTTTGCCCAAGCGACGAACTGGCGATCGCTCTCTATATTTTGCCGCTCTTCCAACGTTTTCTTGTCCAATTCCAGATTTTCTTGCGCTTCTTCCAAAAACTCGGCCAGAACTTTTAGCATCAATTTAATCCTCAAATCTGTCAGCTTGCGGGATACGGTAGCCTGGTTAATTTGAATTTGATTCTCGCCGAGCAAAGCTGCAGTATTGGGTTGCTTCAGTTCCAAGCCATAGTTTAGCAGAGATAGAGTCCAGATATTGGCGCTATCGCGGTGCGGGTCGGCTGCAGCTTCTATGCGTTTCATCTCCCCACTGAGAACGGAATAAGCTCTATCTTGATAGTCTCGCCTAACCGAAAGTTCGCGATCGCTAAATTCCGTGGGCTCCAGCAAACCCGCTGCCTCTTCACTGGTAAAAGGTGCGATCGGCAAGTCTTGTCGCCTTTTTTTTTCGAGCCAATGTTTGAGATTTCGATACTGAATTTTTTTCAGATATTGCTTAGCGGCAATATCGGGATCGAAGTTTTGTAAAAGCTTGCTCGCCTCCTGCACCTCTTGCAAAGGAGAGAGACCCCGATCGAACAAGTCGTCCCATTCCCAACTGGGCAGTGATTCCGACTGTTGCGGGCTATTGATCCAATGAATCCAGACACTTCTAGCAACCCAAAAAGTGCTTTCCTGATAGTAGGCTACCAGATGCTGGCGAGCCCGGTCTCTTTCGGAGTCTGGCTGCGATTCATCTCGGAGAATTTCCAGAAAATAATGGAGCCAAGCCTTCTCGCTCCAGCCTGGATTGCGGAGCAGCAATTGTTTGATATTTGAGGCTAATTTTGGGTCTGTAACCCAGCTAGAGCGACGGCGATTTACCGAACCCTCAAACATAAGAACTTCTGAAAACTTTCGCTGAATTCCCATCCGCCGCTCCGGCGGCCAAGGAACTTCGTTTTTAATCGTAAAAGAAGACATCATAATAATTGGGAATTGGGCATGTTCGCATTGGGAATTGGGCATTGGAGACCGGGAGACCGGGGGAGCGATCGAGTCAAAAGTCATGCATTCAAAAGTCAAAAGCGAACAGTGAATAGCGATCGGGTGAACGAAGGTTGGGGGACTTGCGCAGCAAATTTATTACCAGTCATACAGTCGGATTGACGAGTAGCACGCCCGCGCACCCGAAGAATCGGTACATTATAGCAGTAAGCTATCAGCTATCACTGCTCAGCAGTCAGCTAAAGTCTTGCCATACGGACTCATGAGCGTTTTGTGACTGTCCTAAGCTGTCTTGGTAGTGCAATATCAACTTGCAAGTCTCTTGGTTTCTTCAATGCATGACCTTTGACTTTTGAATGCATGACTTTTGAATGCATGACTTTCCCCATGTCCCCATGTCCCCATGTCCCCATGTCCGCTCTCCTGGTCCTCCACATTCATTGCCAGCCTTTATTACGACTATTGGGGAGAGGCAAAAAAACTATGCACTATAGATGAAAAAATTTTTTTGCGATCGCCGCAGGGCATTGGGCATATTCGCATTGGGCATTGGGAATTGGGCATTGGGTCATAGCCGTAATAGCCCAAAGAAGAAGTCAGCAGTAGCCTTCAGCTTTTAGCTCTTAATGGACTAGGTGTGGCCCTCAATGCCCGATGTCCATTCTAAGTTAGGTCCGCCAGAAAAAGCGATCGTGATATCAAATCCGCTTCCGCTGTTCCATAAATCCCGTAGGGGCGGTGCCCCCGGGAGCGCCCTGGCCCCGGGAGCGTCTGGGGCGCTCCCGGGCGCACCGCCCCTACAAATTGTGACTGTTTAAGCGGATTTGGCGGATTCCAACTTTTTCTTTGGGTATTTAACCGGACTTGATATTACTGCTAGAAAAACAAAACTTAAACCTCAAACTTATAAAGCTAAAAACTCCGGGGCGCTCGAACTTAAAACTTAAAACTTAAAACTTAAAACTCCTAAAAATGTCCGAGGCTTGCGATACGAGCGGCAATTTTTTCCACTGAGTCGCGAACGGCTAACTCGCTATAATAACCATCATCTATTACGGTGACAATATATTTTTTATCGGCAATATTCATTGCTAGAGTAGTGCCGAGTACATAAGAGGTTTGTCCTGTTTTTTCGCCGACCCACTTGGCTGGAGACTTTTCCAAAGCGGCAACGCCGAGCCCGCGATCGTCCTGATATTTTAGCAGAGAAACCAAGACATCATCACCGGGATGCTCGCGATTGTATATTTGCACCATCATTTCAGTGAGTTCGTCGCTGCTAGATCTATTAGAGTCCCAGCCCAAATTCCAAGGTATAATCGCTTTGCCAGAAAATTTAGAACTAATCCGGGTGACGCGGTAGCCTCGTTCTTGCAAAACTTGATTAATATAATCCCAGCCCAAGTAGTCAATCAGTTGATTCGGGGCAATATTGCTACTTTTAATTAGCATTGCTGCCAATAATCTCCAGAGGGGATAGCTCCGTCCCACTTCTAAATCGGAGGCGTCCTCGGTGAAATTTTTGGGATTGAGATAAATCGGCGTTTCCAGACTAATATTTTCGGTGGATACTTTGTGCATTAAGGCCACAGCAATGGGAATTTTCGCCAAACTGGCAATGCTGACGGGCAGTCGATCGCCGTTGAGGTGCCGGCAATTTCGCTCCAAATCGCAAATGACGATCGCCGCTCGCTCCGACAAGCCGCTATCCTTGGCAATTTGCTTTAGAAATTTCGACTTAGACAATTCAATATTGTAGTCTTTTATCGTTTTTATCTTTCCTTTTTTGGCCGCTGGTTTTTCTCCCCCTAATAGATGATTTGGCTCCCTTGCCAATTGGGTTGTCAATTGGGTTGTAGTTGCTCGATGCTTGTGAAGTCCCAGAATGAGAATAACCAGCCCTATGGTTGCTACTGCACCTAGAAGGGAAATTATGCTATGGGGCCTCTGCAAAGGTAAAAGAGAGCGTAGATGCGACAATAGCAAGCGACTGCACAATAAACCGCACTCAGACTGACTTTTAGCCATTCCCCGATCGTCAAATGCTTTCATTTGGCTTGCTCCATACTTAACGGAGCTGCTAAGATACCCTTTTCAATAATTAATCTGCGATGCTTTAATTACATCTTAACAGATATTTTGATTGCTACCCGACCGGGGTTGCTTTTTCCTTGTCTATTCTACTTTTTAGGAGACGCCGCGATCGGTTGCAGTCTGGGTCTCCTGACAAATAAGGATTGGCAATGGGGAGCGATCGCCCGTGCCTCTCCTTCGGGAGAATTTTCCTCGGTACGGGTTTCTGGAAAATCGCCTTTGCCATCTGGGTCGCTACAATAAAATTGCAGGAAATTTAAAAAAAAGCCGTTATGGTCAATTTTCTCTTAACCTGGGCAGTTGCCGCCGCATCCTTGGTGATTACGGCGAAACTGGTGCCCGGTCTAACGATTGACGGCGTTACCGCCGCCGTCCTCGCCGCAGCAATAATGGGATTAGTAAACGCGATCGTGCGTCCGATTCTGGTCCTTTTGACCCTACCTCTCACCGTTCTCACTCTAGGCTTATTTCTCCTTGTCGTCAATGCCATTTCGATAGGGCTCGTCGCCTATTTCACCCCCGGTTTTACGGTCAGCGGTTTCTTCCCCGCCGTTATTGGTTCCATTGTTCTCGCTATTGTTTCCAGCCTGCTTAGCAAACTTATCCCCAGCTCTGAAGAAGCTTAAGTTGTTTTTCTAGCTCCTAGTTATAATTGAAGGGCAGGGGGAGCGATCGATAGCTCCCCCTGTTACTTTTAGGGGGAGCATATCAATGTATGCTTTGTAACGAACAGTACGCCTCGTGAGTGCAAAAGTGAAATGCTCCCTCAAACACCAAATATGCGTACTATTATATAGGGCAAAATTGAGATGCTGCCCTTACAATAATTGTCCAATTCATTTAGAAGTCCTAGAGAAGCATATATCTAAAAAATATAGGCAACGAGGGAAATAATCAAATGTTTGAAACACTGTGGAATATAATTCAAGAAAATACCTCAATTTATAACCTACCCCTAGACAAAATAATCATTGTTGTCGCCATCATCTTTATAGCTCTAGTCTCGCGGCACTTGTTTTTGTCCATTGTCATATCGCACCTAAAACGTCTGGCCCAGCACACCCAAGCCGACCTGGACTACGAGTTAATCGAAGTTCTCAAGCAGCCATTAAGCTTTCTGATTTTAATCGGCAGCTTGTGGGCGATAGAGCTAGTTGTCGGCGAGAATTTATCCCCTCAATTGCAAAAAACACTTCTGGATTCTATAAACCTGGCGTTCATTTTTACCCTTTGTTTGATTTTGTTCCGTTCCGCCGGACTCTTGGGGGAAATATTAAAAAATCTAGCCTTGCACACGGAAACTGAGATTGACGACATCATAGCGCCTTATATGCCGCTATTTTTTAGGACGCTGGCCGCCGTTATACTACTGCTCAAGACCGGCGAGGTATTACTCGGAGCCTCGGCAACTGCACTCATAGGTCTGATTGGAGGAGCCGGGATTACATTAGGCTTGTTATTTAAAGATATTATTTCCGACTGGTTTGCGACTATAATTATTTACGCCGATAATTTATATCGTCCCGGTGACTTGTTGGTAGTGTCGGGAATCGATGGGATGGTTCGGGTGTTGGCTATAGGCATCAGGAGTACAAAGGTTCGTCCTGTTGACAGAGACTCTATCTACAGTATGCCCAATTCCCTAATGATTACTGGCAGAGTCGAAAATTGGTCGCCGGATCCGAAGGCACCCCTATCCATCATTCTCAACGCCAGCTTAAAAATTGACGGTATTTCCGCTAGAGAAGTCGCTCTAATTTGCTCGGGAATTCGAGAAATACCGAAATCCGTTGACTACTTGCACGATGACTGCGTGGTTTGGTTCGGCGGATTCGAGCGCAATGCTCGCGTGATTAAAATTAGAGTTTTCGTCAAGGAGCTAAGCGCCTATTTTCAAGGTTGGGACGAATTGAACCTGCATATATTGGCTTTGTTAGAGCAAGAGGGAATTAATTTGCTTTATGTGGATCTTAAGGCAAATATCGATTATCAAGAATGGCAAGAGCAAAAAAATAAAGTCAACACCCTACCCTAACCCTCCCAAGCAACTCCCAACCAACCCCTAATATAACCCCTCCCAGGAACTCCCAGGAGGAGGATTGAATCGAGTTCCCCTCCCAGGAGGGGTTATAAACCAATAGTATTTTAAACAAAAGAAAAAAGAGTCACAATTAGCAAAAGCGTTAAAACAACAGGCCAATAAAAAAGCTTAAGCAAAATATTATTACGATAACGTATCAAAGGGGCTTGGACTCCAGATGCCAATATAATAGCATTCACCGTTACCCACAAAATAATAATATATAAGATGAAGTAGAAGAACTCAATATAGATTATGCCGCCAGCGGCAATGCTGCTTCTAAGGCTAATCTGGTCTAGAATCACAATAAAAATAAAAGCTCCCGAAGTTGACACAATCTCCAAGGCAGTAAAATGTAGCGCTTCCTTTTCTCGTTTGTGACTGATAATGATTTGCAAGCAGAACAACAGGCAGGCCAGGACAAGGCTAGGCATCACGTTAGAAATAAAAACGGTGATAAATTTTCGCTTAGCTATAATAGTAAAATATAGTTCTGGAACGTTATTAGTTCCCCAAGGACTGTTGATTCCGAAGGAGGTATTATAGCTATTAATTTTGTACTGAAAAAAACTACTTTCTACATCCCAACCGGGCAAAACAAAATCTTTTTCTACCCCGGGGAGAGATGTGGGATTCATTAATTCGTAAGACTTCAAGTCTGGAACCAATAACATATTTTTATTCAAATCCTGATGCCACAAGCGGAGCCGGATATCCTTAGCATCAAAGGGATAGCGGGTATAATCAAAATTTTGACGGAGTTCGGCCTCAAAGTACCAACCAATGGTCTCGACATTACCTTCCTTATAGCGATAAGTCTCGGCCATCTCAAAATCATTGGATGTCACGGATTCCGGCAAAATTACCCCTCGCGATACGTCATCATGGATGCCGTCGGTGTATTTCTGCCAAATATAGCCCGTCATAAATACGTTATTGGCATCTAAGAATTGAACTGACTGAACGAACACCCCCGTAGGGAGATAAATAATAGTATCCCGCTTTGATTCTTTGCCAACCCGAGCGCCGGATTCTAGAAAACTTCTCAACCCGCTTTCGGAGAGAACTATCACATCCTTAGTAATTTTATCGGGACGCTCGCTCAAAGAGAGATACCAGTTAAAGCCAATGCCAGCGCTCAAGCATATAGATGTAGTAGTCGAGACTGCCCAGAGGCTCCAGGTTCTGCCAAGATAGGCACGGAAAACGATAACAGAAAGAAAAAATAAAAATGCGATGAGCGCTAGGCTAATCGCTATTAGTTTTCGCTTCAAGCTTTCGGTACTAGAGAAGATTTCGTCTTTAATATATACTACTCCCAGAGCCCAGCCCGTCGAGGCAATTGGTTCAAAGAAAAGCCAGGTCTCTTGTCCGGTAACGGCACTGATGTCGTCCATGACCACGCTCTGGCCATTGAGAGCTTTCTCGCTCGTCTCCCGAATCAGCGGGTTTTTGAGTATTTTGGCGCGATCGAAGATGCTAACTTTATCGTCAACAAACTGGTCTAGGGGATGATATATAAAAACACCTTTCTTTGAAAGAAGAAAACCATAACCCGTTTTGCCAATACTTAGCGATTTAATTAAATTTCTGATGAATTCAAAAGAATAGCTGCCATAAACAACCCCCGCTGCTTCTTTTTTATTTTCCTCTTTATTTTTATTATAAAAAGGAGCTGAATATCCGGCTATTAAAGTTTTGCTAAATTCGCCAATAAAGGGTTCGAGCCACAAAGAACCTTCTGCCAAGGGGCGGTTATACCACTTGCGTTTTGGCTCGGTGTAGTCATAGTAATCTTGCACTTGAATTAGCTCTAGGTAGCCCCGATCCCTAGCGTACAAAGGCGCATACCAACTGAAAATCTGCGTTCCTTCCCCGTCAAAGGTCGGACGCTCGACTCCAGGTGTGTAAGCAGCCCCCAGGGTGAAAAAGCTGGTATTTTGCTCTATTGTATTTTTTAGGCGTTCCAAGAGTTGGTCGTCCTTTAAGTTGCCAGAAGTTAGCTCCTTGGCAATCCCGTCAACTCGATCGCTGAGTTTGCGCAGTTCCGCATCAATTTCTTCGGCAGCACTGACGGCTTGTTGCTGAGCCTCTTTTTTAGCGGCTTGCACTGTTTTGTTCTTTTCGTATAAATAAGAGAACCAAAAAGCAAGTACCAGTAAAAAACTGGTAGCGCAAAGGCCGATAGACGCTCTAAATGTTAATTTTTGCACTCTAGCTTGTTCCATCACTTGCACCGGGGTTTTGAGTAAAAGGTTCTGAGCAGGACGGACTTACGCAAAATATCCATGTTTATTGGTTTTTAGGGGCAATTTCCCCGTGATTGCCCCTATCTATAGTGTCGTTCCGTAAGTCCTACTGAGTAAAATAGCGCTTCGCCTCTTTCGGCTGCTGCAAGTTGCAATTTTAATTGCAGATAGCAACCCGATAATGAGAATAGTATAGCAGGAATAGCGGCATTTATAGCAGTAAGCAGTAAGCGCTGCGCGACCGGGCTCTCCTGAGCGGAGTCGTAGGCGTAGGCGTTGGCGGAGCCTGCTTTTCGGAGGGCATAGCCTGCGCGAAGCACATAGGGCGCATAGACTGCCCAAGGAGGGCATAGGGCGTGGCTCTTTTGTAAACAGGTTGAGCTTTAGAGGACAAAACCCTTACTGTTACTGATTTACGGACCAGCAGGTCGCGCAAATTGTATCAATCTGATACAAAAAAAGCCTAACGCCCTTCCTTGTCTAGCTCCGATCGCTTTTTGGCCGCAATTTTACAAATAAAGTCCGGTAGAGCCGGTATTTGTGGTACGCTTAAATCCGTCAGCTAAAGGAGTAAGCAATGGCACTACCAGAAATCACCGAACAACTGTTGGCGGCCAAAAAGGCCAAAGGCATAACCTTTGCCGATTTAGAAAAAGTCGTGGGACGCGATGAGGTCTGGATTGCGGCGGTTATCTATCGCCAGGCTAGCGCAGACGCCGAAGAGGCAAAAAAAATTGCATCGGCTCTGGACTTGGGCGAGGTATATGCCGCAGCTTTGACCGAGTGCCCCTACAAGGGTTGTTTAGACCAGACCATTCCCACCGATCCGCTGATTTATCGGTTCTATGAAATCATGCAGGTGTATGGAATGCCCGTGAAATCGGTAGTTCACGAAAAGTTTGGCGATGGCATTATGAGCGCGATTGACTTCCGGATCGATGTCGAGAAGGAAGAAGATCCTAAGGGCGATCGGGTCAAAATCGTGATGAATGGCAAGTTCCTGCCCTATAAAAAGTGGTAAGGCGGCTCTAGCAGGCTAAGCACAACTCAGCGGTCATTAGGAGCGCGGCTCCTAGTGACCGCTTATCGAGACTGGCTAGGTGACAAAATATTGTCTGAGGATGTAGGCGATCGCACTACCAAATTCTTGATACCGACCGCTAGCATCCGGTAGTTGGAATCCTTCAATTAGTTGTTCGATTTCCTCCTTGGTAAGTTCCTCGGTATCCTCCAAAACAACCTCAATAGCCTTTTTGCGCATCCTTACCAAATTGCTAGCTCCGAGGCCGAGCTTTTCAATGGTTGTTGAAGCAGCAGCCTGCCGGTCTGGAACCTCTGTAGGTAAAATATGTCCGTCCTCATCGTATTTAAAAAATTCCGCACAGTTCTCCTGTAGCGGAGAAACTAGAAGCGCCTCATCGTACCAGTCATCTTTTTTATAACCGCAATGCTCCACCCCTCGCCGCTCTCTTGGGCAGGACGCCAGGAGATTGCCGTATTCTAATGCCAAGTCTCGATACTTGCTGCGAGGTTTGAGATGCTCGATATGACTGGTTTCCCTGGCAATTGGCATTTCGCAATAGCAACAGATGCAACCTTGATCCCGCAGCAAGGCATGATGCAAGTCTCTTTTCTCCTGGGCGCGAAGAATCTGCCAAGTCGGCTCCCAGCCTTCGGTTTCCTCGGCTTTCCAGGCTGCCAAGCTGGCTGGCTCTTCTCCTTTATTAATATGTCTCATTTACGCAAAATCTCCCGTCGCCGAATAGAAGTCCTTGCCTTGACAAGCTCTGGCTCGTCCTGTCCGATTTCCTCGGCAATTTCTTGGATCAGTTGCCGAGCGCTATCTAAATCTTTATCCCCGATCGCTCTAAATATTTCTCGCAGACTCTGCTTAATTTCCAGCGGGCGTTCTGGAATCTCCATCAGATCTTCTAAAATCTGGTTGCTGTCTCTGCCGAATGAATAAGCCGGACGCTCTGCCACTGTTCCTTCAGGAGTTGTCTTTAATATATAGATGCCTTCTGGTTTGATATGGCTAACTACTTGCGGCGAATGGGTAGTGACAATTAATTGGCAATTGGGAAAAGTTTTGGTCAGTGCGGGAATTATCTTGCGCTGCCAAGCCGGGTGCAGGTGCAGCTCGATTTCGTCGATTAGCAGCACGCCTTGTCCTTCGAGGGGGTTTTCCAAACTGGGGTTGGCGATCGCCAAACGCCTTGCCCAATCTCCCACCATTGCCAGCAAGCATTTCTCCCCATCAGACAACTGGTTGATACTCAATTCTTCTCCTTGTTTGCTAATGGTCATGCGCAGGGGCTTCCGCCTGACCCGCAATTTTTTAAAATCCTCTTCCCCCAGCAGAGAATAAATCGCTTGCCTGACCGCCTCTAGCTGCTTGTCTCGGTAATCTATATCGTCCCGCCGTTCCTCATTCTCTAAATCTTCCCGAACTCTAAACCACTGGAAAAAGCTTTTAAAGCTAACTGGTATTCCTGTTATAGCTTCATCATAAGCCTCTATAGGCGGAGACTCAGGTTCCTGCCTGGGAATTTCCAAAGGAATATCCATAACCGAGCGATTGACTGGATAGTAAGCGACCAAGGGAATATTAACCGCCTCGTCTTCTTTCCAGGACTTGAAAATATTGTCAGCTACTGAGGTTAACTCGGGCAAATCGTCTGGGACGTTTTCGGCTTGCTCTCCTTGCCGCGCTGCTGCTGTAACCGACCACTTAACTTGTTGCCCGTCGATTGAGAGTTCAATTTCATTGGTTGTCTTGTTACTTCCTTGTTTGATATCCTCGTTGCTAAAATCGTCCTCCTTCTTGACGTAAATGGTAGTACCCCTAGTCCTTTGTATCCGTAGCCCTTGTCCATAAGCTTCAAATAGAATCCTTACTACAAAGTAGGATAGGAGAATGCGGATACAATCCAGGATGCTGGTTTTGCCCGTGCCGTTGATGCCGATGAGGACAATTGGCCCATCGGTGTCGAATTCTAGGGTTAGGTCGGCGATCGCCCGGAATGCTCGCATTTTTAGCCGCTTGACTTTCACATTACGCTCTCCGCTCTACTACAATTGCTATTTTATTACTTTTTGATAGGCGATCGCGAATGAAACCCGGTTTTTCCAACAAGCCGGGTTTCTGCCCCAAAGGCGATCGCGAATGAAACCCGGTTTTTCCAAAAAACCGGGTTTCTGGGTTTTCTGGGGGTTCTGGTCTATTGGGTCTGTTAGTCTTAGCAAAGAAACCCGGTTTTTCCAACAAACCGGGTTTCTGGGTTTTCTGGCCTATAATATAGATAAGCTCGCCTAGCTTAATTAAAAACCAAACCACGATGACTGCTAACAAAAAATCAAAACTATCCAAAAAGTCGCCAGATGCAAACTTAAAGCGCCTTCGTTCCTTGAGCAACCTCCTGGACAATGCAATTGCCATCCCTGGCACCTCTTATAAAGTCGGCATTGACCCCTTGCTGGGATTGATACCCGGGGGAGGGGATATTGCCAGCTCTGCTTTATCTGCTTACATAGTTTTTTCCGCAGGAATGATGGGCGCTCCTCGGGAACTATTAGTGCAAATGGTATTTAATATTTTCTTAGATACTTTTGCCGGGGTAATCCCAGTGGTTGGCGACCTGTTTGACGTGGCTTGGAAAGCAAACATGAAAAATATGCAACTGCTAGAGGAGCATTTTGGCAAAGCGGAACCGGCTAATACCAAGAAAGTCTCGAAAGGATTTATTTTCTTCCTAATAGGTGCGGTCATGCTGGTGGCGATCGCAGTTGCCATTTTTAGTGCATGGCTGATTAGCCTAGTATTTCGGGCGATCGTTGGCTAAATCATAACTAAACCAAAATCGACAAGGAGATAGAAGCAATGAAACCAGTAAGCTCGGAAATAGAACAGCGATCGCTACAGCTACGGCAACAACTCCAAAAAGCCAGCTATGCCTACTACGTCGAAGACAATCCGATTATGGAGGACGCCGTTTACGACAGGCTTTATCGAGAACTGCAAGAACTCGAAAGCCAATATCCCGAACTAATCGTACCGGATAGTCCAACTCAGCGAGTCGGGGAAAAGCCGGCAACTGCTTTTGTCTCCGTTAGGCATAATGTCCCCCTGTACAGTCTGGAAAATGCTTTTAATCTTGAGGACTTTGCCGATTGGGAAAAACGCTGGCAGCGGCTAGTCACTCCTCAAGAAGGATTTGAATATGTTTGCGAGCTAAAAATTGATGGATCTGCCTTGGCGCTGACTTATGAAAATGGCATCTTAATTAGAGGAGCTACCCGAGGAGATGGCATTGCTGGGGAAGACATCACCCAAAATGTAAAAGCAATTCGCTCTATTCCTTTGCGACTCAATCTAGAAAATCCGCCGCCAATCTTAGAAGTGCGCGGGGAGGCTTTCATGGCTTTGGATGTGTTTGCAGAACTGAATCGGGAGCGAGAAAAAGACGGAGAAGCGCTGCTGGCCAATCCGCGCAATGCAGCGGCGGGCACTCTGCGGCAGCTCGACTCCCGGATGGTTGCCCAGCGCCGTTTGGATTTCTTCGCCTATACTTTGCACCTGACGCCGGAAAGTGAGGAGCTACAAACTGGAACTAATCCAGAATTGCCAAGACCGAAAAGTCAGTGGGATTCTTTGGAGTTGCTAAAACAGTGGGGTTTTCGGGTTAATCCCAATCGCCAGCAACTTTCCTCTTTAGAAGAGGTGAAAGCTTATTACGATCGCTGGGATAAGGAGCGCCATAATTTGCCGTACATGACCGATGGAGTTGTGGTCAAAGTTAATGACTCTGCCCTGCAAGATCAACTGGGATTTACTAACAAATTTCCGCGCTGGGCGGTAGCTTTGAAATATCCGGCGGAGGAAGCTCCCACCACGGTCGAAGCGGTGACGGTGCAGGTAGGGCGCACGGGAGCTTTGACCCCGGTGGCAGAACTAAAGCCAGTGCAGTTGGCGGGAACTACGGTATCGCGAGCGACCCTGCATAATAGCGATCGCATTGCCGAGCTAGACCTGCATATCGGCGATACGGTTATAGTCCGGAAAGCTGGGGAAATTATTCCCGAAGTAGTGCGCGTTCTCCCGGAACTGCGCCCCAGCAATAGCGAACTTTTTCAAATGCCAGCGGACTGTCCCGAATGCGGTCAACCAGTGGTTAAACCGGAGGGGGAAGCAGTAACTCGCTGCATTAATTCTTCTTGTCCGGCGATTTTGCGAGGCTCGGCAATTCATTGGGCGTCTCGACCGGCGCTCGATATTAATGGCATGGGCGAGAAAGTGGTTTCGCAACTCGTCGATCGCGGTTTGGTGCAGTCCGTTGCCGACCTCTACGATTTAAACGTCGATGAATTGACCTCTTTAGAGAGGATGGGCAAGAAATCCGCAGACAAATTAATCTCGGCAATTGCCGCATCTAAATCCCAACCTTGGTCGCGAGTTTTGTATGGTTTGGGCATTCGCCATGTCGGCAGCAGCAATGCTCGCATACTAACGGAGCAATTTACTAATGTTGACGAACTGGCAGCGGCGTCCCCCGCAGATATAGAAGCTATCTATGGCATCGGCCCAGAAATTGCCCAATCCGTTTGCCAATGGTTTCGAGTTCCTGCCAACCAGACCGCGATCGCTCGACTGCGATCGGCTGGGTTGCAGTTTGCCGCCGCCACCCCTGCCGACGGCGACGATATTTCTCCAGCCCAAAGCAGCAATTTATCTAGCGCTTTGTCTGGCAAAAAATTTGTTATTACCGGAACTCTGCCTATCCTCAAGCGGGATAAGGCCAAAGAGCTAATCGAAAACGCGGGGGGAAAGGTGTCGGGTTCCGTCAGCTCCAAAACCGATTATGTATTAGTGGGAGCCGACGCCGGTTCCAAGCTCGCTAAAGCAGAGTCTCTCGGCATTACTTGCATTTCCGAGGAGGAATTTTTGGCGATGCTGGAATAGTTTGAGTTCTTAGCTTGTGAGTTCTTAGCTTGTGAGTTTTGGGTTTTATATCATGTCGGTTTGAATGCAAAAAATCAATTTATGCCTAGGACGGGCGATTTCAATTTTTGTCTGTGGGTATTTAACCGGACTCGATCTTAATACTAATTCTTTATGAACAGGACTTACGCAAATTGTCTTATGTATCCTAAATGTAGGGGCGATTCGCGAATCGCCCCTACCGTTAATGCGTAAGTCCTGATGAAGCTGCACGCAATCCGCCGGCGTTGTACAATCGTGGGATGATAGATGCGATCGCAGATCTTTTAAACTTATACCAAAAGCCACTTTCAGTTATCTGCTAATTGGGGTATCATCCCTAAAATTTCCAACGCCTTCGTTATTTTTAGTTTAAGTCAGCCCGTCTCAATGCTTAGGCAAGCGCTGACTGCCTACTGCTATTTATAGCATAGAATTTCTTAGAGGGGCTTTCTCGGCTTTCTCCCTTGCCCAGTCGATAAGGGCCCCTTAATGTCCCGAAAAAACCAATTGAGCTATGGTAACGATCGCACCGAATCCCAAAACCAAACCGCAAACCTCGGAATCCCCTTTTACATTCGCGAAGCCTGCGCATAATAGCGCGATCGCTTTTATCGATCCAGCGGTTAAAAATTACGAGCATCTGGTTGCTGGCTTAGCACCGGGAGTAGAAGCGATCGTCCTCGACCCAGAACTAGATGGAGTCGAGCAGATAGCCCGGGAATTACAAATTAGATTTCAAAAATCCCTCCAGCCTTCCTGTTTCGGGGTTCGGGGCTCCGGGCGGCATAGGGATTCGGACTTCTCAATTCATATTGTTTCTCACGGCGGCCCGGGCAGCTTGCAACTGGGGAATGGGCAACTGAGTTTGGATAACCTAGAGCTGTATGCTAGTAAATTGCAGCAATGGCAGCAATGGACGCCCGCTAGTGCCGCTGCGCGGAATTCAAAATTCAAAATTCAAAATTCAAAATGCTTTTGTACCCCGAGCGGCTCCAAGAGAGCTGGTGGATTATTTCTGCCGTACTGCGCTGGCAAAACTAGCTTTAACTCCTTTAACTCAGATTTCCCGGCTCAAAGCTCGGGTTTCTCAATTCTTCTCTATGGGTGCAACGTCGCTGCTGGCGAAAGGGGAGCGGCATTTCTACGGCGACTGCAGGAACTGACCGGCGCATCGGTGGCTGCTTCTACCAAGCCAACCGGTAGCGCGAGACTTGGCGGCGATTGGCAACTGGATTGGAAGAGTCGCCAGGACTTTAATTATCCTCCTTTGCCATTTCAAAAGAAAGTCATGCAAGCATATCCGTTTGTTTTGGCAGTCTTTACTGTTAATGACCTTGGAGATGCTGGAGATGCCAACCCAGGGGATGGAATTGCTCTGACCGCTGGGGGCGTGACTACATTAAGAGCGGCGATCGAGGAAAGCAATGCTCTATTGACAAACGATACGATTGTCTTCGACCCAAGCCTAGCAGATAATTCGACGATCGCCCTAGGCAGCGAACTGGCAATTAATCCTTCGTTTCCCAATGAAAGTCTTGCCATTGACGGTAGTAACATTCCCGGCTTAACAATAAGCGGTGACAACAGCAGCCGCGTATTTAACATTATCGGCAATCCTCTTGTCACTCTCTCCAATCTAACCATAGCCAATGGCAGGGCGACCGAAGGCGGCGGCATCTTAAATCCTGGCAGTTTAATCGTTAACAATAGCACTATCTACAACAATGCATCCACGGGTAGCTTTGGGGGAGGTATTTTCAACTCCGGTGCTATAATTATGCTCAATAGCACTGTGTCCGGCAACGCGACGGCTGGTTCTGGCGGCGGCATCCATAACGCTACTAGCTCGGCGATCGCCTATATTATCAATAGCACCCTGACTGACAATAATGCTACGGGTAATGGCGGCGGTATCAGTAAAGTTGCAGGCGGTACGGTTCAGGTTGAAAATACGATTGTTGCTGGCAATAATGCTGGCACCAATCCCGATGTTAGCGGGACATTTACCACTTTCGGTAATAATCTGATTGGCGACGGTGCGGGCGGTAATTTCGTAGATGGGACGAACGGCGATCGCGTAGGAGTTGCAGTTGCCAATGTTCTTAACCCCACCCTGGCAGATAACGGCGGCACCACAAAAACTCACGCCTTAATCCTCAGCCCGGGAACAAATCCTGCTATTGACGGCGGTGGCACTGTTGATTCAAACGTACTTTTAGCTGGCAATTTTGTTACCTTGAGTGACACCGGCCAAATAGACCAGCGAGGAGTGCCCCGAGTTTTGGGCGGTCCCGATATTGGAGCCTACGAGGCTGAGATAGATCGCGCCAATGACGCTCCTATTGTCGCCGTTCCCGGTGCTTCCTTTTCCCTTTACGACGGCACTGGCACCCCCGATAGTCAGGATTTTTTCTATCTAGCTGCTAATCCATTCTCTTTTAGTCCACCAAATGGCATCGCAGCAACGCAAACTGGCCAAAATCTGAATACTACCGCCCAGACTGACGATTACGCAGGCTACTTCGGCAACCCGGCGGCAATTCCCCTGCTCGATCGCAACGTCGGCTATACGGTCAGCTTCACCGCCCAAGTTGTTTCTGAAAACCATGCAGGGAGCGATAAAAATGGCGACGGTCAAGAAGACCGAGCTGGCTTTAGCGCGATCGTGCTTAGCAATGACCTCAAAGGCATCGAACTCGGTTTTTGGACAGACCGGATTTGGGCGCAGGAGGAGGGCGCTGCCGAACCGCCGCCCAATACTAATACTCTGTTTACTCAGGCTGAGAGCGCAGCCTTCAACACCACTACAGGTTTAATTCCCTACGATTTGACCGTTTTGGGAAATACCTATACATTGTCCAGCGGCGGCACGACTATTCTTACAGGTAATTTGAGGGACTATAGCAACTTTACGGGTCTCCTCAATCCTTACTCTATTCCTAACTTTCTCTTTCTAGGGGACGACACGCCCTCCGCCGATGCAGAGATTAATTTGTCATCGGTATCTATAACTACTGGCTCGACTCTGGTTAGCCAGAGCGTTAATGAAGATACGGATCTGGCGATTCAGGGCATCCGCATTAATGATGTTGATTCCGTAACTAACAATATCGTCGTCAATCTCTCAGTGACTAATGGCACCCTAACAGCGAATACAGGGGTTGCTGGAGGGGTGGCGGCTGGCAATATTAGCAATAACGGGACGAGCGAGATCGCTCTAACTGGTACTTTGAGCGAGATTAACGCAACTCTTGCGGACGCTAGCGGGCTAATCTACCGAGGCAATCTTGACTTTAACAATGCGGTTAACGGTAATAATCCTGAGATTCTCAGCATAGTTGCTAACGATGGTGGCAATACTGGCACCGGCGGGGCTCAAACTGACAACCAAACTTTTAATATTACGGTGAATCCAATCAACGATGCCCCTGTCTTTAGCAAAGGTCTAGACCAGACTGTTAGCGAGGATGCCGGAGCCCAGAGGGTTAATAACTGGGCAACGGGAATCGGACCGGGAGGCGGAACTGACGAAACGAGCCAGACTCTCGCGTCCTTTAACGTTGCTAACAATAACAATAGCTTGTTTGCGGTTCAGCCGGCGATCGATAGCAACGGCAACCTAACTTATACTCCGGCGGCCAATGCCAGCGGCACTGCCACGGTTACGGTTACTTTACAGGATTCGGGGGGAACTGCTAACGGAGGTCAAGATACCAAGAGCGAGACATTTACTATTGCGGTTAATCCGGTTAACGATGTCCCGATCGCCAACAACGATAGCTATAACACTAGCGAAGATACGCCCCTAACGATGCCAGTTGCTAGCGGAGTATTGGCGAACGATACCGATGTGGAGAGTTCCCTAACCTCTACGGTAATACAAGCACCCAGCAACGGAACTTTAACTCTTAATAGCGACGGTTCTTTTAGTTACCAGCCCAATGCCAATTTCAACGGCACGGATAGCTTTAGCTACAAAGCTAATGACGGTACGGATGACTCGAATCTAGCCACGGCAACTATTGCGATCGCATCCGTTAACGATTCTCCGCAAGTCGCCAATGCGATCGCCAACCAGACTGCAACTCAAGATGCTGCTTTTAGTTTCCAGTTTCCTCCTAACACTTTTAGCGATGCAGATGGGGACATACTTACCTATACTGCCAGTCTGGATAGCGGCAATTCCCTACCGAGTTGGTTAAGCTTCGATGCCATTACCCGGACTTTTAGCGGCACCCCAACTGCCAGCGATATCTTAGCTCTGAACCTAAAAGTCACCGCAACCGATGCCGCCGGTACTAGCGCTAGCCATAGTTTCGGGCTAACGGTTAATTCAGTTAACGCCAATTCCGATAGCGGCACGTCAGTGGATAACTCTGGCGATAATTCCGGGGCTAATCCGTCTGGGGATAATTCTGGCGCTAATCCATCGGGGGATAATTCTGGGGATAATTCTGGTGCTAATCCGTCTGGCGATAATTCCGTAGATTCTGGCGCTAATCCGTCTGGCGATAATTCCGTAGATTCTGGCGATAATTCCGGGGCTAATCCATCGGGGGATAATTCCGTAGATAATTCTGGCGCTAATTCATCCGGGGATAATTCCGGGGCTAATTCATCGGGGGATAATTCCGGCGCTAATCCGTCTGGCGATAATTCCGTAGATTCTGGCGCTAATTCATCCGGAGATAATTCCGGGGCTAATCCGTCTGGCGATAATTCCGGGGCTAATTCCGTAGATAATTCTCCGATCGATAATACGCCAGTCATTATTCGCGATGGGCTAGTTCTCCCTCCTAAGACTTTGGGAGATTCTCCTAGGGAGACGCTTTGCGATTCATGTCCCGCAGCACAAAGCGCCGATATTGCTAGCGGAGACAATGGGAGGCAAATAGCTTCTCTCTGCGACTCTTTCCCCACTCCAAATCTGGATATTGGCAATCTGGATATTGGCCTAGATATTGGCGATCGCGCAGCATCTACGCAGGAGAATCGCGAGTCCCCAAGGCCGCTGCTAATTACCCATAATGGTGGCGAAGGAGAAGATACGATTAATGGCGGTTCTGGTAGCGAAGCTATCCTCGGCGGAGGTGGCAGGGATTTGTTGCGCGGGGGCAGCGGCAGGGATACTCTCCTGGGCAGCGAGGGCAACGATTGGCTTAATGGCAATCGGGATAGCGATTTTCTCGATGGCGGCCAGGGCGACGATACCCTCCACGGCGGAAAAGATGGCGATATTCTTAAAGGCAATAGCGATCGCGACGTCCTGTTTGGGGATGAGGGCAACGATACTATCTGCGGCGGAGAGGATGGCGATTTCCTCAGCGGCAATACCGGCGCTGACTTCCTCGATGGCTGTGCCGGGGACGATACCCTTTACGGCGGCAAAGATAACGATATTCTCTGGGGCGGCAGTGGCAATGACATACTCAGCGGCGATTTTGGGGACGACACCCTGACTGGCGGTTCCGGTTTCGACTCATTTGTTCTCGGAGCGGGTCGCGGAATTGAAACAATCCTTGACTTTGAAGCGGGAATTGATTCCCTAGAATTTATCTATTTCTCCACCCCGGCAACGCCAACTATTACTCAAATAGGCAGCGATGTTCAGATTGAAATGGGCGGAGAAATTTTGGCTTATCTGGTTGGCGTAGATGCTAGCGCGCACAGAATAGCCAGCGAAGCTATCGCGATTTGAAATTGCCCGTAGGGGTTCCCCGTGCCCGCCCCGGTTGGTATGAGGCGGCCGGGGCGGGCACGGGGAACCCCTACAAACTGTGACTGTTTAACCGGATTTGATATTAGATCGAGTCCGGTTAAATCCCCACAGAATTGGAATCTCCCGTAGGACGGGCGTCCCGCCTGTCCCTAGCGCTTGGTAGGACAGGCGGGACGCCCGTCCTACGGAGGATTTTATTTTTTTAGGGCGATTCAACGGACTTGATATGATATGAGATGACTTACAGTTTTTCAACTCAAAACTCTCAAGCTAAGAACTTAAAAATCTCCCCACACCCTACACCCCACACCCTAAATTACCAGGGACTGCCGATCGCGCTAAAGCCAGACCAATAATAAGGATGATTCAGTAATTGGTCTGGTAATTTAGATAAGTCGCCGGGTAAAGATAGGGGATTGCTAGAGTTGACTAGCTGGCCGGATTCTATTCGCACTTCCCCGCGAATCATCCCTAGCTGTGCCTGACGCAGAGCCTCCGCTTTAATAGGAGCTTGGCGCAGGTGACGATAAAATTCTGTCATCAATCCCAAAGTGCCTTCATCGCTAACATACCAGAGACTGCCCAAAGCCGACCGGACGCCGTTATGTATCGCCAGTCCGGTAAAGCCTAACTCTGCTTCTGGGTCTCCCAATGCAGTTCGGCAGGCAGAAAGCACCAACAGCTCGACCTGCGGATCGTTCCAGTTTGCAGAAGGCATCAGATCGTAAGAAAGCTTGTTATTCCAGAAATGAATATAAGATTTGTTCGGCGTTCCAGACTTGAAGTTAGCATGAGTGGCTAGGTGTACGATTTGAAATCCTTCTTCCTGGCGCTGTTGGATCAAATTATCGAGGGTAAAGCTGTTGTTCAGGAAAAATTTACCCGGCCAGAGCTGGGAGGCGATCGCTTCTAACTCTAAGGGCACGGCGGGTAAGGGAGTCTCGTCGGGGAACTCGCTCGCTCCCATCGCCAAGACTTTAGCATCCCGAACCGATTGGTATTGGTGCGGAACGAGACTGAAACTGGGAATCAGGCTAAAGCTGTATTGCTCCACGAAGAAATTTTCTCCCGAGTGCAAAGCAGCCAGTGGCAAAGAACGTAATTGTGAATCTAGAGAAAACAGGATTGTATCTATGCCCCGCTCTTCTAAATCTGCCGCTAAGGGTGCAATAATCCATTGGTAGAGCTGCTGAGAAGAATCCAAATAACTGGTGGTGTTGCGTTTGATGGGGCTGGTGATTTCGCGTTTCAACTTGCGGACTACTGGCAGCAGAACTTCCCGAGGAGCTTCTGGGATGCTATGGCGAACCGGGTCTCCGTAGGGCGGGACTAAAACCAACTCTAATTGACTGATTCGCGATACGACATAGATTATAGCCGATTTCTGATTTGTTTCCGCCTCGATGCTCTGCAATACTTTTTGGAAATTCGTTATAGCGACACTTTGCTTGGCAAGATTGGCAGTGACTCCCAGGTGTTCCCTATATTCTTGATTCCTGAGTTGCTCGATACTCCAGACGGTTCCTATTATATCGTTTCGCTTAAAGATTCCATCTAGAGAGACGCTAATTCCCTCGGAGCTATCTGAGCTGCTCTCATCGGCTGCGGCTTCAGCGCTATTAGCCGAATCAGATGACTCGTTAGACTCGGTAGCCGACGAATCGCTAGCAGTAGAAACCGACGAGCCGCTATTAGAGTTGGAGTTGCTGGAGTTACCGGAGTTATTGCGGCTATCGGAATTGCTGCTGTCTAGTTGGGTGCGATTCTCCTGCAGGGTAGCAACGCTTGCGCCATTGGTCGAATTGCCCAGGTTAGCCGAAGCAGACGAGCCGCCGTTAGAACTAGAGCCCGATACATTGTTAGAATTAGAAGCCGATAAATCCCTTGAGTCGGTAGCGGCAGTCTGAGATTGCTCGCTAGAGGTAGAATCGGGCGAATTATCGGACGCATCTTCGACAGAACTAGCATCTGCGGCAGAACTAGCATCTACAGAACTCGCATCGGCAGAGCGATCGCTGTTTATCGAGGCAATAGAAGCAGCAGTACAGGAGCTGCCCAAATATGTGGTATCGCAAGATTCCACATCGTACTTCTCTAGCAATTCGGCGCGTCGTTCCTCGGACAAATCCGCGATCGCAGTCTCGTCAACATTCAAAAGCCGCTGCCAGGAAAATTCTAACGGCCGCTCCAGTTCCAAACGTTCTATATTGAAATCTTTCTCGACATCTTCTGTTAAACCTACAATATTGGCAGTTTCTTGTTGGGGCGATCGCAACGGTTCTGCTAGCAAAAGGGGCGAGTTTTGTTCTGCCGGAGGCAATGACGCTAGCGGCAACTGGGCTGGAGGAGACTGGACTGAGGGCGACTCTACCAGCAATGGTTCTGTAGCTGCCAACCGAGGTTGCGCAACTGGAGTTAAAGCATCTGGAGTTAAAGCATCTGGAGCATTAGCAATTGGAGCATTAGCAAATGGAGCTAGCGTTTCTGCCTGCAATACATCTGGAGTTAAGGCAACTGGAGCATTAGCTTCTGGAGTTAATCCTTCTGGAGTTAAGGCAACTGGAGCATTAGCTTCTGGAGTTAATCCTTCTGGAGTTAACGCCTCGCTAGGTAGCGCCTGTAGAGCTGGAGTTTCTAAATTTGTCGGTTGTGCTACTTCTATTGGGGATTGTCCGTTGGTGGGTTCGGCAACTATTGGTGGTAGTTCTAGGGCTGAATTTGTCGGAGGTTCCGGGACGGATACCAGGGCAATACCTCCGGAAGTAAATGAATATAAAAACGACTGGTTAGCAATAGTATCCGCTCCAGTAGTAAGCGCCCCTGCAGTTCCGTTGTTTGTCGCATCTCCCACTACAAAGGGAATTGTCCCATTGCCTCCATGTCGGATAGCGATTGCCCCATTGCTATTGCCGCCAATTGTCGAAATACTCGCATTCGTTCCATTCGCAGCAGTAAAAGTATTGGTAGCTCGGAAAAACCTTCCTGTAGTAATATCGACATTCCCCCCGGTCGTTGCCCCTTCAGCATTAATCGAACTTACTTGAGTATCGTTTAAAGGGTCGAGAGTAACATTGCCGCCCGCTCCGCTGACTCCTCTAGAGTCAATTGCCCCAAGGGTCATTTCCTGAGTTGCTCGAACGGTAATACTCCCGCCATCCACCGCCCCCGAGGAATTGAGATTTCCAGCTTCGACTATTCCCGAAGCGCCCAAGCTCGTCAGATTAATGCTAGCGCCATTGTTTGTGCCAGAGCTAGAGTTAACATTGCCGACGCGAACTGCATCGGGAGCCGAGACCGAAACCGCTCCTCCACCTGTAGCGCCAGAGCTATCGATATTGCCGACAGTCGCCGTTCCCGAAGTAGTATTGATAGTAACCGAGCCGCCGGTGCCGGTGCTAGAGTTAGTATCTATAGCTCCGGCGGTAATGCCGCTGCTGGCAGAAAGAGCAATATTGCCGCCATTTCCCGCAGTCGAACTGGTATCTATAGTTCCGGCGCTAGTATCGATATTGCCTTGTTGGCTGGTAATATTAACTGCCCCGCCGGCACTGGAGATATTGCCCGCAGTAGTAATGTTTTGCGCCGCCGTCAGGTCGAGACCGCTGCCCGTGGCGATCGCTCCACTAATAGATATGCCTCCATTTGTCGCCGTTACGCTGAAGTTGCCGCCAACATTAGAACTTCCCAGACTTAGGCCGGTACTATTGGCAACTGTCACATCGCCGCCTGTCCCCGTCGTATTTAAACTAATTGCCCCCGTTGCGGCCAAACTATCTAAAGTAATGTCTGCATCTGCCGCCGAAGTTGTGAAATTGGCGGTGCCGCCTACTGCGATCGTGCCGCTGTCGGTAATGTTTCCTGTTGTTGCCGTAGCCGTTAAGTTGCCGCCAATATTGGAATTGCCCAGGCTTAACTGGCCTTGACTAATAGTGGCATTACCTCCCGTTACGGTATTTAAACTAATATCCCCGTTTACCGTTAAGTTATTGTCTAAATTTATCTGAGCATTAGACGCTGTGGTGGAGAAACTGGCAGTGCCTCCTACCCTTACCGTACCGCTGTTAGTAATATTTCCGGTTGTAGCCGTCGCGCTTAGATTGCCCCCAGCATTAGTACCATTTGCCAGTTGTACTGCCGTGGCATTGACAATACTGGCATTGCCGCCAGTCCCCGTCGTGTTTAAACTAATTTGTCCCGTTGCTGCCAAACTATCTAAATTAATATCTGCATCCGCCGCCGAAGTTCTGAAATTGGCCGTGCCGCCTACGGTCACCGTGCCGCTGTCGGTAATGTTTCCTGTTGTTGCCGTAGCGCTGAAGTTACCGCCAATATTAGAATTGCCCAGTTGTACTCCCGAAGCATTCGTAACTGTGGCATTGCCGCCAGTTCCATTTGTATTTACACTAATTGCCCCCGTTGCGGCCAAACTATCTAAAGTAATATCTGCATTCGCCGTCGAAGTAGTGAAACTCGCGGTGCCGCCTACTGCGATCGTGCCGCTGTCGGTAATATTACCTGTCGTAGCCGTCGCGCTTAGATTGCCGCCAACGTTAGAAGTCCCTAGGCTTAACTGGCCTTGACTAATAGTGGCATTACCTCCTGTCGCGGTATTTAAACTAATATCCCCAGTTACCGTCAAATTATTGTCTAAATTTATCTGAGCATTAGCCGCTGTGGTGGAGAAACTGGCAGTGCCGCCTACCGCGATCGTTCCGCTATTAGTAATATTTCCCGTTGTCGCCGTCGCGTTTAGATTACCGCTAATATTAAGACCACTTGCCAGTTGTAATCCCGTGGCATTAACAATGCTGACATTCCCTATCGTACTTAAACTAATTTCCCCAGTTGCGGCCAAACTATCTAAAATAATGTCTCCATCTGCTCCGAAGGAAATGGTAAAATTAGCCGTGCCCCCTACCGTCGCCGTACCGTTGTCGGTAATACCACCCGTTGTTGAGAGTATATTTAAGTTGCCGCCAATATTAGAGGTTCCTAGCTGTACTGCCGCACTACTTCCAAGTCCTGCATCGCCGCCAGTTCCCGTCGTATTTAGACTAATTTCCCCACTTACAACAGGAAAATTATCTAAATTAATGTCTGCATCCGCCGCCAAAGTCGTGAAACTAGCATTGCCGCCTACTGCGATCGTACCACTATCGGTAATATTTCCCGTTGTAGCCGTCGCCGTTAAGTTGCCGCCAATATTAGAAGTTCCCAGATTCAACTGGCCTTGAGTAATAGTGGCATTACCTCCCGCTCCGGTATTTAAACTAATGCCCCCGGTTACCGTTAAGTTATTGTCTAAATTTATCTGAGCATTAGCCGCTGTGGTGGAGAAACTTGCTATGCCCCCTACCATCACCGTGCCGCTATTGGTAATATTTCCTGTTGTTGCCGTAGCAGTTACATTGCCGCCAATATTGGAATTGCCTAGGTTAACCCCCTCCATAGCGTTGGTAATAGTTACATTGCCGCCAATATTGGAATTGCCTAGGTTAACCCCCCCCGTGGGGTTGGTAATAGTTACATTGCCGCCAGAGCCCGTTGTATTGAAGCTAACCGCCCCCGTCGCATTTAACTGACTCAGATCTATAGTGGCATCGGCAGTGCTGGTAGTAAAAGTAACAGCTCCTCCTACAGTCAAATTGCCATTCTGGCTGACATTGCCATTAGCAGCCGTAGCCGAGAAATTGCCGCCAACATTAGTAGTTCCCAGCACAATATTGCTGTCTGTAGAAGTTCCCTGATTCTGCACCGACAGGTTGCCAGTCGTAGTAATAGTTTGCAGAGTAACATCGCCGCTGCTGCTGTTGGTCAAACCCGCTCCCGTTCCCAGGGTAATATTTACATTTCCCGTCCCCGCATCGATAGAAGTTCCCGGAGCCATTGTAATTCCGGCGGCTCCGGCATCTCGCTCGGCATTAATAATGCCATTAGCCGCAGTATCGTTCGCCGTTATCGTCAGATTGCCATTATCGGTGCTGATATTAGCATTGATGTTAATGCTGCGTCCGGCTTGTAAAGTCAAGTCACCGCCATTGCCTACTGGATTATTAATTGCCAGAGGGTTAGTAAAAGTAATATCGTTACTGGCTTGCAGTACCAACGCCGTACCGGCATTGAGAGTCTCGCGCAAAAAGTCAGGGTGAATCGAGACGCTGGCACCCTGTCCGAAATCAAACGAGACATTGCTCGGATCTGTGGAGCCCAGAGTCAGTCTGCCTTCAGCAGAAAACAGTGCAAAAAACGTGTTGTTGCTTGCTCCGCCAAGGAACGAGGGCATCCCAACACCTACAATGCTATTGCCAGTAGTTATCGGTCCAGTGGTGCCTGTGGAACCATTGCCCCTAGTCAAGACTCCTCGCGAACTCGTTCCACCACTAGGGTCTGCGGCGTTCGGGCTGGAAACCAAATAGTTACCGTCTCTCGTAGGCAGTAACGGGCCATTCCCCACATTATCGCTGGCCGTGGTGCCGACCAAACTATTGGCACTGGATATAGAACCAGTTATTCCCGTAGAGCCATTACCCCAGGTTACCGCTCCGGCATCGACAATTGTTCCATTGTCCCAATTGGGGCTGGCGACTACATAATTGCCGTTAGTTAGAGCCGTTATGCCGCCAAAACCCGAACTCGAACCCGAACCCACTTGGTCAGATGCCGTAGTGCCCAATAAACTATTAGCGCTGGATATCGAACCAGTTATCCCCGTAGAACCATTACCCCAAGTTACCGCTCCGGCATCGACTATTGTTCCATTGTCCCAATTGGGGCTGGCGACTACATAATTGCCGTTAGTTAGAGCCGTTATGCCGCCAAAACCCGAACTCGAACCCGAACCCACTTGGTCAGATGCCGTAGTGCCCAATAAACTATTAGCGCTGGATATCGAACCAGTTATCCCCGTAGAACCATTACCCCAAGTTACCGCTCCGGCATCGACTATTGTTCCATTGTCCCAATTGGGGCTGGCGACTACATAATTGCCGTTAGTTAGAGCCGTTATGCCGCCAAAACCCGAACTCGAACCCGAACCCACTTGGTCAGATGCCGTAGTGCCCAATAAACTATTAGCGCTGGATATCGAACCAGTTATCCCCGTAGAACCATTACCCCAAGTTACCGCTCCGGCATCGACTATTGTTCCATTGTCCCAATTGGGGCTGGCGACTACATAATTGCCGTTAGTTAGAGCCGTTATGCCGCCAAAACCCGAACTCGAACCCGAACCCACTTGGTCAGATGCCGTAGTGCCCAATAAACTATTAGCGCTGGATATCGAACCAGTTATCCCCGTAGAACCATTACCCCAAGTTACCGCTCCGGCATCGACTATTGTTCCATTGTCCCAATTGGGGCTGGCGACTACATAATTGCCGTTACTTAGAGCTGTTACAGTCGCGCTCGTTAGGTCGCCAGTCATGGTGCCGACCAAACTATTGGCACTGGATATAAAACCAGTTGCTCCACTAGAGCCATTACCCCAGGTTACAGCCCCCGTAAAGCCGTTCCAATTGGAGCTGGCGGCTACATAATTGCCGTTACTTAGAGGAGTCACGCTAGAACCCACATTGTCCCCAGGCGTAGTCCCGACCAAGCTATTGGCACTGGATATAAAACCAGTTGCTCCACTAGAGCCATTACCCCAGGTTACAGCCCCCGTAAAGCCGTTCCAATTGGAGCTGGCGGCTACATAATTGCCGTTACTTAGAGGAGTCACGCTAGAACCCACATTGTCCCCAGGCGTAGTCCCGACCAAGCTATTGGCACTGGATATAAAACCAGTTGCTCCACTAGAGCCATTACCCCAGGTTACAGCCCCCGTAAAGCCGTTCCAATTGGAGCTGGCGGCTACATAATTGCCGTTACTTAGAGGAGTCACGCTAGAACCCACATTGTCCCCAGGCGTAGTCCCGACCAAACTGTTGGCGTTGGATATCGAACCAATTATCCCCGTAGAACCATTGCCCCAGGTTACAGCCCCTGTAAAGCCGTTCCAACTGGGGCTGGCGACTACATAATTGCCGTTACTTAGAGGAGTCACGCTAGAACCCACATTGTCCCCAGGCGTAGTCCCGACCAAACTGTTGGCGTTGGATATCAAACCAGTTATCCCCGTAGAACCACTGCCCCAAGTAACAGCCCCTGTAAAGCCGTTCCAACTGGAGCTGGCCACTACATAATTGCCGTTACTTAGAGGAGTCACGCTAGAACCCACTTGGTCGCTAGCCGTAGTGCCAACTAAACTGTTGCTAGCGGATAGCGTCCCTACGATACCCGTAGAGCCATTACCCCAAGTCACCGCTCCGGCATCGACTATTGTTCCATTGTCCCAATTGGGGCTGGCGACTACATAATTGCCGTTACTTAGAGCTATTACGGTGCCGAAAAAGCCCGAAGAGCCCACATTGTCGTTATCCGTAGTGCCGACTAAACTGTTAGTGCTAGATACCACCGAACCGCTTATCCCGGTGGAACCGTTGCCCCAGGTTACGGCTCCGGCATCGACTATTGTTCCATTGTCCCAATTGGGACTAACAACTACATAATTGTTGTTGTTGCTCAGAGTCGTTATGCCCTCGCTGCCCACTCGATCGCCAGCCGTGCTGCCCGTGAGAGTGCTAATTAGGGCTCCGCTTTGGCCGTTGTAGAGATAAACTGCCCCAGCATTGGCGGCGGCAGTGCTATTATCGGGGTCGGTAATGACTATATTGCCGTTACTTAAAGTCTCAATACTCGAGCCAAACGACCCAGAAGCTCCTGTAGCAGGATCTGCAATATCGAAAGAGGGGAAACCCCGTGCGGTGTCGCTAATTACAATATCTTTCGGATCTAGCAGCAGGGTTCCTCCAGTTCCCAAAGTCGCTCCCAGGTTGACTGTGCCAGACATGGCCAGAGTCTCTTTGCCGGATACTTCTGCAAAGCCGCCGTCACCTCCGCTTGGGCCTCCCGTCGCCGAGATACTGCCGCCAAAAGTGGTTTCTCCATCCGACCAAACTATGACCCTACCGCCATTGCCCGATTCCAGGGCATCGGCCTTGAGGGTTGTGGCAGGGTTGGCCAGAAGGGTTTGGGCGTTAATCGCTCCTACTGTTTGCCCTTGAAAATCTCCCCCTGCTAAGATTTCGCCGCCGCCAGCTATTCCCGATACATCTAGCTGCGTCGCCAGCAGTTGCAGTTTTTCCCCAAATAAATGGATTTTGCCGCCAGTTTCTCCAGTGGCCGAAAAGCTGCCGGAGGTCGTCAAGACGCTGCCTTCGCTGCCATTAAAAGTAATGCTGCCCCCAGAGCCAATACCGTTGGCCGAGTTGCGATTTTTTTGAACTTCGATCGCAGTACCGCTGTAATTAATTGCTATTTCTCCGCCGGATAGCGCCGTTCCATTGGCATCTATCGACCCTGCTCCGAGAAAATTGCGCGTTCCGATCGCTACCTCTCCGCCGATCGCACCATCTGCATTTATTGCTCCAGAATTCTGTACCAAGCGTCCGGCTATCTCAATTTGCCCGCCAAGGGACTTGCGCGGAAATAAAGTACCAGTCCCGTCGCCTTCCACCGTTCGGGCTCCTTCCACCGTTCGGGCTGAGCGGAGTCGAAGCCTGCCCTCCGGGCTTAGCCCTTCCACCGTTCGGGCTGAGCGGAGTCGTTGGCGTTGGCGAAGCCTGCCCTCCGGGCTTAGCCTGCCCTCCGGGCTTAGCCCTTGAACTGGTACATTATTAACTTGCAAGTCCCCAACTTGTGGAGCCGCTACCGATATATTTCCTTCGTTAACAACCTGGCCGCCAATACTGCCAGTTAATTTAATAGTGCCATCGGGATTTTGGCTTACTCGGGTGGCGTGATGGAGATTGCCGCCGGTTAGTAGGGAGGGCAGTTCTGTAGGTGATAAGGAATTATTTACTTGACTTTGAGACCCTGCTTGGGAATTTTCAATATTTATCTGCCCTATTTCCAAATCCAGCAGATGTCCTTGTTGGCTGATGCGAACGGTATTTTGCCCGGGCACTGCGGCTAGAGTTATTTGGCCTCCCGGGGCGACCAGATTGCCGGTGTTAACTATGCTGCCGCCGATTAATCCCAGTTGCGCTCCTGGAGTGACGCTTAAGTTTGCGAAGTTGGCGATCGCTCCCTCTAACCCAGAGAAAGAAAAAGCCGAAGGCGTTCCCACCAATGTCGCGTAGGCGGGAGTTCCCAGGCCGCCCATTGCATCAAAGCTTCCGGAATCGAAGCCAATCCCGCTGGCAGTTGTGGCGAAAAAATCTGCCGGCACGTTCAGACTGGCATCGGCACCGAATACCATTCCCGCCGGGTTCATCAGGAATAAATTAGAGTTTCCCCCGCTGACTTGGATGAGGCCATTAATAATAGAAGCGTTGCCTCCAGTCACCCGTCCCAAGATATTTCTTATTTCTGGCTTAGAGAGAAAGTTTGCTATCTCTCCCTGGTTCAAGCCAAATTCCTGAAAACTGTGAAATAAGTTTGCTCCATCTCCCGATGGCGTTCCTCCATCTATGTCGTAGCGCGAGCCATTAACATTAACTGCCGTCCCGGTTCCATCGGCGGCGGGGACTATGGACTGAGCCAAAGTCGGGTTGGGCGCTAAGGCTGCTAGCAAAACGGCGAGGGGTAGGCCGAGGGAAATCTCTTTAATTTTTTTGCCCTTAGTTTTTTTGCCGATCGCCTCCCTTTGATAAGGTTCCAGCCCTTTTTCCGACTCGTCCTTATTTCTCATGGCTATTTTTGTCCCTGATTTCAATTTCTGGGTTACTCTGGATTCCTTTCTCTATCGTAACGGAGCGATCGCGAATGATTTAGACCACTTCTGTGCTGCGTTAATTATAATCGTAGAATTCCTTAGTTCCCGCATCAGGTCTTCTGAGACTGAGGTTGGGGGCGGGGAGTGCAGTTTGGCAGTATCGATGGTACTAGGCTCGGACATATTTCCCTCCATTACATCCAGGACTTACGCATTGACTCTATAATAGGGGCGATCGCGAAGCGTCTCCGCCCCTGAGAATCGCTCTTGGGATTGCCCCTACAAATACTAGATGTGGATAGCTTGCGTAAGTCCTGCCTCCATTACATCCAGGACTTACGCAAGCTATCCATATCTAGTCAGGACTTACGCATTGCCTCTATATCTGGTAGGGGTCAACGGCCGGAGTACCCCTACACTTAGGGCGCACCTCTACAAGCCGCGCGTAAGTCCTATCTAGTATTTGTAGGGGCAATTCCCAAGCGAGCGATCGCTCTTGTGCGGAGCCTGCGCGACAGCGCATAGCGTCTCCCAATGCGAGAATCGCCCCGATCGCTCTTTGTCGTTGCGTAAGTCCTGACATCGTTATTCTTAGTTTAGGGTAGCCCGTCTCAATGCTCGGCTCCGTCGGACAGCAGAGGGAGCCGGCGCAAAATAAGGCAAGTCGTTGTAGAATCCAAAAAAAAGCAAGGAGGTCTCTCCCAGTTCCCTCCCTGGTGCAAATACGCCCTTCGGCCATCGAAGCTAGAGCTATCTGCGACGCTCGCTCAAATCGTCGCGCCCGCGATCGAGACTTCCGGCCTAATTTTGGCTGACTAATTTTGTCCAGTGGTAAAAAAAAAGGTGAATTTCCCCCAAGGGAAACCCATCCGTTGCCCCGAGATCCTGCAAGATTGGCGGGTCAATGGTGGGCTATCTTCCCACCCGGCGCTTCTATTGGAGGCGTGCCAAAGGACTTTGTTGGCCATGAGTCCTTTGCTCTGCTCCATTGCCGCCGGATTCTTTTGAGGGAAAAACTCCTTCGACTGAGAATACCTCCTTACTAGATTTTCTTTTTTTCTCACGTCAAGGGGTCTCGGTTAGCGAGGCCCTTTTTTGTGCCCCTCTAGGGAGCTTGTAAACCATCTTAGCAAGGTTTTGCTCGAATTTCAACATTCCAGGCAGAAATTTTTTGGACTTTCTGCACCTTCTGCACTGTATGTATAGTCTAAGGTTACAGGGGGCGGCGCTCTTAGTCCCCGATCGACAGACAAAAAACTTGCGCAACAAATTTAGTACCAGTCCCCAAGCCACCACCGTTCGGGCGATCGCTCTGTCGTAGGCGAAGCCTGCCCGAGCCTTGGGCATAGCACGCATACATAGATCGTCCTGTAGGGGTACTCCGGCCGGAGTACCCCTACATTTAGGGCGCATCTCCACAAGCCGCGCGTAAGTCCTAATAGAATTTCTTAGAGGGGCTTTCTCCCTTGCCCAGTCGATAAGGGATCTTCAAATCCACGAACTAAGATCGATTGAACTATGGTAAACCTCGCAGAAAAACCCAAAACCAAACCCCAAACCTCGGAATCTGCCTTTACCTTAAGACAGGTAAGCTGGGCCACTTATAAAGCCTTGATGGCCGATGTTGGCGACAGCCGCCCTTGGAGACTTGCTTATGACTCGGGAGTATTAGAACTCAGGATGCCACTTTTCCAACATGAAGTTCCTAAAGGATTGCTAGAAAGTTTTATTGAAGCTGCGGCAGACGAAGCCGAAATAGATATTCTTAAGGCTGGCGCGCTAACGTTGGAACGGGAGGATTTAGCCCGGGCGATAGAGCCGGATAGTTGCTTCTATATCCAGAACGAATTGCGCGTCAGGGGTAACGACAATATTAATCTGCCAGAAGACCCGCCCCCAGATTTGGCGTTCGAGTCAGATTTAACCAGTTCTTCTTTGAATAAGTTTAATATCTATGCTTCTCTGGGGGTGCCGGAGCTGTGGCGCTATAGAAAAGGGGCTTTGGAAGTTTATGTGCTGGCGGGGAAGGAATATAAGCGATCGCAGGTAAGTCTGGCTTTTGAGTTTTTGCCAATTGCCGAAATCCCCAATTTTATCCAGCAAAGCAAAAGCATCGGGCAAAGAGCTGCAGTGCGTTTATTTAGAGAGCGAATTAGAGAGATATTGGCGAGTCGGAGCGAGTAGAGGGAAAGAGGGGGAAAGAGCGATCGCCTTAAATTCGCTTATGTCCAACGCCGGGAAGGAACATCGGCGATCGCTGCTTATATCAAATCCGTTTAATCGCTCTAAAAAAACTTAAGTCTCCCGTAGGACGGGCGACACGAGGGTCCGCCAGCCTGGATAGGGACTTTTCGCTGGTCCCGTCCTACGAGGTACTCCAAATTTTTGGAATGGTCATTTAATTGGATTTGGTATTACTTGATGAGTTGCCATTCGCGAGCATCGACGAATAGGGACAAATGTCGGACATTTGTTGTGGCAACTACAACCTCATTGCCAACAGTAGCAACCAATCTGGCCTGAGCCGCTAGAATAACATCTCCATCTAGGGCTTTCGGGTCTGCAGTTGGCCTTCCCAATCGTCGAGCCTCAGCCCATAGCTCGGCTGCTAGAAGCATCACCTCTGTAGTAATAGGAAGGTAGATAGCGAAATTTTTAAATTCGTTGAGTCGCATAATACCCGCAGACTTGCCAGCACGGATTAACTCTCGCCGCACCTCATAGTCGGCGATTTCAGGGAGCATCATCTTGTAGCCACTACTACGCAAAGAGCGGAACCAAATTTTACATTTCTCGCAGTCATCGGAGCTGGTTTTGGGATTGGTCAGCATTCCCAAAACCCCAGAATCTAGAACTATAGCTTTGCTCATGGAAACAAGGGACGATTGGAAAGACGATCTCGATCGAGAGCCTGACGGAGATACTCCCAGGTTTCTGTTTGCTCCCCTTCGTCTCCAGACTCCTCCCAAGACCTAATAAGATTGTCTAGAGCTTCGTGTTGCTCCATAGAATCTGTTTTGTCAAGCTCAGTCATAGCTTTTGACCAAGCATCTTGCTGCCTGCCGGTTTCACTGGTCACGCTTTCCCGGAACAGGCGAATCATCTGTAGTAAATTCGGCCAGTGTTCTGTAGGAATTTTGCCCAGTTCCCGCATCAGGTCTTCTGAGACTGAGGTTGGGGGCGGGGAGTCCAGTTTGGGAGTATCGATGGTACTAGGCTCGGACATATTTCCCTCCATTACATCGTTATTCTTAGTTTAGAGCAGCTCGTCTCAATGCTTAGGCACAAGAGCGCTGACTGCTATTTATATCATAGAATTTCTTAGAGGAGCTTTCTCGGCCTTCTCCCTTCCCCCAGTCGATGAGGGGCCCTCAAATTACACGAACTAAAGTCAATTGAACTATGGTAAAGCTCGCAGAAAAACCCAAAGCCAAACCCCAAAACCCGGAATCTGGCAAAAGACCCGCCCCCAGATTTGGCGATAGAGTCAGATTTAACCAGTTCTTCTTTGAATAAGTTTAATATCTATGCTTCTCTGGGGGTGCCGGAGCTGTGGCGCTATAGAAAAGGAGCTTTGGAAGTTTATGTGCTGGCGGGGAAGGAATATAAGCGATCGCAGGTAAGTCTGGCTTTTGAGTTTTTGCCTCTTGCCGAAATTACCAATTTTATCCAGCAGAGCAAAAGCATCGGCCAAAGAGCGGCGGTGCGTTTATTTAGAGAGCGAATTAGAGAAATATTGGCGAGTCGAAGCGAGTAGAGGAGGGGAGCGATAGACTTAAAGGATGCGACTTTTTTTTAAGAAAGACCTCCAATATCGCATAACTTTTCCAGCCCGCAATCCTCTAGCGCAACCCTGCGCAGGTCTGTCTCCTTTATGTAAATGCTGTCGTTCGGAACCTGGTCAAGCCTACGAATTTCTGTGGGAGTTAAAAATTTCACTATTTCTGTGCCAGTTTATTCTTTGCAATTAGGGCTTTGAGCCAGAAACAGGGCTTTTTCAAAAAGCCTTCTCAATTATCTCCGTCAATCGGGTAAATATTCGGGGTCTAGCGCTTCCTCCCGGGAAAAAGGAGATTCAGCGGGGAAAGCCTCCAGAGCCAGCCCCGTCTCGTCCGCCGCCAACTTCCGCGCATCTCCATAGGATTTCTCGAATATCTCGTCGAAATACCCTCTCAAACTCGGACTTTCTTCAAAATATCTCTCCAGCCGTTGCCGATGTTCCCTAATCGTGCTGCGCCAGCTATTAGAGCGTTTCGAGGGTTGGTATCTATACTTTAGCAGGTGCGTCAAGACAATCTTCAAATTGCTGTAAACTGCCCGTTTCTCGCTTCTACTCATGCCCTCCAATTCTTCAATCAAGTTATGCAGGTCAATCTCGTCAAAGAAACCATCCTTTAACTGCTGGATGGTTTGCTCCAACCAGAGGCTGTAATCGCGATCGTAAAGTTGAGACGATATTTTAATTGCTTCAGCTATCATAGTCTCTAATAGTTGCTTCTGGTATTGGCCAGAAACCCGGCTTTTTTAAAAAGCCGGGTTTCTTAGTTATATCCGTCAATTGGGGCCAGCTCTGCCTCCGCCTCCACATCTATGACAAAGGCCGCTCCACCATAGAGAAGAGCGATCGCTCCCGAGATGAAAATCTATAGTAGCACATAAGTCTGAAAGCAAGCATCTTTATTACCAGAAACCAAAATGGAAGCGATCGCACCGAATCCCAAGACCAAACTGCAGACGTCAAATCCCCTTTTACCTTAAGAAAGTTGCAACCCTTGTGCTATAATTGGAGTATTTAATTTGAAAAACATCTATGAAGCAGCTAACTAGAATCACAGTCAATCCTGAAGTTATGGGTGGCAAACCTTGCATTAGGGGGTTAAGAGTCACTGCGGGGACGATTGTGGGATTAATGGCGTCAGGCTACTCCTCAGCAGAAATATTGCAAGCATACCCATACCTGGAAGAAGCCGATATTTATGAAGCCCTAGGCTACGCAGCATTCGACAATATTGGCTAATGGGTACAAATAAAATATAATGACAATCCATAAAATTTCAGGTCGCTGGCGTCTGGGACTCGGGTTATCGATTTTTGCAACCCTGCTCTGGGGCATTCTGCCGATCGCCCTAAAAGCAATCCTGATAGCTCTCGATGTCTATACTATTATTTGGTTTCGTTTTTCAATTGCCTTTGGAGTCTTAGGAGCATATCTAGCATTTCGCAATCAATTGCCAGCTCGCCGGAAATTACAGCAATGGCATACCCTGATATTGCTCCTGGCAGCCACAGGATTTTTAGGCATTCACTATCTATTGTTTCTGCAAGGCATAGCGCTTACTTCACCAGCCAATGCCGAACTATTCGACCAGTTAGGCCCCGTGCTGTTCGGCTTGGGAGGCTTAGTTATTTTCAAAGAACGCTACACCCTAACTCAATGGGCGGGCTTGAGCATATTCACCTTGGGGTTTGTTCTTTTTTTTCACGAAAAACTACAGACTATAGTATCGACAAGGGAAATTTATTTGCTCGGCAATATAGTCTTGATAGCCGGTGCTGTAACCTTAGCCTTATATGCCTTAATTCAGAAAAAACTTTTATCCCAACTGACCTCAACTAATATAATGGTTTTCATCTACGGAGGCTGTGCTATCTTATTCGCCCCTTTTGCCACCCCAGAAAAGCTTCTGACTCTCAGCCCCGTGGAATGGGCAATACTAATTTTCTGTTCCTTTAATACCCTTTTGGCTTTCGGTTCCTTTGCCGAAGCCCTGGCACATTGGCAAGCATCCAGAGTCAGTGCAGTAGTCGCCTCGGCTCCCATTGTTACAGTTATATTTGTGTCGGTGCTGTCCTCTCTAGCTCCAACTCTAGTGGCAGCAGAAAAGTTTACTGTTTTAGCGATTTTTGGGGCGGTCTTGGTTGTTGCTGGGTCGGCAGCGATCGCTCTAGGAGAAAAGTAATGATATAGCAGTAAGCTATCAGCAGTCAGCAGTCAGCAGTCACAAGCATTGCCCTTTGCGTAGGGGCGATTTCACCATTTGCCCTACAGAAAAACTTTAACTGCCCTAACCTTACTGCGTAGTGCTATATATAAACCGAACTTGCGATCGCCCGGAGCCAGAGCCGAAAAAATGTAAAGGGCTGTAACAAGTTGGTAATATTTTGTTAAAGTTATTAGGCTGGAGGACTTCAAAACCCTTGAGGTGGTTTATAACAGGAATAAGTTTGCAATGCAAACTGCAACTGTTATGAATGTACCAATGCCAGTCAAAGTCGCAATTTATTTCCTTCTCCCGTTGCGTTCTCCCGGACGCTGAGTGCAGTATGTATGTCCCTATTGGCGTCAAAAGCCACAAGCGGTAAGTTCGGCGTTGGCAAGCAATATCCGCCTTTTTGCTATCGAACAAAACCGCGCTCCCAAGCAAAACAGGACTTACGCAAAATATCCATATCTAATATTTGTAGGGACAATCCCCCCGTGGTTGCCCCTACCCGTAGAGTAGATGCGTAAGTCCTAGCAAAACAAGAATGATTATCGAAGTCCTGACAATATGCGAATTCTCTTAGTAGAAGATGACGAAGCGATCGCCAAAGCCTTAACAGTGGCTCTATCGCATCAGAATTATGTATTAGATCTTGCTAGAGACGGCATCGAAGGCGCGGATCTAGCGGAAGCGTTTACCTACGATCTAATTCTGATGGACGTAGGGCTGCCCAAACTAGATGGTATAGGCTTGTGCAAGCGGCTGCGAAACTCGGGATATCGGATGCCAATTCTCTTAGTAACGGCGAGAGATAGTACAGAAGATAAAGTTTTGGGGCTGGACGCCGGAGCCGATGACTATATTGTTAAACCTTTTGAAATTAAGGAATTAACTGCTCGGATTCGAGCCCTCTTGCGCCGGGGCAATGCGGCTAGACCCCCAGTGTTGGAATGGGGTTCCTTGCAGCTAGACCCCAGTACCTGTTCGGTGACCTATGAAAATTCTCCAGTAACGATGACTCCTACGGAATATCGTCTTTTGGAGCTTTTCTTGCGCAACAGTACCCGAACCTACAGTCGCCGAGCGATTTTGGAGCATTTGTGGTCTTATGACGACCCTCCTGCAGAAGAGACAATTAGAGCCCATATTAAAGGTTTGCGCCAGAAACTGAAGGCGGCTGGCGCTCCTGCAAATTTGATTGAAACAGTTTATGGCTTGGGTTATCGCTTGGGAAGCCAAAGCACGGAAAAGAAAAAACAGCCCAAGGCTCCGTCGATTCTGATGGCTGGAAAATTCGCTAAACTGGCAGCTTGGCTGGAGCAGCGATTGGGTAAGATATTGGTAAAAGTTGTCGCTACTGGGGATGAAGCTTTGCAACAGCTAAAGCAGCCCGATTGGTCGCTGCTAATTGTCGATGCTAAAGTACGAGAGCCAGCAGCTATGGAAGCCCTCGGGCGATTGCAAGGTTGGAGGTCAAAGGTGCCAGTTATCTACTGTTGGCCAAAGGTGACCGACTCAGAAAAATTGAGAATCCAGAAGCAACAAAAGATTCTCGAAAATGAGGAGCCGGCCTTGCACTTGTTTGCCCCTCTCGATCGAGAATTGCTTGCCAGCCAAATTGCCAAACAATTGGCTCTGCCTTTTACGGAGATAAAAGAAACGATAAAAAAAGCCGACAAAGAACCTCAAGAGGATTCTGTGGTTCGGGAAAAAACTAGAGTTGCTATAGCAGAAGTGTGGGAGCGTTTCAAAGGCCGCATTAGCGATCGCGTCGCCACCCTAGCAGAAGCATCTCGGCGATCGATCGAAGGTTATTTAAACCAAGAAGAATGTCAAGACGCCCTGAAAACTGCCCATAAGTTGGCTGGATCTTTGGGCATTTTCGGATTTGCTAATGGTTCTGAAATTGCTAAACAAATTGAGAATATTTTGCAAAAGTATTTAGACCAAATGCAAAATAACGAGTTCCAGGATATAGGAGCAATACTAAATGAATTAGTCGATAATTTGATGAAAGAACTGAATCTGAACGGAGAGTTTGGTTCTCAGCAGTTGTCCAGTAGCTCCTTGTCCTATAAGTGGCAGGGGGAAGATCGAGAACCCCTAGACCGGCCGACTGCCAGCCCTGTTACCCTGCAAGAGCTGGAATCTTATGCTCGGGAAAGGGGCGATCGCTTGGCGACAGTAGGGGAAGATTACCAAGAATACTTGGGAAAAACAGCAATTGCAATAGAGCCTATCTCTTGCAAGGAAAGCGATTGTCTGCAAAAACTTCCCGAGTTGTTGATTGTAGATGCCGAGCGAGAACTGGCGGAAAGACTGATGCGGTCGGCGCGGCGAATGGGAATGCTATGTTCCCTGGCAAAAAATCAAGAAGAAGTTAGGGAAGCGATCGCTACAAAATCGCCCCAAGTTGTTTTATTAGATCTTTCTTTTTCCGGTTCCAAGGAAGATGGTTTCGCGCTGCTGGCAGAACTGACTAACCGAATTCCCCCAGTGCCGGTTCTGGTTTTGACGGCGGCCGGTAACGTCCAGGACAGGTTGGAGGTAGCCAAGCTGGGAGGGCGTGCTTTTTTACAAAAGCCCGTCAGCGAAGAAAAGGCGATCGAGACTGTTCTTCAGGTACTGCAAAGAGCGGAGACAAAGACCGCTAGGGTTATGGTGGTCGATGACGATCCTGCTTCCTTGTTTGCCGTGCAAAATCTGCTCGAACCTTGGGGACTAAAGTCAATCGCCCTATCAGACCCAGAAAAATTTTGGGAAACTCTGGAAGCCACCAGACCCGATTTGCTAATTCTGGATGTAGAAATGCCTAAAATAGATGGAATTTCTTTGTGCCAAATAGTGCGCAACGACCCCCGTTTCTCGGGTTTGCCAACGATATTTTTAACCGCTCGTACCGATGCCGAAACCATCCATCGCGTTTTTGCAGCGGGAGCCGATGACTATGCGAGTAAGCCAATAACCGGACCCGATCTGGTGGTTAGAGTTTTGAATAGATTAGAGCGATCGCAACTGTTGCGTGCCAAGGCAGAAACAGATGCCCTGACCGGGGTTGCCAATCGCCACAAGTCAAGCCAAGAATTGAGCCGATTTCTAGAGTTAGCCAGCAAAGCGAAACAACCCCTATGCTTCGCCATTCTAGATTTAGATAGTCTTAAGGCAGTCAACGACAAATACAGTCACGACACTGGAGATGCAGTATTGCGCCGGTTTGGCAGGCTTTTGACGATTTCTTTTTGCAGCGAAGATATGGTAGCTCGCTGGGGCGGGGACGAGTTTGTAGTCTTTATGTATGGAATGACTAAGGACGAGGGTGCCAAAAGGCTTTTGAGCTTACAAGAAACTCTGCGCCAGCAGCAATTTGGCGATGCAGAGTCAGAATTTACGGTGACTTTTAGCGCTGGAGTCGCTCAGTATCCCGAGGATGGCACGGATTCTCAGTCTCTCTATCGCGCTGCAGATTTTGCCCTGGATCGAGCTAAAACTGCCGGTGGCGATCGCGTCTTTACTTCACCTAACAAATAAAATTATATCAAATCCGTTTATAGCCTTTCTCAAATTGATGTGAGGTGTCTGGGGCGAAGCATCCCAATACCGGAATTGCCGTTCCACAGCCGAGATAGTCGCTCGCGATGCTGTCGCCCCTACGTTTCCTTTATTACACTTATTTGAGAAACGCTGTAATTGCCCTAAAAAAACAATTCTCCCGTAGGACGGGCGTCCCGCCTGTCCTTACCGGGCGCTTCGGACAGGCGGGACGCCCGTCCTACGGGGGGTTACAAATTTTTTGAAATAACATGACTTAATGCTATGGGCAAGCGGGGCTGGGAGAGCGATCGCTTTTTTTCTTCCACGGCAACAGATGCCCTTTCCTGGCGATCGCAGTCTTTGCCCGAATAAGCCCCCAATCTTAGGGCTAGGAGCGACCAACAAAAGAGCGCCAGGAAAAGACAAAAAAGCTATTTCTCAGTTAGACTGATTCCGGGCAGCTTCTCTGACTGTTTCTAGCTGTAGCCCCAAGCGAGAGGCAATTTGCTCCAGGCTCAATCCCAACTCTTGTAGCAACGGTATCATGTTTAACTTGGCATTGAGTTCCCCTTGTTCGATACCTTGTTCGATACCTTGTTTGATACCTTGCTTTACCCCGCGTGCTAGTCCTTGTTCAAGGCCCTCTAGCCGACCTTCCGCATGAGCTTCTTGATAAACCCTGGTTTGCTTGAATTCGCTTAATTCCAGCATCGCTTCTATTTCCTCCCGACTCAGTTTTGAAAATTTATAAATCACGATGGCTGCTATGAATTCTATCATTTGTTGCTGGACGGCAGCAGCAGGCAGTTCTCGTTTGGCTCGACCAATCAGCTCCTTGGCTTTTGCTACGGAGCGGGTTTTCCTTTCTACGATTAACTTGGCAATGGCTACCCCAAAAGATTCTTTTGGGTCGTCCTCTAATTCGTCTAAGTAAATGCGCAGTAGGTGACGCTCTACTAAGGCGCTATATCGTTCTGGGGGCTCAACTTCATAAGAGCGGCGGCCGTAGATAACGATCGCCATCCAGTTTGGGTTGGGCGGATTGTACTGCTCGAAGTATAGGAAGATAGAAGCAAATAGCCTCGCTATGAAGCCTTCCTCTTTGTAAAATTGGGCTTCCAAGAAATATAGGGGCTCTTCCTCGAATCCTTCTTGGGTGGCAAACAAGCCATCCAGGCGGAAAGACCGCTGCTTTATTTCCGGTGCCACAAACTCGTAAGCATCGACCGGAGCTTCCTTGCGGCCAATTACTTCAAAGAAAAAGCGGGGAAACTCCCGAAAAAATTGGGAGAATATCGTGTCTGTTTTCACGATTATTTTCCTCCGATATTTAGCAAAACGCCGTTCTGTAATAGACAGTGCCTTTTTACCTTAGCACAGGAGAGCGATCGCTTATTGCTATTTTTAAAAGGCATTAAAATGTTTGATAATACTTCGTCAAAGCTAGGAACTGTCTTGCTCGCGCTAAAAGCATGTCCTGAGCGAAGTCGAAGGGCTGACCGCTGACCGCTGACTGCTTACTGCTATAATTCAATCGTAGGTAATGCGATCGGACTGATAGCCCGGAGGCTCAATATGAATTGAAATACGCACGAGAGAAAACCTTGCTTCCAGGCGCGCCTCTATTTCTTCAGTAATTTTGTGGGCGGTTGCCACATCGGGAGCATCTACAACAATATGCATCTCGATAAAAGCCTGTCGTCCCACGACCCCACGGGAAGCGATATCGTGACAGTTGAGGACGCCGGGAACTTGCAGGGTAATATTGCGAATCTCCTCGGGAGCTACTGCCATTTCATCCACCAGCCAAGGCAAATTTTCTTTGACAACTTCATAACCGCTGCGAAACACTAAAAGCGCCACTGGGAAGGACAGCAATACATCCAGCCATTGCAATTGGGGCAAGTTCAGGGCAGCTCCCAGCCAAACGCCAGTCAAGCCAACAATAACCAGGACGGTTACCCAGATATCGCTTGTCGTATGTTTCGCATCTGCGATGAGAATACTGCTGCCCAGATGCCGACCGACGTGGCCCTCGTAAAGGGCGACGAAAATATTGACTCCCAGCACCAGCAGCAGCAAGCCAATCTGGGGCAGGGATATCTCGATCGCTTTGTTTTCCGGGCTGAGAATTCTTTCTATCGCACCTTGGAGGATTTCAAAACAGGCGATCGCCAAGAATACCGCAATCCCCAAGGCTCCGAGAGCGTCAAATGGTGTCCGTAGGGGTGCTGCCGGTCCGGCTCCGGTCGGGCTAAATTACTGGCAACTAGCCCCAAGACGTTATTGGCGCTATCGGTAATGCTGTGCAAGGCATCTGCTAGCAATAGCATTTCTCGCTCTTGATGTGAGATTGCCTGTAGGAAGCATCCCAATACGGAGGCTCCTTCCTACAGCCGAGATTATCGAAGGGATGCTGTCGCCCCTACATTCTCCTATGTTTCCCGCATTACACTTATTTGAGAAACGCTAAAGCTCAGGGAGTTGGTCAAGAGTCCCACCCCTGCTTTGATGGCCATCACCAGCAAATTTAGGGCCAAAGTTATTAGCAAAACCTGGCGAACTCGTAAGCGGTTATCTGTAGCCACAACAAACCCTCGCTATGAAATGCTTCTTGCCGCCGGGGCGATCGCTCCCTAACTCTTAGGGCGATCGCGGTTAGGACGAGCGTAGTTAGGACGAGCGATCGCGCTCAATCCCTAGTAATATAAAGTAGCTCGGTATAAAAATAGACGTTCATGTCCGAAAACCAATTCATCCTCAATCTTGTCGAAGGTTCGGTTCGTTTTCAGTTTACGCCTAACGCAGCAAGGGAATTAAAAGAGGCGATCGACCAATTAATGCAGACCTTCAAAGCCGCAGCAACCAAAGCCGCAAAAACCCCCGGTAGAGGTGCTAGGCCCACTCCTCAAAAAACTATGGAATATCGCTATGCTGGCGATATTTTCCTAGAGATTTTCTGCAATCCCAACATTTACCCCACCCCCTTTGCCGCCAAAGTTTTGGTTACAGTCCGAGACGATCGCATTCGCATCACCAGCGAAGCCCAGCTCACCCAGCTCGTCGAGGACATCAATGTATATCTGGATAAAGTGGGCGAATAGGGAAAAGTTTTAAGTTTTAAGTTTTGAGTTTTAAGTTTTAAATTAAATAGGACTTACGCAGAGCGTGGAAATCCAACACTAAATGTAGGGGCGAGAGCGCGCTCTCGCCCCTACACATATAGAGGTAATGCGTAACTCCTGTTAAATAATTGCAACTTAAAACTCAAAACTTAAAACTCAAAACTATTATAATTACCCCATGCCCCATGCCCTATTAGTTTAATGAGAATAGTCATTCTTGCTGGCGGTTTCGGCACGCGCCTAGCCGAAGAAACCGAAGTGAAACCAAAGCCAATGGTCGAAATAGGCGGGAGACCAATTCTTTGGCACATTATGAAACATTATGCCCATTACGGCTTCAAAGAATTCTTTATCGCTTTGGGCTACAAGGGCGAAGTAATCAAGCGTTATTTCTTGAACTACTACGCCCTGAATGGGAACATAACCGTTAATTTAAGTGACGGTGGCGTCCAAGTGGATAACCAAAAAAGCGAGGATTGGGTCGTTCATCTGATGGATACGGGGCTGCAGACCCTCACTGGCGGTCGCATCAAGCGCCTGATGCCCTGGTTAAAAAACGAAACCTTTATGGTAACCTATGGCGATGGGGTGAGCAATGTCAATCTCCAGGATTTACTGGAGTTCCATAGCTCCCACGGCAAACTGGCAACCTTAACCGCCGTTCGTCCGCCAGCCCGTTTTGGAGGTCTTATCATTAACGGCGATTTAGTAGGTCGATTTACAGAAAAACCCCAGTCTGGAGAAGGGTGGATTAATGGCGGATTCTTGGTGTTTGAACCCGGTTTTTTTGACTATCTAGAGGGGGACAATACCAGCTTGGAAGCGGACGGATTGGAACGGCTGGCATTAGATGGGCAGCTAGGAGCCTACCGGCACCCGGATTTCTGGCAATGTATGGACACCTTGCGCGATCTGCGAAGGTTAGAAAGTCTCTGGCAAAGTGGCAACCCACCTTGGAAATTATGGGATTAAAATTCTGGCAAGACCGACCTACTTTTATTACGGGAGCTACTGGCTTAGTGGGCGGATGGCTCGTCCGACAACTACTCTCATCGGGCGCTGATGTCGTATGTCTGGTGAGGGATTGGGTGCCACAAAGCCTTTTAGTCCGCAACCAGTTTCTGGAAAATGTCAAAATCGTGCGCGGGGACGTTCGCGATCGCGCGCTCCTAGAAAGAATATTAGGAGAATATGAAATAGATACTGTGATTCATCTGGCCGCACAGACTATTGTTGGAGTTGCCAACCGCAACCCTATCTCCACTTTCGAGAGCAATATCGCTGGTACTTGGTGTCTCCTAGAAGCCTGCCGACATAGCCCATCTGTCAAACAAATTATTCTGGCTTCTTCGGATAAAGCTTATGGAGAAGCCAAGGAACTTCCATATAATGAAGAGACGCCTCTGTTGGGAAGGCATCCGTATGACGTTAGCAAATCTTGTGCCGATGCGATCGCCCAAACCTATGCCCAAACTTACGGCTCGCCGGTAGCGATTACCCGTTGTGGTAACTTCTACGGTGGTGGCGATTTGAATTGGAACCGTATCGTTCCGGGAACTATCCGCTCGGTTTTGCGAGGTCAGCCCCCTATTATTCGCTCTGACGGGCAGTATGTGCGAGATTATTTTTATGTAGAAGATGGTGCCGCCGCCTACACTCTTCTCGCAGAAAAGCTCGCACTTGACCCCGAGAATCTCAGCGGTCAAGCGTTTAATTTTTCTAACGAAATCCAAGTAACTGTTCTGGAATTAGTCAATCGCATTTTAACCCTGATGGGTTCTAGCCTAAAGCCAGATATCCTTTCTCAAGCCAGCAATGAAATTCGCCATCAATCCTTAAGCGCAACCAAAGCGAGAACTATGCTCGATTGGCGTCCTTTGTTCTCCCTAGACGAAGGATTGCGCCGCACCATTGATTGGTATAAAGAGTTTTTAGATGGAGAAACAGAGAGAAGGATAGATTAAGACCAAATCCGTTTAAATGCCCATACAAAAAACGCCAAAACCCCCGTAGCGCGGGCGTCTCGCCTGGGCCTAACGCCAAAACCTCCGTAGCGCGGGCGTCTCGCCTGCGCGCCTAACGCCGTAGCGCTTCGCGCCTCGCCTGCGCTTTTCCTACAAAGCGAAAACCTGCCCAGCGGACAAGTCAAACTGAGGAAAGGTGGGGGAAACAATTGGATCGTTTTCCGTAAATGGATTCATCTGATACTCTCCGTCAACCAAATTACAAACAAAAATTGTGGGTTGCTTGGGGTCGCCGATAAACTTTCTCCCCCCTAACGCCGCATAATCGACAATCCAATATTCCTGGATGCCCATCTCCTCATAGTCTCGAAATTTATTATAATAATCGTCGCGCCAATTAGTCGAGACAACTTCGACAATTAACTTGACCGAATCGGGATTTTGAATAATAGACTGGCTTTCCCAGCGGGGTTCGGCCTCAATAAATTCTTGGTTCAAAACGATGATATCCGGTTCGTAACCGGAGCTTTCGCGCTTGGGCTTAACAATCGATTCCCTAGGAATAGTCCAAATGCCGCCTTTGCCCATCTGTCTGATGGTTATCAATAGCTGCTCGATAAGACCGCCTGTTAGATTGGAATGTTTTCCCTTGGGCTTGGGCATTGCGACAATTACTCCATCGTGCAGTTCGTATCTGATTTCCGAGTTTTGGGGATACCAGCTTATAAACTCATCAAAGCTGTATAGTTTTGTTGCGACCTGTTTTGTTGCGGTCTGGGCTTGAGTCATAAGTCATTTTTAGATTGTTTCGAGCTTTTGCATAAATCCAAAAAGCCTGTCTTGAGCGAAGTCGAAGGACCCCTCTTTCCAAGCTTTCCAAGGGGGGTTGGGGGGATTTTACCGTCATGCCTGCAAGAGGTCTAATATCTGGCTTTGGAATAGGCAAGAGGCAAGAGGCAATAGCATATTCCTCGACCGTTAGATGGCGATGCTCGTATAATTGACGTAGCGCGGGCCCTGTAGCGCGGGCGTCCAGCCTGCGCGCCAAAATTCCCGTAGCGCGGTCCAACGACCGGCTCAGGACGAGCGTCCCGCCTGCACGCCAAAATCCCCGTAGCGCGATCCAACGACCGGCTCAGGACGGCACGCCTGCGCATCTATAATTATAAGGACGGCACGGCTCCAATTCCCAATTCCCAATTCCCAATTCCCAATTCCCAATTCCCTAATTCGCCATGAGCCTCTGCATTAATCCCAAATGTCTCCGCGAAAATCCAGATAACACTAATTTTTGCAACTATTGCGGTTCCGGTCTGCTCTTGGACGGACGCTATCGGGTGGTTCGCCCAATTAGCGAGAAAGGCGGATTTGGCAAAACCTATGAAGTTATCGAGAACAGCAACGCTTACGTTCTCAAAGTTTTAATCGATAACAGCGCCATAGCGGTGAAACTTTTTAAGCGAGAAGCGGAGGTATTGCAGGAACTCCAGCATCCGGGCATACCTCGGCGAAAAGATTATTTCCTTTTCTATCCCAAAAATAGCCAAGAGCCTTTGTATTGCTTGGTTATGGAAAAAATTTTCGGCGACGATTTGGAAAACCATCAGGACAAGTCCGATAACCGCCCGATATCTCAAAAAACCGCTTTAGAATGGCTGTAGCAATTAGCCGAGATTCTCCACGCCATTCACGGCCAGCAGTTTTTCCACCGGGACATCAAACCCAGCAATATTATTATTAAGCCCGACGGCCAGTTAGTCTTGATTGACTTTGGCGCGGTCAGGAGAATCACTCGCTCGGTTTTGGCGCAAGGGGGGGTAATTACCGGAATTCATAGTCCGGGTTATTCTGCTCCCGAGCAAGAAAAAGGATGCGCCGTGCCGCAATCGGATTTTTACGCTCTCGGCACTACATTTCTCTATTTGTTAACTGGCAAACAACCGACGGATATGTACCATGCCGGCCAAGGTACTTTCAAGTGGCGTCCCTATGCTCCCGACCTATCTCCCCAGTTGGCCGATTTTATAGATCGCTTGATGCACCACAAGGCAGATGACCGTCCCAAAGATACTGGGGAAATTTTACAAACTTTGGCGCGAATTAAGTCAAAGCTTTATCCGCCGCCACTACCGCCGCCACCAGTATCGCCGCCACCTCCGCCAGCGGTCCAACCCGTGCCCCCTACAGTGTCGAGAAATCAGCTTGCGGGTTCGATCCCTACAGTGTCGAGAAATCAGCTTGCGGGTTCGATCCCTACAGTTTCGAGCAATCAGCTTGCGCCGAATCGAAGAAGTTTTATTGCCCTTGCGAGTTTTACGGCGATCGCTGCTGTGGCTGGGGCATCTGCTTGGGAAAAATTACGCTCGGGCGACTCGGGCGAGCCTCAGCCAGTTGCTATTGAACCAACTCCCGAGCCAAGTTCCAGGGAAACTCCCGAGCCAAGTTCTAGGGAAACTCCCGAGCCAAAGAACAAATCCAATACCCTGTCAACCTTTAGTTTTCAAGTAGTAACGGTAAATGACCGAGGCCAAGAGATAGATAGCGAGCGCCGCAGTGCCGAATTTTTTACTGAAGACCTGGGTAATGGGGTTATGCTAGAAATGGTTTTTATTCCCGGCGGCAGCTTTATGATGGGCTCGCCGGATGGGGAGGGACGCGATAGTGAAAGACCGCAGCATCGGGTGACGGTGCCGGATTTCTTTATGAGCAGGTATCAAGTAACCCAGGCTCAGTGGCAGGCAATAATGGGCAATAGTCCTTCCTATTTTAAAGGCGAAAATCTGCCGGTTGAGAAGGTTTCGTGGTATGATGTAAAAAAGTTTTGCGAAAAGCTGAGTCAAAAGACAGACCGAGCCTATCGCCTGCCCAGCGAGGCTGAGTGGGAATATGCCTGCCGCGCCGGAACGACGACGCCATTCCATTTTGGCGAGACGATTACCTCAGACTTGGCTAACTACAGGGGCACATCTACCTATGCGAAAGAGCCCAAAGGTAAATATCGAGAAAAGACAACTCCAGTTGGGAGCTTTCCGCCCAACGCTTTTGGGCTCTACGATATGCACGGTAATGTCTGGGAATGGTGCGAAGATACTTGGCATGGCAATTACCAAGGCGCGCCGACAGATGGCAGCGCTCGGGTTGCAAGTAACAGCAATAATAATCGCAGGTTGGCGCGCGGCTGTTCCTGGGACGGCTACCCGGTAAACTGCCGTGGGGCCTCTCGCTATGGCCGCGCCCCGGACCTCAGGAGCTATGCCTTACTCACATCTTTCTTTACAATGTCAAACCCTTACACAGTCTTGATTTGAATCTATCGCTTTCAAAAAGTTAACAAAATAATTCAAAAAAGTTAACATTGTTCCTGTCCAAAATGAGA
>JAAHFN010000032.1 GCA_010672965.1 Oscillatoria sp. SIO1A7
TCCGCCCCGGGAGCGTTTGAGGCGGCCGGGGCGGGCACGGGGAACCCCTACAAACTGTGACTGTTTAACCGGATTTGATATAAGTAGCCGACAGGGAGTTAGAGGTGAAACCGTCGGCGGCACTGAATCTGAAATATACGGTATGGCGGTGCGGGAAACTGAGGAGGAAATCTGGGTGGCGATCGCGGCTAATACGCCCATAACTGGCTTGTAGCCTACCTGGATTAGCACTCTTTGGTTTGGGTTGGATTCGCCGAGCAAAGTAAAAATTAAGTGTTTGTGGCGGCTGAATATGCTAGCCATACTAAAGAAAGCACGGACTCATTCAGAAATAATTTTTTAGTACAAATACGGTTGTGCATTTCTTGCTGTTATTCTAAACTAAAGATAGTTATTAGCATTATATTCTTCAGCATTAAATCGTAATAAGTGTATAGTTTAGAAAAAATACTTATCCGCAAAAGTTTAAAAAAAGTAAAGATGGAACCGAATTAATAATCGAAACGAATAAAGGTGTTAGTCAAAGCTTTACAAAACTGACGGCTATTATAAAGAGTCAGTGAAATACCTCTAAAAATCCAGACAAACCGTACTGAAATACTCTAAGGTATTCTTAATAAAAGCTGAGAGAGCCAAGCAAATATACTCATTGAAGTAAGGGACGAAAAAGGCTTTTGGCTATTTTTGATGAGATCCAATGATGGATGTTGCTCCTGGGGTGATAGAGCTAGATAGAACAAAAAAATCTGAAAGTCAATACGGGATGTAAAGGAGAAAAAAATGAAAACACTGAAGACTCTACTAGGAACCGCTGTAGCTACTGTAGGAGCGATCGCTGTAACGGGCCAGCAAGCAGCAGCTTTCGAGATGCTCGAAAACGGAACGGCTTTCACTCTTTTCCTAGAATGTCTAAACGACGGCATTGGTTTGGTAGTCGATAGCGATAAAGCGGATGCATATGGCTGGCAATATGCCATTGATTCCTTCAACGACGGCACTCATGTCGGCGGGGTCGGCGGCGACTATGAAATCTATGGCATGGCCGTGCTGGAAACTGAGAGCGAAATTTGGGTAACGGTCAATGCCGATACTCCCTTGCTGGGACATTATTTTAGCGGGGCTGCCGATAGCAACGTAGGTTGGGGCGACCTGTTCGTTGACTTGGATGGCGTCAACTTCGAGAACGCCAGGGATGATGGAGACCTATTCGGGGTACGCTTTGCTAGCACTAACGATTCCGGCGTTGGCGATACAGGGGTCTATAGCGGCATCGGCACCAAGAGCGTAGCTCTCGACAATAGCGGCTACGACAGCTTGAGCAGCCACGACAACATGGTAGAAAATTCTTATGGCGGAATCGCGAGTCTCGGAGATTTAAACGTCGATCCCAATAACATCTATTACGGCGAGCATCTCAACGATAATGTTATCGCCTACGGCCAACGGGAAGGCGGGATTACCTATCGCACCGAACAGGAGCTAGCAAGTATGGGTTACAATGTCAGCCAGTTCGGCGGCAGCGATACCATTGCCTTCAGCTTCAATAAATCCTCGATCGGCCTAGAGGGAAACCCGAGCGAAGAAGTCCCCGAACCCTTTAGCATGGCTGCTCTAGGTGCTGTCGGCTTCGGCCTAATGAAGCGCAAAATGCGCCAGAAGGCTACAGCTAAGTAATTTCGCTTTGGCTAATTTATGAAAATCTTTTTTGGGGGTGACAATGGGTAATGGAGCGAACCATTACCCTATTATTTTTGGAAGTTCTTAGCTTGAGAGTTTTGAGTTCGAGCGCTTGAGAGTTTTGAGTTTTGATAGGACAAAGGGTTTGTAGAGGCGAATGGCGTTGCCTGCCCGCCGGGAGGGCAACGCCATTCGCCCCTACAAATGCCCCTTGCCGCTCCTAGACAGAGCCTGGCGCGGCTACACAAACCTTCGCCCGTAGGGCTGCTCTGTTACAAAAGTGAAATGCTCCCTGCCCAATGCCCTAATGCCCAAGCGATAGCGGTCATTGCCCAATGCCCAATGCCCAAGAAAGCTCTTTGCTCTGTGCCCCCAGCTCTGTGCCTTTAGCCGATCGCCTGACCGCTGACCGCTGACCGCTATGAATGCGAACATGCCCAATGCGAACATGCCCAATGCCCTATTTGCACGACTTGGCTTCTAGGTTTTCCAGTCGGCTTCTGAGTTCTTGGTTTTGTTTTTTTAGTTGCTCTAGTTCGCGACGCAGTTGTTTGACTGCTCGGTCGGAACCGACTTTCTTCTGGACTTTGCCGATCGCTTCTTCTGCAGAGCGGCGGGCGCGACCGTCGGGAGTTTGCTCCATTAAAGTTTGGAGAATAGCGATCGCTTTCGGGGTTTCCATTTGCCCCAATGCCCCAACCACTGCTTTTTGACTCAAATAGAAAGTTTCCCCAGACAGCTCCGACAATCGCTCCAGAATTTGTTCTAGATGGGGTGGAGTTTGACCCACAGAAATCCGCCCTAAAGCACGAATGGCAGCCAAGCGCAAGGCAGAAGGGACCCCTAAAGCAGTATATTCCATAATAATGCCAAGAGCTTTTGCCGAAGTTTTTAGCTGGCTCAGACCGGAGATTGCTCCGCCGCGCACCACTTCGTTCCAACCTGCACGCTGTTCCAGAACAAATTTTAGCAGGGCGATCGCCTCCCCTTGGATAGAGCTTTCTTCCGGGAGAGCAGCGGCAATTCCTCCAATCGCCGTGGCAGCGGCCGCCTCTACTTGGTAGCTCGGATCGCCATTTTTGATGACAGGCTCAATGGCTCGATAGCTTTCCTCGGTCTTAACTTTGGCTAAAGCCTCCACCGTAGCGCGGCGCACTCTTGCGTCTTTGTCCTGCAAGCCAGCAACTAAAGTATCAAAACCTTGATCTAGTTTAATTTTGCCTAGATTTTTCGCCACTTCCACCCGCACGCCCCAGAAGGGTTCGTTTTCTAAAGCAGCTCCGAGGGCTTTGAGCGCTTCTAAGCCGCCTTTTTTCGCCAGAGCCTCCGCTGCGTAGATGCGGGAAATGGGATCCGGGTCGTATTGCAACTGAGCTTTCAGTTCGGCCAGGGGATATTCTAAAGTCGCGGTTTTTAAGTAGTGATTCCCTTCGTCAAAGCTAATAAACTGTGGTTTCGACTCCAAAGGAAAATAAAAACTCTGCTCGCGATCGCAAACTCGCACTGCGAAACTTTTCTTTGATACTGTTTTTTTCGTGCTGTTTTTTTCTTTGTGAAGATAGCCAAAGGCAATAGGCAGTTTTAGATCGAATAGCACTTGGTTGGGGTTAGTGCCATTATTATCGTTCTTTTTCACCTGGGTTTGGGTAATGGTTATTTTGGCCAGGTTACTGTCATTGTCCCAGGAGTAGGCAACTTTATAGTCTGGATGCCCCCCGCGATAAACATATTGGTCGAATAAAAATAGTAGATTGCGCCCGGTGGCTTTTTCTATTGCTCGCAGTAGGTCGATGCTCTCTACCGTACTCCAAGCGTTGTCTTCAATAAATGTGGCGATCGCCTGAAAAAATAATTCGTCTCCTAACTCGGCTCGAATCATGTGATAAACGCAAGCGCCTTTTTCGTAAATATGGCAATCGTATAGTTCTATCGCTTCCCGATAGACATGGGTCACCACGGGACGGCGATAGCGGCTGCTGTCTTCGCTGAGATAACTGCGAGTATCGGTCAGGCGATAGTAGGCGGCATCTTCAGCGCTATATTCTCGATCGAGCCAGAGTACCTCGGCATAGGTGGCCATCCCTTCTTTGACCCAAGCATGAGACCAATGCTTGATTGCTACTAAGTCGCCAAACCACTGGTGCGCTAGTTCGTGAACTACTAAAGTCTCGGAACGCAAACTATCCAGCAGAGCCCGCTTGTCTAGCAAGCAGCGATCGGTGAGCAGAGTCGTGGAGCTATTCTCCATGCCGCCAAAGATAAAATCGCTAACGCAGACTTGAGCGTATTTAGCATAAGGATAGGGATAGCCAAAGATTTTGCTAAAAAACTCAATCGTCTGAGGAGTTTTGCCCATAGTGCGGATGGCGTCTTCTTCCCGCCCTTTTTCCACATAGTAGGTCACGGGTTTGCCTTGCCAAGAGTCCCGAATTTCCGCAAACTCTCCCACTGCTAGGGTTATCAGGTAGGCGGGATGTGCTTCTTTTTGCAGCCAGTGGTAGATTTTTTCGTCTCCATCCGCTTCGGTGGCAATGCGATCGCCGTTGGAGATGGCGATAAATTGCTTGGGAACTCGCACCCGGATTTCCGAGCTGGCGAGTTGGCCGGGATAGTCGAAGCAGGGAAACCAGAAGCGAGAATCTTCGTCTTCTCCTTGGGTCCAAACTTGCACGGGTTTGTTGGGATAATGCTTATCTGGGCCGATGAAGTAGATGCCCCGTTGCGGCTTTTCTACGGCGTAATCTATTGCAACGGTTATTTCTTTTCCCGCTTGCATCGGTTCTGCCAGAGAGACGAGCAGTTTTTCCCCGTCATAGTCGAAAGCTTGCGGGATTCCTGCTACTGCGACTTGTTTGATGGTCTGGTTTACTGCGTCCAGACTCAGGCGATCGACTCCATTGCGAATAGGCATCAGGCGAATCTTGCAGGTGCCTTGATAGCTCTGGTTGGGAATGTCCAGAGCGATATCCAGGAAGATATGCTCGACTCGACCGGGGCGATCGGGGGTGTAATGGGGCCTGGCTCCCGGTAATTCAAACGATTTGTGGCCGTTATTCTCGTCCAAGTAAGATTGCAACATACTTAAGAAGCTCTGGGAGGTTAAATTGTCTGGCCCATTGCCAGCCGAGGGGTTAAATACCCCACCCTTACCAGGTTAGCGCTTGAAGGTATGCTACGGCCAAAAATCCGGGTGGAGAGTCAAAATTCTCTGTGGACTTGCGGAGAGGTTTGCTACAAAAAGTAATTTTTTAGTTTTGTGTTTATCGATATGGGCTACGTCTTAGGAGTGGATGGAGGCGGGACGAAAACAGTTTGCTTGCTGATGGATTTTAGCGGCGAAGTTAAAGGGCGCGGAGAGGCAGGACCTTCTAACTATCAGAGCTTGGGTGTCGAGCCCGCTTACAATTCGATTCGCTCGGCGATCGCTCGGGCTCTAGATTCAGCAAAGGAAGCCGGAAGACTATACGATAATAAAATAGAGGGGAAAATAAGGGCGATCGGTTTGGGATTGGCCGGTGCCGGACGAGAGGAAGATTTAGATTTGCTTAGAAGCTGGGTAGAAAGGCTGCATTCTGAAGGCAATTTATCCCCGGATTTGGCGCTTGTGGATTGGGCGATCGAACCAGAAGGAATATTTGTTGGCAATGATTGCGCAATACTCCTAGCCGGTGGGACGGGCAGTTCCGTGGGCGTTGCGGTTATTTCCGGAACGGGCTCGATCGCCTACGGGCAAAACCGCCAAGGAGCAATAAAGCGAGCTGGGGGCTGGGGCTATCTGTTGGGAGATGAAGGGAGCAGCTACGATATCGCGGTCCAGGGCTTGCGAGCTGCGGCCCGCTCTTATGACGGTCGCGATCGCCAGAGTATTCTCGGAGATAAGTTAATTTCCCATTTGGGTCTGGAGCGGATGGAAGATTTGGTGTCAGCAGTTTACCGCAGGGGCTGGGGAGTTAAGGATATTGCTGCTTTGGCTCCGGTGGTCGATGCGGCGGCGGCCGCCGGGGATGCGGTGGCGATCGCAATTATTGATAGAGCCGCCGAGGAGCTGGTTTTGGCAGGGCGGGCGGTGATGGGGGAGTTGTTTTTGCCGGAGGAAACATTCGATGTTGTGACTGCAGGAGGCGCTTGGAGGGGTGTGGCTGGTATGCGCGATCGCTTTGTGGCGGCTATGGAGGCGATCGCACCTTCCGCTCGGGTCATCTGGCCCCGCCACGAACCCGCCTACGGTGCGGCGCTCCTGGCTTTGAGGCAGTTAGGGAAGACTCTGTAGGGGCGAATGGGGCGAATGCCATATGCCCTATGCCCTCCGGGCAGGCTACGCCAACGGGCACGCTGCGCTAACGCCCCTACGAACAAGAGTAGTCCAATACTGTACCGACGCTCTAGCAATTCATGTTTATTAAAAATCTAGAGCTAAGAACAGTATTTTTCTAAAACCGCGTTCTTAGCTTTAAATTTAATTAGACTTAACTATATTCATGTTATAATCAGCAATATCAATAAAATTCAGGATTGCAGGTGAGAACCGACACAATATTTTATAGGGTCTTTCAAATTTTCCCCGGCCTGTTGTTCGAGCTGATAGGCAAGTCCGCATCCCTAGGGAAGCAATATCAGTTCTCCTCGCGAGAAGTCAAAGAATTGGCTCGGCGCTTTGATGGAGTCAGCGAGCCCAAAGGCAAAGGAGCCTCAAAGCTGCCGATTTACTTCACCGAGGTACAGTTCCAAGCAAGGGCAGATTTTTATTGGCGCTTGTTTACGGAAATCTTCCTCTACTTGGGTCAGTATCAGCCAACAAATGACTGGGAAGCCATTGCCATCTTTGCCAAGCGAAGTATGGATCCGGGAGTACCGAAGCAATATCGGTGGTTAGATAAAAACCCGCCCCTACATAAAATTTATTTGGACGAGCTAGGGGGCCAAAGCTATAGCTCCCTGGGTTTGGGCATGGTAAAATTAGTAGTGGAAGATGAGGAGACAGCTCGGGAGCAAGCAGGAAAACTCATCTCTAAGGCGCGCTCTGAACTATCGGATGAGGCGCTAAAGCAAAAGGTAGTCGAATTGATAGAGACCATCATGGTCTATAAATTACCAAATTTAAGCCGAGAGGAGATAGAAGCTATGTTTGGGTTAGAGGATTTGAAAAAAACCCGCTACTTTCGAGAGGTGGCCGAGGAAGCTAAGCAAGAAGGCAAGCTCGAAGGCAAGCTCGAAGGCAAGCTCGAAGGCAAGCTCGAAGGCAAGCTCGAAGGCAAGCTCGAAGGCAAGCTCGAATCGGTGCCAGGGTTCTTGGCAACTGGTTTGAGCGTGGAACAGATAGCCAAGGCTTTAGAGGTGGATGTCGAGCTGGTGTTGCAAGCGGCTCGGGAAAAGTCTAATGGGTCTAATGGCGATCGCTCTGATGGAGAAGCTACATAGACTTAGAGCAATTCGGTATAAATATGCAGGCAATAGTGCAGCTTTATACCGAATTGCTCCCAGATGCGATCGCTATTTTTTCAAATTTTATATATACGTTTACTTTTATTCCCAGAATTAACCTAAGTCTAACGAACGAAGCGTAGGGGCGACAGCATCCCCAAGACAATCTCGGCCGCAGAACGGTAACCCCCGTAATGGGATGCTTCGCCCACAAAGCCTCATATCAATTTGAGAAACACTATATATATAGATCGCAACACAAAAAAAAAATAAATTGGCTATGTTTGTTTACAAAGATTACACGGGTCAAGTTGAGGTTGATGTAGAAGCAGAGATGCTGTTTGGCCGAGTCCTGAACATTAATGACGTAGTGACATTTCAGGGCAAAACGGTTGCAGAAGCTCGTCAGGAATTCCAAAATTCCGTTGACGATTACCTAGAGTTTTGCGAAGAATTAGGGCGAGAACCAGATCGGCCTTTTTTTTGCAAACTGCCCTAATCGCAAGTCCCTCATGCCGAGAATGACAAAATTGACGTAAGCTATTTTTTTTATAAAAGACTATTTATTATCCTTATCCTTAGGTTCTAATTCGAGGTCAACTATAATCCAATTTTTGTCAGAATGATTTCGCTGCAAAGCCCAAGTATCATTTTGTGGAATTCTTTGTCCATCCGATTTCCTAATAAAATACCATTCGACAATTACCGTTGTTTCTATCATATCATTACCTTGGTCTATACTTCTTATTTCTAAAACTTCAAATTCCTTCACCGTATCCCTCCAAAATTTTTGATATAGGCTAAATTTTGCTCCCGAATTTTTGTGTTTTCGTGCTTTGTCAGATAGCCTTTCCCAAGCCTTGTCATAGTCCCCATTTTTTAGGTTCAAAAAGTATTCTTTTACCGCTTCTTCTGGCGTCTGTGGGCTGTCGTCAAGATAAATTGGTTCCATTTCGGCCTCAACTACAAGCTCATACGAAACCTCCTTTTCTATATCAGAGGACACAATAACTATTTCATAATATCCCGAAATTTTTAATTTTTCTTGCCAATCTTTTTCTAAGGATCTTCGGAGCAAAGTTGTACTCTTGGGGTCGTAAATCGACATTTTAAGCGAGTCGCTGTCCGTCTTCAGTTCTACGTTAAGCTCAACGCCTTCTTCAAAGTAGGCGATATATACCTTTCCTTGGCCAGGTTTTAGTCTTCCTGAAAATACCTCGTCAAAATTAGTCACTGTAGGCAATGGTTCGGGCTCATTATTCTTTTTAGGCTCTGGAGGTGCAGGCTTAATGTTTGTTAGTATGCCTTCGCTTGGGTCTTGTAGTTGGCGCAACCTATCCTCAGCGATCGCGTACCAGACTGTAGCAAAATCTGATTTTCTGGTTAGAATGCATTCTTTATTAGCTTTAGCTAATAAATTAGCAAAAAGATAACAAAACCTTGCATCAGTCAAATCTTCCAGAGATTTCTGACTAAGGTGAAGCTTAAGAAGTTCACCACTAAGCTGAGCGCGAAAGTTCTTGGAGCCTCGGTCAGTTGTCATTCCTTGACGAGCATTCGGACTGAGCGTTTCCAGCTTCTCGATAATTTGCATAGCCACGATACTCCATTCGTCATTCAGTGCCCTCTTCCTCTGGGGCTCTGCCTTTTCCTCGATGTTACAATCGCCATTTTTACCAGTCGATAGTTCGGGATGTTGCGGACAAAATACCTCGTTTACAAGTTGGTTAAAAAAATTTTTATTTAGACCCAACTTGTTGCGACGATTAATCACATCTTGACCTTTCGAGGGCAATACAGTCGTAGCTGATACTTCGGGAGAGACCGCTTGTGGGGGCTCTTCTGCCTTTTTAGAACCATCGCCCAGCGCTGGTGGGGTTACAGGAGGGGTTGGATGCTGAGTTACAGGTTTTGAAGACTGAGGCGATATGCCCTCTCTCAGGTGCGGAAAAAGCACACCTGGTGTCACAATTATTACCCAAGGCAACAAAACCACTGCTACCATTAGATACTTAAGCCAACGACGGTATTTCAAGGATTCTTGCTCCTTGTTTTTAAGCTTATCCTCTAATGCTGTAACTATGCTTGTCTTATAATCTACTTCGTTCTTTAAATGATCGCGTTCCCTTTTCGTCTTAGCGCTCTCTTTTTGGAGAGCGTCGATTTGCAATATTAAATTGTTAAATGTCTTTTCATTTAATGTTTTTAAATTAAAGCTTAATTTCTGTAAGTCTAGTCTTGACTTATTCTGTAATTCTAATATTGTTAAGGTTTTTTTAACGACTGTTTCTATTCCTATGACAATATTAAGGAATGCCTCATCTTGTTTGTTTTCCCAACTTGTACTCGTTACTGCTTGGCCGTTCCAAGGTAAAGGTTCAAGGTTCTTGATAGATTGACATTGCCAATGACATGATTCGAGAAGAATGGGAATGACACTAGCTCTTCCATCTCGGTGTCTTTTCATTGCTAGCTTAACCTCGAATTCCCATAAATTCTTTCCTGTAAAATCCGCTATAAAATCTCTGGTAATTATCAGTAATATTATATTTGCTTGCCTCAAATAATCTTCAATCTTGTTGTCACGAACTTCTCCGCCCGTAATTTGGCTATAGTCCTTGACATTAATAACTAGATCTTGCTCTAATGTCTTTAGATGACCTCTTAGAGCTTTGTACATTTTTTCATCTTTGTCTGATTCAGACCAGCAGCAGAAGACATCAACTGATTTGTTGTATAACATCTAAAACTTTTTCACTCTTAATCTAGCACTATAACGCAGCTTTCAAAGTTCGCTGTATTCCCAATCCCCAATAGCTACCCAGTCTTACTGGCGCAGTACCACAGACAGGGCTGGTGCATCTAAGCAACCTGAGTAAGTTCCTCTACCACCGTCCGGATCCCTTGAGCAATACTCGCAAAAGCTTCATCTCGGTTGCCCCACTGGGTTACTGGTCGGGAATTCAAGGGTAAGGGTTGAAGCATAGAAAATGGCACTCCTCTCCAATCCTCAATTGGGCGCAGTAGAACTGGGATAACCCGGGCTTCTCCAGATTTATGTCGTTTCATCGCTCGCATAACCTCAACATCCCAGCAATAATCAGACGCCAGAAAGTCAGGACTGACGAGTAGCAAAATTATACTGGCCTCATTAAGATGCTTATCAATCTCGCCTTGCCATTCCTTCCCCGCTCCAATCGCCCGCCTATTCGAGATTGATATTGCATTGCTCCGCCTCAAAATACTCAGGTGATCTTCTAGTTCTTTCTGCATATCTAAGTCCTTGTCCGCATAAGAAAAGAAAACCTCAATAGGGCTAGCCTTGGGCGCGGTTCTGGTTTCTAACCTTGTTCTCACCATATTCGTTTCCTCCCATAACTCCGCTGGCATTTGCGGCCAAATCTTTGGCAGGGCTTCTAAAGAAATTGCCAATCCCCTTTTACCGTTGTCTTGTCGCTGGATAACTACGCCAAAGACCCGCCCGCTCGCTCGGTCAATGGCCGGGGAACCGCTATAACCTGGTTGTAAGAAATGGTCGCTGCCATCGTCAATTTTCAAATCCCAAGCATTAGCCCGCGCTCCTCCCTCCTGTATCGGCCCTGAACTGCCTAGCTCTCCCTCCAGACTGACTAACCTCTTTGTCTTTGTCCGATCGTTGGAGTAAAAACCGGGAACGATCCAGCGACTCCCCGGTTGCCCCGCTCCAGACAGCTTTAATAGGGGTTTGTCCAACAATCCCTCAACTCGCAAGACTGCTAAATCAAAACCCTCTGGCGTGCCAGAAGCGATCGCTCTTGCCGGAATTCCAGCTACCTTGACCTGCTCTGGCCCTCCTACATCTCTAACCACATGGGCGCAAGTCAGCAGGTAGGTGCTATTGAAGTCCCGGTAAATAACAAATCCCGTCCCAAAGCCATATTCGTCCTCATCCTGACTGGTAATTAAAACCACTGAATCCCAGAAATCTGAAGTCATTTATACTTACTCCTTGGGCTTGACTATCAGTTTTACCTTTAAATTACCACCGGCCTTAGACTTCGTTACAAACAGATTGCCTTCTCCCTCAAAACTCAGACCTAACTCAATCTCGGCCTGTTCGATCTCCATCTCCTTGCTGATTTCCTTCCAGGCGGCGTTAATGGGCCGACAGACGTTAGTCAGAATCGGCAAAATTTTATCGAAAGTAGCGCTAACCTTTTTCGCTCTAGAGCCGCCAGAAATATGCTCGGCCTCACTGGGGGATACTTCTACCTCTACAAGAGTGCCATCTTCTAACTTAATCAGTTGAGTAGCCATTGGCTTCTAACTCCTTTACATGGCAGGAATTTAAGTCGAGCCAAACAGGAATAAACTCTCAGTATGGCGTATCGACTTTGGCCGCAATATTAACATACAAGGAAGTCGCTGTCAATGAGCTAGGCCATGCGTAGTGCAGGCGAGACTCTGTGCAGGCAGGACGCGAACGAGGGCGAGACGCGGGTGCAGGCGGATGCAGGCGGATGCAGGCGGATGCAGGCAGGTGCAAAGCGAGAAGCCCGTAGGGGAATGTGCGATCGCCTTTTTACTTCTTAATCTAGATTTAGATTTTGTCACTAAAATTCACAGTTGGGATTGGCAGGCGATCGCGTAGCAGCAACAGAGCGTAATATATAAGAGTGCGATCGCGACAATAAGGAGGCAATTGCTTTATGAGTGCTGTCAAGGAATCGTTGCGCGAAACAATTGAGCTTTTGAGCGAAGAAGAGGCGCTCCAAACTCTGGAGTTTGCCCAGCGCCTGCGCGATACCAGTATTTCCGATAGTTTCAGGCGTTTGGCCAGCGATCCGACTTTCAAGATTCCGACAAGAGGAGTCAGCAAGCGCCGAGCAAATCCTATCGAGGGCAAAGGCATCCCAGCTTCCCAGCTTTTGGTTGAGGAGCGCAGATGACCTTTTACTATATTGATGCCAGTGCTTGGGTAAAGTGCTACTACAAAGAAACGGGTACTGCTTGGATGCAGAACTTCTTGCTTCGAGGTGAACCCCTAGCCTGTTCCTATCTAGGTGTTGTAGAAGTGATGGCAACCTTCGCTCGCAAGCATAAGGCTGGAGAAATTAACGCCTCAGAACTGTCGGAGAAGGAGACAGCGCTAGAAGAAGACTGGAATAGCTTTATCCAAATTCAGCTAACCGCTGAAGTCATGGAATTCGCCAGGGAAACAGCCAAGAATCTAGCTTTACGCGGAGCAGATGCCGTTCATCTAGCATCTGCTATTTTTTTACAGAGACGTTTGGCTGCAACGGAGCGGTTAGTCCTAATAACCTCAGACCAGGAGCTTAAGCTAGCTGCTCAGTTGTCCGGTTTAGCTGTCATAGATCCAGATGAGGAAGAAACGCTTGCTTCTCCATAAACAGGTTTGCGAATAGAGCGATCGCTTTGTGGCGGCTATGGAAGCGATCGCTTTGTGGCGGCTATGGAAGCGATCGCGGTTGTACTTCTTAATCTATATTATCATTTTGTCACGAAAATTCACATTTCGGATTGGCTGGCGATCGCCAGCCCTTTCAACGTGGACATTAGTTAGGATGATGCCGCGTGGTCTTTTAATCGACGAGCCGTGGAGAGATGGCGATGTTTTCTGTCGATTATCAAAGGCTTTCGTTTCTTTTTAGAGCCTCTTGGCGTCTTCAAAAAGCGTTTGAGATGAACCCGAGACGCACAGGGAATGAAGCCACCCCGCCATTTGAGCATTTGACTTTGCCTCAAAAGGTTTCCATTCTGGTGGTGGTATAGCAATCATCATGCCTCGGTAAGTGCCTTGAATTTCATCGACTATATAGAAATCCGACAAGCCTGCAGCAATTTTGCCTACCCCATGAACGCTACCTAAAGCCGCTCTTAGGGTAGCCAGAATATTATAAGCGATTAAAGCCATACAATAAGAAAATAAAGCGGCTTTTGGATAAGCGAGGCTGTTAATTTCGCCGTTAAAGTTTTCCGTCACCGTTTGAAAAAGGGTTTCGATTCGCCAGCGCTTTTGATAGAGTTCAGCTACCGTGGCTGCTGAGGCATCCATTGGAGATAAGTTAGTCAAGATGGCTATTTCTGAATCCCCATCACGAGTTGGATTTAATAGCTTGACAATGACTCTTCGACATGACAACACTGTGTCGCCATACTGAATCTGAACCTGTTGCTCGAACAATTTTCCCGTCTTGGTTTTGCCAATATATTTTGGCTCATTCCTTGGCTTCCATCTTAATGAGCCATGTTGGCGGATTATAAAATATGCTTCTCGCTCGGCTATACTGGTCAAAAACTCAGCAGTACAGAAATTGCGATCGCCCATCCAAACATCTCGTTCTTCAACTCTTGCAATAACCTGTTCTAATAACGCTCGTTCTTGGGTGTAAGCATCTTCACAAGGAAAGACATCAATCACCAGCTGTTTTATAGGATCTAGTACCACCAAAGCTTTACCGGGTAATGGTTTAGCTGCATAGGAGCGAATGGCATCTAATCGACGCTCTGTTGGAGCCAAACAAGTGCCATCTAAAATTTTTATTTGATATCCAGGTAGCTTGTTTGGCTGTTCTCCCCCCATCAGTTTAATCAAATCCTTCAAGTCAAGCATCGTTTCTCGTAACAGTGCTTGAGAAACTCTCGGTTCGATCCCTTGCAATTTGTTGTACAAAGCTGTGGTACTAACACTTAACTCTGTAGCCTTAGCTCTGTAAGCCGCATGAACAGAGGGTTGAATGCCACAGACCACTAAACTCATCAGATCTACCTGGCTGGAAAATAGTAAATCCTGTTGGTACTGCTCCTGGGCATAATTTTCAAATAAATCATCAAGCCGCTTCGGGGCAAATATTCGTTCCATTAACCCTCTTGCCATGACAGTTACTGGAGTTTCTGCGATAAATTGTTTGAATATGTTTGAGAGCATTGGTATTATTTTGGGGATTGTTTTTAATTCTTGAGCTTGTGGACCGTTCTCTTCGAGCTAGTCTCGGCCTGCGATAGGTCAAATTATATAGTTTTTCTGGTTCACCTGGGAGCGATCGCTTCGTCGGTAGTGTGCGATCGGGCACTAGGGAGTTCAACAGCCCGACAATTGGGGGGTTTTGACCTACACAGTCCCCACTCACAAGGGTACCCCCTACCCGAGACAGAGGAGAGCGTTTGTTCTGTGGAGAACCAATTTGGTGAATGCGTTGTGCAGGATCCATTAAGGTAAATGTGACTGCTTTTAAAATGCACGTTGAAAGGGCTGGCTGGCGATCGCCCAGCAGCAACAGAGCGTAATATATATAAGAGTGCGAGCGGGAGCATTTCACTTTTGCAACCTAATAGCCCGAAGGGCTTTGTTTGTGTAGCCGCGCCAGCCGCCTGGGAGGCGGGGCTTACGCCAGCCCTTTCAACGTGGGTGTAAACATCTCAAAAGCCAAGAGATGAAAGCACATTATCTCGCTATTAGCTTTCATGGACCAACCCTAACTGCCAGTTCCATTGTCAATAATCAACGACTATTGATAATAGAAATCTATGAAACGACGTAAATTGGTTGATTTACACGTTGAAAGGGCTGCGGGGCTTACGCCTATAGGCGTCAGGCGGCAGCGTACAAAATTGAAATGCTCCCGCTCGTTATCTTGGGGTAGGGGCGAACGGCCGTTCGCCCCTACGACGTTTGTTAACTCTAGGGACTTGCAAGTTAATAATGTACGCTTCAAGGGCTATGCCCTCTGGGCAGGCTTTGCCTACGACTCCCGCGAGCGCCCGAACGGTGACTGTCAAAGAATACTTAGGGACTGGTACTAAATTTGCTGCGCAAGTCCCCTAGCCTTTGGCTAAAATGTTTGAAAATAAAACAACATCGGGTTGCCCGACCAATCGAGAGAAAAAACTCATGCTCAATTTCATTCGCTCGGACTTAGCCCAACTAATTGCTTACACTCCCCATCCCGGGGGAAGCTCTGGAGAACCGGCTAAGGCAGAGACTTTAGACCGCCTCGATACCAACGAAACTCCCTACGATCTGCCGGAAGATCTAAAACAAAAGCTGGCGATCGCCTACGAGCAAGAAATAGAAGCCAATCGCTATCCAGATGGAGGTCAGGGAGCCCTAAAGGAAGCGATCGCCGCCTATGTTAGAGAATCCGCTGCCGGGGCAACTCGGGAAAACCCCGACTCCGGGCAAGAAGGGGAACTGGCGATCGCCCCGGCCAACATATCCATTGGCAACGGTTCCGACGAACTAATTCGCTCCTTACTAATTGCCACCTGCTTGGGCGGACAAGGATCGATTCTAGTAGCCAATCCCACCTTTTCTATGTATGGCATCTTGGCCAAAACCTTGGCAATTCCGGTGGTGGAGGTGGGACGGAAAGAAACTAATTTTGAAATAGACTTAGAAGCAGCAAAGGAAGCGATCGCCTCCAGCCAAAATCCGCCGGTGCGAGTCGTATTCTTAGTCCATCCCAACTCTCCCACCGCTCAGGGGCTCACCGATGCGGAACTTGACTGGTTGCGCAACCTGCCAGAAGAAATTCTTGCAGTTATTGACGAAGCATATTTTGAATTCAGCCAAACCACTCTTGTTGGCGAACTGCACCAGCATCCGAATTGGCTGATTTTGCGCACCTTTTCTAAAGCATTTCGCTTGGCGGCGCACAGAGTCGGATATGCGATCGGCAATCAAGAAGCGATCGCTACCCTAGAAAAAGTCCGCCTTCCTTATAACTTGCCCAGTTTTTCCCAAGCGGCGGCTCTTACTGCCCTGCATTATCGCCAACTATTATTCGCTTCTATTGCCGAAATCATTGCCGAGCGGCAGCGCTTAAGCGACGCCCTATCGCAAATGCCTTCCCTACGAGTGTGGCCGAGCATTGCCAACTTCCTCTACCTCCGTCCTACAACCGACATTTCTCCTGAAGAACTGACCCAAAAACTAAAAGCCAAAGGCACTATGGTTCGCCATACTGGCGGCGGCATCCGCATCACCATTGGCAGCCCGGAAGAAAACTCGCGCACTCTTGAAAGGTTGCAAGAATTTTAATTTGGGAATTGGGAATTGGGAATTGGGCATTGGGCATTGAAGAGCGCCTTGCGAAATGAAACGCGCAGTATGCCCGGAGGGCGAGCGACCGGAAAGTTCCTGGCACTTATAGCATTTCTCAAATTGATGTGATATGAAGTTGTCTGGGGCGAAGCATCCCTGTACGGGGGTTGTCGTTTTACGGCCGAGATTGTTTCGGGGATGCTGTCGCCCCTACGTTTCGCGCATTACACTTATTTGAGAAACGCCATAAAACTCAAAACTTTTCCAATGCCCAAAGCCCAATGCGCCATGCCCAATGCCCAATGCGCCATGCCCAATGCCCAATGCCCAATTCTTTACAAAACTCCCTTAGAACTGGGAATAGCACCGGCGCGACGCGGATCGATTTCAACTGCCATGCGCGTCGCTCGGGCAAACGCCTTGAAAGTAGCTTCAATAATATGGTGAGAATTAATCCCGTCAAGCTGGCGAATATGGAGAGTCATTAAACTATTATTCGCCACCGCCACAAAAAACTCCCGCACTAACTGAGTATCGTAAGTACCCACTCGCTGGGTGGGAATATCCAAGCCATAGCTCAGATGCGGGCGTCCCGAAAAATCTAGAGAAACTTGTACTAGGGCTTCGTCCAACGGCGCGATGAAATGGCCGAAGCGCACAATCCCCTTGCGATCGCCCAGAGCTTGTGCCAGAGCTTGCCCCAAAGTAATCCCAACATCTTCATTAGTATGGTGGTCGTCTATTTCTATATCCCCGGTAGCTCGCACTTCCAGGTCAATCAGCCCGTGAGAAGAAATTTGGTGCAGCATATGGTCTAGAAAGGGAATGCCCGTATCTGCACTACAGCGACCCTGACCGTCCAAATTGAGACTTACTTGCACGTCCGTTTCCTTCGTCGTCCGGCTCACCGAAGCAGTTCTTGCGGGAAAAGCCAGATCTAGATTAAGAGAGCTAGGAGCTTGAATATTGCTTTGCATAATTTTGAATAGGGAATGGGGGCATTGGGCATGTTCGCATTGGGCATCGGGCATCGGGCAAAGAAGCTCTGAGCTGACTGCTGAGAGCTGAGAGCTTCTTTGGGCATCAAGCATTGGGATGGGAAGGGGGTAATTCGGCATTGGGCATGTTCGCATTGGTAAGGGATGAAGGATGAAGGACGGAATAATTAATTGTCGATCCGTTCCCTGCGGTAAAGGCGATAGAAGCATTTCACTTTTGCACCTAGTCAGCCCAAAGGGCTTTGTTTGTGTAGCCGCGCCTTTAGGCGTTAGGCGGGGGCTTGCCGAAATTGAAATGCTTCCCCCTACACCCTACACCCTACACCCTAGCTATTTGCAAACTCAGACCTGAGAGACTGAGAAATTGGCAACTCTACTGTAAAGGTCGCGCCTTCGCCGGGAGTAGAAGTCACATAAATGCGCCCGCCATGAGTGTCCTCGACAATTTTGCGAGAAATTGATAGCCCCAGTCCCGAGCCAATGCCGATTGGTTTAGTGGTAAAAAATGGCTCGAATATGCGCGACTGGATATCCTCGGCTATTCCCGGACCGTTGTCGGTAACCGTAATTGACACCCCTTTATTATCCAGTGCCTTGGCCGCGATCGCAATCTTTCTCTTTTTCTTTGGTGGTTTCGGCGTTTCCTCCTTCCCCTCATCGGAATCTTCTTCTTGGCTCCAATGCTTGCCTAGCAGCACATCTATCGCATTGCTAACCAAATTCATAAAAACCTGATTAATTTGATTGACATAGCACTCGACTTGGGGAATTTTATCTAAATCCAGAACAACCTCAATATTTTGCTTGTAGCGGTTATTGAGCATAGTCAGGGTATTATTAATCCCTTCGGTAAGATCGGATTCTTTCATATCAGCTTCGTCGCGGCGATAGAAAGTCCGCAAACTCAGCACCAGATCCCTAATCCGCTCCGCCCCGACTTTAAGAGACTTGACTATTCGAGGCAAATCCTCCTCTATATAATCCAGCTCTACATCCTCTAGAGTTTCCTCCACATCTTCCGTCTTATCTGGATAAGCCTCATCGTAAGTCTCTAGAACCGTAAAGAGATCCTCCACATGTTCTTCCACATAAGGTAAGTTGCCGTAGATGAAATTGATCGGGTTATTTATTTCATGGGCAATGCCAGAAACCATTTCACCCAGCATCGACATCTTGTCCATGTGTAGCATATGCTGGCGCATCCGCTCCAACTCTGCCTTGGTTTCGTTCAGCTCTTGAGTCAGTTCATCGACCTTTTGCTCTAGGTCTGCATTGCCTTGAACCATATCTGTATTGCTGCTAGTGGTTGACAGTAAGGGTATGGGGTATGGGGTGTGGGGTGTGGGGTGTGGGGTGTCTGGGGAGAGAGGAGAGTGTGGGAAGGGAGGGGAGTATCGGGAATGAGAGGGGATTTTCTGAGAGTCTCCCACACCTCCCACACCTCCCACACCTCCCCCAGTCTCCCTTGTCTCCCTTGTCTCCCTTGTCCCACCCTACACCCTACACCCTACACCCTACACCCTAATCCTGAGCCGCTAGGACTTTTTGCCCATGTTTTTAATGTTAACTACCTTGTTGAGCAAATCAAACCAAAAAGACGAACCCATAGAAATCGCCAAACCGCTAATCAACCAGCCCACAAGTCTTTTGCTATAAGGAACTGGCCAGTTTTGCTCGGATAATTGCTGCTGTTCGAGATTGATCTGGTTCCAACCAATCGGTAGAGAAAGTCTGTTGAGAGCATTTCTGACATCTGATTCCACCCCCTGTAGAGCCTGTGGATTCACTTGTTGATTTGCTTGGGCATTATTTTCTACCAGTTCCTCCGCATAGATAGAGATAGTTCTGCGTATGACAGAATCGTTTGATAAGCGATTGATAATATTTAATGTATCCGCATTGGCTATAGTCGCTACAACGCAACCGAGCAAAATAGCAATTCCTCTAGCATTGCGCTTATAGACCCCCGATGCTCGATCCATAGAGCGATCGAACCAATTTTCAACTTCCTTCTGAAATTCGTTTAGGTCTTCTTGAACTCCTACTGCTTGGGTTTGGATTTTTTTACCTAGAGCAGCCAGACTGTCTTGGAGGGAATCTGGCAAACTATTCATTAGAGCCTGAATGCTTTTATAAGCCTCGCTATCTTTATCTTGAAGTGCGGCCTGAATTTCCCGAGCGATTTCCGTATTTTGGCGCAGCCCCTCCACCACCTCGCCCATGCTTGGCTTGAGCCTCTTAACAATTAAGCTTCTTTGACTTTCGCCGCCAAACTGTTCTTTCCTCAGTCGATTAAGCTGATTTATCAGCATTTTACCTTCGGGCAACCGGGCTATATTATTTTGAATCTTACCGATAAAAAAACTTATTTTTAAGGCCAGACTATAAATACTTTCATCTAAATTAATATAGCCTTCTTTAAATTGATCGACGATCGCATCCATTTCTAGACTCAACTTCTGAATCTCGTTCTCGATCGCCATTTTAATTGACGGGTCAAAATTGGCAATTTCTACCAAATAGACAATTTCCTTGAGCCTGTCTTCCTTGAAATTATTTAATCTGTTAGATGACAAGATATTCGCTAACTCTTTAATTCGCAGGGTTTCTATCAAGCTGGTGGCAAATGTTTCCGACGGAATATAAGAAGGTCCGCTTCTCTTCTTGCCAAAAATCTTTTTGCTCTTAGTCAGCTTCTGGCCAAGTTCCATAACCGCATGGCCAACCTTACGAAAACTATTTGCCAATTTCCCTTTAGCCTCATGGTTGAGAGTATTAATTAAAGGGTGACAGTATAGTTTGTCCGCTAATTGTTCTGCCTCTCTTAGCTTGCGATCGTCTTCAATCCCCCCGGACATTAAGATTTCAATTGAATTTTTTAAATGTTGAGCCCTCCACTGTAGCAAAGTCGCCATTATTTCCTGAATTTCCGAGGTTAGCAGGCTGAGAATCAAGTAAATAAAAATTAAGCCTATTGCCAAATCAACAATAAAAGGAATGTTCATAGATTAAATACTCCAATAATTTAATTGAGAATTGGGCATTGGGAATTGGTAATTGGGACCCTACGCCCCGGAGGGCGGGCTACGCCTACGACAGGCTCAGGATAAAATTGGGAATTGGGAATTGGGAATTGGGAATTGGGAATTGGGCATTGGGCATGTTCGCATTGGGCATTGGGCATTCTCCCCTTTCAAAGGGGGGTAAGGGGGATGGAATTCGGCAGAAAACTAGGGTGTAGGGTGTAGGGTGTAGGGTGTTAATTTTGAGTTTTTTTCACTCCAATTAGTGACATATGGGTTTCGTTAGCTCTCTTAATCCCGAAACCAGAGTCCCTGTAGGACTTTCCGGCGACAGCTTTGCTCCGCGTAAAAAAGCATCAATTTTCCCACACCCCACACCCCACACCCCACACCCTAATAAGGTAGGGGCGATCGCATTCCCGAGACAAATTCTGTTAGATGCAAAAATAATTGTTTTGGAATGCTTCGCCCATATGTAGCATGCAACTCCATGCAACCCACCAACAATCTCAATAGGATTATAAAAAACCATCTCTACCCTGGCATCCAATTTTATTGGCCCCATAATTTCTTTCTCCCCTGCCCCCCCCGCTCCGAAAGCTCCCCTGCTCCGAAAGCTCCCCCGCTCCCCGGCTTCCCAAAAAGGGCGCGAAAATGAACTAAGTGGCAAAATACAATAAAAGTATGTACCGAGAAATTTTCAGGTTAGACGAGTCAGACGATCGCTCTCGTCGCACCAAACATTGGTTAGAGCAGGTTTGGGTATTGGGCCTGCTCTTGGCCGCGATTTTACTTTATCAAATGAACCTCGGCAGCTTGCCCCTGCGGGATTGGGATGAAGGGACTGTGGCCCAGGTTGCCCGCGAGCTTTGGCGCGGGGATTGGAACTGGCTCCATCCGACCCTATATGGGGAACCCTATTGGAACAAGCCCCCTGCAATCCACTTGCTGATTGCTTTAGCATACAGCATCGGTGGAGTCAGCGAATTGACAACGCGCTTGCCCGGGGCGATGCTATGCGCCTTGTCAGTTCCGCTCCTATACGGGATTGGGCGGGAGGTATTCTTGCTGCGCGGGCCAGCGATTTTCTCGGCGCTGGTTTATCTAACCCTCCTGCCGGTAGTCCGCCACGGACGCTTGGGGATGCTCGATGGTGGAGTATTGTGCTTTTTCTTATTAACTATCTGGTCGGTGCTGCGAGCCCGTCGGGATTTGCGCTATGGTCTGGCTGCCGGAATTGGCTTGGGGCTACTCTGCCTGACCAAGGGTATTTTAGGATTGCTTTTGGGAGCGATCGCCGCCGTTTTCATTATCTGGGATACCCCGCGCTTGCTCCGATCTTTGTATCTCTGGAGCGGCCTGATTCTCGGTATGGCTCCTGCTATTGCCTGGTATAGCGCCCAATGGCTCCATTATGGCGAGCCTTTCTTGCACGCCCACTTTCTCAACCAGTCTTTCGGGCGAATTGTCAAGCCAGTGGAGAATAACTATGGTCCTCCCTGGTATTATCTCTTGGAAATTTTAAAATATGGATTTCCCTGGTTGCTCTTCTGGCCTCAAGGACTGCGCTTGGCCTGGGAAAATCGCCTCATGGGCTGGGGCAAATTAGTTTTAGCTTGGACGAGCATTTATCTCTTGGCCATTTCGGCGATGGGCACCAAACTCCCTTGGTATGTTCTGCCGCTCTATCCCGCTCTGGCTCTAGCCTGCGGCGCTCAGCTCGCTTTGGTCTGGCAGGGCGAACCCTACAAGCCTTTAGTCCAGCGGCCCCAAAGAGGCATCCCGCTAGATAATATATCGCCAGACAAAGCGCAGCGCTCTACTCTTTACCCCCGCGCTTGGGTGGCAATTCTGGCGTTGCTAGCTTTGGCCGGTTGCGGGTTCGGGGTTTATTTTGCGATCGCCACCCCTTCAAAATTGGCTTTGCTCTTGACTTTGGCTGCCTTTGGCCTAACCATGACTACAGCGGCTATTCTGGTTTACTGCCAAGACCGGCAATTTATTTTAGTTTTGTTTTGGGGAATGTATGTTTCCCTCTCCTTGTTCGTGTCTTCTTATGATTGGCTCTGGGAGCTGGGGGAAGATTATCCCGTGAAGCCAGTGGCAGCCATCGTTAGCGAGACTCCCCCTGGAACTACGGTTTATACTTCTCACCCCAACCATCGACCTTCGCTTAATTTTTATAGCGATCGCCGAGTAATTCCCAAAAGCAATTCTGACTTGCAGGAGCTATGGGAGATAGACCCGCCTCCTTATTTTCTTATCGACCGAGCCATCCTCAAGGACTTGAAACTCAAAGAATACAAGCAGACTGCCGCTGTTGAGGATTGGATTTTAGTCACTCGTTAATTTTTTTGTTTTTTTGGTAATTTTTGTTTTAAAGAACTCAAGGGCGATCGCTTTTGCCATTGCCGAGCAATGGAAGGATAAAGGGCTATCGGTCCTCAGCAATAATAGTCAATGCACGGGAATAGCTGTCAGCTTATGCGCGCTGCAAGCTATTTGGTAGTTCTTAGTTTTGGCAAACCTTGAATTATCTGCTCCCAAATATGCGTAATGGTATAAATGCAAAAGTAAATGCAAACTTACTGTATCTCCTGAGTAGATGATTCGAGCAAATATTGGAATGGGTTGGATTTCAGAGTCCATCCTTCCATAGTTGCCCAAGTTATTCCGGCAACCAAAATACCAGTACAGATTGCGATAACCCCAGGACGTCTGGTCAAACCGATATCGCGCATAATCCTAGCCATAGGGCGACTCTGACGGCGCAATACCCGCGCCACTGCCACCCCATCTAAGGAGAAGGGATCTCGGACGTAGTGACCGCTCCAAGTAATTACTAATCGAGCTTGACAATGAGGACAAGTATAAAGTCCACCCAACAAATCGCTTGGTTTCATCCGTCCGGCTCTATGGCAAATCGGACAAGTCACAGAGCGATCGCTAAAGGAATAAGCATTCATTCGACTTCTTTCCCGCTTTCCCAAAATCACGCCAAACTTATTTTTTTCCTGCTATCTGAGCTACCTAAGTCATTTAGGCAGCTAAATCCGGGCATCGACTACCCTCCAATCTTGCGCCCAAATCTTGCGCCCAAATCTTGCGCCCAAATCTTATGAGTGTATTTGCTTATCTCTACTAGCGCGGATCTCTACTAGAACGTGCAGGCGCAAGGGTAGCAGATTGTTCTCCGCCGCCGCAGGTTGCTCAAATATGAGGGGGATTATTCCTCAAACATCGACAAACCTCCATTTATCCCCTAACCATTGGTACCTGCTTTCCAGAGACGGTCATAATTTCAAAACGACTTCCCCTACTTTTTAGTTTAGTCCGATTTCATCGCGATCGAGGCGTGCATATTGAAAATTGCGCATAGGACATTGGCGTAGGGTGTGGGGTGTGGGGTGTGGGGAAGAGCGGAATTGGGAGAGGCAGGGGAGCAAGGGGGAAGTTTGCTGCTCCCTGCTCCGAAAGCTCCCTGCTCCGAAAGCTCCCCAGACCCTACGCCCCACACCCCACACCCTACGCCCTAACCTGACTCGTTATTGCTGAGAGCCGCTCGCTTAAAGCTACAGACACATCGGTCAAGTTGTATTGCAATGGGGTAACTGTAATGTAGTTTTCGCGAATGGCTTGGACATCGGTAGGAAGAGCGATCGCCTCCTCCCCCCAAGAGACGAGGGCTTTCTCGGTATCCTCGGCATCTTCGGCATCTTCGATTACTTCCCCTGCCAACCAATAATAGGTGTGGCCTCGCGGGTCCACTCGCTTTTTAAAAACATCTGCATAGCGGCGCACCCCTTGACGGGCAAGGACTACTCCGGCAATTTTTTCAGTTGGAACGTCCGGCACGTTCACATTTAGTAAAGTCTTAAGCGGCAGAGGTGTTTTGGCGATCGCGGCGACTAGGGTACGGGCAAAGTTCGCCGCCGGTTGAAACTCCCGGGACGTATAGCTAGTAAAACTAAAAGCTACGCTGGGAATCCCTTCGATTAGTCCTTCCATTGCTGCGGAGACCGTTCCCGAGTAGAGAATATCGGTGCCTAGGTTTTGCCCTTGATTGATACCGGAGAGTACCAGGTCTGGAGGACTATCTAGCAAAGCCCATAGAGCCAGCTTGACGCAATCGGACGGAGTGCCGGAACAAGACCAAGCTTTTATTCCAGGATGAAAAATAGATTCGACAACTTCGGCGCGGATTGGTTGGTGCATGGTAATGCCGTGACCCGTAGCCGATCGCTCTCGGTCTGGGCAGACGACGAACACTTCATGGCCTGCTTCTGCCATAGTATTGGCCAGAGCGCGGACCCCTGCTGCAAATATACCGTCGTCGTTGCTAATTAAGAGTTTCATCTAGGGATAGCTTATATTCGTAGGACTCGCAAAAACCATCTACCCCTGTCTTGAAGACAAAGATAAGAACGGGGGCAATCAACAAAGGCGGGCATATATTGGCCTCCTTTAGCGCCGCCGCCACGGGGCTAAGGTTTTCTTGCAACAGCTCTTTTTTTAAATCTCGCCGACAGATAATGGGGCGGCATCTTTTGGTCAATCCCTCCAGCCAGCGCTCGGAGGTGTTGGGTTCTTGTCCGGCTTGAATTGCGAGCCCTATGGCTGCATCTTCTACATCTCCCTCGCAATCCTCGATCGCATCGAGAGCTTCTAGGGCCTCGGGATAGCTGTACAGGAGAGAGCGAAACCGAGCAATTTCTGCGCTTGTCAGGATAATCCTCATCGGGTTTTGTCGGCGCGGTAATCTAGAACGGAAGGTCAATTAGACTTTTTGCATAAATCCTCAAAGCCCCCCTTTTTAAGGGGGGTTGGGGGGATCCTTCTGCAATTATGCACTATTGTCTATTGTCCCTTCTCCGTTCCTAATCTAGAATATTCTGTCCCTTATCTACAATCCCAAGCATGACAGATAAGTCAAGCAATTTAAAAACGCAAGCTTCAGACACCCAAGGCTCGCAATCCCAAGACCCGCAACCCCCCGGCTTAGAAACCCAGTTAGAACAGTTGCGGGCTGATGCTAGAGGAGCGATCGCTGCTGCCGAGTCCCTAGAGCAGTTGGAACAGCTCAGAGTAAATTACCTGGGCAAAAAAGGCCAGCTATCCCAGATATTGAGAGGCATGGGCAAGCTCGGCCCAGCAGACCGGCCGCGCATCGGTGCCTTGGCCAATGAAGTCAAGGTTGCCCTGCAAGAAGATCTCGAAAAAGGCAGCGAACTATTGCGATCGGCCGAAATCCAAAAACAGCTCCAAGCCGAAACCCTAGATGTCACCATGCCTGGGGTAGTTTTGCCCCAAGGTCGAATTCATCCGCTCAATGGGGTCATCGACCGGGCGATCGATATATTTGTCGGTTTGGGCTACACCGTAGCAACCGGGCCAGAAATGGAAACGGATTATTATAATTTCGAGGCGCTCAACACTCCTAAAGACCACCCAGCCCGGGATATGCAGGATACCTTTTATCTCCCGGATGGCAATCTGCTGCGCACCCACACTTCCTCAGTGCAGATTCGCTACATGGAACAAAACGAACCGCCCCTGCGAGTTATCGCTCCCGGGCGGGTCTATCGCCGGGATACCGTAGATGCCACTCACTCCGCAGTATTCCATCAAGTGGAACTGTTGGCCGTTGACAAAGGGCTGACTTTCACGGACCTAAAAGGAACGATTAAAGAATTTTTGCGCGAAATGTTCGGAAAAGTAGATATCCGCTTCCGGGCCAGCTATTTTCCCTTCACGGAACCCTCCGCCGAGGTGGACGTACAATGGCAGGGCAAATGGCTGGAAGTCTTGGGCTGCGGCATGGTCGATCCCAATGTATTTAAGGCGGTCGGCTACGACCCAGAAGTATATAGCGGATTTGCTGCCGGGTTCGGAGTCGAGCGCTTCGCAATGGTACTGCACCAGTTGGACGATATTCGCCGTTTGTATAGTAGCGATTTGCGGGTTTTGCGTCAGTTTTAAGGGGAGTTTTAAGTTTTAAGTTTTGAGTTTTGAGCGCTTGAGAGTGGTCTGTAGGGGCGTAGGCGGAGCCTGCCCTAGGAAGGCATATGGCATTCGCCCTAGCACACCCCAGTATCCGCGATCGCTCCTTTCGGATACTGGCTCATGGCATTCGCCCTACCTACCGCACCCTAAAAGAGTAATTGAGGGACGTTAACCACCATTCGCCACCAGTATCCGAAAGGAGCGATCGCGGATACTGGCTCATGGCATTGGTCCTACCACACCCGCGATCGCTTGGGTTCAATACATGGCCCCACCGATCGCTACTTTATTAACTTGCAAGTCCCTCAGTCCTTGTATAAGGGTCCTAATTTTCTTTCACTCAAAATTCACGCATTCAAACCAAAAAAATAAATAAATCCTAGAACCAAGACTAGCTCTGGATTACAGCCTATCCCACCTTCGATCTTGGAGCAAAATTTTGCCAGCGAGATGCATAGCCGCTCATTTTCATTCCTAATACGCGAGTGTATATGGAAGAGGAAAAATCTATGCTTACTACCTTTTCAAACCGGAGAGGGGGGAGACCTGGGGACAAGGAAACCGGGGAACCAAGAGACAAGGAAACAATGGGACCCAGAAATTCAGAGACCGGGAGACTGGGAGACCCGGGGAAAGCCTCTTTTATGTCTCCTTGTCCCCTTGTTTCCCGGTCCCCCAGTCCCCCGGTCACCTTGTCCCGGTCTCCCGGTCCCCCGGTCTCCCAGTCCCCTCCCCCTTGTCCCCATGTCTCCTTGTCCCCTCACTGGGGTCTGTAGCATTTCTCAATCGAAATTCTCTAAAAAATCAGTCGTGCTGAATGAATTAAGGACTTGGCAAAATTTTTATAAATCTACCGCTCACAATAAAATATGGTATCTGGACGATTGAGGAGGCTAAGGGTATGAGCGATTTTTTACCACCGAATGTTCCTCCGCGCAGGGAGTTCCTAGCTAAATTTGTCAGTTTTGGCATATTCGATCGCAAGGGTCGGAGTAAGATGAGCTTTCGTTGGCAACGCGATCGCAACTTAGAACGCCGGTTCGAGACTATTGTCAAAAAAAATCCCGAACTCAAGCAAATGTTGCAGGAAAAAGACGATCGCTCTTTGCTGGAAAATTTGCTCCAGCTTTGGCAATCTGCTAGCAGCGATAGACAAAAGTCCTTGTTTGGTAATTGCATTTTTGCTTATTTAGAAGAACCCCGCTACCGAGCCGCTCGGACTCGCTTCCATGCCTTCCGCGATTTTGAAAAGCCAGAGCAAAGCTGGGACTATTATCTGGCTATCGCCGGGGATGTTACTTTAAACCCGGAGAAGGTCTTGACTCTGTTGAAAAGGTATAACCCAGCCAAATCGAAGTTGGAAACTTTTTGGGACTTTGAATTGCAAAGTATCATCAAAGAAATTTCTAATAAAGAAACAACCGAAGGCAAGTATTCTCTTTGGTACAAACTAAAGGTCGCGAGCAAGAAAAAACTTAAGGAGGGTCTCGTAGAAGTCGTAGGGGTTTCCGAAAGAGAGGCAATCTCCTACGTTTTTGCTAGGGATGCTTTATTCCAGGTTTATGCCAAAAAGGATAACCGATGGCGGGAACCGACGCGGAAAAAATACCAAGAGGCAGCGGATTACCTGAAATGCCACTATGCCGATAAATGCCCCAATAGCGATCGGGTCAATGAGGAATGGTTGCAGCAAGCTATAGAAATTTGTGCGCAAGCCTTGCAACCATCTCATAAACTATGCTATCTTGATGAAGGGTATAATAGCCAAGAGCTAGAAATGCTAAATAGCAGCGGAGATGGTAAAGCCGAGAGTCCTCTGGAGAACCTCGCAGACCAAGAGTTCGATGCCAGTATAAAAGATCGCATACCAGCAATGAATGAGGCGATCGTTAGTAAGCTGGAAGAATTTTCTGCGGAACAAAAGGAGATTCTACAGCTCCGCTATGAAATGGAGCTAAGCGGCCCAAAAATAGCGAAGAAGATTGGCAAGAATCAAAGCACTGTTTCCCGCATATGTAGCAAGTGCAGGAAAGAACTGCTGGGGGCGATCGCTGATTGGGGGAGAAAGCAGAAACTGGGAATCGTTATCGAAGATATTAAGAAACTAGAGGATTATGTGGAAGACTGGCTGAAGAAATACTATAAAGGCTAAGAAACAATAGGAGGAGCGATAATGATTAGGCCGAGTTTCAACCAATTAGTCAGCGATAATCCGAAGCAGCTTTGCTTGCAGTTGTTTCCGGCAGATCTGGAGAAAGCCAAGCAGCAATCTCGGGACTGCTCGAACGAGGTGGCGCGCTGGAATGGTTATCTTAATTCTCTTTGTCTGAATGCGTTAGTTAAAGAATTTCAAGAAGACTTACCGCAAGGAATCCGCGTCTGGCCCAGTCGCAAGTCTTTAGCGGAAATCTCTGAGGTGGTGAATGGTTCTGCTATTGAAGTTGGGGATACCAGATTGGTTTTGATTCCTAGCGATAGTAATGATATCGCTAACTTCTACGTTCCTCAAGAATGGGTGGAGCTTCCGGGGTGGGCGGGTCATTATTATCTGGCAGTGCAAATGCATCTCGAAGAAGATGAATGCTGGCTGCGAGTTTGGGGATTTACTACCCATCAAAAGCTCAAACAAGGAGAACGCAACCTCAGCGAAGGCACCTATTCAGTGGCTCGCCAGGATTTAGTAGAAAGTTTAAATGTATTGTGGGTTGCCAGAGATGTTTGTCCCGAACCCCAGCCAGTAGTGGCCGAGCTGCAACCTTTAGCAAGCAAGCGAGCGGAGCAGTTGCTGGCAAAGCTGGGCAAGCCAACTCCCTATTCCCCGCGCTTGGAAGTCAATTTTGAGAAAGAATGGGCGCCGCTAATAGCAAATCCGGAATATCGCCAGGAGCTTTTGGTCAGGCGATCGCAACCTGAGCCAGAACCAGTACCAGTACCAGTACCAGAACCGGAGCCAGTAACAGTAATCACAGCTCTAAGTCAGTTGATCGATAAGGCTGGCTGGCTGCTGGCCGAAGAGGTGTTTGGATCGCAACAACTCAATTACGCATTGCGCTTCCGGCGAGAAACCGATGTAGAGAGCGAGATAGTTCATCGCGTTCATAAAATTGACTTTCCAATAAAAGGATATACCTATAAGATCGCTCTGGTCATGAATTTTACAAAGGCAGAGCAAGGCAAGCGTTGGGTTTTGCCACAAGTCTTTGCTCTTGACCCCAGTCAGAAAGACCCCAGTCAGAAAGACCGAGGTCACAAAGGCGCTTGCCTGCCAGAAGGTCTGCAATTAATCGTAGTTGACGAAAATGGAAACTCATTCGATTGCGCCACAGCGCAAGCGGGTAGCAAGATGCTGCAACTAGACGACTGGTTTGGCGATTATCCCGGAACTAAGTTTAGCGTCCGCCTAGTTCTGGGCGAGGAAGAATTTGTAAAACAGTTAGCTGTTTAACATTAGGGGGGCTTATGGCAAAAGTAGTTAAACTATCAATCCGGCAATTAAGCAGCGATACTTATGAAGTAGAGCTGTTGGAAATACGGGCAGACGATAGAGCAGAACCGCTGGCAGAAAATATCAGCGGTTTTTTGAGCGCAGCTCGTTTATACAACAACGACTTAGCCAACAGCGGCTTCTCTATAGAGCAACATTATCGGAGCTGGCAGGAACAGTATGAGGGATTGTATGGCTATTTTAAAGGCGACCAAACCCAAACCAAAGGCTTTCCACCAGATCTGGAGGTGCAAGAATGCGATCGCAACGCCAAGGAGTTAAAAATATGGCTCAATGAATGGTTGCAAGATCCGGCATTTAGAAGAATCGCAGACCGACTGCGCATGGAGCTGAGCAAAGAAGACGAGATCCGGTTTTTGATTAAAGCCGAGGGCGAGATTTTAAGAAATTTGCCTTGGGCAGACTGGGAGGTTTTTCAGTATTACGATAAGGCGGAGGTAGCTCTAACCCATTCGGAGTTTCGCGGCGACGATCGCCCGATCGCGAGCAAACCGAAAAAAAAGCCCGGTATTCTGGCCATTTGCGGCGATAAAGCTGGAAGTTATGAGTACAATCCGGCCAATATGGATAAGCTGCGCTCCGTGGGGGCGCAACCGGAGTTTCTCAACGAGCCGAACTCGAAGCAAGTGCGCGATCGCTTCTGGGACAAAAATTTGGATATCCTGTTTTTTGCGGGACGCAGCGGCGATCGCCTCCATTTCAATGGCACGGACAAAACCAAACTCTCTCACCTGGATAATTCGCTCAAAGCCGCCGCCGAAAATGGCCTAAAACTGGCGATATTCAACTGCGCCGACGGCCTGCAATTGGCAGAGGTGATGATAAGCACCCATCAGATTCCCGTGGTTATTGCCATGCAGGAGCAGGTTCCCAACGAGTTTGCCCAGGAGTTCTTCGAGTATTTTTTGTTGGAATATGCCTTTAAAAAGCAACCCTTGTATGTAGCCTTCCGCAAAGCTCGCAAAAGAGTCAGCGATGACTGGCAGGGGCGTCTTCCGGGAATTGAATGGTTGCCGACAATCTGGCAAAACCCCGCCAAACGACCGCCCTTGTGGCAAGACTTGCGAGAGGCAGTTTCTCTCCCGCAAGTTTCCCTGGCCGGGGTCGCTTGTACCGGCTTAGTGATGCTGGCGCGATTGACAGGCTTGCTGCAACCGCTGGAATTAGCCGTTTTCGACCGGGTGATTAGGTGGCGGCCGCCAGCAGAACCAGACGATCGCCTCTTGGTGGTGGAAGTTACAGAACAAGATATCAAAAAATACGAATATCCCCTTAGCGATGCTACTGTTCTCAAGCTGTTAAGGGCTCTGCAGGGCTACAAACCTCTAGCAATTGGTTTGGACTTGCAGCGAGATAAGCCCGTAGAGCCCGGTAGTGCCGAATTGAGAAAGTTCCTTTTGCAGAGCCAAAGCGAAGGTCCAGGCGAGAGACAGAGGCTATTTGTTTCTTGCCAAGTCGGGTCGCCAAAGCGCGCCAACAGCAGCAGTCCACCCCCTGCAAATGTCCCAGAAAAACAGATCGGCTTTCGGGATTTTGTCCCAGATAGGGACGGCATTGTCCGGCGTCATATTTTTTCTATAAGCGCCAGCGACGGTCCTTGTAAGACCTCAAATTCCTTGAGTACCCAGTTAGCATTGCGCTACTTAGAAGTGAAGAACTATCGGCTCAAGGAAACCTCAGCAGGATTGCAGTTGGGCGAGGCGACTCTTGCGCGCTTGAAAAACTATAGTGGTTTTTATCAGCAACTGAATGACGACCGAGGCCAGCAACTGCTGCTGAATTATCGCAGCTACGATCGGGTGGCGGATGAGGTCTCCCTAAGCGAAGTTCTCAAAAATGGCATCCAGTCGGATAAAATAAAAAATCGAATCGTGCTGGTGGGGATGACAGCGCCGAGTGCAGCGCTGAGTATGGGGACCCCTTACGGAGCTGGGCGCGATCGCGAAATGCCGGAAGTGCTGCTTCAGGCTCAGATGACCAGCCAGATTATTAGTGCCGCACAAGGCGATCGCCCTTTGCTCGGGTTTTGGCCTTTATGGGGGGATTTATTCTGGGTGGCAGCTTGGTCCGTAGCCGGCGGGCTAGTCGTTGTCTATTGCCGCGAGCCCTTATCTCAGAAACTGGCAGGAACTGCTGCTCTAGTCGGTTTGTCCGGCATTTGGTTCGCAGTCTTCGCAACCTCGGGAATCTATTTGCCCTTGGTGCCTTCAGCCTTAGTCCTAGCGGGAACGGCGACTATAGGAGTGTTTTTAAGCAGCAATCGCTCGGCCATAGAACGCTTGCTCCCCAAGGGACTGAAGCTTCCTGCCATAAATCGACTGACTGGGAGCATAAGTTTTAAACTTCCGTCCTAAAGAGATGACAGAGGGGTAATGGGGGGTTTTAAGTTTTGAGCTATTAGCCGAAGAGTTTTGAGTTGTACTTACGGGAACTTTTTACCTAAAGGACTTGCGCAGAAACAAAGTACCAGTCCCTTTGACCGTCACCGTTCGGGCGCTCGCGGGAGTCGTAGGCGTAAGCCTGCCCGGAGGGCATAGCCCAAGAACCAGTACATTATTAACTTGCAAGTCCCTAAAGCCCAATGCCTAATTCCCAATTGCCAATATCCATGACTATGTTACTATGAGAGGGCGATTCTAAGGCGAGAAATATGCCCACCTCAAGTTTGTCCATCGGGGCTGCCCCCTTGCTAAATAGCGATTCCGGTCGGCCGAGCCGCCTCTGGGGCGGGTGCAACCAGCATTGAGAGAGAAGAGGGAGTCATGCAAAAGCTAGTCAAACTATCCCTAGAAGGCCAAATCGACGGGGGCTATAAGGTAGAGCTGGAGATTAAGAAGGAGGGCAAGGATGGGCGCACCTTGGCTGAGGGAGTTAAGGGAAGCCTAAGCTCCGCCAACCTTATCTACGAAAGGCATCAGCAATGGCAAGACCTCTATAAGGCGCTGGCGACTGGAGGACCAAGTGTTAGAGCCTTGCAAAAACGCGGCCATAAAATGCCCACCAACATTTCTGTTTCAGCCTGCCAACAAGCGGCCAATAACTTAAAAGCAGGTTTTAATCAATGGCTCAGCGATCCGAATTTCACGGACATTGACCGAACCCTGCTGAGAAATTTGGAACCAGAGGACAAAATTCGCTTTGTAATTAAGACCACGGATTATAAACTGTGGCAGCTACCCTGGTCTGCTTGGAAGTTTTTTGAAGAATATCCCAATGCCGAAGTGGGTTTTAGTCCTTCAGAATTCAAGGGCATTGAAAAGCCTATAGACAATCGCCGCAGAAAGCAGGTCAGAATTATGGCGGTGGGGGGAGATTCAACCGGGATTAATTATAAGCAAGATCAGGAAAGCTTAAGGAGATTGAGGTCCGTAGGAGCAGAACCGGAAATTCTCAACGATCTGGTACCGAGTAAGTTCCGGGATAACCTTTGGAACAAAAAATGGGATATCCTATTTTACGCGGGACATAGCGACAGCAAAAAGGATCTGGAGACGGGACAAATACATCTAACCAACTCCGATATCCTAGAGCCGAAAGAGTTGGAAAACGCCCTGAAAGCGGCCAAAGACAACGGCTTGAAGATATTTATTTTTAACTCCTGTCGGGGTCTGGGCTTGGCGCGGAAGCTGGTCGCCGATTATGAAATGCCGGTAGTTATTGCCATGCGGGAGCCAGTTCCAGATAAGTTTGCGGCGGAATTTGCCCAGTATTTTTTGATAGAATATGCCTGGAAAAAGCAGCCCTTATATCTGGCAGTGCGCCAAGCAAGGCAGAGGTTAATCGACGAGTGGCAAGACAAGCTACCCAGTATTGAATGGCTGCCGGTGATTTGTCAGAATCCGGCAATACGGCCTCCTACTTGGGCAGAATTGCACCGAGAAGTCTCTGTCCGCGAAGTAGGTGTAGCTAGCCTTGCCTGCGCCTCCTTGGTTTTGCTGGCGCGGTTTTTAGGACTGCTAGAGCCAGTAGAGCTTTGGGCTTTCGATCGCACTATGCAGATGCGACCGAATGAAGGATCGGACCCTCGCATCACGGTAGTAGAAATTGATAGAAATTACATAGGCGATAATGACTACCCAATTAAAGACGGGGAGTTGGCACGATTACTTAAGAAGCTGGAACAGTATAAGCCGCGATTGATGGGTTTGGACATTTATAGAGATAAGAAGAACGAGCCCGGTTATGCTCAACTGTTTGAGTATATGCAGCAGAGCGATCGCCTCGTAGCTGTGTGCAAAGCTCCAGAATATGACCCTAAAAATCCGACAGATAGTGAAGGTTCTATAGGAATTGCACCCCCTTTAGGCTTACCAAAGGACTTTGTCAGTTTCAGCGATGTAGTCGCCGATGGAGATGGCCTTATCCGTCGCCACCTCTTGTCTATGCAGCCAGACGAAAGTTCTGTTTGTCAAGCCTCAAGCTCCTTTGGCTGGTTTTTGGCACTCTATTACTTGTATCTAGAGGGAATAGAGTACGAAAACTCTCCAGAAGGAGACCTACAAGTTAAAGACGCGATCTTTAAGAGGCTAAAGTCTGATTCAGGACCATACCAAAGGGTTGATGCGGTGGGGTATCAAACAACTCTCAATTACCGTTCCGTACCGTACTTTGAAGATGTTGCCGACAGGGTTACCATCCAAGAGGTTCTCAACGACGACGTCGATCCGCGTCTGCTAGAAGACAGAATTGTTATAATTGGCATGACTGCAGACAGCGCAACAACGGACATCTGGTCAACACAGTACCCTACTAGGAAACAGCATCAGGGTAACAAAATACCAGGCGTTTTCATTCAGGCGCATATGGTGAGCCAGATTGTCAGTGCTGTTCTGGATGGGCGGCCCTTAATATGGTTTTGGCCGCAATTGGGTGAAATACTTTGGATCTTGGGTTGGTCGGTGGCTGGAGGAATATTTGTCTTATTCATCCCATCCCCACTCGGTCAAAAGTTAGCCATAGGAACCTCTTTTGGCGTTCTTTACGGGCTCTGCCTACTATCCTTAATAGAAGGCGTTTGGTTGCCTCTGGTGCCACCAGCATTGGCATTAGTATCTACGAGTGGGGTTCTGGCGGCTTGGACTAAATCAGAGTCCAGCTAAGGAATGAAGATTTAATAACCTATCAAAATCGTCTGAAATGCCTTCGCCGTCAAGACTTGACGGTCTCCAAGTAGAGCATATTGTTGAATCCGAGTTCCTAAAGATGTAGTAGGGGATTTGCGCAGAAATAAAGTACCAGCCTCTAAGCGTTCTTTGGCCTTCACCGTTAGGGCGCTCGCCCTTCGTCAAGCTCAGGACAGGCTACGTCGTAGGCGTTGGCGAAGCCTGCCCGGAGGGCTTTGGGCATAGCCCAAACGCTGGCTCTGCGAGGATACGAACCGGCACATTATTAACTTGCAACTCCCTAGGTTTAAACTTATAACTGCAAATCGAAGCGAAATAACGATGAACAAAAGAAACCTTGCATTTATTTTTGCCCTAGCGCTCCTTAGCGCGACGAGCTACCCAACATTATCAGAGGCGCGACCCGATCGCCTGGTAAACGCCAGCAGCGAATCGAAGCAATTTAAGCCACCCCCGCCTCCGCCAGGAGGGAGGCCGAGAGGTCGCCGTTTTGGGGCGGCAAGCCGGCCGGCAGATTCTAGCGCCCAATGCCCCGAGGTGGCGGTTAACCTTGCTGCCCTAGTGCCCGAAATTGGTGTTATAGGCAATACGGTTAAGGAGCGTCCCACCTTTTGGTTCTACTTTCCTTACGAGTCTAAGGACGTACATTCTGCAAGGTTTGTACTATTAGACGAGAAAGAGGAATACGTCCAGGAGCCAATCGAGGTTTCCCTACCGGAAAAGCCGGGAGTAATAGGCATTCGCCTTCCGTCGGACTCTCGCTCCCTGGAGGTTGGCAAGACCTACGATTGGCGGTTAACAGTTTTCTGTGACTCTGAAGATATGACCGTGCGCGATTCCGTTTATGGTTCGGTACAACGAGTAGCAATAGAGCCCTCACTTCTGGATGCTCTGGAGCAATCTGAATCCCAGCACGTTGCCTATGCTGAGAATGGGATTTGGTACGAGGCGATCGGCAATCTGGCCGAACGGCTTTACGCAGATCCGACAAATGCCGATCTCATTGCCGCTTGGGAAAGGTTATTGGGGGATGTTAAATTGGAGCAGATCGCTAATGTGCGCTACATTGAGTACAGCGTTCCTACTCAAAGAAGCCAAGCCCTAGGAATTAGCAGGTAGAAAGCAGGGCGATCGGGCGTCAACTGGCGCTGACCCTATTTCACCCCAAACAGAAGAGCGGGCCGCAAGGCGTACAATCCTTGCGACCCGCTCTTCTGTTTTCCTTAAGTTAAATTAAATTAAATCTATTGCACTATATAATATAGCACTACACAAATAAGTCCAATACCTTCGCCATTTTTGCGTAGGTTGGGTTTCGTCGATGGCGGACCCAACCTACAAAATAGGGGGGTTTTCCAGATTGGCGAACGTAATATTGTTAGTCAGTTCCTACTTTTGACTTATTACCTTGAGACTTTTAACTTGTGCGTAGCGCTATATGAGACAATCTACAAACTCTGATGAGTTAAATCCAAAAAAAAATTGATAAGTTTCCACTCAAATTAATGGTCGAAAGTCTCGAAAGTCAGTAATTGTCAGCAGGGCCGGAAATAATTAATAGCATTCGAGCGAGATCGCGCTCGAACGATCTGGTAGGAACTGCCGAGGCTCCCTCGGGCAGATTCCCGAGCCGGTGCAAAATGCTCGCAAACCGCTGTAGAATCTACAAAAAGCAAGGAGGTGCTACGCCCAGATCCCTCCCTGGTGCAAATAGGCTCGTTGGTGCGGAGGTTCGCGATCGCTCCCTATTCGTTGCCCAATAAGGCGCGATCGCAGACCTCCGCAGCAGAAGTCCTGGGATTCTGCGTCGGGCTACTTCGTCGCCCCCGCTCCCTGACTTCGAGCCTATTTAAAACCAGTGGTAAAAACCTGGGCAATTTCTCCCCAAGGGAGACCCACCCGCTGCCGCGATCCTCGGAATCGTCAGCGGGACTTTAGGGTGGGCTATCTTCCCACCCGGGCTAGCTGTCGGGGTAGTGCTTTGGATTTGTTGCCCTAAATCCAAAGCACTACCCCATTGCAGCCGGGGCTTTTTGAGGGAGAAAGTTTTTTGAGTGTAAACACCTCCTTGCTAAGGTTTGCTTTGCTTCGCTTGATCGGGTCGCGGTTAGCCGTGACCCTTCTTTCTGCCCCCTCTAGGGGTCTTAAAAACTATACTAACACGGTTTTCCTCGAAAAACAACCTTTTTTGCAGAAAATTTTTGCACCTTCTGCAGGTTCTGCACTTGCCGCCTGTCGTATAGCCTAATTGAAATACTACTATATGTTGACATATTGACGACTCTCGTTCTGCAACTGGTGCTAATCTCTCTAGTCCTGCAGGGCCAAACGCAACCTGTTATGGAAGGTCCAGCCGAAGAGCCCCTGCCCGGACTTGCAAGGGAGCTGCGCGGAATTCAAAGTTCGCTCATTCAAAATTCAAAATGCCTCAAGAGCCAGAGCGATCGCCTCCGCTTCGCCTTCATGGATTTTCTCTAGTGGCAAGGCGACGGTTAAAGTTGTGGGTTCGATCCCCCCAACCCCCCGATAAATTGCCGGTTCCCCCCAACCCCCCTTTTTAAGCTTTTTAAGGGGGGCTCCAAGAGAGATGGGGGACTGTGGGAAGGGTGGGAGGGGTGGGAAGAACCAGAAGAAATTCTTCCCCCTCTCCCCCCTCTCCCCACAGTCCGTAGGCGGCTCCCCAATGAGCGCGGGGGGTTGGGGGATCGTTCCATGCGCAAAAATGGCGAAGGTATAGCAGTAATATCATGTCGGGTTGAATGCCCCAAAAAAAGTCAAGTCCTGCGTAGGACGGGCGTCCCGCCTGGGAGCTTCGGCTCTTTAGGACAGGCGGGACGCCCGTCCTACTGGCTTGGCGACGGTTAAAATTGTGGGTAAATGTAGGTTGGGTTGAACGGAGTGTTGGCGGAGCCAACTCGTGCGAGTAACCCAACTATACCAATCGTTGCGCCCTTGTTTCGTTCCCGGGCCGCTCCCTACAATTTTAAGCTGGACGCCCGTCCTACGGGAGATTCCAATTTTTTTTGTGGAACAACTACGCGGACTTGATATAAGCAGTCAGCTTTCAGCTTTCAGCTTGAGCGTCAAAGCCTTGCCAATTCAAGATGTTGGCGTTTTGCAACTGTCAAACACCTTAATCGGTAGTGCTATATTGTCCAAAAAACCGGGTTTCTAAAATATCTCTCCCTACACCCTACACAAGCGGGTGTGGGGTGTAGGGTGTGGGGAGTAGGGAAACATCTAGCTATTTTACGACTGCTGTCGGGGGCTCGAAAGTCCTACAGGGACGAAGGTTTCCGGATTAAGAGAGCGCTTCGATCCCCAAATATCACAAATGTGGTGAAAAAGCCCACAAGATAATCACCCTACCCTACACCCTACACCCTATAGGCATGATTATTTCCAAATCTAGATCGGAAACCGCTGCAGCGATCGCATCTAGGTCGGCGGTATCGCTAAAGTGGGGCAGAATACCGCAAATGGGCACATTGGTCAAAGACTCAATTAAATCTCTTGGGGCTAACTCGGCAATCTCTGTCTCGGAAGTAGGCCGAAGACAATTTAGGACAATCCCTTTGAGACGAACTCCTGCCTGACGGGCGAGAGCCACATTAGCCACCGCTTGACCTATAGCTCCCAATTTCACCGGCACTACAAGCACCGTCGGTATCCGCCAATCCCTCGCCAAATCTGCCACAGTTAGCTCTGGGGTTATCGGCGAGCCGAGTCCTCCCAGAGCTTCTATTAATATAAAAGACTTTCTTCTTGCCAAAGCCGATAGCCCCTGCCAAGCCTTGCCCAGGTCGATATCGAGACCTTCCTTGGCAGCGGCGACTGGGGGAGCCAAAGGGGCTTGGAAATAGAGGGGGGTCGTTTCTTCGGGAGATTGGTCGAGGTCGAACAAGCGCAAGTATAGGTCGCGATCGCCCATTCCCGACTGAATTGGCTTCATAATTCCCACCTTCAGCCGAGGATAGACCTTAAATAAATAGGCTGCCAAAGCCGTCGTTAGCGCTGTTTTGCCAGCATCGGTATCCGTTCCGGCAATTAATAAGGCGCTTGAATCTAAAGCGCTTGAATCTAAAGCGCTTGAATTATTGATTATTGATTTTTGACCGTTCATCCAGTTATACTCTCGCAACGAGCGATCGCTCGCCAATTACTTAACGCTTATTTTTATAGTAAAGTCTTCCGAGTAAGGAGCGACTACATCAATTTGATAATTGCCGCTCTCCGGCACGCGCTCCTCCCAGATAACCATTCTATCTTCTATCATGTCCCCGTTAGGATAGCGAATATCCAAGCCTACGGCACCGGATATGCTCTCCACTCTAAACGTTTCTCCTTTGCGGACATTGATAAAATAGCGTTTCGTGGCCTTGGCGCTAATGCGACCGGACACTTGAATTACATTTTCGCCGTAGGGAAAGTACAATTGCTCTTCTTCTACTAAGGGAGCCGGCGGAACCTCCACGGGTTGCGGCGAGGTTATAAATGGAGGGGAACTATCTGTTGGGTAACTATCTGTTGGGTAACTATCTGTTGGATAACTATCTGTTGGGTAACTATCTGTTGGATAACTATCTGTTGGATAAGTCGAACGGCTATTGCTTGATGGAGGATAACTCGATGGAGGGGAATTCGATGGATTTGATTGCGGGACTCTTGGCGTCGGCCTTGGAGTTGGCGGCAACGGCAACAAAAGGACATCTAGCTTGTAGTTATTTTTTGCCAGACCGTATAAAGGGTTTATCTGGATAATGTACTTGCCCCTTGCTGGCAAAACAGCATCCCAGACCTCGACCCATTGCGATCGCTCGTCAACCAGCTTTCCATCCGGTCCAGTTATCGTCATCAAAGTGCCATCGCCCCCAATAGCCGCACTCAACTCTTGCCCTGCTTCCCCCCAAATCTCGTACCTTATTATTTCATTTGTTTTCAGAGTTCCCTCTACCGAGGTTGTCAGCCCCAAGCTTGGTTTTAAAGGTTGATTGTAGGTAATATACTCCATATCCGCAGGAGAAGGTGGCGGTTCGGGACGCGCCTGCGGTGGCTTTGGCCTCGCGCTGGGAATTGGTTTTGGCGTTGTCGGTATCGGCCTCGGGGCGGCAGTTGGTTTTGGCGTTGTCGGTGTTAGAGTCGGAGTCGGCATGGGAGTCGGGATGGGAGTCGGCATCCCAACGGCCTCTGGTGGCAATGGCCTTTCTATCTGCCCGACTCCAACTTCTGGAGTTTCGGGGACAACCGGCGCTCTTGTCGGGGGAGACTCTGCTGGGGAGACGCTCCCCGAACGCAATCTAGTTACAATTGCCCAAGAACTAAAGCTAGTCACTATCATTAGTCCCAAAGTTAGCGCGGCGATCGCTTTTGGATTATCCCATAAACGAGAATAGATATCTCCCGGCGTTACTGTTACCGAAGGCGCTTCCCATTCTCCCATTAGCCCGGAATTTTCTCCCGCCGCTACCGTTGCTATTTGAGATGCCTTTAGATCTCTCCTGGCCAGAGCTTCTAGAGCTACTGCTACTTCTCTGGCAGTGGAGTAGCGAGCCCCCGGTCGCAAGCTCAACATCCTATTCAAGACCTTAGTTAAAATCGCACTAGCTCGCGGCTGCACTAACTTTTCCCAATGCCAAGTCAATTGCTCGTCGTCGAATAATTCCTGGGGTTCTCGACCCGTCAGCAGCACCAGTGCCGTAACCGCTAAAGCATAGAGATCGCTGCTCGGATAGGCTCGACCAGACTGGATTTGTTCGCTAGGAGCATAGCCTAACTTGCCTACCGTGGTATTGGCCGAATCCGTTTCTGGGAACTGAAGGCGAGTTGCTAATTCTCTAACTACGCCGAAGTCAATCAGAACTGGCATCCCATCTTGCGATCGCAAAATAATATTATCTGGAGAAATGTCCCGATGAATAATGTCGTGACTGTGGAGATAATCCAAAACTGGCAACAAGCGATCGATAAGCTGCACCACTTCCATCTCGGATAACTTAGCTCCAGCAGCTTTGCGCTCTTGCAGCAGCAATCGATAAGTCTTACCGGGCACATAATCTTGAACTAAAAATAATCGCCCATTTTCCTCAAAGATCGCTCTAAATTGGGGAATTTGGGGATGCTGAATTTGATAGAGGACTGCTGCTTCTCTTTGGAATAGTTCTCGGGATTTTTGAACCGAATAACTGCTGCCGTTGGGAATAAATTCTTTTAGGGCACATTTTTCGTTAAACCGTCCTTTATCCTCTGCTAGATAAGTACGGCCAAACCCTCCTTGACCCAAAATACCCAGCAAGCGATAGCGGTTCTGAAGGACTGTAAAATCTGGAATTGGTGGTTGCATAACAAACAGAATTCAATATGGGGAATTGGGGAATTGGGAAATTGGGAAGTGGGCATTGGGAATTGGGCATTGGGCATTGGACATTGGACATTGGGCAAAAAAGCGGGCGAGGGCGGGCGCGATCGGCTGACTGCTTTTATAGGACTTATACAAAACGGATACTTTGCTTTGCGTAATACCATTTCTGTATGAAGATGCAATAAATCCGTTCGGGCAGGCTACGCCAACGACTCTATGCCCCAGAGGGCAGGCTGTCGCCTACGACAGGCTCAGGACGAGCGCCCGAACGGCGAATAAAGGTCGTTATTTGTTGCAGCTTCATAAAGAATTGGTCTAAGTCCTATTTTAATTCGGAATGGGAATCTGGCATACGGCAAAGGGACTCGCTTGCATCGGGCAACAAAGGAGTCAGCGGGTAGTCGCGCCCGCGATCGCTTTTAGCTTTTAATTCGGAATGGGAATCCGGCATCCGGCAAAGAGGCTCACTTGCATCGGGCATGAGAACCTGCGCTTGCCCGCAGGCGTTACCTAATACTGTGCGGGCAGGCTTGGGTATTGGGCTCGGGAGGGGTAGCTGACTTGGGCGCTCCGCCGGCGAAAAAGCGCAGGGCAGCAATAAGCACAGCAATAAGCTTACTCTGCTCGGGGGGAAAGACTAGGACTCTACAGCCTTTAGCTTTTTTTAGCTTTTCGAGCTTAACTGCTCAGCTTGGATTTGACGATCGCTTGTACGGTTTTGCCGTCTGCCTTGCCTTTAAGTTCTTGCATCGCCGCCCCCATAACTTTGCCCATATCTTTCATGGAAGTGGCTCCCACCTTAGCTACGACCTCATCGATAACAGCGGCAACCTCTTCATCGGACATTTGACGGGGCAAATATTCCTCCAGGATCGCCAGTTCTGCAGCTTCCTTATCTGCTAGGTCCTCTCGTCCTGCCTTCTTATATTGTTCGATTGCATCTTTGCGTTGTTTGGCAAGCTGGACCAAGATTTCCATATCTTGTTCTTCGGTCAAGCCTTCCTGGCCGGAAATCCTAACGCTGGATTCTTTTTCCAGGATTAGCTTTTTGATGCTACGCGCTGTTTCCAGACGAATCTTGTCCTTGGCCTTCATGGCCGTCTTGATGTCTTCACTGATGCGGTCTTTTAGGCTCATAAAGTTTAATTTTTCTTTGTACTTAGTAACAATTGAAGTTTTTGGGGTTTTGTAGAACTGGGGCGAAAGCGCGCATCGTCCGAGCGATCGCGCCTCGGCCTCGCTTCGGTTTCCCAGGCAGGGCTTTCCTACAGCTGCCCTTCGATAGAGTAGGACTTAACCCTTGATACAAAACGCTTTATGCAACCTGGCAAAATGCGCTATTGCCTTCCCCGCTGCGATCGCACTTACCCCACTAATAGCCCCCACTAATAGCCTAGCGATAAGCAGTCGGACTTGGCAATCGAGGAGAAACTCTAGGTTTTTTAACTCAGAGATCGGCATCGCTTCTTAAGAATTTATTCATATTTATGCCCCATTGGCAAAAAAATGATTGACAACATCTCTAGGTTCCAATGATAAGATCGCCTTGAATAAAAGTGCTTCGAGGGGATGCCGTGATCCATTCTCCTACTTTAACCCTTGAATCTGCTATGGCAAGTCTGGGCCACAATAGCCGTCTGCGGCTGTTTTCTGGTTCTGCCAATGTTCCCCTAGCTCTAGAAGTGGCTCGCTATCTGGGGATAGATTTGGGTCCAATGGTGCGCAAAAGGTTTGCTGATGGAGAACTGTATGTCCAAATACAGGAGTCCATCCGAGGGTGCGATGTTTATTTGATTCAGCCCACCTGCCATCCGGTAAACGACCATTTAATGGAACTGCTGATTATGATTGATGCCTGTCGGCGAGCCTCGGCAAGGCAGATTACAGCAGTGATTCCCTATTACGGCTATGCTAGAGCCGATCGTAAAACAGCCGGACGGGAGTCGATAACTGCTAAGTTAGTGGCCAACTTAATCACTGAGGCCGGCGCCAGTCGTATTTTGGCAATGGACTTACACTCAGGGCAAATCCAGGGCTATTTCGATATTCCGTTTGACCATGTATATGCCACGCCAGTATTGTTAGATTATTTAAAAAGCAAGCAACTCAATGACATAGTGGTGGTATCGCCAGATGTAGGGGGAGTGGCTCGGGCTAGAGCATTTGCCAAAAAGCTCAATGATGCCCCCCTGGCCATTATCGATAAACGTCGCCAATCTCATAATGTGGCAGAAGTGATGAATCTAATTGGCGATGTAAAGGGCAAAGCGGCAGTCTTGGTAGATGACATGATTGACACTGCTGGGACTATAACAGAAGGGGCTAAATTACTCCGCGACAAAGGAGCAAGGCAGGTTTATGCTTGTGCAACCCATGCAGTTTTCTCAGGATCGGCGATCGAGCGCCTGTCGAGTGGGGTGTTTGAAGAGGTAATCGTTACCAATTCTATCCCCGTCCCAGAAAGCAAACGCTTTCCACAACTCACGGTTTTATCGACGGCTAATTTGCTCGGGGAAACAATCTGGCGAGTCCATGAGGATAGCTCTGTTAGCATTATGTTCCGTTAACAATACCTTCCTTATAGCATTAAGCAGTCAGCAGTCAGCGGTCAGCTTATGCAGAGCTTCGCCAAGAGCCTATTGCCGATCGAGCGCAAGGAGCAAACTTTTAATTATCCTAACCAAACATGCGTATTGCTATATAATGCCAAAAGATAATTCTTAATAGCATATGATTGGCGATCGCGCCTGGGGCGGGGGAGAGCTAATTTCTGCTTTTTCAGAAATTAGCTCTCCCCCGCCCCTTGTCTGTTTATTCCCCGTAGGACAGGCGGGACGCCTGTCCGGTGCCGAGACTTTTCGCCAATCTCTCCCTACTAATTGGGTAATTTATTTCTTGGAATTCCCTACAGCTAAGATCGCTCTTGCGAGGTAGTCAGACCAATTCTTTGTGAAGCTGCAACAAATAACGACCTTTATCTGCCGTTCGGGCGCTCGCGCTTCGTTGCCGTAGCCCTGGGCTTCGAAGCGCGAGCGCCCGAACGGGGTATTTGTTGCATTTTCATACAGAAATGGTATCAGCAATGAGAGCCAGCCAGAAACCCGGGGATTTTTACATATATTTGTCCAACAATAAAGCCAACTTTTTCTTAGTCTCCGGCGGCATCTTATCCGGAGGAGTGATAATCGCATATTTCAGAGCTGAATGAGCTTCAGAAACTGGCTTATCTTTGCCGAGGCGTCGCACCGTTTCCCGAATCACCTTCTGGGCGTTCGTTGCATTGCGTTGCAGATATTTAATGACCATATCCACAGTCACGCTATCGTGTTCTGGGTGCCAGCAGTCGTAGTCCGTTACCATAGCCAAGGTGGCATAAGCTATCTCTGCTTCTCGGGCTAACTTTGCTTCCGGCAAAGCAGTCATCCCGATCGCCGTCGCGCCCCAACTCCTATATAGATTAGATTCTGCTTTGGTGGAAAACGCCGGTCCCTCCATACAAATATATGTTCCCCCTCGATGCAGGGTCACTTCTGGCAAATCCTGACTTTCCACTGCATCTGCCAGGATACCCGCCAGCTTGGCACAAACCGGGTCCCCGAAGGCAATGTGAGCGACAATCCCATCTCCGAAAAATGTCGATATGCGATTCTTGGTGCGATCTATAAACTGATCTGGCAGCACCATATCCATAGGTTTGGCCTCTTGTTTGAGAGAACCGACTGCGGAGGCCGAGATTAAATACTCCACTCCCAGACTCTTCATCGCATATATGTTTGCTCGAAAGGGCAACTCCGAGGGCAATAGTCTATGGTTGCGACCGTGGCGGGCGAGGAATGCTACCCTCATGCCTTCCAAGGTTCCCAGAATTATGGAATCGGAAGGAGAACCAAAGGGAGTATCGACGGCAACTTCTTCCACCTCTTCGAGGCCCTCCATATTGTAAAGGCCGCTGCCGCCGATTATGCCAATTTGTACTTTAGCCATCAATTCTCCTCGTATTGAGCCAACGCAGCTATTTTAGCGGTACGGCGGACTCTCTATCGGAGAAACCGGGTGGGCGAGCGGAAGATGCCCCGGGTTTCAGCAGTTATAGCAGTAAGCTATCAGCTCTGAGCAGTCAGCAGTCCTAGTTCAGTCCTGCCATACGCACACATGAGCGTTTTGATTCCTGTCAAACACCTTAATCGGTAGTGCTGTATGTTAATTCCGGGCACTGTGGCCCTTTTAAAAAAATTCTTAGTCGTAAGGCGATCGCACAAATAAATCTGCCTATTCAATTCTAGAATAATATTTTAGCAATCTCTCCATACAAAGGTTTGAGCCGCGATCGCCATCCATGTTACTATGCAATTTAAATGTAAAATTAAACTTCGCCAACCCCTCCGTGGCACAAAGAAGCGCATAGCCATAAGCTAGGCGTCAAGAGCAGCGGAGCGAAGTATAAGACAGATTTCCCAATTTAGTAATTTTTTTTTAAGAAATGGTATAACCCAAGACATTAAATTTGTCAATGACAAGGAACCAGAGCATAGCCACATATATGTCACAATCCGGGGATGAGCGCGATCGCCTGTCCGAATTGACAAAAACTTTACGATAAAATCAGATCGATTTACGAAATTTTTAACCCTGAAAGCTTATGTCCCCATTACAAAATCTGTCTGATAAGCTGCTCCTAGAACAAATCATTTCCCAAATCTTCATCAGAAAGCAAATTAGCCGTCTAGACCAACAAGTCCTAATGTCCGCTTTGCTTGCCCGCAACTCTATTAGCGACCAAGACCAGTCCCAACTCAACCGGGTTTTTGATGGCATTCAAAGGGGATTAATCAGAGTAGTAGAATAATTATATATTCCTAAAGCCCTGCCACGCTCGGGCTTATTTCTTTCATTTAATTTCAGCTATTTTTTCGGGGTTGTGGGTTCGATGTAAACTCTTCGCTCTCAACTCACAAACCTAAAAGCAAAATTTTAAAAAAATATTAAGTAATTCATCATTTTTTTACAGTTGTAAAGCTAAGCTAATACCAAATCCGGTTAAATAATTCCAATACTTGTAGGGGCAGTCCGAATGGCGATCTTGCCCCAATTATTATTATGGGCTTTTCTTCCGAAAAATACCCCTATTTCAATTAAAAATATAGCACTACGCACTCAGGGAACGGACAATTAAAATCTCGCTCCTTGCTAGTAATATCAAGTTGGGTTAAATACCCACAGAAAAAATTAGAATATCCCGTAGGACGGGCGTCCCGCCTGTCCCAAGGAGCCCAAGCTCCCAGGCGGGACGCCCGTCCGGAGCAGCACTTGACTTTTTTTGGGGCATTCAAACCGACATGATATAACGGCAAGGCTTGTGCTGATAGCTGACTGCTGATAGCTGATTGCTTACTGCTATAAAATATATCGCTTGTCCCTTGCTCATCCTCGATCGCTCCCCACAGGCGAGACAATTGTCCTGCAAATTGGGTAATTTATTGCTTGGAATCCTGCAAGAACCAAAAACCGCTGTAAGTCATGCCCGAATCATCGGGTTGAACTAGCAAAAAATGCAATCCTTTGCTTTGCTGCTTGCTTTGTTCATAAGTAGCGCCTGCTTTTGCCACCTCCTCGTCTTCAAAAGTAGCTAAAATCCATCGCTCGACTAAACCCGCTTCTAATATCAATCCATCGGGAGCGCCAGCCAAGTAATTAATCGCTACGGGTCGGACATCCTGGAGCCATCTAGCCAATTTCATCGATTGACGCCCGCCATCAATAACCACCCCAGGCACGGGTAAAGTTGAGGCCAATCCCAAGCTCGCGGGCAAGAGAAATTCCGGCATTTCCAGAATTGGCATTGGGCGATCGCCAAAAAAAGGCACGATTTCTCCAGAATTGACACTGGCAAAACGCCATCTTTCTCCCCAGATTTCTTCGGGAACTGGCACCGGCGGAGGTCTGTCTAGCGCCAAAGGTTCGTAAGCAACTCCGGTATAATTCTCCAGCCGGGGATACTCTTGGGCTTTCTGCAATAAAAGTTGCTTTAAAGCGGGAGTGCGTCGGGTCGCTTCCACAGGAATGCCCAACTTTTGGCCAGCAGCTTTTATTAAACTCAGGGATTGAGGTCGAAAAACTTGAATCAAATTGGGCAAATCGTCCTCAGCCCATTGCCGCAACTGTTCTGCGAGCCAGTTTTCGCTAGCATTCTTCTGAGAAACAGTAGCAGTAAAAATAGGGGGATTGCCAGTAGCATTGCATGCGACCAACTCCCATAAGGGCTGCCCTCTCTCGTCCTGAAGCGGGCGCCGGTAAAAATCAACCTGCCAAATCTGCACGATCTATCTTGAATTTTCTACGAGGTTCTGTTGTTATATCAAATTATGATGTAGTTTATCAAGAAATAATTGGGCATTGGGCATTGGGCATTGGGCATTGGGTAAGCCCCGTAGGCGTAGCCCGCCCTCCGGGGCGTAGGGGCGGCTACGCCTACGGAAAAAATTGCTCAACTATTCAAAACTACCTTGACGGGCTAGTATAGCACTAATAAGCTAGGACGTTTATAAATGCTCCAACTTCGTCAGATTATACTTTTGACTTTTGACTTTTGACTTGCGCGTAGCGCTATAGTGTCTGGTGTCTGTTGCGCATTCCGTTGCCTACCCTACTTCCCACCCTTCCCGCAGTTCCCACCCTCCCGACAGTTCCCTCCCCACACTTCCCACCCTTCCCACACCCTCCTCACTCCCTCGATCGGCTAGGATTGGAAAATATCTCAAATGCGATCGCGAGCGAGCGTCGGTAAAGTCCTTTAGAACTTACGCTTTATTACCAGATCTAACAGTATATTTAGCGCTTGGTGCGCGGTGCGGCACCCTACATACAGAGTCTTTGCGTAAGTGTGGTGAAAAACCCGCTCGTATTTGCGCCCCAGCTTTTGCATAGGTCCGAGATTTTTTGACACAAAGATACTAATATAGTTGTTTTATCGTCCAGTCATACTATGAAACCTGCTCTAAGTAAATTCGGCGAACAGATGTCCCACCTGAGTGGGGTGCGGGCAATTATGAAAGATATTATGGAAACGCTTCACGCCGATCCGGGCCGCGAGTTTATTAATCTCAGTGCTGGCAACCCGGTAATCTTGCCGGAGGTAGAGCAATTGTGGCGAGACTGTACTGCTGAGTTACTGGAAAGCCCGGAATACGGTAAGGTCGTTTGTCGCTATGGTTCCAGCCAAGGATACGACCCCTTCATCGAAGCCATAGTAGCGGACTTCAACAAACGCTATGGCCTGTCTTTGACAAACGATAATATCCTAATTACCCCCGGCAGTCAGTCAATCTACTTCTATGCAGCCAATTCATTGGGAGGCTACAGTAGCGATGGCACCCTCAGGCAAATTGTCCTTCCTCTGAGTCCAGACTATACTGGCTACGGCGGAGTTAGCTTGGTGCCAGAAGCATTAATTTCTTACAAACCTTCTCTGGAAAAAGACGAACGGGGACATCGTTTTAAATATCGCCCGGATTTCGAGCAACTCTCGATTGATGACAATACTGCCTGCGTAATTTTTTCTCGTCCCTGCAATCCCACCGGGAATGTTATGACTGAGGATGAGGTTAATAAAATAGCAGATATTGCTGCTCCTTATAACGTGCCAGTATTCGTGGATTCGGCTTATGCGCCGCCGTTCCCTGCTCTCAATTTCACCGAGATGACTCCCGTATTTGGGAAGAACATTATTCATTGCATCAGCTTGTCCAAGGCTGGGCTGCCCGGAGAGCGGATTGGCATAGCTATTGGCGACCCACAAGCGATTCAGATTTTGCAATCTTTCCAAACCAATATGTGCATTCACTCGCCTCGCTACGGACAGGCGATCGCAGCTCGGGCTATTGCTTCCGGTGCCCTAGCCGATATCTCAACGAGCGTTATTCGCCCTTACTACCAAAATAAATTCGCCGTTCTCGAAAGCACCCTACAAGAAAATATGCCCCAAGATGTTCCCTGGTTCCTCCATCGCGGCGAGGGTGCTATCTTTGCGTGGCTCTGGTTGGAAGATTTGCCCATTACTGACTGGGATTTTTATCAACAACTCAAGCAAGAAAGCGTTATTGTCGTTCCCGGCAGCACCTTTTTCCCCGGCTTGCGAGAAGATTGGGAGCATACCAGGCAGTGTATTAGGATTAGCCTCACTGGTACTAACGAAGAAATTGCCACTAGCATGCAACGTCTCGCTAAATTGACCGAGCGGGTTTATCAGAAAGTTGCTGTTGCTTAATTATAAGGAAGCGTAACAGCCTGCCAATGAACTGATTCAGGCGATCGCGGTGGTTTAAGCATCGCCGCGATCGCCCGATTTAGAGAAACCATAGTCAGGGAGATAGAGCAAGAAGAATGACAAGATCGCCCCACGACAGTTTTGCAAAAGACCTGCTGTCAGAAGTCCTCAAACCTTTGGGCAAATTTCAGACACCCTTAGAAGTAAGAGACGAGCCGCGCCAAATAGATATCTGGTTCGTTCCGGCTAATTCACCGGAAACGGATCCATCCCAATTCGGTCTGCTGGCGGCTATAGTAAGGAAAGAATGCTTGCTAGAACCAGTGCGAGCTGGTCTAACGCCAGATGAAATAGACAACTGTGTCCGCAGGCAGTTAATTTTCTACGGACTGTTGAAACGAAACGCGGCTCGGGAAAACAAAAAGATTACCAGGGAAGAATACCCGGGATTATGGATTCTATGCCCGACGGTATCCAATAAGGTTCGGGAAATGTTCGCGGCCAAAAGCAAGGAAGGATGGCCCAGAGGGGTCTATTTTGCACCCGAGGGAGCCAAGTGGGCGATCGTGGCTATAAACCAATTGCCCGAGACCCGAGAAACCTTGTGGCTCAGAGTGCTGGGCAAGGGGTCGGTACAAAAGCGAGCATTGGACGAACTAAGGAGCCTGCCAGCAAGCGATCGCCTGCGTAGGAATATATTAGAAGTAGTAGGGATGTGGTATTCCACGCTGTTAAGCATTGAAGAACCAACGGACGAGCAAGAGGAGTTAAAAATGGAATTATCAAAGACTTATCAGGAATTTAGAGAAGCAATTAAAGAGGAAGGTCGCCTTGAGGGTATCGAACGAGGTATCGAACAAGGTATCGAACGAGGCAAAATCCAGAGCCGGCGTCAGTTTATCGAAAACTTCCTGACTGCCCGATTTGGGATTTTAGATGAAAGATTGACCGAAGCGATCGGGCAGTTGCAACAGTGGGAAGATGCCGATTTGACCGGACTGATGCTGGAGTTGTCGAGCTTAGACCGTGAAGAGTTTTTACAAAGATTGGTATCAGAAGTATGACGATCGCGATTTCTAACTACTGCAATTATTTGGTATGAGAAGTATGAGAAACCCGGTTTCTTTAATAATACCTTCGCCATTTTGACCCAGGGGACGATCCCCCCAACCCCCCTTCCCAAGCTTAAAAAGGGGGCTAAGCTCTGAATCTCTCTCTTGCCCCCCTTTTTAAGCTTGGGAAGGGGGGTTGGGGGGAGAGCTTCGCGCTCACGCTCGGTGCGAGCGTCGGCCGACGAACAGGCATTTTTTGGGTTGGTTCGCGAGCCGCTCCCTACAAATAAGGGGGTTTTGCATTTTGGCGAAGGTATTGTTTAAGAACCCGGGTTTCTGGCTAATACTATAGCGGTTCTCAAATTGATGTGAAATGTCTGGGGCGAAGCATCCCAATATGAGCATCCCCGTTCTACAGCATAGATCCAGAGCGGGGATGCTGTCGCCCCTACGTTTCGTTTATTATTACACTTATTTGAGAACCGTATAATAATATAATATCAAATCCGGTTAAACAGTCACAGTTTGTAGGGGTTCCCCGTGCCCGCCCCGGCCGCTTCAGACCAACCGGGGCGGGCACGGGGAACCCCTACGGGGTTTATTTATGAGAGATTAACCGGATTTGATATAAGGACAATGATTTGGGGCAATTTTTAAAATTAAGCTTTTTGAAAATTGCCCCAAATCATTGTCTCTATTCTATTCTCGACATACCTGGAGTTTTTCACGTTCTTCTTCATGGTTGTTGAGATAATCTCCCAGCCAATTGCAGCCCCAGGTCAGCAAGCTATCTAAGTTTTCGCCAATTGGTGCGGGCAAGTCTTGAATATCCCAGAGTTTCACTGTTCTATCCCAACCGGCCGAGGCCAACTCCGTTCCATCGGGGCTGAAGCTGATGCCGTGGACGAAATTCCCATGTCCTTCCAGAGTCTGGAGCAATTCCTTGCGAGTCCAGAGTTTAATAGTTTTGTCCCAACTGGCCGAAGCCAGGATTTTGCCATCGGGACTGAAGTTGACGGCGACCGCTTTACTGGTATGTCCTTCTAGGGTTTTGAGCAGAGTGCCGTCCAAGCTCCAGAGCCGCACCGTACTGTCGTCGCTAGCAGTAGCGATCGCCTTTCCGTCGGGGCTGAAAGCGACCCAATTGACCTCATCTTCATGACCTCGAAGAGTCTGTAGTAAAGTACCGTCTTGCTTCCAGAGTTTCACAGTATTATCGGCGCTCGCCGTAGCAATGGTTTGTCCGTCGGGACTAAAACTAGCGTGATAAACCCAGCCTTTATGGCCTTCTAGAGTTTGCAGCAAATTGCCCTCTATGCTCCAGATTTTGGCAGTATTGTCCCGAGCTGCGGAAACGACCAAATTTCCTTCCGGGCTGAAGCTGACATTATTGACTCGATCCTTATGACCTCGAAGAGTACGCAGCAAAGTGCCGTTTTCGCGCCAGAGTTTCACAGTTTTATCGGCGCTCGCAGAAGCAATGGTTTGGTTGTCCGGACTATAAGTCACCCCATAAACCCAATCTTTATGTCCCTTGAGAGTTTGCAAAAAAGTTCCGTCCCTGCGCCAGAGTTTAATAGTATTGTCCCGAGCCGCAGAGGCAAGAGTTTGTCCGTCCGGGCTGAAGCTGATGCTATTGACATGGTCTGTATGCCCCTTGAGGCTTTTGCGCAAACGATTTTCAAAGCGCCAGAGTTTTACGGTATTATCGGCGCTGGCAGAAGCGATCGCCAGTTTCTCTTGCCGGTCGGGAGCAAAGCTCACTCCATAGACGGCATCCTTATGCCCTTTCAAAGTTTGTAACAAGCTGCCGTCCTGGCTCCAGAGTTTGACGCTGCGATCGTTACTCGCCGTCGCCAGGGTTCGGCTATCGGGACTAAAACTAAGCATCCATATAATATCGTCGTGGGCTTTCTGGGTCTTCAGATAGTTTCCGGCGCTATCCCAAAGAATCCAAATGCCATCATAGCTCGCCGAAGCTAGTTTTTTGCCGTCGGGACTGAAGCTAACGCTAGTAACTCCCTTATCGTGGTTTTTCAGAGTTTTCAGTAATTTGGGTTTTGCGCCCTTATCGCTGCGATTGACTTCCCAGATTTTGACAGTTGTATCAAAACTCCCCGAAGCGAGGGTCTTGCCGTCGGGGCTGAAGCTAAGGCTGGTGACATCGGATTTATGTCCGTCTTGTCCTTCTAGGGTAGCCAGCAATTTCCCCTCTCGGCTCCAGATTTTTATCGTTTTATCTTTACTGCCAGAAGCGATAGTTTCGCCGTCGGGACTGAAAGCAACGCTATAGACAGTTCGCCCGTGACTGGCTAAATTTGCGAGCAATTCTCCTTCAAGGTTCCAGAGTTTTACAGTTTGGTCTTTACTGGCGGTGGCGATTGTTTCCCCGTCTGGGCTGAAGGCAACACCATTGACGCGATCGCCATGAGGTATGCTTTTCAATAACTTACCGTCGCTGCTCCAGACTTTAACGGTTTTATCCTCGCTGGCAGTAGCTATAAGGTTGCCTTGGGGAGATATCGCAGCTTGCCAGACCCAATTACTATGTCCTTCTAAGCGGTTGTATTCTTGGCTGGTACGAGCCAATCGCTGTAAGTTGAAAATTGTTTCTTTTTCCAGAGTCGAGCTAGACTGCACCGATTGCAGTTCGTTTCCCGCTTGGAGCGCTGCTATTAATGATGGCAAGCGATCTTCAGAAACCCAAAGGGCTCTCGATGCGGAAGTCAGGGCTTTTATTTCGGTAATCTTGGATTGGTTTAGTTGAGTTTTTGCCCAGAAAAGGACGGCGATAGCCCCTATACTAATAATCCCCAGAACCGCCAATCCGCCTTTAATCGCCTGTTTCGCTTTGTCTTGTGCTTCGTTCAAGGCTTGTTTAGCTTGTTTTTGTGCTAGATTTAAAGTATGATTCGCCTCCGCCAAAATCCGAGTTGCTTCTCTTTCCGCTTCGAGAGTTCTTTCGACTTCTCGTTTATTCCATTCTTGGCTGGCGGATAAAAACTGATAATCGCGATCGCTCAAACTTTTCCCCGCCGCCCATTCCCTTGCCTCCGCCAAAGCCTGTCCTTGCAACAGGCGCGATTCGTCCTCCTCGTTCGACGCCAACCAAGCCGCGATCGCTTCCCGATAGAAAGGCGGGCGCAACATCGCTAATTGCTCTTCCACCCAATCTCGGTTAAATATTTTCCGATAAATAGGATTATAGACTTTTAATTTACCCTGCTGTTTGACTACCAACCCGCTCAGTCGCAATTCCACTTTTTCCAAGCTATCGTCGGCATCCAGCTCTCCCGCTTCTAGTAATTTTTGGTATAGCCCCAGCAGTCGTCCGGCTCGCTGCTCTTTCCACAGCAGGCGATTTTTAATCGTCTTCAAATGCTCTGGGTCGTCCCTAGACTCCCAATTTTCGATTACATACTTCTGGACTAGGCGATCTATCTCGGGCTCGGGGCTTTCGGTTTTTTCCAGAACCAGTTGGCAAAGTTTCTGGGTCAAAAACGGCTGCCCCCCGGTGTATTGCAAAATCTCGGCTACAACCGATTGTGGATTATCTGTTTTTTTCGCCAATCCGGGACTCAGGGGTAATTTCGCCTCCTCTAGAGTAAAGCCCGTTAGCTCAATAGCCCTACCTATATTAAAAGGAGTGCGCACTTTGTCCTGAATTAAATCCGATGGAGTGGTCACCCCTAGCAGGCAAAAAGTCAGGCGCTGGTATGATGGGTTGTCGGCTCTTTTGTTATAGCAGCCTCGGATAAAAGCAAAAAAGTCATCTATGGGAAAGTCTAAGCTCAGAACGCTATCGATTTCATCAATAAAAATGACAATCTTTTGGGAAACCCGAGCGAGCAGAATAGATTCTATAAACTCCCCAAAGCGTCCCAAGGGCGAAAGATCGGAGCGATCGCGCCACCAGGTTCTGAGATTCACATCCAGAGCAAAATCGCTGGTTAAGCTGCGCAGGATATTGGCATACCACTGCTCCGGGCTGACCTCCTGAGTTTCATGCATAGAAATGTCAATCGCCGTACAGGCAATTCCTTCTTGCTTGAGCCGGTGCATAGCATGCACCCGCAAGCTGGATTTTCCCGTTTGCCGCGAATTAAATACGGTACAAAACTCCCCAGCTTTCAGTGCCTCATAGAGGTCTGTATCTGCCTTACGCTTAACATAGGTACGGGCATCTTCTGGAAGAGTTCCCGAAAATACATAGCTGTAAACCATTGGTTTAGCTCGGAATTTACAATAGAGCGTTTGGCTTTGAGCGGTCAGCAGTCAGCAGTCAGCTTTCAGCTTTTTAGCTGTCAGCTCTCAGCGGTCAGCGATCGGCAGTCAGCTTTCAGCGGTCAGCTTTCAGCGGTCAGCTCTCAGCAATAAGGTTAAATAATTTGCGTAAGTCCTACCGTAGAACGGGCGTCTCGCCCGTTCCGCCCGTTCCAAAACAAGAGTAAGTCCTACCGTAGAAAGGGCGTCTCGCCCGTTCCAAAACAAGAGTGGGGGGACAGGCGGGACGCCTGTCCTACGGGAGCTACAAGTTTTTTTGTATGAATATTTAACCGCATTTGATATTAGTTGACCCACCGACCGCTGACCCACCGACCGCCGATCGCTCTTAACTAAAAAGCTGATGCACCGACCGCTATCCGCCAAAAAACTGACCGCTAAAAAACTGACCGCTAAAAACTGACTGCTGAAAGCTGACCGCTAAAAACTGACCGCTGAAAGCTGAAAGCTGAGAGCTGACCGCTGAAAGCTGAAAGCTGACCGCTGACCGCTATCCGCTATCCGGCCTTAAGGCGATCGCAGAAATATTGACGATATAGCTCGCATCTGAGGCGGCTATCGTTGCCTTGGAGCTGCACCAATCCCATGCCCTGTAACTTGAACGCCATATCCGAGGCAATTTTTACTGCCCCGCTTGCCAGCAATACCTCCCTAAAGGCTGCCATTAATTCTGGATATTGTTGCAGATTGCCCAAATGTTCTCGCAGGTGGTCGCCAAACGGACCAGCTTCGGTCGGGGCAATTTGCAACAGTTTTTCCAGGGTTGTTTTTTTGCGTTGAATATAACTCAGAGCTTTTTGGGTCAGACCCGGATGACCGCCGATCGCCACCATTAATTGCTCCAGTTCTGCCTTGCCGAGCCAATCCAGACTGTGACGTCGCGCCAAATCGTTGACTTGCTCTAAAGTAAATTCCGGTAAAGGAACTATAATACCTACGTTAGCCAAAGGGGAGGAGTTGATATCCAAGGCACCGTAAACTTCTGTGGAATGGGCGACGATTAAATGCAGTTTTTTCCAAATTGCCCCTCGGCGATCGCTCCGTTTGGCGATATCGTACCAGGCTCGCAACAACCGACAGAAATCATTGGCAATAGCTGGATGCTCGAATACCACATCCACTTTGTCCAAAGCCAGAACTAGAGGGCTGCTAATTTCAGATAGCAGATATTCCTCAAAGTAAGCGGTGCTATTGCTATTGCAACCAAAAATATCGTCCCAATATTCTTCTAACTTATTGGGCAATCCCAGTTGTTTGCCAATACTGGCACAAAACCACTGGGAAAACTTGCGCAAATCCGTGAAAAAAGTAGAATCTGCCAGGTCGAAGCTCAAGGCTATAGTTTGATAGTCGGATTTTCTGGAGCGAGCCAGAATGCGATCGAGCAAAGAAGTTTTGCCCATTTGTTGCGGGGCTCTGATCCGCAAAAGCGCTCCCGGTTGCAAAACCGCCCCATAGCAGCGCTCTTCTATTGGCGGGCGCTCTACATAATAAGGAGAATCCAGGGCTACTGGCCCCTCTGTAAATTCTAGTTTTGACGTTTTTGCTGTCGGGGCTCGCAGGCGTTGTTGGCTGGCATATTGCCCAGAGCGCCATCTTCGCTGCAATGCCATCCTAAAATTCGTTTTGCTAACATCTTCCCCTAATGCCTCGGAAAGCAGTCTCCATAGCTTGGGTCCTACAGTTCTCTGTAGATAATTGGCCGCATAATCGCCGCTATCTGACATTTGTTGATAAGTCTGATTTTGCCAAGACCCCTGGAGAATAGTCATTTCTACATCAGTTAGGTGCCTTCCTTTGCTAGCTAAAACTGCCTCATCCGCGACCTGAAGTGCCTCTTCAAAATTTATCGTTTTCTCCGCCATAGAGCGTACATTTTAAGACATTAAAGGGAGTACCAATGCAATCTATTCGCAATTTCTTAGGGGCATTCTCCTTACAATTCCCTCCCTGCTTCTGCTTGAGCTATGCTCTATTCATCAATGCCCCTCTGTTTTGCTCTAGTGGTCTGGCACGCTTAAAATTGTAGGTTGGGCCCGGGAACGAAACCCAACGTAACCACTGCTATAGTTGGGTTTCGTTCTCGGGCCCAACCTACAGTTAGAAACCATTTTAGCCTTGCCAATCCACTAGGGTGTCGATCTTGAAGGCTTTTTCACCACAAGGCGTGACAAGAGCGGGATCTTTAGCTCTAGAAACCCGAATCCAGAGTCCCTGTAAGACTTTCGAGCCCCCGACAGCGGGGGAGCATTTCACTTTTGTAACGGGACAGCCCGGAGGGCGAGAGTTTGTGTAGCCGCGCCTTTAGGCGTAAGGCGGCTAGATACGAAATTGAAATGCTCCCGACAGCGGTCGGGAAATAGTATGATTCCCTACACCCCACACCCCACACCCCACACCCTAGTTTTGCTCTAGAAATAGCCATAAAAGGCCCTATAAAGCATAAAGAGCCAGTATATCCTCTATTGCGGATGTACTATCGGTTATTGTTCGGGACTTGCCTTCTTATTGCCTATTGTACCTTTACCCAGTCCAATCCTCATCCCCGGCGCAATCGCGCTTGTTTCAGGGCAGGGGCTGTAGGGGCGTAGGCTCCGCCTGCCTTTGGATGGGCATATGGCATTGGCCCTCCCGGGCAGGGGCATTCGCCCTTCCGATTCCCCTCCTGGGAGGGGTTAGGGGTGGGGAGCGCGTTGGGTCTCTTACAGATAACTTTTCAAAAACGAATAATCCCTGCCCTTAACAAGGGGCTTAACAAGGGGGGGTTTGGGGGATCCTCTGCAACTACTTTTGACCACACCCGTCTCCCGGTCTATGGTTTTTAGCTCTACCGTCTTTCTATTTTTATTTTTGCCCATCGTTCTGGTTCTTTATCTTTTAGTGCCGGGAACCCAGGGGCGCAACTTATTGCTGCTGGCGGCTAGTCTCTTTTTTTATGCCTGGGGCGAGAGCATTTTTGTGGGGGTAATGCTCCTGTCGATCGCCCTCAACTATGCTCTGGGGCTACTTCTCGAAATTCCCAGCAACAAACCGAGCGATCGCCGAGCTATCTTAGTTATAGCGATCGCCTTAAACCTGGGCTTACTGGCATATTTCAAATATGGCAACTTTTTTGTAGCTAACTTTAATCGGCTTGTCATACATCTTGCTGGCTTGCCAATAGCTCCGGCTCCAATCGAGATAGCTCCCATTCACCTGCCCATTGGCATCTCATTTTTTACATTTCAGGCTTTATCCTATATAATCGACGTTTATAGACAAAAAATTGCCGCCGGGAAAAACCTTCTCAATGTCGCTCTTTACATTGCCTTTTTCCCTCAACTTATTGCTGGTCCTATCGTGCGCTATCGGGATATCGAGGCCGGGCTGCAAAAGCGAGCCATAACTGTAGAAAATTTTGCCAGCGGAGTGCGGCGGTTTATCCTGGGATTGGGCAAAAAAATGCTAATTGCCAATACTCTGGCCGAACCGGCGGACGCGATATTTGCCCTGCCCCCAGGAGAACTGACAGCGGGCTTAGCCTGGTTGGGCATCAGTTGCTATACATTGCAAATTTATTTTGACTTTTCTGGCTACTCGGACATGGCGATCGCCCTGGGGAAAATGTTCGGATTTCAGTTCCCAGAAAACTTCAACTATCCTTATATCTCTCGCTCCATTCGGGAATTTTGGCGTCGCTGGCATATTTCCTTATCCACCTGGTTTCGAGACTATCTTTATATCCCCTTGGGCGGCAATCGCTACTCTTCCTTGAGAACTTCTTTGAATCTTGGCACCGTTTTTGTCCTCTGCGGACTTTGGCACGGAGCGAGCTGGACTTTTATCATCTGGGGTTTATTTCACGGTTTTTTTATTGCGATCGAGCGTTTGCTACCGCCGACAGGATTGGCAGAGAAAAAATTCTGGCCTTTGCAACATTGCTATCTGCTGCTAGTAGTCATGGTGGGTTGGATTTTCTTTCGAGCCGAGACTCTCGCCGATGCGATCGCTTTTCTGCAAGCAGCAGTTGGTCTTGGCAGCGAATCTTTTGGCAGCGAATCTTTTGGCAGCGAATACCAAATGACTGCTTATTTTAATTCGGAAATCTTGGTGACAATGGTTGTAGGGGCGATCGCTTCTCTCCCGGTTCTGCCGATGTTGCGCAAATCCTACCAGCAATGGACTGCCACCTGGCTAGGGCGATCGGTGCTAGGAGCGATCGCCATTTCTGGAATAGAGCTGAGCGCGCTAACTCTGATTTTTCTGGCTTGCGCCGCCAAGCTAGCCGCCGGAACCTATAATCCTTTTATTTACTTTCGATTTTAGGGACAGCTATGTAGGGTGTGGGGCGTGGGGTGTGGGGTGGAGAAGCACCAGTAACTGTAGGGAAGGGTTGAACGGAGTGTTGGCGTTAGCCCCGCCTGCCCTCTGGGGCATAGCCAACTCGTGCGAGTAACCCTTCCCTACAATTTTAAGCCAGACAATCCAGTAGGGTGTGGGGCGTGGGGTGTGGGGTGTAGGGTGGAGAAGCACCAGTTTTTCGAGGCAATCCCCCTGTGGTTGCCCATCCTGTCGTTGCGTAAGTCCTAATACTGTTAATGCGTAAGTCCTGACCATGTTATAGTAACCCTGTAAGTTACAAAGACAAGCAGATGATTAACGAGTACGTTGAGATAGTCGAATATTATGATAACTTATTAACAAGCGGTTATTTTGATTATGACGACCTTGCTAACACCTTATATAAGTTGCTTGGGGATAAAAGGAAAGTTCTAGATATTGGCGTTGGAACTGGATTGCTTACTGAAAAAATGCTTCCCTTAGCCGACTATGATATTGTTGGGGTCGATTTTTCTTCTGGAATGTTGGACATTGCTAAAGAAAGGTTGGCCAATTCTAATGTCAAATTGATTTGTCAAGATATTCTAGAATTTGAAACTGAGGAGAAATTTGAAGCAATCGTCTCCACTGGAGGAGCTATCACTATCGTCGAGGAAGACCAGCAATATAAACTTTATAGCCACATCACCGATCGAACAAAAAACGAACAGTTGCTAGTCCAACTATACAATTTATTAGACGATAACGGGCTTTTCACGCTGAAAATTCAAGGTAGCCATACTAACTACAAAAAGGAAATCAAGGATGGTATCTTTTACGAGCAGAAACTCGAAAAAGGGAAACCCTTCGTTGATAAATGGTACATTTTCTCAACCGCTGATGGTCAGGTTTTAAAAGAACAATTTTGCCACTATTATTGTTGGGATGGAGAGGAGGCAAGCCAAGCATTTAGCGATGCCGGCTTTAAGGGAGAACCTCATGTCTTTGATGACGAATTTTTGGTCTTTTACAAATAATTGTTAAAAAGAAACCCGGTTTTTTGGACAATACCTTCGCCAAAACGCAAAAACACCTTATTTTTAGGTTCCTCCCGGGAACGAAACACAATGCGAGGTCTAATACTATACTAACGTCAGATCCCCCCAACCCCCCTTAAAAAGCTTTTTAAGGGGGGCTCCAAGAGAGATGGGGAAGAGTGGGAAGGGTGGGAGGGGTGGGAAGAACCAGAAGAAATTCTCCCCCCTCTCCCCCGTCTCCCCCGTCTCCCCAATTAATCGGCCCAATTAATCGGGGGGTTGGGGGGATCGTCCCCTGGGGCAAATAGGCGGTGACCCCCGTAATGGGATGCTTAGCCCAGACAAATTCACATCAATTTGAGAACCGCTATATTGGGCGAAGCCGTTTCCCACACCCTACACCCCCTAAACCACACCCTAGCCCCTACACCCTAATTAACTACAGCCAATTGCCTACTAAAACATAGGGCGTCCAATCAGAGGGAGACGCTCCATCGTCCAAAAGATTCTCTTGCGCAACCTTAAGAGCCTTGGCCTTGGGAACATTAGGATTGTCGCTCAACTCCTCGTAAAATTTGCCAATAAGGTCGGCGCTCGCAGCATCGTTGATTCTCCATAAAGATGCCAGAGTGCTGCGGGCACCCGATCGCTCCGCTACCCCAGCCAAGCCCAAAACAGCTTGCTGGTCTCCTTCTGCAGTCTCGCAAGCGCTCAAAACTAACAACTCTATATCGTCGAGACGGTCGGGAAGGCGTCTTTGAAGTAAATCTTGCAATCGGTTGACGTTGATTGGTTGGTCCCAGGCTTCAATAAAAGTTTCTTCTGGGTTAGAGCTAAACTGGCCGTGGGTTGCCAAGTGAACTATCGGGAAAGAAGACACCGTTAGTCGGTTTTCAACTGCCGTTGAAGTAAAAGTCTGGTCGCGCAGCTCTTCAGTGCCGGGGATATTCTTCTTAATCAGCTCCAGTTCTTCTGCTACCTTGGGCAGCTTAGTAATGCTTCTATCGGGCGGACTCTCAACCAATCCCGCTGCTAGAGCAGTTGACCTCTGCAAACCCAAGGAAGATTCGGGTTTTATAAACTGCAACCCTTGAGTAATGGCGACGCTATATTGCTTTTGCAACAAATATTCTCGCCCGTCATAGAGAGCTACTACCGGCAAGTTTCGCAAAACACCATCCATCACAAATACTGCCGTTTCCGTTCCCCTTCTCTCCAAGTCCTTCTCTATTCGACCGACAAACCAATCATAAACCTGCTTGGATAATCTTTTTAGATACGGACTAGCATGGTCTTCTGTTTTAATTTCGGTTCGCAGCCTTTCTACGGTACTTTCCAACTCTTCCTTAGAAACATCGGTACTGAGATAGGTTAGATTTGTATCTCCTGGCAGCCTGAAGACCATCGCCAATCTATCTTGCAAAATAATCGGATAGATAATTGCTGCTTGCTTGTCCTTCTCCCGAACTTCCTTTAGCTTCTCGCCTACGGTTTTTGTCGCCTCTTCTATGTTTGATAGCGATCCCGAAGTTAATTTGCACCGGAGGAAAATTTCCAGATCGCCCTTTTGAAGCAGCTCCATAACTCCCAGAGCAGTTTGCCTGTTTTTTTGTTTTTCTGTCTCGGTGGTTCCGCTGGTTAAAAGTAAATCGATTAAGCCGCGATAAGCGGGCTCTAATTTATTGCGAAAATATGATTGAGTATTCGGGTTGACCCCTTTGAGACCGATACCAATAGTATCCAAGCTCGGGCGGATAGAGCGAACGATATTGTTAACTGCTAGGATGTACTGTTCGATCGCACCCTCTTTGTTGCCCTCAGCTTTCAGGATTCTGCCCAACTGCCACTGCCACTGATAGAGAATATCTGGAGCATCAGCCTCCTTCAAAGCGTCCTCAGTCCATTTAGTTGCCTCCGACCATTGCTCCTGGCGTTCGTAAAAATTGCCCAAATAGCCCCGAGCATAGGAAAGCGATCGCTTATCTTCCAACTCGTTGGCTTGCTCAACAGCCTTATCCAACTCTGCCTTAGCACCGGGCATCCCCAGCTCTTCCAGATTTTCGGCAAAATTAAGCCTCGCATAGACTGCCCTGCGACTGGGAGACTCTCCAATCAGGCTATCTATTGTCTGCCCGTAACTCTGGAACTGTTCCTGGGCATAGGCTAGGTCTTGGACTGCTTGCTGCGAACCCTGGAAGTTCTGCACCTTTGCTACTTCTATAAATTTCCCCTTTGCCCTTGCTACCAGCAAGTCTAGATAATTCAGCCTCGCTTGGAGCCCTATCCCGGCCGGGGCATTTTCCGCCGCTCTATTGTAGAACTCTTCGGCTTTACTAGAAAAACCTTCCGAGCCAATATTCTCAGGCGGATTCTTACATTCTTTTTCTGGCAGAGTCGCCAGAGCATCCTTCTTGTTCTTCTGGGAGGCGATTCTTTCTCCTAAAGCCCGCGCCGTATTCCCCAAACTGAGCAGAGTGCTACTGGTAGCTTGAGAAGATTGGGAAGCTTGCAAGCTGTCCTGCAAGGCGCACCAGGAACGTTCCAAATCGCCGACAGCCTGATAAGCATTGCCTAAATTGCGGAATACCGTAGCCTTCAGCTCGTTTGGTTGGTCTTCCAAATCGTCTGGGATTTCTGCCAACTTTTTCAAAGCTAAGCGGTAGCGGCCTAAAGCTTGCATCGCCTGAGCTTGGTTAATCTTGCTACCTATCTTCCCCTCTTCGTCCCCGAGTTGCTCATAGATTTTTGCAGAGTCGCGAAAAATCCTCAGAACATTATCCGTTTTTCCCAGGGCTAACAGCACTCGCCCTTTGGTAGAGAGCGCCCGAGCGAGAATCTTATATTTTTTAGTCCCGCCCGCCGCATCGGTCGTTGCCTCCAAGATATTCAGACTTGCATCGATCTGGTTCTCAGCCTTTTTCCACTCGCCGAGTTGCTGATAAGCCAAGGAAAGATAATTGCGGGTTAGGGCTTCGTCCAGGGCATCGCCGGGGAAATTCGCCAAAGCCCGTTCCCAGGAATCGGCGGCTTCGGCAAAGCGTCCTTGTTGGTACAAATAGCTAGCGTTGTTGGTGTTGCCTTGGGCTAGGAGTGGGGAAGGGTGGGGAAGGGTGGGAAGGACCAAAGGATATTCTCCCCCCATCTCTCCCCCCGTCTCTCCCCATCTCTCCAAGTGGGCTGTAGCGGGCTGCAAAAGATGCAAGCCCAGAGCCAGGGCAAAGCCGAAAAGCCCTAAGAGGAAATATTTCCACTTGGTTTTTAAAAGGGGTTTACCTTGATGGAGAAGTAAATACCGTTTTCTTGCCACGTTCTGTCCCTCGAATCGATGTCAATTAATGGAATGCCAAAGTCTAAGCGGGCATCTATGATGTCGCTGAGTTGGTATCGCAAGCCCAAGCCCGCAGAGACTAAGGTGCTTTCGTCTGGGGCATCTCGATCGCCGCTATTCCAGCCGGTGCCCGCATCCAGAAAGGGGATAACTTGCACCAGAGAGTCGGTGCCGCTGAATATGGGAAGGGGCAGGCGGGCTTCTACGGAAGCAAAAGCGCCGTTATCCCTGAGGCGGGCATCTTGGCGATAGCCCCGAACGCTATCGAAGCCGCCAACCCCAAATTGCTCGAAGGGCACTAGGGAAGTGGTCGCTAGTTGCAGGTCCCCGCGCACCAATACCAGGCCACGGCGACCGAGACTGCGAGCCCATTGTCCCTGACCCCGCCATGCGAAAAAGCGGCTATCGGGTTCGTCGTTATTTATAGTGGCATCGAAAGCACCGAGCCCCAAGCTAAATTGCGATCGCAGGGCAAAGACTTGTTGGTCTTCTTGCTGAGTCCATTCTTGGAAAAAGCGCAGAGCAGAAATGCGAGTTTCTCCATTATTATTAGCACCGGCAGATAGAGGGAAGCGATCGCCCAGCAAAGAAGTCTCGCTTTCCCGACGAGAAGCGCTTAGCCCGAAAGCCAGCTCCCGAGTAAAACCATCGGTCGATCTTCGGATTAAAGGTTGGCGCAGGGTCAGCTCGTAGTTGCGCGAGTTGGCATCGATATCCAGTCGGTCAAAGGGCGGCTCGACCACATCGCTGTCGGCATTGCTGAATCGGAAACCCAGAGTTGTATTGCTGGAGTTGATAGGTACGGCATAGTCGAATTCCACTGTATCGCTGCCGTCCGTGCGACTGTAGCTCAGGTCTAGGCGATCGCCCAATCCCAGCAAGTTGGCATGATACAGATTCGCCGCCCCCCGCAAAGAACCGACACTAGGCGATCGGCGATTATCCAAGCTAAACTCCGTGCCATAGGGTCGCTTGCCGTTTATCTTCACATCCAGCACCGAGAGTCCCGGACGAGACCCCTCTGAGAGTTCTGCGGATATGCTCTCGATTAGGTCTTGCTCTAATTGCAGCAAGCGCAGGGCTTCGACAATTTTTTCCGCACTAACAGGCCCGGGGGAGCTGGCTCGCTCCAGTCGGCTTTTGATGTAATTTCCCAAACGGCGATCGCTAGAATCTTCGGCAATTATATTAATCTCTTCCAAGCCATTTTCTTGACTTTCTAAAGTAACATTCCCATTGGCCACAGTTTGGGGGGGAATATAGACTCCAGAAGTGATATAGCCCTTTTTGGCATAGAGCTGACTTACCGCCTGCCGCGCCGAGAGCAATTCTTCAAAAGATAACGGGCGGTTAGTAAAGGGTTTCAGAACCTCGGCAAATTCTTCTGGCTCGAATACAGTGCTGCCGACAACTTGGAATTCCTCCACAACAATCTGCTTGGGCACAGAAGGGAAAGAAGAGGGCGATCGCTCTTCTAGCTGCTTCGGCTTGCCCGAAGAATCAGCCACCCCATCGCAACCCACATTAGGGTGTAGGGTGTGGGGTGTAGGGTGTAGGGCATTTTGTCCCGCTTGTCCCCCGGCCCCCCGGTCTCCCGCTTCTGCCGTCAGAACAACTTGGCCCTTTGCGTTGAACTGCCAGCCCCGGGCTTCCACAATTGATTGCGTATTTTCTGAGGCAGAAGGCGTGCTTGGCATAGAAGATTCCCTGTCGCCATCTATTGGGCGAAAATCCTCATACCAACCATCGCCACCTTGGTTGTTTCCCGGACCCGGGTACACGCCGCCTCGCTCTGTATTGACAAATCGGCTGCCCTGCTGGTTGTTGGGACTGCAACCCCGGGCAATTAGGCTCTCTGGGTCAACGGGCTCTTCTTCCAATTCTGCCAATCCCGAAGCTGGGTCAATCTCGGGTCGGTTGACATCTACTACCCCATCTATGCCTCGTTCAGAACTGGCAGTTATACTGCTATTAAAAGAGCGAATATCTCCTGAAGTGTCGATTTGTATGTTACCGCCGTTCCCGTCTTCAGCGTTAGCACTGATATCGCTATTGTCTCCAGCAACCAAATTTCCCGTTCTTATTTGAACGTTGCCGCCGTCTGCTTCCCCGCTTGCCTCGGCATTAATCAGACTGTTATTGCTCAGGAGCAAATCGGGAGTTGTTATATCAATGTTCGCACTTTCACCGTTTGGCGGATTAGTGTCTGTATCCGCTTCTAGCCTGCCATTATCCAGACGAATCTCATCAGTTGCATTAATGCTTAGGCTTCCTGCTGCACCAGTTCCCTCACCACTTACGCTAACTTCCGCTCCATCGCGGACTGTTAGCTGTCCGGTTGTGATGTTCAAATTTCCCGCTGACCTGGGAGGTCTGTTGTCAGGATCCGAGGGGCTTACTATCATTCCCTCTCCCTGTAGGGTAGGGCTGGATATAGCCGAACCTGCATCTATGTTCGTCCTTGCTCTTGGACTGGGAATCTCTGCATTGTCTTGAGGCATTACACTGCCAGCGGATAAAATGCTGTTTTCGCCGATGACCTCCACAGATTCGGAGTCGTTTACTGTCAGAGTGCCTCCAAGCCCCTCGCCGCTAGTCCGAGCGGATACCCTAGCGCCCTCAGTTATAGTCAAACGCCGCGTATTAATAGTTAAATCGCCCCCATCCCCCGAACCGGAAGTAGCAACAGACAAAACAGCGGGGAAAGGAGCGTTGCGAAATTGTCCGCTAACTTCCACAGACTCGCTAGCATTTACTGTCAGAATTCCTCCCTGTCCTGCCCCCGCAGTATCGGCGCTGACTTGTCCTTCCTGAATAACTAATTGTCCGGTGTCAATCGTCAAATTGCCTGCATTGCCTATGCCATTGCCATCGTTACCAGTGACAGTAAACAAGGCACTGGGACTCGATCGCAAACCTTCAGATGTCTCTACCTCGACAGCGCCAACTACCTCTACCAATCCGCCCCGGGCTGTAACCATCAAATCCCCGCCGTTCCCCGAACCAATGGTGCCAGTCGAGACCCGTCCTCCATTGATAATGCTCAATAGCGGCGTTTCTATTGTCAAGTCTCCCCCGTCTCCGCTCGATCCAAATTCGGCTTGACTTAATATACCCGTCACTTGTACAAATACGTTGTCCGCCCCATTGACTTCTACTTCGCTAGCGCTCTCGAACGCCCCGTTAACTTCTACGGATTCGCTAGCGGTAATATTTAGGCTTCCTGCATAGCCATTGCCAAAAGCAGAGGTAAGTATCTGCGCTCGACCACTAACAATTAATTGTCTTGCATTTATGGTTAAATCGCCGCCATCACCGTTAGGCAGGGGCATTTGTGGAGGCATACCGGCATCGGGGTTTGGTGGCATTGCCTGTGCCGGGTCGCCCATAACCGGGTTTCCGGTCGGCGGCATTTGTAGAGCCATGCCATCCATGCCGGGATTTGTAGGTGGCATTACCTGTGCCGGGTCGCCCATAACCGGGTTTCCGGTCGGCGGCATTTGTAGAGCCATGCCATCCATGCCGGGATTTTGAGTCGGTGGCATTGCCTGTGCCGGGTCGCCCATAACGGGGTTTCCGGTCGGCGGCATTTGTAGAGCCATGCCATCCATGCCGGGATTTGTAGGTGGCATTGCCTGTGCCGGGCCGCCCATATCTGGAGCCATTGCACCGGCGGCGTTTGGAGGCGCCTGCTGCAAACCCGTATCAGTTCTTATAGTCGCTTCATCGCTCACAATTAACTGTCCGGTTGTTATGGTCAGATCTCCTCCCTGTCCAGCACCCAACGTGGTTGCACCCAAGCCGCTCGGGAATGGTTGAGGTTGACCGTCAAGAGAAACCGCCCCACTGGCTACTACAGATTCGGAGGCGTTGACATCAATAGAGCCCCCCGCACCAGAACCCGTTAGCGCAACCGAGGAGGATACCTGCGCTCCATTTAGGACAGTTAAGTGCTGGGTGGAGATATCAATCGAGCCACCCGCGCCAGCACCAGAAGTTTGAGCCACCAGGCCAGTCGGTCCAGATGGACTTCCAATAAGATTTACAAACTCGGAGGCATTCACATTAATAGAGCCCCCCGCACCAGAAGCCGTTTGCGCAACCTGGGAGGATACCGCCGCTCCATCTTCGACAGTTAAGCCCTGGGTGGAGATATCAATCGAGCCACCCGCGCCAGCACCAGAAGTTTGAGCTATAAAACCGCTCGCCCCGCCCGGTCCTCCAGAGATAAGATTTACGGATTCGGAGGCATTGACATTAATAGAGCCCCCCGCACCAGAAGCCGTTTGCGCAACCTGGGAAGATACCATAGCTCCATCTCGGACAGTTAAGCGCTGGGTGGAGATATCAATCGAGCCACCCGCGCCAGCACCAAAAGTTTGAGCCACCAGGCCGCTCGGCCCTCTCTGTCCTCCAGAAATAAGATCCAAAGATTCCGAGGCGCGAACTGTAATGCCACCTCCGTCAAGATTTTCACTATTGGCGGTAATCTGAGACCCTTGATCTAGCGCTACTCTTCCCCCTTGTACTTGAACGAAGCCAGCGCCGGGGCCACTAACATTAACCAAGGCCAATTGAGACAGTTGGATATCGCCAAAGTTTTCAACGCCGGAATAGTCTAAGGAAAATCCGGCGGGCGTCAGAGCCAAGTTAACGAGGCTGTTATCCCCGACAGCTCCCAGCTCGATTCTTCCCTGTGGCGCAATTACCATTCCTCCAGGGAGGAATAAGTTCCCGCCTACCAGGGCTAGGGTTCTGCCCGGTTCTACTTGGAGACCTACGGTAGGCGGAGGTCCGTCAAAACCCGGTGGCGGCATACCTGGTTCCAATCCCTCGGGTGGCGCTCCCGGTGGAATAGTTCCTGGCGGAATTACTGCTCCCGGTGGAAGAGTTCCTGGCGGGACTGCTCCTGGCGGGACTGCTCCTGGCGGGACTGCTCCCGGTGGAAGAGTTCCTGGCGGGACTGCTCCTGGCGGGACTGCTCCCGGTGGAAGAGTCCCTGGCGGGACTGCTCCTGGCGGGACTGCTCCTGGCGGGACTGCTCCCGGTTGCATCATTGCGTCTGGTGGGGGCGTTCCTGGGGGCGTTCCTGGAGGGGCTCCCATCAACGGAATCGCTCCTGCTATATTAACTATGTCCCCCGGTGCGGTTCCAAATTGCAAGCCAACCGGAACGCTGACAGTTAGCAAAGGCTGACCCCCAGTATTGGTCGCGTTAAAGGAGGTGCCATCTTGAAAAACTATACTTTCGGCGCTGGTGCCCAAAAAGGAACCGCCCAAGTCCAGGGAAGCACTCGGCCCAAAAATAATGCCATTGGGATTGAGCAGAAATAGGTTTGCCGCTCCGTTGGCTGCGATAAAACCATCTATATTAGATATCGATCCGCCCGTTACCCGGCTAAAAATATTATTGATATCCAGGGCGTTATTAAAGATTGCCCCAGTGCCCTCTGGAATAGAAAATTCCGAGAAACTATGAAATAAGTTATTGCCTGCTGTGGTGCCCCCTTCAATTATAAGGACGTTGCCTCCCAGCTCTGGAGCCGGAGCGACGGTGGTATTTAAGGTGCCGTCGGGGAAAACTTGTGCCAGACCAGATATGGGACGCAATACTCCTAGGGTCGGGAGCCATAAAGATGTCAGAAATGTCAGTCTAAGAAGTCGGTATAGTTTTGGTTTCATCTATTCTCCTCATTGGCCAAAAATAGGGTGTTGGACCCTACGCCCCGGAGGGCGGGCTACGCCTACGACTTGCCTCGGGATAAAATTGGGAAGAGCGGACCCTACGCCCCGGAGGGCGGGCTACGCCTACGACTTGCCTCGGGATAAAATTGGGAATTGGGAATCAATTGAGGGCGTAGGGGTCGTAGGGGCGACAGCATTCCCGAGACAGCTCTTGCTATGGAGCAAAAATTATTGTATTGGAATGCTTCGCCCCAGCTATTAATTCAAAACTCAAAATTATGCCATACTCACGTTAATAGTTTTGAGTTTGTCTCGCAACCAGTTCTCGAACATTTCATTGCGCAGCTCCTGCTTGAGGGATTCGTTGTCTAGGGAAGCTTCTAGGACTTTATCTACCCGCAAGATGGCATAGCGATCCTCGCTTAGTATTGGGCCGATGATTTTTTGCGAGGAGCATGCTTCTTTAATAGCGTCTTGAATGTGTTTGGGCAAGCGCGATCGCCGTATTACTCCCATCCATCCCCCCATTACCTTGTCGTCGGCGATGGATTTCTCTTGGGCTAACTGTTCAAATCGACCGGGTTCGGCATCAAGCTGCTGTTTGATATTTTCTCCTTCTTCCTTTGTTTCGACGACAATGCGAGAGAGAACTATGCCAGCGAGGTCGTACTTGCGCGCTTCAAAATATTGTTTGAGTTTTTCTTCGTCTTGAACTATCTGAGTTTTGAATCTATCTATTTCAATGCTCAAAGCTATTTGGCTGTAAAAATCATCATAGCTTATGTATTGGTTCTGGAGCCATTTATTAAAGAGATTGGGATTGAGCATATTGGTCTGAATCTGGATATCGCCGATAGTCCGATTGACCGTCCGCTTTGTTGCCCGCACCTCTGGCTTTTGCTCCAGCTCTTTTTCTAGAGCATATTGGCGCTTAATCTCGTCGATGACTCGCAGCCACAAACCAGAGTTGCGCCGTAAATAATAAAATATTGCTTTTTCCAGAGAAATAGACTCATCATTGATGCTTAGAAAAGGAGTAGGCTCCTGAGCCTGTTCTGAGCCGTTTTCTAAAACAAAATCGTTCTTGATGGTTGCAGTATTATTTTCCATAGTCTTTTGTCGATTTTTTACCCTATAGCATTTCTCAAATAAGTGTAATAAACGATCTGGTAGGGGCGACAGCATCCCTTGACGGTCTGGGCTTTATAGCAGTAAGCAGTCAGCAAGAGAGCGCTAGGCAGCATACGTTTCTAGGGCGAAGCATTCCAATACAAGAATTTTCTTTTTGAACAAAGTTTGTCTCGGGAATGCTATCGCCCCTACACCCTCTCGGCGACCTTACAAGAGATCGCTAGGCGGCATACGTTTTTAGGGCGAAGCATTCCAATACAAGAATTTTCTTTTTGAACAAAGTTTGTCTCTGGAATGCTGTCGCCCCTACACCCTCTCGGCGGCCTTACAAGAGATCGCTAGGCGGCATACGTTTCTAGGGCGAAGCATTCCAATACAAGAATTTTCTTTTTGAACAAAGTTTGTCTCGGGAATGCTGTCGCCCCTACACCCTCTCGGCGACCTTACAAGAGATCGCTAGGCGGCATACGTTTCTAGGGCGAAGCATTCCAATACAAGAATTTTCTTTTTGAACAAAGTTTGTCTCGGGAATGCTATCGCCCCTACACCCTCTCGGCGACCTTACAAGAGATCGCTAGGCAGCATACGTTTCTAGGGCGAAGCATTCCAATACAAGAATTTTCTTTTTGAACAAAGTTTGTCTCGGGAATGCTATCGCCCCTACACCCTCTCGGCGACCTTACAAGAGATCGCTAGGCGGCATACGTTTCTAGGGCGAAGCATTCCAATACAAGAATTTTCTTTTTGAACAAAGTTTGTCTCGGGAATGCTGTCGCCCCTACACTAGGGTGTTGACTCTGACGGGTTGTCACCAAAAATGGTGACAACCGGGATCGTTCCCAATTGAAACCTGAATCCAAAGTTCCCGTAGGACTTTTCGGCTCCTGAAAGCGGTTGGGAAATAGTATGAAGTTTCCCCACACCCCACACCCCACACCCCACACCCTACCCCTACACCCTCTCGGCGACCTTACAAGAGATCGCTAGGCGGCATACGTTTCTAGGGCGAAGCATTCCAATACAAGAATTTTCTTTTTGGACAAAGTTTGTCTCGGTAATGCTGTCGCCCCTACACCCTCAAGGGTACCAGAAACTCTTTGGAGAAAGCCCCCTCTTGGGAGGGGGTTGGGGGTGGGTTCCTCCGGCGAAGTTACTAGATTGTCTCGAAAGAAATCTGGACTGGCACCGGCTCTGATGAATCCGATCCGTCAAAGGCTTGCACTTGGAAAGCCTCCACTGGATTGGCTAGAGTTCCGGTATCGGGAGTCCAGAGTAATTCCGCTCCTTGAGAGAGCAGAGTTTCGCCGGGAGCTACCGGGTTGCCATCTTGGGTCAAGGTGCCGCCGGCGGCAACTGCCGAAATCAAGAAGGAAATCGGATCGCCGTCTGGATCGTCTGCGTTGGAGGCATTTATCAAATCGTCATAAGCGATCGCCAAATTGCCATTGAGAACATTGCCGGTAATCGGGTCGATCGCCGTCAAGGTAGGAGCTTCATTAGCAATCGCCGGAAGCCCGAAGGACAGCTCGGAGGTATTGTTGCCCGGAACATTGTCCGTGGGCCACTCGGTTGCCGTCGCCGTTACTGCAAAATCCCCACTCGGGCTCGCACCCTCGATAATCGCCTCAAACTCGACGTTGCCTTGAGCATCGGTAGTCACTTCCTGGAAGCCCAAGAAATTTTCTGCCTCCGCCCCCTGGCTATTCGAGAAAAACTCGATTCGGAAAGGAGTATTGGCGGTGCTGTTGAGGGAACCCCGAACAGTCGTGCCGCTGCCGGAGGCTTTAACGAATGTCAGCTCGGGGAAGTTTTGGAGGCCGTTGGGACCTTCGTCTTGGTCTCCTTTATCATTGGCACTGGCAAAGTTATGAGCTAGGTCAATCCCCACACCTGCATTGGCGTAAATGTTATTGCCGAGAATGGAATTGCCGCCGCCGTTTTCTATGAAGATTCCATCTGCTCCAAAGATGTAGCCATTAAAGGCGATCGCATTGCCTTGACCCGGGTCCTTACCGCCGATGAGGTTATTGCTCGCCTCGTCAGTAGCCTTGATTCCTTCCCAGTCATTCCCCAGATTGAGGATTCCGGCCAAATCCGTACCAATAAAATTGCTTTGGATTTCGTTGCCCTTGGTTTCCGGCTGAGCTAGCAAAATCCCTTCTCGCCCGTTGGCAGCAATCACGTTGGCCGTTTGGCTACTTCCCCCCACTGTATTATTAGCGGCCCGATAGATTTTTATGCCCTGGAGACCATTGCCCAGAGCAACCTCCCCGCTAATATCGGTGCCAATTTTATTGCCTTGAACTTGGTTGCCCACGGAATTTATCCCGATATTTTTAATCAGGATTCCTTCTTCTAAATTGGCGGCAATCAGATTGCCCGGGCTGTTGCTCTCGGGAGCTTCGGCCTCGGGATCGGCGTTGGGATTCGGGGCCGGAACGATTCCGCCGATCGCATTGTTGGGAGCATTGTCTATTTCTATTCCGGCCTCTTGGTTGCCCAGAGGGGCGGTGCCATCCAGATTCGTACCGATGAGGTTGGCGAGAACCCGGTTCAGAGTAGCGCCATCGGCGATCGCAATCCCTTGGGCCTCGTTCCCAGAAATCAGGTTCGAGGTTCCTGCCTCCGTACCGCCAATCTGGTTTTCGCGGGCATTTTCAATAGCAATCCCCGCCCAGCGGTTGCCCAAAGCTACTTGCCCCGTCAGGTCGGTGCCGACATAGTTACCGAGAACCTGGTTTAGCTTAGCGCCATCGGCGATCGCAATTCCTTGCCGCTTGTTGCCAGAAATGATATTGCGGTAGAGTTCCGGCTCCGTCGCATCATCTGAGCCTGGGGCTAGGGCTGGGCTGGGGCCGCCGATAATATTCTCGGAGCCGCCGACAATTTTTATCCCTTCAAAGAAGTTACCCAACTCCTCGGTGCCGTTAATCTTGGTGCCGATATAGTTATTGATAACCTTGTTCTTGTTAGCACCGGCCCCTTCGATTTCGATACCGTTGCCTTTGTTGCTAGAAATCAAGTTGCGCGCTTCGGCAGTCGTACCGCCAATCTCGTTGTAAGGGGCATTGAAGATTTTCACTCCATCGAAAATATTGCCCAGGTCTGCGGTGCCGGTATGGTCGGTGCCGATATAGTTACCGAGAATCTGGTTTTCCTTAGCAGACTGGCCCAATATTTCTACCCCGTTACGCTCGTTGCCCGAGATGACATTGCGCGAACCCGGCGCAATGCCGCCAATTATATTTTGGGGAGCATTGTCAATTTCTATGCCTTCAAAGCGGTTGCCCAAAGCCTCAGTTCCTTCTACATTGGTCCCTATGTAGTTGCCCAGGATTTGGTTGCCCGTGGCTGTTGAGCGGCTAATAGTTATGCCATTCAGCTTGTTGCCGGAAATCAGATTGCGGGTTTTTTCGTTGGAGACAATGTTGCCATCTAGGTCCGTTTGACCGCCGATAATATTGTCAGGGGCATAGGAAATATGCAAGCCATCTTTCCCGTTGCCCAACTTTTGGGTTCCGCTGGCATCGGTGCCGACAAAGTTGTATATCACCTCGTTGCCAGAAGAGCCATTGCCCGAAATTATCAAACCGTGGCCATTGTTGCCCGAGATTACGTTGCCAGAAATCGTATTGTTCTGAGCGGAGCCTTGGATTTTGATACCGTTTTCGGAGTTACCCAGCTCTTCGGTTCCGCTAAAATCGGTGCCAATTTTGTTGTTTATCGCCAGGTTGTCTTTAGAATCGCTGCCCGAAATCATCAACCCGTGGCGACTGTTACCCGAGAGTACGTTGCCAGAGATTTCATTTTCAGCGGAGTTTTGGATTTCGATACCGCTCCAGGAGTTACCCAGCTCTTCGGTTCCGCCAACATCGGTGCCAATATAGTTGCCGGCGATCGTACTGCCAGAACCGCCCCTTAACAAAATCCCGTGACCGCCAAAGCCATTAATCGTTAATCCGCGAACCGTGCTTCCCTCAGCATTCGGGCCGATCCTCAGACCGCTGACTCCTGCTCCGGCATTGCTGCCATCCAGCTCGATTATTGGCGTATCGGGAATAACTAAATTATCCGGAAGCAACACATCTGGATTGTCAGCCAACTCATTAATATAGTCTCGCTGGCTCTGGCTATCGATAATTACCGGGCGATTAATCTCGGGTAGCGCCGATTGAAGCTGAATCTTAAAAGTTAGGATTTCTGGTTCGCTTTGACTGGCATCCCCCGGATCGCCGGTAACGCCCGTAAAGCTCGGCTCGGGAACGGGGATATTGAATTTGATGATTTTTTTGGATTCTGAGCCCTGTTGCTTGTTCACCCATTCAATAGCAGCCCGCAGACTTCCTTCGCCACTGTCGTCGGTATTGGTTACCACATAGGTCTCTTGTTCGTCTTCCTTGATTTGAACCGTGGCGCTTTCCGAACCGGCCCCGACTTGATAGGCATCCATGTTTTTGATGGTGACTTTTACCTCCGGCTCCCCGGTAAACTCTTCGTCGTTTATGGCGGTGATATTAATTGTCGCCTTGTCGGATCCGGCGGCAAAAGTCACATAGCCGTTCAGGGCTTCGTAATCTTCCCCGGGAGTAGCGGCGTCAGGGGTGTTGCCAACTGTGTAAAGAACGGTTAGCGGCGCGCTAAGAGCATTAGGGGAGCCAGTGCGGGTAAAGGTAATTTGGCCCGGAGTCCCACCTTCAGTCGCTTCGGCAATACTGGCAGCCACCTGGACTATGTTTAGGTCGCTAAGACTGCTGGTGCTACTTGCCACATCGGCAGCAATCTCTACCGGCAGCGCAGTGGTGCCATCAGTGGCATTGATTTTAAAAGTCTGCGCCCCGCCCTGAGTGGGAGTCCAATACAGGGATTCTCCTTTAGTCAAAGCGATCGGCTGTGACGCCGAATGTTCGAGGCCATCTTTCGTTAAGATGCCCGAGGTGATTTGGGCAATCTCGAAGGAAATCTCATCCCCATCGATATCGCTAGCCCCAGTGCTATTGAGCAATTCCTGGTAGGTAATCTCCAGAGGAAGGTATTGCGTCGCTCCGCTCAAATTAACGATATTGTTTGCTACCGTTAGCGGGTCGTCTCCAGCATTGGCATTAAGTTGGATACTGCCGGTTCGCGTCTGACTGCCATTAACTGTTACGGCAATGTTCGTATCCTCATTAAAGTCAGGAGTGGGAACGAACTTCACCTTGGCTAGCAAATCGTTCAGGTTTTCGAGGCTGCCCGAGGGAGATGTCCAGACATCATTGTTATAGTTGGCGCTCTCGCTGTCGTCGGCGTTTTCCGTGAGAATCCCCGCCCCTGGATTGGTTAGACGTAGAGTAACTGTCGCTTGACCAGAAGGATCGGCTATTGCAATATCCGCTAGTTCCAGAGTCTGGTCTTCGGTGTAGTCGAGAATTTGATTTAGATTCAGAGCTACTGTCCCAGCGCCAATCTCCACAATCCCGCGAGCCGTTGGGAAACCAGCGGTCGATGAGTCATTAGGAAAATCGTTCCATTCCCCGCCATGACCGGAATTATCTAGCACCACAAAATCTTGACCCTCTGGGGTATGGAGGTGGTTGTTTGGCTCGTTTAAACCCCAGTTAAGATAACCGGAATTGCCGCCGACCCATTGGAAATCGCCCTCGCTCGCTCCATAGAGGGGGCTATCGGTCAGGCCAATCCAGTAATTTGCTGTATTTGGGAAAGTTTGAGTTAGCCAATTCTGCTCGATGCTATTGTTGATCCTTACCAAATTGCCGCCCAGGGCTTCTGCTTGGGCTTGGGCTCCCAGCCAGGTATCCTCTGCAGTCAAGAAATAGCCGTGGTCGTTGTTCGATTCCTGGCTAATAGTCGCCGTAAATTCACTCGGATTGTGCCGATCGCTGTCAGCAGAGTCCAGAACAAACTCAACAATCGAGTCCGGGTCAACCTCTGCTGTGGTTTTGTATTCTACTGTCGTGCCGTTAACAGTAGTTTCTTCTAGCGGAATCTCTTGGCCATCGACTAAAATGTAACCATTGACATCATTGACGCCATTGCCATTGGCGTCTTGTATTGGCATCTTGCCAGAAATCGAGATTTTAGTATCGACTTCATCGACGTTGCTCGTCCAGCGGCGAATTGCTAAATGCTCCGTAAGCTCGCTGTTGTTGTTGACTAAAACCTCTGCATCTGGAGTGCCTCCATCGGCAGTCAAATAGGTTTCGTGCTGGACATTGGGATCGTCAACGAACCATCCGGTGCCGTCATAGGTTAGTAGATCGAAGCTACTGGGGTCGTAATTAGTAATGTCGCCCTCGTAGTAGCCGTAATACCAGTTATTCTCACCTTGGTTTTCGGAGAAAGCGCCAACTGAACTGGTAAGAACATTGGTCGGCTTATGCCAAAAGACTTCAAGGGGAGCTGGCGTTGGGGAAGAACTCAAGTCTGCGATCGCAACTTCGGCGATCGATTGAGTTCCTATTTCATAGTTATCGCTGGAATCGAGCTTGAGGACAACATTCTCTCCGTCATCTGCCACCGAATCCGCAGCGGGCAGGATACTCACCCTCACCTGAGCTTCCCCGGCGGGAATGACTATTGTTCCCGGCAATTCGCGGTAATCCGCCTCGGCAGTGGCGCTGCCATCAACGGTGTAATTTACCGTCAGATCTGCGTCCAGACTGCCAACCCGGCTAATAACAAATTGTCCTGTATTGCCGGTTTCGTCCGCTTTGCCATCGAGCGCCACAATATTTGCGATCGCTTTTTTAGCAACAGACTGTTGGGTTTGCGGATCGACTTCGTTCGGGTCGATTTCGACAATCCCGTATCCCTTACTGCCAATATTGCCATCTTCGGCGCGAATCCAGGTATTCGACAATAGGTTTTGGCTGACAATATCTGCTAGGGTTTCCGGAGTCGGATCGTTCGTATCTGCCGGAGCCCAGGCAGCACTATAGTCAATTTCTTCCTCATCTACTTGGCTGCCAATCCATTCCCAATTGCTGCCATTCGTATAAATATTGCTCTTGGTCAGACCAATAAAGAAATTTTGGTTGTCGCCGAAAGTTTCTAGCAGCCATTCCTGTTCCTCAGGACTGCTAATAGTCACCAAATTGCCGCCGAGAGCTTCTGCCTGAGCCTGAGCCCCGAGCCAGGTATCTTCCTGAGTCAGGCGATAGATACGGCCGCTATCGAGATTGACGTAAACAAAGGGACCGTAGCTGGCCTCAACAGTGCTGTCTTGGATGGTGACCGTATCGATCCTTGGAGAGTCGAGCTGGTAAGAGTCGTCTTGCTCCAGAGTAAGGGTAAGTTCTTCTGCCCCTTCGCCGTCGAGATCGTAAATAGGAATGATGGGAATAGTCACCGAGCTTTCCCCGGCAGGAATCTCAATAGTTCCCGGCAGATTTTGGTAATCCAAGCCATTGGCGGCGGAACCGTTTATACGGTAATTGACCGTCAGGGGCGCATTGTGGTTGCCCCCTTCGCGGGTAACCACAAACGCTGTAGCATCGCCATCTTCGCTAATGCTGCTATCGAGAGCCTTCAGGCTGACCTTGGACTGGTCCGTACCGTAGATATTCAGGCTCCAGCTATCCCAAATGCCAGCCTCTTCGTTATCCCACTCGTCGGCCAAGCGCAGAGTCCAATCCCCCTTGGACGACTCGCCCCAATGTCGAATCGAGGTATAAACCCAGGCATTGTTATTCGGGCTCGGCACGGGATTCCACTCGGTCAAGACTGACTCGGTTCCGTCGGGTGATTCGAGGATAATCTTCAAATCCCCCCGGTAGGAATAGTCCGAGTCAACCGTGACCTCGACCCATTCCACCGTTCGCTCTTCAATTACCTCTATAGTCGAGCTAACCTCCGCCCCCGAGACTTCTGCTTTTTTCTCCAGCAGAGTTTCATTTTGTCGCCCGGTAAGACGATCGCGATCGAAGTTCTCAAGGATGTCAGACACTTCCGGAATTCCTAGGAAAGCCTCCATGTCATAATCGGGAACATCCAGCCCCACACTTTTTTTCTTGGTAATCGTCGGTGCTAGAGGCGCCATAGTTTGCCAATCTCGCGCCACCGAAACTGCCCGAGCGGCATCGACGACCCCAAAGCCATATTTATGGTTGACAAGGTAGCCAGCACCATTCCGAACCCAATTTTCATTGGGATCGGGGTCGTTTTCCTCCTCACCCTCGGTGTAGTCATTTTTCTGAGCGGTCTGGATCAGGATTTGCTGCACGTCCCGCCAACTCAGGTCGGGATTCGCTTCCAGCATCAAGGCCACTACCCCGGAGACAATCGCAGCGGCGGCGGAGGTGCCCCCAAAGCTACTGGTATAAGAGCTGGCGGTGTTGTAACCCTCAGCCCCAGTCAGGTCTGTGGTGGTAATGCCAACACCCAAGAATTCTTGCCCATTACTATTTTTGTAGGAAGTGCTGGAAGGAGCCGAAATCACTACAGGGGCACCTGGTTCGCTGTACCAGCTTTGCTTGCCAAGGTCGTCCACGGCCCCAACCGCAATCGTAAAGCGGGAATTGGCGAAAGGATTGTGATTGACATTGCTCCGCGCCCAGGCATCATTCCCCGCCGCAAAGACAAAGATACTTCCCAGTCCGCCTCGTCCATCAGTAACGCCATCTTCTAGGGCCTTAGAAACCGTCACCGTTTGAATGTCTTCTTGGGGCTTCCAACTGTTGTTATAGATCTCTATTTCATCGTTCCGCCAGGTTAGTGCCTTGGCGATATCTTGCTCGGTAACCCGCTCGGCGGTTAGCCGCAAGCTGGTAAATTCCGCATCTGGAGCGATGCCGACAACATCAGGCAGCGATAACCCTGCTTCCGGCAGACTTTGTGCTTGTGCGCTAACGATTCCAGCTATAGCCGTGCCATGTTGGTTTGCAGAGGGGGAGGAGCCTTGCTGGATTTCGTCGTCTGCCCAGCGCCAGCCCCAGCCCCAGCCCCAGCCGCCTCCCCAGCCCCAAAACCAAGATTCCTGTAGATTTATATCGGATTCACTGCTGTTGGTATTATTGGTATTAAAGTCCTGGCTGAAAGCGGCGTTGAAGTTACCTGCCAGACCTGGGTGTTCCGACTGTACGCCGTCATCGACAACGGCGATGGTTACTCTTGGTTCGGGTGCTTCTTGTCCGGTTGCTTCTTGTCCGGTTGCTTCTTGTCCGGTTGCTTCTTGTCCGGTTGCGTCTTGTCCGGTTGCTTCTTGTCCGGTTGCGCCTTGTCCGGTCGCGTCTGCGTTTTGTCCGGTTGCGTCTGCGTCTTGTCCGGTTGCGTCTGCTTCTTGTCCGGTTGCGTCTGCGTCTTGTCCGGTTGCGTCTGCGTTTTGTCCGGTCGCGTCTGCGTCTTGTCCGGTTGCGTCTGCGTCTTGTCCGGTTGCGTCTGCGTCTTGTCCGGTTGCGTCTGCGTCTTGTCCGGTTGCGTCTGCGTCTTGTCCGGTTCCGGAGTCAGTATCGCTGGCCACTTCGAGGTTGATCTGCCCCTGGTGCCAAAGTTGGTTCTCGGTTGACTCTGACAGAACCAAAGAAGGAGCAGATAGAGAAATCGGAGCTAGGGGATAGGCGAATTGGGAACCGACCAAGTCTGCCAACTGGAGCTGGATTTCCTCTGCAGGGATCTCCTCGGGAAATCTCCAAACATAGGCATTTTCGATTCCCTCTGCCTCCTCGACATACTCGGCTCCGCTCAGTTTTGCAAACTCTTCTGGGTCCAACTGGGGCGGCAGCCAGATGACCCATTCCTTGGCCTCGGCCAATACTTCTGGGTCGTAAGAATATAGGTTTTGGGCTTGCTCGATCGCGATTCTTCGGGCGCTGGTGAGTTCCGGAGACAGTTCTTCTTCTTCCAGATAGTCGTTGGCCGCATCGACCGCCAAATTGGCATAGTCAATCAACGACTTACCGAATTCGGTGTCGCGCCAATCGCGCTCCGGGTTTATCACTTCACTTATATGTACGGTACGGGCGATCGCTCCCTGTACCTGAAAAATCAAGTCATTATAATCCCGGTTCGACCACTTGTCTGGGACCACATCTTCCATAACGAAAGTATGTCCATCCCCAGTCACGTCAGCTATCTGGCCGACATGTAAAGCATCATTGGGATTGGCAGAGGTCATGGAATACAGAGGTCGCTTTTTGCTATCTGCCTCTGCTAGATCTGGGTCATCAAACACTTCCTGCACCGTGCCATTGGGAACGAGCATGAGAATATACTCGCCCCCCGGCTCCAGTTTAAATTCCTTGACCCCCAGAAATTTCCCCTTATTCGGGTCTCCTATCTCTCCCGTGTCCCCGCTAAAGCGAGCGCCCTCAAGCTGGTCTTTAATGACGATAATGCCGTCCTCTGGCCGTCCGCCCTGTACCCATCTTTTCTCTGGCGCTTCGTCACCTGGCGAATCGCCAGATGACGAAGCGCCAGATGACGAATCGTCCTCTGGCCATCCCTCTAGCCATCCGCTCAAAGCGCGTCGGGCCACTTCCTTAGTAAACTCTTTCGTTCCCGGGGTGTAATCTTCCAGCCCCCTGGCGTTAACGAATGCCACTTCCCCCTGAAACCAGCCGCCGTCATACAGGTAGTCGAGACGCACTATGCCTTCGGGGTCGGTGACTTTGAAAACGCCACTCTGATAACCACTCTCATAAACCACTTCTTCTGGGGACTGTATGACCCGAGAATTTTGAGATGAATTGTTATTGCTCATTTCTTTTCGTCACCCCTTTTTCTGAAAGTTTTTTTTAAGTTCGGGACTTAAGCATTAAGCCTATGTCTGGTAAGGGAGTTTCGCGCTAAGCCCTCCTACGGGCCCGTTTAGCTTAAAGTTGTGGCAAACTACCTCAATAGCCCCCCAATTTATCGGGGGGTTCGGGGGATAGGTGCGCTGTCGCGGATCGAACCCACAGTTTTAACCGTCGCCAAGCCACTACGGGCATTCGGGGCGGGACCAAAGCTTAGAGGAACGGAGGCTATCCGCTGCTTGCATCCTGGTTATGGGGATAATGCTTAGCTTATCCTTCGTTTTCAATTAATGCATGTATCCGGTCCACTTAAATTAAGTTAATCTTCAAATAACCTTATTGGATGTATTTTACATTAGTTGTCCGTGCCAAATCTAGGTTTGAAACAACTTCATAAAATCTTTAGAAAACAATTCCGAATCTTATCCATAAATTAAATTTATTCTCTATTACTAGGTTTTAGTTGAAATTTTTTGAGTCCTCAATAGATATGTACGAGGCACCTGAATGGTCTTGCCCATCATGGCTTTGACACCTCAATTGAGAAAGTCAAGGGTCAAAAGCGAACAGTGACGCGATCGCGAACGGGCGATCGGATCTTGCTTTCTTCAGCACACTTCCCACACCTCGTAGGCGGGCCTCCCACACTTCCCACAGTTCCCACACCTCCCACACCCCGGCTTTTCAAATTTATTGAGCAAGCCCTATATATATGTCTCGGTTTTGGCTTGAAGCTTTTTACGAGAAATCGGGAATTTTGTTACAAAACTTAATATTCAAGCCGCAAAGGGGAGGCTGGGAGACCAGGAGACTGGGGGACCAGGGGACAAGGAGACTGGGGGACAAGGAGACAAGGAGACAAGAGGCCAGGACTTACGCATGGGCTCTACACATAGGGGCGATCGCGGGGGGGATTGCCCCTACAAATACTTACCCAAATCATTTGCTTGAGAGGTTCGGGTACTTCTGGGTGTAGTCCCTCTGATATTTCTTCAAAAGTTTTGATTGAACCAGGATAAACGAAAACTGGCCATCTTTTTTTGACAATGCAGGCGATACAAGCTGATTCCTCAAGCAAATACATTGTCGCTAGTGTTTTTTTTCTTATATCGTCCGTCTGCTCTCGTTTTTGCCATTCTAATCGGCTCAGATACTTCTGGGCAAACGAGTTCACCATACTTTCAAATAAGCCATTTTTTCGGTATAAGCTCTGAAGCTCTTCGTAATATATTTGAAAGTCAGATTCTTTTTCAACTTCCGAAGTCATTAATAACTCGAATGTACAGCGATCGGAATGTTTCTCAAAAAAAACATGTTTTTCATTTACAAATTGCCACTGCTAATTGCCTCCAACCAAGCCTCATCTTCTTTAAGCTCCTGTTTAACCTGGATTGTCAGTCGGTATATACTATCGCAAACCAGGACTAGACAATTTTTAAAATTATCGCTAATCCATTTTATGCAGGGTTCGAGCCTTGTTTGCTCGACGAAATTTTTGCTTCCAAGGCTTACCATGAAAAGACAGCGATCGTATTCAGAGAGAAATCTACGCAAGTGCTGGGGATATGCTTTTACCAAACTTGCCTTGTAATCATAATCTTGGCTGGCATAAGCAGTAGATTTTGTTAGCAATTCGCGTCTCTTAATGTCAATCGCCTTACTTACTTCAGACTGAATATGCTTCAAGTTTTCTAGTCAAAGCTGATTCCAGTCAAAATTTTCAAATCTCTTTTTTTCATCCATGACTAATGCCATTAATCTAAAATTTTTTTAAAAAAATTATAAAACTTTAATTGGCTATGTAATTTTTAATTTAAAATAATCTAAGTTTATTTAGACTATTACCTCTTATTTACTAGAAAGTATAGCGTAATAGTCTAAATAAAATTATGTTTAAAGTAACTCAAAATCAATTGGTGCGGTTATATTATATCGACGCTTGGCGTATTGAGTTGGCTCTAGAGATTTACCGCTGCTCATATTTTCCTCTTTTTGGTTTTTGTGCGAGTATATCGAGCTGATTTTACTAAATTCAGATAATTTTGTCAACCCATCAATGAGGCGATCGCATCCCTAAAATTTTAGGACTTACGCTTTCCCTCTATATCTGGTAGGAGCGATTTCGCGCTCTCGCCCCTACACTTAGGGCGCATCTCGACAATTTGCGTAAGTCCTAAATTTAACTAGACAATTAGCGCCAGCTTGCTGAACTCTGGAGCTAAGATAGCGTTTCTCAAATAAGTGTAATAAACGATCGCGCCAGGGGCGACGGCATCCCCCTTGACCATATCTGCTCTAGAACGGGGATTCTCATATTGGGATGCTTCGCCGCTTCCCCTCCTGCGGGCGGTGTGGGTTTTTCCCACCCTCTCCCGAGAGCAGGGGCTTCAAGCTTCAACCCACACCGCCCGCAGGATTTGTCTGTCAATCGGGGACTAAGAGCGCCGCCCTCTGTAACGTTAGTCTATACATACAGTGCAGAAGGTGCAGAAAGTCCAAAAAATTTCTGCCTAAAATGTTGAAATTCGAGCAAAACAGTGCTAAGATGGTTTACAAGCTCCCTAGAGGGGCACAAAAAAGGGCCCCGTTTAAACGAGACCCTTTCAAATGAAAAGAAAGCAAAATATCGTAAGGAGGTATTCTCAATCGAAGGAGTTTTTCCCTCAAAAAAATCCGGCGGCAATGGAGCAGAGCAAAGGACTCATGGCCAACAAAGTTCTTTGGCACGCCTCCAATAGCTAGCCCGGATGGGAAGATAGCCCACCATTGACCCGCCAATCTTGCACGATCTCGCGGCAACGGATGGGTTTCCCTTGGGGGAAATTCGCCTTTTTTTTCTACCACTGGCCAAAATTAGGCAGCCAAAGTTAGGCAGCCAAAATTAGGCAGCCAAAATTAGGCCGGAAGTCAAGGGAGCGGGCGCGACGCTCGCGAGCGATCGTCGCAGATAGCTCTAGCAACAATTGGCCGAAGGGCGTATTTGCACCAGGGAGAGAACTGGGGGAGACCTCCTTGCTTTTTTTTGGATTCTACAACGACTTACCTTATTTTGCACGCGCTCCCTCTCCTGCCCGACGGAGCCGACGGAGCCGAGGCAAACGCCGGTGACACCTCACATCAAGAGCGAGAAACGCTATAGCGTATATAGAATAGTCGCAAGATATCTACCGCTAGCGTATGGGACCTTTTCAATAGGTAAAAAGCTCGACCCGCACCTACCCCATACATTTGAACCGGAGGTATTGAGGCCATGAACAAAAACACGCAGACAATATCCACGCAATCTTATGCTGCACCGCCGTCTTCCCGATAAGAAATATATAAAATCTTGGGAGTAAAACCGGCTGGTATATCTCTTGTTGGCGTAGAAGTGGGAAAATGGGGGGAGAATATCGAGTTTCGCTGCTTGTACGATGCGATCGAGCGAAAATTATTCACTCTTAAATTTCAGGAATATGCGTCAATTGTATGGGACAACCACGGCGATATGTCAGAAATAGATGAAATGGAAGAGGCGGAAGCGATCGCCATTCATCTCGGCAAAGAAGACAGCCAAGAACCAGCGATCGCAGTCCACAGAATATCTAGAAATTTCAATTGTCTATAGCGTTTCTCAAATAAGTGTAATAAACGATCGGACCCTAGAAACGTAGGGGCGATAGCATCTCCCTTGACCATCTCTGCTGTATAACGGGGATTCTCATATTGGGATGCTTCGCCCCAGAGACTCACATCAATTTGAGAACCGCTATATGGGAAGCGGGAGATAAGCCGAGTCGCGGATTTAAATGAGTAACAGAGAGCAGTCAGCACAAGCGCCTGTAGGGGCGTTTCGCGAAACGCCCCTACAGGCAAACAATGAGATTGCTCTAACCCCCGCATGGCTTTGTGCTATAAATTGATAACTAATATTAATATCAAATCCGGTTAAACAGTCACAGTATCTGTAGGGGTTCCCCATGCCCGCCCCAGCCGCCTTAGACCAACCGGGGCGGGCACGGGGAACCCCTACGGGATTTATGGAACAACTACGCAGATTTGATATAACTTCGTTTTTCTTTGAGTTTCAACAACCAGAAACCCTAAGTATGGAACCAAGCTATAAAAAGTATTTTTCAAAAAACTGGGCGATCGCCTGTTGCTGCTACTTCGCTGTTTTGCTCGCCATCATACTCTTCGCCGACCTGGGAATGCTGCCGGTTCGAGAACTATCGAAAATTCCCCATTACGATATCATAGGCCATTTTTTTCTTTATGGCATAGCATCTTATTTAAGTTATCGAGCCTTGAGAAAGCGGGCGATCGGCATTTTTGGCTATAACTTTCCTCTCGGCCCAGCGATATTTACTATCTTCACCGTCTTTGAAGAAGTCCTGCAAGCAATACTACCCCATCGCACCTTCAGCCTCTTAGATCTATTTGCTAGCTTCCTGGGAATTGTCATTTTCTATTTAATTGGAAAAGTTATTTCAGAGCATAGAGCATAGAAAGAGTTTTGAGTTTTCAATTTTAAGTTTTAAATTAAAGATTGCAAATCAAGCATCAAAACGCTTATAACAAAACTCAAAACTCAAGCTAAGAACTCAAAACTCAAGCTAAGAACTCAAAACTCAAGCTAAGAACTCAAAACTCAAGCTAAGAATTCAAAACTCAAGCTAAGAACTCAAAACTCAAGCTAAGAATTCAAAACTTAAGCTAAGAATTCAAAACTCAAGCTAAGAATTCAAAACTTAAGCTAAGAATTCAAAACTCAAGCTAAGAACTCAAAACTTAAGCTAAAAACTCAAAACTCAAGCTAAGAACTCAAAACTCAAGCTAAAAACTCAAAACTTAAGCCTAGCCCCTACGGGCTCTACCATAAGTTTCTGTCATAGTCCTGAGACGATCGCTTATTTCGGGAGTCAAAGCCGAAGACTCGTAGCGCCAGTCCCAATTACCCTCAGCCTTGCCGGGGCTATTCATCCGACTTTCGCTGCCGAGACCGAGGAGATCTTGGAGAGCAACCAGAGCTTGATTGGCTATAGAAGAAAATGACAGCCGAATTAAATCCCAATGAATTCCATCGGTACTAATATGGCCTAAATAAGCCAGCAATCCCGCTCGTTCGTGTTCTGCCAATTCTTCAAACCAACCCACCGTCGTATTATTATCGTGGGTTCCCGGATAGACGACGAAATTGCGAGTTTGGAAATTAAATGGCAAATAGGGATTATCTGGCCCAGAGCCAAAAGAAAATTGCAAGATCTTCATGCCGGGAAACTCAAACTTATCTCGCAGGGCTTCTACTTCCGGCGTAATAACTCCCAAATCTTCGGCAATAATCGGCAGAGTACCCAGCTCCTCGCGGACGGTTTCTAGCAGAGCGTCTCCTTTAGCTTTAACCCATTTTCCTTTTATAGCTGTAGTTTCTCCTTGGGGAACCGACCAAAATGCTTCAAAACCTCGGAAATGGTCGATGCGAATAATATCCACATAAGCCAGCAAAGATTGGAAGCGAGCAATCCACCACTCGAAGTTGGTTTTTTCCAATTGCTTCCAGAGATAGACTGGGTTGCCCCAGAGCTGACCCGTGGCGCTAAAGTAATCGGGGGGCACTCCTGCCATTTCCGCCGGTTCTCCTGTCTTTTTGTCTAGGCTAAAAATTTCTGGATGAGCCCAAACATCGGCGCTATCATGAGCTACATATATAGGTATATCGCCGATAATTTCGATGCCTAGATCGTTGGCATAGCGCTTGAGAGCCGACCACTGGCGGAAAAACTCAAACTGGAGAAATTTGTGGTAAAAAACTTCGTCGCTCAGGCGATCGCGCTCTTTCTCGATCCGCTCTGGATCGCGGGAGGCTAGTTCTGGTTCCCAAGTATGCCAACTGGCTCCTTGGAGATCGCTTTTAAGAGACATATAGAGGGCATAGTCTTCTAGCCAATAGGCTTTGCTTTCGCAAAACTCCTGAAATTCTTGTTGGAGTTCTGGGGGTGCCCCCTGCTGGAAATTCTGGCAGGCTTTCTGAAAAAGGCCCTCTTTCAGGGACTTGACTGGCTCGAAATCTACTTTCTCGACAGGAAACTCGCCGAAGTCGGCCAGGTCGGCTTCCGAGAGCAAATTCTGCTCTTTCAGGCGATCGGGGCTAATCAGCAGGGGATTGCCTGCCATTGCCGAATAGCACATATAAGGAGAGTTGCCAAACCCTGTAGGCCCTAATGGCAATATTTGCCAGAGCTGTTGCTTGCTTTCAGCTAAAAAATCAATGAATCGATAGGCTGCTTCCCCTAAGTCGCCAATACCAAAACGACTGGGGAAAGAAGTTGGATGGAGTAAAATGCCACTAGATCTTGGAAAAGGCATAAGTTCGTTGCAAAGATGCGGATTAAAATCGGACTGGATTTGCCCAGAGCGCGATCTTGAGCCTTACGACTGTAGCACTTTAGGGGCGATCGCTTTGTCCAGGACTCCCAAAAGCCCGAACCTGCCCAGCATATTTGCAAATAGCATAGCACTACGCATTTAAGTTAGGACAAGTATCACGGTCGCCAAAGCTATGAGCCGCAGGGCTTTAGCTGACTGCTGAAATGCAAATAGCATAGCACTACGCATTGAAGTTAGGACAAGTATCACGGTCGCCAAAGCTATGAGCCGCAGGACTTTAGCTGACTGCTGAAATGCAAATAGCATAGCACTACGCATTGAAGTTAGGACAAGTATCACGGTCGCCAAAGCTATGAGCCGCAGGACTTTAGCTGACTGCTGAAATGCAAATAGCATAGCACTACGCATTGAAGTTAGGACAAGTATCACGGTCGCCAAAGCTATGAGCCGCAGGACTTTAGCTGACTGCTGAAAGCTGAACGCTGAACGCTATATTTTTTTATTTTTTAGCCTAAAACTCCCAATCCGATGACCTATAGAAATCCCGTCCCTACTGTTGATATCATCATCGAACTCGTCGATCGCCCAGAGCGACCAATTGTTTTAATCGAGCGACGCAACCCCCCCTATGGCTGGGCCATTCCCGGCGGCTTTGTCGATTATGGGGAATCCATAGAAACAGCCGCTAAGCGCGAAGCAAAGGAAGAAACCAGTTTAGAAGTCGAGTTGCTAGAACAGTTTTATCTATACTCCGACCCCGATCGCGATCCGAGGCAGCATACCCTCAGCGCTGTTTTTTTGGCAGCGGCAACTGGAGAGCCCAAGGCAGCGGATGATGCCAAAAATCTCGGCATATTCGAGCTGTGGCGCTTGCCAACTCCCTTGTGTTTCGACCACGATCGCATCCTCCGAGACTACAGGCGCTATCGGCACTACGGTCAGCGACCCAGGCCCTAGGGTGTGGGGGAATGGGGTGTGGGGTGTGGGGTGTGGGGCCGCCAAGCCCCTCCGGGGCGGCTACGCCTACGGTGTGGGGTGTGGGGCCGCCATCGGTGTGGGTGTGTGGGGTGTGGGGAGTGGGGAATTGGGAATGGGGTGTGGGGAATTGGGAATGGGGTGTGGGGTGTGGGGTGTGGGGCCGCCATCGGTGTGGGGTGTGGGGTGTGGGGTGTGGGGTGTGGGGAGCTTTCGGAGCAGGGAGGAGCAGGGAGGAGAGGGCGTTTCCCCTTTGCCCCCTTCCCCCTTCCCCTCTCTTTCAAGGGTATGTTTTTTAGATTTGACATTATTGTGTATCGACCCGGCGCGTAGGGGCGACAGCATTCCCGAGACTGTTTTTGCTCTTAGATAAAATTTATGTATTGGAATGCTTCGCCCTAAAAATCCATGCCCCCCGCCAATCGCGCTTATTTAGGAAGATTAGAAAGATTAGAAAAAACATACCCTTTGCCCCCTTCCCCCTTCCCCTCTCTTTCAAGGGTATGTTTTTTAGATTTGACATTATTGTGTATCGACCCGGCGCGTAGGGGCGACAGCATTCCCGAGACTGTTTTTGCTCTTAGATAAAATTTATGTATTGGAATGCTTCGCCCTAGAAATCTATGCCGCCCGCCAATCGCGCTTATTTAGGAAGATTAGAAAGATTAGAAAAAACATACCCTTTGCCCCCTTCCCCTCTGCCTCTTCCATGTCCCCAAGTCCCCCGGTCCCCGTGTCCTCTTGTCTTCCCCACACCCCACACCCCACACCCTCCCATGCCATAATGTCTGATGCACAAACCCGCCAGCAGGAAGCTTCTGGAAATGACTCGTAAAATTATCAGAACCGATAAGGCTCCAAAACCAATAGGGGCTTACAATCAAGGGGTAGTCGCCTCCGGGCAGATGCTTTTCGTGGGTGGGCAGATAGCCCTAAACCCGGACGGCAACATTGTCTGCGAATCCGATGTGGCCGGACAAACAAAACAAGCAATGGAGAATATTAAGGCTATCCTGGCCGCTGCCGGTGTTGGGTTTGCGGACGTGGTGAAAACTACCGTGTTTTTGGCAAATATGAACGATTTTGCCGCCATGAATGAAGTTTATGGTCAATATTTCGAGCAAGGAAATGAGCCGGCCCGAGCTGCGGTGGAGGTATCCCGCCTGCCCAAAGATCTTTTGGTGGAAATTGAATGTATAGCCATTATCGGCTAACTGGTAACTGCTATAGACGACCCTATAAGCCTTTTGTTGGCTAAGATGTGCCGTATTACATTTGAGAAACGCTATATTGCAGTCGTTGAGGGATGGCAAGTTAGTCCTAAGATTTTTAGGGACAGCAAGCATCCCGAACGCTTGAAATTTTCTAAGCATAATAACCAATCGGAATTGGTGAGGTGACAACTTAATGACAAGCCAACAGCCCACAAGTACTTCTTCAATAGCAAGCAAGGCGAGTGCGAATAGCTTTAAGACAACAATTCTCAGCGTTGACTTAGGCAGGACCGCCACGAAAGCTTGCGTGAGCCGCGAGGCAAACCGAGTCGTTTTCGTCCCCGCAAATGTGTCCAAGCAGCCAGTGCAAAAGGTGCGCGGAGGGGATTTTGAAGCTCGCCCCACAGATCCATTGTTGGATATGTGGCTGGAGTACCAAGGCTCGGGATATGCCGTCGGTCAGCTTGCCGCTGATTTTGGGGCCAAACTTGGTGTGGGTAAGTCTAAGGTAGAAGATGCCCTGGCGAAAGTCTTGGCCTGTGCGGGTTACTTCGGCCTAAAAGATGATGTGGTAATAGTGCTGGGCTTGCCTTACCACTCTCAAGATCAATTCGAGCTCGAAAAAGAACAGATAGTTAACCAGTTGAGCGGCTCCCATACGATGAGCTATCGGGGAGAGAAATCGACCCTAGAGATTCGCAAGGTTTGGGTGATGCCAGAAGGTTATGGCAGTCTAATCTGGTCTGAGGCTCAACAAAAAGGAGATAAAAAAGGTGGTTTGGCTGCCGATTTTTCCAGGTTGCCGGTCGCTGTGGTAGATATCGGACATCAAACCACGGACTGCTTGATGATTGATAGCTTCCGGTTGGCTCGCGGTGTTTCCCAGAGCGAAGCTTTTGGTATGGGCCAATTCTACGAAAAGGTCGCTAAGGAGATTGAGAAGACAAAGGGTCAAACTCCGGTGACGGTCGATAGCGAGTCTCTGACTTTGATAGAGGCAGTCAATAAGCCCAAGGGAAATCGCTTTTTCCGTCCCCGAGGGGCGACTAAGCCGGTTAATCTGGACGATTTTCTGCCCAATCTGCGCGAACATTCCGCTCGGGAAATGTGCAACCATTTGATAGCATGGCTGCCAGAGCGGGTTAGCGATGTGATTCTGACTGGGGGCGGCGGAGAATTTTTCTGGGAAGACCTAGAACGCTTGCTCAAAGAAGCTAAGCTCAATGCTCATTTGGCTCAGCCATCCCGACAAGCCAATGCTCTGGGACAATATCTGTACGGAGAGGCTCAGTTGGCTACGGCTTATTCCCGCGATCGCAAGTAAGGCTCTAATCCAATGAGATTATGGTTTAGGAAGAAAAGACAGCAGCAGTCGGTTGAGTTTGCCCGAGATATGGCAGACCAAACTTTGTTGGCAGCCGTGCAAGCAGAGCTGGAGAAACAGCCGGACAAAACTTTCGGCGACCTGTGCAAAGAAGCTTTGTGGCAGTTTTTGTATGTCTCGGAATCTCTACTTCCGGTTTCTAAGGTAGGCGAGCTAGAGGAGAAAATTGCCAGTATCCAGGAGCGCTTGGCTTCTGTGGAGGAACGAATAGGCGCTCGGGAAGCAAGTCGATTGAACGAACTGGAAAGCCAGATTCGCCAACTTAGCCTTCAAATGGGGCAATTGGCGATCGCGGGGGACAGGTCGTCGTCGGCGAGTTCCCGGAGGGCAGCTTCGCCACCGCCTGCTACTCCAAAACCAGAGCCAGAGCCAGAACCAGAAAATCTGCCTCCACCTCAACCCATCGATCCCCTGCTCAGCCGTCTGGGTTCGCTTTTAGATGATTTCTAACACCCCGATGCAAATGAGTAGTTAATTGGGTTGTCGGCAGTTTATCTTCCTAAGCGTTTTCTGCAAGCAAGGTGCATTTCGTAAGGTGTGCGATCGCGCACCTTACTGCTTTTTGTACTGTTTTTTTTGACCCTAACAGAATTTATATAGCAGTAAGCTATCAGCTATCAGCAGTCAGCAGTCGGCTAAAGTCCTGCCGTCATAGCAATAGAGCCTTTTGTAACTGTCAAACACCTTAATCGGTAGTGCTATATACAGCAGTAAGCAATCAGCTTTCAGCCCGGAGGGCGCTTGTTTTGTGTAGCCGCGCCAGGCTCCGTCTAGGAGCGGCTAAGCCCAAGGGGCGAGGCGGCTAGATACGAAATTGAAATGCTCCCTCTCTGTATTGGGATGCAACGCAACCAGGCATCTCACATCAAGAGCGAGAAACGCTATAACCGGAGTTTTGAATTGGGAATTGTCTGCCAAATCTGCCTTTTCTCTCGGTCCCCGGTTCCCGCTTCCCATGCCCTATGCCCTATGCCCTATGCCCAATGTCCCATTGCCCACTTCCAAAGTAGCTAAAATAATCTAACAGTAAAGGTATATGACAAAATTTAACAGTTATGCAGTTGAAGCGACTGGGCCATGTGGCCATTTGCGTTGAAGATGTCGATCGCTCCGCCAAGTTTTACAAAAGTTTGGGCATGAGGCTGGTTTGGAAAGACAGCGACTGGGCGTATCTCAAGGCGGGAAATGATGGTTTGGCCCTTCTGAGCCCCAGTTACAAGCAAGCTGGCCCGCATTTTGGGTTTGTCTTTAGCGAGCGCCAGGAGATAGAGGCCGCTTATGAGGAACTAAAGTCTAGCGCCTGTGAAGTCAGCGAGCTGCACGAACATCGGGACGGCACGGCTTCTTTCTACGGCAAAGATCCAGACGGCAATTGGTTTGAATATCTCTACGAACCAGCTTAGGAGTTTTAAGTTTTGAGGTTTAAGTTTTGAGTTCGAGCTAACCGGAGTTTTGAGAATTAAAAGCCAAGTAGGGTGCCGCACCGCGCACCTACTTGCTTGACTTGAAAAAAACCTACAAAAGGCCATAAATTCCCCCCTTGACAGCGATCGCCATATCCCCTTTAAATAGAAGACCGGCAATTATGCTGGCTGGCAAATAAGCGCGATCGCGACTCGGAGTCAATGACAAACGGCAATATATTAATAGAAGACGATAACGATCTGGTTCTAGCAGACTACAATCCTTTGCTGGAGCAGATAGCAGGGGCGCTGGCCAAGCAAAATCCTTTTAAAATATCCGGCGATCGCCAGCGCCTGCTTGCGGACATAGATGCGATCGCTACCGAAGTAGCCAATAGCGAGAAATTCCAGCATCCTCTCGGCGCATCTGCCCGGAACGCTCGGGCGGCCACGATTAATTTTAGCGAACCCGTCGCCGCAGAATTTCGCAAAGGGATTCGCAGCCTGAGAGCGACTCTGACCCAGAAACTCGAATCGGCTCTGGGAGGAGAAACGACCTTGGAGGAGTTTGCGGCGAGCCTGATGGCAACAGATTTGGCATCTTTCCAAGGCGAACCTAGTAGCAAACTGGCTTTAACTTATGAGTTTAACAAGGTCTATCCGGGATTGGAGAAACAGCAGCTTAGCTTGAAGCGCGACAATCGTCCGGGGAGCGAGTCTATTCTCAAGCTGCATAAGTTGGCGATCGCCGTTCAGAATACCGGGCAATTTGACGACCAGCTCCGCCAGGGATTGGAAAATTATTTCAAGAGCAAGGACTTTAGCGAGGAGGAACTAGAAGATCTTCAAGAAAGTCTCGACGATTTAATAGAGGATCGGGAGTCGGACTACTACCGCATCCTGCGCTTGATGGAAGATAGCGCAAGATATCAACGGCCTATTAGACCGGCAAGGCGTCGAGCAGATTCTCGTCTATATCCAGGACAAGCGGCGCTTGCAGGAACTTATCGACAAGCTCAAACATAATCGGGACAGCTTTGAGAAAAATAAAGACTATTTGGAAATCCACGCCAGCATCTCGGAAATAGAGAAACAGGAAATCCAGCGCTATAAAAATGACGTAAAAGTAGTGTTTATGACTTCTTCCGCCAGTCGGGGGCTCTCTTTTCCTCGCGCCAAACACCTGCTGGTAGAAATCGCTCGCTTCCAGGTAGAAAGAAATTTAATGGAAGCAATCCAAGTGATTTATCGGGGGCGCGGAGATAAAGAGATCGATCGCGAAGACAAGTATCTCAACTTTTATTTGTCAGAGCAAGCCGTTTATTATGAAGATGACAATCCGACGCAAATGGGTTCCCCCGGAGAAAGCTTGCTCAATGTTCTCAATCTCTTGCTGATTCTCAAGACCTGCGCCATGACGCGGATAAAAGGAGCCGGAATGCTCGGCAGGGACTATTATTTGATGATTCCCATAGGGGGCAAGTCGGTCTCGGCGGCGGGTCAGACTTTTAGCGAGCAACTGGCAAATTTAATGAAAGCCCTCAGAAGCGAAAAATATCGCTATCCTCAAGATCGGCGGCTCAAAGAAGTCTATAGCAGTCTGGAGTCTCTGCTCCATAGCGCCGAGTTCGCGCTGAAAATTCCAGAAGACGCCGGGGAAAATAGCGATAAAAATCACGCCAAAAATCATAACGCCAAAAATCATAACGTCAAAAATCATAGCACTTTATCCTATCTATCCTTGCGCCAGTCTTTCGATCGCGAATTTTTGCAGCGCTGCAAGACTCTCGATCGCTTGCTGGATTTTCCCAAACTAGAAGCGGGTCTGGTAAGCGGCAGTTTGCTGGTAGTGCCCAGCGGCGATAAGGAACTGGAGGAGCGTTACGAGTTTCGGCTCTACGAGCAAATCAAAACCGCCACCCCCGAGCTGTTGAGCAAGATGCGATCGATTAGCTACAGCGAACGTTACCCGGAATCCCTGCGATCGGCTATTAAGCAAGCTATCGATTTGGTGGAAAAGCTGCAAGATCCTTTAGAAAAAACCCAGTGGTTCGAGCAGACCAGCCAAAGAAGCGATCGCTATTATGCCTTGCCTTTATTTGCCTTTGTGGCGCTGGAGATTTTCCAGAAATATTTTGAAGAAAATAATGAAGACGAAGAAGACCTGCCCTTCCGGCGTATTCTGCGTAGTTACGTTCGTATCCTCTATCCCGCCGACAAAACCCTACCCATAAGTCACCGCTACCGCGAGTTTCCCTTTGTGGTCTTTGCCAGCTTGAATTTGGAGGAAATGCGAGAAAAGGCTTTCAGCGATAAATACCTCTTGACTTCTACAGAATTAAACGTGCTGAATTTAATCCTATCTGGGCAAGAGGAAAATTAGAATTAGGGTGTAGGGTGTGGGGTGTGGGTTGTGGGGCGTTTTGCCTATTGCCTAAGCAATACCCTCGCCATTTTCCCGGGGGTTAATTGTAGGGGCGTAGGGGCGACAGCATTCCCGAGACAATCTTTGCTCTTTTCGCAAAAATCTATTGTATTGGAATGCTTCGCCCTGGGTTGCATAGGCGTCTGCCTTTCTATATTATCGTAACAGAGTTCTGTTTTGCATCAATTTTCATCATCGTCGCTAGCGAGCAGCCGCTGGATTCGAGCTTTATAAGCAGCGCTATCTAGACCTTTACCTACATTTCTCTCGGAAGGCTCGATCGCTTCCTCCAGCTCGGCAATGCGGTCTGCTGGTGCCGGGTGCGATCTCAAAAAAGACGGCACCTCGTCGGTCATAATCAGTTTTTGTAACATTTGTACGGCTCCCGCTGGAGCATAGCCAGTCCGGATTAAAGTTTCCATACCCAAGCGATCGGCTTCTCGTTCTTGCCCTCGGCTCCGTGAAAGCTTAAGCGCCACTTCTGCACTTATTCTCACTGCTATGTTCGGATCCTTTTGACTGGCTTCCCTCAAGCCTCGTTCGACGATAAGCCGTTCGGCTTTTTTTAGGCCGTGCTTGGCAACGATATGGCCAATTTCATGGGCGAGAACCCCAGCTACCTGAGCTTCATTGTCCGCGACCCGGAGCAAGCCGGTATAAATATATACAAACCCCCCTATCGTAGCAAAAGCATTGATCTCGTCATTATCGACGATTTGAAAAGTATAAGGCAGATTTGGGCGATCGCTATTGCCTGCCAACTGACGACCGATGCCCTTAATATATTGATTTATTTGGCTATCGTTGTAAAACTCCAGTCCATTATATTGGATCAATTCCTCGTTTATTTGCCGTCCCATTGCCACTTCTTGGCGATCGGACATAGTGAGAAATTGAATCCGCTCTATTTGAGGCCGCATCAAGTCTTGCCAGTCACTATTCTTGGTTTGGGTTTCGACTGGATGGCGGCTCGCTACAGGAGTGATGTCAAAAGCCAAGGTTATTTTGGCGATCGCCAGCACCGTAGCAAAGGTTGCGATCGCGGCAACTATGAAATAGAGCGATCGGCGACGATAGCGACGGTAGAGCCCGGGTAATATATTAAACATAGCGTTATAAACTAGGGTGTAGGGTGTGGGGTGTTGGGTGTTGGGTGTGGGGTGTGGGGTGTGGGGTGTGGGGTTTAGGGTGTAGGGTGTGGGGTGTAGGGTGTGGGGTGTTGGGTGTAGGGTGTGGGGTGTGGGGTGTGGGGTGTGGGGTGTGGGAAGGTTGGGAGGTGTGGGAAGTGTGGGAAGTTTGGGAAGTTTGGGAACTTTGGGAAGTTTGGGAACTTTGGGAACTTTGGGAAAAACCAAAGGGAGCATTTCACTTTTTTAA
>JAAHFN010000033.1:0-5907 GCA_010672965.1 Oscillatoria sp. SIO1A7
TCGATGTTAATGCAGACAATGCTGTAATAATACCAAATATAAAACCTTCTTTAGACGGGCATGAGATAAGCAACTATATAGACAACAATACAGAAGAAGCTCAGCAAAAAATGAGCAAAGCTGTAAATAATATGTCTGACTTGGCTCGAAAAGAATTGCAGGGTAGCGCAAATACAAGCAAAAGCAACACGAATATTGAGAAACAACCGCAAAAACTTGTTTTTTCAACAAAAATTATTAATTCTGCGGATCCTAATTTAGAGAAATATTTAACCAACGTATATCGAAATAAAAGTTCTAAAACAAACAAAGCAGTTCGCAGGGTTATAAAAAACTCTTTTGATGGCATGGCGGACGTTTTAGACGAAGGGCTGCTAGACGCCGCAAAAGTGCCCTGGTGGAAGCAAGCATCAACAAATTTGGGTCAATTTTGGAAAAAGCAAATAACGACAGTTTCTAATTCTGCCAAGGGAGCTGCTGAATTTGCCAAGCAAATGGCGGCGTCTGCTAAGCTGACGCCGGCTGTTGGGGGGGTGGCACTGACGGCTGCTGGTATTGCTGGTGTTGCCGGTGCCGTCCCGGGGGGTGCGCTCGGAGGGCTCGGCATTGGTGCTGCCGGACTAGCGACGATTTCTGGGGTCGGCTCAGATGCCGTGCAGAAGCTCGTTCGAGATAAGCTCGGAGACAAAATTGCGGACGCGCTTTACAGCAATCCTTTCGAGCAAGCAAAAAAAGTCCCAGAAATACCAAAAACTTTTGTCCGAAAGGCGTTTGAGTTCGGCGACAGCGTTAAAGCGGGCATTCGAGAAAGCGGGGGAGTCAAGCCTTATATCGCTTTAGAAGCTCAAAAGGCTGCTGGAAAATTGTCGGCGCAATTTCAGCAGTCTGTCCGCAATCGCGTTTTGAATCCAGTAAGAAAGAAGGCGATCGAAGGAATTAAAAAGCTGCGTGCCACTGCTTATGATAAAGGTTTTGGAAAGCAGTTCGACAACGCAACTCGATCCTTGCGGCAAGAGTTAAAGAATTTTTCTACAGATCTGCGCTTGTTCGCTTTGGCTCCAAAAGAATATTTAAAAACTCTGCGACCTCTACCAAAACCACAAAAAGTAATTGGAAAGATAAAACGCACTACATCTAATTTTGCCAAGCAAGCTGTCAAATGGGCTGGAAATACAGTTGAAAATCAAACAGCAGAAACAATTAAGTGGCTTGGCAGAGAAGGCAAGAAGCTCAAGCAAAATCCGCTTTCCTATTTAGAGGGAGTAGAAAAAAAACTGGTTGGCGGTGTCAAATCGTTCAATCAAAACTGGAAGAATATGCGCGAAGCTTCTGCTAAGCGTCAGGAGCAACAGTTTTACAAAGCTTCCAGTCAGTTTGTAGTTAATAATATCTACAAACCATTTCAAGGGTTAAAAGAAAAAGTATTTCAGTCTTTAGAAATAGATCAATTTGGCTCGCTTAAGTTTTTGGCTCTTGGTGCGGGGGGCGTCTTAAAAGCCGATGGGGCTATAGATCCAAGCATTGGGTTTTCCGCAATAGCCGAGAAGCTCAACCAACTAGCCCCTGGCCTCGGGGATTTTGCTGGCGGACTCAAGCAGATGTTTTTTAGCTTGACTGCAGGGCGTCAGTTTCTGAATCTTTTTAAAAATTTAATAAATTCGTCGTTCCAACTTTCAATTAAATTCAATCTGTTAGAGACGACCATGCGTGCTATGGTCGGCTCTTCTGCTAGAGCTGCAGAGAGTTTAAATTTTGTTAAAGGGGAAGCCAAACGACTTTCTTTAGACCTTGCTTCGTCAATACAATCTTATACGCTGCTAGCTGGAAGTACGAAAGGGGGTGAGCTAGAAGGGGCTCAAACAAAAAGCATTTTTTCTGCAATTTCTCAAGCTGCGACTACTTATGGTTTGAGTACAGACCAAATTAACGGCGCTATTTTAGCAGTTTCTCAGATGGCAGGGAAAGGCTTAATCGCTCTGGAAGAGTTGCGTGGTCAACTTGCGGAGCGATTGCCTGGAGCCGTTCAAATTGCAGCGCGATCGATGGGTGTAACTACAGAAGCCTTGACCACTTTAATCTCTAGCGGTCAATTAACGGCTCAAGATTTTTTACCTCGTTTTGCGCGACAGCTTTTGGCTGAAACTTCTGGAGCGACACCAAAAACAGCTAAAGCTGCAATGCAAGATCTGGAAAATCAAATAACCGAAATTAAACTAGCGATCGCGCGCAAAGTTGGTCCGGTTATTGCTCCTGCTTTTATGGCAGTTGCTGGCGCGGTAAAACTAATTCACTCTTTTATTGGTCCGCTTTCAAGCGCATTAACTGGATTAGGGCTTGCGATTGGTGCTAACGCACTTATTGCTGCAAGCCGGTTGAAGTTAATTGGGTTGGCTTTAAACTTTCTCCAGTTTCAGGTCGGGAAAACCTTGGCAACTTACGGACCTCAAATAGCGCTGGGGATGGCCGCATTGCAGGTCGCCCAAAGCGCTTTCAAAGTCTTCAACATTGCTATGGGCAAAAACGAATATAGCGATTGGGCAGATTCTTTGTCTGAGCGGGTTCGCAAAATTGAGGATGCTTTTGCCGGTGTAAATAAAGAAATAAAGCAAATTGCAGCTTATCGCCCCGAATCGGTGGGTTGGTTTGACGACCTGCTGCGAACTGACGGAAAAACTGGAGAACAAAAGGCTGCGGGTTACGGGCTGGCCGCTGGAGGTGCCGCTGCCGGAGTTCCTCTTGCTGCCGGATTGATCAAAATGCAAGCAGTCAAGTTTGGGCTTGCTTCAACAGCAGCGGCAGGACTTGGGGCTAAAGCGGCCAGTATTGGGGGTCTTTTAACCGGCGCTGGTCTAAAAGCAGCTTTTATAGGGGCGATCGGTTCGCTTACAGCAGCAATCGCAGCTCTCGGAGCAAAAATTGCTGCAATTGGTGGGCTTTTTGTAGGGGCTGGAGCAGCAGCTACAAGTGCTGGAGTAGGTGCTACAGGTGCTGCGGTTGCCGGAGCTGCGGGGGCGGGAGGGGTCGCAGCGGCGATCGGGGGATTGCCAATAGCCGTTGTTGGCGCAATAGGGGCAGCGATCGCGGTTCCGCTAGGGGCGGGTATAAATACGCTTATAACCGGGTTCCGCACAGGAGAATTCAAATTTACCTCATTAGCCGACGCCAGCAAAGACAAAGAAATCATCGCGATGGGCGAGGCTTTTGATGAAATTAACAAAATGGTAGGCAAGTCGCTAGACTTGCGCCAGCAAATGAGGATCGGAACCGGGCCGATACCGCAAATTAAAGAGCTGGATGCCAAACAGAGAGAATTGGGTACGAAGCTCGCGTTGGCCAGATCTGCTGGCGATGGGGAGCGCGCCAAGCAGCTTCGATTAAAAATGTCGCAAGTTCAAAAGGAAAAAGATGCGATCGCTGGTCCTGTTAACGATTTAATTGATTTTCTCACCAGCACGGAAATCAAGCTAAAGCAGCAGCGTGCAGGCGAAAAAGACCCGACAAAAATAGCTGCTTTAGACGTACAGATAGCTTCAGTCACAAAAAATCGCCAAGGGTTGATGTCGGATATGCAATTCGAGGGTGCAATCGAGTCGCTACAGAATTTTGCGAATGCAGTCCGCGACTTCAGCGCTAACATGGCGGCCTACGCCCGGATTGCACGCCGTGCCGTCACAGAAGTTTCAATATCCAGCTACGGAACTCAGTTCGAGAATTTTGGAACCGATCGCCTGGGAGCCGAAAAGGGCGATTTGGAACGGGCTAGGGCACAGCTAGAGGCGACGCGATCGCAAGTTGCGGCGGGACAGAAAGAAATTGCCTATCAGAAAGAAACGCTTGCCGCGATGCCAGCCTACCCGATAATCCTTGACGATATATCTAAAAAAGAAAAGGTAAAGGGCAGGCAGCTTGAACCTGAAGACCTAAAAGAAATGGCGGCGAAAGCTGGGGAACAGAAACAGGCTAATATTAAAAATGCCTATAACCAGATAGCCGCTATTAAGGAGCGCGAAGACGAACTGATGCAACTGCGGCAGCAATCCGTCCAGCAGGCGGTGCAGTTGCAGCAGTCCGAAGAGCGATTCAAAATTCAAGCAATCCAGGAAGGTTTCACCGATCGCAAAGCTGCTATAGACAAGTTTGAGGCGGGCCAAATCATTGCAATCAAGACCAAGCAGCGCGATCGCGTTTTGTCCGAAACCAAAGCTCAGGAGAGAATTGCCGCGCTACAGGTCAAATCTGGCGCTCGCTTGGTTGAAGAAATCGAGCGCAGGCAGAGGGAAATCCGACAGGCCAGGTCTCGGGGGGTTATCGGGGCGAAGGAGTTTGCCAACCAGGAACGGGCGATCGCTTCGGAGCTGGCTAGCGCCAAGCAGCAACTATTAGATCGAGAAATGGCCGCTCGAAAAGCAGCAGCGCAGGCGGCGCTAGAGCTGATGGAGCGCGAGCAAAAACGCCTGAACTACCAGCAAGTGGAGGCTCCTCGGGCGCAAGGGCAAATTCAGATTGCGAAGCAACGAATCGAGAGTATGCAGAGATTCGGCAAGGAAGCCGCATCGCAAATGGCTGGTCTCCAGAATTCTATTTTGGAAAATTCCTTATCGGGAAGGCAGGCATCTCTGGCACAGAAAAAGCTCAAGGAGTTGGAGAAGCTTAAGGGCAAATTGTCCTCGAAAGAGTACGAAGACAAGCGGATGGAGGCAGAGTCAGCTTTGGCGTCGGCGCAAAAGCAGCACCTAGAAACAGAAATTCAGCTTAGGGAGCAGATGCTATCGCCGCTGGATAAAAAGCTGAAGCAACTGGAAAAAGAACAAAAATTATTGCAGTCGGCGATCGTCCTGGAAAAAGCCCGTCAATCTCTGTCGCAGGCTGGGATAGATGCCAAGTTGAATCGAGCATCGGAATTTGCTTCGACGTTCAATTCTGCAGGTTTTGCTGGTGGCGGGCGTCAGTTGGTAGGATACCAACGCAAGCTACAAAACCAGAAATCCGAGAGCGAGCTTAATAGCATGGGCAGGCAAAACCGGATGGCAATGCAAGCTTTGCTTAAGGAGAACAAAGCCAAGAGGGAGCAACTTCAAGCTTCCGTCGGTGCTGCTGAAGAAACTATGTTTGCCGCTGAAAAATCCGGCAACGAGCTTGCAATACAGGCAGCCAAAGAAAAACTGGAGCTGACCAGAGGAGAACTGCGAACGGAAAATCAAATAGCGCGCCAGAAGCAGATGGCAATGTCGGCGGAACATAGCGCGCAGATGACGCGGGCGAAGGCCGCTGCCGACCTACAAGCATTCAAGGGTCAAGTGCAGGAGATTGCTGCCAAATACCGGGAAATCGAGCTATCGTTAGACAAACAGCAGAAACTATTACAGGCCAATCAGCAACTAGAGGAAGCTCGCAATCAAGCGGGGGTAAAGCGGTTAGATTCTTTGGGGTCGCTATATGATGGTAATTCAAGCGCTCGCGCCGCGTTCGAGCGTTTGAAAGCGGCTAAGCAGCTAGCAGCTTTGCCAGACCAGCAAAAACTAGAGCGCGAAGCGTCAGACATAGAATCTAAAAAAAGTCAAGCTAAAGCAAAGCAAGCTATACAAGTAGCCGATGCTGCCCTCAAGCGTGCTTTTAAGTCTAAGGATTCGCAACTAATTCAATCTGCCCGAACGCAGTCAAAGGCAGCCAGGGAAAATGCTAAATTTCAAGAGGAGTTGGCAATTAAGTCTAGCGAGGCGCTGACGGTCAAGCAGGAATCGGTTAGGCTAGAACTGCAACTATCCGCAATCGTCAAAGAAGCGGCGGCCAAGCAAAAAGAGATTGAGGTTTCGCTCAATCGGCAAAAAGAACTCCTGCAATCAAGCCAGGAGTTAGCCAACGCTCGGGTGCAATCGGGAGCCAAATATCTCGATGTTTTATCTTCGG
>JAAHFN010000033.1:6007-83180 GCA_010672965.1 Oscillatoria sp. SIO1A7
GCGGCGGCCAAGCAAAAAGAGATTGAGGTTTCGCTCAATCGGCAAAAAGAACTCCTGCAATCAAGCCAGGAGTTAGCCAACGCTCGGGTGCAATCGGGAGCCAAATATCTCGATGTTTTATCTTCGGCTTATGAGGGCAACACATCAGCCAAAGCGATATTTGAAGAGTTGAAGGCCAGACGGAATGCGCTTACCATGCCTGCACGCGATCGCGGGGAAAGGGAAAAACTGGAGTTAGATTTGCGCCTAAAACAGGAGAAAAGCCTACAGTCAGTCCGCTTGGCAGAAATAGCTTTAACCCAGGCGAGAAAGTCGGGAGATGCAGAAACAGCAGCGATCGCGCTCCAGCAGTTAGGGGCGGCGCGGGAGAATGCAGCGGTCCAAGCAACCATAGCCGACAATTCTAGAAAAGCCTTGGCTTTAAAGCAGGGCGCAGCTAAGGCAGAGATAGAAATGGCGGTAGCAGTTAAAGAGGCGGCGGCCAAGCAAAAAGAGATTGAGGTTTCGCTCAATCGGCAAAAAGAACTCCTGCAATCAAGCCAGGAGTTAGCCAACGCTCGGGTGCAATCGGGAGCCAAATATCTCGATGTTTTATCTTCGGCTTATGAGGGCAACACATCAGCCAAAGCGATATTTGAAGAGTTGAAGGCCAGACGGAATGCGCTTACCATGCCTGCACGCGATCGCGGGGAAAGGGAAAAACTGGAGTTAGATTTGCGCCTAAAACAGGAGAAAAGCCTACAGTCAGTCCGCTTGGCAGAAATAGCTTTAACCCAGGCGAGAAAGTCGGGAGATGCAGAAACAGCAGCGATCGCGCTCCAGCAGTTAGGGGCGGCGCGGGAGAATGCAGCGGTCCAAGCAACCATAGCCGACAATTCTAGAGAATCGCTTGCCTTAAAACAGAGCGTCGCTAAAGTGGAAGCGGAAATGGCGGTAGCGGTCAAGCAAATTCGGATGGAAAACGCAATTTTCCTGTCCCAGTTGGCCAGAGAAGAAAAACTGCTAAAGAGCATTCGAGAACTGGAAAAAACACGGGAAGCCTCTGCAATTGCTATAGGTGAAGGTGGCAGCAAGCGCCTCAATGCGATCGCTGGTAGTTTGGAGGCAACTAAACCGGCAATTCTTCAAGCTAGGGCGCAAATGGAAGAGATGATGGCTTCGCGTCGATTGCAGTCTTTGCAGAGAGAGCAAGAAATGGAACGGCGATCGCTAGCTTTGGAGCAGCAGAAAGTAGAAGCCAAAGCTCGCCAAGATGTCTTGTTGGCCAGGGAAGTAGTCTTGAGAGCCAAAGGCACGCAAGAGTCGGCGATCGCTCGCGAACAACTGGTTATAACAGAAAAGGAGCTAGGGCTGCAGTTGCGGATAGCTGGGGCATCCAGGCAAGCGCTGGCGATAAAGCAGCAAACCGCAATCGCCCAGAAACAGTCCGAGGAGGCTGCCCGCCGGTTCAATGCCGAACTGGAGCAGACTAAGGCAATAGCAGCTAGCGCGAAAACAGACTTAGAAAAAGTCGCTAAATTCTTGGGGGCTGAAGGGGAACTGCGAGCTGCTCGTCTAAAAACTGGATTATCTGGTGTCGGTAGGGCAGAGGAGATATTTAATCGACTCAAAAATGACAAGCTAAATTATCGAACCAGAAAAGAGCTAGAGAGACAGTTAGGCGAGCTGGGATATAAACCGGGATTTCTTGGCATACAAGGGCTAGACAAAACTATAGCGAAGGATAAAGCCAAACTTGAAAATGAAGCGGCAAAAGGGAAACAGGATAAGCTAGTTCGGGAACAGTTGCTTGAAAAAGCTTTGCTGGATTTAGATTTGAGACGGTTAGAAATATCTGGCAGGCAGTCGCTACAAGAAGCTAAAATTTTAGAGCTGCAATCGCGCCAGCAGCAGGTGCGCGCCCGAGAGATGGGAGATGCTGAAGGAGCCGCAATGGCAGCGGCAGTTGCGGACATGGCTGCCAAGCAAGCGGCGATCGCAGAGCAGGACATTGCCAAGCAATTGGGTTATGGAGAGATTTCTCGCAGGGCGCTAGAGGCAAAACAGGAAAGCGCTCGGGTGCGCTTTGCTTCGGAAGAGAATCTGCGCCGAATGCGGCAAGCTGAAGAGTTGGCAAAATTAGGACTTGATTCGCGGCGATCGCAATTTAATTTTCCCGAATCGCCACGCAATTCAGCATCAAAGTTATTTGATTATTTAAATAATTCTGGAAGCGGGGAATTAGAAAGCATTCAACGTATTTCTAGTGCTACCAATCAAATGCTTGAAAGCCTGAACAAAAAAGAAAGCGAATTTTCGTCAGCAGCACTAAAAGACCGGCGATCGCAAGAGCCGGTCAATGACTATTCAAATGCTAACTTTTATGGGGCAGAAACAATTGTTATCAACGTGCGTGAAGGCGACCGGAATTTAGGCGATCGTCTTGAAGATGAAGTAATGTCGGCCTTAGAAAAAACTTTTGATAACGCAAGAAAAAGATTTAAATAGCTACAAGGTGCTAGTTTATTGAAAATTAAATCCTTCTAGTTCGTCTAAGCTAGTCCATGCTTCTTTGGCGCTAGAAATCGGTTCTTGCAATAACAATTTCTTCCCTTTGCTTAATAAGCTTGATAGCTCTTTTTCTTCAATTAAAAGCTTTTTTTTAATTTTGTAAGAGTTGCTTCCAGGAACATTTACTATTATCTCATTATCGATTTCATTAAAACGAGAACGCAAAATTAAAGACACATTTTTGAGCAGCTCTGTAAAATCTTCAGAATCCAATGTTAACGACTCTAAAACAAAAAAATCAACCCCGTCTTTTGTTGTCTTTTTTATTTCCATAGTTACAAAGTGCTTTTAAATTAACACGCATTGGCAATATTTTAGCAGTAGCAGCTCTAGGTATCACCACGGCAATATTTTAGCAGTAGCAGCTCTAGGTATTACTACAACAGATACTTCAAATGTATCTCGCAGACCTTCGCGAATAGAAAAAGGAGCAAATCCTTCTGAATTTGCCTGTTTGTGGTTTTTAGGTGGAAGACAAAAACAACTTTTATCTTCAAATTTTTTGCGGCACGAAGGACAAACAAAATGATTGAAGCTGTAGGCTCCAATCGACACTTTCTGTATAATTCCAGAGCCTATTTTATCTAAAATATTTTTAGTATCGCTCAAAATTGGCGCTACGGCAATAACTTGAGCTTCATAAAATCCTCCCGCTATGTCAATTGCTAGTTTGTTGCGTTGTATTTCATCTTCAGATATGCCTAAGTCTTTTTTATTTATAGGAAGCTTCAAAGTTTGTCCAGTCGCAATTGTACCAACAACTTCTTTAACTTGATTCCAGTTATGATCTAAGATAAAAGGGTTTCCTGGCAATAACTTAACCGCAGTTTTTAAAGAGTCAAAAGACCAAGATTGAAAGCTTCTATTCACTAATACATTAGCAACTGCTATTTTGATAGCAACGTATTTATAGTCAGAAGAGTAGCGCACGCCCCAATTTTGCAACTCTTCTTCTGTTACTTCGCGGAGAAATTTCATAAATCAAGTCTTTTTGCATTTATAATAACAATTGTAAAATGCAAGATGCAAAATAATGTCAAACAATATAGCCTCCCCTAAAAATAGTACAATCGGTTCGGTTTCCGGCGTTCCTGTTGACGCTACAACCAAATTAGTAAAAGATATTCAATATATCTTAGATTACGAAATAGTCGTATTTGAGCCAGATGAAAGCGTAGTCCCAAATGTGCCAAGTCGCGTAGAGATACGAATTACTTTACGTCCTGGAGCTGCCGGAGCGACACTTTCTTTGCTTCCAAACGATGCTGGGGTTGCAATAACACTTCCAAACTAGCCTAGCCTTATTTGTATTGTAAAAATATTCAAAAATGTTTTGCACTTCAATCTGACGCAAATAATATTTACATCGGTTTTCAAATAAACGCACCATTTCAAAGTGCAACTACTGCAAAAACTTCAGCTATTCTGGATGTATTTACTAATTTAAAAACTGATGTAAATTAACAACTTTTGCATTGCAAGAAGTGCAAAACATTTTGCAAGTTTGTCAATTGTGGCAAAAAACAGTTTTTGGAATCAAGCAAATCGTTACAAGCAAAGCAAAAAGCAAAAAACTATTAAGCCGCAGTTTGGACCTCAAACTGCTTTTTTGCAAGCTTCTACAGATATTTGTATTTATGGTGGGGCTGCAGGAGGAGGAAAGACAACCGCTTTATTGTTATGTCCGCTTTACTATGTAGGCATTGAAGGATTTACGGCTACGATTTTTAGACGTACTTATCCAGAAGTCACTAATCCAGGCGGGCTATTAGATAAGTCTAGATTTTATCAAAGCCTGGGCGCTAGATTAAACTCGACTTCGCTAACGTGGCATTTTAAAGCAAGCCGAATAAAATTTTCTCATTTAAACAAGCCTTCAGACGTTCGCCAACACGACGGTTCGGAAATAGCATTAATCTGTTTTGACGAATTACAATCTTTTGAAAAAGAACAATTTTTTTATTTGCTCTCTAGAAATCGTTCTACTTGTGGTGTAAGACCACACGTTAGAGCAACTTGCAATCCGGCAACTAATTGGTTGCGAGATTTGATTGATTGGTGGATAGATCCTTCTACTGGATTAGCAATTCCTGAAAGAAGTGGAGTTGTTAGATGGATGGTTAGAGACGGTAATTCTATAGCTTGGGCGGATGAAGAGCAAAAAGCCCGAGAATTATATCCAGATTCAAGCCCGCTTAGTTTTTCTTTTATATCTGCTTCGGTATTTGACAATCAAATTTTGCTAAATGCAGATCCTGCTTATATTGGCAAGCTCAAAAATTTGCATCCAATAGAAAGAGATCGACTGCTGTATGGCAATTGGAATGTTAAAGAAGAAGCAGGCGCAATTGTTGACAGAAACTCGATCCAAATTGAACCAGGATCGCCGCCTAAAATGTTGCGAATTTGTCGCTTTTGGGATTTAGCTGCAACAGAAGAAGATTTTAAAGGTTCTAATCCTTGTTATACAGCATCCGTCAAAATTGGATTTGACGGCGATCGCTATTGGATTTTAGATGCCACTAGAAACAGGTTTAACCCTGGCAAAACAAACGATTTAATTTTGGCAAAAGCGCAGGCTGATGGCTATCAGTGCATGGTAAGATGGGAAATGGAAGGAGGTTCTGGCGGCCCAAGAGATTCGTATTATATTAAAAATATGCTTCAAGGGTTTAACGCTAAAGGGGTGAAACCCCGGAAAGAAAAAGTCGTTCGTTTTCGCCCTTTTGCCACAGCAGTTTTTGCGAATCAAGTAGTTGCGATCGCTTCTAGCTGGACTGATGCTTTGCTAGATAATTATCATAATTGCCCCGAACTTAAGCGCTGGGAATGGGATTGGATCGATGCTACTTCAGGGGCTTTCGATCAAATTTTTCAGTCTAATCGCACGCCTATTATGCCTCTTTAAGTTCTAGGGTAAAGTCATATAGTTGCTTCTCATCTTGAAGACAAACTACAAGGACAATGAGAGCTTGTTAATATACGATTGTTTATTGTAGGGTATTTGTTGTTATAAGATTGCAGCTTGGCTGCTATTTTGCTACAATGACATTGTACTTATTGTACTTGTTATGGGCAAAACAAAAATTGACTGGCAGCCAATTAGAGAAGCATACATACAAGCTTCTTCCGAAAAAGAAAGGCCAACTTATCAAGAACTGTCGACACAATACAATATCAGCCTGTCTAGCATACAAAAAAAAGCAAATGCGGAAAACTGGGCAAAACAAGCAAAAGAATATGTTCGAGAAAAAAGTTTAATTTCAGCCCAAGCCAATTCTGACAAGTTCAAAAAAGGAGTTGATGCAGTCACCATGCATTTGTTGAATGCTGTCATCAACGTACTTAAAGATTTAGATTCAACAAATTTAGAAAATTCTATTCAGTTGTTACGATGCAGTCAAATAGTTGCTAATTGTGTTAAAATAAGAAGTTATGACATAGAAGAATTAAAGCAAGCAATAGAAACGTTCAACAAATTCGGGATATTGTCTGAAAGTCAAAAACTAGAAATTTTGTCTGCAAGAGATAAGGCAGACGAAGAGCTTATTAAAGCAGCAGAAAAAGCTTTTAATACAAATCTAGAAAACACTGATTTCGAGCCTGTATTAATATTGCCTCAAAAAGAGTTTGCACAAGTTCAATAAAATTTGCTAAACTTTAGCGCAAGAATGGATAGTTTTTACATCTATACAGAAGAAAACTGCCCAAAACTACTTAAAAAATTTGAATTTTGGGAAAAATACGATGAAGTTTGGGACTTTTTATCTTGGGTAATTAACGCAGGAACGCTAGCTATTATAGGACCTTATTTAGCAGGAGTTGCATCAGCGCTTGTAACTCTTGAAATGGGTGCTGCAAGCATTGCTGTTGCATTTGTTTCTAAATCTTTGCTAAAATCTAGTGCGCGTCCAATAATAAATAAGTTATTTGCCGCTAAATACAGACACGAAGCTTTTTGTGGTTTGTCTTTTATTGCTTTTATTGGCAGTTTTTATTGGGTTTTTGGAGGAGGTGCATATTCTTATAGTTATCTTTACTTTGAAGAGGCTCAAAAGTTATTAGAACAAAGTTTTTTTTATGAAGCAAAAAATAAAATTAATTTCGCAAATGCTATTTATGAGAACGATTGTTATGCTACTACAGAGGCTTTAATTCAAGAAATTGGCATCAATGATTACTCTGCTGCTTTCGATCTTTTTGAAAAAGGCGTTGCATGTCCAGGCAAAGAGGGCGCACAAGCAGTGATTGGTATTTTAAGAATAATGATTGTCCGCAATTATCATTCTAAAGATCCTAATAAAATAGCGAGAATGGTAGCGCTAGCAGAAAGATACTATATTAATTACACTTCTTTTAAATACAAAACAAACGGAAAATCTAAAAAATATGAAGCATTAATTTTAAAATACTTAGGTTGGAGCTATTTGTTGGCTGGAAGGTCAGAAGAAGCTTTAGAAGTAATAAACGCTTCTATCAAAATAAACAATTCAATAAAAGATGAAGATCGAGATTTTAGCGTTATGTGCTTAAAAACTTATTTAAAAGACGAATTATCCGCTAAATTATCCGCTAAAATCTGCCTTAAAAAAATCGAAAAAAAATATGGTTATGTGGATGTAAATTTTTTAAAAGAACAAGCACTCAAAATTTTAAATCAATGATTAAGCTAAGAAATGTTTTGTTGACTTTGATTTTCATTGCTCTATTCTGTATTGCTATTATTTTTAGTAATGCAGGCTTTGTAAAAGCTAATATAGTAATAGATTGCGGCGGTTTTGTTTCTATATCTGAAAATGGTTGCGACAAAATTCCTACAGTGCGTGGAAACAACGAAACAAATATATTTTTTCCACAACAAAAAATTTACAATAAAAGTATTCCTGAGTTTCCTGAATTTTCACAAAAAGTTGTGGTTGCCAAAAATCAAAGTTTAACCGTCGATCGAATAGAATTTTCATCGGGGATAATTTCTCAAGATTTATCCACAACGCCATTTGAAGCTCTTGTTTTTGAAAAATTGCCTTCAGGACGCTATAGCTTTTTGTCAGACCAAGCAACTTCTGACTTTTATATACCTTCAATAAAAGAAATTGAAGAAATAAAAAAAAATATTAATATATTAAGATCGGAAGCATTAAATTCTGATAAGCTTAAAACTAGCATCGCTTTTTTGCTTTTAGACAACCAATACTTTAGTAGTGTGTTGTCTTTGCTTGAAAAGGATTTAAGCTTTATTAGCGCAGGAAATCTAGAGAATAATTTAATATTAGCTTATTCTATTGACAATATTTTGCCAATATCTCCGATTAAACATAAATTAATCTGGGATTTGGCTGAAAAAGTTTTGTTGAATGAAGTCGCCACTGAAAAACAAAGACAAGAAGCGATTTTACTTGTAAAAAATAATTAAAACACGCGAGCATGGCAAATATTTTTGTGTCTCCCACAGGAGACGATTTAAATGCAGGAACTCTAAGCAGTCCTTTAAAGACTTTAAAATCTGCGTTGGAGCTAGCGATCGATGGCGACACAATATCTTTAAATCCTGGCAGATATGCTGCTCCTAGGCTAGACAAATCTGTAACTTTAATTTCCATCGACAAGCATAGCCCAGCTACAGTCTCATCTTATGTGGCTCTTAACAGCGATTTTTGGGAAAAAGAAGAGAGCAGTATTTATTGGAAAGCTGACCTGTCTAGCATTGCCCATTTGGGGTGGGCTGAATTTGATGCTTTCTCTACTTCAAGAAATCTCAAAGAGGCTCGATGGCCTAAATTTGACAACCCGCACGACTTGAAGAGAGAAGATTGCGCTATTAGTTCAGATGGTCATGTAGATGTTGCTGATTACGATCCTGACGGCACTAAAGGTTGGTACGAAAACGCCAATTTAGCTACTTTGCCCGATTTGACAGGCGCTAGCATAGTGCTAGCAGCAGGTCAAGAATGGTGGAAAAAAGCCGGCCGAGTTTTGGGTCACATTAAAAATCGAATAAATATCTCCTACAACTACTCCAATACCAACCACGACAAGCTAGAAGAGGACGATCCCTTTTTTCTCTGGGATTTGCAGGCTTTGGCTACTGAAAGTGGCGAGTTTTTTTACGACAGCGTTACCAAAACGCTATACTTAGTATCCTCTGGCAAGCCTACAGAAGTTTTTATCCGCTACGCGCAGAACGCATTAGAAATAAAAGCTAACAATTGCAAATTAAAAGATTTGCGCGTAGAAGGTTCTGTAGATGTTGATTCTAACGTGTCAGGTCTGGTCATTGATAGTTGCGACCTCAGCCGTGGCTTTAAAGATTTGTCAATGAGAAAATCTGGAGCCTTAATTTCTCTAAAAGGAGAAAACAATGCGGTAACAAACAGTACGTTGCGCCAAGCAAATTCGGCATTTATAATAGTGCGCGGCAAAAATCATCAAATAGTCAATAACGTAATGTTTGAGTCGGGTTCGCACGGGCTGCAAGACGGAATACAGCAATGGAATCCCGCAAATATTCTTATATCAAAAAATACAATAAGAAATACTACCAGCCTAGCTATTTCTATTACATGCAGAAAATCTAATATTGCCGAAAATAACTGTTCTTTTACCGGACAATTTGTTACTGACGTTGGATGCGTTAATGGATGGAATGCCGGAGATGGGGAAGGCACTGAAATTTCGCACAACCGCATACATTCTTTGTCTAGCTACAAAAAAGGCCATCATTATGGTTCTAAAGGTATTCGGCTAGATGGTGGCGGCAGCGCGATGGGTTGCTCGAATTTTCGCATTCATCACAACCTTGTAGAAAATGTTAATGGATATTCTATAGTAATTTGGCCGATAGTAGAAAAACAAGTAAGGCACGGAGACGCAAAAATTTACGTTTATCAAAACTCAGCTTCGTCTGAGATATCGGTAGCGAACAAATCTTCTAATCCTACCTCTTACCAAGGAATACATTTTGAAAAAAATCTTGCAAAAAACTCTGGCTACGCAAAACATTTCGTACACAAAAATAATTTTTTCCTTGACGGCGCAGAAACCCAAGGCTCGGATTATTCGGGCAACCCTCTTGTTTTAAACTGGCGTCCTTTGTCAAATAGTCCCTTGTCCACATTGGCTCCCGAATCCGTATATTCAAGCGATACTAAAGCGATTGGATGGATGGACGCTGACGAACCCGTGCTGTGGGGAGGCGCAGAGATACTTAGCGAACAAGAAATAACAAAACTGAGCGCGGACGACGATTACGTCATAGTGACTGTGCCGCCAGACTTGTCTCTACCCCAAAAATTCAAAATCAGAATAAACGGCAAAGATTATACAGCAGACGGCCATCGTCTCAACTCCGACCGTACCTTGGATACTTTATTCAAAGTCGAAGATGTCGGCGATTTGTCAGTATTGGGCAGTTTAGATGGCGCGGGCAGCTTTGCCAGTTTAGGGACTATTACGAAGCCAGCCAAGGCAGACCCCGTAGCCGATCGCTTTCCGGTAGCGGGACGATTGACAATAAGCTTCAGCGACTACCCCCACGACTTAAGCACTTTTGAGTCGGTAGTAAAACTAGATCTCAGCTCCTTAAAAGATCGAAACCTAGTCGCGGTGATGCAGCGCGAACCCGGAGATGTGGCATCCTATTGGCTTGAAGATTTAGATACTACCGATAATTTGGGCTGCGTTTATTTGCATCTACGCGGCGAAGGTCTAAAACTAAACTCTGAAGGCGTTTTAGTCATAAATGTAGTTTATGACGATCCTAAAATAGCTAATTATTCAAGTCTTTCTAGCTTTGATAAAGTTTATCCCGAACTAGCAAAAGCTTTTGATGAGTCTAGTAAAATCGTTTGGTTTAAAGCTCATTCTTTAAAACCTTTAGAAGAAAACAGCCCAGTTTTAAATTGGCAATCTGCTGAAGGCTATGTTGTGTCGCAGGATGAACCCACAATTGCTCCTAAGTACAGCAAAGGAACTTTTGGCCCCGTAGTAAAATTTGACAATTCTTATTTAGTCGGCGCAGATTTAGGCTCTCAAGAAAGCGTGACTTTGGTTGCGTATTCACAAGCTAAAAGCCAGCAAGAAACTCCTTATTCGCGCTTGGCAAGTTTTGGCATAAACAACAGCAACGACTACAGTAAAGGTGGATTGGCTCTTTTGGCAACTGTTGATTCAGATGGCTATGTTTCTGACATAAGTACAAATAACGATGTAACATTAGATAGCTTTACTTTAGGCGCTCGATACGACAATAAAAAAGCTAGCTTTAAAGGCGAAGTTTTAGAGATAGCAGCGATACTAAACTACAGCAGCACCCGAGAATTCTGGAAGCAATTGCGAAATATGTGGGCTTTAAAATACGCCAGTAATAGCGCAATTATAGAAAAATATTTACCTTATGCAGCAAAAAAACAAGCGATCTCGCCGGAGCAATTGTCTAAAGTTGAAGCAATTGCAGGTAGCATAGCAGTGTTAAAAACGGCAACTACTTACAGAAAATTGCAAAAAGCTCTTGGAAATTTAAGAAATAACAAAGTAAAGCTGCTTGTAAAATTAAACCAAAAATGGGAAGATCTAAAAAAAGAAAAAAATAGGCTTTTAGAGCTAGAAATAATGCAGCTTGTAAATTTAGATATAGAAGCAGCAGTTTACCAAAGTTTAAAAACAAATCTACAAAAAATTTTAGCAAAAAGTACAGAGTCTGTCACAAAAACTTATTTAAATGATTTAATAAAACAAGTTAATTTAGCTTCTTTTTTCGGGCACTTTGTACCTAAATTTTTGTTTACAACAAATTGCATTTCTTGGACTAAAGGCAAAACATTTTTTGAAAAAGTGCAGTATGCAATTCCGGCTGGCGAGCATACTTTTTCTGTTTTCGATACCGGCGAGTTTTATGCGATCGCTCGTAAAACTAGAGCAAAAACCGCGATTGTAGCGATCGCGGCTGACAAGCCATCTTTAGAATCAGAACAGTTATGGTGGATAATCCAAGTAGCAAATGGAAGCATAACTAATATTTATAACGCGCAAAAGCCTTAAGATAGCGCAACGTAGCGACTCTTAATAAGTCAACTATGAATGAGCTTAAAAGCACGGTAGCTAAAATTGCAGATGGAGACTCTTTTTATGTTGACGATAAAACATCTGTCCGCCTTCTGGGAATCGACGCTCCTGAACTAGAACAAAAAGGAGGTAGAGAATCTAAAGCTCGACTGTCGGAACTTTTACCGATCGGCAGCGAGGTAAGCTTGCTTTATCAACACAGAGATAGATACAATCGCATTTTAGCAATAGTGTTTCGAGCGGATGTAAATGTAAATCTTCAAATGATATTAGAAGGGCAGGCAATAATATACTGGCAATACATCAATGACTGGATTGGAGATCGGCGCATTCTTTTTAAAGCAGAAAAAGCCGCGCAAAGACAGAAAAGAGGAGTTTGGGACATGAAAGACTTTATAGAGCCTAAAATATTTAGGCAATCTAAACATAAAACATAAGAAAATTGTAAATTTTCACGATATTAAAAGTAAATTTAGTTATGAATCAAAACTTAAAAGATTTAATTGATTCGGCTAACCCAGGGGATATTGTTCTTTTTTCAGGTTTAGAAGGCTTCTCGGGCTTGATTAAATTTTTTACGTCTTCAAACGTCTCTCATGTTGGAGTCGTAATCAAAAAAAAGACAAGCTGCTTGTATCTGAAGCAACTACCGAAACTTCCGCTCTTAATTACGATGGTACTCAAACTATTGCAGGAGTGCAAATTCATGATTTGCGCGATCGCGTTCGAGATTATAACGGCTTAGTGGCTCTGCTTCCATTAAAAACAAAGCTTTCCCTCGAACAGGAAAAAAGCATGAATCGTTGGGTTTGGGAAGTTTATAATTTGCAAGTTTCTTATGATTACTTGCAAATTATTGATGCTGGCATTGATTTTTTTGACAAATACGGTGTACAAGCAAAATCAGACGACTCTTCGCTATTTTGCTCTGAGTTTGCCGTTAAAGCATTGCAAGTCGCTGGTATTATCAACCGACAAATCAATTCTGCCGAAGTCGTTCCAGGAGATTTTTTGAAAAAATTTAATTGCTTCAAAAAATCTGTCACGCTAAAAACTTTTGCAGCAAAATAATAAAAATTAAATGCTTTATAGATCGAAGCTGAATAGATTAAATTACACTAAATTTTAAAATTACGAATCAAAAAATAATGCAACAAAGACCAGCTATTATAGCTCGACCCGTCATAATGTTTTTTAGACTTCCATGCATATTTGATTGCGCCTGAATAATCTGCCAGTTTGAATTCGCTTGTAAATATTAAACTTTACTTCAGGTGGCGTACCCTCGTCAATTAGATAAACAGTAATTACTGTTTCCTTGATTCGACGCTGGTAGTTACGGGGAAGCTCTTCATAAGCTTTTCCCTCAAGTTCTTTGAGATACTCCAGACCTTTTAGCCTTAGTTTCTTATCAGTGACAAACTTCTTTAAAGCTGTTAGCCGTTGCAGCCCATCTACAACTAACCACTTATCGCCAGCCGCATCTATGTAAAAAGCTGGTAGTGGAATTCGGATTAGAATAGACTCTATCAGTCTGCTTTTAGCTGCATCAGCCCAGATACCCGCATGACTCTGAAAATCAGGTGCCAAGTCAAGTTCATCGTATTGAATTCGTGAAAGGAGCAGGCTGATGGGCATTGGCCTAGTTTGAATTCTGATCTGAGTCGGGTCAAATGGTTCGGTTATTATTTCCTCTGACTCGGGCTCCGACTCTGTGTTCTCTTCCATATCAGTGTTTTCGTAGGCTGAGCTTGAGTCTTGGTTCTTTAGTTCTGCCACGGCGCTTGCTCCTTTCTGCTATAGAATGAACGATCGCACCTTCTTACTCTAGCAAAGTTTAGCGGGCTGGAGATCGCGATCGTAAATTATTTGCCATAAATAAGAAGCCCAGTTTCTTGGAAAAACCGGGCTTTTGGCTACAATTTCCTACACCCCACATCCTAATTCAATTACACCAGTCTTCTTTCACTAACTTATCCTAAACCAAATTTTTCCAAGCGTATTAAGCGATATTTTGCGCCGCCCGCATAAGCCTATTAACGACATCTTGAGAGTTATGGCCATCCCATTTCTTGCCGCGCTCTAGCTTAGTCACTTTGGCATTTTCCCATAATGCATCTGGTAGATGATAAGAAATATCTCCTTCACTTGTCTCAATACCCAACAAAAACCAGCCATTATAGCTCGACCCGTCATAATGTTTTTTAGATTTCCATGCCGATCCGATTAAGCCTGAATTGGCTATCACTAGATACAAAGCATGACGATGTTCGTACAGTTCGTTAAAAGTGTGATAACCATCCGATACTTCACCAAGATCTTTTGCTTCTGATTCGGCTTCTGTTTCTGCTTCTGCTTCGGGTTCGTTGACGGCGATCGCAACATTAGCCAACATTGAGGCTTGATGTAACGTGCGAATGGCTAATGTTTGCTCGCTTGACTCAGGTGTCAATTGCAAGATTTGTTTGGCAAAAGCCTTAGCTGCTTTTCTCAATTTTTGGTATCGCTCTGCTTGGTTAGCAGTAGGCTTGTGGTAAGCAAATAAGTTATTTATGTCTGCAATCTTCATTTCGCTTGTAGCAGTCTTCAAATAAATGCAACATCTTAAAATGCAGTCGCCACAGGCTTTTAAGCAATTCAGAAATATGCAATAATTTAAAAGCCGCTGTGTTTGTTTACATTTATATTCTAGCAATTTCGTTCCATTGCTAGTATCATGGAACAACTATAGCATAATCTTCTGCACGGTGCTAGAAAAAATCTTTAAATGAATGAACAAACAAAAAAAGACGATTTCATAGTGCTTTCGCCTTTAGAGCAGGATATCCTAACGGCCCTGTCCGGTCGGGAACTCTACGGGTTGCAAATTATCGATGCGATCGCTGAGGCCAGCAATGGGCGGCGCAAGATTGGCTTCGGCAGCCTGTACCCTACTCTGCACAATCTGAACAAAAAAGGATTCGTAGAGCCCCGCTGGGGTGACGAATTGGAAGAGATCGGCGGCGCGAGGCGAAAATACTACAAAATTACAAATCTCGGATCTGAAGTGCTGGCCGAAACACAGGAATTTCGTAGTAAGCTAATCAAGCGATAAAAACACTGGCCCTAAAGCCTATCCATCCCCCAACTCGTCTTAGTTTATTACGGCCTCTCGGAACAAACAAGACGGTTAACCACACCTTGACAGTTGCCAATTTTATGCTATAAGCGCCGCTAAGCGCAGGTTGCGATCGCAAGTCTGCCAAAATGCTACAGGACCAAACCAAAATTTTAAAAAAACTTAAAACCGAACTCCCATTAATGTTTAAATCTAAATTAGGGCAAAAATAGGTCAGTGTCAATCTATTAATGCTATAATCTTTAAATAGTAAGGGTTTCAAGATTTGACCAAGGTCCTCATAAGCTCTTGGTCGCGTGTTCAAGTCACGCCTGAGCCATTTATACCATTAAAACCCTTGCATAGTCAAGGGTTTTGTTCTTTGAAGCGGCCCCTAAAATAATGCTAAATTGACCAAGAGTCACTTTTTGACCGTAGTTCGTTTGTTGCTACTAAACCCGCTGAGCAACTGAGCCTCTTAAAGAGGTCCTTATGTCAGAAACAGATTTGCGAGAGGTCGTAACCAAAATTACAAATTTGGCCAAGAGGCTGCCCGAGCGGGTGCTGAGTGTCGAAAAAGAGTATGCTCAGTTAGCTACGGAACTATCAGAGTTGAAAGAGCGGCTGGAAAGTCTGGGTAAGTCGCCCGATTCTGAGACTGATTTGGATGACGGTTTCGTTCCGTTGGCTTCTGATGAAGTTATAAAAATCTTGGCTGAGGATAAAAGAGTTGCATTTGCTTTCAGCCATTCTCCTATCATTGAATCTGCGGATTTTATTCAGAAGCTTGTCGATTTTGTGGGGAGCTATTCAAGCAATGAATCTATCCGCGATTGGGTCGAAGGAGCTGATTGCCAGGTCTCAAGAAACCATATAAATGGTTGGGAAGTGGGCAAGGTGAGGCTGAGCCTAGAGTTTTGCCCTGGCAAGAAAAGCGATCGCACATAACCCCAGATTTTGCAAGCTGACGGCCTAGGCGCAAACCGGAAAGCGATCGCAACAAGCATTGCTAGCCTGTATTAAGAGGTTTTCATCATGCCAGAAACAAATTTACGGGAGGTCGTGGCCAGAATTGCAAAGCTGGTTAAGGGGCTGCCCGAGCGGGTATTGAGTGTCGAGAAAGGGTATGCTCAGCTAGCCACGGAACTATCAGAGCTAAAAGAGCGGTTGGATATATCACCCGATCCTAGCGACTCAAGCGATTTCAAAGCCTTGAGTAGAGATGATGTGGTTAAAATTGACAATGAAGATCCAAGAATGTTTTTGGAAAACACTACTTTTCAGCTCGAAGAATGGCTTGAGGCTCTGCATGAGATTTTGCAAGAGAAAGCAGACAAGAACTACTCTGGAGAGTGGGTCAGAGGTGATATTGAAGGTCAGGTTTTGCTTGCTAGTGGCGGAGGCTGGCGATCGGGTAAATTGAGACTAAGCATGGAGTTTTTACCTGAGACAGAAGAGACGAAAGATTAGATAGCTGACACTAAATTAATTTAGCGCGATCGCGTTTTGATGAGGATCGATCGCACGCACATAGTCCAGGCGCAGGCCGGAAGGGCGATCGCTCCCTACCAGCCGTTTGCTGCTAGCCAGACTTTGGCTACAATAGAAAAGTCATAAAATATAAAAAAGTCGAGAGCCACGATGGAAGTCACAGAAATCAAACGAGAAGTGCTTTATTTGGGCGAGCGTCTGGGTAAAACCCAGGACTATCTTTGACATACCAGCACTCACTGCGAAAATTAAAGAATACGAGTTCCTCGCTGCTGGAGAAGACTTTTGGCAAGAACCAAACGTCGCCCAAAAAACTCTGCAAGAACTCAACGATCTAAAATCCCACTTGCAGCAATATTACGAGTGGAAAAACGAACTGGAAGATACCAGAGCGATTTTAGAGCTGCTAGAGGAAGATTTGGATGAATCTCTGGCTCTAGAAGCAGAAAAAAATATTGCCAAGCTGACCCGAGAAATGGATCGCTGGGAGTTTCAGCAATTGCTGTCTGGCCCATACGATTCCAGCGGAGCGGTCTTGACGATTAATGCTGGTGCTGGTGGCACGGACGCGCAAGATTGGGCGGATATGCTACTGCGGATGTATATGCGTTGGGCGCAGGAACGCAATTACAAAGTTGCTTTGGCAGAACTCTCTGAAGGAGAAGAGGCAGGCATTAAGTCTGCAACTCTAGAAATTCAGGGGCGCTATGCCTATGGCTATCTCAAAGCAGAAAAAGGAACCCACCGACTGGTAAGGATTTCGCCCTACAATGCCAACGGCAAGCGCCAAACTAGCTTTGCTGGAGTCGAAGCGATGCCTATTTTGGACGATTCCGTAGAATTGGATATTCCCGAGAAGGATTTGGAAATTACTACGTCCCGTTCTGGCGGTAAGGGAGGGCAAAATGTAAACAAGGTGGAAACTGCCGTGCGCATCCAACATGTTCCCACTGGGATGGCAGTCCGCTGTTCCCAGGAGCGATCGCAGCTCCAAAATAAAGAAAAAGCCCTTGCTATCCTCAAGGCAAAATTGCTAGTTGTCGCTCTAGAGCAACGGGCTCGGGAAATTGCCGAAATCCGTGGGGATATAGTCGAGGCTGCCTGGGGCAAGCAAATTCGCAACTATGTTTTCCATCCATACAGTCTAGTTAAGGACGTGCGGACTAATGTGGAAACTACTGCGATCGCTGATGTAATGAACGGAAATCTCGATCCTTTCATCGAAGCCTATCTGCGCCAAGAAAATCAGATCTCTAGTTAATACTCTGCTAAAGGGGCGATCGCTTTGCCCCGACCACTGCCCGGTTCCTTGACTGCCAAGCAAAGACTGGGTGGAGAGGATATAGGGCGATATAGGCGAATGGGGCTAGGGCAATAAAAACCCTGGCCCCGTTAATTTTAGCTAGAGTGCTTATTCCTACAGGACTTACGCAAAACATCCTTACTTTGGTTGTTTGTAGGGGCAATCCCCCCGTGGTTGCCCCGCTCTATAGTGTCGTTGCGTAAGTCCTGTAAAAGCTATCGGCTAAGAGCTAACCTGTTACAATCTTGACAATCGAATATAAGGTTTTGTCACTTATATATATGAGTCAGCCATCCACACCCGATCTTGACCCCGTATCCTCAGCGGAAAATACAAGCCCAACATCAGCGGACAAGACAAGCCCAACAATATCTACCGAGCCGTCCCCGAGTTATGTGAAACTAGCAATGCGGAACATGGTCAAAAAAGGGGGCCAGTCAGTAAAACATTTTCTTCTGACCAGCTTCGGGCTGCTAGCATTGCTGGTCGGCTTGTCCTATCTAACTCGCTAGGCGAAAGCTATAAAATGCGCAGCTGGGAAATATGCGGATACAGTGAAAGGGCAGCGAATATCCCCGGGTAAGCGGTAAGCTATAACCTATTATCTGAGAAATTATGGTTATGAGCCAGAAGGCGATCGCGACTGAAGGCATACAACTCGATTTGAGCGTGCAGGACCATTTCTGGGAGTCAGACCAGCTAACAGATAGGGGCAGCTCTCCTGTGGAGCCAGAAACCTGGGACAATTGGTTCCGGCGCTGGCTGGAACTCCTTAGCGAGGAACTGCCACCGGCTATGGCTTACGAACTGAGCCTGCGCCTAAGCGACGATCGCGAAATTCAAGCTCTTAATTCCCGGTATCGCTACCAGGATAAGCCAACAGATGTTTTAGCTTTTGCTGCATTAGAAGTAAATTGCCCCCAGCCTGATGTTGCGCTTTTGCAAAGCAACTACGGAGAATCGCTCCTTCCCCTGTATCTGGGAGATATCGTTATTTCTGTGGAAACAGCTCGCTCAGGGGCCAAAAACCAGGGACATTCTTTAGAAATAGAGCTAGCGAATTTAGCGGCCCACGGGTTGCTACACCTGTTAGGTTGGGATCACCCAGATTCCGAAAGCCTAGGCAAAATGCTAGCTCGACAAGAAACCTTACTCCAAGCAGTCGATCTGATAAGTTAGGAACAGTCCTTTGCCAATGCCAGAAAAGCAATTATGGCAGAATTTGTTCCAAATCGCGATCGCTCCCCATCCTTAAGAGTTGCCCTACCCATGCCACCAAAGTAAGGGACTTGCGCAAAAATAAAGTACCAGTCTCTAAGCGTTCTTTGACTGTCACCGTTCGGGCTGAGCGGAGTCGAAGCCCTTGAACCGGCACATTATTAACTTGCAAATCCCTAACCCCCAGTCCTAACCAAAGAGACTTTATTTGCCAGTGCTACCCCGTCCATGCCCGAAGAAAATATACCAAAGCCACCGCTAGAGCCAACGCCCGAATCGAGCGATCTACTTAATCGCCAACTGTCCTGGCAGATTGCAGCAAATTTATTTGTTAGTTTTAAATATGCTTGGGCTGGCATCAGCTATGCCTTCAAGACCCAACGCAACTTTCGCATCCATGTCTTAATCGGCAGTTTGGCGATCGCTTTGGCAGTTTTTTTGAACCTAAGCTTAGTCGAGATTACCATAATTGGGCTAACTATTGCCGGAGTAATGGCAACGGAGCTCCTGAATACGGCTATAGAATCTCTGGTTGATTTAAGCTCGCCCCAGCAATACCACGAACTCGCTAAAATTGCCAAAGACTGTGCTGCCGGAGCCGTGCTAGTCTCATCCCTAGCAGCTATTCTAGTTGCTGGTTGCCTCTTGCTACCGCGTCTATACGAGCTGCTTTAATATAGCGGTCAGCTCTCAGCGGTCAGCTCTCAGCGTCATAGAAATAACGTACATATTTATGATTGCTGACGCTAAAAGCCGAACGCTAAAAACCAGCTTAATTCATAAAAATCTGAACCCTATCGCTTATAGCTTATTCAGGACTAATGCAAATTTTCAGGTGCGATCGCTCTATTATGTAGATTGTAGATTGCATCCTAAAAGTAGCCAGCCGTCCTACCTAAGTCCTGTTATTGCTAAGATTGAGAGCTGAAAGCTTATTGCTGAGAGCTTATTGCCGATATATGACCGCTATTAGCTGATATTTACCTTTAGCAAATCGGGAGCAGGAGTATTGATTATTGTCATAGATAACTACGATAGCTTTACTTATAATCTGGTGCAGTATCTCGGGGAGCTTGGCAGGGAGTTTCCGGTAGCAGCAGATGTTCGGGTCTATCGCAATGATAAGATTTCCCTAGAAGAAATCAGCACATCTAGAGCAGCAGGAATTGTCATTTCTCCCGGCCCCGGAAGACCGGAAGACGGTGGCGTTTCTATGGACTTAATTAGAGAATTGGGCCCAGTGGGGACGCCTATTTTAGGAGTTTGTCTCGGACATCAATCAATAGGTCAAGTATTTGGGGGCAAAATTGTTTCTGCCAGGGAGCTAATGCATGGCAAAACTTCCCAAGTTCATCACGAGGGGGCGGGAATTTTCGAGGGAGTCGAGAATCCGCTAACGGCGACCCGCTATCATAGTCTGGTAATTGACCGGGAAAGCTGCCCGGAAGCCCTCGAAATTACGGCATGGGTTGATGACGGTACGATTATGGGGGTGCGACATAGAGACTATCCTCATATCCAGGGCGTCCAATTTCATCCAGAAAGTATTCTGACAGCTTCTGGCAAACAGTTGCTGGCAAACTTCCTAAAGCAATTAGATTCTAATTAGCTCTCTTTGCGCGGGTTTTTCTATTTAACTGTTTAATGACTGCGATAAAGCCGCCAAAGCGGTCGGAGAGTAACGCTCTCTTTGGCGGCTTTATCGCACTCTTGAATAAAAGTTAGCCAGTTAGTTATGCGATCGAGATAATAAAGATATCCGATCTAAAATCACCTCCAATCCCCTCCTAGGAGGGGATTGGGCTGGGTTACGCAAGTTACACCAACCCATACCAACCCACCCCCAACCCCTCCTGGGAGGGGAAGTTTAATTTCCTCGTCGCTCCCGCAGCAAAAGAAATGAAATATCCTGTAGGATGCGGAACTGAACTGTCCCAAAAGACCTTGCAAGGCGATCGCGCTGAGAACAAATCGGCAAGAGGCAAGGAGCAAATCGGCAAGGTAAGGAGCAAATCGGTAAGGAGTAAGGAGATGCGATCGCCGCAATTGCAGGCATAGAGCCGACCCAATTGTAAGATAACCCCAAAAGCCCCAAAAGATATTATATAGTTTAGAGTTTACAAGAGATTTTATAACTATGAATCGGCGAGAGTTGCTGCGTATAGGGCAGAGAAGTTTGTTAGCAGCGATGGCAACCGGCCTCGCATCGGAATGGCTTTCCCCGAAAGCAGGGACGTCCGCAGAATCAGAATCAGAGTCAGAACCAGAAGCAGGGTCAGAGGTAGAGGCGAAACCAGAAACCCCTTCGCCGGAACCTCCACCCAAACCAAGCTTAAAAATTCAATGGTTGGGTCACAGTTGCTTTTTGTTTGTAGGGGATGGACTGCGATTTTTAGTTAATCCCTTCAGCACCGTTGGTTGTACGGCAGGCTATCGCCCCGTGCAAGCAGAGGCCGATTTGGTATTAATTAGTTCTCGCTTGCTGGATGAAGGGAACGCAGAAGGACTGCCTGGAAATCCCAGATTGCTCTTTGAGCCCGGAGCATACCAGTTTCGCCGCAAGCAAATTCAAGGAATTCGGATGCTTCACGATCGCCGGGGAGGACGAAGATTTGGCATTAATGTAGCTTGGGGCTGGACATTAGCAGGAATTAAAATTTTGCACTTGGGCGGAGCTGCAGCGCCAATTACCACAGACCAGCAAATATTGATGGGACGCCCGGATTTGCTATTTGTACCCGTAGGTGGAGGAGCAAAATCATATAATCCCCAGGAAGCCAAGCAGGCTATTGAAACCCTGAAACCCAAGCTTGTAATTCCGACTATGTATCGCACGCAAGCGGCCAATCCAGATGCTTGCGATATATTACCAGTCGATGAGTTTCTCTCTGGGATGGAAGGAACCCCTATAGAAAAGATAAAGAGCGACTCGATTGAGCTTAATCGAGACAGCTTGCCCGAAACTGGGCGGACAATTAAAGTTTTGAGTTATGAGTTTTAAGTTTTAAGTTATGAGTTTTAAGTTATGAGCTTTAAGCAAGCAAAACCATGACATCCAAGAAAAACGCGGATAAAAACGCACGGCTTGTAATTTTGATTCGCAAAACAATCGCCTATCTGGATTTTTATAAAGATGATGCAGCCAAAGAGCTAGCAGCAGGATGGCAGCAAGTTCTTACTCAAATCCAGCAAAAAAAGAAAACGACAACAGGAAAGGATAGACATCGGAGCTGAAATCTCAGTCTCCTTCTCCTTTAATTTTCAAGCTCTTCTATCTGACGTCGCAATCTTGCCAATTCTGCCTCTGCCGCTTCGGCCCGCTGGCGTTCGGCTTCAGCCTTTTGGCTTTCGGACTCAGCCTTTTGGCGTTCGGATTCGGCTCGCTGGCGTTCGGCTTCAGCCCGCTGCTCTGCCACATCGGCTCGCAACTTTTCTTGAATTGCTGCTTCGCTCGGAGCTGGGACCAAGTCTCCGTCTGGGGTCAAAAACCGCAGCTTTTGTGCCACAATCCCCAAGTATAGTTCTAATTGCTGACTCCAGAGCCAGCCAGACTCGTTGGCTTTGATTGGCCAATACTTGCCCCCTTTGCCGAGGCGAAGTCCCTCAAACTCTAAGCTATATGGGTCGAACCAAAAATATTCTGGCGTTCTAAAAATATTTTGATAGATCAGCCTTTTGTCGGTTCGGTCCACTTTAGCAGTAGTATCCGAGAGTATTTCCACGATCGCATTGGGATACTTGCCGTTTTCTTCCCAAACCACCCAACTCTTGCGCTCCTTGTGTTCTGTATCCAAAACCACAAAAAAGTCTGGTCCCCGGAAATCCTCGGAGCGGAGCTGGTGTCGGCTGTAATATACGGTCAGATTGCCTGCGGCAAAAAAATTATTGCGTCTATTTTCTGAAGCGTCGGGGCGCTCCTGCCACCACCACTCCAGGCTTAGCAACAATAAAATAATTTGTCTTAAATGGCGATAACTTTCCAAGGGAGGTTCGTCACTGAATAGGTCTGACGGAGGAAATTTTACCGCATTATCAGTTTCACTAATAGAAAGCATAGTGACTTTAGCAGTTTTGTCTGCTTTTACTCTATCAGTTTTATTAGCAAAGCGGTCAGCAAAGAAGCGGTCCAATGCAAACGGCTGTTAGCCCGGGTGTTTCATCTCACCCGCACGAAATGCCCGGGCTGTTTCGCTTTGCAGCATGAAATGCCGGGGCGAATGCCATATGCCCATCCAAAGGCAGGCTCCGCCTACGCCCCTACACTTGCCTCCTGCCGATCGCGAGCGCGTCTTCCCGTAGAATCGGCTTACTGCTATATTGCACTACCAAGACAGCTTAGGACAGTCACAAAACGCTCATGAGTCCGTATGGCAAGACTTTAGCTGACTGCTGACTGCCGTCTGCGGCTGCCGCAGGAGAATCGCATGATAGCTTACTGCTATATAAAGATAGAGCCCGAGCCCAGTTGTTGATTCTGAGATCTAAATTTTTAATTGCCCATGTCCCAAGATCGATCTGCCAAATCCGAGTCAGTTGAAATCCTTCTTGCAGAAGGGGAGGCTTATTTAGCTAGCGGGAATTTTCCTAGGGCGATCGCCGCGAGCCAGCAGGCGATTAAGCTGGAACCTTCATCGGCGGAAGCTTACAAGCTCTTGGGCAATATCTTCCAAGCCCGAGGCAACTTGGACGGGGCGATGCGGGCTTACGAGCGGGCGGTGGAAATCAGACCCTCTTTTGCCGAAGCGGTGGCCAATCTCGGTAGCATTTTCTATCGGCAAGACAAGCTCAAACGAGCGGCGGAATATTACGAACGGGCGATCGCTCTTAACCCAGAGTTGGCTGGAGCTTACCTAAATTTGGGAAATGTCTGGCGGGATTTGGGGGAAAAGTCTCGGGCATTGGCTTCTTGGCAGGAAGCTTTATCGCGAAATCCAGATATCGGCGGGGCGCAGTTCCAGATGAAATTAGGAAATTTTTTATTGGAGCTAAGCCAGCATTCCCAAGCAATTGCCTGCTACCAACGGGCGATTCTTCTGTCGGAAAGCTTCGGGAAGCAGCTTGCATCCGGCCAAGAAAAACAGGTGCGATCGAAAGCAGTTGCAGAAGATCCCCCCCAAACCCCCCCCCTTCGACTCCGCTCAGGACATGCTTTTGCAAGGGGGGGCAAAGAAGCCCTCCTTAAAAAGGGGGATTTGGGGGGATCGAGCGCCGCTTCTTCTAATTCTCTCTTCTTGGCTCAGGCTCGCTCCAACCTGGGCAGCGCTCTATTATATATGGGTCGAACGGAGGAAGCTATTCGGGCTTTCGAGGAAGCCCTAGCGGAAGGTCATAACTTAGCAGAGATCTATTGCAATCTGGGATTGGCAGTCCGGCAGCAAGGCAAAGAACGGGGCAGCTTTCAGGTGGAACAGTTGAATAAAGCTTTTGGTTTTTTTGAGAAAGCGATCGCAGCCAAACCCGATTTGCTCGAAGCCCATCAAGGGTTATTCGATTTAATTACCACCCCTCGTCCGGGTAGTTTTAACTATGCCCCGCTCAGAGCAGTAGCCGAGAAATATTGCCAAAGCTGCCAAGAACCAGGCCGCCTCACTGCAGACACGGCTTTGCTCCATGTCTATCTAAATTCTGCGATCGCGCAAACAGCCCGCGAAAAATTTTTAGAAATAGAACGGCAACTGTATCTCGGCAGCGACGAACTAAGTCAAAAACATCTAACCATTCTCTATCCCGTCTTGCTCTTTAGCATGTACCGCCTGCGAGACAATCGCCGTGACAACTCTCGACTATCTAAATTATTAGGCGAGCAATGTGTTGCCAATCTGGCGGGTAAGTATGCGGAAGGGCATGGGGCATTGGGCATTGGGCATGGGAGCGGGGGAGCAGAGGAGCAGGGAGCAGGGAGCAGGGGGACTTGGGCAAAGGGTAGAACAACTACCAACTCAAAACTCTACCCAATGCCCAATGCCCAATGCCCAATGCCCAATGCCCAATGCCCCATGCCCAATGCCCAATTAAAAATTGGTTTCATTTCGGCGCATTTTCATCGGCATCCGGTTACCTGGTGCAGCGCCGATGTTATTGCCGAGCTATCCCAGATTTCACCGCAGCTCTATTTTTATCTGACCCAAGATACGAAGATAGACGACCTAACCGATACTATTGCAAAAGTAGCGACTAAGTTTTATCGCCAGGAAGTCAAGCAAGCGGGCACTATTAATTCCTCGGCTCTGCTGGAAGAAATACAGCAAGATGACTTGGATATTTTAGTTGATATAGATTCGATAACGGTTAACGTTCATGCGGATCTGCTCTATTGCCAACCAGCTCGCGCCTGTATCTCCTGGTTGGGATTTGAAGCGCCCTACATCTCGGCGAACAATTACTTTTTGGCAGACTGGCATACCCATCCTGTAGGAATAGAAGGGGATTATCGAGAGCAATTGCTGAGAATGCCTGATTCGTTTATGGCGGTGGCCGGGTTCGATGTAGCTCCCGCAGAGCCTTTCTCGCTTCGCCAATCGATGCGAATCGGCTTGGAGCAAATTGTTTATCTATGCGTGGCACCGGCAACAAAGTTAAATCCAGAGTTAGTCGCAGCACAAATTTCTATTCTCAAGCAAGTGCCCGATAGCCTTTTACTATATAAAGGTCGCGGAGAGCCGGCGGGAATTCAGCGGCTCTATTGGGAAGCTTGCGAGACTATAGGAGTAAGCTGGTCTAGGATAAAGTTCATCGATTTAACCAAAACCGAGGAAGAGCATCGCACTATCTATAGAGTTGCTGACGTGCTGCTGGATTCTTATCCCTATAACGGCGGCAGTCATAATTTAGAAGCTTTGTGGTTCGAGTTGCCCGTGGTGACCAGAGCTGGAGAACAGTTTTTAGCGCGGATGGCTTATTCTTTTCTGAAAACCCTTTCTATTTCTGAGGGGATAGCCTGGAGCTGGGAGGAATATGTGGAGTGGGGAGTGCGCTTGGGGCAGGAGCGAGAGTTAAGGCAAGCAATACGCGATCGCCTTGTTCGCTCCAAGCAACCAGATAATTTATCGCCTTTGTGGAATCCTCAGAAATTTGCTAGAGATTTGTATGCCTTATTCGGGGAATCGTTAAAAAAGGGATAAGGTTTATCTAAGGAATTGCGTATAGACTATTTTTATATTAAAATTAACTTAAGCAAATTAACAATTTAATTATAGATATAGCGTTTGACGAGCAGTGCGGCACCCTACAAATATAGCACTACGCAAATGAGTTAAGACATTTATAAATGCTCGTTCCTTAGTCAGAGACTACCTTTGACTTATTACCTTGAGACTTTTGACTTGCGCGTAGCGCTATATTATCTCTGCGTAAGTCCCTAAGAAGAAACCCGGTAGCTCAGGCGCAACCTTCTGGCTCCGGTGAGGATTCTCAGAGGCTCTCGATCGCTTTCGCAAACCAATTTAGACGCAGTATAAAATTGTCGATATATAAAATTGTCGATTGTGAAATGGTATAGTAAGAATGTTTTGTTAGGGCAATCTTATTGTTTAGTAGGGGGGATTTCGCGCTCTCGCCCTACGCAAGGAGTAATGCTTGTGCTGACTGCTGAGTGCTGACTGCAGCAGAGCTGACTGCAGCAGAGCTGACTGCTATAAAATAGGAGAGGCGATGGCACAGACGAATAGAGACCAAGTGCATCCGCGAGCCAAGGACGATCGCAAAACAGTCGATGAACTGTTGGCAGCGGCGGCGAACGATTATAATTTGACGGAGCTAGCCCGGTTGCGAATTCGCTATCGAGGCTTTCCCGGGGCGCAGGATATTCAGAGAGATTTGGAGCGAGCGCTCCAGAACTGGAACTTGACAGAGGAGGAGTTGTTCGAGCGAACCCGCGAGATTCACAGCCGGGGTAGAGTGGAGCGCAAAGATGCTGGCGATCGCGAAGATTGGTTTTAATCTCCCCCATCCAGTTGTGCGAGCTAGGGCGATAGAGTGGTAGAATATGCAAAAGGGCACCTAAGTAAGCAATATGGCCAAAATAAGACAGCGCTATCAATAGGGCGATCGCTCCTTTTTCTCATCCACAAAGAAAAAAGTAGAGAAAAAAACTAGAGAAAAAAGGCAAAGCTCGAACCCGTAAAAACACGGAATAAGTCTCCTATGATTTGCTAAAACCTAATTTGCTAAAACCTAATTTGCTAAGATTGGATTAGCTGAAATTGGATTAGCTGAAATTGGATTAGCTGAAATTGGATTAGCTGAAATTGACCGCCGCAAGAGTTGGGGTCTCCTAGATGAATGATTGGTGAAACCCCACAGTAAAAGGGGATCGCTGCGGGTTATATTGTTCTAGAAAGTGCTATCGTTTCGATCGCGAGCTAGCTTCCCGTGAGTTATTGCATTAATCCTAAGTGCCCTCAGCCGGATGACCAGGCAAACGAAAATAAGCCCAAGTGCATTCACTGTGGCTGCGATTTGCTGCTGCACGATCGCTATAGAATCGTGCGGGTGATGGGAGGTGGTGGCTTTGGCAAAACTTATGAAGTGGCAGACAAGCAAGGAACGCCGAAAGTGCTGAAGGTTTTGCTGCAAAACCACGAAAAAGCAGTAGAGCTATTCAAACAGGAAGCACAGGTCCTTGCTCGTTTGAGCGATACGGGAATACCTAAAGTAGATCCCGATGGCTACTTCGAGATGATGCCCCCCAATGCCACCGAGCCGCTATACTGCCTGGTCATGGAGAAAATAAATGGCTTGAATCTGCGGGAGTGGATGAAAAAGCGGGGCAATCGACCGATATCGCAAGAGCAAGCGGTGGATTGGCTAAAGCAACTGGCAACTATTTTGGGTCAAGTCCACACCCACAACTTTTTCCATCGGGATATTAAGCCGCTCAATATAATGATCAAGCCCAACGGTCAATTGGTGTTGATTGACTTTGGGGCCGCTAGAGAGGTGACCAACACCTATTTTGCCAAAATCGGTCAAGGGGCGGGCGTTACCGGCATTGTCTCCCCCGGATATACGGCACCAGAACAAGCTAATGGCAAGGCAGTACCGCAATCGGATTTTTATTCCCTAGGTCGCACTTTTGTGTTTTTGCTCACGGGAAAGTCTCCGACAGCCTTTTCCGAACATCCCCGCACGGGCAAATTGGTCTGGCGTAATAGCGCTTCCCATATTTCCAAATCTTTTTGCGACGTGATGGATTATATGATGGCGCCCTTTCCAGGAAAGCGCCCTCAAAACTCTCATGCGATTTTGCAGTGCTTGGCAGAAGCGGACCTGGCAGAACCCGGAGAAGAAGTCAAAGAAGGACCTATAAAAAAAGGCAGGAATTCTCGCCCCCAAAACTCCTCGCGCACTTCATCCCATATATCCAAAGCCACGGGGATGGGTTCTTCGCCCTTGGATGCTTCCTCCCGTAGGGGGTCGAGTTCTCGGAAAAAATCTGCTTCGAGGCCAACCCGAAAAAAGAACAAACCCTGGAAATTGGCGATCGCTGTTTTGGCATTTGCTATCTGCGGGGCTCAAATATATGGGTATTGGCGCTATGGTTTCTTTCCGGCCAATCCAGTTCGACTCATTGCTAGCCTGCCCAGTAGCAAGTTTTTAGAAACCACCTTTAAAGGTGCCGGTCAAGTTCAAACTATTGCCGTCGGCCCGAAGCTAGATGGGGGGTCGCTTTTAAGTAGCGGTAGTTTTGGAACAATCAGGATTTGGAATTTGAAAAGCGAGAAACTGCTATATATACTTGATGCCCATAAAGGCTGGGTCAATGCCTTAGCCATTAGCAGGGACGGACAACTATTAATTAGCGGCAGTTCTGACGAAAGCATCAAGCTTTGGAACCCTATCAACGGCTCCCATATGCAGACGATAGAAGGAGCCCATGAAGGAGAAGTGCTGGCGATCGCCATTAGTCCTAACGGTCAGATTTTTGCCAGTGCCGGTACCGATGGCAGCTTCAAACTTTGGAATCGAAATGGCAGCCGCCGCTTGACCAGAAAAGAGAATCAAGAGCCGGTCAATGTTGTAGCTTTCAGCCCTGATGGCCAAAAAATTGTCAGCGGCAGCGCGGATAGGACGATAAAAATTTGGGACGTACAAACCGGGAATAGAATACGAACCCTGAAAGGTCATGCCAATGCGGTTCTATCTCTGGCTTTTAGTCCCGATGGCCAGACCCTAGTCAGCGGCAGCAGCGATAATACCATCCATATTTGGGATCTAAAAAGTGGCAAGCGCAAATACCAACTGATTGGCGATCCTAGTTGGGTGCGGTCTGTGGCAATTAACAGCTCGGGTCAAATCTTCGCTAGTAGCGGCGAGACCATTGGCGTTTGGAACGACAGCGAAGATTCCGGCACAAGCAGGGATATTGCTCCAAACAATACTCTGTTAGGACATGCTAAATATGTCAGCGCGATCGTTATCAGTCCCGATGGCGAAAACCTCATAAGCGGCAGTCCTGACAATACCATTAAAATCTGGCGCATACCTTCAGCAACTAGCGAGGAAGATGAGTAAAAAACATAGGCAATACATAGCATTTCTCAAATAAGTGTAATAAGCGATCGGGTAGGGGCGACAGCATCCCCCTTGACCATCTCTGCTGTAAAACGGGGATTTCGATCTTGGGATGCTTCGCCCAGACACTTTCCATCAATTTGAGAACCGCTATAGGGTTATTGCCAATTATTTTTACTAATCGACTTTGCCAATATTATAGCAGTAAGGGACTTGCGCAGCAAATTTATATCAAATCCGGTTAAACAGTCACAGTTTGTAGGGGCGGTGCCCCTACGGGATTTATGTGTAATTAACCGGATTCGATCGGGACTTACGCTTGCCTGTCCATATAAGCGTATTTGTAGGGGCAATCCAAAGAGCGATTCAAGGGAGGCCCAGACGCTATGCGCTCCACGGCGCGCAGGCTCCGCCAACGCGAACGCCCCAATCGCTCTTTGTCGTTGCGTAAGTCCTGTTGATATTAGTACCAGTCATACAGTCGGACTGACGAGTAGCGTTTCTTGACCACCGTTCGGGCGATCGCCGAGATTAATTTTTGCTCGGGGAGCAAAGGCTGTCTTGGGAATGCTGTCGCCTCTACGTCTTCGGTACCGTAAGGCTTTGCAAAATAAGGAGGGTCGTTGTAGGATCTACAAACAGCAAGGAGGTCCTCGCCCAGATACCTGGAGAGGGGGGAGTGTGGGGAGAGAGGGGGAGAATTTTCTCCGGTTCTTCCCACCCTTCCCACACTCCCCACATTTCTCCCAAAGGAAACCCACCCGCTGCTGCGATACTCTCAAGTCGTCAGCGGGAGGGGTGGGTTATCTTCCCCCCCGGCTATTGGAGGTGTGCCAATGGACTCGTTGCCCGCGAGTCCAAGGCTACCCCTAGTGGCCGGGTTTTTTAAGGGAGTAAGATCTTTTGAGTGAAAACACCTCCTTGCTAAGGTTTACTGGTCTCTCTTGTCCAAAGGGTCGCGGTTAGCAGCCGTGGCCCTTATTTTTGCCCCTTCTAGAGAGCATTAAAAGTATATTAGCACCGTTTTGCTAGAATTTCAACATTGGAGGCAGAAATTTTTTTTACTTTCTGGAGCTTTTGCAGTTTCTGCACCTGTTGTATAGCCTAATGTTACAACAGGTCAGCTCGCCAGGGCCAAGGGGCAGCATTTCAATTGAGGGAGTTTTTTGAGTTAAAACACCTCCTGAGCGGAGCGGGCAAATGGATCGCCAAAAGTGAAATGCTCCCTGTGCTAATCTTATCTTTATATAAATCTAAATAGGTAAGCATAAAGTTTATATGAAAGGAGTAAAAACCGATCGCAATACATGGCTGCAACTCGCTTTCAAGGTGAGGGGCTCGGTTATACCAGGAATTTTGCCTAGAGTATTATTATGCGGTTTCTTTGGTATATTGATTTCTATCTTGTACCCTTTTGGCATTCCCGTCCACTGGCCGATATTAAGCAGTCTAGTACCCAATCTAGTCTTGGGTTTATTGTTGGTCTTTCGCACCAATACAGCATACGATCGCTTTTGGGAAGGTCGCAAACTCTGGGGAACCTTGGTAAATACAACGCGCAACTTTACCCGACATGTTTGGGTGGCTGTTGCCGAAAAAAAACCTGAAGACAAACAAGAAAAAATCGCGAACCTGCGTCTAATAGTCGCTTTTGCCTTCGCCCTAAAACTACATTTGCGCAAAGAGCCAGTTAACGAGGAACTGGCAGCCTTAATGGGGAGCGATCGCTTTGACCAACTCAAAACAATGAACCATCCGCCCCTAGAAATTGCTTTCTGGTTGGGGGACTATGTGCAAGAGCGTCATAGCCGAGGCTGTCTGAGCATCTATCAGCTTAGCGACATGATGAAATTGCTGGATAAAATGGTGGACGTACTAGGCGGATGCGAGCGGATTTTAAAAACTCCCATACCCTTAGCCTATGCAATTCACATCAAACAACTATTATTGCTATATTGTCTGGCGCTGCCCTTTCAACTGGTAAACGACCTCCATTGGGGGACGGGTCCGGTAGTGGCCTTAATTAGCTTTACCTTGTTCGGGATTGAAGAGATAGGTCTGGAAATTGAAGATCCTTTTGGCTGCGATCCGAACGATTTGCCCTTAGATGCCATTTGCAATACTCTGCTTCGCAACGTTGAAGACTTAATATCCCTATCGCCTTCAGTACGCCGAAGTCTTGGGACTTCATGGGACGCTCCAGAAGATTAAGGGAATTAAAAGAAATAAATTAACTTCCTAGGACTATGCATATGATATCTAAATCGGCCAACATGAAATTAATATGACAGAACTCAGTATCGAGAAAAATCAATGGCTACAACTGGCGTTAAGGGTCAAAGGCTCGGTTATACCAGGAATTTTACCTAGGGTATTATTCTGCGGTTTCTTTGGCCTATTGATTTCCATCCTGCACCCTAGCATTCCGGTCAACTGGCCTATATTAAGCAGTGTAGTACCCAATATAGTTTTGGGTTTGTTGTTGGTATTTCGCACCAATACAGCATACGATCGCTTTTGGGAGGGTCGCAAGCTCTGGGGAGTTTTAGTAAGTACGGCGCGCAACTTTAGCCGGCAGGTTTGGGTGGCCGTTGATGAAAAAGAACCTAAAGACGAAAAAGAAAAGATAGCGGCTCTGCGTCTAATAGTCGCTTTTGCTGTCGCCCTGAAACTACATTTGCGCAAAGAGCCAGTTAACGAAGAACTGCAAGCCTTAATGGGGAGCGATCGCTTTACCACTTTAAGGCAAATTAAACATACTCCTCTAACAATTGCCTTCTGGTTGGGGGATTATTTACAAGAGCGCTATAACCGAGGCTGTCTGAGCATCTATCAGCTTAGCGAGATGAAAAACTTACTGGATAAAATGGTGGACGTACTAGGAGGGTGCGAGCGAATTTTAAAAACTCCCATACCCTTAGCCTATGCAATTCATATCAAACAACTATTGTTGCTGTATTGTGTAGCGCTGCCCTTTCAACTGGTAAGCAGCCTGCATTGGGGAACTGGTCCGGTAGTGGCTTTAATTAGCTTTACCTTGTTCGGGATTGAAGAGATAGGGCTCGAAATTGAAGATCCTTTTGGCCACGACCCGAATGATTTGCCCTTAGATGCCATGTGTACCACCATACTCCGCAACGTTGAAGAGTTAACCTCTCTATCTCCTGCAGTACGCCAAGATGTAGGACAAAGCGCGATTTCCAAATAAATATCTCTTCCTCGCTTCCCCGTAGGACGGGCGTCCCGCCTGTCCCAGACAGCGGACAGGCGGGACGCCCGTCCTACGAATTGGGGAATTTATTTTTTGGAATTACCGAGCGCGATCGCTCTGGAAGAGTAATACCATTTCTGTATGAAGCTGCACGCAATCCGCCGTTCGGGCAGGCTACGCCTACGACAGGCGAGCGCCCGAACGGCGGATAAAGGTCGTTATTTGTTGCAGCTTAATACAGAAGTATAAAGCAAGTAAAGCAAATACCGTTAGGCTGCGATCGCTTCTTGGCAGGCGATCGCTCGTTTTGACAGGCGATCGCTTTTTGCTTGCGATGGGTCGTTTTGGCACTAAGATGGAATATGGAATAAAGTAGGCGGACATCAATCGAGGGTGGCTCGGGACGATCGCCCCCACAAAAAGGGCTTATGCCTTTTGGCGCGGGCGAACTGTCGCGAGTGCCGCCTCCCATCCCCCTAACAAAGGTAGGAATTTTGCCAAACCCCGACGGGGCAAGGAGTTTTGGACGCAAGAACCAATTGCGGACTAAAACCCCAATACCCGTCTGGCAGCGGCGGTTTTTCCCAAATCCAAGCCTACCCTTGTAAAACCCCTGACAGGTCGGGCTTTTTTGCCTTAACCCTCGTCCGGCAAGGGGGAGAGTGCGTTTTAGGGTGCAAACAAAATCTAGGTCGAGACTTACGCATAGGTAATATATGGTGCGCGTTGCGTACCCATTGGCTATATATAAATTTAGATTGGGGGTACAAGGGGACTTTCGGGACAAGGAGACATGGGGACATGGGGACAAGGGGACATGGGGACAAGGAGACATGGGGACATGGGGACAAGGAGACATGGGGACATGGGGGTTCCAAGTATCCCACGGTCTTCTGGTCCCTCCCTCCCCCCGTCTCCCCCTCCCCCGTCTCCCCCTCCCCCCGTCTCCCCCTCCCCCCGTCTCCCCCTCCCCCCGTCTCCCCGGATATTTTGCGTAAGTCCCGTGCAAGCACCGTCTTGATTTGGGGCGTTTAGTCAGACCCCTAAGTCAAGCCGCTCCACCTTCGGGACAGCCATTTGAACTATACGTTGTCTATATGTTGTCTATATATTGTTCGCCTGTTTATCCCTCCCCAAATCCAAGGCTAATGGCGGTGTTTCAAATCGAGTCGTTTCCCAGATTCCTGAGAAAATACAGCGACTCATACTTATAGCTCTGATTCGCACTCGCGATTTCTGCGTTTGGCGTTTTGCGTTCTGCAATTCTCCGTAAAAAGAGAAGGAGAATCGCGCTTTGGGCATAGCCGCTAAGACGAGCGCTCTTTCCGAAGCGATCGCCCAAGCTCTATTAAATCTTGCCCGAGCAACCCAGCACCGAAAAAGGCGATCGGGAATGGCGATCGGGAATAGCTCTATATATAGCTATCGCTCCCCGCGCCATCCATAGCAAGTTTGTAGAACTTCGACTTTTGGAGCTACCAGTTATTAGAGCTACCAGTTATTTGAGCTACCAGTTACAGGAATGGGATGCTCCCGCCTTTAGCCTCTATCCCTAAAGCCCTATAACTGCCGCACAAAAATGCAGACGCTCTATATGAATCTGGATTTAGCCGGCCAAGATGAGATTGAGCTGCGCTATTATTTGGAAAGTCCCCATCAGTCCCAGACTCGAATTCTGCCAGTAAATGAAATAGCCGAACTGATGAAATTGGCAGAGCGAAAGTATTACACGGCTAAACCCAAAGATTATGCCAATACTGGACGCAAACTCTATCGATGGTTAGATGGAAGCGATCGCTGGTTGAGCAGTGTTTTAGCCAGATTTAGAGGCGAAACAGTAGTTTTGGCTATTGCTCCGGCGGGCAAAATGGCACATCTACCTTGGGAAATGCTCCACGATGCCAATAGCTTTTTAGTCAAGCGGCTGGGAGCGCCAGTGGTGCCGGTACGATGGGTGCCGGAGGTCGGAGCAATTCCCTCTTCCGTCCTTCAGGAAGCTGCCCTGCGCGCAACTGTTAGCCAGTTTTCTTATTTTGAGAATGGTTTTGGCATTGCAGAAAATACCCAAGTTCCTAATAGAGACTTGCGGGTACTATTTATGGCAAGTTCGCCGCTAAATGTCTTACCCGTCTTGGATTTGGAAACCGAAGAAAGACTTTTTCTAGGCGCAATTAAAGCGCAGCCCTTGGGACTAAGAATAGAAGACAGCGGCTGCTTGAACGAACTGGCGGATTTGGTCGAATCATACGATGGGGATTATTTTGATATCTTGCATCTTACGGGCTATGTAAGCTGGAAAGACGGGCAATCGCGCTTTTTGACGGAGACGGAAACCGGCGAGTCAAGTCCGGCGAGCGCTGAGGATATTGCCGAGGCGTTGCTATTCTATTGGCCGCCACTGATATTTTTATCCGGGTGTCGCACTAGACCGGGAACAGAAGATACAGCGGTGCCTTTGATGGCAAAAAACTTACTGCATTTAGGTGCTACTGCAGTTTTGGGTTGGGGGCGGCCGGTAGAAGAACCCAAGGCGATCGCTGCCCCTACTATTCTATATAGCTCCCTGTCCGCCGGAGAAGAAGTAGCAGAGGCTCTGGCGATGACTTACCGCTGGCTAATTGAAAAGGAAGTAAAAGATTGGCATTTGTTGCGGCTATATGTTGCGGGAGCCGTGCCCTGTGCTTTGGTGACTCGGCCAAAAACCCCGAGACGCAAGCCAGCACCTCTGCCCTCAAAGGCTACCCGATTTTTGGATAGCAAAGGTTTGGTAAAAGTCCCTTGCCCGTCGGCTTTTGTAGGGCGTCGGCGATCGCTCGAACGCTGTCTCAATTCCCTCCAGCCATTCTCCGAAGAAGTAGGCGCGATTTTTTTAGGCATGGCGGGCATAGGGAAAAGCTCCCTGGCGGCGCGACTTTGCGATCGCTGCCACGATCGCCTTCCCTTAGTCTGGGTTGGAGAGATTGACGAGGCCGGTTTAATCAGTCGCTTGGTCGCCACTTGGGACAATCCCGAGATTAGGCAAGTTTTGCAAAATCGCTCCGAGCCCCTTTCCTCGCGCCTGAAGCAAGCATTTCGCTATACCGAAGAGTTGCATACTACAGATCCATCGAGTAAAACGGGAAAATCCTGGTTGTTCCTTTTTGATGGCTTTGAAAAAGGCAACCTGGAGCAACAGGATGAAGGTTTGGCTATTACCCCAAAAGCAGCGGCTGTTCTCGATGCCCTAGTCGGAGCAATTAGGGATACCGGAGCATTTCACCGAATTATGATTACTTGCCAGCACGACTTCGACTGGTGGGGCAGGATGTATTTTAAGCTCGAACGCTTGGAACCGTTGCAGGGAGCGGATTGGCAAAAGAAATGGACTCGCCTTGCTTCTTTCCGGCCTAGCTCTCGGGTTCAGCTAAAGCTACAGCAAGAAGCCAAGACCTTCGCTGATGGCAACCCCCGCCTAATCGAATGGTTGGACAAGCTGCTGCAAAGCCAATATTTAGATGCCTGCAAAATTATGGACAAGGTGGCGAGCAATAAGAGCGAGTTTCCCATCTATCGTCTTGCTGAAGAATTGCTCTTTTTGCAAGCGCCAGAATTGCGAGAAATTTTGGCATTGGGTTTGCTATACGAGCTGCCAGTGCCCCAAGATGCGATCGTTGCTTTAGCACCCCACATTCCCAATCCAGAAAGTTACCTGCGTCGGGCTGTTGCCGTGGGACTATTGGAAAATAGCGAGCCCTTAGCCTCAAAAACTTCCCATGCAGGGGAAACAAAAGAAGGTTTGCTCTGGGTGCCCCGGATGCTGACACCCTTGCTGGAGTTTTCCGGGACTATAGGGGAATATTTATGGACGACTCCCGGCTCGGAAGGATATGAAGCTCTCCATCGCAAAGCCGCCAGAATTTTGCATAACCTCTGGTACGAGCATGGTGACGTGCCGACGGAGGAACAACAACTGGAGATTCACCGCTTGGCTTTGCGAGGCAAGTCTTTCAATATTGCTGTGAAAATTGCCGAGAACCTTGTGAACCGCTGGAAGCATCAAGGCCGATTTTTCCAAGCAGTGGAGATTTGCCAAGCAACCTTAGAGGTGGTTGACGATCGCCGTATTTTTCATCGTTTGGCTGCTTCTCTCAAACAACTGGGCGATTTTGAGGGAGCAAGGAACTATTATCAAAAAGCTTTGGCCTTTTGCCCGGACGAAGATGCTAAGGAGAAAGCCTCTATTCTCCACAACTTGGCCGTTATTAAAGCAAGCCAAGGACAAATTATGGGGGCAATTCGCCTTTATGAAAAGTCGTTGCTGCTGAAAGAGGATATAGGTAATATTCAAGGGAAGGCAGCTACCTTGCATCAGCTCGCTACTCTTAAAGCTGGTATGGGAGATGTAGATGAGGCTATCGAGCTTTACGAGCAATCTTTGGCTCTGAAAGATCGCATGGGCAATGTCTCGGGCAAAGCGCCAACCTTGGCTATGCTAGGACAGCTTTTGGCCGAGCGGCGGGAAGACTTCGAGACCGCTTTGGTCTATTTGCAAGAGTCTCTGAAGATTTTAAATAAGCTGCGATCGCCCGAAGCAGTCAAAGTCCAAGAGATGATTGCTAAAATCCACTCTTCGACTTCTTCGGCCAAGACGAGGGTTTGAAATTGGGCATGGGGCATGGGGCATGGGGCATGGGGCATGGGGCATTGGGACCTTCACAGAGATGTAGGGGCGACAGCATTCCCTCGACAGCTTTTGCTCCCTTGGGCAAAAATTATTGTCTTGGAATGCTTCGCCCAGGAACCCATGCAGGAAGGAGCGATCGGGTATGGGGCCCTCATAGAGATGTAGGGGCGATCGCATTCCCTCGACAACTTTTGCAAAAATTATTGTTTTGGAATGCTTCGCCCAGGAACCCATGCAGGAAGGAGCGATCGGGCATGGGGACCCTCATAGAGATGTAGGGGCGATCGCATTCCCTCGACAACTTTTGCAAAAATTATTGTTTTGGAATGCTTCGCCCAGGAACCCATGCAGGAAGGAGCGATCGGGCATAAGGAGCCCTCACACAGATGTAGGGGCGATCGCATTCCCTCGACAACTTTTGCTCCCTTGGGCAAAAATTATTGTTTTGGAATGCTTCGCCCAGGAACCCATGCAGGAAGGAGCGATCGGGCATAAGGAGCCCTCACACAGATGTAGGGGCGATCGCATTCCCTCGACAACTTTTGCTCCCTTGGGCAAAAATTATTGTCTTGGAATGCTTCGCCCAGGAACCCATGCAGGAAGGAGCGATCGGGCATGGGGACCCTCATAGAGATGTAGGGGCGATCGCATTCCCTCGACAACTTTTGCTCCCTTGGGCAAAAATTATTGTCTTGGAATGCTTCGCCCAGGAACCCATGCAGGAAGGAGCGATCGGGCATGGGGACCCTCATAGAGATGTAGGGGCGATCGCATTCCCTCGACAACTTTTGCTCCCTTGGGCAAAAATTATTGTCAAGCATAAGAGGGCGAAGCATTCCAAGATAAAATTTTGATTCAAGAGCAAAGGCTGCCTCGGGAATGCTGTCGCCCCTACATTTTCGATTGATATTCGATGCCGCCCAATTCCCAATTCCCAATGCCCCATGCCCCATCCCCAATGCCCAATGCCCAATGCCCAATTCCCCATGCCCAATTCCCTATACAAAAGATATTTTCTGGAAAAAAAACTGGCGGAAAATGCCGGTCGCGAAACCTGGCTGGCAGAGGATGCTGGCCTCGACCCGCCACAAAAAGCGATCGTTAAGTTGCTGGCTTTTAGCCCGAAGCTGGAATGGGACGAGTTTAAGCTTTTCGAGCGCGAGGCTAAAGTTTTGCAGAATCTCGACCATCCCCGCATTCCCAAATATCGCGATTATTTTTCCATCGATCGCGATCGGGGTGAAGGATTGTGCTGGTTTGGGCTAGTTCAGGACTATATTCCCGGGACTTCGCTCCAGGAAAAAATCGAAGAAGGCGATCGCTTTTCCGCAGAGCAAGTGAAAGCGATCGCCGCCCAACTCCTAGAAATTCTCATTTATCTGCACGGCCTAGATACTCCCGTGCTACATCGAGATATTAAACCCAGCAATCTGATTTTGGGAGCAGACGAGCAAATCTATTTAGTCGATTTTGGCGCAGTCGCAGATCCAACTGTAGTAGAAGGAGCTACCTTTACTGTGGTCGGCACGGCGGGCTATGCACCCTTAGAGCAATTTTGGGGAAAAGCAGTTCCAGCATCAGACCTCTATGCTTTGGGAGCTACATTAGTTCATTTAGTTACTGGCATCGAACCCGCCTCTTTACCTCAAAATAATTTACGAATTCGCTTTGAAGATAGGGTCAGCCTCGCCCCGGATTTCCGCCGCTGGCTCTCCCGCCTCCTAGAACCAGATCTCGAACGGCGCTTTAGTTCGGCGACGGAAGCTCTGGCCGCTCTCCAGGATAGTTCCTTGCTAGCTATTCCCAAACCCGATCGCAGTCGCATTATGCTCAAAAAATATCCAGAAAAATTATCTATTGTCCTGCCTAGGAATCGCTTTTCCTGGATGGATGTTGTTAAACTGACCTTGCAGGCGATCGCTACTAGCTTCTGGATTGTATTTTTGCTATCGCCAACTGCGATCGGACTCACGCTCTCATTTTTAATTTTTCTATTATTAATGTTCTCAACTCTGAATCTTAAAATATTGGGGTTCGCAGTCTCTTTACTGATTATCACGATTTGGGCGGGCACAAAGTCTTTTCCAGAAGCGCGAAACGCACGCGCTAAGTTTAACCTAAAGATGATGGAGGTTTTCAGCCGAGCTGTTCTCGATTTTCACCGAGATGTTTTTAGCATCCGGCGGCGAGGATTGTTATTATCGAATTGGATTCTCCAGGGTAACCCGTCGCAAATTAAAAGTATAGAGGCAATTCCTCAAGAAGCTATTGTTATAGAGTATGGCGATAAATTTTATAAGTTCGGCCAGCAATTAACGGACTCCGAGCGGAACTGGTTGGTACAAGAAATCCAAGCATGGCTCGATGAACGATCCAACAAATAAGACTAATTCTTTATGAAGCTGCACGCAATACGCCGTTCGGGCGATCGCGGAGTCCTAGGCGTAGCCTGCCCGGAGGGCTTCGATCCTTCGACAGGCTCAGGACTCCGCCCGAACGGCGAAGGGAGCATTTCACTTTTGTAATCCGATCTTTTTGGTTCGGTCTTGTTGGCTATCGTTGGGTTTCGTTCCTCAACCCAACCTACTACTGGGCAACGAAGCGCGAGCGCCCGAACGGCTAATTGCGTGCAGCTTCATAAAAATGTATTCTATCTTACTGCTGATTCTTAATTCTTTTAATAGCCTTGCTAATATTTTGCTGCGTCACTCCCTCTCCCCATAACCTTGCCATTTCTTGTTGACTTTTGTCGCCATGCTCCTTAATAAATGCGCGGAATCTTTCTTCATCGTTAATTTTGGGCATGGGACCTTTGCGACTGGCTGTTTTAGTCTGAAAATCTCCGGTCTCTGCCTCCCTTTTTAGCCACAGGTCTAGAGTGTTCCGGCTGATATTTAGCAACCTGCAGATATCTGTTTTTCGTTCTCCTCGTTTATATGCCTCGATCGCCTTTTTCCGAAAATCATAGCTGTATGGGACTGGCATTGTCGTACTCCTAGATCGGATTTCCTTGTTGCAGATCGTTATATATCCTAATCTACTATAGTAGCAAGTGAGTGAGAAACCCGGTTTCTTCTGGTGTGAGTGACAAACCCCAGTTTTTCCAAAAATACCTTCGTCAAAATCAAAAATGTCTTATTTTTAGGTTCCTCCCGGGAACGAAACACAATGCGAGGTCTAATACCAACGTCAGATCCCCCCAACCCCCCTTAAAAAGGGGGGCAAGAGAGAGATTTAGAGCTTAGCCCCCCTTTTTAAGGGGGGTTGGGGGGATCTGGCATTGGGGCAAATAGGCGTCCAAAAAACCGGGTTTCTGGCCTCAGCAATAGTTTCTGGTGTGAGTGAGAAACCCGGTTTTTTGGAAAACCGGGTTTCTGTGTTTTCTGAGTCTCGCTATAATAGAGATCGTGCGTAAGTCCCGATTTATATGCTGACCGCTGACCGCTGACCGCTTACTGCTATATGCTTCCAATTCAGCAAAGGAGAAATCTATCGTGGTACTCTCAGGACAGATATTACAGGAACGCTATCGACTGCAGCGACTGCTGGGCAATTCTCGCGGCAGCCGTCAAACTTGGCTGGCCGAAGACTTGGCAGCAGAACCGGCAGCGCCAGTTGCGATTAAGCTGCTGGCTTTTAGTCCCAAGCTGCAATGGGAAGAGCTGAAGTTGTTCGAGCGGGAGGCTTCGGTTCTCAAACATCTGGAGCATCCTCTAATTCCCGAATATCGAGATTACTTTTCACTGGACAAAGAGGCCGGAGATGGATTGCCCTGGTTTGGATTGGTGCAGTCTTATATAAAGGGCTCTTCGCTCCAGGAGCAATTAAATTCGGGGAAGCGGTTTTCAGAAGAAGAAGGAAAAGCGATCGCCGAGCAAATTCTGGAAATTCTCATTTATCTGCACGAACTCAATCCGCAGGTACTGCATCGGGATATCAAGCCCAGCAATATTATCCAGAGCGAAGATAACCGGGTTTATCTGGTGGATTTTGGCTCGGTGCAAGAGCGAGCCAAGGCAGAAGGGGCAACCTTTACGGTGGTGGGCACCGGGGGCTATGCGCCGCCAGAGCAACTCTGGGGAAGAGCGACGAGTGCATCGGATCTCTATGCCTTGGGAGCAACTTTAATTCATTTATTAACCGGCATTTTCCCCAGCGAGCTGCCATCTCGGAATATGCGCTTGCAATTTAAAGATAAAGTCAGCCTCGCTCCCGGCTTTAGCGCGTGGCTCGAAAAGCTGGTGGAGCCGGCGGCGGAGCGACGCTTTCCCGAGGCTCGCGCAGCTAGAGCCGCCCTAAAGGCGGCGAATTCGGCTAATCTTAATGAGGGAAAAAAAACAAAAAAACGCGCATCGGGTCGCGGTATAATAGGCACTTTGACGTTAGTTCAATATGTAGCGATCGCCTGTTTTGCTAGCATTTTTCCTGCCCTATTTGTTGTGCGCAAAGGGCCGCATGCAAGAAACAATGTTGGTACTATGAACCGCGCCCAACAAGCCTACCATTTGGACAATATGAATTTTGCCGATCGCCTGCCCCGGTTGGGTATTGGCATTCCCAATTATACCGCAAAATACGAGTATTTTATTCGTCGCGATCGCGGGGCTGTTTTTAACTACGCAATTCCCCGCTTTGAAAATCTCAAGGCTTATGTCGGCGGCGTTTTCGTTGCATCTTACGATTCTGACGATAGCAACTCAAGCCAGATTTTTACCGCCGCCATCCTCTGCGAGGCCAAGCATGAGGGCGCGACTCCCCCGCAAAGGCCGATCGCTCGCGGTAATTCTGTCGAATGCGCTCCCGACACAAAACTCCTAAGCGACAATTTGACCCAGCTCGGGAAAGATTTCGAGCTAGGCAATCGCTCCCGCGAGCAAGCCGATATAGGTCAATATGAGGCAGCAGTGAAAATTGCGGCAAGTATTGAAAGCGATTATTTGAAAATATCTGTCTTGGCCGATATTGCTTCGGCAGCGATCGCCTCCGGCCAAGAGTCCCGAGGGCAGGAGATTTTCGCCGAAGCTATTGAAGTCGCCATGCAATCTAAATCAGATCGGGATAGCGCCCTGGCAGCGATCGCTCGGGCTATGGCAAATGCCGGTTTAAACGAGCAAGCTCTAGAAATTACATCTAAGCTCGAACTATTAAACTATCGCCAAAATGCTTTGGATGCGATCGCTCATTCTTTTGCCAAAGCTGGCGATTTCGACCGAGCCCTAGATATTGCTTCCATCCTCAAGCGGGACGCCAAGCAAAAATACTATGACGACTATGATTTTGAATCCAGCGCCAAAGCGGCGATCGCTCGTTCTTTAGCGGACGCTGGCCAGTTCGACAGAGCCAAAAAGATTGCTGCTAATCTGCCCAAAGAATATCGCGATCGTGTCAAACAGTATATTATCGTCAGCCGAGCCAGGGCGGAATTGGAGCAAGGGAATATGCAATAGTTTTATAAAATAATATTAGTTTCCGATAGCAAGAAACCGGGCTTCTTGGACAATACCTTCGCCATTTTCCGCTATTGTTGGGTTTAACGGAGTGAAACGAACAGGTCTTGGTTGGGTTTCACTCCGTTAAACCCAACCTACAAATAAGGGGGTTTTGCCTTTTGGCGAAGGTATTGTTGGGTTTCTTACTTCGATTTCTCCAGCTAGTGGCGCGTCCAGCTTAAAATTGTGGCCAACTACCTCAATAGCCCCCCTTTTTAAGGGGGGTTTGGGGGGATAGGTGCGCTGTCGCGGATCGAACCCATAATTTTAAGCGTCGCCAATCCACTAGGGTCAAACCCAACAAGCGCGATCGCCTCTTCAGGCAAGCAGAGCTGACTAGCTAGTGGACTGTCCGCATTAAAATTGTAGGGAGCGGCCCGGGAACGAAACCCAACACAACGATTGGTATAGTTGGGTTTCACTCCGTTCAACCCGGGAGCATTTCAATTTTGCGCGCTGCCGCAGCAGCGCCTATAGGCGTAAGCCCCGCCTCCGCTCGCGGCTGGCGCGGCTACACAAACTCTCGCCCGGAGGCTACCTTGTTACAAAAGTGAAATGCTCCCGTTCAACCCAACCTACAGTTACACATAATTTTAGGTTTGCCAAAGCACTAGCTCCCGTATCTACCAAAACATTATCGAGAGTCACAGAGCGAATCTCATCCGTCGGTATAAACCCTCGCTCTGCCAGAATCTCATCGATACGATCGGTTACTATTATCGTCGTTGTAACTCTACCCATATTTTGTACGGTCTCTATTTTTGGATGTAAATAAGTGAAGGAGCGGATTGCGATCGCCTAGCCCACCACCCCCGACTAAATGCGATCGCTGTGCTGGAGAAAGCCAGGGGCTAACCGCCGTTAGCCCCTACATTTGCCCTAAGTCAATATTTATGATGCCAGCAAACCTGTAAGCCGGGGATCTATTAATCGCAACCGAGGCTGTAACATTAGAGTATATGACAATGCAGAAACTGCAAGGGGCACAGAAGGCGCAAAAAATTTTTTCCATCTAATGTTGACATTCGAGCAAAACGATGCTAATATAGATGCATAGCTCCCTAGCTAAGGGGTGCATAAATTAGGGCCACGGCCAATAACCGCGACCCTTGAAATGAAAAGATACCAAACCTTTGACAGGAGGTATTCTCAATCGAAAAGACTTCTCCCTTAAAAAACCGGGCTGCGGCGGCGTAAGCCTTGGACTCTCAGGCAAGTCGTCCATTGGCACGCCTCCAATAGCGCCCGCCGGGAAGATATCCCACCCCAATACCCCCGCCGATCTCGCACCCTGTCGCGGGCAGCGGGTGGGGTTTTTTTTGCTTGCTCTTGCGGGATGAAAAAAATTCGCAGCCTTGCCGCTATTGATTTAGCAATAAAGGTTCGAGCAAAGCCAGTAAATTAGGTATATCGGTTTGTGCTGTTTTCCATACTTCGTCTAAATCTATATCGTCATAATCGTGAATTAATATCAAATCCGGTTAAACAGTCACAGTATCTGTAGGGGCGGTGCCCTAGGGTGTTGACTCTGAAACTTTTCACGCCAATTGGTGACATCCGGGGATCGTTGCCGCTTGAAACCTGAAAGCACCTAAATGTAAGACTTTCCGGCTCCCGAAAGCGATCGCGAAAATAGGATGAAGTTTCCCTACACCCAACACCCAACACCCAACACCCAACACCCTAGCGGTGCCCCCGTGCCCGCCCCGGGAGCGCCCCATACCAACCGCCATACCAACCGAGGCAACCACGCTCGGGAAAAGCCCCTATGGGATTTGTTAGTAATTAACCGGATTTGATATAATTGATTCCCTGGAAAGTTTCAAGCATTTAAATTCCAATTCTCAGAAGAGAAATGCGGTTTTTTTGCTCCTTGGTCAAAGCCAATCCCAAACTGAGAGTTTTAAGTTTTGAGGTTTGAGTTTTAAATTTAAGAGGACTACCTGAGAGTTTTAAGTTTTGAGGTTTGAGTTTTAAATTCAAGAGGACTACCTGAGAGTTTTAAGTTTTGAGTTTTGAGTTTTAAATTTAAGAGGATGCCCAAACTGAGAGTTTTAAGTTTTGAGTTTTGAGTTTTAAATTCAAGAGTAATTAGGCAAATTGTCCGATTTATCTTGAGATATAAGCCGACAAAACGGGTCGATATAAACCGGATTTGCGATCTGCTTCAAGCTCCGATCGCTCTCAAGCTAAGAACTCTCAAGCTAAGAACTCTCAATCTAAAAACTTAAAACTTAAAACTCTCAAGCTCAGAACTCTCAAGCTCAGAACTCTCAAGCTCAGAACTTAACACTTAAAACTCTCAAGCTAAGAAATCTCAAGCTCAGAACTCTCAAGCTCAGAACTCTCAAGCTCAGAACTTAAAACTTAAAACTTAACTGTCATCCCCAACGCAGTTAACCATGCGGAGGGTAGCCGCCGCTGCATAGTTGCGACGAGCGGAACTATTCGGGAAGAAGGCAGTGCCAACTTCATTGAGCGGCGAGGCAACCTCGCAATAAGTAGAAAGTTCGCTAATGGTCGAATTCGCCCAGTGACCGGAAGTATCGGTGAAACTGGTAGCTGAATTTTTGGCCGTAAGGCTGTCGCTGCGACCCAAGCGATCTTTGGCAAATAACGCGGCTTTGCGCAGAATAGCCATAAGTTCGGCACGGGTCACTTCCCGAGAAGGTTTAAAAGTTCCATCGGGATAGCCGCTAACAATTTCGTTGTCCCGAGCAAATTGAATTTTGGCGGCGCTCCAGCGATTTGATGCTACGTCGGGATAAGGCGATCGCGAAGTCCCAGTGGGAATGGTGAGATTAGTACCGGGTATCCGCCTCAAAGCTTCCACTGCCATCGAGACAATCTGCTCTCGGGTCAAAGTATTCAGAGGCCCAAAGGTGGTTTCGTTAAAACCAGCAATAAAGCCCAGTGCCACTGCTGCCTCAATTTCATCGCGGTAGATATCCCCAGCAATATCCTGGAATGCCGAGGCAGGGGGAGTTGGTGTGGGAGTTGGAGTTGGAGTCGGAGTCGGAGTTGGAGTTGGAGTTGGGGTAGGACTGCTGGTTACGGCAGCCAGGGTTTGATTGTTAGTAACGTAGATGTGACCGAGGGTTCTGCCGTCATAAGTTCTCTTGGTAAAGCGCCAACCCGGGTCGAGTTCAATTTTAAGAGGTCCATTGGCAATGCCGTTGGTTCTGCCGATATCAAAACGACGTTGCCTCAGACTGAAAGGCTCCCCAGTTAGCACTACATCGTCACCGCGCTTGACTAGGCGAAAGCTATAATCTAGCCCCAGGTCGCTATCGGCAAGCCGAAGAGAATAGCCGTTGCTGTCGGTGGAGCGCCCGCAAATGCCAGTAAAGTCAAAGGTGAGCAGGAGCAGGTCCACGACCGTGGGACTGGAACCGCTTTCGCTCCAGCACTGCCGCTTGCCAGGAATCTGCTCTAGAATCACGAGCTGGTAGCGAGTCGTACCGCGAGGGACCGCAATAGCGATGTATTGGCCTTGCTCCACTTCCTTTTTGCCAAACGTTGCGGCTCGGCTTTGGGAGATCGCACCGACGCCTACAAGGGTTGTTGCAGCGAGCGCGGCTATGTAACGCCCAAAACGCTTAAACGAATTTTTCATAGTTTTTGCCTTGACGGACTTCTACTTTGTTGATTTTCAATAACTAGGTCGCTCGGCCTTGCCAGCAGGATAGCTCGGTCTCGGCCTTGTGCAGATTTTAAATAAATCTTGCCCTCTTTTCATTTTACTCTGGTAATGTGCAGAGGCATTATATATTGTTGGCAATTTGTTGTATATGAATTGCGATCGCTCTTGCTGCATGGGTTTCTGGGGCGAAGCATTCCAGTATAATAATTTTTGCGCTATGAGCAAAGGCTATCTCGGGAATGCTGTCGCCCCTACGCCCAGGGCCGCGTCCTCGATACCGAGCGTTGAATACCAATAGGACTTACGCAACGGCACTACGGCGCGCAGGCTCCGCTCCCCGCGAACGACCCCGGTTGGTATGGGGCACTCTCGGGGCGCTCCCGGGGGCACCGCCCCTACAGATACTGTGACTGTTTAACCGGATTTGATATTAGAACTCAAAACTTAGAACTCAAAACTCCGGGGCGCTCGAACTCAAAACTCCGGGGCGCTCGAACTCAAAACTCCGGGGCGCTCGAACTCAAAACTTAAAACTTAAAACTTAAGACTTAAATGCAGCGAATTATTGGTCTGACCGGCGGTATTGCTACGGGTAAAACTACTGTCTCTAACTATTTGAAAAGTAATTATAATTTACCCGTCTTTGATGCGGATGTCTATGCCCGAGAAGCGGTAGAGGTGGGTTCGCCGATTTTGGATGCGATCGCTTCTCGCTATGGCAGCAGTATTCTCGCTCGCGATCGCAGCCTCAATCGCCGGAAGCTTGGGGAGATTATTTTTAATAGCCCGAGCGATCGCCAGTGGCTGGAGCAACAAATTCATCCCTACGTCCGCCAGCGATTTTCAGAGGCTATTGAGAAAACTAACACCGAGGCGATCGCTGCTAGAAATGGGGGCGATCCCCCCAAACCCCCCTTAAAAACGCCATCGGCTTCTTTGCCCCCCCTTGCAAAAGCATGTCCTGAGCGGAGTCGAAGGGGGGGGGTTTGGGGGGGATCCTCTGCAACTACTTTTGACCACACCGAGGCGATCGCTGCTAGAAATGGGGGCGATCGAGGCTTAGTTTCCGAGGAGCAAAATTGGCCGGAGGGTCAGCATACTCAAGGACAAAGCCAGTCGATCGCATTACCAACCCTCGTCTTAGTCATCCCCTTATTATTTGAAGCAAACCTAACCCATTTACCAACAGAAATCTGGGTAGCATACTGTCCGAGGCAACTGCAGCTAGAGCGACTGATGGCAAGAAACAATCTATCTTTAGAACAAGCTCGCTCCCGCATCGACAGTCAGATGGACATAGAAGAAAAAGCCGCTCGCGCCGATGTGGTTCTGGATAACTCCTCAACCCGGGAAGGCTTGCTGGAGCAAGTAGATGAAAGTTTTGAGTTCTTAGCTTGAGAGGTTTGAGTTTTGAGTTCTTAGCTTGAGAGTTTTGAGGTTTAATATCAAATCCGGTTAAACAATTACAGTATTTGTAGGGGCGGTGCCCCTACGGTATTTATGGAACAGCGGAAGCGGATTTGATATAATATATAGCGTTTCTCAAATAAGTGTAATGAATGAAACGTAGGGGCGACAGCATCCCCGTAACTATCTCTTAGCTCCAAACGGTAATTCCCGTACTCTTGTTGCTTCGCCCACTTCGCCGAGGCAACCTCACATCAATTTGAGAACCGCTATAAGTTTTGAGTTTTGAGGTTTAAGGTTTAAATTGCGATCTCAAATCCGTTCGATCGCCTAAAAAAGCTTCCCGTAGGACGGGCGTCCCGCCTGTCCGCCATGTCAGGTAGGTAGGGACAGGCGAGACGCCCGTCCTACAATTCCCGATTCCCAATGCCCAATGCCCAATGCCCAATGCCCAATGCCCCAGAATACTAACCTTGACCGCCTACGACGACATTGCGGACGCGCAGACTCGGACCGCCACAGCCTACAGGCAAGCCGCTTTGTCCACCCTTGCCGCAACCGCCAGATTCGTCCCAATAAAAATCATCGCCGATCGCCTCGATATCGGCCAAAGTAGAAAAGACATTTCCCGAGAGAGTGACATCGCGGACGGGTTCGGCGAGCTTGCCATTGCGAATCATCCAAGCTTCCCCAGCGCTAAAAGTAAACATTTCTCCATTAGTCATCCCCCCCAACCAATTGCGGGCATAGACTCCTTCCTTAATATCAACGAACAAATCCTGGACTGGAGTCTTGCCTCGCTCGATCCAGGTATTAGTCATTCGCACCAGGGGAGGATAATGATAATTGAGACAGCGGGCATTGCCGGTAGGTTTTTCCGTTAGCTTGCCAGCGGTTTCGCGAGAGTGAAGCCGTCCCACCAAAATGCCATCTTTAATAAGTTGAGTAGTAGTAGCTGGAGTGCCTTCGTCGTCGTAAAAATAGCTGCCCCGATGACCCTGTGGAGTTGCGCCGTCAAAGATTTGCAGTTCCTTAGATCCGAAACGGCGGCCGAGGGTCATCACTTCTAGCAGGTCTGGATTTTCGTAAGCCATATCCGCTTCTGAAAGATGGCCGAAAGCTTCGTGGACAAAAAGTCCCGCAAGAATCGGGTCGATAACAACAGTATAAGTCTTGCCTTTGACCGGCGGTAGAGAGAGAGCTTCTAATGCTCTTCCGGTGGCACCGCGTACTTGTTCGTCTAAATTGAGTAAATCTTCGTAGGCTTTGCGGGAGCCGGTGGTTTCGCGACCCGTCTGCACCATTTCGCCGTTGCGGGCAGTAGCGCCAAAACGCATTTCCATATCTACCCAGGATTGCTCGATTAAAGTTCCGTCTGAGGTAGCCAAAATAATATTTTGGGCGCTGTCGCCGTAGCGGACAGAGGTGGTGGTGATGCGATCGTCGCTGCCCCGCAGAATTTCGGTGTAGCGATCGCACAATTCCTTCTTACTAGCCAAAGGCACCTGCCTCGGATTAGTTCCGCTCAGAGGCAGCTCGCAGGTTGCCACCACCGGATCTACTGGTGCCAGAATTGTTTCCTCTTCCCCAACTAACTTAGCAGCAGCGATCGCCTCCTCTATTCTTTCTTGGAGATTTTCAAGTTGATTGAAGCTGGCAAAGCCCCAGCCTCCCTTATGACAAACGCGAACCTGTCCCCCTACCGATACCCCTTCGCTCAGGGTTTCTATCTTATTGCCCCGCAAAAAGATATCCGTTCCCTCCGCTCGCTCCAGGCGAATCGCCAAATAATCTGCTCTGTCTCTATTGCGAGCTATAGAATCAGAGAGCCAATTTTTTGCATCAGCAAGTAACTTAGACATTCGATTAAACCTTATATTTCCTCTATAATTAGCAAAAACAAGAGCTAAAATTTTCCTACGCCCTACAACCTACACTCTACACCACCCCGGTTCTATGGCGCGGTTCTATGGCGGGGGAGCATTTCAATTTCGTAAGCTACCGCCTAACGCCTAAAGGCGCGGCTACACAAACAAAGCCCTTAAGGGGCAAATGGATTGCAAAAGTGAAATGCTCCCTATGGCGGCCTACCCACCGGTCTTTAATCGGGAATCGTCACCCTACCAGTTCGGTTATGCGAAGTTATCAAATTGACAACCGCGCATAGTCTGGAAGAAAATATTAGTGGGTTTTCGAGTCGGGGCCGATATATATAACGTCCCAAAAGGTCGAGAGAGCCCGCTAGACCCGGATTTTCAGTCCATCGAAAAACTAGCAAATACAGCAAGGGGGTTACTGTTGTGCGTCAATGGCTCTTACCAACGATCGCAGAAGTTTTAGCGGATTCCTCAGAAAAGCAGGATATTTCTCGGACAGATGCGCCCGATGCCGCCAGCTCCGAGAATGCAAAAGAAGATAGCAAGGGAGAACGCTTTTGGTATGGAGCGATCGCCGCCCTCCCTCGCCTGCTAAAAACAGAAATTGTTTTGCCCGAAGCAGTTAATGGCTTGGTTTTATCCAGCCCAATGCCCGGGCTCAGTCGCAGCGCCCTTGCCAATGCTTTTTTCGTCTGGACTTTTAGCGAAAGTCAGCCATATAATATAGAAACGGCTAACCCCTCGGCTTGCCCGATAGCGGCTTTACCTTTATTGGCAAACGATCCTTTGATTCGGGAGGAATTTTGTCTGGTATTAGCCCGGGGGTTTAGTTTGGTAGTCGTCTTGGCGGAAAATAAAGGCGAAAGGGAGTTTCAGTTTTCTTTCGACCCAGAGGCTATAGCCCTGGCATGGAACGCTTTGCGATCGCGAGTAATGCTGACCGGAACCCAGGAGCAGCTAAAAGAGTTAGATAGTTATTACGAGCAGTTTGCCCCGGTTGTCCCCCATTACAAAACGGTCATGCACTTCAGCCAGCTTTTGGTGAAGTATCTACCGGAAAATCTGGATAGCGAGCTAGATAGAGAACAAGTCTATCGCCACAAAAGACCTTGTAAGTTGCTCGGGGCGGCGCGAGGGGAACTGGCAACAGAGGAAGCTAATAGCGTTGCCGCCGGAACCCAGACTAAAATCCAGACCAAAACTAAAAACAGAACCCAGGCTAGAGGCCAGAATAAAAACAAAACTGGAGGCCAGAAAGCTGCTAGGGTTCGAGCTATCGAAATTGGAGATGGCGATCGCGCGAAGTCGGCTCGGGTGGAGGCGATTGTCAATGTGGTGACGGAGCCAAACGTAATAGAGCCAACAAATACAGAAGCAAACTCAGCTAAGCAAGGGAGCGGCAAGAGCGTATTTAATGAAACCGAAACCTCCGCTTTGGATGTGGAATTGTTGCAGGCGATCGCCCATGAAGTTCGCACTCCTTTAACTACGATTAGGACTTTGACAAGACTATTGCTGAAACGGACGACAGATTCTGTTATACGCAAGCGTCTAGAAACCATAGACCGGGAATGTACCGAGCAAATCGATAGGTTTAGCTTGTTTTTCCGAGCGGTGGAATTAGAAACGAGCAAAGAAAAGCAATCTGCCATACAGCTCACCGCCATATCTTTAACCGATGTCTTTAATCAGTGCATCCCTCGCTGGCAGAAGCAAGCAAGCCGCCGCAACCTTACTTTAGAAGTGTCGCTACCTCATAATATGCCCCGAGTAGTTAGCGATCCGACGATGCTGGATAGAGTCCTGACTGGGGCAATAGAAAACTTTACTTCTAGCCTCCCGACTGGTTGCCTGGTTCAAGTGCAAGTAACTTTGGCTGGCGATCGCCTGAAAATGGTTTGCTCCACAGAAAAGACCGAATGCAACAGACAGACAATGTCACCGCTGAAATCTATCGGACAGTTGCTAGCATTTCAACCGGAAACTGGCAGCGTCACTCTCAATCTCAGCGCGACCAAACATATGTTCCAAGCTCTCGGCGCTAAAATGACCGTGCGGCAGCGATCGCCACAAGGCCAAGTTCTGACTATTTTCTTACCTTTGGAAGCGTAGTAGGGAGTGTGAGACCGGGGGACATGGGGACATGGGGATATGGGGACTGGGGGACCGCAACGACCAAGCTCAGGACATGCTTGGGGACTTGGGGACCGGGGGACATGGAGCAATGGGGGCGATCGCGGTACTTTCTTTCCCAGAAGTCTCCATTGGAAGCGCGATTTCGAGCGTAGAAGTCCCCAAAAAAAACCCACCCGCTACCGCGACAGGGTCTAACTGACAGTCGGCGGCATTTTGGGGTGGGCTATATTCCTCCCGGCTAGTTCCTGTAGATTTCAATGGACCTGCTGCAACAAGTTCTGAGATCTACGCTACCAGCCGGGTTTTTTTCAAGGAGAACGTTTTTTGAGTGAAAACGCCTCCTTGCTACTATCTCGTTTTCTTCTCAGTTTAAAGGGTCGCGGCTAGCGGCCCTTGTTTTTTGCGCCCTCTATTGAGGCGCTAAAACTATATTAGCATCTTTTTGCTCGACTTTCAACATTGGAAGCAAAAATTTTTTGCACTTTCCCACATTCTGCACAAACGTATAGCTGTAGGTGACACTACTGTCAGATCTAAATTTTGGGGCCGCCAAGCTCCTACGCCCCGGAGGGCGGGCTACGCCTACGGTGTGGGGTGTGCGAGATAGTCATATCAAGTCCGGTTAAATACCCAAACAAAAAATTGTCACCTACCGTAGGACGGGCGTCCCGCCTTTCCCTATCCCATTTGTTAGGACAGGCGGGACGCCCGTCCTACGGTAAGCTGTATTTGTTTTTAGGGCGATTAAACGGATTTGATATCAGAGAACTAATTAATCAGTTAGATATCAGCGGAGCATGGTTAACTCTCAGGAGGGGGTTGGGGGTGGGTACTGTGACTGGGGGAAAAACCCACATCGCCCGCAGGAGGGGAAGCGGTACTTTCTTTCGCAGAAGTCTCAAAACTCAAAACTCCGGGGCGCTCGAACTCAAAACTTAAAACTCAAAACTTAAAACTCTCCAATACTCTCCAATGCCCCATGCCCCATGCCCAATTCCCAATTCCCAAATTATAGTTTCTCAAATACAGCGTACATATCCCGGGCAAACTGGCGCGGATTCCACAAGGGAGCTAAGCGATCGCTTTGCTTGGATTCTACTAAGCGGTTTCGGAGCGCATTCCGCAAAACAGCATCTCGACCCAAGCGAACTCCCCAAGCCACATACTCTTGCCAACTGCGGGCAATTCCGGCTTTAATGCCCAAACTGCTTAAAAACGAATAACCCATACGGGAAAGAAACTGCTCTCCGACCCGAGTCACCACTGGCAAGTTAAACCACAATGATTCTAGAGTATGGGTTCCGCCGTTGTAGGGATAAGAATCCAACAAAACATCGGCGATATCGTAAATTTGGCGATGCTCTTCTTCGCTATAAGTTAGGTCTAGAAACTTCAGCCGGTGCCGACTGACTCCAAGGCGATCGCATTCTTGGCGATAAACTGCTTCAACAATAGAGCGATCGCTTCGACCTTTATAAACTAATAAGCTATCAGGCACCCCTGCCAGTATGGCAACCTGAGCCCGAGCGAGATCTGGATTGAACTTTCGTCCCGGAGCGACGCAGAAATAGACAATTTGCTCCGGGGCAATTCTGTGAATTTTTCTCAAAGCTTGGCGATCGGTCTCTCTCCGGTCAAACCCGGCAACGGCGACAAAACAGTTAGGCATCCGCACCAACTGCTCGCAGTAATTTTCTTCTCGTCCCGCCGGAAGGGAATGCCAGTCGCCGAGCCAGTAATTCTGAGGCGAAACAAAGGGCGCGTCAAATCCGAGCCAAGATACGCAGATGGGAGCCGGACGACCGTGGAGAATCTCGACCTGAACCGGAACGGTTAGGGAATCTAAATCCAATAGAACATCTAAATTATCCGATCTAATTTCTGCCAGCAAATCCGAGGCATATGCCATTGGGTTGGGAAATCGGCTCGGGCGATAGAATTTGGCGGCGAGGGAGTGAAAGCGATCGGTCATATCGTCGGGGCTTAACTTTCCGGTGACATAGAGATAAAGATGGGGAGTCAGGAAAGAAAGCTCCTGGATAGCCGCCAAACTGCACCAGCCTACGGAATGTCTTTGGAAGTGATTGGACAATATGCCTATTCGCAATTTGCGATCGCCTCTATTGCCTCTATTATTTCTATTCTCTCGAAAGCCATAATGACTAATAGAAGGATGCGGAGGTTGCTGAAATTGCTCCATATATTGAGGAGCGATCGCTCTATATAGGCGAGAATTGGCTTCTATGCTATCCCGCAAGTAATGCATAGAAAATAAAAAATTTTCGTACAGCGGTTTGATATCGGCATTGCTTAGCTTGGCGTCGGTTAGCTTGGCGTCGCTGAGTTGGGTATGGCTGTGGTAAAAACCCGTTGGGATAGCCCAGTCGGAAGATCCCCCCAAACCCCCCTTAAAAAAGAGGGCTTTGTTGCCCCCCCTTGCAAAAGCATGTCCTGAGCGGAGTCGAAGGGGGGGGGTTTGGGGGGGATCTTCTGCAACTACTTTTGACCACACCCGCTTAGCATCGCTTAGCCGATATTTTTCATAAAGCTTGGCTTCCAGAGCGAGGAATTTTTCTTTCGCTGGCTCGCTCGCTCCAGACATTAGGTAAATGCTAATAAAATAAATGGCCGTAACAATAGGATCTTCTTCTTGGCAGAGATTGCTATATTTATCTACCGCTTCTCTGGCAGCGGCGAGGTCTCCCGAATCTCGGAGCAAGCCGCACAAATGCTGGTGAGCGCCGGATAGTTGCGGTTCGAGTTCCAATGCTTTCTTTAAAGCGATCGCCGCTTCTTCTTGCCGACCCTGCCAGCGCAGATCTATACCCAGAAAGCAATAAGAACGAGCCGAGTCCGGTGGCAAATTGTTCTGGATAGCACTGGCTTTTTGCAAGCAATCTATAGATCGCTCCTTATCTCCTAATTTATGGTAAATATTACCCAAACGATCGTGAGCATTTCTTAAATCTGGCTGTAGGGCGATTGCTTGTTCGTAGCTCCGTACTGCTTCCTGCAAATTTCCCAAATCAGACAGTACATTGGCCAAGCTAAAATGAGCTAGAGCTTGGTACGGCTGAAGCGCAATCGCCTGTCTATAGCTATTGGCCGCTTCTTCCAACTGACCGAGCTGACGTAAAACAATGCCGAGATTAATATATGCTTCAGTATAGTTTGGCTGTTTTTGCAATGCCTGCTGGAAACTGGCAGCAGCCTCATGGCGCTTGTTTTGCAGGGCTAGAGCATTGCCAAGCTGAAAGCAAAAGTCTGCCCCAATTACTTCTGGTCGAGCTGCCATTATTTTTGCAGCCATATTATAAATTGGTATAGCATCCTGATTTAGGGTAAGGTAACGCCGACTTGTAGCGATCGCTCCGGCAAAATTACCTTCCTGGCAATAAGCTTCTGCTAGAGAAGCCAAAATATAAGCATCATCTGGTTTAGTCGCTAGTGCTTTTTGGTACGAGGCGATCGCCCCATCCAGTTCCCCAGCTTCTTTCATATATCTTTATCTTTTCTATCTTATATCTTACCTTGGCAATTATATCACAAGCATTCAGCATTCAGCATTCAGCATTCAGCATTCAGCATTCAGCATTCAGCATTCAGCATTCAGCATTCAGCATTCAGCATTCAGCATTCAGCATTCAGCATTCAGCATTCAGCATTCAGCATTCAGCCCAATTCCCAATGCCCGATGCCCAATTCCCAATGCCCAATTCCCAATTCCCAATGCCCGATGCCCAATGCCCAATTCCCAATTCCCAATGCCCGATGCCCAATGCCCAATGCCCAATGCCCAATTCCCAATTCCCAATGCCCGATGCCCAATGCCCAATTCCCAATTCCCAATGCCCGATGCCCAATGCCCAATGCCCAATTCCCAATTCCCAATTCCCAATGCCCGATGCCCAATTCCCAATTCCCAATGCCCGATGCCCAATGCCCAATGCCCAATTCCCAATGCCCAATGCCCAATTCCCAATTCCCAATGCCCAATGCCCAATGCCCAATTCCCAGAATACTAGGATATAGGTAAAGCAATCTCGAACTCCGTTCCCTTACCGACTTCCGAGCGACATTTTATAGTTCCGCCATGCTTTTCTTCTATAATCTGACGGGATATAGCCAGTCCCAGTCCCGTACCTTTGCCCACAGCCTTGGTAGTAAAAGAAGATTCAAAAATTTTAGCCATCACCTCTTCTGTCATACCCTTTCCATTATCGCCAATCCTAATAATTGCTCGTTCCTCTGCTACTCTAGTTGTAATGGTTATGCGCTTGGGGTTAGCTTCTAATTCTCGATCGGTAAGTATTTCAACTGCTTCATCTAAAGCATCGATTGCATTTGCTAGCAAATTCATCAAAACTTGATTTACCTGTCCTGCATAACATTTAATAAGCGGTATTTTACCATAGTCTTTAACAATCGAAATTTTGGGGCGTCTCTCGTTTTTCTTGAGTCGGTATTTTAAAATCAGCAAAGTGCTGTCCAAACCGTCGTGAATATCAAGAAAAGTCTTGGCGGCGGTGTCGGCGCGAGAAAATATTCTCAGAGAACTGCTAATACTTTTAAGTCTCTTAACTGCTGTTTCTATAGATTCAATTAACTTGGGAAAGTCTTCAGAAATAAATTCTATTTCTAGTTGCTCGATTTCCGCCTCTATTTCCGGCGTCAAATCATCATTTACCTCCTGATAAACTCTAATAGCATCTAAAAGATTAGTCAGGTACTCTTTTATCGGAGCTATGTTGCTAAAAATTAAGCCAACAGGGTTGTTTATTTCGTGACCCAAGCCAGCAACTAGATTGCCTAAAGTCGCCATTTTTTCCTGCTGAACCAGTTTAATTTGCGTGCGTTCTAATTTTTCTAAAGAAATTTTTAAATTTCTCGTTCTTTCCGCTACTCTTTGTTCTAGTATGTCATTTTGTTCCCTTAGCTCTTTGGTTAAAGAACGCAGCTTATAATGAATGTTAGTTCTAGCTAAGACTTCCTCGGCTTGAAAGGGCTTGGTAATATAGTCCACTGCCCCAACCGATAGTCCCTTAACTTTATCGATTGGATCGGATAGAGCTGTCATAAAAATAACGGGAATATCCATTGTGTGGGGATTGGCTTTAAGTCGTTGGCAAGTTTCAAAGCCATCGATACCGGGCATCATCACGTCTAATAAGATAAGAGCAGGAGGAGTATGATTGGCTTGCTTCAGAGCTATTTCGCCACTTTTGGCGATCGCCACTAGCCACCCTGCATTTCTCAAAGATTGGGATAGGACTTTGAGATTATTGGGATTATCATCGACAATCATAATGGGTTGTTGGGAAAGTCTAGTTAGTTCTAGCATAAGTAAGCTACCGCTCCTACCTCCGGACTAACATTATGGGCTTTTCAAAAAAACGCTTGCCAATTTGCTACTTATAGTTGCCTTACAAAATCGGTTCTTTTTAAATGAATTTTCAAAATTGCCAAATGAAGAAGGCGAGCAAAGATTAAAAGTGGCTCTTCCTCTACCTACTTGAGCCATTCCTCAATATAGCGCTACGCAAGTTAAAAGTCTCAAGGTAATAAGTCAAAAGTATAATCTGACTAAGGAATGAGCATTTATAAATGTCTTAACTTATATCAATACCTTCGCCATTTCCCTCTCCGGGTCGGATCCCCCCAACCCCCCTTAAAAAGCTTAAAAAGGGGGGCTAAGCTCTGAATCTCTCTCTTGCCCCCCAATTTATCGGGGGGTTGGGGGGGATAGCAACGCTCTCACGCTCGGTGCGGGCGTTAGCCTCCGCTCGGGCATTTGTTGGGTTTCGTACCTCAACCCAACCTACGAGATCGAGGCATTTTTGATTTTGGCGAACGTATTGTTATATCAAATCCGGTTAAACAATCATAGTAGGGGCAGTCCCCCCGTGCCCGCCCCATACCAATCGGGGCAGCCACGGGGGGACTGCCCCTACAGTACGGTATTTATGAAACAGCTACGCGGATTTGATATTATTTGCGTAGTGCTATATCGCTTTTTCTGGGGCCATAAAAAAACCATTCCACTATACCCTACTAAATCAAGAGGGCACCTTCGTATGCCGAGGCGATCGACATCCGGCAATTCACTCTGATTTATGAATGCTACAGATAACCGCCTCTATCCCCCAACCCCCTTTTCTTGGCAGGGACTATTCGTTCTTGAAAAATTATATGTAAGAGATCCACCCCTAACCTAGGGTGTTGACTCTGAAACTTTTCACGCCAATTGGTGACATCCGGGGATCGTTGCCGCTTGAAACCTGAAAGCACCTAAATGTAAGACTTTCCGGCTCCCGAAAGCGATCGCGAAAATAGGATGAAGTTTCCCTACAACCTACACCCTACACCCTACACCCTACCCCTAACCCCTCCCAAAAGGGGAATCGGAGGCAGATTCCCCTAGTTCCCCTCCTGCGGGCGGTGTGGGTGGGTTGAAGCTTCAAGGAAGCGCATTAATTTATATAGAACGAATAATCCCTGCCCTTCTAAGGGCCTTCTAAGGGGGGTTGGGGGGATTCCTTCCAGTGCCGCACTTACTATTACTATAAATCTATTCTAAACCCAAATGTCGCTGAAGTTTTGGTAACAATTCCCTTAGTCCCCCTTGCAAAGTCAGCTCGCAGACTCTGTATAGGGGGTAGGTGCGCGCCAAGGAGCCTAAATTGTTTATACATAAATTGTATTTAAACAGAGCGATCGCTCATATAGGCTTGGAGGGATTCCATAATTTTTTCACCTTCAAACTCCATAGACCAATTTAAAATTAATTTATTAAATGGTATAAATTCAGGAGATACTTTTTCGAGGTTGCCTAGGATTTTTTCTATCTCAAAGAATAGTCCTCCTGCTGCCAGTTCGTAAATTGCGTTCAGTATGGGTGCGGGAGGCGGTACGATCTCTTCTGGGCTGCTATCCACCTCCGATTCGGATGAGGATATTGGGACTGTTTCGTTTTTTTCATAAATCCATTCTAGTCCCAGGTGGGTTTGAAGCATTGCCAAAAGATGTTCTGCTACAATTGGCTTGGGCAAAAAATCATTGCAACCGGCTTCGGCAATTTTTTCTCGGTCTGTTTGGTATGCCCTAGCAGAGGATGCAACTATCGGCAGTTTTTGGAACTCGGGTTTAGCTCGAAGACGCCGAACCATCTCAAAGCCATCTAGTTCCGGCATTGCCAGGTCGGTTACCACTAAGTCCGGTTTTTCTTTGAAAACTCGTTCCAAGCCGCGATCGCCATTAACAGCTTCAACTACCACAAAGCCAACTACCTCAAGTAGATTGCGCAGGATATCGCGATTTTCCCGCGTATTATCTACCACCAAAATTTTACGTTTTTTGCCTGCATAGCCGGCGATCGCGCCGATGTCAGTATTATTTGTTTTATATCCCTGACTGCTGGCAAGGACAGGAAATTCCGCATCAAACCAAAAGATACTTCCGTTTCCCAATTCGCTAGCAATTTGGATTTTCGAACCCATCATTGCAGCAATCTTCTGACTTATAGATAGCCCCAAACCCGTTCCTTGACTGCGACGGCTTTTCTCCCCAACTTGCTCGAAAGGTGTAAATATTTTGGCTACTTGTTCCGAACTCATCCCCACTCCGGTATCCTCTACTTGGAAGCGGATTTTAATCGTGGGTAACTGAGAGTTATTATTAAATGCTTCTATATTCTTTTGATGATTTACTTCTTTTGAGTAATTACGATTTTCTTTAGATTGGTCTTGGGTTAACAAATCTACCTTTAAATTAACTTCTCCGTTATCGGTAAATTTTATAGCATTGCCCAACAAGTTAATCAGCACTTGACGCAGGCGCTTTTCGTCCGCAATAATAATATTTGGCAGTGGAGCTGACTCGCGGTAATTAAAGGAAATACCCTTTTGCTCTGCCTTGATGCGACACATTTCCACGACTCCTTGCAAAAAAGTGGGTAAATGGATTTCGCCAAGGTACAGCTCCATTTTCCGCGCTTCGATTTTGCTCAAATCAAGGATATCGTTAATAAGATTCAACAGATGCGTGCCGCATTGGTAAATGACATTGACGCCATCTTGTTGCTTGGAATTAAAACTTTTTTCTTGCTGGAATATTTGGGCGTATCCTAAAATCCCATTAAGGGGGGTGCGCAACTCGTGGCTCATGTTCGATAGAAATTCGCTTTTGGCAGAGTTGGCGGAGTCGGCTTCTGCTCTAGCGGTTTCTGCTTCTTCTTTGGCTTTCTTGAGTTGTGCGGTTCGTTCTTCAACCTTGACTTCTAGGTTGCGAGAATAGTCTTCTAACTGTTGGTTCGCTGCTGCGAGCCTATTGTTTGCTACCTCCAGCTTCCATTGCTTGTATAGATTTGCAGTGACGATCGCGCTGAGAGAAAATCCTGCTAGAGGAGAAACCACTGGCAGCAGGATACCTCCTAAAAAAGCAAGATATGCGCCACCGATTAACAACCCTCCAGACCCAAAACCTCCCAGCATCGTTCGTATTCCTGGCAGCTTTCCCCGTTTTTCCCCGGTATTTTCCAAAGACCAGCTCAAGATAGCTCCCACCCCCGACCAAATCGCAATCCAGACTGCTTCCCAGGTTCGCGGGCTACCTTGCAATAAGGGTCGTCCCTCCATAGCAGCGCGAATAATCTGGCTGGCTAAATTAGCATGAACGACTACCCCAGGCATCGGATTTATTTGAGCAAATCCCAAGCTGTCGTAGGGGGTCTCGAAAAAATCGTTGGTGCTGTCTGCTATCGAGCCAATCAAGACTATGCGATCGCGTACTTGCTCGGGTTCGACTCGTCCTTCTAAAACCTCAGTCATAGAAATAGTCGGAAACAGAGATTGCGACCCTCTCCAATTCATCAATATTTGGTAGCCGCCTAGGTCGTCGTTTTCCCTATAGCCCGCATCTCCAGCCTTTAAGGGAACGAAAATAGCTCGACCTAGTTTGAGCTTCTGCTGCTCCGGGTCGATTGCTTCGAGAGTAATCCCTTCGGCTTCTAGATACATCAGAGCTAGCTGAGTCGGTAAAGTCAGCTTAATTCGGCCGCCATCTTCAGAATCTTGGGCGGAGAGCAAGCCTCGCCTAACTTTGCGATCGCGATCCCAAATCACATTGGCCAAAGCTACCTGACCCAACTCTTTTAATATTGGCGGTGGAGGGACGCGAGCGCCGAGAATATTCTCAATGCCAATAAGATTGGGTGTCGAGCGAAATACTGCTATCAATTCCTCGTAGCCCGGTTCTTCCGGCAAGTTCCGGTATAAATCCATGCCGATGGCTCTCGGCTCTAGCGATCGCAGTTTCTCCAGCAACTCGGCTAGGACTGCATCGGTAATTGGCCAGTCCCCAACTGCTGCAATATCGGTTTCATCAATAGTGACAACAACAATGGCATCTTCTGGCTCTTCCAACGAACGCAGTCTAAAAAATTCATCTCGCACTGCCCCTTCCAGCAGTTGGAAAACACCAAAAAAGCTCCCAGCACTAACCAAAAAGGCAATGCTGGGAGCTGTTATTAAAGGAACTCTTCCGTGATTTATCAGAACCTTTAGTTTTTGCCACATAAAATTGCAGGCTTTACAATCAGTCTCCTAGGGAAACACCTTGCAGATCTTTCAAGCCAACTGAGCCGAGCAATTCTTGCCAGTGTTGCTTGATTGCTTCGTCAGCGGGTTGGGTTTTCCGCAGGTGAGCCAAGACTGACGCGGCGTCATACCAAATCCCCGCTGCTGCGTATGAAGCTGCAGCTTCTATCGTATTTATAGTTGCCCCAGCACCCAATTGTTCTCCGTCGGCTTCTATGCGCTCTATCCATCCTTCCACCGGATCTAGCGGGCGCAAGCTCCCTTCACAGTTAAAGGCAAAAAGCCATTGATAGGTTTGATTCACCTCCAGCGCCGGAGCATCTTCTGGAAGTTTAATAGCGATAATTTCTGCCTTTTCTGACAGGGTGACTTTCGTTGTATATATGACGTTTTTTTCCTTATTCTTCAGAGAAAACAAAGCCTCCCCCGCCCCAGTTCCTGGAACTGCGACTAATATAGTCGGATGTGCCGACAGAGTTTGTCCGTAGTTTCCCTCCGGTAGCAACAGAGTCGGCGACGAAGGCATTGTTTTAGCAGCGCTTGCAGTTGCTCCGCAGAGTTGACCGCTCCTAGAAGCTGCTCCCGCGCCACTCCGGGGAGTGCCATTTTCTGGGGGTGGGGCAAAGGTTACCCCTCGGGCAACCTGGTAGCCGCTGAGGGTTGCGATCGCGCTTATGCTAGCTATCCCTAGGGTCTTAATTAAACTTTTTTGCCAGTTCATGCCTTTTCTCCTTTTTATCTGGAATTTCTTTTCATTGGCTAACCCGGTCAGCCAATGCAATTCCTCAATGCTTCTAAATATTATAGTATAGCATTTTTTTGCTACCTTTCACCTATAGTAGCCAAGCGTTTTTTTAAACTATCGTTCAATTTTTCACTCCTCTTGTTACAATTCTTTATATCTGTACCCCGTTATACCTAAATCCAGGAGAGCCATTTTTTAACCTTGTCAACATTGGGATTCTAGGAGAAATAATCTATTCTATAACCAGTTGCCTATGAGTACGAAAGGAGCCCAGAAAAATGGCTCGTCATAGATGTCACTACCCAACAGAGCCAACTGAGCTTTACGCACTGCTTCGGCTTTGCTGATTCCGGGAGCTTGCAACTGCTTGTAAAACTCGCTCATAAATAAAGCGGTGGACTCGTCCCGGACGCGCCAGAGGGTAGCCAAGGTTGACCGTGCCCCTGACTTGACTGCTATGCCAGCCAATCCCAGGACGGCGCGATCGTCCCCTGCTGCAGTTTCGCAAGCACTGAGAACGAGCAGCTCAATAGCACCAACTCCGGTAATTTCTCGGCTCTGGAGCAGCTCGTCTATTTCTTGGACGTTCAAGCGATCGTCCCAAGTCAGCAAAAAAGTATCTTCTGCTTTGGAGCTAAATTGGCCGTGGGTTGCTAGATGAATGACACGGGACGGACTTTTATTAATCTTATCCAATAGGGCAGTTCGGGTAAAGTTTTGATTGAAAATTACAAAGCCTGGGAACTGTTCGCTAATTCGCTCTACCTCAAGAGCTACGGCAGGTAAGGCAGAAAAGCCTTGCCGAGCTTCGCTCATTCCCGCAATAATAGGGCTCAAGCTTTCTTGAGTAAGCGATCGCGTTTCTAGAAGCTGCAGTCCCGGAGAAAGAACGAGATTATATTTTTCAACCAGGTATTTTTCTCCGTCATGCAAAGCTGCTATTGGCACGCTGCGGAGAATACCGTCTAGCACGAAAACCAGGGTCTCGGCACCAGCAAATGCCCCATCTGCTTCTGCCTGTCCCAGCACCCAGTTATAGGTTTCTCTGGCAAGGCTCAAGCGTTCTTTATTGCCATAAAGCGGGCTCATGCGAGAGATAAAGGTCTTGAGCTTTTCTTCTACTTCATCTCGGGAGCGAGGAGTAGCGTAGTAGCGTAGAGGCTGCCCGGGAGAGGAGACTATGACAGCTAAGCGATCGCTGAGAATAATAGGATAGACTGCAGCCGCCGATGGGTCTATCCTATCAATTTGTACTGGCTCCACGTCTAAACAGGCTTCTCGAAAGAAATCATCCAGTTCTGCCAGTTGTAGCGCTTCAATTAATTCCCGAGCTTGCTTTAAGTTTTCTTGGCTGGCTCGTTCTTGGCTTGCTTTTTGGTTTTTGTCCCGATTTAGAGGCGGCAGCAGCAGGGTAACTAATTCGCGATATACGGGTTCGACACTCTCGCGGAAGGAAAACTGAACCTCGGGATTGATAGCTGCCAGGTCGCTGCGCAGGGATTGCAAGGCATTAACCGCCTGGGTGTAGGCGGCGATCGCTTCGTCTTTCTCTCCTTGCCGAACTCGCAGGCGACCCAACTGCCAAGCCGATCGAGCCACGATATCCGAAGCTTGCAGGCTTTGGGCTAAGCTCAAGGATTGCCGAGTCAGCTCAACTGCTTCTTCCTCTTGGCCATTTTGAGCGTATAGCTCTCCCCACTTAACCAAGACTTGGGCTTCGGCGCGAGTATCTTGAAGGCTGCGAGCCGACGCGAAAGCTGCCGCCAACAACTGATTAATACCCTGCCAGTCTATGGGTTGTTCGTGGCTTTCCATTTCCAGCAGGCTATCGGCCAGTTCTATCGTGCTGTAGATTGCTCGGCGAGAAGCCGGCAGTTTCCCGAGTTGCTTTTCGAGCTGAGGCGCTAGCTCCAACGCCTCCTGCCATTGTTTTAACTTGACATAAACGCTCAGTTGGTTGAGTTCGGCTTCGAGTCGCTCTAGCGGATTCATCGCCGCTTTTTCTGCTTCCTGAAAATACTCTAGGGCGGCATCTAAATCCTCGATGCCCACGGCAGCATTGCCCAAACTTAAAAGGGTCGTACTTATTTCTAGGTCTGCGTCAGCTCGCCGTGCAACCGCCAAGCTTTGTGCCAATATATCCTTACCTGCTTGGATATTGCCTATGGTTTGCAAGGCAATTCCCAAACTGCGCAAGCTGCTGGCTTTAACCGCAGAATCCGGCTTTGAATCTAGTTCCCGCGCAGCAGCTTGTAAAAGGGTCTGCGAGCGGCGGTAAAATCCCAAACTTTGCAAGGCTCTGGCTCTATTAATCTGGCTGCCCAAAACACCTATTTCGTCTCCAGCTTCCCTGTAAAATTCTTCAGAGCGCTTCCAAGTATCGAGGGCTCCTTGGGAGTCTCCGGTTGCCAACAGGAGGCTTGCTTTGGTATTGAGGGCTTGGGCAAAAAGAATCGTATCTAATATTTCCCCCGAGGATTGAAGCTGTTCGAGGCTTTTGGCGATCGCAGCTCTAGCCTCCTCCCACTGCGCCATTTCTTGATAGGCCAGGGAAAGATAGCTCAGGCTCAGGGCAAGATTTGCTTTATCTCCCTGCATAGAGTAAACTCGCTCCGCCTCTTGCCATGCCGCCGCCGCCTCCGCAAAGCGTCCTGCGCGGATTAGTTCTTTCCCCAACTCTAGCGGATTGCTACTACCTTGAGAAGCTCTATCGTCCAAACGGGTCTGCTCTCTCGTAGAGTTATGGGCTGCGGCTAAGGCTTCCGAGGGGGCGATCGTCAATCCCATACAAAACGCTAGGGGAGTCAATGCCAGGGCAATGCGTAGGATCCAGAAGGTTATTGTTTTTTTCATAAGGCTATCTGCCTCCCACAACTACTAGCTCTAATTGACCTCCAACCTTTTACTTTTGGGGAGGCTAGAAATTTATGTCCAGAGATTAATGCCTCTGATGCATTTAATCCCTCGGACTAATCTCAATCAAGTCTCCTCTCAAGCATAATCGACCCTGTTGGCTTTCAGTATCGTCTTTTAGCCCTTCCGTTTGGGCTCCTGAGAATCGCGCTGACTTGCTTGGAAGCGCCGATTTCCCCTATATAGAACCCGATCGTTGCATTTAACTATAATCTAATAGCTTAGATCGAAAACTAGGGTCTAAACATCAGCATAATGGCGTAGTTTTGCGTCTTGTAACTACGCCAAATGGCTTAATTTGAAATTATAAATGCTGAGCTTAGTTCTTGAAAAAATTAGCTTATAATTATTTTAATTATATGTTACAGTAATTATTTTGAAATTACATTAAATCTGGGTAATTAGATCTAATCCGCTTAATTACCCATAAATCCCGTAAGGGTTATAGGTCATTTGTCGCGCAGTGGGGTGGTAAACCGGGTTCTCTGTCAGGACCGACTGCCAGCACCGCTACCAATTCAATTTCTCCTTGCTCGTTAGTTATCCAGCTATTGGCTTCAACGATCGCCCTTGGCTGGGTTCTTCTGCCTGGAGATTCTGGGTAAATATTAGAAGTAACTGAGCCTCTAAAGGCAGATAAATCGCGCAGGTCTGCCCAAGGGCGATCGCCTATTAGTTGCTCCTCTGGATTGGGGGGCAAGCCTCCACGTCCTACTACCGTAAAACTATTGCCTTGGGCTCCAGCACAACCAGTAACAATGCGATCGCTTTCCCCCATCGGACTTTGAGCTAACTCTACCAATCCCGTTGTCGAATCCACTTCAGGATTAGTAATTGAAATTAGACCATCTACTCCAAACTGGGAACTAGCAGTGATGCTACTATTGGTAGAGCTAAAAATACCTGTTGTAGCAATAGAAATATTGCCGCCATTACCTTCAAAAGCATTGGCCGTAATCCTGCTACCTTCTAAAAGAGCGGCGGTTCCAGCATCGATAGTCAAGTTTCCTCCATCCCCGCTCCCTCCCGCTTCCACTGTAATTCTACTGCCGTTGCGCAGTTGTAAGCTGCCCGTTCCCAGAACCAAATTGCCTCCTTGACCCGAGACCGTCTCTGCAGTAATGCTGCTCCCGCCATCGAGCAGGACTGTATCTGCTCTGAGGGTAAAATCCCCAGCATCTCCAGTTCCTTCGTGCAATACCCCTACTCTAGCGCCGTCAGTAACTGTAAGGGTTTCGGTATCGACGATCAGGGCACCAGAACGGCCCGAAGGTTCCGGGGGAAAACCAAACAGTTGCTGAAGCTCGACGGACAACGACAGTGCAGAACTGGCAATACTAGATGGCAGTCCGTCCGTACCAGTGCCAGCGACCTCAATAGAAGTAGCGCCGATATTAGTGTTACCCGTATCCCCAACAGCCACAGCGAACGAACCCAAGCTTCCTCCAGAACTCAAAACCAAGCGCTCGGTTTGGATTGAGGTCGATCCTACATTGCCTCTGTTGAAGGCTGTCGAACCGATAGAACTAGGGGAAAGAGATATTGGGTTTTGGCCTATAATTTCAATAGTTTCTTCTGCGGCGATATCTAAGTTGCCCCCGTTACCCACTCCAAAGGACGCGCTCGTAACGGTTGCCCCTTCCAGGACTCTCAGGCTATTAGTTTCAATTCTAATATCGGAGGCGTTGCCCGTTCCAAAAAAGTTTGCTGTTACAAAACTTGTCTGTAGTTGTAAGTCAAAAGGTGAAGACCCTGCTAGGGTAATATCTTCGGATTGGACGAGGATATTACCGCTGTTACCTATACCTAAGGTGCGCGAGACGATCGCTCCACCATTGCGAAACTGCATCCTCGGGGCAACAACTGTCAGGTCGCTGCCTTTTCCGAATCCTAGATTGTCGCTTGCTATAAATCCCCCCAGACCGCTCTGCCCTACATTCAGTTCTGCTCTTGCCTGGACTCTCAACGGGCCACCCGCATCGGCTCCTGCATTTTGCGATCGAATCGTTGACTCGTTCTCAAGGGCAATATTGCGCCCCTGCAAGCTAATGCTGCCGCTAGGGGCTCCACTAACACTTACTAAACTTTGGCGATCTAGAAACAAGTCGCCAAATTGGGCTACGCGATCGTAGCTAAAGCTGGCATCTGCCAAGGAGAAAAAAACCCGTCCCTGCTCGACTCCTGCCAACTCTACCCGACCTCCGGGCGCTCTTATCAGTCCCCCGTCTGCGCTAATGTTATTGCCGATTAGGGCGAGCGTCCGACCCGTCGCTACCGCCAATCCGGGGGGAAGCGATGAAGTATTGGTGGGAAACATAAAAGAAATCTCCAAGCCGTGTCCCGGGCCAGATACGGCAATATCTCCCGTTCCCCCGCCAAATTGCAAGCCAATTGGTACGTTCACAGTAAGCAATGCTTCTTGCTCTGCTGGAGAACTGGCACTGAATTCCAAACCGTTTTCAAAGATAATGCTATTGGCAGTAGTCCCCAAAAACGAACCGCCTATATTCAGGCGAGCATTGCTTCCGAAGACAATCCCATTGGGATTTAACAAAAACAAATTAGCACTGCCATTCGCCCTAATAATCCCGTCAATGTTCGAGATATTCTCCCCAGTAACTCGGCTAAAGATATTCTCTACAGTCGCGGCATTATTGAAAAATGCTTCCCCTCCTGTCGGAACCGAGAATTCCTGGAAACTATGCAACAATTTGCCTGCCGCACTCGTTCCTCCTTCAATCCTAATGCTGTTGCCGTTGGAGGTAATGGTAGAGTTTACTGGTAAAGTCGCGTCCGGCGTTATTTGAGCTTTGGCGGGTAGGCCGCAAGCAAAAAAAGCAACTATAAATAATAGATATTTTAATAGATTGGGCATCGGGAATTGGGAATTGGGAATTGGGAATTGGGCGTTGGGCATTGGCACTCCCCTCCTGCGGTGTGCGTGGGTTGCGGGCGGTGTGGGTAGGTAGAATTGGGTATTGGAAAACAATGTTGCGAAGAGAGTTACTCTAAGCTAGTTGCTAACTGCTATATCGGGACTTACGCAAAACATCCAGATCTAGTGTTTTGTAGGGGCAATCCCCCCGTGGTTGCCCGGTTAGTAGAGTCAATGCGTAAGTCCTATATATACTTCGGGATTGACGCAATGAGGTAAGGGCGAACCCTGTAATCCGGCGAGTAGATTCTGCGCGGCTAGCTCGGCCATTTTCGATCGCGTTCGATAGCTAGCACTGCCTATATGTGGTGCGATAATTACATTGTCCAGCTTGAGCAAAGGACTATCGCTTTTAATTGGTTCCGGTTCGGTAACGTCTAGAGCTGCCGCTGCAATTTCGCGGTTAATTAGGGCGCGATATAAGGCATCTTCATCTACTATAGACCCCCGAGCAGCATTGATAAGAATCGCTTCCGGCTTCATTAATTGAAATTGGCGATCGCCAAAAAGATGGTAGGTTTACTCCGAGAGCGCGGCGTGAATCGTGACAAAATCCGATTCCCGTAGCAGGACATCCAGGTCGGCATATTCTGCCCCTGTCGATCGCTCCACTTCCGAGTCATGCCGCTGCCTGCTGCAATACAAAATTCGCATATCGAATCCTTTAGCACGACGAGCAACGGCTCGGCCAATCCGTCCGAAACCGACAATCCCGAGAGTCGCTCCAGCAATATCCGCTCCGAGCAATAAACTAGGCTCCCAAGTTAGCCATTTGCCAGCGCGAACAAAGCTATCTGCTTCTACGACTCTTCGCGCCGCTGCCATTAATAATGCCCAGGTAAAGTCAGCAGTAGCATCGGTGAGAATACCGGGGGTATGACCGACGGGAATACTGCGTGCGGTCGCCGCTACAATATCTATATTGTCATAGCCAACTGCCATTTGACTAATGACTTTTAGAGATGAAGCCTCTTGTATTAGCGAACTATCTATGCGATCGGTTAGCAAGCAGAGCAAACCATCCACCTGTTTGACTTTTTCTCGCAATAATTCGTAAGGGGGCGGTGTTTGATGGGGCCAAACTTCAAGGTTATAATTCTGGTGGAGTAATTCTAGTCCCGCATCGAGAATGCGGCGCGTGACAAAAACTTTAGGTTGTAGCATGAGTAAAGAAGCTGCGCGGTATGTAAGACATTTACTTTATAAAAACTTTAAACTTGTCTGGGATTTTTGGAGTCATCATAATCTAATAGAAGGGTGCAATGTCGAGTGCAACCCTAGGAAGTTGCACTCCTATAAGGGAAATTACTATAACAATAAAGATCAAATAAAGCGGTAAGGATGACTGGCAAGAGGGAATGGCTTAGAAAGGCAATCGGGGTGGCGTTTGTATATCCTCTTATACCCACTGGTATAGGGTTAACTCTATGCGCGGGGATAGTTTTTTCCATCGCTACCGGCGTAATTGTAGGGAATTGGGACGAGGAACGCAGGCAAATTGAAATCAAACACCGTACAGAGCAACTGGCTGATGCTCTGCAGGAGCGCCTGAACAGGGATTTTGAGGCGCTCCAGACAATTAGCCAATTCCAAGGATTATCGCAACAAGGCAACGAGCAGAGCTTTGGCGAACTTGCGGCATATATCAGAGCGAGGCATCGCAGCATTGAGACTTTGATATGGGTGGCAGGCGATCGCCTACCCAAGCAGCAGACAGTTTTGGAAATTGTTGCTTTTGCCGACGATCCGACTAAGGTAGCTCTGGCGCGAGCCCGAGAAACTGGAGAATTGACGGTGACCGAGCGCATCCAGCTACCGAGGGGAGTCAGAGTTTTGGGATTAATGCCCGCCCATGCAGCTCCGAGTTCTGTCAGCTTTTCGACGAATCTACAAAATTTAACTGCGATCGGAGACCTGGCCAAATGGGAACTGAGGGGATTTGTCTTAGGGATTTTGAGCGTTGCCGATTTGGTGAAAGCATCCGTAAGCGGAGTCGAATTAGGGGAGATTGATTTTTGCCTCTACGACGAGAGTGCCTCTATGGGTAACCGATTCCTAGCATTTTACGAGTCGAAGACGCGGCAGGTGAAGACAGATTCTGTAAACTCTTCTTGCCCGTCGGAAACCCTCGATACCAATGTTCGGTATTTGAATGCTGGCGATCGCCAATGGTCTGTCTTGCTGCTGCCTTCCCCAGAATACCCCCAGAAACAATCGAGCGGCTTGGCTTGGCTGCCATTACTGAGCGGACTGTTATGGACCAGTATTCCCGTTACCACTTTGGCGGTTTCCCTGAATCGCACTTATCAGCGGGAAAAGCTGGTGCAAAAACTCTCTCTGGCAAACTCTAACCTCTCGGAAGCGAATGCCGAAATCATTGGGCTCAACTACATGAGCGACCTGCTCCAAGCTTGCTTAACCGTAGAAGAAGCATGCACCGTAGTTCCTCCCATGATTCAAAGCTTCTTTCCCCAAACTAGCGGTGGGATATTTGCCCTAAGCGATTCTAAAAATCTCGTCGAATCTGTAGTGACTTGGGGCGAGCCCTTTAGCAGCGAGCTAGTATTCGACCCCGACCGATGTTTGGCATTGCGCTGCGGTCAACCGTATTTTGTCGGCAATTCCAGTACCGGCTTGCGTTGCGGGCATCTGCGCTCCGAGACTGCGGAATATATTGACATTCCGATGGCGGCACAAGGGGAAATATTGGGGGTGCTGCATTTGAGTTCCTCAGTTCCGGGACGATTGACCGAGGGCAAACAGCGCTTGGCCAATATTGTCGCCCGACAAATTGCGGTAGCTTTTGCTAACTTAAAACTGCGGGAAAGTCTGAAAAACCAAAGTATCCGCGACCCGCTTACGGGTTTGTTTAATCGGCGCTATATGGAAGAATCTCTGGAGCGGGAAGTGCGCCGCGCCGAGCGCAACCGCCAGCCTATTGGTATTATTATGCTCGATGTGGATCACTTTAAGCGTTTTAATGACAGCTTCGGCCATCAAGCAGGAGATGTCTTGCTGCGGGAGTTAGCTGAGTTGTTGCAGGCATGCATTCGGGTATCCGATATTGCCTGTCGCTACGGCGGCGAGGAGTTTACCCTAATTCTACCCGAAGCTCCTTTGTCGGTGACTCGGGAGCGAGCCGAAAAGCTGCGCAAAGGAGCCAAAGCCTTGAAGTTAGAGCATCGCCAACAGTTTCTCGGTCAGATTTCTCTTTCCTTGGGTGTTGCTATTTTTCCCCAAAATGGCGTTACTGGATCGAGCCTTCTTCAAGCAGCCGATGCTGCTTTGTATCAAGCTAAAAAACAAGGACGCGATCGCACTGTTGTTGCTTCTTAGGAATAGCAATATTTTTTCCTCCGCGATCGCCCACAGAAGCTTTGAGTTTAGGTGACTTACGATCGTAAAGATACCCATGCTAATATCACCTCCGATCCCCCTCCTGGGAGGCCTCCTGGGAGGGGAACTTTAATTTCCTTGTCGCCTCCCGCCAGGCCGGTACTTTCCCAGAAGTCACCTTAAGCTAAAAACGCTAAAAGCTTCTTGCTTGCCTATCGCTCTAAAATTTCTATAGCTTCATCGCACCAAGCGACCCAGTTTTCCTCATAAAGAATTCCCCGACGCAGGGTTAAATACAAACATTGTTTTTCTAAAGGAAGTTTGGCGAGGTTGCCAAAAATTGTTTTTTCTTTATGCCGGTAAATCGACAGTTGCTGGGCGTGGATTTGGCGGCGATGCTGCAATTCTTGCAAGATTTCCTCTCGCGAGACTAAATGCCCAGCCATGACTTTGACTAATAAGTCCTCTCGAATTGCCATCGGGTCTGAAGGTTGGACAATCCAGGTCTTGAGTTCTCGAAGCCCTTCCTCGGTCAGAGAATAAAGTTTTTTGGCAGGACGCCCGACTTGAGGGATGATTTCCGAGCTAAGCAAACCTCTATCCTCCATTTTGGCGAGTTCCCGATAAATTTGCTGCTGGCTGGCTTTCCAGAAAAAGCCGACGGAATCATCGAATCTTTTCGATAAGTCGTAGCCTGTTTGGGGTTCCGAGGCGATCGCAGCCAAAATAGTATGGGTCAAGGTCATCAGGCCCTCTCGAAATTAATAATTGGGGCATTGGGCATTGGGAATTGGGGATAGACCCTCGCAATAAGGTGTAGGGGCGACAGCATTCCCGAGATAAACCTGGGCTATAAGAAAAAATTATTATACTGGAATGCTTCGCCCCAGAAACAGGTGTAGGGGCGACAGCATTCCCGAGATAAACCTGGGCTATAAGAAAAAATTATTATACTGGAATGCTTCGCCCCAGAAACCCAGGCATTGGGGATAGACCCTCGCAATAGGTGTAGGGGCGACAGCATTCCCGAGATAAACCTGGGCTATAAGAAAAAATTACTGTACTGGAATGCTTCGCCCCAGAAACCCAGGCATTGGGGATAGACCCTCGCAATAGGTGTAGGGGCGACAGCATTCCCGAGATAAACCTGGGCTATAAGAAAAAATTACTGTACTGGAATGCTTCGCCCCAGAAACCCAGGCATTGGGGATAGACCCTCGCAATAAGGTGTAGGGGCGACAGCATTCCCGAGATAAACCTGGGCTATAAGAAAAAATTACTGTACTGGAATGCTTCGCCCCAGAAACCCAGGCATTGGGGATAGACCCTCGCAATAGGTGTAGGGGCGACAGCATTCCCGAGATAAACCTGGGCTATAAGAAAAAATTACTGTACTGGAATGCTTCGCCCCAGAAACCCATGCAGCCCACAGATCGCGCCCTAATTGGTTTAGGAGATTTCTGGTAATAAAAGTACCTTATGGATCGCAGCTCTTTGGCCCCCTCTCGGGAGGGGAAGCGGTATTTTCTTTTCCAGAAGTCTCCTTATATATTGACATGCTCAACAAGTTGAGTATATATTAAGATCGATCGTACTCAACTTGTTGAATACAAACTTGTTGGGTATTTTGGAGCCTAAATAGGACCAATTATCTATTGAATATAGCACTACGCAGTAAGGCTAGGACGCTGAAAGTTTGCCAAAGCTACGCAAAGAGCAATGCTTGTGCCGATAGCTGACTGCTGATAGCTGACTGCTTACTGCTATATCGGTTAAGCTGTAGATTGGGACCAATCGGAGGTTTACCGCAGTGAGTTCTCAAGCGCCGGAATCAAAAGTTATCCCTCAAGAAAGCCCCCTAGAGAGTCAGAGCCCGCCGATCGCTCGCAACCGTTTTCCCCTGCAGCGTTTTTTATTGCTATCGGCAGGAGCAATCCTGCTGCTATCGGGTTTTGCTATTGCCGCAAAGGAGCAAACGAGCCAAACTCCAGAGCCTGCAAGCAATAGGGCGATCGCTATACTTCCAGTCCAGACTACAAGAATAGAGCCAGTAACTTCCTATCAAGTGTCGCGAAGCTATACCGGAGAAGTCGCAAGCCTCCGTGCTAGCGAGTTGGGCTTCGAGCGCGGGGGCAAATTAATGGCGATCGCAGTAGATGAAGGAGATTGGGTCGGGGTCGGGCAGGAGCTTGCCTATCTAGACACCAGCAATCTCCAAGCCAGACAGCAGGAATTGCTGGCGGGACGCGATCGCTCCGTTGCTCAGCTCCGGGAAATGGAGGCTGGGCCGCGAGTTGAGGCGATCGCTGCGGCCAGAGCGAACCGCGATCGGGCTCGGGCTCAATTAGAGGAATTGCAAGCCGGAGCCAGAAGCGAAGACATTGCCGCAGCCCGTGCCCAGCAAAATAGCGCTTTGGCTCAGTTGCAAGAACTCCAAGCAGGACCTAGGAGCGAAAATATTGATGGTGCCCGAGCGGCTCTTAATAATATAGAAGAGCAGCTAAAACTCGCCCGCTTGCAACGCGATCGCCGCCAAATTCTCTACAGCGAAGGTGCCATTTCTCGGGAGCAGCTAGACCAATTGGATACAGAAGTCCGAGCCCTGCAAGCTCGCCTCGACGAAGCCAACAGCCAGTTGGACGAGCTGCTCGCCGGAACTCGGCCGGAATCTATCGCTGCGGCCCGGGCTCGCCTGGACGAAGCTGACAGCCGACTCGAAGAATTGCTCGCCGGAACCCGTCCCGAGCGAATTGCCGCCGCCCGAGCCAGTCTCGACCAAGCCCAAAGCCAGTTGGACGAATTGCTCGCCGGAACTCGTCAGGAAACTATCGCCGCCGCCCGAGCCTTAGTTCAGCAGCAAGAGGCAAGCATCGCTAGCGTCAAAATTGACATAGAAAAAAGCGTTCTTACCGCCCCTTTTTCCGGCATTATTTCTGCCCGCCGACTGGACGAAGGGACTGTGGTTTCTCAAGGTCAGGCAATCTTGCGCCTTGTCGAGCAGAAAGCGGTTGAAGTTAGAATTGGCATTCCCGCTTCGGCTATTTCCCAGTTGCCAATTGGCAGCAAATGGCCGATAAAAATTGGCGAGGAAAGCTATCTAGCCCGAGTTGCTTCGATTCTGCCAGAACTGGATTCCAGTACCCGGACTCAGACCGCTATTTTAATTTTGGATAGCGCCGTTTTAGGGACGGTGGCACCGGGACAAACTGCTCGCTTAGAGCTGAGCCAAGGGATTCCGACCGTAGGTTATTGGTTGCCGACAGCCGCCCTGGTGCAAGGGGAGCGGGGATTGTGGTCTTGTTATGCTTTGGCCGAGATAGCAGAGGCAGAAGCAACAGAAACAATAAGGGCAATAAAAGCAAAAAATCCTTCGACTCAGATCTATATTGTCGAGCAGCGAGATCTAGAAGTTTTGTACGCTAACGGCGATCGCGTTTTAGTACGCGGCACCATTCAAGCCGGCGATTCCATTGTCACCGGCGGCGCTCAGCGAGTCGTCCCCGGCCAACTCGTTCGTCGTGCTACCGAAAGTTTTGAGTTTTGAGTTATTAGCTTGAGAGTTTTGAGTTATTAGCTTGAGAGTTATTAGCTTGAGAATTTTGAATTTTGAATTTTGAATTTTGAATTTTTAGATTAATTAATTATATCAAATCCGGTTAAACGGTCACAGTTTGTAGGGGCGACAGCATCCCCGCAACTATCTCTTAGCTCCGAACGCTAACTTCCGTATTGGGATGCTTCGCCCCAGAAACCTCACATCAATTTGAAAACCGCCTATCTCCGAATTTAAAACAAGCGTAGAACCAGCCATCTGTTAAATCCGCTACATCCGTTACCCATCTGCTGCCAACATCCGTTACCCGCGATCGCCTATTTTCAAATAAAAAATAGCCCTCGAATCCGAGCGGCCAATTGCTCATCAGCGCGATCGCTCGTTTGTCTCGGCTCCGTCCGGCGGGAGAGCGCGTGCAAAATGAGGCAAGTCGTTGTAAAATCCAAAAAAAGCAAGGAGGTCTCGCCCAGTTTCCTCCCTGGTGCAAATACACCCAAGGGACCCATCAGCTAGAGCTATCTGCGACGGTCGCTAGTTCGTCGCGCCCGCGATCGAGACTTCCGGCCTAATTTTGGCGGCCTAATGTCGGTCAATTGTAGAAAAAAAAGGCGAATTTCCCTCAAGGGAACCCAGCCGCTGCCGCGAGATGGTGCAAAATCGGCGGGTCAACGGTGGGCTATATTCCCCCCCGGTTAGCTATTGGAGTATGTAAAAGGACTTTGTTGTCCAAGAGCCTTTTGCTCTACTCCATTGCCGCCGGGGTTTTTTGAGGGAAAGACTCCTTTGACTGAAAATACCCTCCTTGCTATACTTTTACTTCCTTCACATGTCAAAGGGTCACGGTTTAAAAACCTGGCCCTTGTTTTTGCCCCCCTCTAGGGAGCTATAAACCATGTTAACACGGTTTTTCTGGAATTTCAACATTTTAGGCAAAAATTTTTTGTACTTTCTGGAACTTCTGCAACTTCTGCATTTTTGTATAGCCTAATGTTACAGAGAGCGATCGCGCCGCTATGGGTCCCTAATTTGCAGCTTCTAGCTCGTCCTGAGCCCCTTCTTTGGACGAGTGCAGCCGGAAGAGATATTTGTTTGCCAATATGTAGTTAAAATGCGATCGCAGCTTAGAATAGCCACTAAGCGAGAAAAATTACCATAAGACTAACAAACAAATGACCGCAAAGAAACTGAAAATCCTTTTTGTTGCGTTTTGCCTGTCTTGCCTTAGCTTTCTGTACGGAAGCAATGCCTATGCAGACTACATGATTCCAGGTTGCAAAGATGCATACATTGCTATTGGGAAAGCAGGCAAGCTTGGAGACCTTGAAACCTTAGTTAAGAACGATTGCTCTGTCATGTACCGAAAGGAGTGGCGCTTGCCCACCGATGGGGGAACAACAAATGTGAAGGTATGCGCTCCCGCTTGGAAGAGTCTCGGTAAGGCTGGCAAACTTGAGGAAGCAAAGTCGCTCGTGACTCACAATTGTCCCGTGTTGTACCGGAAAGGCTGGGTTAAAGGCTGCTCCTAGTGCCTTCTAGCTCTCATTCAAAATTCACGCATTAAAAATTCGCGCATTCCTTTAGACCCTGGCTCCCGATCGCAAAAGAGCGATCGCTTATTATTTCTGCCGCGCTGCACTAGAACGCCGGTCAATTCGGGTTCCCCGTTCCCTGTTCTATCCTCTAACCCGAAACGTCCTATAGGATGCTAATCTGACGAAACCCGGTTTCTCGAATCGAAGAAACCGGGTTTTTAGTTGCTAGCTATAAGTCGAAAAATTATTGGGACATTGGGCGCAACGACCAGCTCGGGAGGGCATTGGCTGTGGGTTGCGATCGCACACAACACAAAGGAGCGATCGCCTATTTTATTTTAAAAAAGCGTTTTGGCGAAGGTATTGAATATAGCGGTTCTCAAATAATATCAAATCCGGTTAAAGAGTCACAGTATCTGTAGGGGTTCCCCGTGCCCGCCCCGGCCGCGCCGGGAATGTCTGGGGCGATTCTCGCATTGGGAGACGCTATGCGCTGTCGCGCAGGCTCCGCCAACGCGAACGCTCTTGGGATTGCCCCTACGGGATTTATAGAACAGCGGAAGCGGATTTGATATAAGTTTAATAAACGATCGGGATGGGAAATGTAGGGGCGACAGCATCCCCAAGACAGTCTCGGCCGTAGAACGACAACCTCCGTCCTCGGATGCAACGCCGGTGGCAACCTCACATCAATTTGAGAAATGCTATATTAGAAACCCGGTTTCTTTGAATCGCAGCGATCTTTGCGCCCCCACACCCTACACCCCACACCCTACACCCTACACCCCACACCCTACACCCCACACCCTACACCCCACGCCCTACACCCCACACCCCACACCCCACACCCCACAACCCACACCCCCCACCCCACAACCCACACCCCACAACCCACACCCCAAACCCCAC
>JAAHFN010000034.1 GCA_010672965.1 Oscillatoria sp. SIO1A7
ATTGGGGAATTGAAAATGAATTACATTGGACTCTAGATGTAACTTTCAAAGAAGATGCAAGTCGCATCCGTAAAGATAGATCTCCAGAAAATTTTGCTTTATTGCGTCGGATAGCATTAAACTTACTTAATAGAGAAAATAGTTATAAAGCTAGCAAAAAAATGAAACGTTATAGAGCAGCAATGGATAACGATTATTTGCTCTCCATTTTAGCTGCTGGTTGTGTTTCCTGACAAAAGCGCTCTTGAAATAAGCTTGCATTAATTGATAAAATTTCATCCTATAATGCTATAATTACGCGATCGTTAGTTTGACTAATTAGTCAAACTAACGATTATTAACAGGTTGAACAAGCCTGTATGCGGTTTTTATTAAGAAACACCCCTAAACACATGATAATTTTAATTTTAAAACAAGGCACTTTCTTTGTACAAAGTCAAACTTATTTAGATGCGTTTGCCCTGAGACAGATGACTGTTATTCAGGAGCATTTAAAATAGCAGATTGGATCGAGAAAGCTCTAGCTCATTATCCAGATTTTATCGGAACATTAAAGCGTTGGTTTGCAGAGATAGTTGGTTACTTTGAAAACAGAACTACTAATGGAGTGGTGGAAGGAATAAACAACAAGCTAAAAGTAATAAAAAGAGCAGGTTATGGCTTTAGAAATTATGAAAACTTTAAAATACGTTGTTTGCTAAACTGGCACTTTAGCTATTGATAAGTGCATAGAACGACCGGAAGAGCCACTCAAATGCTGCCAAAGGCTCAGTTTGTCGTTTTGGAAGCTCCTAACCGCGTCCGATTGGAACGCTTTTTAATTCGTAACGATTCGTTCGATCGCATTGGGCAATCTAGCTCGGCAGATAACAAGAATGAAAATAAAATTAGTAGTTTTGCACAATTAGGTGTGCCAGAAGCTGTCAATTTATTTTCACCAGAAGAAAGAACAGAGATTTTAACTCAACTTAATCAAGGCCACTACTCTCTCAGTGACTTTCGCGATCGCTTAAAAATTATCTTAGAGGAACAAAAAAACTACGATCCGTTGGCAGCACGATCTGTATTAGAAGCCCTTCCTTCCACCAAAACCCTATTTATTGATACAACTCTTGACACTCCTGAATCTATCTCACAGAAAGTTATGTCTTTCTTGTCCCCAATTAGATTATAACTCTATTGAATTAAAAACAAAAATAATCAGATTATTATCATGCATAAACTTATTTACTTCTTGTTGTTGTTAACTGTGTTAGTCACACTCCCGACTAGGGCTTTTGCTGACAGCTTAACAGCAATTATTGATGAGAGCGCCCAGGTAGAACGGATTGCCACAGGCTTTCAGTTTACAGAGGGGCCTGTTTGGAACGATGCGGGATTCTTACTGTTTAGCGATATTCCCGCCAACACTATCTATAAATTGTGGACTGCCAAGGGAAAACTAGAGGTAGAGGTATTTCGTAACCCTTCTGACAATGCCAATGGCAATATCCTGAATATGAAGGGTAACTTGCTCAGTGCTGAGTATGCTAGCCGCCGTATATCGCTTACTCATAAAGACAATTCTATAGTTACACTTACCGATCGCTATCAGGGAAAACATCTCAACAGCCCCAATGACTTGGTAGTTAAGTCAGATGGAAGTATCTATTTTACTGACCCTTGCTACAGTCTTAAATTTCTAGAACACTACAACCTCCAAAAACATTCTCCAGAACTGGACGTCTATGGTGTTTACCGACTAGCACCGAATGGTCAATTGACTCTGCTAGCTAAGGACTTTGTACATCCGAATGGTATTTCCTTGTCACCAGATGAGAAAAAATTGTACATTAGTGATTTCAAAAAACGTCACATTCGCGTTTTTGATGTGAAGCCAGACGGTACTCTAACTAATGGGCATATTTTTGCCCAACTTAAAACATCCAGTAAAGTAGGTGCTCCAGACGGAATGAAAGTAGATGTGCGAGGCAATGTTTACTGTACAATGCCTGGAGGTATATCGATTTTTTCACCGTTAGGCAATTTTTTGGGCACCATTAAAGTACCATTCCTAGCAACTTAGCATGGGGCGATAGTGACTACAAGACTCTTTACATTACTGCAAAATCTAGCATTTACCGTATTCATCTCAAAATCCAAGGGCTAGGTTGAAATGTGCAATTGCTAGCAGCTGCCAGCAATATTAAGCCGCCAGCAATGCCCATTATCAATTTCTTAATTAACTGCCTCAATTCACTCTTGAAAGACTCTTAGTACGCGCCCTTTTTACCTAGAACAGCTCTGATTGTCATAAATAAAATCTGGAAATCCAGACCCACCGACCAGTTTTGAATATAGGTCATGTCCAGGCGGAAAACATCGTCAAAATCTACCACTTCGGAACGACCGGAAACCTGCCAGAGACCTGTAATACCGGGCAAAACTTCTTGGCGGATGAAGTGATGCTCGGAAAACCTCTCCACGTCTCGGAGGGGAAAGGGACGCGGACCGACTAAACTCATTTCGCCCCGAAAAACGTTAAAAATTTGAGGCAGTTCGTCCAAACTATAACGGCGCATAAACTTGCCTATGCGAGTAATGCGGGGGTCGTCTTTCATTTTAAACATCACGCCCCCTTTCATTTCATTGTGGGCTTCTAGTTGTTTTTGTAAGGCTTCGGCATTTTGCACCATTGTGCGGAACTTCCAGACTTTGAAGCGATCGCCCTTAATACCAACGCGGGTCTGCTTGTAAAATACAGCGCCAGGTGAGTCTATTTTGATTAAAATTCCTAGCAGTATGAAAACCGGGCTTGCTAATATCAAAACTATGCTGGCGATCGCCAAATCTATTAACCTCTTGAGCCAATAATCCCCTCCTATTATCGGCGGAGAACGGAAACGCATCGTCGGTATGCCGTTCACCATTTTAATTTCGGATGCCTGAATGGGTAATTGTATCCCTACAGGTAAAAGTCTCAAATGAATCCCAGCGGTCTTCAATTCCCAGTAAAGGAAAAGCTGCCCTTCTACTGACAGTTGCGAGCAAAGAAACACTTCATCTACCTGTTTTTCTCGCAATCTAGCGATCGTATCCGACCAATCTTTATCTCTACTGTCTCTCAAAGATAGATCTTCTTGGTGCCGAATTTCAAATTGTTTAGTCTTAGCTAGGATGCTTTCTGATTTTTTGATATCGTTGGCTTGACCCAGGAGACAAACTGATTGACGTATTTTTCCCAGATTCCGAAGTTGCAAGATAGCTAGATGCAGGATCGATCGCTCTGCAAAAACAAAACTTAAAGTGAACAACCAGGATAACAAGAAGGTTGACCGGGATATTACCGCTTCTGGCTCGTAAAGATAACCGATAACTAATAAAACGCTCTGAGACAGGGTGAGGGATTTGAGCAGGTTAAAGTACCCCCTCCGCCGATCGTCAGTTCCATAAATTCCTGATGCCGCACCAATACCAATTGTAGTGACCAAAATCGTCAGCAGAAATTCAAACCAATCTTGACAACCCAATAGGAGAAAACAAACTTCCGTGTCTTTTCCCAATTTATCGGCCAAACCCCATGCAAGAACCAGAACCAAGCTATCGAGGAGCGCCAAAATAGCTACCCGCAGCCACCCCACTCCAGTTCCGCGACCAAGAAGCTGACCGAAAATTGGAGCCCTTATATCCAGCTTATCTTTGTCCATTTCTTTTTGGTACGCACCGAGCGAAGTAGTTCAACTCTTGATGCTGCTATTTTTAATAGATATGCTCTTTAACACATGGGCTCCCTTGGATTTAAGTATAAAAACTTATAGCAATAGTCCGACAGTTTTTAGGCTAACGGATGAAACCCGCATTCTACCCTTGGCGACTGGGGGAATATTAGAGTCCGAAACCCTTATTCTACCGTTGCCATTTAAAAAATGTCCTATTGTTATAGAGGATACCAAATAATTACGGTAGAGCCTCGCAATTCTTTAGTTTTCTCGTTTGTTTGGGCTGCGCCAACAAAGATCCAAGAGAGCCAACAATGCACCCCTATTAACTATATTGATTTTTAACAGGTAGCTCTGCCTTAATTATTTATTTGAAAATTGAGTTAGGCTAGAACTTGCCCGCCGCTACAATAGTCGCGGTAACTATAGCACAGCTATAGGACGATAGATTACTTTTAAGAACAAGCGATTGATGCGGTTTATATCCCCCGTTTGGTATGGGCTCCATTATAGAGTTAATATCTTTCGAGGAGGATACCCACGTTAGTTTATCTCTAGATGGGAAACTCGCATCCCCAAGATGTCATCTATTGCTAACAATAGCGCTAATTGAATCCACAGGCAGCCAGCAAAACCCTGTTTTCACTTCGCAGTCACCAAACAATGGACTCTCCCAGTTTTTAATGGAAAACCCAATGATAGTATATCAAGCTTAAACCTTGTTTTGTACTTCGGCTTGTTTTGGTATCTTGATGTACCATCACCCCTGTCATTTCTACTTGTGAAAATTGTACCATCACCCCTGTCATTTATTCACAAAAATTACTTAACTGTAACAAGCTTGTAACTAAGCTGCAAAAATGAAGGAGATTGACAATGAGTTTTGGTGATGCGATCGCTACGTTCAATGGAAATTTAGCAAATTGGTTGGCGTCCGGGCTTAACTGCGTGAATATACTCGCTACCATTGTCCGGCCATCCCTGACGGTAAGAAGCCGAGGCAGGCTGACCCCAGCCAAGTTGGAGGACAATTTCCAGAAAATCAGTATTTTTTTCCCATTTATATAGATTAGCCCATTCTGTTCCTGTAGCGATCGCCTCTACATCCGTTGGGCTAATTTGCCGATACTCTTTACCCGCATTTGTGGCCAGGTACAAGTCCATTTCTGCTGTTGTTGCCTGCCAAAATTCCAGAACTTTTCCCTTAGCAAGTCCTAGCAATTCTAGATCGCTCGGTAAAGCAGCAAGCTGATAATGCACTGTGGGAAAACGAATAGCTTGACTGCCCACCAAAATGCTACGCCACACAATACCAGATACTTGATGTTCGTGTTGGTAGCGATGAACGGTCTCTTTAAAATCTTGATACGCCGTGAATTTTTGGATTCCTTCCGGCTTAAAAAACTTGTCAACGATTGGGTTAACCTCATAAACCCTAGCTTTCAAGTTTAGGCGCTCACCCTTTAGACAGGCTTTGCGCTCCTCCTCTATTATTTTAATTAGCTCCTCTGTGGTATAGGACATACAATTAATTGAATCTCTATCGCTTTTTTTATCCCATGATTCCTTGTCTCTATTTTAAATCGTAAAGTTCTTGTTGTTTTTATTTATATCACATAGTTAAATTAGTGTTAATTAAATTTTTTCTTGTATAGCGTTTCTCAAATAAGTGTAATGAACAATCGCCTTGGAGGGCTTAGGGGCGACAGCATCCCCAAGACAATCTCGGCGACCCGAACGACAACCCCCGTAGTGGGATGCGCGGGCCCCAGATAACCTCACATTAATTTTAGAAATGCTATATTTCTCCTCCTACATTACAAGTTCTAGATCGGAGGCGCATTTTACACCCTACATTCATCTATATATAACTGTTGTTTTTTTAAAAAATTAAAATGAAAAACAGTCATATTATATTTATAGTCCTAATCCTTGCTGCTTTTCATAAAAAAACATGGCAAATATTGCTATAGATACGATTTATGCCATAGCCAGGAGGATATTTTTATAGCGTTTCCTTCCTGGCCGATCTCGGGTTTAGCCAAGTCCTAATCCCTAAACATACTCGCCCTTTTACGAGTCTGTAACCAACTCGGTATTCAGTTCGTTAATGGGTTTTCTCTTCAGCTCTAGGGATTGAGATCTTGGTAGCAGGTCGTACACTTCTCGGAAGGCATCATCTACCTCCTCAAACGGAACCTGTCCTTTGCCATTGAAGGCTACTTTGCCCGACTGGTCTATCAAAACAGTTTGAGGAACTACATTTTGGTAGTAATAACCAGGCTCGGATGGCTCGTATGTAGTTTTAACTGGAATAGCATCTACGTTAATAGGAATAAAATCCGCTGCGCGGCCGTAGTATGCCTGTAACTGAGATACCACAGTTGCATATTGCTTACAATCGCTGCTGTCATCGAGATAAAATACCAACAATGCTGCTTTATCCTCTCTTTTGAGAGCTTTTTCTAGGTTTACTTTGGGAGGCACCAGAGAGCCATTCCCTCCATAGAGGGCATAAATATTGCCATCAAAACGATCGTCGTTAAGACTGGCTAGGGCTGGTGGCATGGCCAGAAAGCAAAAACAGATTGCTGTCAGAAGCGCGCTTTTGAAGCAACGGAGCCAAGATTTGGGTAGATTTGACGCTACGAAATTTTTAATCGAGGGACAGCCAGCGATCGCACTACGCGATTCTCCTGCCCAGACGCTCTTGTAAAGCCAGTTAAAACACCATTTCAAAAAAGCCATAGAGCGATCTTTGGGAATTACGTTAGTTTTTTTGTAGCTTATCGAACAGTTTTTCATCTATATCGTAGCCAAGCAGTTGAACCATTGATGTGAGTTGGGATTTACTGGGGAGTCCCCGTTCCTGAAGCCAAAGAGCTATCGCGAATATCTTTCCCATCACAAAAATTTCCAAAGCCTCTGGGTTATACAGAATACCCTGAGTGCGATTAAACTCGTGGGGCACCAGCATCGCGACATAGCGAGCTAGTTCTCCTGCTTTCCAATCCAGCAATACCGGCAACCAAGGATAGCGAGCATCCAGACGAATAAACCAGAGACGAATTTCTGGTATTTCCGATAATTCGCGAGGATCTGACGGTTCCAGGGGGTAGTTAATGGAAAAGCGCAGTCCCTCAGAGGTCTTAACTGAATTTGGGTCCTCTAAAAACTTTTCAATAGCACTTTCAGCGGGAGACAGGTCCAAATTAACTACTATCTCAGAGTTTATGACTATTGTTGCCATTGGCACGCTTTAGATATGGGTAATTTCCAGAAATTTTAGTAAGGGAGTATTTCTGTCAGGACTTACGCAGAAGGCAAGTTATAGTAGGGTGCGCCTTTTAGCACTCTTCGCCTAAACTGTCGATCCTATAATTTGCGTAAGTGCTGTCTGTATTGTACCTGAAGGCGCGATCGCTCTTCGTGCGAGCTTACTTGGGCGCTTTTCCCACAAGGGAGCCAAAAAGCCCAATGGTTGGGGCTTTCGCTTAGGGGGGAAATCCTCAAAAATCAACATCCTAGCCCGAGAGAGCGCTTCTGTAAGGAAATGATAATGCCAATGTTTGGGCAGAATCTAAACCAAGAAATGCAAGGGACCAAAGAATAGGTAACCTAAGATAGAATCTATCGTTACAGTTAAGAGCTAGTAGGTGTCCCATCCAATGGTTTTCATCAACTAACCTATAAAAAACACTTGCATTCCGGAGGCTGCCGCCGTGAAACCAATTAGATCGTTAGAAGATGCTTTGAATCAATGCCGAGTTCTGGGGATGCGCCTCTCGCGTCAGCGCCGTTTTATTCTGGAGCTGCTCTGGCAAGTACAAGAACATCTATCGGCAAGAGAAATCTACGATCGCTTAAATCAAGCGGGCAAGGCCATTGGTCATACCTCAGTCTATCAAAACCTAGAGGCCCTATATAGCCAGGGTATCATTGAATGTATAGAACGCTCTGACGGTCGCTTATATGGGAATATTAGCGATTCTCACAGTCATGTAAATTGTTTGGACACCGGGCAACTATTAGACGTTTATATCCAGTTACCTAGGGACCTTATCGAAGAAGTGGAACGGCAAACCGGAGTGCAAATCGCCGACTATAGGATTGAGTTTTATGGAAAGACAAAAAATAATGAGGAATCCGAGCAAAATGTTTCTACTTGATTCTTAGGTTGCTAGCAAAAAATAAGTGCGAAGCTGGTAAATCAAATGGAAAGGCTTGGGACTCAAAGCGTAAGACTAAAGATGTGCAGCTTAATTCACAGAGAAACTTGTTTATTAACTTAGAGCTTAATTAAGAAAATAAATTCATAATAATAAAAACTTAAGAAAGGGATGTTTTGTTAGTCCACAATGGTGAGTTTGGGGGCTACCGCAGAAATTACCAGCCAGTGCATTTCCAACTCTCTTTCCAGCGAAATCATCTGGAACTGTCGGGATGCCGTCGGGATGCCTTGGTTATCCCGAGATACGATCGCTACTGTGTTTATTGCACCCCACCTCTATACTGGGTAAAAGCTTTGAGGTGGTAGGGAATGGCCGCAAAATTGACAAGGGAAGGGGTTGTTGGGTTAAGCTCTACGGACAGAGCGTAAAGAGCGATCGCTTGGTGTGGGGTGTAGGGTGTAGGGTGTAGGGTGTAGGGAAACGTCTAGCTCTTTTTGTACTTTCCTCTTTACGCCCATGAAAACCAGACGCTTACCGGGTTGTACGGGTTCGCCGTGACGATTTTCGTTTGTCACCTTTGAGAGTGAAAAAGCCCGATCGCAAACACCTAAGCGCGACCCCCGTGATTTTTGACAATGAATGGGCACTTGGCCCTAAAGTAAATCGTCCTCAAACCCGACAAGTGGTGAAGTGACTGGCAATTTGATTGGCTCGACGCGAATAAGTATATAAGGACAAACCCGGTACTCGGACCTAGAGGCACGGCTCTGTTGGAATGATGAAAGAAAAATTTAACCGAAAGAGCAAAGAAGGAACCTATAGACTTCGGAGGCGGCGCAAAAGCCCGATCTCTACAGCGAGAAAAGACGATCTCTCTCGCCGATTGCGCTGGGCTTATCTGCGCAGAAGGTCCGGTGGAATAGGCATATCCCCTGGGGGAGAAGGGTCCGTTACAGGTCTTGGGCTATTGGAGAATCAAGAAGAATCCACAACCGAGGCTAAGGGTCCCAAGAAGCAGCCCAAAAATGTGGGTCGAGTAGTGGGGCAATGTCTAAGATTTATTTGGAAATGGCCCCTTTGGTGGTTTGCTCTGCTAGCGATTTGCAGTGGGGTTGGCGCGATCGCCTTGCAAAGATTGCTGACTATGCCGCCACAGACTGACTGCGAAACCCTCTCTGCAAATTCTCTGGATGGGGACCATCTCTATTGCGCCAATGCAGCCGCCAAGTCAGGGGAATTGGAAAAACTGATAGCGGCTATAGATTTGGTAGAAGGGTGGCCGGAGGACCACCCCCTGCGCGGCCAGGCACAAAGCCTGATGGGAGAATGGGCGAAAATGATGGTGGATATCGCCGATAAGAAATTTAATGGAGGCGATCGCTCTGAGGCAATGGAGATTGTGGCTAAAATCCCGGAGAAATCCCCCGGTTACGAGCGCTTAATGAATAAGGTGGCAACCTGGGAAGGAGATTGGGATCGAGGTAAAGATATCTACAACGACGCCCAATATGCTTTGAAAAATAAGTCTTGGTCAGAAGCAAACAAGCACGCTAGGGAACTGTTGCTAGTCGATAATGCCTACTGGCGCACGGTGCGCTACGGTAAGCTCAAAGAGCAAATCGATAGGGAAGAGAAAGCTTGGAAAAAGCTGGAAAGCGCCCGGTATTATGCCAGTTGGGGCAGGGTGGAAGATCTGGTGTACTCCATCGACGAAGCCAGACAAATAGACCCTAGCACCTATACTAAAGCAGAGGCAGAAAAAGATGTGACAAAATGGAGCCAGCAATTGCTCGATATGGCTCAAAAACAATGGAAAAATGGAGATATGAAAAAAGCGATCGCCGCTGCAAATTGGATTCCTCCAGACTTGTCCATCCAGAGCGAGGCGGAAAACTTGAAGACTGTAATGCAGGCGGTGGCGCTGGTCGAGAATGATTCTCCTACGGCAGATCCGACGGAACGCCTATTTTCTTTTTGGCAAGCCCAAGCTTCTCTGGGCAAAATCGACTCGGAAAGCCAGATATACGAGCAAGCCCAAGAGTTGCAGGCTTCCTGGGAGGAACAAATACAAGACCTAGTACAGCTGCAAATGGCTAATTTAACTGCTAGTTTTGCTCACCCGGTCGCTCTGAAATTGGCTATAGACCAAGCAGAGATGATAGAGATGGATAGACCCAGACGGATTCAGGCTCAAACTCTTATTGCTGAATGGCGCAAGGAAATTCAAAAAATTGAAGACCGCAGCTATTTGGCGCAAGCAAGAAGCTTGGCCTCCTCGGAGACAATTGAAGGGTATAAGGCGGCGATCGCTCTTGCTAGTAAGGTGGAGCTGGGACGACCTCTGCGCATAGAAGGGCAAACTCTAATAGCCGAATGGAAAAAACGGGTAGAAACAATAGAAGATAAACCTATCTTGGAGAAAGCTCGCTCCCTGGCAAAAGAAGGCAATCTCAAAGAGGCTGTGGAGACTGCAGAAAAGATTGGCCCCGGTCGGGCGCTGTACGAAGAGGCTGGCAATGAAATCTCTAAGTGGGTTGCCAAAATCCAAATTGCTGAGGATAGACCAATTCTAGACGAAGCCACATCCCTGGCAGCTCGAGGATTGCTGCAAGATGCTATAGACACTGCTTATCAGATTGGCTCCGGTCGCGCTCTGTATAGCGAAGCTCAAGATGCAATCTACCGCTGGGAGGCACAACTTAGTGCAATCCGGGCTCGGGAAGCTGCTGCCCAACGTGCTGCTTACGAACGGCAAACAACAACTTACTATCAACAGTCGGAACCCTTCTATACCCCACCGGAACCGGTCTATACTCCACCCGCACCAGCTTATATTCCACCACCCGCTTATATTGCACCACCCGCTTATACTCCCCCAGAATAGGCTTATACTCCCCCAGAACCCGCTTATACTCCACCGCTAATTGACGCGCCAATTGACGAAATTGAGTAGTTAATTTTTTATGTCTGTCTTTTATTCGTGGTTTGTTATTCATGGTTGATTAGAGGTGAGTGCGAACTACGAAACACGAACCGCGAACTATGACCAATGCCGCCGGCGTCAAAATACTGCTCTTAGATCGCGACCCCATCTTCATGCTGGGTCTAAATGCTTTTCTATCCCGGGAACCCGACCTGGAAGTGGTGGCACAGGCCAACGAGATTGCTAATGCGTTAGAGCAGCTTGCCGAAAGGGCAGCCCTAAGCAATCCACCAGCAGACTTAGTAGTTGTTGATTGGGGCTCTTTAGACGCTAAGGCAGAGGCAATATTGCCAGCAGAATCAGAAAAGATAGAGTTTCTGCAACAGCTACAAACCCAATATCCCAAAATGCCTGTCTTGCTTTATAGCTCCTCGGCGAATCCCGCCCTCCTAAGACAAGCAAAAGCAATTGGGATTAGCGGCTATTGCCCCAAGGGTGCGGAACCGACAGTTCTGCTTTCGGCAATTCGCGAAATAGCACGGGGTCAAACTTATTGGTCGGTTATTCCCGAGTCGGGAAATTCAGAGACACAAGCAGGACAAACAGAACCCTGGCAAACAGAACCCTGGCAAACAGAAAAACCAGGCTCGTTTGCGGAACCGGCTGGCTCATTTTCTCTCTTCAAGCACAATTTGCGACTTAGAGGAAACCAGCAAATTGACGCCGAGGTGGCGAGACTGGAAACTCTGCTCCGAAATCGATCTGTTTCGGTTTTAGATAGGTTTTTTCTGCTGGGAAGGCGGCGAGAACTTCTGGTTGCCCGTTGGACGATCGCTCTGCTTTTCGGTTCGCCGCCAAGATACGCCTCTAATTATGATGATTCTGGCGGCTCCGATAGGTATAGAGCTGGAAAAGCTCCAGGAAAAATTCAGGCAGGAAAAATGCAGGGACAATTGGCCGCCCTTGCTTCAGAGCCAGAGAATCCTACCCCGGCAACCTTGCTGGGAGATGGAGATATCGGGGATGTTTCTCTTGAAATCGCCCTAGAGGAGGCAACGGGGTCTTTAGAGAAAGAGTCTTTTGGTGGGGTTCTAACTTCTAAGGCTCTGCAATCTGCTTTGTTTGAGGAGACTTTAGATAAGCTGCGCCAGTCCCGATTGCCCAACCTGACCGATGTTGCTCTAGAAATAGATATCCTCCGTACTGAGAAAAAAAAGCAGCTTTGTTTTCTGATTTTGCGCGAATTCGAGCATTTATTAGCTGAGTTGCGTTTTTCCCAAGTGATGCCGGAGCAGATTCCACAAAAAAGCCCTGCAGTCGTTAGGGATTTGTGGGAGGCTACGGTTACTGAGTTTTTCGGAAAATATGCTTCTCTTCAGGTGGGCGATCGCCAATTAGATATAGTGCCGTTGTTGCTGGAAGATGCGGAAATTGTCCAGCAAAGTATCCTAGATAAGATTCCCAGAGTCGCGGACTTGCTCGCACATATTCTTTTTCAAGTTCCTATCGCCATTGAGAATATGTATTGTGCCGCTGGCAGCCCGGAAGCAATGCAACTTTCTCTAGCCCTGCTCGAAAATTTGATGCTGCAAGTGGCTAATGGAACTATCGAACCCATGCTAAATCGGTTTGCCGATGTGGAGGCTATTAAACAAGGTTTTTACGATCGCCGCTGGATTTCTACCCGAGAACTAGAAAAATTTAGAAACAACTTGTCTTGGAAGTATCGCTGGGAAAAATATTGGCTAGAACCGAAGGCAATTTTTGAAAGCCAGTTTTTGCTCTTGGTTGTGGAAGAAAGCGGCATTATCAAAATATCCAGCTATGCTCCTCGCAACCAAGAATTAGCTAACCTAAACAATATCCAGCAAACGACGACCTTAGTTCTGGAAATACGAGATGCTGTCTCCCCCCGGGTGCGATCGCTCCTAGTGGGTGCCGGCAGTGCTGGGCGCTACCTCTTAGTCCAACTGGGTAGGGGGATTGGTTTCGTCGGTCGCGGTATTTTACAAGGGATTGGTAGTTCTTGGCCGGGTAAGAGAACTGGGAATAATCAAAATGAAAAATAAACAGCTAACAGCGGTCAGCTCTCAGCAGTCAGCGGTTACTGCTTAAGCTCCGATCGCATTTTGATAAAATAAAAGATTGTTAAGCTCGGGTGTGGACCGCGATGCTTTGCCGTTCCCGAATAGTATAGTCATTTCAATTAAGTTTGATACAGTTACAAGCGCTCTTATTGTAGGGGCGATTCGCGAATCGCCCCTACATCCTGTCTCATTTTTATTTGAAATGACAATAAGCTATGAATGTGCCCAATGCCCAATTCCCAATGCCCAATTCCCAATGCCCAATTCCCAATGCCCAATTCCCAATGCCCAATTCCCAATGCCTCGTTATGAGTAAAGCAAATATTCTCGAACTCGCCTCCCAGGGGCATCCAAAAGCAATTGCTATCCTGCTGCACCGGGAACTGAAAACGAGGGGCGTTACCGTGAAAACGGCTCTGAAAAACGATCGCTTGCATATTGTCCTGGAGGCCGAGATAGTACCGGAACGCTTAGAATTTTTTGAATTAGTTCGCAACAAACTGACGGAGTTGAAGCCAGAGGGAATTCATCGGGTGAAAGTCTATGGCAGAAAACCAGGTCAAAAACCTCCCGCTTGGAATCAGGAGTTTGGTTTGGATGTCGGCGCTTTTTCCAGGCTAATCGTTTCCCAATCTATAGAAGATATCGCACCCTCATCTATAGAAAATTACGAAGCTGGAGCGCCACAGAAGACTTTTATCAAACGCCAATATCTCAAAATCGCAGGAATCGCTGGAGCCGTTGTTTTATTAATTGCAGGAATCGCGATCGCCGTTCGCATTCTCAGCAGCCAATAGGAAGAGCGGAAGAGCGGAAGAGCGGAAGAGCGGAAGAGCGGAAGAGCGGAAGAGCGGAAGAGCGGAAGAGCGGAAGAGCGGAAGAGCGGAAGAGCGGAAGAGCGGAAGAGCGGACTAGACAATAAGCACGCTTTGGATTAAATTACGATAGGCGATCGCTCTTGGCATACTGGCTGAAAAGCCATATAGGACTTACGCAAAATATCCAAATATGGTGTTTTGTAGGGGCAATCCCCCTGTGGTTGCCCCGTCCGTAGAGTTATATCAAATCCGGTTAAACATTTACAATATTTGTAGGGGTTCCCCGGGAGCGCCCCGGCCGCCTCAATCCACCCCAGCCTCTCCGAGGAGGGCTCCCAGGAGCGGAAGCCAACCGGGGCGCTCCCGGGGGCACCGCCCCTACGGAATTTATGGGTCATTAATCGGATTTGATATTAATGCGTAAGTCCTACCATAGAAAGTCTCGGCCGCGATCGCTTTGCTCTATTTGGTACAGAACAAATGACATTAATCGTTTCTCCAGAGTGGCTTAACGAACATCTCGAAGATGAAGATCTAGTTATTGTAGATTGCCGCTTTTCTCTGGCGGACTCTGAAGAAGGTGCAAGGCAATATCAGGCCAGTCACATTCCGGGAGCCAGCTATCTACATTTAAACCGCGACCTTTCAGCGCCAGTAGCCAAGCATGGGGGACGCCATCCTTTGCCCGACCCTGCGGAGCTGTCTGAGAAATTGGCCAGTATCGGAATTAATTCGGGGAAAACTTTGGTAGTTGCTTATGATGATACTCGCTTTGCATTTGCCGGTCGTCTCTGGTGGTTGCTGCAATATATGGGACATTCTCGCGCTGCGGTTTTGGATGGGGGATGGGGAGGCTGGCTTTCTGCTGGCTATGGTACGACCAATGAGTTACCGCAAAAAATAGGCGGCAATTTTCTGCCCGAAATTCAAGTAGGAATGGTGGTGGATATTGAAACGGTGAAGGCGCGCAAAGATTTGCCCGGTGTTGCTCTGGTGGATTCTCGCGATCGCGATCGCTATCTGGGGGAGCGAGAACCTATAGATCCGATTGCCGGTCACATTCCCGGAGCGGTTAACTATCCCTGGAAAGATGCGACCGATGAGGGGGGCAAAGCGCGACCCGCCGAGGCACAAAGCCAGCGGTGGACTCAGCTAGATTCTGCTGAAGAAATTATCGTTTATTGCGGCTCGGGGGTGACTGCTTGCACCAATTTATTATCTTTAGAAATAGCAGGGAAAAAGAATAGCAAACTCTATGCCGGTAGCTGGAGCGATTGGTGTTCTTATTTAGTTTAACTATAGCGGGTCTCAAATTGATGTGAGGTGTCTGGGGCGAAGCATCCCAATATGAGAGTTGCCATTAGGAGCCCCGAGATTGTCGCTCGTGATGCTGTCGCCCCTACGTTTCTAGGACTCGATACTTTATTACACTTATTTGAGAAACGCTATATTTTTGACTAGATAATTAAACGGTCTCGTAGCGACCCAACAAGAGACACTCTACCAATCCGTCGCTTGTTTCTTGCCCTAGAAATCTCTGGGGGAAATCATTGACAATGCGGCGGCAGCGGTTAATGAATGCTCTAGCCCAATGTTCCAACTGTTCCTGCTCCCAACTGTTCAAGGTTGCATCTCTGGCACCTCTAAAAATCATTTTTCCAGAGGATAGGATTTCAAATTTGTCTAACCATTCTGCCTCCGGGCGGCTTGTCTTCCAGTAATGCAGTACCACCCGCATTCCCAAGTAGCGGTGCGCCAGCTCGCTGAGTCGGTTTAAGGCTGACAAATATTCGGCCAAAGTCGCCTCTGCCTCTGAGTCTAGTTCTGAGCGCGAAGCCAAAAGACGCAAATGGGAATTCTTTCCCAGGCTCTTGAACTGCAAGGGCGAAGGATTGAAAGGCGGCGGGTTGCCGGAGTTTACACTACGAGCTTCCTCAAGAATGCTTGTGTTTGCTTCGGGCCGTTGTTCTCGCTGGGCTTCCGGTTCCCAAACCCAGATAGCATAGCCTTTTGCTGTCTGGGTTATTACTACGCGATCGCCCCCCCACTCCAGCTTGGCTTTAGCTGCTAGGGCTTTCTTTATGTTTGGAAAACTTCGAGCAAAACTGTAATGTTTCTTATCTATCGCAATCGCAGGCAAGCGTTCTGTCAGATTTGGGATGCGTATATAGCAGGTTTCGTATTCGTCGCGATAGAGAAAAATACCTTTGGGAGCCGAGACTAAAGACAGCGCCTCTAGATCTATAAGCTCCTCCTCGGACCGGGGAGGTTTTTCCCCAGTAGATTGGTCGCTTGCTCTGGCTTCTTCTTCCAGAGCATCGGCGATCGCTTCTAGCTTTTTCGCCTGCTTTCTTAGCGATATTGCATATTCAAGCAATTTATCCCTCATTTTTCTAGCATTACCTTTAGTAATGCGTCTGGATTGGTTAGTTAGGTTAGAGCCTTGACTGATTCTTAGCTTCAATTTTGCCAAAACAAGATTAAAACCCACATTCCGCAGGTTGAAAAAAACATCAATTTTTAGCTTAAATTCCCTCCAGGCTTGGGTGGAGAGCATTTAGAGATCCTTGCGCTATCCTGGGGACCGCACATTGAAAAAGCGTTATTAGTAGTCATTATCAATAATTTAGTAGTTATAGCCACAGAATTTGAAACCGAATTGTGGATTATGACCAAACGTCCAAGATAGACTGAAATGCTTATGCAGTAAGGATTTCAGGTAACGGGCAATCCTAATTCTTAAGTAAAATTACTTATGCTAGATGTGGTTTAAAGATAACAAGAGCAAAGACAATTTGATTTTAACTGCGGATTTTAACTCCATTTGGGCATGGGGGGCATGGGGGGCATGGGGCATGGGGAGACTTGGAGACATGAGGACCGAGAGACATGGGGACATGGAGACATGGAGACATGGGGACCATCGAAACCGCCAAGCTCCTCTTCCCGCTCCTCCCACACCTCCCTTTCACCTCCCACCTTTCCCCATTTCTCCAGTCTCCCCGTCCCCAAGTTTCCTTGTCCCCATGTCCCCATGTCTCCCCATGCCCCCTGCTAGAATTTAGATTCAGTAACTAATCCCGTTAAGGCCAAAAAATACATGAGCAAGGCAGAGCGCAAGGGCGAGAGTCAAACGGAATTACCGGAAATTGCCAGTGGAGTTATTCGCCTCAAGCCCCAGCAGTTTATTCACGTTCTCGATAACAATACTGGGGTAACTGGACTGGAAGTAGGGCCAAAAACAATCACGCTTCAGATCGCAGAACGGCTGGTATTAAAACCATCGCGAGCGATCGTGGTGCCGCCCCAGTATTACTGTATAGTTGCCAATCCAGTTTTGCGAAATGAAGCGGGACAACCGATCGCCGACCAATACGGACAAATAAGACTTCGGTATGGCGATCGCGAAATTCGCCTAGCGCGAGACCCATTTCCCCTCTATCCCGGAGAAATCTTAGAGAAAGGTGTCAGCAAACTAGAAGTAGTAGAAACTAACGAAGCCCTGCGCCTAAAAGCAATTAGAGATTTCTCTGAAAGCGCCGTAGAAGGACAAGAGCAAGATCCAGAAACCCAAGAGCCAGAAACCCAAACTATTAACCGTTTGGCCGGGGATGAATGGCTCTTTGAAGGACCGGGTACTTACATTCCCCGGGTGGAAGTAGAGGTGCTGGAAATCGTTACGGCGACGACGATTAAGCCCAATCAAGCTTTGCGCCTGATGGCGAGGCGGAGTTGCACCGATGCCCGTGGAAACCAGCGGCGCTCTGGGGAAGAATGGCTGGTGCGAGAAGAGGGTGCCTATTTGCCGGGAGCCTATGAAGAAATTGTGGGGATAATTGATGCTTATGTTTTGACAGAAAGGAAGGCATTACACCTGAGCGCGAAACGTACTTTTGTCGATGAGGCGGGAAGAGCGCGCAAGGCCGGAGATGAATGGTTGGTTACTTTCGAGGATGCGGAGATTCATATTCCCGATGTTTATGAAGAGGTGGTGGGAGAAGTAGAGATTACTACTTTGAGCGATCGCCAATGGTGCATTGTAGTAGATCCTATCGACTCTTCGGGCAAGCCACAATTGGGAATGCGAGAGGTGCGCCAGGGCAGAACTTCCTTTTTCTTGCATCCCGGAGAACATCTCGAAGACGGCATCCAAAAAGTCTATGTCCTCGCTGAGAAAGAAGCTCTTTTGCTCCGAGCCAAGGAAGCTTTTAGTGAAGGGGAAGGGGAGAATATCGTTAGCCATCAGCCGGGGGATTTATGGATGATATTTGGTCCTCGGGATTACATTCCTCCGGTGGAAGTGGAAGTAGTAGAGAAGCGAAAAGCCATTCCTCTGGATAAGAATGAGGGCATCTATGTACGCGACATTCAAACTGGGGAATTGAAGCTGGTCGGCGGTCCGCAAGCTTATATGCTGACTCCTTATGAGGAATTGTGGCAAAAAGAATTATCGCCGGTTGTAGAAGAAATGCTGAGTCATAAGGTTGACCCCCTTGCCGATCGCGGCCGGCATCATTTTGCTCAAGGAGGAGATCGCGAAGACGAACAAGCAGAAGCCCAGGTAAGTTACGATTTCCAACCGCAACGAGATAAGACCAAAGCGGTGGTTTTTCACGTTCCTCAAAATGCAGCGGTGCAAATCCACGACTATAAGGAAAGAACCGCTCGCACTGTCTTTGGGCCAGATTTGGTAATGCTCGGGCCGGATGAAGAGTTTACGGTGCTGAGTTTGTCTGGTGGCAAACCAAAACGACCTCATGTAATTAAGGCTTTGGCTTTATTATTAGGTCCAGATTTTATGACGGATCTTTTCACTGTGGAAACGTCAGACCACGCCCGCCTTCAGCTCCGGTTGTCTTATAACTGGTTTTTTGATGTAAATCGCAATGATGAAGATGCGGCAACTAAACTGTTTCAGGTGCCGGATTTTGTGGATACCGTTTGTAAGGCGATCGCTTCCCGAGTGCGCGGGGCTGTTGCTGGGAAAAAATTTGATGAGTTTCATCGCAATTCAGCCCGGATTATCCGCGAAGCAGTTTTTGGCAGCGACGAGGAAGGCAATTTCGGGGAAGAACTTCGCTTTCGAGCCAATAATCTGGTTATTACTAATGTGGATATCCAGTCGGTGGAGCCGGTGGATGAAGAAACTTTGAAGAGTTTGCAAAAATCGGTTCAGATTGCGATTCAAATTACTACCGATGCTCAAGAGGCGGCGGCAAGGCACGATGCGGAACGAATCGCCCAAGAAGCGAAGGCGCGATTGGAACGGCAGGGGATTGTGGATAAGAGCGCTGCAGAAGTAGAGCGGAAAAATCTCTTGGAGTTGCAGGCAGAAAATGCGGCTATTGAATCTACTGGTCAGGCGATCGCCGAAGCGAGGGCGAAAGCAGAAGCGGCTCAGATTCAAGGGCAACTGGCGGTGAGGATGGCGCAGCAAGAAGCGGAGGCGGCTCGGATTCGTGCCGAAGCGGAGTTGCAGCAACTGAGGGCTCGCCAGCAAGCGGAGCTAGCCCATCAAGAAACTCTGAATAATCTGGAAATAGAAAAAGCCCAGCGGATGGCAGAGATTACGAGTGGTGAATTTGCCCAGAAAGTGGCGGCGATCGGTCCAGATACACTGCAGGCGATCGCGCAAGCCGGCCCAGAGATGCAAGCGCGACTTCTCGAAGGTCTTGGCATCCAGAGCGTTTTGATTACTGACGGTAAAAGTCCGATTAATCTCTTTGGTGCCGCCAACGGTCTGATAGCTCCGATGACTGCAGGGCAAAATTCTCAATCGGATTAAGAATTAGGGTGTGGGGTGTGGGGTGTGGGGTGTCGGGATTGCGTAGGACGGGCGTCCCGCCTGTCCTAGCGCCGCCAAAATTGCTATGCTAACTAAAGGCTACTAGGAGAAGAGGTGAGCTTATGCCTGTATTGGCTGTAACCGACGAGCAAGTAATTGAGCTGGTTAAGGAGTTGCCCGATACTAAGCAAGAAGAGTTGTTAAAAATTTTGCTAACGCAGCCTTGGGCATCTTGGGCAAAATTAACTGAGGACGGCCCAGAGAAGGCGAGGCTAGCTGCTGCTCAAAGAGGAAAAAACTGGGACGCGATGACAGAGGAAGAACGGGAAGCGTTTATTGACGAGCTTTTGCATGAGGACTAATGGTTAAGCTTGTACATTTGACAATTTTGCGGCAGGTCTAGGTAATAATTATTTGGCGATCGCCGCCAGTCTCCCCAGGCAAAAACTACCAATATTCCAATCCAATGGCATTTCGACTAAGCGCGATCGCTCTTATGACCAATTAATGCAGCATTTATTTTGTTACCTGTAGGGGCGTAGGCGGAGCCTGCCCTCCCGGGCATACGGCCGTTAGCCCCTACGTTAGCCTCTACGTTCGTCCCTACAAACCGCTGACCGCTTATAGCTGATAGCTGAGTGCTATAATTATGAATGAAACAAATTCCGAGCAAACTAGCGAAACGATTACCATTACAGTAGAAAAGCAAGAGAACGGCCAGTATCTCTGTCATTTGTTGCCTTCTCTCGCCGATCGCCCCAGAGAGGAAATCCGATGTTACGGCCAGGGGAAGGAACATGCTATAGCAATTGCCCTGGAAAAGTTGGCTGCTGACTATCGGCGGATGGCGGAAGAAGGGCAAAATATCGATTGGCTTGAGGTGCAGCTAGATGAATCTGGAAAGCCGATTGAAAGGCTCTACCATGTAATTTTGCACTACGAGCGCACTATTGAAGCAAAGTCTAAGTTTGAGGCAATGCACCATACTATTATGGGCAATACTGCGATCGAGGATGCTAAAATTTTTCCGATCGCGATCGATCCCGATTTGCCCATTGACGAGTCTCTAAGAGAAGATGAATTTAGTGAGGGATAAAATTGGCAATAGCATCTCATTTCACCAAGTCGATTGCTATTTTATTTGGCAAGAGCGATCGCAGGATTCGTGGATTCAGAAACCCGGTTTTTCCAAAAAACCGGGTTTCTCTGCGCCTCCGAGCGCTGCAAATACTGTAATTGTCTAAACATATATGATATAACTAGAGAAACTGCAAAGGACTAATTTATACAGAGCCATGACAGGGGAAACTATTTGGATCGTCACCGAAACCGAGCCCGAAGAGGCGACCCAAGAAGTAAGCGGCGCAAAGGATGGAACATCTGGGAATCCCTGGAGCCGCGTCAAAGAACGGACGGCCCGCGCAGTCGGCAGTGCCCGGGTCAGCGCCGATAAGCTAGAAGCCAAAATGTCCGAGTTCCTTCAGGTTGTCGGGCGAGTATTCAAGAATGCCGAGCAAAATGCCAACTTAAACTCGGGCTTCTGCCTGGATGAAATACAGCTATCCGTCGAAATCACTGGCGAGGGGGAGGTTAAGTTAGTGGGCAGTGGGGTCAAAACGGGTGCGAAAGGAGCAATTACTCTCAAGTTCAAGCGGGAAAAAGCTAATTCTTAATCATGGCAAATTGGGCTTTAGTTGTTGGGATTAACCAATATTCTCGCCTCCAGTCCCTATCTTATTCTGTCAGCGATGCAGAGGCGATCGTAAATTACTTCTCGAAAGAGGCAGGTTTCGAGCAAATCTTCTATTTCTCGGATGACTCGCCAGATTTTAACGCGCCGGACGGTTCTACTATTGAAAGCCAACCGACCTATGCCAATTTATGGTCTTTTCTATTTGATTTTTTTGAGGAAGATCGAGATACGCCCCTGAAACCCGGGGATAATTTTTGGTTTTTCTTCAGCGGTCACGGCATTCGCCACGAAGACAGAGACTATTTAATGCCGAGAGACGCGAACCCCCGAGCCATAGAGCGAACGGCGATTCCAGTAAATTACGTTAGCGATCGCCTGCGACGCAGCGGTGCCGATAACGTTATCTTGTTTCTAGATGCTTGTCGCAGTCAAGGCGATCGAGCTGGCCTGGGCATTGGCATGGAAAGGCAGCAAGGGGTAATTACGATTTGCGCTTGCAGTCCTAAAGAAAAGTCTTATGAAATTGAAGAACTGGGACAAGGGTCTTTTACCTATTCTTTATTAGAAGCCCTGCGCATTAAAGGGGAAAACAACTGCGCCACCGTCGAGCGGCTCTACCAAAGACTGCGCTATCGAGTGCCGCTGATTAACGAGAATTATCAAAAACCCTTGCAGACTCCCTACGTTATAACGGAACCGGCGAGCAAGCTGCATTTAATTTTATTGCCAAGGCAGGCAACTCTAGCAGACATTGCCCTGCTCAAAAACGATGCGTGGCGAGCCGAAGCAAAATCCGATTGGCAACTGGCCAAGCAACTCTGGATTAGGGTCAATGTCGCTGCTGGCGGATCTGATATGGATGCCATAGAGGCAATTCAAAGATTCCCCCAGTGGACGCAGCAGGAAAGTACGCATCGGCCAAAAACTGCCGATGAAACTGGTGCTAAATCTGATTTTAAAAATTCTGAAAGTTCCCAAACTGATACTGCTGAAGTCGAGCTTTTGTCAGAAAAAGGCATAGATTACGCCCACCTGCGCGATCTCTTAGCAGCGGGCAAGTGGAGAGAGGCAGACGAGGAAACTGCAAAGAAGATGCTAGAGGTGGCGGGCCAAAGAGACTGGCTGGATATTGAAGATATCGACAATTTTCCTTGCTCCGACTTGCGCACGATCGACCGCTTGTGGGTAAAATACTCGGACGGTCGCTTTGGCTTTTCCGTCCAGGCTCGCATCTATCGGGAGCTGGGCGGCACTAGAGATTATGACTCAAAAACCTGGGAAGCCTTTGGCGATCGCGTCGGTTGGAGAAGTCAGGGAGAGTGGATGTCATATAAGTCTCTCACATATCGGAATACCGCACCCCGTGCCCACCTACCTTTATACCTTGTGCGCACCAATCATATGGTGTGGGAGGATTATTTTGGTGGTATGGAGGACGCGGTGGAGGGGTCGGGGTATCCGTGGGGCATGTCGTTTGGGGGGGGGTCTCTTCTCTCGGGTATCTTCTCTCGCTTACGACTTGCCTCGGGATAAAATTGGGCATTGGGCATTGGGTATTGGGCATTGGGCATTGGGGATTGGGCATTAGTAGAGTTTTAAGTTTTTAATTTTGAGTTCTAAATTTTGATGCCGATTATTTATGAAGCTGCACTCTTATGCTCTATCGCCTAATATCGCGAAGGATTTAGCAACCAGCTATCCGCTAATAGGTCTCAACTAGCAAAAAATTGAAGATGAGCGAAACTGTCTATTTGGAAACAAGTCTTGTTGGCTATCTGACAGCTAGCCCTAGCAAAAATTTGATTATTGCAGCAAATATAGAGGTAACTAGAAATTGGTGGGAATCATACCGAAATGCCTTTACGCTGTACATATCTCAAACCGTGCTAGATGAGATAATGGAGGGGGATGCAGAGATGGCTGCAAAGCGGATAGAAGTTATTCAAGGTTTGACGCTACTTCAATTAAACGAGGAAGCACAATAATTAGCAAAACAATTCCTTGCCAGGAGTAGTTTGCCCTCCAAGGCTTCTGCAGATGCAGCACATATTGCGATCGCTACAGTTCACGCGATGGATTACCTCCTAACGTGGAACTGCAAGCATATTGCTAATGCTCAAATCCAGAAAAAACTCTCGCAAATATGCCTCGAATTTGGACGCGAGTTACCGACGATTTGTACGCCTTATGAACTACAGCGGTTCTCAAATAAGTGTAATAAAAGAAACGTAGGGGCGACAGCATCCCCGAGACTATTTCGGCTGTGGAACGGTAATTCCCGTATTGGGATGCTTCGCCCAGGTATCTCACATCAATTTGAGAACCGCTATAGGAGGAAAATCAAAAATGTGGCAGGACGAAATTCTAGAGGAAATCCATCGCATACGCGAAAAACGTGCCAAGCATTTCAACTATGATATAGATGCAATGTTTGCCTATTGGCGGAAACAGGAAGCTGAAAGCGATAGAGAGATAGTATCGCTTTCTCCAAAGCGGCGGCCTCGCAAATCGCAGCGCCAAACCTAGGGTGTGGGGTGTAGGGTGTAGGGTGTGGGGTGTAGGGTGTAGGGTGTGGGGTGTGGGGTGTGGGGTGTGGGGAAACTTCAATGGCCTTTTTGTACCTATATAGCACTACCGATTAAGGTTAGGACAGTTACAAATCGCGCATGAATGCTTAAGATGGCAGAACTTTAGCTGACCGCTGACTGCTGACGGCTAATAGCTTACTGCTATAAGACCGAATCCGGTTAATAGCCCTAAAAAAAGTTAAGTGTTTCCTAGGACAGGCGGGACGCCCGTCCTACGGGTAATTCAAATTTTTCTGTGGTTATTTAACCGGGTTCGATCGCAACTCTGATAAGTTAAGACAGAATAACAGGCTAGCTAGTTTACAGTCAACTTTTAAGTTGAAAAGACAAAGGCTAAAAAGCGATCGCCTTATCTAGTGCAGCGCCGCAGAAACAATCCAGAGCGCTCTCTTGTGGCCTCCCTGCCTGGTACAAAAGTATTTTTACTTTTGACTTTTTACTTTTTACTTTTGACTTCCGCACAGCGGCCAAAAACTCACATTTTTGCAAGAGAAACCCTGTCTTACCAGTCAATAATTCCTAGCAGGGCGGGAAATAATTAATAGCAATAGCAGGGAGCGATCGCCCGCAACCCTGGTAGAAACCGCCTTACTGCTATAATTCGTCGTACCCAAAAAAAAGCAAGGAGATCCTAGCCCAGATCCAGGTTTCAAGGAACTGGGAGTGTGGGGAGAGGGGGGAGTCTGGGGAGAGGGGGGAGTCTGGGGAGAGAGGGGAGTATCGGAAATGAGAGGGTATTTTCTGAGAGTCCCTCCCACACCTCCGACACTTTCCCACCCTTCCCACACCTCCCACCCTTCCCACACTCTCCCTCTGGTCAGTGGCAAAAACGAAGGCGAATTTCTCCCAAGGAAAACCCACCCGCTGCCGCGACCGGGTGCGATATCGGCGGGTCTTGGAGTGGGCTATCTTCCCATCCGGTCTAGCAATTGGAGTAAGTCAATGGGCAACTTTCCCAAAGCCATTGGCTTACCCCGTGCCAGCCCGGTTTTTTAAGGGAGAAATTTTTGGTCTGTTTGAGTGAAAACACCTCCTTGCTAGGGTGTACAACTGGACTATGTGGGATAAAGGGTCGCGGAGCTGCGAAATCCGTGGCCCTTCTTTATTTATGACCCCTCTAAGGAGCCATAAAAGTATAATAACACGATTTTTCTAGAAATTCAACATTGGATGGAGAAATTTTCTGAACTTCTGCACTTGCCGCAGTTTCTCCACTACCGTATAGCCCGATCTTACAGGTAGCCATTACCGGATGCCCAGCCAACAGATTCTGGCTCCACCACAAATATTTGCAGAAACAAACTACATAGGTCCCATATTAAGGGAAGGTATTGTCGAAGCAACCGGGTTTCTCAGATACCGCAAACGACTTAGGATTGCTCTATATATATAATAGTCCTTGCGTAGAGTTTTTGCAAACCTAACAGTCTATTGCTCGCTGGGATTTAACCGAGGGCGAACCAGAGCCACGAACTGCGGAGCGTCAGCGGCCAAAACATCTAAAATCTCCTTTACTGCGATCGGCGGTCGCCTAAGCTGCGTCGCTTGTTGCGCGACAATCCGCGTCATTGCTTCTGGATTCTCATTAAACAGATACACCAAGAACTGGTCTGGCGATAGCCTCTTAATCCTGAATGGTGCCAGAGCGCGATCGGGAAAATCTTTTATATTGCTCGTAACGATCGCGTCTGCCTCAGCTTTTACCGCCGCTGCTAAAACATGTCTATCCTTTTCGTCATTAGTCATGCTAGGGATAAGATATTCAAATCCCGTTACAGTCGCCTCTGAAAAGAATTGGCGCATTGCTGCTAAGAGTCTCTCTGCCTGCTCCGCGCTAGTTCTGCCAGTTGATACCAGATTGCGGCTGACTTCATCAAGAATCGTCTCGCTCCAATATACTTCATACAGTTTTGCTTCAGCGGCTCGCAGCAACGTATCTCGCAGAGTAGCTTTAAACAAAACGCAGGCATACGACCGCCTTCGGTAATGGTTCTGACACCGATATGCTCCCAAATATTTCTATAGTTTTTCTCAAATAGATTGCGGTGCAGTCCTCCCGGACAGCATATTTATCGGTTTAATGCGGTTTAATGTGGCTGGCATTAAACAGATAAATGGTATAGCTTTCAGCTTTCAGCTTTCAGCTTTCAGCTAGAGCGTCAAAGTCTTGCCAGTTTAAGGAAAAGAACGTTTTGTAACTGTCCTAACCTCAATCCGTAGTGCTATATATCTATTCTGCTGAGGTATTGGTGACTGGCTCCCGCGATCGCTCCCCCTCAGTATTAGCTAGCTTATGGCCTTGGCAATTCGTTACTAAGTAGAGACCGGCATCATAACTCATCTGGGCTATCTCTACGATCGCCTGGTGCCGCAACTCTTCCCACTTTTTCTTGTAAGCCATTAGGTCGTCAAACCGAACGCGCCGAAATAGTTGCCCTTCGGTAAAAGGGATAGCTCCTTCATCTAGCAGTTGCGCCAGATATTGCCACCTAACCCCGAGCAAATAGGCAGCCTCTTCAATTGTCAAGGGTTGGTGAAAAGTCTCTATATTTACCCCTCTACCCTTGCTTAACTGATGGGTTATCTGACCCAACATTCTCAATAGCGACTCTGGTATTTGCAACGTTTCGCCCGTTTCCGGGTTAAGCAGTTGCGGTCGTTGGCTTGTCTTGCCGTTATCGATCGCACTTAACAGCTCCTCCAACTTGGCCAACTCTGCTAGTTCTGCCTCAGCAGCTACTATCGGTTCTCGCTCGAACGGTTCTGGCTTTAACTCTTGAGATGTCATAGTGCGTACCTGTGGATGCCTCTGCTCTCTATTCTAATCCAACCTAGCTAGAAACAGAGGTTTTTGAATTTTAAACCCCGGGTTTTTATAGATCGCAAATGATTGAAGTCCAGAAACCCGGTTTTTCCAAAAAAACCGGGTTTCTCACATATCGCAAATAATTTAGGATACGATTGATATCCAGAAACCCGGTTTTTCCAGAAACCCGGTTTCTCACTGCCAATGCCCAATACCCAATGCCCAATGCCCAAGGTTTCTCACTGCCAATGCCCAATGCCCAATGCCCAATTTCCCCATGCTCCTACCCTTCCTACCTCCCCGATTCCCGAACCAACTGTCCGCTAATCCGCTACAAATCCGTTCCCAATCCGCTGCCAACCATCCGTTCCCAATCCGCTGCCAACCATCCGCTAATCCGCTACATCCGCTACAAATCCGCTGCCACTCATCCGCTAATCCGCTACAAATCCGTTCCCAATCCGCTGCCAACCATCCGCTACATCCGCTACAAATCCGCTGCCAACAATCCGCTAATCCGCTACATCCGCTACAAATCCGCTGCCACTCATCCGCTAATCCGCTACAAATCCGCTGCCACTCATCCGCTAATCCGCTACAAATCCGCTGCAAACCATCCGCTACATCCGCTACAAATCCGCTGCAAACCATCCGCTACATCCGCTACAAATCCGCTGCCACTCATCCGCCACATCCGCTACAAATCCGCTGCCAACCATCCGTTACAAATCCGCTGCCAACCATCCGCTACATTCGTTACAAATCCGCTGCAAACCATCCGCCACATCCGCTACAAATCCGCTGCCAACCATCCGTTACAAATCCGCTGCAAACCATCCGCTACATCCGTTACCAATCCGCTGCCACTCATCCGCTACAAATCCGTTCCCAACCATCCGCTGCCAAAAACTTAAACCTTTCCCTTTTCCAGGGGATAGCTTAGGGGCGAACCTGCCGACCATTCCCACATCGAGCCCGGATAATTTTTGGCTTTGTATCCTAAATCCGCCAGCACCGAGGTCAACCAAGCAGAGCGAACCCCTCCGGTGCAATAAATCGCGATTTCTGTAGTTGGGGTTATTCCTTTTTGCTCTAGCTTGGCGACAATCTCCTCGCGGGAAAGCAGCAAGCCATTTTTGGCCAATAGCTCTTTATAGTAAAGATGAATAGCTCCAGGAATGCGACCGCCCCGACTTTCTCCGTAGGGGGTTTTGCCAAAATACTCGCGCTTTTCCCGAGCGTCGATAATAACTAAATTATTTTTTGCCAAACTGGCTCGCAGCTCCTCGCGCCCAATCTGCCAATTTCCCACCCGCTTGACCAGAAAATCGCCCCTCTTTGGCGGCGAGGTAGCTTTGTTTGTAGCTTGGATGGGGGCGATGGCGGTCAGGCGGGACGCCCGACCTACGCGATCGCCTCCATCTATTATCACCGCTTTTTTATGGCCGAGGCTGCGCAACATCCAGACTATTCGCCCCTCTTCTCCCCATCCTTTCGCTGTATCTCCAAAAACCAGTACGGGCACTTCCTGAAAAACGCCGATCGCCTGAAGTTTTTCAGTTAAAAGGAGATCGTCTTCCAGCAGTTTTCCTCGCCAGGGTTGTTTGGGCTGAGAAAATTCCTTCCAACTAACCGGAATAGCTCCGGGCACCGGGCGCAACCGCTGCGATCGGCGCGGGCGAGCATCTATAAGAGTCGCTCCTGCGGCGAGCAATTCATCGGCGCGATCGGCACCAACTACCCATTGGTTTTCTAAGTTTTGTACTCCCGAGCCCTTAAGGCTAAATTCAGAAACAGGAATGGCAACCGGGTGAGCTGAGTTTCTAGAATAATGGGCGATTGTAGCGGCAATAGCCAATCCTGCGGCGACTAAACTAAGCGCCACAAAAGGAGCGATCGTTTTTAATTTCCAAAGATTGGACATTTATTTTTTTAGCCTACAGATCGTCAAGATTAATTCCTTGTCGCCGCAGTATTTCTTCTAGTGCCTGTACCCGAGCGATCGCCTCACTAGCTTGCTCTTGGGCTTGTTGTTTTTCCTCCTGGGTCTGTTGTAATTGCTCCTGAAGCTGTTCTTTTTCCTCCTGGGCCAGTTGTTTTTCTGCCTGAGCCAGTTGTTTTTCCGCCTGGGCCTCTCGTACTTGCTGCTTTAACTCCACAGAGGTTAAAAAGCGCTCCCCCTCCGGGTCATATAGCTGCAGAGATTTCTCTGTCATCTCGAACCGTATTCCCAAAAGCGGAGATATCCAGCCATTCATTTGCTCTATGGCCTTCAACCTTCCTCCCTCTCTTTGATATCCCGTCAACTTTAATCTATCTGGGTCGTAGATATAATATTCTTCTACCCCGTGACTCTGATAGAATCGCAGTTTATCCGACATCTCAGAGGAGGTATTGCTTGGAGACAGGATTTCAAACGCTACCTGGGGAGCAATGTCCTCTTCTAGCCATTGCTTATACGAGCCTCGCCTTCCCTTCGGCCGCCCAAATGCTACCATCACGTCCGGCGCTTGGCACTTTCTTGAACCTTCTGTTGGATACCAGAGCAAATCCCCGGCTATAAATACGTTGGCAACCGCAGCAAATATAATTTCTAAGTTTTCCTTGATTATTACGATCCATTTATACTGTTCTGTATTGTCTGACATTGGCTTGCCGTCGCTGTCTGGATAGACTATCTCTGGTTTTTGGTTTGCTTCTAGTTGTTGTACCATAGATTTTGATTCCTTTGCTATTGGTCAACATAAATAGATATTACCATTTTTTTTCGCGTTGCTGCGTTCAATGAATCTGCGATTGTAGCGATCGCGTAAGCATTTCCATAGGAAAATCGCTCCTTTTGCGGCTGCTAAACATTCGCACCGCAAAAGGAGCGATATCTTTAAAATTCCAGAGATTGGACATTTATTTTTTTAGCCTACAGCTCCTCAAGATTAATTCCTTGTCGCCGCAGCATTTCTTCTAGTGCTTGTATCCTGGATATGGCCTCAGTGGCTTGCTCCTGGGTCTGTTGTAATTGCTCCTGAAGCTGTTGGGCCTGCTCCTCTGCTACAGTCGCTCTTTCCTGGGCTTGTTGTTTTTCCTCCTGAGCCTGTTGTTTTTCTGCCTGGGCCTGTTGTTTTTCCGCCCGAGCCTGTTGGGCTTGCTCCTCCGCTGCGATCGCTCGTTCCTCTAATTCCACAGAGGTTAAAAAGCGTTGCCCGTTTGGGCGATATAGCTCCAGAGATCCCTTTGTCATCTCGAACCGTATTCCCAAAAGCGGAGATATCCAACCATTCATTTGCTCTATGGCCTTCAACCTTCCTCCCTCTCTTTGATATCCCGTCAACTTTAATCTATCTGGGTCGTAGATGTAATACTCTTCTACCCCGTGAGCTTGATAGAATCGCAGTTTATCCGACATCTCAGAGGAGGTATTGCTTGGAGACAGGATTTCAAACGCTACCTGGGGAGCAATGTCCTCTTCCAGCCATTGCTTATACGAGCCTCGCCTTCCCTTTGGCCGCCCAAATGCTACCATCACGTCCGGCGCTTGGCACTTTCTTGAACCTTCTGTTGGATACCAGAGCAAATCCCCGGCTATAAATACGTTGGCAACCGCAGCAAATATAATTTCTAAGTTTTCCTTGATTATTACGATCCATTTATATTGTTCTGTATTGTCTGACATTGGCTTGCCGTCGCTGTCTGGATAGACTATCTCTGGTTTTTGGTTTGCTTCTAGTTGTTGTACCATAGATTTAGATCCCTTTGCTATTGGTCAACATAAATAGATAATACCGTCTTTTTTTCTTCAAAGTTTTGACGCAATAGGAGTAACTGCGATCGTATTGAAATGGAGTCGCATATCCTGTTGTATCTGCAATGCTAATAATATCTGCGCCCGCTCGTGCAGCAGCACTTGATACTTCAATAACCCGTTCCATTGAGGTGCGTGTCGTGTCTTCTGGTGTATAGCGAATCAACAGGTTTGGATTGGTTGCTAAAGCATAGCGGATAACTTCTACAACTTTCTCTATTGCACTTGCAAAAGTAATTTGGTAGTCTTGCTCTAAACGGTGCTTGGCAACACTAAAGAAAATTCCCAGAAAATCTACTCCACAATCTAATGCTTTTTTAACGTGTTCGATGCGACAAAGACAGTGAGCGCCAATCTTAGCATTCAATTGAGCCTTAGCAACTAAGGCGATTGCCTCACAAATCTCAGGGCTAACGACAGGATTTCCTACTTCAATGATATCGACACCAATTCGATCTAGATACCTAGCAATTGATAACTTAATTTCAGGCTTAAAGTAAACGCCATTTGCTCTCCCTCTCTCAAAGTCGAATCAAGAATCTGAACCATTTCGCTACCTAATCTCCTTTAATTGTACTCGCAAATGTGCTAAGCTATTACGCATTTAAATCCGCGACCCATATCGCGACGCGACGCAACCAACAAGAGCTAGCACGCAAGGGATAGGTCCCTTTTTCCCAATCTAAATGCGCGACAGCTTACCTTATTACCTTAAGTTATTAATTAAGGGGTCTAACGCAAGGGTTAGGAATGAGGATTAAACAAGATATTCTTACCAGAAGCCATAAAGTCCTGTCAGCGAGGGAGTTTCAGGCAACTTGACAAGTTATTAAATCCTCATTCTTTACTGGCCTCATTTTTTCCTAGTTTTGCCCCGTATTGACCCAAACTAACCCAAAATTTTCTCCAGTACCAATTGGGGAGAAATATCTGCCATTTTGCCAGTTGGGGATTTGAGGCCGATAAATTTATCTGCTGACGGCAACAATTTTGTGGGATCGGTCGGGCCAAACAAAGCAACAGTATAAACTTGTACCGCTACAGCTAGGTGCATGGGAGCGCTATCGGTACAGACCATAAGATTGGCACCAGCGATCGCAGCAGCTAATTTACCCACATCCGGCGGCGATATAATTTTTATCTCCGGAGAGGAGGCGACAATCTTGCTCGTCAGTTTCTTATCTTCTGGTCCAGATATCAAGACTATTGGCAGTTGAGGCTGACGCTCTTGCAACTGTTGAATAATCTTCTGCCATTTTTCCGCCGGATAGATCTTGTCTATTCCTTTGGCTGCGGCCAGCTTGCTAGAACCTCCGTGAATGATAATGTAGCCGCTATCTTGAATTCCGAGCTTTTGCCGTTCGGTCTCCGCCCACTTGAGATCCTCTTTTAGCAAAGTGACCCCTAATTCCGGGCAGGGGCTAGCAATACCAAAGCCCCCGAGTAGGTCGTGGTACATGGCCGCAGCATACTGCTCTGTTTTAAGAGGAATCGGGTTTGTGAGTAATGGGTTTTTGCTATTGGCGGCGACATAACCAATGCGGGTGGGGATGCCAGCAAGCCAGAGAAGGAATCCTATACCCTTATTAGTTCCTAGAGACATGGCCGCATCATATTGACGATCGCGAAGGTTGCCTAGCAAATTTCCCCAATCCGCCAAACCATTGCGGTCTTTATAATCAAAAACTAGGGTATTGAGAGATTTGTCGTGGAAGTGCTTGCAAGCCCGATAGGCTCCTCTCGATCGAGGCTCGACAACTACATCAATCTGGGCTTGGGGATAATACCGCTTGATGTCGTCTAATGTAGGGAAGAATAGGAGTTGATCGCCAATTCCGCCGGGAACAAGGGCCAATATTTGCATCTCACTCAATCCAGGAATCTTATCGGTTTCATTTTAGGAGAAGATACCCTTAATCCGATTGCTGATTTTCAATCTCTTTTTTCTGAGGGTTCTAAGAGTGCATTTATTGATTCCGGCCGCTGGGATGGGGCGGCGCATGGGTAGCAACCGTAATAAATTACTCCTGACTTTGCTGGGGCAGCCTTTAATTGCCTGGACTTTGCAAGCGGCCGAGGCGTCAGCAGAAATTACCTGGATTGGCATTATCGGGCAAGAGTCCGACGAGCCAGAGTTCCAGGCGATCGCCGGTAAGCTCTCTATATCTAAGCCAGTCAAGTTGATTCGGGGAGGGGATACTCGCCAGGAGTCCGTCTATAACGGATTGCAGGCTCTTCCTGACTCTGCAGATCGAGTTTTGATCCACGATGGCGCTCGCTGTTTGGTTACTCCAGACTTGCTGGATAGGTGCGCTACCGCTCTGGGCCAATGTGTCGGTCTTATTGCTGGGGTGCCCGTCAAGGATACGATTAAAGTAGTTGACGATAGCGGGATCGTCCAGGATACTCCCGAGCGAAGCCGTTTGTGGGCAGCCCAAACCCCCCAGGGATTTGAGGTTCCGGTTCTCAAGCAATGTCACGAACGAGGTCGCCAAAACGGCTGGCAAGTTACAGATGATGCTGCTTTGTTGGAAAAATGTTCTTTGCCAGTGCGGGTTGTACCAGGGGAGGAGACAAATCTCAAGGTCACGACCCCCGGGGATTTGGCGATCGCCGAGCTTATCCTGAGCCAGCGTTGCGATTTGAAGCAATAATTCTTATTCTTCTGCTTCAAACAGCCATTTTTTGACTTTCTGCAAGCCCGGCCAATCGGGTTTTCTGTTCAGACCGTCGGCGATATTTTCTTTTACTTCATCTCTTAATTCATCTGCGGCTATTATTAGCTGCAATGCCATATCCACATGGGGGCGAACTCCTTTGCGGCCGCTCTCTATCATAGTTACCGCTAGGTTGACTCGGGCTTGGGCGTCTTGGGGATTGAGCTTGACAGCTTTATGCGCAAATTTATAAGCCTTGTTTGGTTTGTTTTCTAGGAGATATAGCCAAGCTAGAGAAGTCAACGCATTGCTATTTTTAGGGGCGCGATCGCACAGTTCCTCGAACAAAGGAATTAGACTACTCGCTTCTTCCCCCGCACGGTAGCGTTCCAGACCTTTAGTAAAAAGATCGTCAACCGTTTCAGCCATAAAAGATAGTATCTGTAATTAGTAATGTAACGGCAGAATTATATCATAATAGGGTGTGGGGTGTAGGGTGTGGGGTGTAGGGGCGGGGAGTTCTGGAGAGGGTGGGGAGGTTTGGCAGATGGGGTAGAAGATTTTTTTAGTTCTTCCCACACTGACTACGCATACCCCTACACCCTACACCCCACACCCTACACCCTAATTTTTAATTAGGCAGAAAACGAACTGCCGCAGCCACAAGTTTGAGTGGCATTGGGGTTGGTGAATTGGAAGCCGCCGCCAATCATGGCATTGCTGTAATCGAGTACGAGGCCGTAGAGATAGAGAAGGCTCTTGCGATCGCAGACCACCTTAAAGCCATCGTAGTCAAACACCTCGTCGCTATCTTCGATCTTGCCAGTTTCTTCAAAATCCATCGTATAGGACATCCCAGAGCAACCCCCCTGGCGCACGCCTACGCGCAAACAGAGGTCTTTTCCTTGCTGCTCCCGAAGCAACAGGACCTGCTTCATAGCAGATTCTGTCATTTGGATCCCTCTTTTTTTAGAATCAGTTGCTAGTGCCATCAATATTTCAGCGCAATATAGCTTTTGTTAGATTTAACCTTCCTTAGAACCCACGCAGTAACCCTATTATTAGGAGGTGCGCCAAGCACCAGACGCTATATATAGCTTTCGAGGCTAAAATTTGCGTAAGTCCTAATTTATTTTAGCCACAGGCAAGACAAGTCTTGCCAATGCAGGTTAGAAATGCAGGACAGAAAAGAGTGGCAAGGGTGGGTCCTATGCGCTACGCGCAGGCTACACCTACGGCAAGCATCTCCTGAGCCTGTCGTTGGGGTTCTTTGTCTAGGGTCCCCTTGTCCGTCCTGAGCCTGGACGTAGGCGTAGCCCGCCCTCCGGGGCGTAGGGTCCCCTTGTCACCCCAATGCCCAATGCCCAATGCCCGATGCCCCATTCTTTCTTGAACTTATTGTGGCTTTTGGTTGAGGAACTTATACTGGGGATACGATCCTGACATCGCTCGTATCGGAGATAATATTGCCCCAGCAAGTTTGGCAGAAACAGAGGAAATCTATTTCAAGTGGTCCTCAAGAATGGATTTCCCCAGAATAGGTTTTGGTCGAAAAAAGAATGCTGCCTAACCCTTGGGCGTTGATAACCTCGGCTTTTTATAATCATTGGCATAGTCTATGGCTGTTTTGAATAGCTCCACCCGTCGTCGATTGCAATCCCTACCAAGAATTAAGAGCGTATGGGAGGGCGATCGCCGTTCTCTATCCCAACCGTTACCAATGGATTCTTCCGCCATAGCGGCCTCCCCATACCCTATGGAATCCGACTCAGATTCGGGGGACTGTATCTTGTGGGTAGATGGGTCCCAAGGGATTGTCCGAGCAATGGACGTGGTTTCCCCAGACAGCGGGCATGCTGCTGTTGTGCGGGCCTTGCTGCGGGCAATGGAGCATCCCCACAGCCCTGCGGCACCGGGTCGCCCCCAGAAAATCGTAGTTAAAGACCGAGAAATTCAGTTTTTCCTGCGGGGCATCCTGCAAGATCTCGATATTGTCATTGATTACGTCCCGGACTTGCCTCTGATTGACGAAATATTTCGAGGTTTTCAGGAAGTAGCCTACAACAAACCGCCCATGTTGCCCCCTCAGTATGCTGAGGAGCTGACCCAAAAAGCATTTGACCTCTGGTTAGAGGCCCCTTGGGAAATACTGGCAGACCGTCAAATTATCTCGATTGAAATCAATGATTGGGATGTGGGCAATCTATATGCCTGCGTGATGGGTATGTTGGGTCTGGATTATGGAGTTCTTTTTTATCGCTCCTTGGATTCTCTGAAACATTTTCGACAGCAGGTAGTTGATAACGACTCTCCAGAGCAGTTACAGGAAGCATTTTTGTCCCAGGATTGTTTATTTGTAACATTTGAGAGCGACATGGACGATGAGGATATTGATTTGGCTTCCTTGCCAAGCGATGAAGTTAGCCCATCTTTTGGCAACTTGCATCCTCTAGAGGGTCTGCGCTCTGTTATCTATGAAGAAGAAGCCCTGACTATCTATGTAGCCCTAGAAGCCCTGTATCGCTTTTTCAAGAATTCGCGCCGAAAACTCAAGGATTTTCCCCCACTTAGCAGTCGCTATCGCATTCGCCTTCCCAAAGAAGCTGAATTGGATAAGCAACAAGTCTCCGTCAAGATCGGCACGATGCCCGATGTTGCAGAAGAACTATACGAGATGAGTTTGGAGGCTGAAGATGAGGACGACGATTTTGCCGATAGCCTGCCCATGCTGCGAGATGACCTGATTCCCCCAAACTCTTTTGTTAGTCTTGGGGTTATACCTTGGGAACGGGTGGATGTCTTGCGCTCTTCAGTAGATTACCATGAGTCTGCTGCTCTTACTTCTAATGGTGGCGATGGCTTGCCAATTATTTTGATTCAAACAACTCGCCCGAAGGCTAAGACTCTGATTCAAGAGCTACAAGATGCTGGGGGTATGAAGGGTATTTGTTTTAATCCCGGAGAAGATCCCCTGGAAGAGGAAAGCTACGATCTGGGTATTTTACAAACCGAAAATGAGGAAATGCATCTATTTGGGGAGTTTTTCAATGACGACCCAACTCATGTTTCGGCTCGCAAGAAATGGGACGATCGCTGCAAAAAAACTAAGGGTTACTGCGGCTTGGTGATTGCTATGGGTCTTACTGGAGCTTCCCGTGGCAATCCTCAAATTAAAGATATGTTGGCTTTGTTTGAAGGGCGATCGCTCACCTCCAAAGATTTAGGACTTGGCACTTTACAGCGGCTACCAATGCCTTTATAAAATTGGGAAGAGCGGAATGGGGCATTGGGCATTGGGCATTGGGCATTGGAGTTATGAGTTATGAGTTATGAGTTATGACTTTTGAGTTTCAATTATGCGCGAGCAGTCAGCGGTCAGCAGTCAGCGGTTAGCAGTCAGCGGTTATATCAAATCCAGTTAATCGCCCCCAAAAAAAGTCAAGTTTTGCGTAGGACGGGCGTCCCGCCCGTCCTACGGGAGATTCCCAATTTTTCTGTGGACGTTAAAACCGACATGATGTTAGCTGTTGGGGGTCAGCTCTTGCCGGAGGCGATCGCTGTTGGCGCAGCCTGCGCGGAGCGGATAAGCTTCTTTTCCCAATGCCCCATGCCCAATTCCCCATGCCCCATGCCCAATTCCGCTCTTCCCAATTCCCCAATTCCCAATTTCCCTAGAAATCAAAATAAATATAGGGGGTGCTGTTTTCTGGGGCGAAGAGCAAGACTGCAAAAAAGCAGAGGGGAACTAGGAGTATTTTTATCGGCCAATTTAGCTGTAGCTTGAAAACTTTATGGAAGAGATAGGAGCATCCCATCAATGCTGCTATTATTATGAGAAGCAAGCATAGCTCGAATGGCATGAGACCGAGAGTTTCTATATAGATTTTCTGGGTAAATTGAACGTCAGGCGATCGCCCCCATAAATGCTGTATGACCCAACCGGATTGTTTGAGGTCGGGGAGCCGGAAGACAATCCAAGAGAGAAAGACCATATTTTGAGTGAGCAGCCAAGCGACAATTGTGCCGAGGTAACTCTGCCACCAGCGATCGATCTGGCTGAAGCGCCCGGAAATAGTATCGACAAGTCGGTGAACTACTAAAGCTATTCCATGCAGAGCGCCCCAGACGATAAAGCCCCAAGCCGCTCCGTGCCAGATGCCAGCAACTAACATTACTATTGCTAAGTTCAGGCAAGTTATGGCCAATCCTTTGCGAGAGCCACCTAGAGGAAAATAGAGGTAGTTTCGCAACCAATCTCCCAAACTGATATGCCACCGACGCCAAAACTCGGCAATGCTGGTGGTAAAGTAAGGAAAGTCAAAGTTTTGCGGTAGTTTGAAACCGAGCAAGAGGGCGCTGCCGAGGGCAATATCTACATAGCCGCTGAAATCTAGATAGAGTTGCAATCCGTAAGCAAAGGTCGCTAGCCGCAGGTCGCCGCTACCCGCCCGCTCCAAGTTGTCGAAGCAGAGGTTGACAAACTGGGCGAGGCGATCGGCTACGATGCCTTTTTTTATAGCTCCACAAGCAATTAACCACAATCCCTCTACCAACTGATGCGAAGCCGGGAAATGCAGGGTTTTCAGTTGTCGGATAAAGTTATGATAGCGGGCAATAGGACCGGAAAGCAGTTTGGGAAAAAAGAATTTGTAAACCGCAAATTTAAGGAAATTCTGGCTGGGAGGCGCGCCTCGATAAACGTCAACGAGGTAGGAGATACATTCAAAGCTAAAAAAACTGATTCCCAAAGGAGGTTTAATATTATCCCCATACCAGCGAGCAAGTTCTAAGGCAGCAGGAGAATCGAGGATGTTGCCGGCGACAGTTAAGAAGAAGGGAACGTATTTAAAACCCAAGAGTAGGAATATATTGAAGATTATACCCAGACAAAATAAGGCGAGGTAACGAGAATTCCAAGTTTCTTGAGGATTGGTTAGAGATGAGGACGAGTTTGGATCCTCTAAGTCTGACTGCCTGGGTTGGCGATTTTTGCTAATCCCCAGCCCTAGATAGAAGTTAATCGAGGTGCCGAGTAAAAGCAGGGGGATATATTTAATTTGTAGGGAGGCATAGAATATTAAGCTGGCGATGAGTAGTAAGATAAGGCGCGATCGCTGCTTTTGTGCCGACCAGTATGCCAGGAGCAGGCCGGACAGGAAAAGGCCATAAAGAATTGAGATAAAGGTCACTTTAGAATTGGGAATTGGGCATGGGGCATTGGGCATTGGGCATTGGGCCCCTACGCCCCGGAGGGCGGGCTACGCCTACGACTTGCCTCGGGATAAAATTGGGCATTGGGCATTGGGCATTGGGCATTGGGCAGGGGGTCTTACAAGGGTATGTTTTTTAGATTAGGCATTCTTGAGAGGTATCGATTGAGGACGTAGGGGCGACAGCATTCCCGAGACAGCTTTTGCAAATAGATCAAAAATATTGTATTGGAATGCTTCGCCCCAGAAACCGTAGGGGCGACAGCATTCCCGAGACAGCTTTTGCAAATAGATCAAAAATATTGCATTGGAATGCTTCGCCCCAGAAACCGTAGGGGCGACAGCATTCCCGAGACAGCTTTTGCAAATAGATCAAAAATATTGTATTGGAATGCTTCGCCCCAGAAACCTGTGCAGGAAGGAGGATTATTAATTATAAAATCTGAATTGATACAACTCTCAATGCCCAATGCCCAATGCCCAATGCCCCATATTATATTTACGCTTCTACATATTCGCATAGCGCTGTCGGTTCGGGAATGGGCAAGCCTTCTTCTTTTAATCCGTCTAAGTGAAATGCGATCGCTTCCTTTATCTGCTGTTGTACCTCTTTTATAGTTGCGCCTGTTGCCGCGCATCCGGGCAAGTCTGGAGCGTAAGCCGAATAGTTACCTGCTGCTTTTTCAATTACGACTGCGTAGCGCATTAGCTTTTCCCCTCCTCTTCTTTGCTGGCTAGCCAGTTACGGCCGTATCTGAATAGCGTTTTGAAAAAATTCAAGGTTTTTGTAATTGGACTCCGTCGTAGATTCTTCTGGCGTAACAATCGGTACACCTTGGTGCCAAGCTCGATAAAAGTCTGGATAAGGTATATTTTCGGCACAGTACCAAGCAATCTCGTAACAGGCTTCGTTTTTTACCCTGCCTCTCACTAATTTGACGATTTGCACAAAATGGTTGATTGACAAAATAATTTCTTTTAGGCTATCAGCCGCTAGCAAACCTACGAATTCATCTTCAGCAAATTTGGCCAACTGCACCAGAATGGATAAGGGCTGGAAATTACCAGGGTCAATTTTAGCCAAGAGAGCGGCTCCTTGGCAACGGGTTAATTCATCTTCGGCAGACTCGATCCACTGCACCATAATGGATATAGCCCGGGGATCCTCCATGTAAGTTTCCAGTAAGCTATCAGCCGCTTGGCTACGGGTGGGTTTGTTTTTAGCATAATTGCCCGCTCGCACCATAATGGATATGCTTTCGGAGTTCGCCGGGTCGATTTTCTCTAAGTTATAAGCTGCTATCTTACGGGTGAATTGATGTTTAGCAGATTTGACTAAATATACTAGAGCAGATTTGGCCTGGAAACTGCCCGCACCAATTTTCCCCAGGCTCTCAGCTGCTTGCAAACGGGTAGATTCATTTTTAGCATACTGGAGCAACTGCACAATAGCAAGTATGGCTTTGGGGTTTCCCACGCCAATTGCTCCCAAGCTATAAGCCGCTTGTCTACGAGTGTCTTCATCTTCAGCAGAATTGAGCCATTGCACCATAGCAGATATGGCTTCTGGGTTCCCCTCACCAATTTTACCCAATTCATAAGCCGCTTTCTTACGGATGGATTCATTTTCATCAGAATTTAGTAATTGCACTAGAGCAGATATAGCTCTTTGAGTATCAGTTTCCTCCAAAGCAATTCTCGCTCCGTTCTCAATATCGTCATATTTCCGGTTACCAGTAAAACCCCACTCAAATAACTGCTTGACAATCTCATTCGCTCTTCGGCATTGCTGGAATTCCGCAATACCGGCGGCTGCTAAAAAATAGGCTCTATATTTATAAAAGTCATTGCACTTATCCTCAAAACTCACCAATGCCTCGATAAATTGCTCCTTTTCTTCCTGCAGCACGTCGTCGCGTCCGAGCCAGAGCAAAATTACTTGTTTCCACTGGGGCTCGAAAATACGATAATTGCCTCGCTCGGGTTCATCGGGAACGTGATTTAGGAAAAAATGCCAATCCTCGATCGCCGTTGCCGCAAAATATTCCTGAAACGTCGGATGATAGAAAGCATAGACCTCTTCATCGGGACTTTCTGCGGCCAAGCCCACCTTATTGAGCCAGCCGAGTTGCGTTGCCAACTCGAATAAGCGATCGCTCTCTTGTCCCAAAACCCGAGATACCAAGCTCTGCTTCAGCCGAAAGCGAGACTCGTCTCTATCTATGGCTACCTTTGCCAATTCTCCTAAAGCCCGATTTAACTCATCTCGTTCCGTCGGAGTGCTGGGAAATTCCCGGTCTTTCCAGCTATAAAACTTATCCACAAATCCTTTGTATAGTTTGGCCTTAGTATCCGGCAAGCCTCCTAGATCTTTCCACAAGCGCCAAGTGCTACAGAGCAGCGCCAAGCGCAGGGGATTTTTGGCCAAATCTTTGATGCGCCTTTTCTCCGATCGCTCCATCTCCCGTCGCAACTTCTCGCCCAACTCCGGCTCTCGCTGAAACCACTTGCCGATAAACTCGCCCACTTGGTTGCCAGTTTTCCCATCCCCATAGCTAAACTCCAAAGTGCGATAAATCTCGAATTCGCTCGCTAGAGCATTGCGGTTTGCTTCCCAGAGGTTGAGGCGACAAGTCAGCACTACTCGCCCTTGGCCGACCCAACCGCTTAACTGCTTTTGAATTGCCCGAAGCGCTTCCAGGCGGCGAGCAGGCATTTCATCTATCCCATCCAAGAGCAGCCAGGCTTTCCCGTCACGAAACTTATCTTTAAACTTGACTTTGACCCTTTCTGTTAAATCCGTAACTCGTTCCACCGCATTTTTCAACCATTTCTCCAGCAAATATTCTTCCAGAAAATCCCGGTTGGCCTCGGGTTCTGGCAAATCTGCCGCCGCAATTAAAATTGGCAAATATGTAGTATTGTCCAGAAGCCAAAAAGCAACTTTGCGGGCTAGGGTGGTTTTGCCCGCGCCCGGTTCGCCAATTATAGCAATCCGCTTGCCCTGACTTTTGCCCTTGCCCCCGCCAAGAATATCCGTTAAAAATTGCTGGTGTTGAAAGCGCTGTTTCTCTTCATACTCGGGCTCGTAGAGGCGCGACCCTTGCTCTGGAGAATACTCTTCCTCAAGCGAAGCTGTTTTTTTGCGCTCGACCAGAGCCAAGGGAACGTGTATTTCATCCAGCTCGAAGCAGTTTTCTTCGTACTGCATCAGCTCGTTAGTGGTCAAATGTTTTTGTTCTGCTAAAATTTGGCGGCAGATATCGCGCCATTGGATTGCTGGTTCCGGCTCGCCGCTAACTTCTGGCTGCGGCTCGGAACCTATATAAACGTTGTTAGCTTTTTTAAAGACGATGTTGTTATCGCCTTGTACATTTGCATTTTGGCTATCTTCGTTGTAATTACCGACGGGACCAATGGTGCGATCGATTGTATTAGCTGCCTCGGCCTTAATCTCCTTAATACTTAACTTGCCCTCTTGGCCGAGAGTCTGGTTCTGACCTGGTAGCTGAGGTTGCTCGGCTATGCCAGTAGGAGCGATCGCCGTCATCATCTCGTATTCTTTTAGCAACAAGTTCAGAAAATCTCGCTGCTCTATCCCAACTAAATCTTTAATAGCGCTTAAAAACAATCCCAAAGCTTCTTGTTGGGAAGCCAAGCGCCCCCAAGCCTCCAAGTAGCTTACGATTCTGCTCGTCGCTTCAAATTGGGAACCAGACAGATCTATTTTGGGGGCTATTTCTCCGAGATCCGCCAAAGTCAAGATATTCCGACGACCTTTCTCCGTCGCTAGCTCTGGCAATCTTTCGAGTAGGGCGATTAGTTGCTTGCGATGCTTATCAGACAGTTTCATCGTTAACCTCGATCGCTATTCTTAATATAAGCGCTCCTTTTCCAGAAAGCACTGCGATCGCTATAGCATTTCTCAAATTGATGTGAGGTTATCTGGGGCGAAGCATCCCTATAGGGAAATTCCCGTTTGGAGTGCCGAGATAGTCTTGGGGATGCTGTCGCCCCTACGCCCCTCAACCCGATCCGTTCATTACACTTATTTGAGAAACGCTATATTCAAAAATCAAATAGCCCTCGATTACTAGCTAGTTCTTCGGCAAAACTCAGAAAAACTTGACGGCGAGTCGCATTGAGGAATACGCTCGCCGTTGATTGATATGGGTTAGGAGTGGCGTTCGGGGAGTTGAGGAACGGAAGGGTTGGGGAAGAGGGAGATGCCTTCCATCTCCTCATACTTCCGTCACCCTGATTTCCTTGCTCTATTTCAACTATTATCTTTGAGGAGACAAAAGGCCCTGAGAACAAAGATTAGGTCGAGGATCGTTTATACCATGAAGTTTTCCACTGCATCCAGGCCCGTACTCTAACACAGTGTACTGAAATCCATATGGTGGATTATAAGACGAATTGAGGACGAACTGTCCAGCTAAAATCGGCCACTTTCCTCCACAACTATTACATAAAACAGCTAATGCATTGGCAGGATAACCGAAATTGTTAGCTTGGCTAACATCAGTGGTTTTCATTTCGGTTTGTGGATCGTCAGCAAATGCATATGGTGTAAATCCGAATATTGCTATTGCCAATACGGCCATAACGACGATCAATTTCTTCATTACTGTTTCTCCTACTTTGTTGTGTCTTTTCATTGCTTGTACCCCGTGGGTCTCTCTTATATATATTACTCTTTTTCGATCGCACTGCTTCATTTCTATAAACCCAGGGAAAACGCATCTAAATTAATTATGATTTTTCCATATATAGTGGTTCAAGCTATAATAATAAACTATATATAGAGCTTTATTCTCAATAAGGCGCTAACTATTGACAATATTCGCAATAAAAGGCATTTTTAAGCCGCTTATTGACAAGATGCGTTTTCCCTGTCTATAGACCTTATTAGGTTTGTCAACGCTAATCTCCTATAGGTCCCGGCAACGTCGAACTATTTATATTGAAGGTTAACACCCAACCCTTCTGACCCAGGACTTACGCATTTTCTCGGCTTGGACTCTATATCTAGTAGGACTTACGCAAAGACACTTTAGATCGGGGCAACCACGGGGGATTGCCCCTACAAGCACTAGATATAGACATTTTGCGTAAGTCCTGTCTAGGTTCTGGTGCTAGGCAGCGCACCCTAAATCAAGAGTCTATGCGTAAGTCCTGTCACCCATACTCTAAACATCCCTTCGCATCCAAGTCACCTCTTATGTAAAAATAAAATAGCCGGGTCACAAGCGATCGCTATTCAATCATAAAATAGTCGTTGATTACCGAGCCAGGAGAGCGATCGCCTCTTATCCAAAAATCAAATAGCCGTTGATTACCGAGCCGGGAGAGCGATCGCCTCTTATCCAAAAATACAAAGTCTAGTTTGGCTTTGGGTGCGAAGACCCAATAACCTTAGTTAACACAACAGGGAGTTTTAATTATTATATGGAAATTACGATTTCATTGCCAGATACAATAGCGCGTTGCCTAGAAGCGAAGTGGGGCGACTTAGAGCGTCGCTCCTTAGAAGCGCTCGTCTTGGAAGCTTATAGAGAAGGTTCGATTAGCGCGGGTAAAGTGCGAGAATTGCTGGGTATGAATACTCGGCTAGAAACCGATGCTTTTCTAAAAGCAAAAGGAATTCATTTAGCATACGACGAGGCCGACTTTGAGGCAGATCGGCAAACTCACGAACAATTGCAACGAGAAGGAAAACTGAAAGTAAGATGATTATTATTTCAGATACTTATCCTATTTGTTATTTGCTATTAATTGGAGAAATAGAATTATTGTCTCAACTCTACGGTCAAGTGCTGATTCCTACAAAAGTCCAAGAGGAGTTGTCCGACAAGCGATCGCCTGCTATTGTTAAAAGTGCAATACAATACAATTCCCAATTCCCAATTCCCAATTCCCAATTCCCAATTCCCGATTCCCGATTCCCGATTCCCAATTCCCAATTCCTAATTCCCAAAAAGCCCGGTTTCTTCAAGAAACCGGGCTTTTATATTGCGCCCAAAAAAACGGTTTATCGAAAAAAACCGGTTTTTTATATTAGCTTTACTCAACCGTAACGGACTTAGCCAAATTACGGGGTTGATCCACATCCAAACCGCGACGGGCGGCGATATGATAAGCCAACAGTTGCAAGGGAATTACCGATACTATCGGCGAGATTAACTCGTCAACATCTGGCACTGGCAAAATAGTATCGAAAACCTCCGCAGCTTCGGAAATATTTTTGGGAGTTACTCCGATTAAGCGAGCATCTCGGGCTTTGGCTTCTTGGGCATTGCTGATGACTTTTTCATAGACGCTACCAGGCATAGCGATCGCCACCACCGGCACCTTATCATCCAACAACGCAATTGGTCCGTGCTTCATCTCCCCGGCGGGATACCCTTGGGCGTGAATATAGCTAATTTCCTTCAGCTTCAGGGCTCCTTCCAGAGCTATAGGAAAATTAATTCCCCGTCCCACAAAGACAAAATCCCGAGTATCCGCGAACCCGTGAGCAAACTCCTCAATTTGGCGCTCTTGACTGCTGAGAAACAGTTCTATTTGCCCGGGTAAATGGCGCAGTCCCGCGATAAGTTGCTCTATTTCCGACTCCGGCAAAGTCTGGCGTCGAGCGGCTAAATCAATTGCTAAGAAATAAAACGCCATCAATTGGGCGATAAAAGTCTTAGTCGCTGCTACTCCAATCTCAATTCCAGCCATAGTATCGATAATATGAGGAACCAGATGTCCCAGAGATGACTCGGGTCGATTGGTAATACCCAGCATTCGGGGCCGGGAGGGTTCTGGCTGACCGGCACGCCGCTGTTGCTCCATTGCCAAAGCAGCTAGAGTATCTGCAGTTTCCCCAGACTGGCTAATGCCGATAGTCATAGTATTGGGGGTCAGAGGTGCTGGGGCGTAGCGAAATTCAGAAGCATATTCTATTTGAACGGGAATTCTGGCAAGTTTTTCTAGAATATATTTCCCTACCAAACCGGCGTGCCAGCTCGTACCGCAAGCCAGAATTTGGATTCGTTCCAAATTGGCATATAATTCTGGGGGCAAGCCGAGATTAACTGGCGTTTGTTCTTCTGCGGAGTCCGGTTTCCAGTCATCGTTTAAATAAGCATCCAAGCAAGCTCGCAATACTCCCGGTTGCTCGTATATTTCTTTGAGCATGAAGTGCTTGAAGCCTTGTTTCTCAACGACAACGGGATTCCAGTTGAGCAGGTGGGGCGTTTTTTTGAGGCGATCGCCTGCAAAGTTATAAACCTCTACGCCCAGGGGACTTAGTTTGGCCACTTCTCCATTTTCCAGAGGCAGTACCGCTCGGGTATGGGAGACTATAGCTGGCGTATCGGAAGCGCAGAAAAATTCTCCTTGACCAAAACCAATAACCAGGGGAGCTTGTTGCCTAGCGACAATCAGCTCGTCGGGATAGTCCGCAGAGACTACCGCGATCGCAAACGACCCTTGAAGCATTAGTAGCGATCGTCGCACGGCATCCAAGAATTTAGAAGCATAAGCGCAGGCAGTATCTTGTGGCGTCTCTTGTTCTAAAAACTCGGCAATTAAATGGGGGATTACCTCCGTATCTGTTTCGGAGCTAAACTCGCGTCCTCGTTTTTTTAGCCCCTCTCGCAAATCGCGATAGTTTTCAATAATGCCGTTTTGCACCACTGCCACCCGTCCCGCCGTATCTCTATGGGGGTGGGCGTTGTGTTCCTCTGGTTTGCCGTGAGTGGCCCAGCGGGTATGTCCAATGCCAACCCCAGCCAGATTTTCCAACCCAACGAGCTTTTCTCGCAATCGGTAGAGTTTGCCCTTAGCTCGAATGCAAGTAATTTCTCCTTCCGAGACTGTGGCTAAGCCCGCTGAATCGTAGCCCCGGTATTCCAGTTTTTCCAAACCTGCCAGCAAAAGTTCGCTCGCTGGTTGAGTGCCGATATAGCCAACAATGCCGCACATTTACCGTTTCCTCTTCGATCGCATACATATATATTCATTTTTAGTTGCGCCAATTATAAAAACGGTTCCGGATGCTAGCGATTTTAGTAGTCGGTCAGCTATCAGCAGTCAGCTATCAGCGGTCAGCTATCAGCAGCCATTTATCAGCAGTCAGCTATCAGCAGTCAGCGGTCAGCAGCCATTTATCAGTACTTACGCTTGCCTGTCCATATCTAGTCTTTGTAGGGGCAATCCCCCCGCGATTCTCAGGGGCCCAGACGCGGGGCGCGTTCGCCCCTATGACTAGAGTCTATGCGTAAGTCCTATGTATGTAAGGTGGGCACCCTAAGCTAGCAGATCCTTATGACTGCTGACTGCTGAGTGGCGATCGCTATGACTGCTGAGTGGCGATCGCTATGACCGCTGACCGGCAATCGCTATGACCGCTGACCGGCGATCGCTAAAAAAATAAAAAAGGGAGCCTATCGCCCCCTGATTTTCCAATATGGCTGTTTAGAGCCAGCTATATATATGATGTTTTCCTGCTTAGTAAGCAAGGCCCATAGAGCGAGTGGTCTCACCTCCAAGATAGACCCGGACGCTCAGAAAGTCAGTGGGGCAAGCCGTTTCGCAACGCTTGCAACCAATGCAGTCTTCGGTGCGAGGGGATGAAGCAATCTGGGCAGCCTTGCAGCCATCCCAAGGGACCATTTCCAGAACATCTAGAGGGCAAGCGCGAACGCATTGAGTGCAACCAATGCAGGTGTCATAAATTTTTACAGAATGAGACATAGGATTTAGGCTCCCAAAGAGTTCTCCAAAGTTTTTTGGACCAGCATTAATAGCCCCAAGGCAAAGATTGACCGTTGGGGCTTGTCGAAATCTTGGCTTAGTTTATCGCAGTCCTTCCCCCTGACTCGAAAAAGTCCCCATAACTTAAAAGTTCGTAATACTTGCTCTAATTTTTTTCGATCGGGACTTATGCAAATAGTAGGGTCGAAATCTACATCTAGAGTCTGGTGCTAGACTAGCACCCTACAAATAGATGCCTTGCGTAAGTCCTGTCTTAGTAATGCAATATCAATCCAGTAATTGCTGCTATTTCCTGACGTACCCAGGGATTTAAAGAGGGCCATTATAACCAGCTAGTGGGAGCCGCCTACGGAGTGTGGGAAGGGTGGGAAGGGTGGGAAGAGTAGCGACTGCTGCGATCGCTACAGTCGCGTTCTTCCTGTATTTTAGAAAAATCGGCAAATTCTAAAAGCAGATTAGGAGAGCGATTGTATGCTATCTATCAGATAAGATGAAGAAATACTAAAAATATGACGGTGCGGTCCAGGCATTAACAGCCAAAGCAATTACCTTGGCATAAGGCATAGGTATGAGGCATGAAAATGCTTCAGGATAAGCAATGGTCCCTTAGCAAAGCGTTTCCATAGGAGAATCGCTCCCCAATCCTCTATTAACCCAGAGGTATTGAACCGGCATAGGGAAAAATGTGGCCCATAGCCAGAGCGATTTTTTTGGCAGCAAAGAAAAACTAGCCCCGATATCCACTTCTCGATCCAGATATCGATATGCGAGGTGGGCAACTGCAAAGTACGACAAAATTCAAAGCAAAACCAGCCAAGTAAAACTTAACTTTAGTAGGCAAAAAGGAGAAAGTTTGATGAGCGAGATAGTTGAAGAAACGGTAAAAGAAAATACCACAGTAGAAACCGGAGCAAGTGAAGAGGTAAAAGAAGATAGCGCAGCAGAAACCGGAGCAAGTGAAGAAAAGGTTGATAGCGCAGCAGAAACCGGAGCAAGTGAAGAAAAGGTTGATAGCGCAGTTGAAGAAAGGGTCAAAAAAATTACCGCAGAGCAACTGGGGGTTAAAGAAGAAGAGGTAACGATGGAAGCCAGTTTCGTTGACGATCTAGGCGCAGATTCCCTGGATACTGTGGAATTAGTAATGGCCTTTGAAGAAGAGTTTGGCACAGAAATTCCCGACGAGGAAGCAGAAAAAATTACGACAGTAAAAGCTGTCGTGGACTACATTAAGTCGCATTCATAAAAAAAGAACCTGCCTCCACTTGTGTTCTGCGTTTTTGGTAGGGGGAAGACAAAGCTTCTGGAAAATTATGACCAACTTTGAAAGGAAACGAGTAGTTGTAACGGGTCTCGGTGCGATTACGCCGATTGGCAATACTGTAGAGGAGTATTGGCAAGGGTTGGCGAGCGGGCGCAATGGTATTGGCAAAATTACCTTATTCGATGCGGCTAGTCACAAATGCCAGATTGCCGGTGAGGTAAAGGAATACGACCCGAGCGTATATATGACTGCCAAGCAAGCCAGACAAATGGATCGATTTGCCCAGTTTGCAGTATCTGCAAGCAAGCAGGCGATCGCCGATGCGGGGATTGTCGATCCAGAATTAGCGATGGCCGATGCAGAATACAAAATAAGGCACCTGAACGCAGAACAGGTGGGAACGATAATTGGCACCGGCGTTGGCGGCCTGAAGGTGATGGAGGAGCAGCAGAACGTGTATCTGGAAAAAGGGCCGGGTCGCTGCAGTCCTTTTATGGTGCCAATGATGATCGCTAACATGGCAGCAGGATTAACGGCGATTCACACGGGTGCAAAAGGTCCTAATTCATGTCCGGTTACGGCCTGTGCGGCGGGCTCCAATGCAGTAGGAGATGCCTTTCGACTCGTCCAGTTGGGTCACGCTAAAGCAATGATTTGTGGCGGGACGGAGGCCGCTGTGACGCCCCTGAGTCTGGCAGGGTTCGCCTCGGCACGGGCATTATCGACTAGCCATAATGACGATCCACTCCATGCTAGCCGACCCTTCGATGTCGCTCGCGATGGGTTTGTCATGGGCGAAGGATCGGGGATTTTATTCCTAGAAGAACTAGAACATGCCCTGGAGAGAGGGGCAAAAATCTATGCGGAAATAGTTGGCTACGGGATGACCTGCGATGCCTATCACATGACCTCGCCGTCAATAGGAGGGACCGGAGCAGCAAAGGCAATGGAGCTAGCAATGAAAGATGCTGGGATTACTCCAGATCTTGTTAGCTATATCAATGCCCACGGCACCAGTACGGAAGCCAACGATAAAAACGAAACTGCTGCGATAAAAACAGCTTTAGGCGATCGCGCCCTAAGCGTAGCGATTAGTTCCACAAAATCGATGACGGGTCATCTTCTAGGGGGATCCGGTGGCATAGAAGCAGTAGCAAGCGTAATGTCGATAGTGAATAACAGAGTACCGCCAACAATTAACTTAGACAAACCAGATACTCTATGTGACCTAGACTACGTTCCCCATCAAAGCCGAGAGATGGAAGTATCGGTTGTCCTATCCAATTCCTTTGGATTTGGCGGCCACAATGTTACTCTCGTATTTAAAAAGTACAGCTAAGGTCTGAAACAAGGAGCGCAGTCAACTTGAAATTTCAGGCTTGACAATATTGATAGTTGAAAATCCCCAAAATCCCATTGCTCCCGATAGCGGGAACGTGGGATTATAATCTTGGGGCGATTTCTAATACCTGCATTCGCCCTGCCTCGTACCAGTAAATTACCGTCGTTAACAACAAGAGACTATGGCCGTTGCAACCAAACAATCGTTAGACGAATTGTGCATCAATTCCATCCGCTTTCTGGCTATTGACGCCGTAGAAAAGGCCAAGTCAGGGCATCCAGGACTGCCAATGGGTGCGGCCCCGATGGCATATGTGCTTTGGAATCGCTTAATGCGGTTCAACCCCAAAAATCCACAGTGGTTTAACCGCGATCGCTTCGTACTATCGGCAGGCCACGGCTGCATGTTGCAGTACGCCCTGCTCCACCTGACTGGCTACGATAGCGTAACCCTCGACGACATCAAGCAATTCCGCCAGTGGGAGTCGAAAACTCCAGGGCACCCAGAAAACTTTATGACCCCTGGGGTGGAAGTAACTACCGGACCTCTGGGACAAGGGATTGCTAACGGAGTAGGTTTGGCGATCGCCGAAGCTCACCTAGCCGCCAAATTCAACAAAAAAGATTGCCAGCTCGTAGATCACTACACCTACGTCATTCTCGGCGATGGTTGCAACATGGAAGGGGTCTCCGGAGAAGCCTGCTCCTTGGCCGGTCACCTCGGCCTCGGCAAACTAATCGCCCTCTACGACGACAACCATATCTCCATCGACGGTGGAACCGAAATTTCCTTCACCGAAGACGTAAACAAGCGCTTTGAAGCCTATGGCTGGCACGTCCAACATGTCGAAGGAGGCAACGATGACCTCGACGGCATCCAAAAAGCCATAGAAGCTGCCAAAGCAGTCACCGACAAGCCTTCCTTTATTAAAATCACCACAACCATTGGCTACGGTTCTCCCAAAAAGGCAGGAACTGCTGGGGTTCACGGAGCTGCGTTGGGTGGCGATGAAGTAGAGGCAACTCGCAAAAATCTAGGTTGGGAATACGAGCCCTTCGTAGTACCAGAAGAAGCCCTCAAGCACTTCCGGGAAGCTGTGGAGCGGGGCGCTTCCCTTGAGGCAGAATGGAATCAAACTTTGGCCACCTACAAAACCAAGTATTCCGCAGACGCTGCCGAGTTCGAGCGCTACACCAGCGGCACCCTACCGGAAGGCTGGGAGAAAGCTCTGCCTACCTACAGTCCCTCAGACAAAGCCCTGGCAACTCGCAAAAATTCTGAACTCACTCTAAATGCTCTGGCTCCGGTCATTCCCGAACTGATTGGCGGTTCTGCTGACCTGACCCACTCGAACCTGACCTTTTTAAAAGTATCCGAGAGTTTCCTGAAAGGGAAGTATGAAAACCGGAACCTGCGCTTTGGGGTTCGCGAGCATGGAATGGGCGCAATTTGTAACGGTATCGCCCTGCACAACTCCGGATTGATTCCTTACGGCGCAACCTTCTTGGTCTTTACCGACTATATGCGTGCGGCGATTCGCCTCTCGGCCTTGTCGGAAGCGGGCTCCATCTGGGTGATGACTCACGATTCAATCGCTCTGGGCGAAGATGGTCCCACTCACCAGCCCGTTGAAACTGTTGCCTCTCTGCGGGCTATTCCCGATCTGTTGGTAATGCGTCCTGCGGATGGTAATGAAGTTTCTGGTGCCTATAAGGTTGCTATTGAGAACCGCAAGCGGCCGACTCTGATCGCTCTAACCCGCCAAGGTCTGCCCAATCTGGCTGGCAGCTCTATTGAAAATGCGGCAAAGGGTGCTTATGTTGCCTCCGATAGCGAGGGCACTCCCGATATTATCCTGATCGGTACTGGCAGCGAAGTCAGCCTCTGCGAGGAAGCTGCCAAAGAGTTGCGGGGTGAAGGCAAGAAAGTCCGCGTCGTCTCTATGCCCTGCTGGAAACTCTTCGACGAGCAGGATGAAGCTTATCGCGAATCCGTATTGCCCAAGTCTGTCACCAAGCGTCTGGCAGTAGAAGCCGGCACTAGCTTTGGCTGGGGCCGTTATGTCGGCAATGAAAGCAATACTGTTTGCATCAATTCCTTTGGTGCTTCTGCTCCCGGTGGCGTTGCCATGAAGAAATTTGGCTTCACCGTCGAGAATGTGGTAGCTAAGGCTAAGGCTCTTTAGGGCATTAGGGAGTAGGGAGTAGGGAGTAGGGTGTAGGGTGTACAGAAAAGTCAATAGTTAATAGTGAATAGTAAAAATCCCGATTCTTTCACTTTTCACTTTTCACTTTTCACTTCCTCCAATTCCCAATTCCCAATTCCCAATTCCCAATACAATAGAAACCCGGTTTGTTCAATTGAACAAACCGGGTTTCTGAGGATAGTGGGTTTATTGCAAAAATCGCTGCCCAGAAATTATATAGCAGTAAGCGGTCAGCTTTCAGCGGTCAGCTTTCAGTACAAGTATTACCGTTCCTAGCTTTGGCCAAATTTGAACTATCCTAACCTTAATGCGTAGTGCTATAAAAAATGAGGAAAGCTTTAAGGCGCAGTCAGGGGTTACAGTTGTTTCTCCGTTGATGATTTCTCTGCCTAGGGTTTCGCTGCCGTTTCTACGCAGCCATTTTAGCGCAGGTTGAATACATATAGCAGTAAGCAGTCAGCTATCAGCAGTCAGCAAGGTGCGTCAAAGTCTTGCCATCTAAGCAATAGAGAGATTTGTAACCGTCCTAACCTTAGTGTGTAGTGCTATATATAATAATAGCATAGCTTGAAAAGCGCGATCGCTTTTACGAAAATTGCTAGAGAAGGCAGACGGGCCACCTTACTTCTAAACGGGTTGCGGAGCGATCGCTCTTTGCTAAGTGAATCCCTCAAAACCATAATATTGCACTACCAAGACATAAATAGATAAAAATATGACCGGCATTGTTATCCAAAACCTTGATGATGACTTCAAAGCGCGCCTGCAAAAGCGAGCAGAGGAGCGCGGGCGTTCCCTGGAAGAAGAAGCAAAAGAAATTCTCCGAATCGCACTGACCGAGAAGGCCGAGCAACCCGTCAATCTTGCCTTGGCTATTGAGAGACGCTTTGCCAATTTTGGCGATATTGAAATACCGACTATTCCCCGAGAACCGATGCGCGAACCACCCAAATTTGAGTAAAATACATGATTATTCTCGATACCAATGTGTTATCCGAACTGATTAAAACCCAAGGCTCGATAGTTGTTCGTAGATGGGTTGCAGCACAACCTAATCTGAATTTGTTTAAACTACCATAACTCAAGCTGAAATTCTCTATGGAATTGCTTTATTGCCTTCTGGGAAACGTCAAAATCAATTGAATGAACAAGCTAAAATGATGTTTGCTGAAGATTTTGCAGGGCGCATTTTACCTTTTGACGAAGCAGCAGCGAACGCTTTTGCAAAAATTGCCAGCGAAAGAAGACGGAGAGGCCGACCAATTTCCCAAGCTGATGCTCAAATTGCCAGTATTTGTTACGCTCGGAAAGCCGCGATCGCTACTCGCAATGTTTCTGACTTTGAAGAGTGTGGTATTTCTATAGTCAATTCTTGGAATAACGAATTCGATCTTAATCATTAGACCGTTCTTTTAAATATTGTTGATAGACGGGGTTGAACTGAAAATATTTATCTTGCCCTTGTCTTATACTATCGAGTAATAATCGTCTGCTCAGAGATTGAATGCCCGTCAAGACATCTGAAGTTGCTAAATTGACTGTCTTAAGGATTTGTTGTAAAGTTACGGGCATATTATCATCATTTATCTGAATCATTATTGCCCGTTCTGTCGGGGTTAGTCTTTGCCATTGTCGCTCTAGTTGCGATCGCAAAGTATTGGATAAAATCAAGCTTTGACATTGCATAAATTCAGAAACTTTACCGCTAAATAAGTCTTGAATCGCGATCCTCACATTTTGTTTGGATATTTTTTTGACTTATATGCAATATTTTCTCTAATTGTCCCTTCTAACATTTCAAAATACTGGGCCAAATTCATTTTACTTTATTTCTATACAAAATATTCGCAGCCTCAGCAATACAAGCCTCTAAGCGTTCCTTGTCTTCGGGAGTCATGGTTGCAAAAAATTAACTAATTTAGGTTATTCTATTGAGTCAAGGAGCTTGCTGTTTGATTGTTTAATCAAACACAAAACACAAAAAAATATTTCGTATATTTCCGATCGGGATAATCAATTAACTATAAAGGTCTTTTGGCAAGGTCCGCTTTTTGGGTCTATTTGCAAATTTCAGGACTTACGCATAGACTCTACCATAGGGGCGATCGCGGGGGGATTGCCCCTACCAATATCAGATCTCGATATTTTGTGTAAGTCCTGAATTTGAAATGCTCCCATTACGGTCAAATTAGGGTCAAATTAGGGAAATCTCTAGAGGGGAAAGTTAAGTCAAGAGGCGATCGCTTACTGCCCTCTTTCGAGCCAGCTCTCGTTCCTCCCCAGCAGCATAGGAAGCGCTCCTAGCAGTCCCTCCTTGCAGTCCTGGATGTGGGAAGCACTGCCGCTTTCTGCGAGAGCATAGAGCATCCTTTTTAAGATACCCCTGCGGATTTTTATATATTCTTAATCATTTTTCACCATGAACTCGACGAAAATAGCTCTACTTGAAAAACAAAATAAAAGCAGTAGCATAAGATACAAATCAATAGAATCGGCCGCTCTATGGCTCTATCTATTGTCGCGGTAAGGATAGCTCCCGAGAGATTCTCCTGCAAAGACGTTTCGCGATCGCCCTAATTGCTGGAGCGGTATAGCTGCATTGCAACGAAAGTAAGATTCTCGCGAGCGGGCAGTGAGGGTGCCTGAATGAACAAACAACAGCTCGTAAGAGTCGAGCTTTTGCCTGACGGCTCAAAAAACTTAACACACAACCAGGGGCAATCGCTGTAGAATATCTGCAAATAGCCGGGTCGCGATTATAAAAACCATGACCTTTAAAATAGGAAACGCTCGTCGTGTTGTATGGGGCTGTAACCCCCCAAGGTGGAGGTTCGGCTAAAGACGAGGTAGATGGAAAATGCTTCGGGGTACGCGAAGAGCGGAATGCCCCCGTGCCTGCATATCCTCGGACGAGCTTTGCTGCGATCGCTCTTCGCGTACCCGCAGGGCAATCGTGTAGTTTGACAAGAGCGTTATTATAAAGTCCTCTATATAACGGCGGACTTCCAGGAATCAACCATGAGCGCATATAGATCGTCATATAGATCCTTATATATGCGCTCCTTTTGACGGCAGGTTCCAGCAATATCGATAAAATTCTTAGGGTTCATTAATCTAGAGCGTTATCTATGGAAGTAAAAACATACAGACAAGAAGAAAGCGCTAGATCCTTAGCGCCGTCGGAAGTACCGTCCGACCTAATGTTGCAGCATCGCCTGAAAATAGTAGAGAATATCTGGGAGGATGCCCTCAGGCAGGAGTGCGGTCAGGAACTGCTGGAGCTGCTACAGCAATTGCGCTCTATGCGAAGTCCTGAAGGACAAGCCCCGAACTTGTCTGTAAAGTCAGAATTAGTTAACTTGGTCGAAGGGTTGGAATTAAACGATGCTATCCGAGCCGTCCGTGCCTTCGCCCTTTACTTTCAGCTCATCAACATTGTCGAGCAGCACTACGAGCAGCGGGCTCAATTGACGTACCGCCGCGACGATCGCACAAAAACTGCTAGCTCGGAATCGGTTTTTGTATCTAACGGGTTTAAAGGAAATAGCGATAGCCAAGAACTAGGGAGTTTCCAAAACCTATTTCCTAAGCTGCGATCGCTCAACGTACCGCCAGCTCAAATCCAAAATCTACTCGATAGTCTGGAAATACGGCTGGTTTTGACAGCGCACCCAACGGAAATAGTCCGCCAAACCCTGCGCAGCAAGCAGCGACGCATAGCCAAAATATTGCAAAAATTTGACGACAATGCCGAAGCGCTCGTTAGCTCGGGAGAGATTGAAACGAATAACTCCAACTTAATAGAGGAGCTGACGGAAGAGATACGGCTTTGGTGGCGTACCGACGAACTGCATCAATTCAAACCCAGCGTACTAGATGAAGTCGATTACGCCCTGCACTACTTCAAAGAGGTGCTGTTCGACACGGTGCCCCAACTGCACCAGCGTCTCAAACAGGACTTGCAAAACACATTCCCCTACTTGCAGCCACCTCGTTACGACTTCTGTAGGTTTGGCTCTTGGGTGGGAGCAGACCGAGATGGCAATCCTTCTTGCACCCCCTTAACCACCTGGAAAACCGCCTGCTATCAGCGGCAACTGGTACTAGAAAAATACATTCAGTCGGTAAAACAGGTTCAGGAGCGCCTGAGTCTTTCCCTGCATTGGAGCGACGTATTGCCGGAATTGCTCGAATCCCTCGAACAAGACCGTTTGGCCATGCCAGAAATATACGACGCCCTGGCCATTCGTTACCGGCAAGAACCCTATAGGTTAAAGCTGGCCTACGTCGTCAAGCGACTGGAAAATACTCTCGATCGCAACTTCCGCCTGTACCGAGAAGAAGAAAGCCTCGTGGTACTGGAAAAAACAAAGACCGAATCTATTTACAGCTCCGGTCGGGAATTTATGGCCGAGTTGCTCCTGATTCAACGCAACCTCGCTGAAACAGGTCTAAACTGCGGCAGCCTGGAAACTCTAATTGCTCAAGTAGAAATTTATGGTTTCTATTTAACAGAGTTAGACGTTCGCCAGGAGTCGTCGCGCCACTCGGATGCTATAGATGAAATCGCCTCCTACTTGCAAGTCTTGCCAAAGTCTTACAAAGATATGGCGATCGCAGAACGAACTGCGTGGCTGACCGGAGAATTGCAAACCCGGCGGCCGCTCGTACCAGGGGAGTTGCCTTTTTCCGAGAAGACCTGCGAAACGATTGAAACATTCAAAACTTTGCGGCGAGTGCAGCGGGAGTTTGGCCAAGAAATCTGCCGCACTTACATTATCAGCATGAGCCATGAGGTCAGCGACTTATTGGAAGTTCTGCTCCTGGCTAAAGAAGCGGGACTCTACGACCCGGCTACCGGCTCTGGGACCATCGCAGTTGTGCCTCTATTTGAAACAGTAGAGGATTTGAAGCGAGCCCCATCAGTAATGCAGCACTTATTCGAGCTGCCCCTATATCGCGCCCTCCTCGCAGGGGGTTACGCGGCACTAGACCAAGAGAATTCTAGCGGCGCTGACAATACCTCCCCCCGGACATCGGCACCATCTCTCCAGGAAGTCATGCTTGGTTATTCCGATAGCAACAAAGATTCGGGATTCCTCAGCAGCAATTGGGAAATTCATAAAGCTCAGAAAGCCCTGCAAAAAGTAGCCGAACCGTTTGGTGTTGCTTTGCGCATTTTCCACGGACGCGGCGGTTCCGTAGGTCGCGGCGGCGGCCCCGCTCACGAAGCTATTATGGCGCAACCCAATCGCACCATCAAGGGGCGGATTAAGATAACCGAACAAGGGGAAGTCTTGGCCAGTAAATATACTCTGCCAGAGTTGGCGCTCTACAACTTAGAGAACGTGGCCACTGCTACCATTAAGGCCAGCTTATTGGGGACTGGGTTTGACGACATCGAGGCGTGGAATGAAATTATGGAGGAGCTGGCCACGCGATCGCGCCAACATTACCGCGCCCTAATTTACGAACAGCCAGACCTAATCGACTTTTTCCACGAAGTCACCCCCATCCAAGAAATCAGCCAACTGCAAATATCTTCCCGTCCGGCTCGTCGTTCCAGCGGCAAAAAAGACATCGGCGGCTTGCGGGCTATTCCTTGGGTCTTTAGTTGGACTCAAACCCGCTTCCTATTACCCGCCTGGTATGGGGTGGGTACTGCCCTGCAAGACTTCTTGAGCCAGGAACCGGAGCAACATCTCAAGCTGCTGCGCTACTTCTATCTGAAATGGCCGTTCTTCAAGATGGTTATTTCTAAAGTAGAGATGACTCTATCTAAAGTGGATATGGAGGTTGCCCACCACTACGTCCGCGAACTAGGCAGCGCCGAACGACTTGAAAAGTTTGAGGCTTTGTTCGAGACAATATTTAGCGAATACGAGCTGACCCGCAACTTAATTTTGGAGATTTCCGAACAGTCGCGGCTTTTGGATGGCAACCCAACTTTGCAGCGCTCGGTGCAGTTGCGCAACGGTTCTATCGTGCCCCTTAGTTTGTTGCAAGTTTCTCTGCTCAAACGGCTGCGCCAGCACCAAAATCAAGCCTCCTCCGGGGTGATTCACTCTCGTTATAGTAAGGGCGAATTGCTGCGCGGTGCCTTATTGACCCTCAATGGTATTGCTGCTGGTATGCGTAATACTGGATAAGTGAAAAGTGAATAGTGAATAGTGAATAGTGAATAGTGAATAGTTAAGAGTTAAGAGTTAAGAGTTGAAAAAACTAATTATCCAACTTTTCACTTTTCACTTTTCACTTTTCACTTCTCCTAACCCACACCCTAACTAATCTATGAAACGATTTACTACTTGTACGATCGCAGCTTTTGTATCTGGATTGCTTGGGGGCTATCTGGGGGCTCAAATTAGCGTTTTGGCTCATGTTGCTAATTGCCAAAATAAACCCTCCGCAACCGCTGCTCTATGCCAAGTTGGGGGTTTCGGTGCTTCTCTATGGCAAGGAACTGTTGCGGGTCTATGGACGGGCAATATTTTAGGAGCCTTTTTTGCCGGTACGTTTCTTTCCAGACAACAATCCAGACAAAAATATAGATTGCAACCAGGATTTGGCTCTGAGGTTTCCGAAGAGCAAGAGCCAAGAATATCCTTTACCCAGTTGCAATCTATCGTCGAAGATGCGGGACTGTCTTTTGGCGAACTAACTATAACCCACTCCGATGCTGTTGCCTTGTTGCGTTCCCTCGGATTAAATCAAGAAGCAATAGACGCTGTTTTGCATAAATTTGAATTACCGCAGCAGTTAGAGGAGTCATAAAAAAAGATTATTTTCCAACTGCGCGGCGCTCGATTGGGCACAGATAAATTAATCGTCAATGTTTCTTTTAGTTCTGACTTGCACTGAGAAGGCGTGGGAATGCAATCCTTCAGAATTGGCAAGAACCTCAATAGAGCTAGAGACCTTATGGAGGGCAAGAGAAGAATATTGAATTAGGCTGGAACTTTTGAGAAAAGTTTCCACCCCCAAGGCCGAAGCATAACGGGCAGCACCAGAGGTAGGCAGGGTATGGTTAGGGCCGGCTAAATAGTCTCCTACTGCTTCGGGAGTGGAATTGCCGAGGAATATAGCTCCGGCGTGGCGAATCTTCTCTAGCAAATCCCAGGGTTCTGCAACCTGTAGCTCTAGGTGTTCTGGGGCAAATTGATTGGACAGTTCGGCGGCATCTTCTAGGGAATCGACTACGATCGCTATTCCATAGTGAGCGATCGCCTTTTCTACCAGAGTGCGCCGAGGGTGGTTTTCCAACTGCTTTTCTACCTCGGCGACCACATTATGAGCCAGAGTGGCATCGGTGGTAATAAGGATAGCCGAAGCCATTGAATCATGTTCTGCCTGAGCCAACATATCTGCAGCTAGGTGGGTTGGGTTAGCCCCGCCGTCCGCAATAATCAACACTTCCGATGGGCCAGCTAGAGAATCTATTCCCACCGTACCTACCACTAACTTTTTCGCTAGGGTCACATAGATATTCCCCGGGCCGGTAATTACATGGGTTGGTGCCACCGTTTCCGTGCCATAAGCAAGAGCGGCGATCGCTTGTGCCCCACCCACTCTATATATTTCCTCGATTCCCGATTCCTGCGCTGCCACCAACACCGCTGGGGATATTGCCCCTCCTGGACCCGGCGGGGTCATCATGGCAATTCTCGGCACCCCAGCCACCTTAGCCGGGATTGCATTCATCAAAACGGTACTCGGATAGGCAGCTAGCCCCCCTGGTACATAAATACCTGCACTATCTACAGGGGTATAGCGCTTGCCTAAAACCACCTCATCGTCCCCAAATTGAACCCATGATTTGGGAATGCGCTGCCGGTGAAAAGCTTCAATATTGTTGCGCGCTAGGCGTATGGCATCCAGTAATTCTCTATCAACCTGCTGATAAGCAGCATCCATTTGGGACCCTGTAACTCGGAGTTCTTCCGCCTTGAGGGTAAGCCCGTCAAATTCAGCCGTATAGTTTAGGAGAGCCCGGTCTCCTTGGCGCTTCACTGCCTGGAGAACTTGCCGCACCGTTGCCTCCTTATGGAGCGCTTGGTCGTCGTTAGTGCGCTCGCAGATACGGTCCAGTTCGGAACGTGCCTCAGTCGGATCGGTAATGATTCGCAGCATGGAGTTCGGAGTTGCTAAAAGGAGTTGCCCGTGGAAGAACGAGGAAAGCTGTTGGGACGTGCTTACAGCTCCTTTGACCTCGCGTCCGCTTCTTCTAGCTTAACGTGGATTTTTCTTCTCGGGGGGGTGCATTTCAATTTTGTAATGGGATAGGAAAGCGATGTGGCTAGAGGTCCTTATAAGGGGACAAGGGGACAAGGGGCAGGGGGCAGGGGGCAGGGGGCTTGCAGAGGGCTTGGGGACAAGGGGACAAGGGGACAAGGGGACAATGTTAGGGGCCATTAAATGGTCCGCTTTTTAGATTTGGCGTAGGGGCGACAGCATTCCCGAAACAGTCTTTGCTCATAGAGAAAACTTTGTACTGGAATGCTTCGCCCTAGAAACCCATGCAGCCGACTGATTGCCCTCTGGGGGATAGGACTCAGGAGGAGCAGCGGGGAGCAGTAGATCTCCCAAGCCCCCTGCCCCCAAGCCCCCCTGCTTTCCTCGGGGTATGTTTTTTATAATTTCCCTTTTTGGAGTTGCCGGCAAGCGGCATAAATGTCTGGGGCGAAGCATTCCAATACAATAATTTCCTTTAAGAAAAAAGTCTGTCTCGGGAATGCTATCGCCCCTACGCCCTCAAGGGTACCCCTCAAAAATGCCAAATCTAAAAAACATACCCTTGCTCCCAAGCCCCCTGCCCAATGCCCGATGCCCAATGCCCGATGCCCAATGACCAATGTCGGGCTCTTGTGCTATATTGAAAGATATGCTATTATTAACGGTTGCCGTTCAAAAACCGCAAATATTCCCAATATATGGCCAACATTAAGTCTGCCCTCAAGCGGATCCAAATCACAGAGCGCAATCGCCTGCGCAATAGCTCCTATAAGTCCGCTGTCAAGACCCTGATGAAAAAATGTTTCAGCGCGATCGCTACTTATGGCAGCAACCCCACTCCCGAGCTGCTTGAAGAGGTAAATAAGTCGATGAGTGCAGCTTACAGCAAAATCGATAAAGCAGTTAAGCGCAAGGTTTTACACAAAAACAATGGGTCTCGCAAGAAATCTCGACTGGCCAGAGCCCTCAAAAAAGTCCAACAGCCTTCTGAGGCAGCTTCATAACGCGGGGCAGAGTGAAAAGTGAAAAACGAACAGTGAAAAGTAAAAAGCCGATAGTCAATATTAGATAGTCAATAGTAAGAAAAGCAACTTTTCACTGTTCGTTTTTCACTTTTCACTATTTGTGGGTCCTATAGAGAACTGCCAACCAAATAAGGATCTAAGGGGAAAAATGCAAGGAGAAGGAATCCAGCTAATAGATACCCACGTTCATATTAATTTTGATGCATTCGCCCCGGAAATAGAAGAAGTAGCAAACCGCTGGCGATCGGCGGGGGTAGTGCGATTGGTGCATTCCTGCGTGACTCCAGACGAATTTGACTCGACTCGGGCATTAGCCGATCGCTTCCTTGAACTGTCGTTTGCCGTGGGGTTGCATCCCCTAGACGCCGGGGAGTGGAAGCCCGATACTGCAAGCAAAATCGAGAAACTAGCAAGCTCGGATCCGCGAGTGGTGGCAATCGGAGAAACAGGACTAGACTTTTACAAAGCGGACAATAAAGAGCATCAAAAAATGGTCTTCCTCTCTCAAATCGCGATCGCCAGGAAGCAGGGAAAACCAGTGATTATTCATTGTAGGGATGCGGCGGATGAAATGGTCGAATTACTGCGATCGTCCTGGGAGGAATTTGGGCCGGTAGGAGGAGTAATGCACTGCTGGAGCGGAACTCCCGAACAAACAAGGTGGTTTTTGGATCTGGGATTCTATATTAGCTTTAGCGGTATCGTAACCTTTAAAAATGCCCATTCCGTTAGAGAATCCGCTAAAATAGTGCCGGAGGACCGCATATTAATAGAAACCGATTGTCCCTTTCTTGCCCCCGTTCCCAAACGCGGCAAACGCAACGAACCCGCTTATGTCCGATATGTTGCCGAACAAGTAGCTCTATTGCGAGAGATTCCCTTAGAAACCCTAGCCGCCCAAACAACCCAAAATGCTTGTAAACTTTTTGGACTTTTAGGGGGTCGGGCAGAGTAGAGAGTGGGCAGAGGGGGGAGTGTAGGGAGTGTGGGAGAGTTTTTTCCGGTTCCTCCCACCCCTCCCACCTCCCGAAGGCTGTTCCTCTCCCCCCTCTCTTCCCCGGGGCTCCAAAATTTATAAATAATCTCGCTATCTGTAGAGTAAACGTTTTAATTTGAATAATTTAGGAAAGTTTAAGACCTCAGAGGACAGGACTTACCCATAAACACCTTATATATAGTGGCAAGGCGACGGTTAAAATTGTGTGTAAATGTAGGGAAGGGTTGAACGGAGTGTTGGCTCCGCCAACTCGTGCGAGTAACCCAACTATACCAATCATTGCGCCCTTGTTTCACTCCGTTCAACCCAACCTACTTACCCATAAACACCTTATATATATAGTGCTTTTAACGTACCCTACTTAGGGGTTGCTGAATAAATCTAAAAAGCCGGAGCGTGGGGGGTGTGGGAGGTGTGGGATGGGGATGGTGTGGTGTCTGCCGCGCCGCGAACCCAAGCTTTATATGTAGGGTGCCGCACCGCGTACCAAGCGTAAATAAACTGTTATATCTGGATCGATGCGCCTAAGTAATTATTTTTAGAGCTTGTGAATTCACGATCGCGCCCATCGTTGCCAACCCATTCGATCTGTAAAACAGAGATCCAGCCAAGAGCGGTGGATTTCATCTCTTTTAAATTCGCAGATAGTTGAGGATTCCTATATAGAGCTTGCTGAATAAATCTAAAAAGCTCGGAGGGTGGGAGGTGTGGGAGGTGTGGGGGGATGGGGGCATGGGGAGTGGGAGAGCGAACCCTTGAAAATGGAGTAAATGGTTCGACCTGTTCCGTTACTCCCCACCCTCCCCACCCTCCCCCCTCTCCCCCGGGGGGTTGGGGTCAGCCCGGATCTCCGGAAAGGAAACAGAGCCAAAAGAAGAAAAGATCTTGTACCCTTTTTAGTGACAATAAGCACATTATTCGGGAGCGAAGAGCGAATAAAGCCAATGAATCAAAGCCACAATACAGCATTTACTTTACCCGATTTAGTCGAAATCCAGCGCTCCAGCTTTCGTTGGTTCCTAGAGCAGGGGCTAATTGAAGAGTTAGAAAGCTTCTCGCCCATTAGCGACTACACCGGCAAGCTGGAGCTGCACTTCTTAGGGAAAAACTTTAGCCTGAAGCGGCCAAAGTACGATGTAGATGAAGCCAAAAGGCGCGACGCAACCTATGCGGTACAAATGTATGTGCCCACTCGCCTAATCAACAAAGAAAAAGGCGAAATAAAAGAGATGGCAGTATTCATCGGGGACTTACCCCTGATGACAGACCGGGGCACCTTCATCATTAATGGTGCCGAGCGGGTGATAGTCAATCAAATCGTGCGATCGCCCGGGGTTTATTACAAATCGGAAATAGACAAGAACGGACGCCGCTGCTACAACGCCAGCCTCATACCGAACCGAGGGGCGTGGCTGAAGTTCGAGACGGACAAAAACGATATGGTCTGGGTGCGCATAGACAAAACCCGCAAGCTCAGCGCCCATATACTGCTGAAGGCTCTCGGGTTGAGCGACAACGAAATATTCGATGCCCTGCGACACCCGGAGTATTACCAAAAGACCATCGAAAAGGAGGGACAGTACAGCGAAGAAGAAGCCCTGATGGAGCTATACAAAAAACTGCGTCCCGGGGAGCCGCCGACAGTATCCGGGGGGCAGCAGCTATTGGAATCGCGCTTCTTCGACAACAAGCGCTACGACCTGGGCAAGGTGGGCCGCTACAAGCTGAACAAAAAGCTGCGCCTAAACGTACCTCATACAACGCGGGTGCTGACTCCGGGGGATATATTGGCGGCGATCGACTACCTGATTAATCTGGAGTTCGATATGGGTCTCACCGACGACATCGACCATTTGGGGAATCGTCGGGTGCGCAGTGTAGGGGAGCTGCTGCAAAACCAAGTACGGGTGGGGCTAAACCGTTTGGAGCGGATAATCCGGGAGAGGATGACCGTATCCGACTCCGACTCCCTAACCCCGGCTTCTTTGGTGAATCCCAAACCATTGGTAGCGGCAATAAAAGAATTCTTTGGCTCTTCTCAGCTATCGCAGTTCATGGACCAAACCAACCCCCTAGCAGAGCTAACCCACAAGCGGCGCTTGTCTGCATTGGGGCCAGGAGGATTGACGAGGGAACGAGCGGGGTTTGCAGTGCGAGACATACACCCCTCGCACTATGGCCGGATTTGCCCGATAGAAACGCCAGAAGGACCAAACGCAGGGTTGATTGGCTCTCTGGCAACTCACGCTCGGGTGAACAACTACGGTTTTATAGAAACCCCCTATTACCCGGTGGAAAACGGGCGGGTAATGTTCGAGACCGAGCCCAAGTTTCTCAGTGCCGACGAGGAGGACGACCTGCGGGTGGCTCCTGGGGACGTTTCTTATGACGAAAACGGTTACATTTTGGGGGAAACGGTGCCGGTGCGCTATCGCCAGGATTTCACGACCACGACCCCAAATCAGGTGGACTATGTGGCGGTCTCCCCGGTGCAAATCATTTCTGTGGCCACTTCGCTGATTCCGTTTTTGGAACACGACGATGCGAACCGGGCGCTGATGGGCAGTAACATGCAGCGGCAGGCGGTGCCCCTATTGAAGCCGGAGCGTCCTTTGGTGGGGACGGGTCTGGAGGCCCAAGCGGCGCGGGATTCCGGGATGACTGTTGTTTCGCGGGTGGATGGGGAGGTTACTTTTGTAGATGCGACCAGAATCCGGGTGAAGAGTACCGGCGGGGAGGAAATCGAGTATAAGTTGCAGAAGTATCACCGCTCGAACCAGGATACTTGTCTGAACCAGCGGCCGATTGTGTTTGAGGGGGACGAGATAGTAGTAGGTCAAGTGCTGGCGGATGGTTCTGCGACGGAAGGGGGCGAGCTGGCGTTGGGGCAAAACGTGCTGGTGGCCTATATGCCTTGGGAGGGCTACAACTACGAGGACGCGATTTTGATTAGCGAGCGTCTGGTGATAGATGACGTTTATACCTCCATCCATATAGAAAAGTTTGAAATCGAAGCTCGCCAAACCAAGCTCGGCCCGGAGGAGATTACGCGAGAAATTCCTAATGTAGGGGAAGATGCCCTGCGCCAGTTGGACGAGACGGGGATTATTCGCATTGGAGCTTGGGTGGAGTCGGGAGACATTTTGGTGGGCAAGGTGACGCCGAAAGGGGAGTCGGACCAACCTCCCGAGGAGAAGCTGCTGCGGGCGATTTTCGGGGAGAAGGCTCGGGACGTGCGCGATAATTCCCTGCGGGTGCCCAATGGGGAGAAGGGTCGGGTGGTTGACGTGCGCGTGTTTACCCGAGAGAAGGGAGACGAGCTGCCCCCGGGAGCGAATATGGTGGTGCGGGTCTATGTGGCGCAGAAGCGGAAGGTCCAGGTGGGGGATAAGGTGGCCGGCCGTCATGGGAATAAGGGGATTATTTCCCGGATTTTGGCTCGGGAAGATATGCCCTATTTGCCCGATGGAACTCCGGTGGATATCGTGCTGAATCCTTTGGGGGTGCCTTCCCGGATGAATGTGGGGCAAATTTTTGAGTGCTTGCTCGGCTGGGCTGGGGAGCAACTCAATACGCGGTTTAAGGTGGTGCCTTTTGACGAGATGCATTCTCCGGAGATGTCTCGGCAGACGGTTCACGGGAAGTTGATTGAGGCGGGGCATAAGAAGAATAAGCCCTGGCTGTTCGACCCCTCCTATGCTGGCAAGACTTATGTCTATGACGGCCGTACTGGGGAGCCTTTCGATCGCCCGGTTACGGTGGGCAAGGCTTATATGCTGAAGCTGGTTCACCTGGTGGATGATAAAATCCACGCCCGCTCTACCGGCCCTTATTCTTTGGTTACGCAGCAGCCTTTGGGTGGCAAGGCACAACAGGGGGGGCAGCGCTTTGGAGAGATGGAGGTTTGGGCGCTGGAAGCTTTTGGTGCCTCCTACACCCTGCAAGAGTTGCTTACGGTTAAGTCGGACGATATGCAGGGTCGCAACGAAGCTTTGAATGCGATCGTTAAAGGCAAAGCGATTCCCCGTCCGGGAACTCCAGAATCGTTCAAGGTGCTGGTGCGGGAGCTGCAGTCCCTGTGTTTGGATGTATCCGTCTATAAACTGCAGGAAACGGAGGACGGCTCTATCGGCGTTGAAGTGGATTTAATGTCAGAACGGGCAAACGCTCGCACCCCCTCTCGCCCAACTTATCAGTCCATTTCCTCCAGAAACGAGTCTTTTGAAGAGGAATAAGTGTAAGTTAAAAGTCAAAAGTTAAAAGTTAAAAGTTAAAAGGGAGTTGGTATTTTTAAGTTTTCGCTTTTAACTCACTGTTAGCTATCGCTCTTAACTTTTGACTTTTAACTTTTAACTTTTGACTTTTTTGGTCGCAATTATCATTTAAGAAAAAACATAATGGCAAAAGTCGAGCAGCGCTTTGATTATGTAAAGATTGGGATTGCCTCCCCGGAGCGAATTCGCAAGTGGGGGGAGAGAATACTTCCCAACGGACAGATGGTGGGGGAGGTTCTCAAGCCCGAGACGATAAACTATCGCACCCTCAAGCCAGAGATGGACGGTTTGTTTTGCGAGCGCATTTTCGGTCCGGCGAAGGATTGGGAATGCCATTGCGGCAAGTACAAGAGGGTTCGCCATCGCGGTATTGTCTGCGAAAGGTGCGGGGTGGAGGTGACCGAATCTCGGGTGCGCCGCCATCGCATGGGATACATTAAATTGGCGGCTCCGGTTGCCCACGTCTGGTATCTGAAGGGGATTCCCAGTTATATTTCGATATTGCTGGATATGCCCCTGCGCGATGTGGAGCAAGTGGTTTATTTTAATGCTTACGTCGTTCTCAGCCAAGAAAATCCGAAGGGTCTTTCCTATAAGCAGCTTTTGACGGAGGATGCTTGGATGGAGATTGAGGATAAGATTTACGGAGACGACCCGGAGTATGAGAAGGTGGAGGTGGGTATTGGCGCGGAAGCCCTGCAACGGTTGCTGCAAGACCTTCAGTTACCAGAGATTGCGGAGGAAATCCGGGAGGATATTGCTAATTCTAAGGGGCAAAAGCGCGCTAAGCTGATTAAGCGGCTGCGGGTTATCGATAATTTCATTGGCACGGAGAGTCTGCCGGAATGGATGGTGCTGTCGGTGGTTCCGGTGATTCCTCCAGACCTGCGCCCTATGGTGCAGTTGGATGGCGGTCGCTTTGCTACTTCGGATTTAAACGACCTCTATCGCCGGGTGATTAATCGCAATAATCGCTTGGCTCGCTTGCAGGAGATTTTGGCACCGGAGATTATTATTCGCAATGAGAAGCGGATGTTGCAAGAGGCGGTGGATGCTCTGATTGATAACGGACGGCGGGGGCGGACTGTGGTGGGGGCTAATAACCGACCTCTTAAGTCTTTGTCGGATATTATTGAGGGCAAGCAAGGTCGCTTTCGCCAGAATTTGTTGGGCAAGCGGGTGGATTATTCGGGGCGATCGGTTATTGTGGTCGGCCCTTCTTTGGAGATGCACCAGTGCGGTTTGCCCAGGGAGATGGCGATCGAGCTATTCCAGCCTTTTGTGATTCACAAGTTAATCCGCCAGAATTTGGTGAACAATATTAAGGCCGCCAAAAAACTGATTCAGCGCAACGACCCCAATGTTTGGGACGTATTGGAGGAGGTGATTGAGGGGCACCCGGTGATGCTGAACCGCGCTCCCACTTTGCACCGTTTGGGGATTCAAGCTTTTGAGCCGATTTTGGTGGACGGTAGGGCTATTCAGCTCCATCCTTTGGTTTGTCCCGCTTTTAATGCGGACTTTGATGGAGACCAAATGGCGGTACACGTTCCCCTTTCTTTGGAGTCTCAAGCGGAGGCGAGGATGCTGATGTTGGCCTCCAATAATGTGATGTCTCCTGCCACGGGCACTCCGATTATTACTCCTTCTCAGGATATGGTTTTGGGTTGCTATTATTTGACGGCGGAAAATCCTCTGGAACAGGAGGGAGCCGGTCGCTATTTTGCTGGCTTTGACGATGCGGTTGTTGCTTACCAGCAAAAGGAAATTGGCTTGCACTCTTATGTTTGGGTGCGCTTGGATGTTAATAGTAAGGTGGAGACGGACAATCCCGAGGAGCCCCCAGAGGAGACGGTGCTTTCTGATGGCAGCCGGATGTTGGTTTATTGGGCGAGAAGCTCTAGCGCCGTTCGTCCCGATGCTTTTTTTCAAGATGAGAAAGATAAGCCGGAGATTGTGTCCGCTCCCGATGGTTCTAGAGTTAAGCGCTATAGCCTTTATCGGATTCACGAAGATGCTGAAGGACAGATGAGCGCGCTGTTTATGAAGTCGCGCCAAACCCGCTGCCTTCCTAGTGGCGAGGTTGTTTCTCAGTACGTTCTGACTACTGTCGGTCGGATTATTTTTAATATGGCGATCGATGAGGCTTTGGAGTTGGCGTAATCTAGTTAAAACATTGGGTTCTGCTGAAACCCGGTTTTTTTGACAATACCTTCGCCATTTTATCGTAGGGAGCGGTTGAACGAAGTGTTGGCATAGCCAACTCGTGCGAGTAACCCAACGTCAAACCAACGTATTTGCGTTTGTTTCGTGCCTCAACCGCTCCCTACGAGATCGCTCCAGAAACCCAGAAAACCAGAAACCCGGTTCTTTGTAACGAGCGTTTCTCACCAACAAGTTAGTTTCTTCTACAAAACCTGCAAGATGGGTATTACAAAGGAGTTTGCGATTCTGGCTCCAGTTCCCTCAGTCCACCTTGCTTCTGCAATGGAAACTTGCGATCGGCGAAGCGCACCTATCCGCGAAGCGCACCTATCCGCGAAGCGCACCTATCCGCGAAGCGCACCTATCCGCGAAGCGCACCTATCCGCGAAGCGCACCTATCGCAAGGGTCAGGTAGCTTTTGGCAGCAGTGCTTGGGAGTTATTTCGTCAAGTGGAGCAGATGAAAAAGAGCGATTTAGTTGAGGTTTTCATCTACCCTTCCCTGGTCGGTTATGGCGGGAGCATTTCAATTTCGTATCTAGCCGCCTAACGCCTAAAGGCGCGGCTACACAAACAAAGCCCTCCGGGCTGTCCCGTTACAAAAGTGAAATGCTCCCGTTATGGCAAACCTATAGAGATGAAAGCTAGCTGGCACGGGTAGGTATGCCGGAGACAAGGGATTTCGTCCCCAATCCGCACAAGAGCGAGAAACCTTGGGCTATATTTTGGGATGCGAACTAACAGTTTGTCAAAGACGATAAAGGAAAGACAAGCCACGCATTGGGAGAGGCTTAGCGCATAGCGGGCAACGATCGCGATCGTAACGAACAATATAACAATTGAACGGCGATGCCACCCTTTACAATTCATAGTCAGACTGGGCGATCGCATTAACAATTGCTTGGCGGCACCAGGCAGACTGGCTTATCCCTTGCTGTTGGGATAGAAAGATAACCGCTTCTTTTTCCTTTGGAAGCAGTTTAACGCTTTGGTGTTGTTTTTTCTCTCCGTCATCGGGTACAAACCATGTTTTTTTTCCGTTGGCTCCTCTTGGATCCATCGTCTAAGCTCCAAATCGATTAACGCTTCATCAATTTTACATTAATTTGCCGGGTGTTTGCGGCAAACTCATGTATAAATTTAAAACTTATGTCACAAATAAAACTGGTCAATTTATACCAGATTTGGTATCAGACATAGAAAAGCGATGGGAGCAAGCCATTGCCAGCCTGTGTCCGGCATAAAGCCTGTGCTTCCAGTTCCCGACTAATTCGCACCACCAAAAGGAGCGCGATCGGCCAAAAACCACCAAGGTATCGCCGTTACGTCATTACGCCCCAGGTTCCCCAGACCGAAATTGACTTCGATTGAGCGTAGCATGCTGTAATGGTTATAGGGTATGGTCACGGTCGTGCCGGCCTGCAGCATATCCCCGATCAGCAGGGTGTAAATGCCGTAGGGTTCTTCGTAGGGTAGGACCTCATCAAAGGTAATCACGATCGGGGTTTCCGGCGGAAATTTCGACACGGGGTCGTCGCCTAAGAACGCGCTCAGAAACGCTGCGATGTTCTCGATTTTGAGGCGGTTGCGATCGTCGGGGTGTCCCGCTAGCTGTTTGGGCGTCAGGCTGTGCCCGTCGTCGATCAGGTTGGGCGTATACCAACTGTAATTGGGTAGCTTGCCGTTGGCGAGATCCTGCTCGAACTCGGTGGCGTTGACGATGTTTGCCAGTCGTTCCGGGTTGGTAACAATATTGGGATACGAAAGAAAGGGAACGTGCTTGCGTGCGAAGTAGCCCTCGTCCGGCGGTATGGTACCGGGATACCCCTGCGCAGTTTCAGTCGTGTACCCGGCAGGCAGGTCTTGGGCGTAGCACCGCCAGGTAAGATTTTGGGCATCCAGCAGATCCACGATATTGGAGATCGGCACTGATGACTGCGGGTTATCGATCCATTGTACATAACCCGGTTCATCGTTACATATACCAAAGGTGTCGCCGCCGATCGAGAGGACGTAGTTGGGCTGCGATGGATGGGTCACACCCATACTGCCGCTTAAAAAGACCCCCTTTGTGCGTAGTGCATTCATATAAGGATTGGCAAGCACGTTTGCGCGTGTCGCATTTTCCAGCATCACGATCGCGATGCGTTCAAAGGCAATACTCATGAGTAGCTCCTGTTAAGTGGGTAGGCAAAATATATAAATTGGGTGCGGCTCTTTGAAAAGACGCTTATCCCAATATAATAAGGAGAAGCTCAATTTTGCCAAAATACAGCAATCATTTTTCATTTAATTGAAATCAAACACAATTCGGGTGTTAACTAAACTAATTAGGGCTTGCTGTATTAATCTAAAACCCAAGCGTAGTAAGGATTTTGGGCTTTTTAACAGCCGTAAAAATGCAAGGATTTTGGGCGATCGCGTGGCCTTAATCCTTGCAATATCTCAATTAAAGGACCCTTTGAGGCGATTCCGGGGACTTTCGCCACTATTTTCCAGGCTTATGGCCTCAGAACTGCCTCAATGCGAATTATTCAGTAAGCCCTAATTATTTTACAAAAAATAAAGTTAGATTTCCGCTCTCTGCGTAAGTTCTATATTCAAAACAACTACCTTGACAGGCTACCAGCTAGTAGCCTGTCAAGGTAGTTGTTTTGAATAATTTTGCGATTTCCCCCAAGCTGCTTAATCCCCGATGCCCTTCGGCTCTTCGGCTCTTCGGCCCATTTTGGTAAAAAGCGATTGATTTTGCCACCCAGCTTGTAACATGGTGGCAGTAGTTTTTAGTTAATTTATTCTACAAAACCTGCAAGATGAGTATTACAAAGGAGTTTGCGATTCTGGCTCCAGTTCCCTCAGTCCACCTTGCTTCTGCAATGGAAACTTGCGATCGCGAGGGCCAAGTAGCTTTTGGCAGCAATGCTTGGGAGTTATTTCGTCAAGTGGAGCAGATGAAAAAGAGCTATTTAGTTGAAGTTTTCATCTACCCTTCCCTGGTCGATTCTGGCAAACCTATAGATATGAAAGCCAGTTGGCACGGTCTCTATCTCGATCATGTCCCCTCTCGCCGGGGTAGGTATCCCGGAGACAAGCGATTTCGTCCCGAATCCACTCTCAGCGAGAAACCAACTTGGGCTATATTTTGGGATGTCTGCGAACTAACGGAACTTTCCGAGGAGGAGCATATACCCCTATCAAAATTTCGGGGGACGGATAAAAAATCCGATTATGCCCTGCGCACTGCTCCCAATAGCCCAATTATAGTCCAGTATCCCTTCTAATAAAGTAAGCTATTAGCTGTCACTGCTCGGCGGTCAGCTAAAGTCCTGCCATACGCACGCACGAGCGTTTTGAAACAGTCCGTTCTTTTAATCGGTAGTGCTATATTTCAAAACTTAAAACTTAAAACTTAAAATTCTCCTGTGCCAGGTCTGAGTCTATAAGGCTGCTGGTTTGCAATAGGAGAGCGATGGTGGTTCTGAGTTCGTTTTTTATCCACCAAGAGGCCGCAGTTGTTTGGCGAATTGCTGCTTGCAGGTATTTTTGTAGTCTTGGGGAAAAAGAGGCTATGGCTTCGGACTGGTTTAAAAGAGCGATCCGCGACAGCGCACCTATCGCCTCTTTTCTAAGAAGCTCGGCTCTTTCGCTCTCTTCTGGCGTTCCCTCCAATTTTGGCAGATTCTCCAAGTCGAAAAGAGTCGCTTCGCCAGCAACGGCATCCCCAGAGATGGCGGAGGAGGTTGCCGATAGTTTCCCTTCTTTCCACTGGATAAGAAAGCACAAGGATTCCACTATCGAGTTTTCTATAAATTCTAGACTATCGGACAGCCAAGCCAAAGCAGCCAGGGCGTCTTCCAGTTCGATATAGTCTTCCTCAACAAACAGAGTCGCCCCTCGATTGTATTGATGAAATGGATCTACCTTTATTTTTTTGCTGGGTAGGTTGCGCAACTGAAGTTCTACTTGCTGCCAGAGATGCTCGGGCAATTGAGTGAGCCCTTGCACTTCTGGGGCGAGAATAATGCTTTTTAGCAATTGGATGGTTTCTTCTAGTTTGACCATTTCAAGGGAGCTATCTACATAACTCCCTAGCGGGGTGGTGGCTTCGAGGTGGAATTTTTTGCTCTTGAGCGTCCTGATTTTGGCGGCGATCGCTTCGATGCGGAAGGTAGGGTCTATTGCCATAGAGGGATTGGTAGTGGCGGGTTTCTGGCTCCAGTTCATATCATAACCTACGCTCGCATTGCTACTCGAATTACTCCGGTAACGACGACATTTGTTGAAAGGCAGCAAGCCCTAGCTCGATGCACTGGTGTAAAAACGCAAGGCAAAGCGCCAGAATGCACTCGAAGTCCAAGCTAGGGCGATCGCCAGCAACCCAGCACCAGTTATCCAGGTTATCTCGACTCGTCCCAACATTGTCTGAGCTGGCACTGTAGTTAAGAATGCCACGGGCACGACAAAGGTAAAGAAAAATCGATAAGCTGCGGGATAGGCGACTATGGGATATCGTCCGGCTTCGAGCAAACCTCGCAGAACTTCGGTTACGTTATAAACTTTGACGAACCAGATACTGGTAGAGCCCAGCATAAACCAGAGGCTGTAGAGGCTAGCAATGCCAAATAGCAAGGGTACGGCACTAATAAGATAGTTGGCTATTGTCAGTCCCAGCTTGCTCCCTGCATAACCCAGAATTGCCATTCCAAAAACCAAGTCTGGCATTCCCCAGAGGGAAACGGCACGGGTTGACAGCCAGAACTGCGAGCTAATCGGCTTTAGCAGCACAAAGTCCAGAGTCCCTTGCTCTACATGGGTTACGATGCGATTTAGATTGGGAACTAAGAACGTGGCAGAAAACCCCTGAAGTAGAGTAAAGACTCCTAGTACAATTAAGGCTTCTTCCCATTGCCAACCCGAGAAGGTGTAGCCCGTCCGATAAAATAGAAATAATCCAAATAAACTGCCTGCCAGGTTTCCCAAGCTGGTAATGCTGGCGATCGCGAAGTTGATTCGGTATTCCATCTCAGCAGCGATCGCCGCCCCCCAAAACAACCTCAGCACGCGCAGGTATCGTTTGACGCTCATCTGCCCTTTTTCGCAATTGCTTTTCGAGCATAACAGATAAAAGGTCTTGCTCCCCAGCAGGAAGGGCAACGCCAAAATGTCAATATAGCGCTACGCGCAATTCAAAAGTCATGCATTCAAAAGTCAAAGGTATAATCTGACTAAGGAACGAGCATTTATAAATGTCTTAACTCATTTGCGTAGTGATATATATAAGCTCTTCTAAAAAATCACTATTTTTACAGGTGTCAATATTTCACAAATAAAAAATTAAACATTAATTATATCAGTTAGTAAAAAAGAAACCTATTTATTGAATAAAGATATATTTTTTAGTGAATGGGTTGCGGTGAAGATTAGCCCTTTGACAATTGACTCTTTTGGATTTAAAGTATAAAAGTCAATTTAGATGCAATAGCAAATAATTGCCTGACAAAGCCGGAAACCTTCGACTTGGCCTGAAATTGGGTTGCCGTGCAACCAGAAATCCAAGAGAGCCTTAAAAATTGGTATGGGTCTCGGCTCGAACCGGATCCCATACTAATCGAAATCAGCTCGATGATGGCTGCAACAAAATAAAAGAGATCGGCTACTTTGAGAATGTTAGATCCCCTTTGTGAACCTTTAGGAGAAAAATTGTGAAAAACGAAACCGGAGACCAAAAATTTATCGACCAATTCGAGAAAGATGTCTTAGAATTTTTTTTCGATAAAGTCCGTGGCAATTTGTGGCCGTATATCTACGGAACTCCTCAAGATGCTGACGACCCAGTTCGAGGGGGCATATTATATAACGAAATGCTTGAAGGGGAGAAGGACTATTACCTGTACAAATATGAAGCACAACTTTTCCAAAGTAAAGGAAAGGATATAGCTTCCCTTATAGGTTCTAATGCTACTTTTATAGAATTGGGTCCAGGCAGCGAGCAAAGCCTTCGTCTCAAAACGTTACCGTTGCTTCGAGCTTGTACTGACTTACAGGGTTATGTAGGAATCGATATTTCCCAATCATTTTTGGATAAAGGGCTTGAGGTGGTTCGGAACGAACTACCCAATATTGAGATTAGTGGTATGCAGCAAGACTTTACCAAATTAAAAGAGCTACCAGAATTTGACAACCAAGTCATTTTCTTTAAAGGCAGTACGATTGCCAATCTGAGGAGGGATGAGCTGCCAGATTTTATCTCCCAGATTAAGGAACTAGCGGCTGAAAATCATTATTTGCTTTTAGTTCACGATTGCAACCAAGATGAAGAGTCCTTAATGAAAGCCTACCATAATGAAGGTATGGGAGTTTTCATGGCAAACATCATGTACCGCATCCATCGCGACATGAATGCAGTGGGAATGGAACCCCAAGCGTTTCGCTACAGCCCGGAATGGGATCCTGAAGGTCACGATTTAAAACATATTCTCGTTGCAAACAAAGCGCAAAAGTTTGAAATCAAAGGAAAAACTGTAGAAATTGCAGAAGGAGAAAAGTTTCATACTTTGAGTTCTTTTAAGTATCCAGTTAAAGTGTTTGAGGAAATGCTTGCTCCGTCAGGATATAAACCGATTGATGTTTTTCTAGATGATTCCCAGAGGCTAACTGCTCATCTTTTTACAGCTTCATAAGTCCTGCATAATCTTAAAACAAGACTGAGGCTAGATTGTTCGGCATGACAATCTAGCCTCAGTCTTGCGATACGCTCTTAGTACAAGAGCGCTTATCTACAGGTATGCTGTCGCTCCTACATTTGTTTGAAGCTTGCGAACTATAGCAGTTCTCAAATTGATGTAAGGTGTCTGGGGCGAAGCATCCCAATATGATAATCCCCGTTCTGTAGCAGAGACAGTCTTGGGGATGCTGTCGCCCCTACCAGATCGTTTATTACACTTATTTGAGAAACGCTATATCGATCTGAAAATTCTCAAGCTTGCGAACGATAGAGCGGGAAACTCAAAACTTAAAATTGAAAAGGCTCAGCTTTCAGCCAATTTGCTTATGCGCTCAATGCGCAGGCTGCGCCAACAGCCAGTTTGCTGACCGCTGACCGCTGACCGCTTCCTCAAAACTCAAAACTTAAAACTATAGGACTTACGCAACGACACTGTGGATAGGGGCAACCACGGGGGGATTGCCCCTACAAACGACCAAATATGGATGTTTTGCGTAAGTCCTGAACTAATTAATGCCGACCTCAACCCGATCGCCCGTTACCCGAACTGAGTAAGTGGCAATTTTTACTGTTTCGTCGTCTAAGCATTCGCCGGTGGCCAGATTAAAATTTTGCTTGTAAATCGGTGCGGCGACTTTCTTGATGCCATTGCGATCGCCAACAATACCTCGGGACATTACAAATGCTTTGCTAAAGGGATCGTAATTGCTAATGGCATACAGTTCGGCTTCGTTGCCCACTCGGAAAATCGCCACTTGTTCTTCTTTGACCATAGCGCAGACCCCCGTATTGGGGACGATATCCGACAGCGCGCAAACATCCACCCATTGAGTAACGCTGTCGCGAACTGGTGATGCTTGAACCATTTTTTTCTCCTAAAATTTTTTAATTAGGGCCGCCTACGGGGTGTGGGGTGTGGGGTGTGGGGTGTGAATAATTGCTTTTCTTAACTTTTCACCCTTCACTTTTCACTTTTCACTCCTCCGCTCTTCCCAATTTCCCAATTCGCCCATTCCCACACCCTACACCCTACACCCTACACCTGGGGCTACCCCGAAACGCCAGCTAAAACTTTTTCTTCTTCTGTTGCCGGACGCTTTTGGCCTCGTTCTTCAACATAGCTTAGAGTTTCATCCGGGCGATCGCTATTGACAAAATGCCGGAAGCGCTTGAGTTTCTCTGGATTTTCTATCGCCGCCTTCCATTCGCAATTATAGGTATCTACTAGGTGCTGCATCTGAGCTTCCAACTCGTCGCAAATACCTAGGGAATCTTCTATAATTACCTGTTTCAGGTATTCTATTCCCCCTTCGAGTTTATTGAACCAAGTAGCAGTTCGCTCTAGGCGATCGGCGGTGCGGATATAGAAAATTAAGAAGCGATCCAAATACTTAATCAGAGTTTCTTTATCCAAATCTGTTGCTAGCAGCACGCCATGTTGGGGCTTCATGCCGCCGTTACCGCACAGAAATAGATTCCAACCTTTTTCAGAAGCAATTATGCCAAAGTCCTTGCCTTGAGCTTCGGCGCACTCGCGAGAGCAACCAGACACGGCGGACTTCAGTTTGTGGGGCGATCGTATTCCTCGATAGCGCAGTTCTAGCTCTATAGCCAGACCAACGGAATCCTGCACGCCATAGCGGCACCAAGTGCTTCCCACGCAAGACTTGACCGTGCGCAGAGCCTTGCCATAAGCATGACCGGATTCAAAACCAGCATCTACCAGTCGCTGCCAAATCAGTGGCAATTGATCGACCCGGGCTCCAAACATATCGATACGCTGGGCTCCAGTAATTTTCGTATAAAGCCCAAAGTCTTTGGCAATTTCCCCTAAAACAATGAGTTTATCTGGGGTAATCTCGCCGCCGGGAACGCGGGGGATGACGGAATAGGTGCCGTCTTTCTGAATGTTAGCGAGGAAGTAATCGTTCGTATCTTGCAGGCCGGCATGGGGCACATCCATAATATGCTCGTTCCAAGTCGAGGCAAACATGGATGCTACGGCAGGCTTGCAAATTTCGCAGCCCATGCCCTGGCCGAAACGCTCTATTAGCTCGTCGAAGGTCTTAATCTTATGAAATCGTACCAGATGGTAGAGTTCTTGACGGCTATAGGAGAAATGCTCGCAGAGATGATTGTTGACCTCTTTGCCAGCTTTCTTCATCTCTGACTTGAGGATTGTCGTCACTAGGGGCATACAGCCGCCGCAGCCCGTCCCTGCTGTGGTGCATTTTTTAACGCTAACTGGATCTGTTAGTTGGTTTTCGTGAATTGCGGCAATAATGTCGCCTTTGCTGACATTATTACAAGAACAAATTTGGGCGCTATCCGGCAGGCTTTCTACTCCTATTGCTGCTGGCTTGCCTTCCCGAGGTGGCATCAGCAAGTCTTCTGGATGGGGGGGCAAGGCAATGTCGTTTTGCACTAATTGGAGCAGAGTGCCGTAAGCAGAAGCATCGCCAACCAGCATCCCGCCTAAAAGACGGCTGCCATCTTGGTTGAGAACGAGTTTTTTGTAAGTTCCCTGGATTGAATCGACGACGGAAATTGTTTTGGAATTTGAAGTGCGAGCAAAAGCATCGCCGAAACTGGCCACATCTACTCCCAAAAGCTTGAGTTTTGTGGACATGTCCGCACCGGCAAAGGTGCTGCTGGTAAGGCCGTTCAAGGCATCTGCCGCTACCCCAGCCATGTGATAGCCGGGAGCTACTAAGCCGTAGATGCGCTTTTGATACAGGGCGCATTCGCCGATCGCATATATATCTGGGTCGGAGGTTTGGCAATAGTCGTCTATAACTATACCGCCGCGATCGCCTATTTCTAATCCGCAGGCTCTAGCCAGTTCGTCTCTGGGTCGAATTCCAGCAGAAAAAACAATCTCGTCTGTTTCCAGTTCTTCTCCGTCGGCAAATACCATTTTGACTATTTTGCCATTTTCGCTAACAATTTCGGTGGTATTTTTGCTGACATGCACCGAAACCCCTAGCTCTTCTATTTTCTCCCGGAGAATGTTGCCTCCGACGTCATCGACTTGCACGGGCATCAGTCGCGGCGCAAACTCGACCACATGGGTTTTCAAGCCCATATTTTGCAAAGCATTAGCTGCTTCCAAGCCTAACAGGCCGCCGCCGATGACGGTGCCTACTTTGCAATTTTTTGCCCAGGCTCCAATATCCTCTAGGTCTTCAATTGTCCGGTAAACGAAGGCGCCCGGGGCTTCTCTTCCTTTGATGGGGGGCACAAATGGATAAGAGCCGGTTGCCAGGACAATTTTATCGTAGGGAATTTCTACGCCGTTTTCTGAAGTTACGGTCTTTTCTTCCCGATTAATAGCAACTGCTTTATCGCCTATATAGATTTTAATCCCGTTTTCTTGGTAAAAACCGGGCTCTACTAAAGACAGATCGCCAGCAGTTTTACCCGTGAAATAGCTGCTTAGATTTACGCGATCGTAGGCGACGCGAGGTTCCTCACAAAATGCAATCAAATTCCAATTATCGCTGCCATCTTTGCCGACCATCAGTTCTAGAAACTTATGGCCCACCATACCATTGCCAATAACAACAAGGTTCTTTTTGGCTTTCATTAGATTATTTGCACTGCCTATTTTTCGGTTCTCACTTCGGGAGATTAGGGCTCTAGTCTCAAAAATCTTGTATATTTCGCTACATAATTATCCACTCGATGCATTTGTCGAATAACGACTATCTTTTTATTGCATTTATCTGGCTAATGGCATTGCTAAAACGATCGGATTTAAATATGAAAATTATCTTAAATTTTTATGGAAACATTTAGTGTGCGGGATGTAATATCAAATCTGTCTAAACAATTCCAGTATTTGTAGTGGCAGTCCCCCGTGGCTGCCCCCGAGCCGTAGGGGGCTTGGGTTGTAGGGTGTGGGGTGTGAGGTGTGGGGTGTGGGGAGGTTGCCAGACCCAGGACTTATGCAAATTGTCAGATCTAAAGCTGTATATAGCGGTTCTCAAGCGGTTCTCAAATTGATGTAAGGTGTCTGGGGCGAAGCATCTCAATATGAGGGTTGCCGTTAGGAGCGCGCGAGATTGTCCAAGGGATGCTGTCGCCCCTACGTTTTCCAAAGCGATCGTTTATTACACTTATTTGAGAAACGCTATATATGGTGCGCCGCCTAGCACCCTACAAATAGGGTCTTTGCGTAAGTCCTGAGACCGCTATGCTCCCATTCCCGAATAATGCTGCAATCCTCGACGCCAGAGAAAGCGATTGCAACCAAAAAATATTCCAATCCAAACCAGGGTTACTAAGAAAGAGCGACCCAAATCTTCTGGCCAACCAATTAACAGAGTTGCTGGAAAATGTAGAAGGTAGGGGAATGGAGTCCACTGTAGCACTTGTCGCACGGATTCTGGAAAGACCTCTAAGGGGGCAATGTAGCCAGATAAAAATATATAGAGAAAAAACGAAACCTGCTCGATTGCGGCTGCTCGCTCTATCCAAAAAGCGAACATAGCTAAGGTATATTGTATTAAAAAGCGGAGGATAAATGCCAGCAACAAGGCCAGACAAAATAGCAAAAACTGTCTGAGACTCGGGAGTACAAATGCTTTGGGATAGAGTCCGAAAAACAATACAATTAAGCCAATCAAGAAGGGCAAGCGAGCGAGCCTTTCGGAAAGATGGCCTATGAAATGGTGCCATACTGGATCTAGAGGCTGCAAGAGTTTAGGAGAAAGCTTTCCTTGTACTACTTCTTCTTCAAAGTCCCAGATTACCCAGACAATGGTTAGCTGTCTGACAAAGAAAATGGCGATAAAATAGCGCACGAAGTCAGTGGGAGTCAGTCCGCCGAATTGTCCGCTCTCTGCCGCTTGAGTCCAGACGCCCATGAGGATGATGGGTAAGGAACCGGCAAGCATCCATAGGATTAGCTCGGCTCGGTATTCGAGCATGAAAGCATAGTAGGCGATCGCTAGGGTTTTGGCAACTCTGAAAAATCTGCGCATTTGCATCGCTCGCTTTAGATATCGATCTTAATAATAGCTCTTATATCATGTCAGTTTGAATGCCCAAAAAAAAATCTAGTTCTGCGTAGGACGGGCGTCCCGCCTGTCCGCTTGGTCTGGTATGGACTTTTCGCTGGTCCCGTCCTACAAGAGATTACAATTTTTTCTGTGGTTATTTAACCGGACTTGATATTAGGTGACTTCTGGGAAAGAAAGTACCGCTTCCCGGCCTGTCGGGAAGCGACGAGGAAACTCAAATTCCCCTCCTGGGAGGCAGGGACTAAGTAGTTGTACAAAATTAATTACACAAAATCCGCAAAACGTGGTATGCTAAGCATATCTGCTTAAAAGTTCGCGCATATGTCGAGCGCTCGTAACCGTATCTGCTCGGCATAGCTACCCATTTA
>JAAHFN010000035.1 GCA_010672965.1 Oscillatoria sp. SIO1A7
CCTACACCCGGAGAAGGTTTTCAATCGGGTATCTTTATTATCAGAAATCTCCTCAACAAAATTCTCTCGCCTAGGGGCTCCAATGACAGCTCCGATAGAGGCTCCCCTACCTTTCCAGCCTCCTCCATCTTCTTCCCTACACCCTACACCCTACACCCGGAGAAGGTTTTCAATCGGGTATCTTTATTATCAGAAATCTCCTCAACAAAATTCTCTCGCCTAGGGGCTCCAATGACAGCTCCGATAGAGGCTCCCCTACCTTTCCAGCCTCCTCCACCTTCTTCCCTACACCCTACACCCTACACCCTACACCCTAATTTATGCTCCTTTTCTATAACCCTTCGATCGCTTGCTTAAATGTTGTGGCTCTTTTAAAATAGAGTCGCGGTCGGTCTAGTAAGGCTCTATCTATTACTTCGGCTAGCAATGGCGAAATGCGGCGATCGCGATCGCGAATTGGCACTGGATCGTTTCTTAATACTGCTAAAAACGGATCGCGATCGTTCAAATCTCGGGGAATATAACCAGTTAGCATAAAATAAAGAGAAGCTGCTGCCGCCCAGACATCAACCGCTGGCTCGGCATATTTAAAATCAAGGATTTGCTGCCGGGGCATAAAAGCCGGAGACTTCGCAGTGGAACCGCTCATAGTTAGTCCGCTCAAGCCTGCCAATTCAAAAGCTTTCGCTAAACCATAGTCGCCAATTTTCGCCAATGTCTTCGAGCCTTGGCTAGCTAAAAAAATATTACCCGGTTTAATATCGCGATGTACCAAGCCCCGACCCTTGCCAAAGCCTCCTTGCGCTAACTTGACCGCCGGTATTTCTGCCTGATGAGCGTAGGCTAAGCCATCGAGAACTTGGCGAATTATTGCCAGGGCTTGATCGACCGCTAGAGGTCGCCCTTCTCGCCGCATCAAATCCACAACGCTGCCGCAGTTACAATATTCCAAGCTCAGAAAAAAATTGCGATCGGCAAAGCCGGCATCTGTGACTTTGACAATATTAGGATGATCCAGCGCCTTGGTATTTTCGATTTCTCGTTGAAACATCTCTACGGCGCGGGGGTTCGCCGCCACTTTGGGCAGCATAATTTTTAGCGCTACTTGTTTGCCGATCGCCTGGTTTTTGGCTAAATATACTTCGCCAAAGCTGCCCTCGCCCAGTTTGCAAAGCAGGGTATAACCGCGAATTGCTTGTAAGCTTTTTTCTCCGGCATTGGCTCGCTTTAATAAACCCTCTAGCCAATCCCAGAAATTGGGATTGGGAGAGCGAACGGTTTTTATAGGCTGTGGCTTGGCAACATCAATAGTCTTTGCCGAACTGTTTGCCGATTGGGGGTCGAGGAAGATATCCACGGAGAAAACCAAGTCACTTAGTTTAATTGTATCCCCCGCCTTTAGGTCGTATTCGGGAAATCTTATTCTTGCTCTTTCCTCTGGAGTTTGCCCCGGCTGGCGCTGGCCAATCTTTTGCCCGTTAACCAAAGTGCCGTTTTTGCTCCCAAAGTCCCGCAGTCGGATATCCGGCGGGTTAATGTCCAGCAAGCAATGATAGCGGGAAATAGTGCGATACTTTTCGCGATCGGGAATTCTGGGATAGCAATCTTCAGCCCGCCCGAGGATACAGGTGGCGCGCTCCTCAAATTCAAATTTTTGCCCTTTGATGTCCCCCGCAGTCACCGTGAGAATAACTTTGTCTGGCATGGGTTTGTGGTATTTTCAATAGCTATCTGACCTAGTTTACTACGATAGTAGGGGCGTAGGCGGAGCCTGCCCGGGAGGGCATACTGCCGTTTCGCGCCGGCGACATGAAACGCCCCTACAAGCCGCCCTAATCTTAATGCCTAATGCAAGATTGAGAGTGACGCAGATATTAAGCTTAATTTTTATAAAAAATTATAACTTTTTTCAAAAAAAGAGTTGACAAACCAAAAATAAGTGTTATACTAGATTTATCCAAAAAAAAGAGGGGCTGTTGCCCCTCGGATCGTGCAAAAAAGTTGAGGTTTAAAAAATGAACGGAAATCACTGGGTCCTAGATGACCTAACCGTAAACCATCATAACACGCCCGAAGGCCGCCGAAGCCTTACTCGCGAAGAGGTGTTTGTTTTAAGCTGGCTCATCTCCAATCCTAAAAATCGCACCTATCGCGATCTGATGAAAGATTGCAAGCTCAACTTAGAGCAGTGGGCATTGGGCATTGGGCATTGGGCATTGGGCATTGGGCATTGGGCATTGGGCATTGGGCATTGGGCATTGGGCATTGGGGTATTTGCGTTTGCTTGATAATTTGCAATTCTACCATTTTATAGGTATTATATAACGCTTCGCTTGAAAAATTTATGCAATACCAAGAGGTAGGGGCGACAGCATCCCGAGAGAATTCATGCTATAAGCCAAAGGTATTATAATTGGATGCTTCGCCCCAGAAATTTATGCCTCCCACCGACTTTTCTCGCATAGGATCGAGAGGGACAGGCGGGACGCCCGTCCTACGGGTGGCTAAAATTAAAAAGTCAAAAGTCAAAAGTCAAAAGTCAAAACTTGCCGCTTCTTGCCAACTTAGATTTTCCACTCCTAACAAACGAGCGATCGCCTCTGTAGTTGCCCGCTGCTGGAATAGCAGAGCGCGCACGGGCATTTCTTCTTCGCTAAGAGCTTTTGCTGCTATCTGTTTTGCTGCTGTCTGTTTCGCTCCAGTTCCTGCTGGGTCTTTTGCCGTCGGAGCCGCCGCCGCTTCCCAGGGGGCTTGCCAGGTATCGAGCTGTGCCAGAGAATTGGGAAAACTAGCCGCCGCTTCTTTAATTAGCACTTGCAGAATTTGGCCGTGAGGTCGCAAGCGCAGAATCAAATTAGGCAGCCAGGGCAACAGGACGCGATCGGGAACCGAGGCAAAAAGTTTGCTCAGCAGCTCCACTATGAACTTGGCGATGCGCGGGGCAAAACTCAGAGCTAAAATAAAACCATTTAAATAGTCGGGAAACGCCTGGGTTAGGAGCGGATTTTCCAGAACCTCCGCAAAAAATTGGCGCATCTCTGGCAAAGTCCGCTGTTGTAATAGCCATTCCGCAGTCCAGAGCAAACCGAGTTTCGCAGCATCGTCCAATCCTTGCGCTGCTTGCTGGAGGCCGATGAGCAATTGACTGCGATTGCAGCCGAGAGATAGCGCCAAACTTTCTAAGGTAAAAATAAAACCCAGCATTCCGGCAATCTGTTCTGGGGAAGTACCGCGATCGCCAAAAGCTTGGGGCAACAAAGTAGCATAATGCCCGTAACCCACAGCCACAAATTGCTTAATCCAATCCGGCAAACCCGTCGGCGTAGAGCGATAGTAATGTACCAAACGGCGCACCCGCTGGAAAATTTCCGGAGCGTCTTCGGCTCCAGTCTCCCGAGTCAGCAAAGTAATAGAATGTATTCCTAACTCTTCCGTCAAGCGCGGGCTATGCAAATATAAAATACTTTCTTCTGCAGCTGCCAGAGCGGAATTGGCTTTCGCCTGAGAACCGAGCCCCTGCTTTTTCAGCCGCTGTTCCAATACCTGCTCGACGGTCACCGCTTCGTAGCCCAGCATAATTAACTGTCGCTGCCGCTTGCCGATGCGAACTTCCCAGGATTCTTGCAAGGGCTTATGTCCCAGAGTCCGCTCCCCCATAATCGGCTGCACTATAGAATTGCCCAATAAATAGTTGAGCCGCCAGAGTAGGTCGGAGCAGGGCAGCCAATCCGGCTTTTGCTTGAAATCCATCAAAGCGCGCTGGTTGTTTTTCGCCAGCAAATTCAGTTCCAAAGGGGCGAGGCGATCGTAAACATCTTGCGCCAGGGGAGGCAGGGATTCGTATCCAACCGTACCCTGGCGATCGCCTCCTAATAAAATTTGGCATAACTGGCGAACATTGCGCTTTTTGGGAGTGCGGTCTTTTTCCAGACAAGTAATCGCCGCATCCTGAAAATCGTAGGGAGTCGGATGGCGGCGATTTCTCATGTTCGCCAGCAAAATAGAAGTTTGATAAATAGCAATCGAATCGGCGGTACTGGCCAGATAGCCATTTTTGCGGGACAAAGCCACAATCTCCGTACACCAAGAAAGGAGCTGCTCTTCGTCGGCGGCAATCAAATCCGGCGATCGCATTAAAAAAGCGATTAGTTCGTTTGCTTCGTTTGCTTGATTTTCCTCAATTCCTCCGGCGGCTCCTTTCTTAGTCGTAGAGCCTTTTGCCTTAGCGCTTGTTTTAGAACTTGTCTTAGCACTGGCCTTAGGGCTGGCTTTAGCGGCTGTTTTTTTAGACTTTTGGCCGGACTTGCTGAGAGTAAAGGGTTTAGTCTTAGCAGCACGGAGACTTTTTTTCCAAGTCGATTCCGCCAAAACCACCGTACCCGGAGGATGGGAAAATTGATATTCTATAGCGGCGAAGCTGGAAGGAATCAGCCCATAGAGCCATTTGGTTGCGGTGCGATCTGGAATTTCCCAGACAGTATCGCTGCCGGTTCCAAACTCCGGGACATCGCTGGCGGTATGAGCCGCGCCACAAATATAAATCGCTTCTTCTGGAGCAATCCGATTCGCCGCCAGATGTTCTTTAATCCGCGTCCACATATAGCGCTCGCGCAGGCGGTCTTCTTCTACATCTTTTTCCTGGCGTCCCAAGCGGCGCATCAAGCTGCCAATCATAAACATAACTTGCCGATAAGTTTCATAGTCCGCAGCAATAATCGCTTGTTCCACATATCGATCCCACCATTCGGCAAAATGGCGCGTATTGCTGTTGCGCAGCAAAAAAGTCAGAAATTCTCCGAAAGTGGGGACTATGCTGCCGACTTCCACTCCCCTAGCACTGCCGTGCAATTTGGCTTCCTCGGAAGTCGCCTCCTCTTCTTCTTCTGATTTTTCTGCTAATTGCTCTGGGTCTTGGGGACGCCATTGATATACAAAGTCAACCGCTCTATCTACAAAAACCAGTTTTGTTGCCGGGTTTTGCAGGGTATAGGCGATCGCCTGATATTCTGCAGAGGCTTCCGTCAAAGGAGCGATCGCGCTCAAAGGCAGCAAATCTGGGTCAAAAGCATCGGTTTCGCTGGCAAAAGCTTGCAAAGCAACTGGCAGCCGACAATCCCGCAAATTTTCCACAACCCCCAGCAAGTCTTCGCACAGTTCTATATAAATTACTTTCGGCTGCTGGCGCTGCAAGCGTTGCACCATTTGAAAAGCTGACGAAGGAGAATGGTGGCAGACCGGAAACAGTTCTAAAGGTTCCGCCGCCGCCCGAGCCACATCGCCGACCAAAGCTTCCAGCAATTCGCTCAAAGGCTGGGCATCGCTGGCAAACTTCCGAGCTGCATCCAGCAGTTGTTGTTGCAAGGAATCAAATTGACTTGGTATTTTAACCATAAAATTTATTTTGCTAGCGAAGGTTAGCTCTATATTTTAGATTAAATCAGATATAGATCGAATCTAAAAAAACAAAACCAGGCTATGTAGGGGCGACAGCATCCCCAGGGACAGCTTTTGCTATATAATAAGGTTTTTGTCTCGGGATGCTTCGCCCCAGACTATGCACCCCACTGACAAAACCATCCTTGGGAAGCACAGCGGTCTGGGGCGAAGCATCCCGAAAGCGAGATTATTAGTAGGCAGCATAGCCTGTCTCTGGGATGCTGTCGCCCCTACAATTTCTGAATTGGTCGTTCAATAATCGCCTTCATATAGATCGAATCTAAAAAAACAAAACCAAGCTATGTAGGGGCGACAGCATCCCCAGGGACAGCTTTTGCTATATAATAAGGTTTTTGTCTGGGGATGCTTCGCCCCAGACTATGCACCCCACCGACAAAATCAAAACTGAGGATTGTAGAAGACATATGTATGTAAGGAAAGGGTTAGCAGTCGGTCGGCAAAATCACCACCAGCCCGAATGAAAAAGATCCGCTAAAAATTTCCAGAACTTATCGCCATAGCGCGCGGTTAGAAAGCCGAAAATTAGCGCAAAAATTAACCCTCCTATGAGGACTCCAGCTAAGCTCTGGGCTTCCCATAACAAGCCGGCTGATATAGCTATAACTATACCCAGAATTGCGCCGCAGACAAAGCGGACGCTCAACTCAAAGCGATCGGGACGGTTGGGAGGAGGAGGAGTTTTTGTCATATTATTTTGAGCATTGGGCCTTCGCTGACTGGGGTTGAGTTGGCTTAGAAAATCAATGCTTTGTGTCGTCATAGCTCAACTGGGCGATGCCCCAAGCATTCCCTTCGGGATTGGCAATATTATTTTAGCCCAACTCAACTTGCTTTACAATACGGGAATGGGCACCCTCTTCGACTGCGCTCGGGGAGATGGGCACTGGGCAAAGGTTAAGGTTGAGGGGTAAACAATTTATTATTCTCCCCCTCCCCCTTACCCCTTTCCCTCGGGCATTGGGCACAAAATGTTAACATTCATCTATATCTATGATTCCACTCGTCCAACAACTTCGCGATCGCCAGATGCCGCCGGAACTCCTCGACTTCTGCGATCGCTGGCGCATTCAGGAAGTTGCCCTTTTCGGCTCGATTTTACGGGATGACTTTACCGATCGCAGCGATGTCGATATTCTCGTTCGTTGGGAACTCGATACGCATTGGACGCTGCTCGATCGCGCCGATATGAAATACGAGCTAGAAGCGCTTCTCGATCGCCGGGTCGATCTCGTTAGCAGACGGGCGATCGAGCAAAGCGAAAATCCCCTCCGCCGCGCTGCTATTTTGAATACTGCACGAACTATCTATGCAAGACCGCGATCGACAATCTCTATTTGATATAGTCAACTCCGCCCAAATTGCCTTGGAGTACGTCAGCGAGCGAACAAAGGCCGACGTTTTGGGCGATCGCATGGCTCAAGATGCCTTGGTGCGCCGCCTCGAAATCATCGGTGAAGCGGCAACGCGACTATCGGATGAGGCTCGCGACGAGCTTTCGCACATTCCTTGGCGCAGCATTATTGGAATGCGAAACACGATGATTCACGAAGCGCGATCGCGTGGAAGTTGAAACGGTTTGGGACACCGTTACAAAAGTCTTGCCGGACTTCATTCGACAGCTAGAGCCCTACCTCGACTAGCGATCGCAGTAAATCCCGATAAACGGTTGGCTGCTGAAGTCCAGGGGATGCGGTGCGCGATCGCGGCGGCGACTATTACAGGACTTACGCAAACTGTCCATATCTAGTCTTTGTAGGGGCAATCCCCCCGCGATCGCCCCTATGACTAGAGTCTATGCGTAAGTCCTATATTAATTATATTAATTGCGGCGATCGCCTATGCCCTCCTCTCTACAATGCCACCAGTTCCCGAACTCCTAATATAAAATCCGGTTACTGCTATATAGCATTTCTCACGCTTGATGTGAGGTTATCTGGGGCGAAGCAACGAGAGGACAGGGGTTGTCGTTCGGGGCCGAGATTGTCTTTTGGCCGATCTTGCCTGTAAGCCCTAGAAGCCTTGGCTCTGCTGGCTTTTGGCTAGTCTTGCCCGTCTTGCCCGTATTAAGTCGCATAAAATCTCTGGAAGAGTCCTAATAAGTAATAAGGAGACAGGAAGAGTCCGCTGATTCCGAGCTTGCTTGTAAGCCTTTTGAGTGGGGACAAGGGAGAGACAAGGGAGGCTAGCACTTATCAGCTTCTTGTCTTTGGATTGTCTGTTGGCAAGGCTTATGTTTTAGCAAGGCTTATATCTTGGCAAAGCTTATATCTTGGCAAGGCTTATCTGTCTCAATGTTGGGAGCATCCTTTATTTTTCTTAGATTACTGTTTTATGATTGGTAAGTTTTTCAATAAACCTTGGAGGTTTAATTCGATGCCACAAAAAACTTTTCAAAAAAAAACGATTACTTTTAAACGGCCTAATCTTGTCGATTTTCATCAAGGTGCGGCTTGGTGGCTAGCCCGATGTTTTGTAGTTATTGCTATAATAATATACTTCGCCGCAAATTTCAGTGGAAATGTTGAGTTAAAAACAGCTGCTCTTTCCGTTGGATTAACAAACTTAATAATTATAGTTGTAGATTTTCAAAGGAGCTTGTTTGGCAAAATTGATAATCTAAGAAGCACTGTTTTAAGTTGTAAAGATGAGATAAAAAATGCTATATCCAGTTTGAATCCTCCGTCCTTTGAAGATTACACTGAAATGAGACAAGATTTGCAAGAAATACTGAAGGATTTAAGCAGTAAGGACGGTATATCATTAAGTTTTATAGCTGTAGCCATGAGATATTCATGGCCGATGATTGAGGATAACATAGATTTTCTACTGGAACAATGCCCAAAGGGAACAGCAATATCAATAGAAGTTGCAATGGTAGATAATTCTTACTTGGCTGACAAGCAATTATTTGACTGGGCTGAGGAAAGTGAAAAGACGGATAGTAAAATAAAACTGTTTCGAGATAGGTATGCTAAAGAATTAAATGAAGATAAAAGCATTAAACTAAATGTTTACCATTATAACAATCTTCCACACTGGCACGGAATATTGATTAACAATGAAATTCTTTTCCTTGGAAGAACAGACTGGAGATTTAAAGAGGGAGAGAGTATTCCTTACTTTTATGTTGGACAAACCAAATATCGACTGTTCAAACAAGACGATAATGTTGGTGGAGGTGAGAGAATTAAAAAATTTGTTAATTGGTTTAAATACTATACAACGAGCAATAATAACTAACTAGGAGGCCAGTCTCATAAAGCCAAGTCTGCGCTCATAAAAAACTCTATGGAGGTCGCGATTTTGATGCCCAAAAGCACTTTTTTTGTCCAAGGTGCTTTTGGGTATCAATAGTTAAGCTGCCTTTCTTGCTGCAAGGATTATGCCTTTACAGAGATTTATTTGAACTCAAGCTAAGAAATTCAAACTCTCAAGCTAAAACTATCAAGCTAAGAACGTTCCAATGCCCAATGCCCAATGCCCTATGCCCTATGGTGTATGCCGTCATTTAACTTCCTCCTTGCGCTTAGCCTCTTCCCAAGCGGTCTTAATGCCGGGATTGCTTTCGGCTAGTTCTAGCAAATCTTGTTTGGCCAGTTCGAGCGTGCGAGCATCCGTGGCCGCTTGAAGGGTAAAATCGCAAGGTTTGGAAAGCACAAGCATTTTAGCACCATAATGTTCCCCCGGATGGAGGGAAGCGCTGCGCTTGGATATATGGTGTTCTGGGTCGTCCAATATGGCAACAATACCGCTGGCTATCATAATAAGTGAAGGATTAGAATTCCCGTGAGAAACGATATTCTCTCCTGCCAGAACAGTGCGATCGCTCAGTTTGCTCAAGACCTTCTGTAAGTCTGCTTCTTCTAGATGCTTAAACATAGGAACTTCTTTGAGCAATGCCTTGGGCTTGGAAGAGACTGGCACTGCGGGACGACTCATCAGCTTATATTGCTCCCCTTCTACGGTATGGCGAACTTCATCGGCCACAGTTTCTGGGATATCTCCCTCATCTGCCAGATGTTCTACCGCTTTTATTTCTCCCTCCAAAGCAGCAAATTGTGCCGATCGCTGTTGCAATAACAGAATATATTGCGGCCAATCCTCGGCTAATTTATCCAAGCGCTGCATAGCTGCGATACTAAGACGCTGGTACTCTTCTCGGCATTCAGAGATAATATCTGTTTCGGTATCGAGCATTAACCCCTGGAATTTCATCTCTTCTGCCACATGGGATGCCGCTTCTGCCAAAGCCGCATCGCATTCATACATTGAGGTGAGGATTTCTAGCCGATGTCGCTCTGCCCAACGGCTGGAGGGAGCGATGCGATCGATAATCCCGCTGAACCGTTCGCGGATTTCGATATCCAGGGGCATGGCCACCGCAGTCCGAGGGGGAGTTTTCCCGCTTTTAACATCGTCTCGCTTCAGCAGAACCGTCAGCTCTAGTTCTCGCATCACCGACTCGGAAATACTGCCTCGGTTGTACAGTTCCAAATAAGCTTTTTGCTCGATATTAAAAGCTTGAAACCAGACAATCTGGCGCAGGGAACCGTATCTTCCAGGACTGGCATTCGCACGCAGGCTCTGAAGGTGATTTTCTGCATCGGCGACGGCTTGGCGGTAGTCGCCCCGGAGTTTTCGCATCAGGCGATCGGAAAAATGCCCCCCGCGAGCCATCTTGGTAACTCGGGTGAGGGCTTCGCGCTTGGCAGCCAACCAAGCCTCTGCCTTAGCGATGCGATCGGCTAAAGAGGGTTGGTCTAATTTCAGGGCGTGGATTAAGCGTCCCATAGTGCTGCCGCTGCCGATAACCGTAAACAAAACAACTCCCAAAGTCAGGATTATAATCAATTCTTTATCTACGGCTTCCTGTTCGAGGCTCAGTCCTAAAGCCAGCCCCACCGCTCCTCTGAGTCCGCCCCAAAACATAACGGTTTGATAGCGCCAGCCTACTGGCTCGTTACCTGGTAACTTGCTCACTAAAGGAATCATCACCATAATAACTGTAGCTCTGGCAACCAATACGGCAAAAATAGCTGCGGCTATAGGTAGGACAAAGTCGCTCAATCTGGTTAAATCGCCGACGGTTCCCCCTTCGCTCAATTCTCGAATGAATTCTGCTAGAGCCAAGCCCACCAATAGAAAAATCAAGCTATTGGCTAAAAAGGCAGCAAATTCCCAGAATTCCTTGACGCTTCCTCTGGTCTCGGGGCTATAGCGAATCGACCCCAACCATCCGACCATTACTCCGGCACCGACGACAGACATTATACCCGAGACATGTAGATAATGTTCGGCGATGATGAAAGCAATGTAGGCAAGGGCAATAGAAATCATCACTTGGAGAGAAGGATTGCCTCTGCCCAGGGGAATCAGGCTGATCAGGGCATAGCCGAGGACTAAGCCGACTAATAGACCTCCGGCGAAAACGACAGCAAATCTGGAGAAACCTTCGAGAAAGACACCGACTCCAATAGCGCCTCCATAACCCCCAGAACTCAGCCGATTATAGATGAGGCTGAAAACGACAATGGCGGTCGCGTCGTTAAATAGGCTTTCTCCTTCTACCAAAGTCATTAACCTTTTGGGAGCGCCCAATTCTTTGAAAAGGGCAATAACTGCTACTGGGTCGGTGGCAGAAATCAAGGCACCAAATAAGAGTGCTTCTCCCCAGCTAAGAGGAGTCATTGCTCCCACAATACCTCCGGCGATCGCGGTGGATAAGAGCATGCCGGGAATTGCCAGAACCATTACGGGTACAATATTGCGCAACAACAACCTATTGTCTAGATTGTAGGCGGACTCGAAAATGAGAACTGGCAGAAAAACAAACATGATGACTTCTGGAAAGAGGGAGAGCGATCGCAGGGGGGTCATTATCTCGTTCTCTCCCACAAATCCCAGCAACAAGCCGACAATTAACAATCCAATCGTGTAAGGGAAATGCAGTCGTTTAAATCCAATTGCCGAAGCTGCGGCCACAATCAGCAGTAGCAGTACCGCTAATTGAGTATTTATTAATAGCTCGCCGAACTCGCCAGCTTCCGCACTCAATATTATGTATTGGTTCATAAGTTATATTATTCTACCCGGGCTAGAAGATCTTAATAACGGCAGGACAGATACGATTCGAGCGATTGGAGACGCGCGCGATCGCCCGTCTGCTGCGCTGAAATCTTTTATATCTTAGGCAACACCTAGGCAACACCAGCATTGGCAATGTTATATCATGTCGGTTTGAATGCCCCAAAAAAAGCTTCTGTGTAGGATGGGCGTCCCGCCTGTCCGCCTGGGCTCTTTGGGACAGGCGGGACGCCCGTCCTACGGGAGATTCCAAATTTTTTCTGTGGATATTTAACCAGACTTGATATTACAAGCTAAAAGCAAGTAAGGTGCGCGATCGCGCACCTTACTTGCTTGATTAATCGCATTACATAACTGTGCGATCGGGTGAGGATGCCACCGGATCTTTTCCTACTAACAGTCTTTCTCTTCGGGTTGCAACACAGTTAAGTCATAGTCAAGGGTTTCGGGTTCAACTTCCACAATACCCGGGACGGCCTCACCGTCATTCGGTCCGGCATTTTCCACATCACCCCAGCCACCACTGGGATCTTGGATATCGCGCCAGTTCATAACTACATAGTCTTCCTCTTCACCGCCATAGTAGCCACTATCCGGCTTAGTGTCAGACCAGTAGTCGTCAAAATCAATGTCGGGAGTCTGACCGCTCGCCCACTCGAAGCTGCCTTCATCTACAGCATCATTTAAACCGATCCAGAACGGCTCTCCATTGCCGAAAGTTCCCCAAAGCCAATCGTTTTCAGCCAATTCGTTGATAGTGACAAGATTACCATCAACGGCTTCAGCTTCTGCTTGGGCTTCAGTCCAAGTTAAAGGCTCAGTCAGGTAATAGATATGGCCGTTGTCTGGGTTGATAAACGTCTCTTTTTGAGCCAGAACCGATTGGACGATCGCATTAAAGGTATCGCTGACGACGCCACCATTACCATCATCAGCAACGATGGTAATGCAAATACTGCTAATATCCCCATTGCCCGGAGTACCGCTCAACGTACCGGAGCTTGGGTCAAAGCTCAGCCAGTCGGGTAGGGGGGAGCCGTCATCTTGGGTTGCGCTCAGGGTCAAGCTGTCGCCATCGGGGTCGCTAAAAGTAGAACCCGGAATGACGAACTCAAAATCTTCTCCTGTGGTACTGGTTTGATTGTCGATCGGGTTGACCACCACAGGTGCCCCATTAATCTTCAGGTTGAAGGTATCGCTAACCACACCACCTTTACCGTCATCGGCGGTTACTTTGATGGAGATCGTCCCATAGTCTCCAGATTCTGGAGTACCGCTAAATGTACCGGAGCTTGGGTCAAAACTCAGCCAGTCGGGTAGGGGGGAGCCGTCATCTTGGGTTGCGCTCGGGGTCAAGCTGTCGCCATCGGGGTCGCTAAAAGTAGAACCCGGAATGACAAACTCAAAATCTTCTCCCGTGGTAGTGGCTTGGTCGGAAATCGGCGTGGCAACTGTTGGTGGTTTATTGCTGGGTAGGATTGTAAGGTTGAAGTTATCGCTTTGGATACCACCATGCCCGTCGTTAGCGATCGCCTTGATGGAGATACTGCCCACACCACTTTCAGGAGGAGTACCGCTAAAAGTTAGCGTATTGGGATTGAAGCTCAGCCAACCTGGCAAGGGGTTACCATCGGCAAGGGTAGCACTGATAACCAAGCTGTCACCATTTGCATCGCTAAAAGTATCGGGGCTAACGATGAAGCTGAAAGCTTTAGTTGCAGTTGCGGTTTGGTCTGGGATCGGATTAGCGACAACCGGCGGCACATTGCTGACCAGCAGATTCGCAAAGTCAATATCTTTTGCGATCGTATCGGACTCGATTTCAACCTCGTAGAAACCTCGCTCTTCAGCACTAGCAGCACCTGGAAACATCACTGCCACCAGGAAAATAGAGTCATCGTTGGAAGGATTCGCCGTATCGAGGCGAATCGATGCGTCCCCTTTTTTCAAGAAAGGAGTCAAATCGTACAACTCATCATCGCTTTTATCTGTTGTGCTTGAGGGATTAGCGGGGTTAGATAGGGAATCTCCCACTCCTCCTACTGTCACCAACTGACCATTAGAACCGCTGCCATCATCAAAGTCGCCAGCCGAACTGGTCAAGCGTTTGCCGTTTACATCGATCGTGCTGTATTGACTACCATTCAAGACACCATACTGAATCCCTAGAGCCATTTGAGCCTGGAAATCGGCAACAGTCGGATCTAAAGGTTCATTTAGATATAAGGTGTTGGTTTTTGGAGTCGGCCCGGTCAAACCACCATCTAAAACCAGAATGGTTCGCTCTGGTAATGTGGGATTAGAGTAAATGACTGTCAAGCTGCTTCCTTCTACTGAGCTTGGATCGCCGGTAACTGTTTCATCTAAGGTGAAGTTGAAGGTTCCCCCACCATTGCCAACTTGGCTTGCTACAATCCCCGTGACATCAGCCCGTCCAGTCCTAAATTTAGCCGATCCTGGTTCGGCATTGCTCAACCAAGTTAAAGAAACTCCCTGACCGCCGAAGCCTATTTGTGCGGGTTGAATGCTTCGAGTAGCAACATGCAAAAACGCATATTCAACGGTAGATTCGGCCGGAACTTCTGCTTGAAGCGTGCCGCTACCAGTCGTTCCCAAACCATCAGTAGAGATGCCAGCATTGCCAATAAAAGTAGCCGCCACCGCTGGATTTGGTTTAATCATCTCTAACGAGCCTTCTGTGGAAGCCCCCCCTTTATCGTTTTTGGGAGGTTTCGGGCTTGTTTGGGCAAATCCTTTAGGTACGACTTCTCGTACAATATAAGTATCTGACTCCAGATCCGTAAATTGATACTTGCCATCCGCAGCCGTGATTTGGGCGGGTTCCCCTGGATCGAATACCCGGTTATTATTCAAGTCGAGGTATATTTTTACCCCAGATAACGGCACTTCCGACTCCTGACGAATGCCATCACCATTGAAGTCATTCCATTTAGTGCCCTGAATTTCTCCTGCTTGGGCCAAACCTGAAACCGGGTTAACCAACATTAGTATTAAACCCAGCAGTAAAGCCGTCAGAAAAGCTACGATTTTCTTCATTGCTTGCTCCTAGTATTTTCGTTGCATTCTAAAATGTTATGCCTGTTGGCAACTGCTGGATAACCCTCTTAATTGGGGTAGCAATCGATTGTTCGCATTTGGCAAATCAGACTCGCTACAACCGACGCGCCAACTATACATGGGGTGCATCTTAATTGTCAATGAGTAATTATACTCAAATGCTCTTAGTATTATTCAATACTCCGAACTGTTTTTAGACCCCAGAACCACCACCCAGCAAGGGTTGCTGCCCATTGGCATTTGTACGCAGCCGCCCGACGCCGCCCGACCCCCCGACCGGCGCGCTCCACCAGTGACTAATGGGTTCCAGCGGTAGGCAGATGAGCTACAAACATCAAAGCTCCAAAAACAATCGCTCCAGTTGCAAACCAAGTATAGCTAGAGCGATCGTTTTCCGGTAGCTCTTCTTTAAAAGCATTGAGCAGAATAAAGCCAGCCAACAGAGCGATGAGAATGTCGGAAACCAATATATGACGAGGGATTACCCCTAAAATAGAGCCGAGCGCTGGCGCTGCGGCTAAGACATAGCATCCCCAAGCCTTAAACTGCTTGGCATGGCGCTCTTGCAAGACATGGTCGCCCCCAAACAAATGCATTAGCATGGCAAACATATATATAACTACGCCCACCTCACCCACATAATTAACCTGCTCTGGAATGGTATAAACAATCAGAGCGTTATATACGAATAAAAACCCTACTTGGAGTTTAAAGACGTATTTGTTTACCGTACTCTTTTTCTTAACAAAATCCCACTCGTTAGATTTAGATTTACGCGGTGCTGCCAGCTTATCTGCTAGTTTTTGCAAGCCGTAGAACAACATGAAACCAAGCAGAGTAACATAGTAGCTCAGGTTCATATCGGCGACCCACTTTAAAAAACCCCCCTCCTGTTTCAGTTGCTGGGTAAAGTAGGATAGCTCGGGCAGCAAATGCACGAAAACGTAAGAAACTGCTATGCCACCGCCGAGGGAGGAGACGATTGTTTGTAGATTGACACCTCCCTCATCCTTACCATGCTCTTTACCATGCTCTGATTTGTGATGCATCCATTCGAGAATTCTGGAGGAAAAGATATGCATCGCGCACAAGGCGATCGCGAAGCCAAATATGAAGGCGAATTCCAATGGTTTCGACGGTTTTATCGTCGTGCTTTTTGCTGCGCCAGCCCCAAGAGCAATATTAGCCTGGAGCAAAATTGGCAAGCCAATTGTCAGCACAAATACAGTTAGCGCTAAAATTTTATTTTTTATTTTATGTCTCATCTGCTTTTCCCGCTGAAGAGAGATTTGACGCGCGAGGGTAATATCAAATCCGCTTAAACACCCGCACAAAAAAATTTTCCCCCCCCCCCGTAGGACGGGCGTCTCGCCTGTCCTTACCGGGCGCTTCGGACAGGCGAGACGCCCGTCCTACGGGATAATTTTTTTTAGGTTAATTAAACCGGATTTGATATAATTAGAGCTTCGATCAAAAGACGGGCTCGCGCAGAGGAGGAAAGCGGGGCGGGTTTTACCACTTTTCCTTACCTGCTTTTCCTTATAGGACTTACGCAAGTTGTCTTGTTCAAACCTAAATGTAGGGGCGATTTCACCATTTGCCCTACCAGATACAGGGGTAATGCGTAAGTCCTGCCTTACCTGCCAATACTGGCATATCCCAAACCCCTTACCTATTATGTATGCCTAGGTAAGGGGTTTGGGATATTGCTCAGTCTAGCAGATTCGATCTGTAGTTGCCGCACTAGGGTGTGGGGTGTAGGGCGTGGGGTGTAGGGGTTTGAATTAGGGTTTAGGGGTAGGCTGTAGGGGTTTTAATTGGGGGTTTAGGATGTAGGCGGCAAAGCCGAAAATGCGATATTTTCTTCTTCTCTACACCCTACACCTTATACCCTACACCCTACACCCTACACTCTAGACTTACCTCATGGTAACTTCTTGACCGAATTCGCTGTTTTTGATTGCTTCTTTCACTTGGCCCTTAGCGCCTTCAATAACAATCTCGAATTTAGCGCCGAGCTTTTGCTTGGTGAAAATCATATAGCGAATTCCTTCGCTAGAGATATGGTCGAGCTGAATCATATCGAACTCGATGGAGGTGGCGTTCTGCTCTTTGGCACCTTCCATCGCTGCTTCGAGATACTTGATTCCCGAGGGATCGAAATCACCTTCCAAAGCAATCTTGGCAACACCGCCAGTTACATTTACCAGGTCGGCGCTGAATTTAACCCCTTTAGGAACCAGACGTACCCGGACTTCCAGTTCGCCGTGGTCGTCAGGCAGATTAACGGTCAGGGCATTCTCATCGTAGTCGGTGTAAGAACGACCGTTTAACCAGACTTCGATCAAGCGGACGCTACCTTCGGGCAGAATATCCGGCGCTACGCGCAGGATGTTGTCTTCAAAACCACCGGGCATGGGCTTGAAGAAGAAGTCCATCGGCTCCTTGGTAATCAGCAGGTTGATATAGACTGCTGCCAAGTAGCACAGCTCGAAGGAGTGGTAGCCGGCCATCGAGTGGCTGCCTTTGCCGCGCTCGGTACCCAGAGCGTAGGGAAGTCCGTTGGTCAGGACGTTGAAATAGACGCCACCGGCTTCAGTATCCAGGAACCATGCATTGTAGAAGGCAGTACCTTCGCGAGCGTAGTTGAGGTATTCCTGCTTGTCGCCATAGACCCCCTGCATGATGTAGTAAGCCAGGATGCCTTGCTCTTGCTGCCACCAGGCTTTGCGATCGTGCCATGCAAAGCGGTGGAATTTTTCCCCGGGTCCGGTAATGCGCTCTACCACGTCCCACCAGCCGCCGCGCTGGCGATCGCAACCTGCATCTGGCATTAAATCCCCAATTTTTTGGGCAAAATCCTTGTACTTATCTTTAGCCTTCAGGCTGTACATCCGGGTCAAGTTCCAGGCAATCTTCAGGTTGTGGCCGACCACGCCCCGGTTCTGTTGCCATCCCCAAGTCTGGTCTTTAGACCAATCATCGTAGAACTTCTCTTGGACGAAGGGACTTTCTTCGTAATCGGGGAAGTGAGCCTCAATAGTATCGAAGGTGTACTCCAGGAAGTCGGCATATTCTTGTTTGCCCGTTGCCAGCCAGAGATTGATCAGGTAAGCAGGGGCGTGGTCGCCAACGGAGTTCCAATTTTTCTTGGCTTTGTTGCGTCCGAGACCTTCAACGTGCGGACTTAGGGTAATCGGATCGATGTGAGAGTAGTATCCGCCTTTCTCTGTCTTGTCCTTAAAGAAGCGATCGAACAAGTTTATGGTTGACTTGACATCTTCGAGAATCCGAGGATCTCCGGTAATCCGGTAGGTCTGCACCGGACCTGCCAAGGCATAAATTTGCTCGTAGCAGGGGATAGCATCGAAGTCGTCGTCAGACTCCGAGGCAAAGATTTTTTGCTCGCTGCCGTCATCGTTGATATCGACGGCATGATACCAGTAGGTAATGCCTTCGCTCTTATCTTGGAAGCGGAGGTGATCGCGCAGGTAGTCCGTTCCTTTTTGGGCGGCTTCTAGATAGCGTGCTTCTCCGGTTAGCAGATAAGCAGAGGCAAACCCATAGACCAGACGAGACATGGTATCGGTTTCTTGGCGGCCTGCCTTTTTCTTCTGTCCGCTAATCGTCAGGTTAGTCCGATAATTAGCGTAGTCAATCTTGCCACCTTCTTGGACGTTAAATTCTGCTTCTAAGTAGAATTCAGCCAATTCGCGAATCTGCTTTATCCACCAGTCTTGCTTCTCGAACATGTACTGGTTTTCAGTACGGCCGACAAAGACGAGATGCTTGGCATCAAACAGGTATTCTCCGCCCTCGCCATCTGGATAGAATATGCCATACACAAACAGAAACCGTCCGGGCTTCAGCATATCCCGCATCTGACCCGAGGCATCGTGATAGCCTTCTCCGAGGTTGCGCATCAGTTCTGCGAACGCAGTCTCGGTGAAATGGACTTGAAATTCCCGGCCGTCGGAGGTTTTTAAGCCAAAGGTATCTTTAGCTTTATCATACTGAGTGACATACCCAGCAATCAAGTCAGAAAAAGGAAACTCGATTCTTGTTGGCATTGGTTTTCGCTACCTACAATCTAATAGTTTCTTGTCAATCTCGCTCGTTTTTGTCTTGCAAGTCCCTAACCTATAGGGGAGAAACCCGGTTTTTTGGACAATACCCTCGCCATTTTCCCGCGTGTTAACAAGGTGTAGGGGCGACAGCATTCCTTAGATAACTTTTGCACTCTTGGCAAAAACTTATTGTGTTGGAATGCTTCGCCCTGGGTTGCATAGGGGATGCATAGGCGTCTGGGGCCCGCGCATACCAAGATAATAAGTTTACCATAAGAGCAAAGATTGTCGTTCGGGATGCTGTCGCCCTTACATCCCCTACATCCCCCTACCAGGAAGTTTTTCAGATAGGCGTTGGTATTGTTGGAAAAACCGGGTTTCTGGCTCCGGCTCCCCTTTGCGATTAGGCCGTTTATGACCCTAGCCACAAAGCTGCGTTGCGGACGTATGCCTTAACGTCTTCCAACAGTTGCGGGTTTTTTTGGATGCGATCGCTTGGCGCTTCTGTTACAAAACTGGGGCAGCCCAGGTCTGGATCCCAGTTGTAATCTACCAAATGATGGAAGCTGGACTCTGCGATCGCCCGACCCAACTTATGCCCGTCGGCATCCTCGATTGACTCGAAAGCCACGATCAGATTAAACGGCCGATTCGTGACTTTGCTGCTGCTCGTCGCGATCGCGCGGGCATGCGAGGCTCCAGGCGGAACGCTTATCGCTCCCTCATGGGGATGGCTGGGCAAATTTTCCACTACTCCAGAAGGGGTGCGCATTAGTTCGTGAACTGGTTCTACCACCGTCACTTTCTGACAGTCGCCATTGGCTCCAGAGTGGTAGTTTGGCCAGGTAATGTCCGTTGTATAGGTGTCATCTATACAAAGCCGCTCCGGATCTGGCTCTGGATTTTGAGTGTGGAAATGGTGGGAGTTGCTCACCGAGTTGCAAGAGCTACCCAGATTGCTAAAAGAAATCCCCAAGTCCTCGTGGTCTCGGGTTGCTAGAATTCCTCCCCCCCGCTGGTGAAAGGCAGCAATTCCAGCTCCTTCTTTTTCGGTCAGCCCATTGCCACAATCGACCCCAAACAGCCATATTTCGTCGAAGTCTGACTCGCCGAGGCTGCTCAATACGGGGTCGCTCCCACTCTCATCGGGGGTGCGATCGCGACCCTCGACTTCAAACAAAGGTTCTCCCGCCTCATTTTTCTGCGATGCTAGATAATCCCGCAATAAAGAAAAGCGGGTAATATTCCAATCATCCTCTGCCGTAGGGATGGTAGTCTGTAATAAAATCCGAATTGGTTTGGCCACGGTTGTTCTTGACTAATGCTTGAGTAGATTACTTTTATTTTAACGCCTCTACCAAAGTAGCTCGCCTACTTACTATCCTACTTGCTACCTGCTTGCTCCTCCGCTTGCCTTCTTACTTAGAAACCAAAACAACAACGCTGCGACCCGTAACCAAGTAGCTATTAGTAGTTATTTGTATTTCTTGCCCGGGTTCGGCGATATCTCCTGGGGAAGCTTGGGCCGTATCCACTGCCCTGTACCATTTCCGAGATTTAATTCCTGGGATTTTAAATTCTAGGGGTTCCCAGTACATATTCATCATCACATGAAGATCGTCTGCTTCATCTAATCCTCCCAGGGTGAAAGCCAGACAGCGAGCATCTGGATCGTCCCAACCGGGATTGCCCAACTGGGTGCCGTGCCAGCAAAGATCTTTCTGACCGCGCTCGTTTAGCTCGCCCGTAAAAAACCGAGGCCGCTTTACGGTTGAATTGCGCTTGCGGAAGTCGATTATCAGCTTCCAGAACCGGAACATCTGGCTATTTTTTTCCACCAAGCTCCAATCGAACCAGCTTATGTCGCTATCCTGGCAATAAGCATTATTATTACCTTTTTGGGTGCGCCGCACTTCATCCCCCATCTCCATCATGGGCACCCCTTGGGACAGCATGAGGATAGTGGCAAAGTTTTTAATTTGGCGATCGCGCAGTTGCTCAATCCCCGGATCGTTGGTCTCTCCCTCTACCCCACAATTCCAGCTCATATTATCGTCAGCCCCATCCCGGCTTTCTTCCCCATTAGCCTCGTTATGCTTGTCATTATACGAGACCAAATCGTTGAGGGTAAAGCCATCGTGGGCGATGATAAAATTAACGCTGTTTACTGGCAGGTGTCCGCTTCTTGACCCGTACATATCCGCACTTCCGGCAATGCGACTCGCCACCTCCCCGACCAATCCGGGCTCTCCCTTGACGAAACTCCGCACCGTATCCCGATAGCGCCCGTTCCATTCCGCCCAGCGATATCCGGGGAAATAGCCCACCTGATACAGTCCTGCTGCATCCCAGGCTTCGGCAATTACTTTAGCATCGCTTAAAATATCGTCTAATTCTATCGCCCAAACAACCGGCGGGTGTTCCATTGGCGCTCCATCTTCCCCTCGGGACAGCACCGAACCTTCGTCAAAACGGAAACCATCCACATGCATTTCTTCCACCCAGTATCGCAGACAATCTACAATCAACTTTTCTGCTACTGGGTGGTTGCAATTAAAAGTATTGCCGCAGCCAGTGTAGTCGTAATAATACTGCTTGTCCTCTTGGACTAGATAATAGTATATCTTGTTATCTATCCCCTTGTAGGAAAACAAAGGCCCTTCATGGTTGCCTTCATCCGTATGGTTAAAAACTACATCTAGAATTACTTCTATTCCTGCTTTATGCAGGGCTTTCACCATATCCCGAAACTCTTTAACGTGCTGGCAAGCTTCTGGTTTAACGCAATAACTCGGGTGAGGGGCGAAAAAGCTCATTGTGCTGTAGCCCCAGTAGTTCTTTAGCTCCTTCCCGTTATAGGTTCGCAGCACTTCTGTATCGTCGAACTCGCAGACGGGCAGCAGCTCTATCGCCGTTACACCTAACTCTTTAAGATAAGGAATTTTTTCTATAATCGCAGAAAACGTACCTGGATTCTTTACGCCAGACGTAGGCGATTGAGTAAAGCCGCCAACATGCATCTCGTAGATAATCGTTTCGCTCATTGGCCGCTTGAGCAGCTCGTCTCCTTCCCAGTCATAGCCCGAAATATCTATGACTGCGCTTCGCATCGAAGTTCTCAGATTATCCTTACCGGGAATGCAAGCATCGCCGCGATTCCACAAGTTTTTGTTATTTCCTCTTGCATAGGGATCGATAACCACCTTACTTTTGTCAAAGCGATGTCCCTCGCTCCAGTTTGAAGGCCCATCAAATCGGTAGGCGTAATGCACTCCGGACTTTAAGCCTCTAACATAGGCGTGCCAAAAGTGAAATGTTTTATTAACCGTCGGATCCAGTTCGATTATCTGAGTCGGTTCTGGGCTGTCATGTTCGTCGAACAGCAACAGCTCTACCCCTGTGGCATTCTCTGAAAAAATAGAGAAGTTTACCCCATCCTTATCCGGTACTGCACCGAGAGGATGCGGCCGACCTGCCTCTACTTTGCAATTAGCCTCTACTTTGCAATTAGTTTTTTGTACTGAAAAAGCTGTCATTTCCCTATTCCATTACCCTTTATTCTGTTTTTCTTCTTCTTTCCCTTCCGCCCCATTCTTATATTCCCTCTCCTTTTCTTGGAGCCAGCTATTTTCTATAGTCCCTTTCGCTGGTCTAAGCTAAAAGCATACTGTCATTGCAGGCCAGCCGTATTTTTTACTATTTATCCTTTTATAAAACTTTGCTTATAATCTTACTTAATAGCGATCTGCCTTTTCTTATCTTAAATCTATAAGCAGGGAAAACAATGGAAAAATTCTAGGTAAAATTGGCAATTTTATCGCTAATACAGTCTAAAGAGCGATTTTGTTTCTTGTCTGGAGGTCAGGGAAGGGAAAAACTGGGGGGACTAGCTTTGGTTCTTGCGATTGAAAACCCAATCTGTCGGACTATACCTTCACTAAAGATGTTAGGGCCATTTACCTTGGGTGTTTTTCCGCCAACATTTGTGGTGCCAGCAAATCTATTGGCCGGGGATAAGGTGGATGGCGACCAAAGCTGTGATATTAGGCTATACGACGGTGTAGAAAGTGCAAAAAGTGCAGAAGATGCAGAAAATTTCTGCATTCAATGTTGAAGTTCGAGCAAAACAGTGCTAATATGCATTTATAGCTCCCTAGCTAAGGGGTGCATAAAACAGGGCCACCTCTAATCGTGACCCTTGACAGTCGATGAATGAAAATGTGTTGTAGGAGGTGTTTTCACTCAAAGAGAAAAAATTTCTCCCTTAAAAACCGGGCTGCGGCGGGTAAGCCCTGGACTTGAGGCAACAAGTCCATTGGCTTACTCCAATCGCTAGCTCGGGTGGGAAGATAGCCCACCCCAAAATCCCGCCGATCTCGCACCCTGTCGCGGCAGCGGGTGGGTTTCCTTTGGGAGAAATTCTCGCTAATTTTTACCACTGGTCTTAATAAGGCTGGAAGTCAAGGAGCGGCTAAGGGGAAGTTCCTACCAGAGTCGTTCGATCGCGATCGCCTGCCGTTTTTTATAGTGATTGTGCCTATCGCCTGCTACGATCGCTCATTGCTGAATGCTTAAAGGCGAGCAGTAAGCGATCTTAAATTGGGAGCGATCGCTCTCTAATTTCCGAGGCTCGAAAAGCAAATTTATCTAGTGCAGGGCGGCAGAAATAATAAGCGATCGCCCTCTTGTGGCCGGTAGCCCGGATCCAAAGGTGTTTTGAATTTTGAATTGCGTGAATGAGAGAATTCCGCGCAGCGGCACTAGATAACTTCTTCTTGCGTTTTGGCTTTTTCCCTTAACTCTAAAAATTGAGTGAAAACAAATCTGTTCTTGGGATTTAAGTCATCAGATTTTATAGGTTATCTTACACCGCTCTTGGTAACGTTAAGCGGGAATGCGCGAGCAATAGGGCTGGGCATTCCCGCTTCCATCGGTCAATTCTTGCGAAGAGGGGGAGCGTAGAAATAGCAGTAAATTTTCCTACACTTTAGACTGTAGCCTAAAATTACCCTTCCAGAGGAGGGGGATTTTCTTCATCTTTAAATCCTTCGCTGATTTCGACGATAAGCCCATCTGGGTCGGCAATCCAGACCGTGCGCCAGCCGGGAATCCAAGGGTCAAAATCTAGAGGACCGAGGGTAATCTTGGCGTCATCCCCCATTTCCTTAAGCTTTTCATCAACGCTGTCAACCTTAAAGCCAATCTGTCGCACGGAAGGAAAATTATACCCGTCGTTCTTTGCTGGCTCAATGGGAGAGTCTTCTGACGCTTTAAACAACTCCAAGTAGAAGGCCGAATCTTCCATTTTGATAAAAACGATTTGGTTTCCATCCGGGAGTTTCGCTACTCGGGCTCGCTTGAAACCGAAATGTTTGCTATACCACTTTTCAGTGGCAATAGGATCTTTGCAAGTCAATGCCAATTGAGAAAATATTTGCAGTCCCATAGTTCTCTGTGTCCTCAATTATTTTCTTAAAGCTTGTATTGTAGCGTTTCTCAAATAAGTGCAATCAACGATAGGGTAGGGGCGACAGCATCCCCACAACTATCTCGGCGCTCAAATGGGGAATTCCCTTACTGGGATGCTTCGCCCAGGCAACCTCATATCAATTTGAGAACCGCTATAAGGGATTGCCAAATATAAAAGACATCCCTTTTTACCCCGTGGGGCACGATCGCGCAATTTGCTAATTTTTTTATTTGCGATCGCCCTATTTTGGTGTCGAACCTCTAACGCTCTGCCAAGATTTCAATCAACTTGCTGGCAAACAAACCAGCCTCATTGCCCGATCGCCCGGTTACCAAAAGTCCCATGTTCTCATCTTCATCGACCACCACATCCTCATCGGTATATTTGGCTCCATAGGCCAAAGCATCGCCGATTAAATTATTGTGGCAAGTGAGGGAGCGACCTGCCACTAATTCTGGGGCGCGGGAGACGAGCCATAAACCGTGACAAATAATCCCTTTGACGATGTTTTTGTTAGCAAAAGCTCGCTTGAGAAACTCGACAGCGGGGGGGATTTTATTCACATCTTCGCTGTAACGGAGGCGATCGGACACTATCGCCGAGGGTACGATAATGGCGCTGTAGGTGGCCAGCTCTTCATCGTCTATATCTTCAAAGCTCTCGTTACAGGTAAAAGGAGCGTGATATTCATGTCCTTGGAAAGTTATAGACTCATTGCCCCACAGGCGAGTGAAGAAATGTAGGTCTGCTCCTTCTTCTGGAAAGCGATAGTGATAGTACCAAATCTCATGTTCGTAGAAATCGCTTTCAATAAAAATGCCAATCTTTTTTCCTTTGAGCTTCATAATCTTACCTCAATTAAATTTTTAGGGTCTAGGGTGTAGGGTGTGGGGTGTCGGGTGTAGGGTGTAGGGTTTAGGGCGGAGAGGGAAGTAGAAACACCCCATCTCTCCCCATCTCTCCCCATCTCTCCCCATCTCTTTTCCCCACACCCCACATAAGCGGGTGTGGGGTGTGGGGTGCTCTTGTGTAGGGAAACTTCATGCTATTTCCCGACCGCTTTCGGGAGCTGGAAAGTCCTACGGGAACTCTGGATTCGGGTTTCAATTGGGAACGATCCCGGCGATCGCCAAAAACGGTGACAACCCCGAGCGAGTCAACACCCTACCCCACACCCTACCGCCACAGCCTACTTACTGCTTTATGCTAGCAACTATCTTGCCGCGAACATGGCGTTGGGACAGCTTTATCAGTCCCTCGGGTATTTCCTCTAAACTAATAACTTCTGCTACCATCGGATCTATTTGCCGATCGCCCGCCAGCTTGCCAAATTCCCTACCTATTCTAGCTAGCTCGTCTTGGGCTTTCGTATCTCCAGCGAAATAGGCACCCCCCAGAGCTATATCGTGAACCGATAATGCCCGATTAAACGATTGAAATTTGCTAAAATCTGGCAATCCGCTAACGCAAACAATTCCTCCTCCAAAAGCCAGCAACTCTAGTCCGGCCGTAGCGGTAGCGGAACTAACTCCATCAACAATAGCATCTACTCCTCGCCCGTTGGTGATTTCTCTCACTCGATCGCCGACATTTTCTGTATTGTAGTCTATTGCTGCGATCGCTCCCAACTTGCGCACCCATTCAAAATGTCTTTGCGAACAAGTGGCGATCGCTTTTACTCCTGCCAGTCTAGCTAACTGTAGTGCAAAACCGCCCACGCCACCTGCCCCACCCTGAACCAAAATTGTTTGCCCTTCTTCTATATGTAACTTCCGGTGCAAAGCCTGATAAGCAGTCCAGCCCGCACATGGCAAGGCCGCCGCTTCCACGAAAGAAAGATTATCTGGCAACCGCGCCAGGGTTCTAGCAGTTGTAATTGCCTCTTCAGCGAACCCACCGGGCTTCGATAAATTGCCGTGATAATAAACGGCATCGCCAACCTTCCAATCGCTAACTCCCGCTCCTATCTCATCTATAACTCCCGCTACATCCAGACCGGGAACAAATGGATAACTCCAACTCTTAAATCCGCGCTTCATAAACTTATAATCTGCCGGATTTAAGCCCGCTGCATATACCTTAACCCGCACCTCTCCTTCCCCCGGTTCGGGCTGAGGCATTTCCGTAAGGCGAAGAGTTTCGGGAGTTCCTGGTTCGTCGATAACAAGTGCTTTCATAATTTCATGGGCATGGGGCATTGGGCATGGGGCATGGGGCATGGGGCATGGGCATGGGGCATTGGGCATGGGGCATTGGGCATGGGGCATGGGGCATGGGGTATGGGGCATGGGGCATTGGGCATTGGGCATGGGGCATTGGGCATGGGGCATGGCGCATTGGGCAAGAGTTCAAAGTTCAAAGTGAATAAGCGAACAGGTGAAGACTGTTATACAACTTCAGGACGGGAGCATTTCAATTTTGTACAAAGCCGCCAGCCCCGCCTGACGCCTAAAGGCGCGGCTACATAAACAAAGCCCTCCGGGCTGTCCCGTTACAAAAGTGAAATGCTCCCTTCAGGACTTACGCTTGCCTGTCCGTATTTAGTATTTGTAGGAGCAATCCAAAGAGCGATTCTCAGAGGCGGAGACGCGGGGCGCGTTCGCCTCTATTCTTAGAGTCTATGCGTAAGTCCTAACCTTTTCACTTTTCGATTTTCACTTCCAATGCCCTATGCCCAATTTTATCCTGAGCCTGTCGTAGGCGTAGCCCGCCCTCCGGGGCGTAGGGGCCCTATGCCCAATGCCCTATGCCAAACTCAAAACTTAAGCTCGCTCTAGCGCCCGGGTCAGGGCTCGTTCGGTTAGGACTTTGCGCAGGTGAGCGCGATACTCAGCAGAAGCATAAATCTCCAAAACCCGAGCAATATTATTACTGGCTTCCGCTCCAGCCAGGTTTTCCCCAGCCAGCTTGGCAGCCGCCGCAATATTTTCTGGAGTTGCTGCTTTCCCTTCTAAGGCCGCTTCTACTTCGGGCAGTCGGCTAACTAACGACAAAGCGCTAGCCACAGCAACCCGACATTTGCTAATAGTACCGTCAGCAGATTTGCTAACTTGAGCCGCAATGCCGCAAACCGTATAGCTGCTACCGGGATGCTTTAGTTTTTCATAGGCGCTGCCCGTACCTGCAGCATTATCCGGCCAGTCAATGGCAGCAACAATTTCGCCCGATCGCAATGCTGTCTGTAAAGGAGCTACCAAAAACTCCGAGGCGGGAACAGTGCGAGAATCGCCGCTAGAATTGGCAATTGTAAATGTGGCTTCTAGAGCCAAAGCAACTGCTGGCAAGTCGCAGGCTAAATCTCGATAAGCGAAAACATCCCCTATTCTGCCCCAATTGCGGATTTGGACATCGCCAATACTAGCGATCGCTTCCGCCAGAGCGCTCTGGCCGATCTCGGGAGCCGCCGCCACTCGGTCATAAGTGGTCATGGCACCGATGCGGACGCTATTTCCCTCCCGGGTTACTTCTTGCAATCCCGGGATTTTTCCCAAATCTACTAACAAAGATGGGGCAATCTCGCCCATTTTCATTGCTTGGAGCAAGCTGTGACCCCCAGCCAGAATTGCGGCTCCCTCTTTTTCCTGAAGAAGTTGCGCCGCTTTTGCCAGACTCTCGGGGGCAGCGTAGTCAAATTGAACCGGAATCATGTCTATTTTTTATAATTTTGTTTCTAAGAGTTTTGGCCGATATTGGAGAAACCCGGTTTTTTGGACAATACCCTCGCCATTTTCCCAGTCGTTAATAAGGCGTAGGGGCGACAGCATTCCCGAGGTAACTTTTGCTCTCTTCGCAAAAATCTATTGTGTTGGAATGCTTCGCCCTGGGATGCATCGCCTTATAGCAACGGGCTTGTCTCGGGGCTCCCAGGCGGGTCTGGGCGAAGCATCCCATTAAGGAGGTTACCGTTTAAGGCCGAGATAGTCGAGGGGGATGCTGTCGCCCCTACATCCTCTACATCCCCCTACCAGGGAGTTTTTCAGATAGGCGTTGGTTTTGTTGGAAAAACCAGTTTTCTGGCTTTGGTTTCGAGCTTAACTTCTAGGGGAGAAACCCGGTTTTTTTGAACCCCCGGGTTTCTGGCTCCCAATCTAATGCCCAATGCCACCCAGCCCAAGGACCCCCTCCCAAGAGGCTTTTAAGGGTATGTTTTTTAGATTTGGCATTTTTTAGAGGTATCGAGGGCGTAGGGGCGACAGCATTCCCGAGACAGCTTTTGCTCTTATACAAAAATTATTGTATTGGAATGCTTCGCCCCAGAAACTCATGCACCCCACCGATTGCGCTCATTTGGGAGATTATAAAAAACATACCCTTGAAAGCTCCCAAGAGGGGGAGGTTGCCCAATTCCCAATGCCCAATGCCCAATGCCCTAGTTATTTGAATTCATTGCCCGCCAAACTTTTTCTGGGGTCAGCGGCATATCTAGGTGCCTGACACCCAAGTCCGAGAGGGCATTGCAAACCGCATTGACAACAGCCGGCGCTACCGGCGGATTGCTCACATCCCCAGCACCTTTTGCCCCTAGGGGATTGTGCGGGGTTGGGGTCACCGTGCGATCCAACTCAAAGTTTGGCAATCCCGAAGCCCTGGCTATTGGGTAAGTTGTATAGTCGTCGCTTAGCAATTGCCCGTCGGCATCGTAGATGGTTGATTCATACAGGGCCTCGCTGATGCCCAAATGAATATTGCCGTGGGTCTGGCCGTCAACCACCATTGGATTGCCCACATTGCCAAAATCGTTTACCGCCACATAGCGAATAAGTTCTACTTCGCCGGTTCCTTCGTCCACTTCGACCAGAGCAATATGAGTTCCAAAAGGATAGTTAAAGTCTGGCGGGTCGAAGAAAACAATAACTTCCAATCCCGGTTCGATGTCCGGGGGCAAATCCCAGGCGTACCAAAGCGCTAAAGCAAGATCTTTAAGAGTCTTTGCGTTATCCGGCGACCCTTGCGGATAAAAGTTGCCGTCCTCAACTACCACATTTTCTTCCGGCACTTGGAACATATAAGCGGCTAGCTTGCGGGCTTTATCGTTGATTTTTTCGCAAGCCTTGTGGACCGTAGCGCCTTCAACGCTAAAGGAGCGGGAACCATAGCTGCCTTGGGCGAAAATTGCCCCTTTGGTGTCCGAATGGAGGATTTCTATTTGCTCCATATCGACCCCAAGAGCCTGAGCGGCAATTTGGGCAAACGTGGTTTCGTGGCCCTGCCCGTGGGGTTGGGTTCCCATCATTATGCTGACATCGCCAGTTGGGTGAACTCGGACGTGGGCGCTACCCCAGGTGCTGCCATTGAGGCCGATTTTCGAGGCCATAACCGAGCAAGGACCAACACCAGCGATCGCCGTATAAGAACCGATACCGACACCTAGGCGCTTTCCTCGGGCTTTGGCTTCTGCCGATCGAGAGGAAATGTTTTTGTAATCTATAGCATCTAAGGCTTTATCGAGAGCAACCTCATAGTTCCCGGTATCGTAAGTCCAGCCCAAACCGTTGTCATAAGGAAAGCGATCGGGCGGCACCATATTTTTGCGTCGCACTTCCGCCGGATCCATCCCTATTTCCGCCGCGAACATATCCACCATCCGCTCCATAGTGAAATGGGCTTCGGCACGTCCCGCCCCCCGAAGCGGCCCCGTCTGCACGGTATTCGTGAAAGCACAATATACTTCATAGAAGGGATTCGGGATGGCATAAGAGCCAGTTATGCTGCGACCTGTCAAGCTCGTCGGTGCCCCCGGGCCGTTAGTGGCTGGGTAAGCCCCTAGATTCGCATAGTTGGTGCATTTTAGGGCCGCAATTTCCCCATCTTTGCTTCCGGCTATGGTGACGTAATGGATATGGTCGTGACAGTGAACTGTAGTGCGAGCCAAGCCTTGGCGCGTATCTATCCATTTGACGGGTCGCTCTAGTTGCTTGGCCAAGAAAAGCATAATCGCCGTTTCTTGGTATAGATAACCTTTGGACCCGAAGCTGCCGCCAGTGTAGGGAACGATAACCCGCAGTTTGTTGTAGGGAATTCCCATTACGAGCTGGGAGAGCAAGAAGCGGTTCCCGTGGGGAATTTGGGTATTCGTCCAGAGGGTGTATTCTTCTGTTTCCGGGTTGTAGTCGCCAATGGTTCCCCGCGTTTCGCTGGAGTTTGCCATCACCCGGGGGATGCGAATTCTTTTGTTTACTACTACTTCTGCAGCAGCGATCGCCTTATCTGTTGCTTCCTTATCCCCATAACTAGCGTACTGATTGAGATTTCCCGGCACCGCATCGTGCAGTTGCGGAGCCGTATCTTTCACCGCTTCCTCTGCATCTACCACCACCGGCAGCGGTTCGTACTCTATTTTAATACCCGCCAGAGCGTCATAGGCTTGCTCCCGGGTCTCCGCCACGACGACGGCCACAAAGTCCCCGACATATCTAACCTTATCCGTTGCCAGAACCGTTTGGGCTCCGGGAAGTCCATAAGGATGGGGCGGGAATTTTGCCTCGGCACCGCCAGGATTCATAATCACAGGCAGGGGCAGAATCGAGCTTGTGTCGGCCCCAGTTATTACTTTTACTACCCCTGGCATCTTCTCTGCAGCACTGGTATCGATACCTTTTATTAAGGCATGGGCTTCGGTGCTATGTAGAATTGCCGCATGCAGCATATTGGGTAGGTTAATGTCGGCGACAAATTCTGCTTCCCCCCGAAGCAACTTCGGATCTTCGCGCCGCTTAACCGATGTTCCTAATATTTGTTTTGCCATATCAGATCTTCTTTAGGTGAATGCTCCTGCTGCCCCACAACGATCGCGCTTTGGGTCGCTCGACCAATTAGGCGATCCATAGCTCATATATCTAATTGCTTATTTCCCCATTTCTATATAGCGCTACCCGTGGGATAGGTTTAATGGTTCTGGCATTAAACGGAATAATATCAAATCCGGTTAGTCGCCCTAAAAAAAAGTCAAGTCTTGCGTAGGACGGGCGTCCCGCCTGTCCGCCCTACCAGTAAGGGACAGGCGGGACGCCCGTCCTACGGCAGGTTACAAATCTTTTTGTTGGTGTTTTACCGGATTTGATATAAATGCGCAAATCTGCCTGCGATTAACCTGCTTTGCCGAGTCGGGCGATCGCACTTTGTACTGGTTACGCGGATATATAGCAGTAAGCTATCAGCTATCAGCAGTCAGCAGTCAGCAAAAGTCCTGCAATCATTGTAATAGAGCGTTTGTAACTGTCCTAACCTTAACCGGTAGTGCTATAATTCTCTGTTTCCCTGCTGCATTTTATCACCCCAAAGAAGATCTCTGGTGCTTTTCCTTGCCACTCTGGCAATGTTCTAAGTTTTGTCCCATAAACCATTGGAAAAAATCACGCTAACTGGGGGCCGTCATTCTGGTTGGGGGGCGTTTGCCTGTCATTCTCAGTACCTCGGTCCGGTGTCTGCTGTAGCAAAGCCTCCACAGTGGGAGCGATCGCCTCGCCCAGCAATTGGCGCATGCTGCCGATGAATTGCCTCCTTTCAAGACAGGCACCAATGGTATAAATGGGATAGCATTTTTAGAAAATAAATGACAAAAAGCACTAACGCGAATGAAATTACTTGTTTCAAAGCTTTGGCTTTACAGGTGACGGCTCGCGCAGTTAATCGGGCGAGCAATCGCGCAGCAGCCAGAGCTATGATGCGGGAAACAATAGATCGCTTGGCACCACAAATTGCCGCTAGTGTGGCCTTTATTGGTTCCGACTGTCGCTTGGTACTGCTGCCGGAATATTTCCTAACCGGCTTTCCAATGAGAGAATCCCTGGCAGATTGGGGGCAAAAAGCTTGTCTGGAAATGGCCGTTCCTATTTACGAAGCCCTAGGAGAGATTGCCAAGAAAAATAATATATTTCTGGCTGGGAATGCCTACGAACTAGATCCTAATTTTCCCGAGCTTTATTTCCAAACTTGCTTTGTCCTCGACCCGAGCGGAGCGATCGCCTTGCGCTATCGAAGACTGAATTCTATGTTTGCCCCAACACCGCACGATGTTTGGGAGAAATATCTGGACTGTTACGGCCTAGAGGGAGTTTTCCCCGTGGCAAGAACGGCGATCGGCAATCTAGCGGCGATCGCATCGGACGAAATCTTGTTTCCCGAAGTAGCGCGATCGTTGGCCGTCCGAGGAGCCGAAATCTTTCTGCATCCGACTTCCGAGATTTATGGCAATGCCAGAAGTCCTAAAGAAGCAGCCAAAATCTCTCGCGCCGTGGAAAACATGGCTTATGTTATATCGGCCAATACCGCCGGAATCGCCAATACCCCAATTCCCGATGCTTCGGTGGATGGGGGGTCAAAAATTATCGACCATCGGGGACTGATTTTGGCGGAAACCGGGGCGGGAGAAAGTATGGCCGCTTTTGCCGATATTGACTTAGCTGCATTGCGACGCGATCGCCATAAGCCCGGTATGAAAAACCTCCTAGCCCGACAGCGATTGGAAGCTTATACTACCAGCTACCGTCCGGGGCAATTTTATCCCGCCAATACAATGCTCGATGGAGCAGTAGAGCGCCAGCACTTTATAGATACTCAGCGCCAAACTATCCAGCGGTTGTCAGAGCAAGGGATAATATAGCAGTAAGCAGTCAGCAGTCAGCAATCAGCTTTTAGCGCATTCATGTCGCGAAGCGAAACGCCCCTACAGTAGGGTGCCGCACCGCGCACCAAACCTTATATATAATTAAATCGTCTAATTTGCCTAAGTCCCGATCGCGATCGTCCAAGTAAGATGGAGATGAAAGAATGAAAAGAGATGAAGCCCTGGCGGCTTTAAAAAGTCAGAGAGAAATTCTGCAAACCAAATTTGGCGTAACTCGTCTGGGTATTTTTGGCTCGGTAGCGCGGGATGAGGCCAGCGAGCTGAGCGATCTGGATGTGGTGGTAGAAATGGCTCCAGACCTATTTATGATGGTGCATCTCAAAGAGCATCTCCAGGACACCCTAAAAGTACCTGTAGATATTGTGCGCTATCGCCAAAACATGAACTCCTTTTTAAAGCAGCGCATAGATCGGGAGGCAGTTTATGTCTGATACCGCCCTCTGGCTAGAAGTCCTCGGACAAATTGAAGAAGCGATAGCCCGAATCGAACGGCGTTTTGTAGGCATTCAATCTGCCGATGATTTGACCAGTAGCGATGAGGGATTAGACAAACTCGATGGCATTGCTATGATGTTAATTTGGATGGGAGAAGGCATTAAAAACCTGGAAAAATACGGCGGTAAAGCGCTGCTATAAGCCCATCCAGAGGTTGACTGGAAGGGAGCGAAGGGCACTCGCGATATCCTAAGTCACCATTACGGCAACGTAGATGCAGAGGTTGTGTTTAATATCTGTGCCAACCTCATACAACCTGTCAAAGCGGCAATCCAAGTTATAAAAGATGACTTAGAAGATGGTAAAATTTACAAACCAGATTGAGGAACAATATGTCTATTATAAAATCTGAAATGCCCCTGCTAGTTCGCCACGAAGGGGACTGGAAAGGAACTTATACAGTGGTGGACAACGAGGGCAATGTTATCGAAAGGTATCAATCCCACATTACCTGTCAGTTTCCTGCCGATGGCAATCCCCCCTATTTCCAAACCAATCGCTATCAGTGGCCCGACGGCAAGCGCCAGGAGTATCAGTTTCCCGGAGCTTACCGAGACAAAAAGCTTTGGTTTAATACCGATAGGATTGACGGTTGCGCTTGGGAAGCAGACGATGCCACGATTATTCTGCACTTTACTTACAAAGGCGTCCCCGATGCTTACATTTATGAAATGATTGTCCTGAGCCCGTGTGGCAACCACCGCGCCCGTACCTGGCATTGGTTTAAAAATAACGAAATTTATCAGCGCACTCTGATTCAAGAAGAACGAGTGCAGTAATATAGCGTTTCTCAAATAAGTGTAATAAACGATAGGACCCTAGAAACGTAGGGGCGACAGCATCCCCAAGACCATCTTTGCTGTATAACAGTAATTTCCCTAGTGGGATGCTTCGCCCCAGAAACCTTACATCAATTTGAGAACCGCTATAATAGCTTGAGGCAAGAACGGGATAGGGACAGGCGAGACGCCTGTCCTAGATTTATATTTTTAGGGGTTGGAGGGGGATTTAATTGTATTTTATGCCCTTTTATGCCCCAGACCGGTACGGCGATCGGTTGTTTGCTGCGTAACTGGATTTATCGGCTTACCCCAACCTGGCTGGGAGACTTACAGTTTAAGTGGTTGTCCGATTATCAACCAACAGAACCCCTATCCCAATTGAAATAATTATATCAAATCTGCTTACCTACACAAAAGACTTAGAAGGTACCGTAGGACGGGCGTCTCGCCTGTCCCCCCGTCGCTGGTGCCCGTCGTTGGTAGGACAGGCGGGACGCCCGTCCTACGGGAGGGTAGCCGGGTTTCTGACCCATAATTCCTGAAAAGAATGATTGCAAAAACCTACCGAAAATTAATAGCAAAACAAATTGCGCAAGATTTCAAATCTGCTATTGAAATCGTCGAGGCGATCGTTCGAGAACCTTTAGCCCATGAAATCCTGATTCGCAATCAATTCGCTGGAGTAAATGGCGGATTCGATACCTTGCTCTGCCGAGGTGAAGTTCCTTATGTCAACCTCGCCCCACCTTTCGACTTAGGAGTAGAAGCGATCGGAGAAGTTGTCGCCGTAGGCAATAGCGTCGCCGAATTTAAAGTAGGCGATGCAGTTGCAACCGCCATGCGGGGAGGAGGATATCGCGAGTACCAAACTATCGATGCTAAATTGGCAGTAAAAATTCCCAAAGCTACTCCAGAAATCCTGACTCTTGTCTCTACTGGTGTCTCCGCTGTGGTGGGATTGGAAAAAGCGGGGCAGATGCTAAGCGAAGAGGTGGTAATGGTTACAGCAGCAGGGGGAGGTGCCGGACATATTGCGATGCAATGGGCAAAGATGGCGGGAAATCATGTTATTGGCACTTGCGGCTCCGATGCGAAAGCTCGGTTACTGAAAGAGCTAGGCTGCGATCGAGTTATTAACTACAAATTAGAAAATGTCAATGAAGTGCTGCAGAAAGAATATCCCAATGGAGTCGATCTGGTATTTGAATGCGTTGGCAAAGAAATGTTTGATATCTGCGTAGATAACTTAGCAAGGCGGGGACGGTTGCTGGTTTTTGGCTTTGTCTCCGAGTATGGCAACAGTCTGGAGAAAGTGGAGCAGCCGCGAATTTATGACAAGCTTTTCTGGAAAGCTGCCTCGGTTCGTGGCTTTCTGATGCCCCTCTATTCAGAATATGTTCCAGAAGTGCGAGAAAGGCTCATAGAAAAATTACTGGAAGGTTCGCTTAAAGTCATTGTCGATTCCGCTGAGTTTAGAGGATTGGAATCTATTCCTACAGCGGTGGAATATCTACTTGGCGGGCAAAATCGCGGCAAAGTAGTAGTCCGGTTTTAGCCTTTATCTGGATACCAGATAACCGTTCCTACTTGTGACAAATCGCGATCGACTCTAACGAAGAATAAACAGCCATCATCAGTTATGTGCCTGCCAACAGTGCTAAAGCTGGGAACATAGGCTAAGCGATCCTTCAAAAATCGGTATTCCCCAACATCGCAGTATCCGGCTAGGCAATACCCTTCTTCGTTGTAGCATTGTATCATCGGATATATGCCATCGTAATGGGGCAATATGGCAAGCAGCCAAGTTCCGCCGCCGTTAGCGTGTTTTCTGAGCCACTTCTTTTTGGATTGCTCGAATTGCATGGTATCCGTGCGGTTCCAAGGCAGCAGTTTGCTATTCAAAGCGGGGATAAACTCGCTCATCCTGGCATCCGGGAGATCGCTATCAGCCTCTTGATAGCTTAGGGGTATGGGGCCATTTTCCATCCAGAGCAGTTCTGCCTCCTCCCCCCCCAGAACTTGCCACGGCCCAACCCTGACCCCAGCGGGAATGAAGGAATAACCGTGCTTGCCTAGCTGCCAATCACCCATTTGGATAGTGCCAGAAAGCACGAAAATTTCTAAATCGGCGGTGAATATACCAGCCGGTGCCCGAAACTCAGGGGGCAAAACTACTCTGGAAGTGGATGCGCCGCAGTCGTGCCAAGTCAGCAATCTGCGTCGTCCTGCGGGGACGCTTTCCGGCATTCCTCTGACCCGCCAGCCCTCCTCTTCTGGCACCGCGTTGGTGTCAAAAAACTGATACTGGCGAGGCATATATTCTTTAGAGATGGCAGTGTGCCGTCCAGATAGGTTGGCGCGCCCTCGACCGTCTCCACCCCAATCTTCTTTTATCGATTCGACGGGTGGGGGACTATCTGTTTCTTGTGCGGCATTTTCTTGGTAGCGATCGCCCATCAGGTTACAGTCTCCTTTTGCAGTTTTTTTCATTAGCTGTAGCTATTTTAGCCTGTATTGTATCCTGTATTGTATTCTGCGATCGCCCGGAACTGACATTATCCATGCCATCAAGCAGGATTATGGAATTTTAATTCAATTAAAAATTGGCGATCGCTTTTTCTTTTTCCTTAGTAGCCACGACAAAAGGAGATTCCACATCCACCGACCAATTCTCATCTACTATTTTCAAATTAGCATCTAAAATTAGAGTCAGTTACCCAATCTCTTCATCTTCAATAACATTTTCATCATTGCTATTCTCAACTTTCAGCAAAAAATCGAGCTTTATCCAGCGATAACTTTGCTGTTCTATTTTATTCATGCCTATCGCGCGGCTGACCAGCTCTATCACTGGAATATCGACAAAATCTATTTTTTCATAAAAATCATTTTTACTATTCCAATAACCCTTTATTTTTTTGCTGCAAGACTCCAAATTATTTCTAGCTATTTGACTGCATTCAAATTCTGTTAATAGTTCCGAACGTTGCTCCCAAATATTCTCATCTATTAACTTGCTCATTTTTTATCCATTAATGACTTTTTCTAACACCAGGAAAGTATAATATGCCTTCTATGAACCTCCCATGAAAGCGGTAATTTTCCCCCTCTCCTAGCACCTTTTATTTTAGATACTATTTGTAAGCCCTGTCAAAACTCAAAATCCAATGCCCCATGCCCAATTCCCTATGCCCCATTCGCAATTTCTCTTGCCAAATCTTCGGGAGTATCGATATCAATGGGGTTTCCAGTTTTATCGCAGGGAACCTCGACAACGGGATAGCGCCGCATCAACTGTTTGGCTCCTTCATCCCCTTCTAATTTCATGGCCTCGAACCAGAGCGATCGCCCCAAAAAAACTGGATTGCGTCGAGCCCCTCCATAAGTAGCTGCGGCCAGTTCGGCTCCTTGGCGGCCAGCAGCGGCTAGGCGGCGATAAGCCTCGGCACCAATAAAAGGCTGGTCGGCCAAGCCAATACATATTCCTGTTATAGAGCGATCGCCTACCAAAGTTCTCAATGCAGCTTGAAGGCTAGAAGCAATTCCCCCCTGCCAATCGGGGTTGCGAACTACAATAGCCTGCTTTGGAGCAACTGCTGCAACTTTTTCGGCTTCGTATCCTACCACCAGCAATACTGGATCGAGACCGCTATCTAAAGCTGCTCCAAGAGACCTATCCAAAAGCGTTCGCTCTCCCAACAAAGTTAGAGGTTTGGGACTATCTCCCCCCAAGCGCGATCCTCTCCCCGCCGCCAATATGGCCACTGCTACTCGCTTCATAATTAACTAGGGTGTAGGGATTTTAAGTTTTAAGTTTTTACTTTTGAGTTTTAAATTCAAGAAGAGCAAGCTCTCAAACTAATATAAGAAGGGTTTAATCCGATTATTCAATAATCAAAAACCACCGTAGGACGGGCGTCCCGCCTGTCCCAGCAAAATATATGGACAGGCGGGACGCCCGTCCTACGGGAGACTAGATATGTTTTTAGGTGGATCGACCATATGTTATATCAAAACTTAAAACTCTCTAGCTAAGAACTCAAACCTCAAACCTTGTGGATTGGATTCTGATTTTCGCAGAGTCTTTGTCCCGTGCGCCCGTTTTTCAGAGCGATAACCTCGGCCATAATCGAAACTGCAGTTTCTTCCGAAGTAGTACCGCCAAGATCCAACCCAATAGGTGCGGATATTCTGGCAATTTCGGTTTCGTTTAATCCAGCTTCTTGGAGCCGGCGGACGCGGTCTGCATGGGCTCGGCGGCTGCCCATCGCACCAATGTAGGCGGCAGGAGTCTGCACGGCCCTAACCAGTGCCGGAACGTCGAATTTAGGGTCGTGGGTAAGTACGGCAATAATCGTGCGATGGTCTATCGGAGCTACGTCCAAATATTTATGAGGCCATTCTGCGATAACTTGGTCGGCTTCTGGGAAACGGGCTTTGGTTGCAAAGCGAGAACGAGCATCGCAGACGGTCACCCGATAGCCCAGCATTTTTCCCAGTTTGGATAGCGATCGCGTGAAATCAACAGCACCAAAAATAATCAGATGTGGCGGCGGGGAAAACGACTCGATAAAAACTGTTACCTCTGTCTCTCGGCGCTCTCCATTTGGGCCATAATTACATAAATCTTTGAGACCTTGGGCGAGGAGCCCTCTGGCATCCCGCTCTACAACCCGGTCTAATTCTGAATTCCCAAAAGAGCCAATTTTGGGCGCGTCCTCGGCAACTATAATTTTTGCTCCCGCTAGAGCCCCCTCAACCATAGTACAAATAGCTGCTGGTTTTTCCGAAGCTTTGCGAATGGCATCCAAGACCGCACTAATAGGAATATGGTTATTATTATTTTTTTCTAAATTATGCGTTGCTAAAGATTCTACGAATACCTGAATCGTTCCGCCACAGGTCAGACCGACTGATAAACCCAATTCGTCGGTAATTCCGTAAGTTGTTAGTCTGGGCTGGCTATCGGCGATCGCGGCTAAAGCTTCTTCTACTACCGCCCCCTCCACGCAGCCGCCACTAATCGAGCCCAGCACCTCGCCGGCTTCATTTACGGCCATTACCGCTCCTGGTTCTCTAGGACTAGATCCCCTAGCGCCAACCAGAGTTGCTAAAGCCACTGAATCGCCCCGACTCAGCCATTCTTCAATGCGATCGAGTATTTCTTTCATAATAGGGTGTAGGGTTAGGGTGTAGGGTGTGGGGTTTAGGGTGTTTGCGATGAGGTTTTTTACACCCGCAAAGTCAACATCCTAGGTGTAGGGTTGTATGCGGGGATGTAGGCGGGAGAAGCATAGCAAAATTTGTTCTTTCGCCTACAAGCTACACCCTACACCCTACACCCTACACCCTACACCCTACACCCTACACCCTACACCCTACACTCTAGTATTACTTATTCGCCAATGCTTCCTGCTTGAGCTGCTCTAACATTGCTGGCAGCATTCCTGCCAGGTATTTTTCGACACCCTTGGGATCTTGGAGTATTTGTTGGGAAATTTGAGTAGCTTGCTCTCCCGGATAGACATCTTCCGTATCGTTTGCGATCGCTTCCAATGTGGCTCTTACCACCTCTTCTGGAGCCACTTTCGGCGGCGGATAAAACTCGCCAAACTTGGTATCTACCGTTCCGGGCATTACTGCAACTACCAGAGTTTCTTGGGCGGCCAGCTCTGCTCGCACGCATTGGGTTAGGGATAATTCTGCTGCCTTTGAGGCGCAATAAGTACCCATAAATGGCAAATTAACTTTAGCAACTAAAGAGACCAAATTGACAATTGCTCCGCCACCATTTGCCTTTAGCACCGGCGCGAAAGCACGACACATGGCCATGCAACCAAAATAATTGGTGTTCATTTCCTGGCGGGCGTTTTCCAGACTCGGAGCGCTCATTACCGATGTATCCCGGCTGACTCCAGCATTATTAATCAGCACGGTCAAATCGCTACATTGTTCCGCTGCAGCATTCACCTCATCTTCTTTAGTGACATCGATTTGTACCGCAACTACCCGGGATGAGTCCATCGCCACCACTTCTTCCAGAGAAGCCAATTTGCGACCTGCTGCATAGACTTTGGCTACCTTTGCATCCAGCAGTTGCTGGACAAATACTTGTCCGATGCCGCCGTTTGCTCCCGTTACCAGGACTACCGCACCTTCTAGATTCATTCTTTTCTAGCCTCCATTATTTTTTCTAGCCTTTTTGACTTTTTTGCTCGTTCTCTCTATTATAACAAACAAACTTTTTAGCTTTTTACATTGTTTTGAAGGTGTAGGGGCGATAGCATTCCCGAGACAGCCTTCGCTCATAGCGCAAAATTATTGTATTGGAATGCTTCGCCCTCTTCTGCTTGAAGGAGTCAACAACAGGCATAGTAAGGGAGATTGTAAAAAACCTACCCCGAGGTAAGCCGAACCCCCTCCGGGGAGGTTGCCCAATGCCCAATGCCCAATGCCCAATTCCCATATCGGCCTACTAGAAATTAAACTGAGTTCGGAAGTTTGTAATCACAATAGTTGGGTTATCGTCGAAATTATTAGCATTGCCGATGACAAACACAGAAGGAACGATAGCAATATTCGGGCTTACCGGGAAGAAATAGCTAGCTTCAAACTCGTATTGAGTTCCGCCATTGCCGCTCCCCGTAATCAAAAACTCGCTTCCGTCCAAAATATCGTAGGGCACTAGAAACGAGAGCTGTCCCATAGAGCCCTGCTTGCCCAGATTCGGGAAAGCCAAGCCAATTTGGTAAGATTGGACGTTCACTTCTCCATCCGAGCGTCCCGGCGTCTTGGCAAAGATATTGGTACTGCCATAGCTATAGCGTCCGTAAATCCCAAAGCCCGGAGTAATCAGCCAGTCAGCATTGATAGCAAAAGTATCTGCCGTCGCATCCCCAACCCTACCGCCAAAACCATCATCGGCTACTCCCAACAGCGGCTCGGCAATTCCGAAGCCAATTACCCCGCCAATTTCCTGGATATTAGAGCGGGTGTACAACAACTTAATATTAGAAGTCTGAGTAGGACGGAAAATTAGCTCTGCAGTCGCCGTATTGGTGGGAGAGAATACGCCATCTGTGAAATCGCTAGCGGAATTAAACAAGCTGGATGGCAAGTATTCGTTACTTTCGCCAATATAGGCCAGATTCAGTTGCAGCTTGGGATTGATATTCCACATCACCAAAGCGCCAGCACCACGGTCAATAGCATTAACTAGGGTACTGTTGGCCGAGTTGAAAGAGAAGAAATTGAACAAGAACGGAGCGCCAAACTGAAAGGCAAACTGGTTGCCCTCTATGAAGCGAAAGAAGTTAAACCTAGGACCGACAACTACTTGCAAGTTGTCTCCTACCGGGAATTGGTAAAACATCTCCCGCAGGTTGACTTCATTGGGATTAACCCCACCTCCCTGGGTCGTGAAATCAGTCCCATAAGTGAATTCAAAACCATCGGAGGCATAAGTATTGCCTAGAGGTAGAGCGTCGCTATTGCCAAACGCTAATTGGGTTACCAGAGAGTCTCTACCTGTAAAAGAGGTAACAAAATCAATCCATACCAAGCCATTAGCAGTGGCATTAGGGTTGCCGTCGAGTTCGTCGATAAAGCGGCTGGCGCGACTCGGTGCGAATTCATTAACAAATGCTTCTCGCTTGAGCCCATCCCCACCAAAGCCTGCATTCGCATTCAACCAAGCAAACGCATACATTTTGGTAGTGGTAGAAAACTGATTTGCTCCCAGTTCGGCGACGCGCTCTTCTAAGCCATCTACCCGAGCGCGGATGGCCGCCAGTTCGAGGGCGAATTCCTCTTGCAGTCGTTGCAGTTGCAGCAAATCTGCTTGGCCAATTTCCGAGGCCGCTTCCTCAATCAGACCCTGCACCACATTCATACATTCGTCCAAACCCGCCGCAAACTCGTAGCGAGTCATGGCTCTATTGCCCCGGTAGGTGCCATCTGGATAAGCCAAAAGACAGTTATACCGCTCGGCAAGGCCGCGCAAGGCACTGTAGGCCCAGTCTGTCGGGCGCACGTCCGATAGCCTATCGACGGAGTTCACCCGTTCCAAGGGTACGCTATCATCGCCAAATCCTTGGCTTAAGGTCGGATCGCTAGTCGGAACCACCCCTCCCTGGATTTCCTGAATCGAAAGAACCTCCGTATCTATCAAAGACTGGAGGCTCGACGGTCTAGTAGGGGTTATTTCTACAGAGGCTGTTGTTTCTGCTGCGGTTTTGGAGGCAGCCCGGTTTTCGGTGCTAGCACCTGGAGAGAGTTCGGCAGTAGAAGAAAGTTCGGCAGTAGGGGACTTGCGCGGAAATAAAGTACCAGTCCCTAAGCGTTCCACCGTTCGGGCTGAGCGGAGTCGAAGCCCTTGAACTGGTACATTATTAACTTGCAAGTCCCTAGAAGAAAGTTCGGCAACTGGCGATAGGCGATCGCCTACTTCGGTCGCCGATTCTGCCACAGACAATTCTGCCACCGAGAATCCCGAAGCTTCCCCTAACTCTTGGGAAGTTGCATTTTCCCGATTTACCGTATCTATGACAGGAGTCCGATCGCTTGCTCTCGATTCGCCTAATGCCGCTTTTGCCTTAGCGAGGAAACTTTCAATTTTGGGGATTGGCAAGGAATTTTTTACGGGCTCTTGGCCGGGTTCGATATTTACATCCAACCTTGGCTGAAAGTTACTTATAGAGCCGTTCCCAAAAATATCGGTTTCCGATGCAGGCAGATTTGAAGACAAATTGTTATGGTCTGGTTCGCTAGCGATCGCCACCGATGGAGCCCCTACTGCGACGCTAGAAACCAACAAATACATCCAAAGGCTTGTTGGAGCAGCTTTAAGCAGATAGCTCCAACCATTTGCTCCTTTATCCATCGCTCCTCACACCAACTCATTGTTTTTTTGAGCTTTTAGCCTTCAGCAGTCAGCCTTCAGCAGTCAGCCTTCAGCAGTCCGCCTTCAGTCAGCGCTCAGTATGTAGGGTGCTACAAGCACACCTTCTTATATATAGCAATCCTAAATTGGTTGCGAGCCTATTTGCAGCCAGAAACCCGGTTTCTTTGAGAAACCGGGTTTCTCAATATCGCACATGATTTAGAAATTGCTTAACCGATTCGATTTTTAAGTTTCCCCAAGCTACAAACCAATAAGTATTAGGACAAAATTAATTACACATTTTCACCTCTGCCCTGACCGGCAACCTAGTCAATCTGTAAATAATTTTGTTCCTGTACTTAGATGACTGCTGAAAGCTGAAAGCTGACGGGGCGATCGCTCGCTTGGGAATTGCCCCTACAATCCGCCAAAGCAAGGGTATTTTGCGTAAGTCATGAATTTGTAAATAATTTTGTTCCTGTACTTAGCTGACTGCTGAAAGCTGACTGCTGAAAGCTGACTTTTGAAAGCTGACTGCTGAAAGCTGACTGCTAGCTGCTAGCTAGCAGTTACGGTCAGATTATAACCCGTTTCACCTTGGCGTGGAGGTAGATCCGGCGGCGCAAGGGCGCTGCCAGTCAACGGGGAAAGAGAAACCCGCACGAAGTAGGTTCCCGCAGATAAAGGAAGGCTGAAGGACTCGGGGAGGGTATTGAAGTTGACCGAAAACCCTAAGATATCCGCTGGCTCTACCAGGCCATTGTTATTGTTGTCAAAGATTAGCTCTACATCCGCATCTTGGGTCAGGCCATCCAGACCTACGCCGACCGTACTAGGAGCGCCGAGACTAAAGCGGTAGATATCGGTGGTGTTTTGAGGACTAACTGTATCTGTGATTGGTCCAAGGGAGCCGCTGAGTACCCCCAGGTCGATCGCAGTACCCAGATTTTCGCTATTGGGTGGCGGATCTCCTCGCCGTCCCTCTTCCAGGCCAAAGAGAATAAAATGTTGAAGAGCGGTAGTGATGCCAGAGGCAATCTGTCCGCTCACATCCGGATTGCTGTTGATATAAAAATCCGTATCGAAGTTCTCGCTGGGGTCGCGGGCGGGTTCAAATTGACCGAATTGGACAAAGTGCTGATAGGCCGTGAGCAAGTCTGCCGCTACCACAGCATCCACATCGGGATTATTTTGCAGATAATAAGGAGTATCGAAATCTGCGATCGGGTCTCTGCCCTCGAATTGACCTGCTGCCAAGAAATGGTCGAATAGGCTGGGGATAAGACCTTGCTCTACGGCATCGGATACATCTGGGTTCGTGGCTTGGTAAAAGCTGTCATCGAACAACGGACCGGAGTCTCTGCCTTCAAATTTTCCAAGTAGCGTGAAATGCTCGAATCCGCTACTAAAAGTACCCGCTGCAACTGCATTAGCCACATCTGGATTCTCGGCGAGATAGACTCCCTCGTTAAATAAGTCTTGGGCGGTTAACATTTTCGTAAATCTTATGTTTAATCTTTTCTGGCGCTATTTTTTCGCGTCTTATTAGCGGTGCGATTTACAAAAAGTGAAAAGTCAAAAGTCAAAAGTCAAAAGTTTTATTCCTATTCACTATTCACTATTCACTTTTCACTTTTCACTCTCCCTATATCGCCCTTCCCAAGAGCGCGCTCCATTCTCCGCTTTGTCGGATTTTTTCCATAGAGCGTTCTGCGATCGCTGCGATCGTCAGCGCTGGGTTGCAAGCTGCAGTCGAGCCTGGAATCAACGCCCCATCTACCACATAAAGTCCTTGTGATTGATAGCCCAGTACCCGCCCGTCTAAATCGCAAGCCATACCCATAACAGCTCCTCCTAAAGGGTGAGCCGTCGAAGGGGCAGCGACGGTTGAACTTGGACGGCGACTTAAAGAAGTATTCCTGAGATTGAGGCGATTTGTCATCCGATACATCGCCTTCACATAGGCTGAATTAGAATTATCCGGCACCCTTAGATTTACCGAATCGTCCGCTGCGTTATAAGTAAAGGGCACTGTTTCCGTTGGCAGACCAATACCCAGACCCAAAAGACCATTATTGTTAGTCCACTGCGCCAAGTTCATCAGCGAGACTGGATTAATTCCGTTATAGAGCGGATTGGGTCGGGTCAAAACGGGAGTGCCTTGGTGACCGGGAGCCAGAGATACCCCATCAAACTCCTCGACAAAGGGGAAATCTTGAAGCACGGCTCCTGCTGGACCTCCTTGTCCGTTGTTATTGCTATTGCTGGTAGAGGGCAAACCAAAGAGAAGTCCCAAATGATCGCCATTCCCCCCCCAGCCAGCGCCAATTAAATTATTAGCGCTCAAATTAGCGAGAGTATTTTTTCCTTTCGCTCTGACCAACATAGCAGAACTGCCAACCGAACCCGCTCCCAAAAATACCAGGCGAGAGATAAAGGTTTTGGTTCTAACGGTATTGCCATTGTCATCAATTTCATTAACCATGACCTGGAAACCGCCTCCGGGGTTGTCGGCAATATCCATAACCATGTGCTGGGGCAGAATAGTTGTGCCCAAAGCTTCCGCCATTGCCAAATAATTTTTATCCACGCTGGTCTTGGCATCGCTATTGAGGCCATGCCAGGTTTCTCCAATAATGGCGGAAGGTACTCTAGTACCATTTATTTCATCGCGAACCTTATCCCACTCTATCCCCAGATTGACTAGAAAACTCCGGTATCCTGCTGCCCGTCCTTGTTCTAGCATAACCCGCGTTCCTCGATACCAATTAGTATTGAGAATATCCGGGGGAGTCGCTCCACTTGGAATAACGGAAAGAACCCGAGGGTAGTAGGTCTGAGCCATTTCACCATAGTCAACACCTTGGGGAAAGATGCGGCGGAAATTCTGCTCGTTGGGCTGATAGAGAATAGCGTTATATACAAGAGATCCGCCCCCAACTCCCGCACCTGTCAGAATGGCAACTCCCCTGATATTGACTTTCTCTAAATTTAGTCTAGGATCTGGGAACCCTAAAAAATCCAATAGATCGAGATTGTCGAACCCTTCAAAAACCCCTGCATAGGGTGGATTTATAGTCAGGTTATCGACTGCATCTCCAAAACCAAAACCTACTACTGGCGAGTTGAATCTCAGCCACCCCGATCGCCTATCTGGAGCGCGGAACGTAGAAAAAGTTTCGTTGGCTTGGGGATTTGTCACCGGCCAGCGACGACCTTTTTCCAATACCACTGTATTGATTCCCGCCTCTGCCAATCGTAGCGCTGCGACCGCTCCGCCAAAGCCGCTGCCAATCACTACGGCTTCCACCATCTGAGTTTCTTGGGTTCTGGCGAAAGGAACCCGCAGCAGGGGCGTAGCTAACCCTGCCGAGAACAGCGCCGCATTCCTAATAAAGCGACGACGAGATTGAGAAGAAAAATTACTCATAACAATACAGCCACAAATACAGCATCTTACAACTTGCGATTTTATTGTACTAGGTTCGCGAAAATCAACTAAATTTCTGGCATAGCAATCCTAAATAGGATGCTGCGATCGAAATGGGGGGGGGTCAGAAACCCGGTTTCTTCAACAATACCTTCGCCAAAACGCAAAAATACCTTATTTTTAGGTTGCTCCCGGGAACGAAACACAACAGAGGTCGTTAACCAACGTCCGATCCCCCCAACCCCCCTTAAAAAGGGGGGCAAGAGAGAGATTCAGAGCTTAGCCCCCCTTTTTAAGGGGGGTTGGGGGGATCAAAACCCTACTGGGAAATGGCGAAGGTATTGTTCAAGAAACCGGGTTTCTAATATATCGCATCCCCCGCTCCCCCGCTCCCCCGCTCCCTTGCTCCTATTCTTCGCGTCTGTAACAAACTGGGCTACCCTCGGCGAACGAAGCGCTTCTCCCACAAGCCCTGCCACTAGGTTTTAGGTCGTAAGGACAAATACACCCTTGGGAGCTGGCCTCCCTTGCGGGTAAATAAGTCCCCCCATCTATTTGGACTATTGGATTTAGTTCCGACTCTTCGCTACTGCCGCACATTTGACTCAAATCGAGAGTGGTTCCGTCTGCTTGTTCTATGTAACAGATAGGCGGATTGGATTCTATATTATTAGCAGAGGCAGGATATTTCGCCGCTTCCGCCATCCCTCCTAGGGCAAAAATTACCAGGGCAACTCCCAGGGCAACTACTCCCAAGACAAAAATAATTGCTGTTGTAGCACTAATCCTAATCGATTTCAGCATAATTATTATAGAAGCCAACAGCACTCAGCTTATGCGCTTTCTGATTTTTTTGCCCAGCAGCTACTAGCCCAATGCCTTTTTGCCCATAAGGGTATAGGGGGAGCTATTGATTTCTTTTCCCTACACCCTACACCCTACACCTTTACCCACTACCATTGGTCTGCGAACTATCTCTACTATACAGGGAAATGTTTCTATAATTTTCTTTCGCCGCACTCAAAAATACCCTTTTAACCTCCTACTTGAGAGACCCCATCTTAAGGGTGCTAATGAATGGGTATTAGTTTAACATGCAATTAGCCTTTGTCGTACCTATTTTAACCTAACTTAACATTCCCCCAAAGAGGGATGGCAATATCAAGGCCCCATTCTTCTTGCTCTCAAGTTAAAAAATTAAAATTTACAACTCAACAGCATTTAGGCTTGGCGATCGAATGCAACTATATATTATAGCAATCCTAAATCATTTGCTATCTCTGAGAAACCGGTTTTTTAAAGAAACCCGCTAACGGACTGGGCTAAGCGCGATCGCGCAGGCTGCGCCAACGACTCCGCGATCGCCCGAACGGTGGATGAGGTCGTTATTTGTTGCATCTTCATACAGAATTGGTCTAAAAAGGCAACCTTATTGAGGTTTAATTTTTTCCGCAGCTAGCTGTGCGGCGCGAATCACATTTTGGTAGCCGGTATCCCGGGACAAAACTCCATCTACCCAAGTGCGAATTTCCCCTTCGCTTGGGGATGGATTGCGTTGGAGCAGATCGCTCAAAGACATTAGCAACCCTGGAGTTGAAAAACCGTTCTGAACCGCATGGGCTTCCCAAAATGCCTCTTGCAAGGAATTCAACTGGCCGTTTTGCTCCAGACCCTCGACGGTTACGATTTCCGCACCATCCGCTTGCACTGCCAATATAAAAGAGCTTTTTACGGATACTCCGTTTAGCAACACAGTACAGGCTCCCGATATAGAACCACCATCGCTTTTTGTTCCTGTTAGACCCAGGCGATCGCGCAGAAAATCTACCAGCAGCAATCTCGGTTCCACATCTTCGCTATAAGACTTGCCGTTTACTGTCAGTGAAATTTGCATAAAATTTACTCTAGCTTTTTGAAGTTATTGGTGGGATGCATAGCTGTCTGGGGCGAAGCATCCATTTATCAAAGTTTATTTTATAGCAAAGGAGCTTCCCTGGATGCTGTCGCCCTTACGCCTTAATATAATAGCAGGGAGCGGTCAGCATAGGGTTCAATGCCCAATTCCCAATGCCCCATTCTCAATGCGAACATGCCCAATGCCACCCACCCCAAGGGCACCCTCCCAAGAGGGGGAAGTTGCCCAATGCGAACATGCCCAATTTCCAATTTAAAACTCAAAACTCAAAACTCAAAACTCTCCCACCCCCATTCCCCATTTTTATTTGCTATAAAGTGGCTGACCGTTGACGGTTCAATTCATTTTCAACCATCAACTGCCAACCACCTATGTACTATTCGGCAGGCGCAAGCCTAATTTGTTTTGCGCATTACTTTTACTTTTTCCTTCCAAGGGAGGCAAGGGGGACAAGGGAGAGGGGGAGACAAGGGAGATTCAATCTCTCTACACCCTACCCGACACCCGACACCCTACCCGACACCCGACACCCGACACCCGACACCCAGTCTTAGGCTACCGAACCATCTGGGTATTGGGTCATCCCGGCAAAGTGGATCTTAATCTTGCCATCTTCTATTACCCAGCTATCGGCAAAGCGCATTTTGGCTTCGCCCTGAGGAGTTTGCATAGTAATAGCTTCCACTATCATCAGGGTAGTCGGATTCTCGGTTTCTGCCCAAAAAGCAATATCCGTTTCCAGCCCCTCAATGCCTAGAATTCCCTGGAAGTGTTCTTTCAGTTCTTCATGGCCTTTGAAATACAGAGGCTTTTTCATAAAGCTGCTGATCAGAACGGCATCTTCGGCATATTGACCCAAGAGCCCATCAATATCCTTTTTCAGGATTAACTCGATATGCTCTTTGTACATTTTACCCAGAGCAGTATCCGGTACTCCTTTCATTTTTCTGTTTCTCCCTAGGTTTTATTTAGTGAAATTGTTTTTGGTTCGAGCGATCGCCTTGGTATTTAGGGCGACTTTGTAAGGATGGAGGATGTTGGGCGCAAGTCCTTCCCGCAGGGTAGGATGAAGTGAAAAGTGAAAAGTGAAAAGTGAAAAGTGAAAATTTAAGAGAACCAACCATTCCCTAAACTCTACACCCTAAACCCCACACCCTACACCCCACACCCCACACCCTAAACCCTACAGCTCGGCCGAACCCGGGTAATATTTGAGTTCGTCAACTATGTAAATGGCGATCGCGGGCTTACCAGTAGCAGGCGATCGCGTCACCTTCCAAGTCTGATAAGCATCCAAAACAATCCGCTTGCTGGTTGCTTCTGGCGGATTCCACACGCTGGCTTCCCACTTCACCACCACTTTGATGTCCGCTTCCTCGCCACTAGACGAGGTTATAGTCACTTCTTTGACCGTATGGACTTCATCAAAGAAAATGTTAATAACCTTATTGTACCAACCCGTATATCCTTCAAACCCAGTAACCGTAGCTTCGGGAAAGCGGAACTCCACATCTTCGGTCATTAGAGGACGATATTCCTCCAAAGGATCGTGAACGTCCAGCTTTTTATACCAATCTACTGCAAACTCTTTAATTTCGGCCTCACTTAGAGCCATAACCTCTTATCCTTTCCTTAATTACTTTTTTTTACAACCAGCGATCGTCTCAATTTATCTATATCAATTCCTCTATCCTTCGCTTTTTTTAAGCCGTATCGTAACCAATAGAGGAATTGCTATAGGTAACGCAACGCCTTCATCACGCTGCGGTAGGGAAAAAATTATTTCTGGGGTTTCTCCGACGCCCAAAAACCGTAGTGAATGGCAATCTTGCCATCTTTCATAGTCCAGGCATCCCCGACTTTCATCAGACCCAGAGCGCAAGTAAACTCGGCTTGAAAAAAGATGCTTCCTTCTGTGCCGTCAAAATCCTCGGTAAAATCGATTTTCTTGACCTCGATGGTGCCGATAACGCTCATGTACTTGTGGAAGAACGCTTTAATTCCATCCCGACCGCGAACGGTCATGGGGGGTTCTTCATCGTCAAAACCATTGAAAAAAGTAATCAGCACCGCATCGGGGGTATAGTCGTTATCGACCATTGCATCGATTTCGCCTGCCCCAATCCGTTCTAGGTGCGTGTCAAAAAACGCTTGTCCTGGTTTTTTGTCTGCCATTTTTTCAGCTCCTGCGATGGATTTGCTTTATTGCAAGTTTTTATTCCGCGCTTGTGCGGTGTGAGCCCTTTTCTAAAAGAAGCTCTGAAGAGCTTTGTTTGTATAAGCTGTCGCGCATTTAGGCGTCGGGCGGCTCAGAGCTGAAAGCTTTTGGGCGAAGCCCAATGCCCAATGCCCAATGCCCAATGCCCAATGCCCAATTCCGATTATTGCCCGCAGCGAAGGCCAATCAGCTCGGGATGGACATTACCCTCTAGAACCACATCAATTAAAAATGGCCCGTCATGTTCCACAGCCTTTTTAATCGCTGGACCAATTTCCCCTGGTTCCTTAACGATCGCTCCTTCAACTCCCATTGCTCGCGCCAGTTCATGGAATTGAATATCTGGCTTCGACAAATCAAAAGCAAGGGGGAAATCATGTTCCGGTATGCTCTCCTCCTTCCAATACGCCGAGATATTCAACTGAAGCAGCCGGTAAGAGCGATTGTTACAGATGACAACCTTAATATTCGTATTGTGACGAGCTGCACTCCAGAGCGCCTGGATAGTGTACATACTGCCGCCGTCGCCGGTAAACACCCAAACTGGTTTATCGGGATTCGCCAACTTAGCACCAATACCGCCAGGAATACCTACCCCCAAAGAACCGCCACGGGTTTGGAAATAATGTCCGGGCTTCGTTGGCGGCTGGTATCTGACAAGAGCCGGATAACAGGTCAAAGCTTCGTCAAAAATAACCGTATTATCGTCAAGGTGCGGTGCTAGCTCTTCCATAAACCGAGAAAAATGCAGGGGCACTTCATCCCGCACTTTCTTATCTGCTTCCAGCGCTGCAGCCAGCTTTTCTTCCTTCGCCTTGCCCAGCTCTTGGGTACGAGCTTCCGCTGCGCTCTTGGCCTCCGGTGTCATTACTTCTTCTAGCGCTTCGGCCAGCTTGGCCAGGGTCAGCTTCGGATCGCTAACTATCCCCATATCTACCGGATGGTTCTTGGCAATTTCATAAGCGTTCAAATCGATATGAATTACCTTAGAATCCGGAGCAAAGATATCAGTCAGTTCTGGAAAAACTTCTGGCAATACATAGGTGCCCGCGACCAGATTGACATCGCCTTTTTCCATAGTCGGGCGGCTAGCGTAGCCAAACATATGGCCCGTTCCCCCTTGGTAGAGCGGGTGGGTGTGGTCCATGTTCAGCTCCCCTGCATCTGCCTCCCAAACCTCTGCGCCGAGCAGTTCTGCAACTCTAGTTAGCTCTTCTTGCGCTTGGGAATAGGCGATACCATCTCCCACAAAAATCATCGGTTTTTTGCCCGATGTCAGAATATTTGCTGCCTCTTTAACTACGCTATCTTCTGGCACTACGCGGGTCGAGGGTATAAATGTCGGAACCACTGGCTCGACAACGGGCATATCCAAAATATCTTGGGGCAAGCAGATATATACTGGACCCATCGGCGGCGTAGCAGCTATTTTAATTGCTCGTCGGAGCATTCGCAGCAAAGAAGATGGCTCCATTACCATTGCAGACCATTTTGTGACCGGCTCCGCCATTGCCACCAAGTCCCCAGCCATCTGAGCGTCCATTGCCTGATACTTAATACCCGCATCTCCCCCAATTACTACCAGGGGTGCATGACCTCTATAGGCTTGGTATAGAGCGCCGATAGAATTACCCAAGCCGGGAGTGCTGTGGATTTGCACTACTGTCGGCTTTTTGGTTGCTCGCGCATATCCATCCCCTGCCATCACCGCGATGGTTTCTTGTAACGTGAGGATGTATTTGATTTGTGGATATTCGGCGAGAGCATCTAGGAAACCCTGCTCCACTGTCCCCGGGTTTCCAAACATATATTCAATGCCATCGGCTACGAGTTGCTCCAGAATGGCAAAGCGACCAGTTTTAGCAGTCATTTGTTAATTTTCCTTTGTGCTTTTTCCCCTAGCATCGGTCATTTGTCGGTCAGTCAATTTATTTATTCCTAGGACAAGCGCAACCCCTACCTCCGAAACAGGACAGGCCGGAAGTCTAGCTCCGAAACAGGACAGGCCGGACGCCTGTCCTACGGAGAGATAAGGTAGGGATGTTGCTTTGAAAATCCCTTGCTTTAATCCCAGACAAATAACCGATCGCTCTTAACCTACCAACCGTAGCGTTTCAGTCCATCTTCGAGAACCTGAATTAAGAGTTTGCCGCATTCTAGGGAAGAAGCTGTCGAACGGCTGGTGATGAAGGGATAATCTACGAGTACAGAGGTTTCGTGACCGACGTTGCCGATAAAAGCACCATCGGGGCCGACTGCATCGCGAAGAATGTATTCTAAGGGATAGAAGGGAGGCCCAAAGTTAATATAGCCATCTCCAAATCCTTTGTTAGAACCATCGAGGGCATGAGGTCCTTCAAATCCGGTTCCATCTAGATAGTCATAATCGATGGGGTGTCCGGTGACATGCTTGCCCCAAATAATGCTCTTTTTCTCCCGGATATCCCGTGCGAATGCCAGACAGGTAACTCCGTAGCATTCCGTGGCCACGGGCTTGTCGAGTTTGACAAAGCCGAGGATTAGTTCGTGCAGTCTGGAGTTGTTGGCCAGATCTATCAACGCGCCACTACCGCCGACAATTACTAGAGCATCGTATTTGGGCAGCTCTTCCTCGACGATTTTATCCACCGTCTTGTAATAGGCTTCCATGTCCCGCAGATAGGTAGGAGAGCTGGGGTAGGCTCGCAGGGGAAACCAATCTGCAAGGCTTTTGGGATTGTCTAGGCGACCGGACTTGTCCAAGGCTACGGTCTTTTTACCCATTTCTTCTGAGGTGACTGACCGACCTAGAGGGGGATCGATGTAGCCGGGAGCGCAGCTTACGGAAAGGGGAGTCGGCTTCTTGCCTGTGGGAGTGATAAATTCGATGTTATAGCCCGCACCATCGCAAGCTTCTACAGGACCGACTAGCTCTTCGCCCCAGTAGCCCCAGTCCGATACCATTACTAGAATGTTCTTGCTCACTGAATTATCTCCTAAATCAATAATAAGATCGGTCAATTTGGTTTGGCAATTTTAGCCACTATTTAGAGCTATCGAAATAGCGCTCTATTTTTCGGCTCGCGATCGCAAGCCCATCATCTCGCCCATCATCTCGTCCTACAGCAATCTCGTCATATTCCCCGATAGGTTTGCCCCTATCGTTTTGCCCCCAATCGGTATTTGCGACCCATACGACGATTTCTGTCTGTAACGAGCTTTTCTCTTCCCCTTTTCTCGAAAGCTCTTGCCTTCGATTTCTTCTATGTGCTTTTGAGTTGATTGCACTTGGATTGCTCTTTAGCATTAATTGTGGCGCTGGGATAGAAACCTTGCTATTTTGACTTATCTCGATCGCTATCTCTGATATCATATCGGTTTGAATGCCTCAAAAAAGCTTCTGCGCAAGGACAGGGCGTCCCGCCTGTCCGCCTGGGCTCTTTGGGACAGGCGGGACGCCCGTCCTACGGGAGATTCCAAATTTTTTCTGTGGGTATTTAACCAGACTTGATATGAGCTATTAATCCGCCCACGGATTTTAAACCTAGATGTTTTTTCTGCCTTTGTCCTTTGCCTTACCTATATTTTCTTTTAAAGACTATGTTTTATATGTTTTTTTGTTTATCCGATCGCTACTATCCAGGTAGTTTTGAAAATTCAGCATTTTTTCCGATGCGAACATTCCACCCACCCCCAACCCCTCCCATAAGGGGAGTGACCAATGCCCTTATTGGCATTTATTTATTAGCGGCTATGGATTGCTTCTTCGCGAGCCCGCTAATTTTGAGGCCATTCCAATCCTAGATCTCCGATGCCTTCTGCCGCAATGGAAAAAATCCCGCTCTTATGTAAAATTTTTACGCTACTGATGCCAAGTCCTTGCTTATGCATGACAGGTACGCGCATCCCCTTGCGATCGCTTCTGAGGATATAGGAGTCAGCTTAAATCGCAAAATAATAGTTAATAATTAACTATTATTGAAGATTAAATCCAATCCGGCCCAAACCAAAGACCTGCTTTGGCTTCTACAGGGGTCTGAGATTCCCAGGCCAGACGAATATACAGAATCTCTCTAGCCATGACGCTTGAAGCTCTTCCTCCTAAAAACTTGGAAATTAAGGCCAGATTGGGAGGCCAAGCTTCCTCAGTCGAGCTTTCATAGCACAATCCCGGCCAACTTAACAGAGCTTTACATTTTTCCGGGGTGCATAACTGGGTTTCAACCAAATAGTTCAATAAGGGTTGCCATTGGGCGCTGTCGTCTAAACGCCGATCCAAGTAGCATTCCAAGCTGATTTTTCCTAAATTATCAGAGCCAAACTCTATATTGAGAACTACTCTATCCACAAGACCTTCTAGCGTCAGAGCGATCGCCTCCCAATCTACTGCCGACCCAAGCCAGCCGCTGTTATTCGAGTACTGCGAAAGATCCAGCGCCGGAATAGCGCTGACATCTATTCTTATTTTTTTTAGCTTTATCTCTTGTGACCTGACTTGTTGTGAACTGACTTGTTGTGGCTTTACCTGTTGTTCGCTCCCTATCATCAATCCGAGGTAAAGCACTTGGGCTCCGGTCGGCAATGCTTGCAAACTGGCGAACAAGTTTTCTTGCACTCCCCCTGGAATCTCTCGGTCGTATATTTGCTCTATTGCCTTCTGCGCCAGCCAACAGCAGTTGGCAGCTCTCTCCACGCCGAAGTGTAACTCGCCCAAGTCTAACTCGTCGCTCTCTATTGCCCCCAAAAATACACCATTCGGAATCGGAATATCTTGGTGCTTATCTAGATCGAAGTTCAGCCAAATACTCTCTATTCCTTGCCCCAGAGCAGATATACCTTGCTCCCGAGCCAGAGATAATTTCTGGATGCACTGCCACTCCTGAAAAGAGAGCAGTTGCGAGTCTATCTGCGAGGCTTTGTCTGGGAGATGGACGGCAAAGCTGGCGGGTTGGATGCCCGCTCCCAAACCGCATTCCAACCAAGAACCCCAGCTTGGCTGCAAAAGATTAGCGAGGCGATCGAGTTGCAACAGGGATGCTTCTGAGACTAACTCGGGCGGGAAATAGGGGTTTATAACTCTTAGGTAATCGGCTAGACGGTAATCCATTGGCCAACCCTGGGGCTTTAAACCGCTCCCTCGCTCTTGCTCTTCTGGCTTTTCTATCTCTGTTGTAAAAATCAATGATCTTAAGAGCCCCTGACTCTTCCCCCAAAAATTTTGACTCTTAAACTAGAGTCTGTTTTTGCACTATCTTACCCTTATATTCTCGCCTCACCTTCGCCATATTGCTTAATTGGCTTTAATGGGACATTCCAGCCTACTTTATTTTATCTTTAACCAAATAGGGCAATACTATATATATTACCTTTTGGCTTTCTTCCACTACTCTGATTTGAATGTCTGCTGGCAGCTCCGCACCGAATTCTTTAGCGATCGCTCTTTTCGGACTAGCCATTAATTCCTGCTTAAAGTCAGAATCCTGTAAGGCTTTGGCGATTACTTGTATCTCCAAATCTTGTTCGCTCTCTCCATTATTCGCACCTAGCCTTGAGTTCATTCCCGATTGCCAGCTAATTTACAACCCAGATTCCCAAATCTCTAATCTTATACTGTTACTGCTTTAAATATACTTACTTAATGTCAGTATATTTTTATTAAAAATAATTTGAATATATAATTTATCGTTGCTTGCCCTAAAAAACATAATAGCGATTTCTCGATCGATTCGACAATGGATATTTTTACGATTCGATTGGGAATTTTCTCGATCGGTTCGTTTATAATTCTCTGTTCACTGAAAACGCAGTTGGCGACCTGTTATAAATTATAAGTCATCTTGACAACCAATAACCTATAACCGATCGCCAATAAATTAAATCCTCTCATTTCTAAGATAAGCTTTCTAGAGGATCGCCCGCTCGCTGTGCGTCCCTCCAAGTTTTTGGTGGTTGTTGGTGAACTTTACGAAAATGCTTGACAAAGTGACCCGTATCCACATACCCCACAATCTCTGCAACCTTGTGAACTGTCAATTCCGTTTCTATCAAGAGGTGACGCGCCTGGAACATTCGGCGTTGGACAATCCATTGATACAATGTTTGTCCGGTCAAGCGACGTACCAAGCTAGTTAAGTAGGATGGCGAGTAGCCGAAAGCTTTTGCAATCTCGTTTAAACCTATGGATTGCGGGTAGTTTTCCTCTACGAAAGCAAATATCTCCTGCAACTGGCGGTGTTCGGGAAACTGGAAGGGAATCGGAGTTTTGGTCAGAGCCTCCGGTTCTTGCTCCCGAGGTATTGGCACTTTTTTATTTGGCTCCGCAACATTCTTGGCCGCCCCGTATAGCTGCTTCAGCAAGTTTCGCGATCGCAACCGAGCGGCGATCGCTTCTACCAACTCCACTGTAGTAAAGGGCTTGCTAAGATAATCATCGGCTCCCAATGCCATCCCCTGACGTTGTGCTAGCCGGTCGTTCTTCGCCGATAGAAAAATAAGCGGAATAGTTGCCGTAACTATATCTTTTCTTAAAGCACTCAGTACCCCATACCCATCTAGCTTTGGCAAAACTATATCGCATAGTACGAGATCTGGCTGATGGATATGCGCTTGTTCCACCCCGCTCCGGCCGTTATTAGCCTCCACAACACTAAAACCCTCAGACTCCAAGCAGTCCGCAATCATGTCTCGGGTTGTTGCTTCGTCTTCGATTACCAAAATTTTGCTCATCCTAAACCGCCTTTGAGCTGCACTTTATAATATGGTTCGGTCTCGTTTTTTCTATTTTTTAGCCTTTAGCTTAGCTTGCGGCCTCGGGCAATTCGCCCTACAGCTTATGCGCAGAGCGCAAAGCTGCGCCAACAGCTTTTTTGAGCATTCAGCTTGTTAACTTTTTTGCCTAACGAGCGATCGTTAGTTTTTTTTATTTTTTCGCCTAGCCTGCGCTTCACCTTTGGCGGCCTTTAGCCTTCAGCTTTCATCCATCACCCGTTAGTTTTTTTTGCCTTCACCCATCAGCTTGTTACTTAGAAATAAGCTTGCAGCGCTCGGCCTACCCTGCCGGAAGGGCTTCACCCAAAAGCTTTTCTTTTTTGCTTACTAGGCCATATCCCTTGGCTCTTTCCTGAAACTTAGATTTATTTTTATACATTTTAGTTGCACCCATGCCTTACTCGCTCCATAAATTATTATAGCTAATCAAAAATCATCCCTGTTGTTAACATCTGTTTATTTTTTTATATCGGTGCTTCACGAGCTATTTGCGGCCATTGTTTTGCCATTATCATTTTTGCTGCATGGTGGCTGGGCGCATTTCGTCCAGCCACCATGCAGGCCACCACCATCCACGACTCTATTATATAGAGTTACTGCTAGCTCTGTCTAGGAGCTATTTAGGGGCAATGTAACGGTGAATGTTGTACCCTTGTCGAGCTGACTCGAACAGGTAATCTGACCGCCATGCAAGCGGACAAACTTTTTCACAACTGCCAATCCTACGCCGTACCCAGGGATATCGCCCACATTCTCTCCTCTGTGAAAGGGTTCAAAGAGTTTTTGCCTATCTGCCCAAAGAATCCCAATACCTCGGTCTTCTATCTGAAAAGTTATCTGACCGCCTATTGTAGCGCAGGCGTTTTTCGCATCTTGGTTTGTAGTGCAAGCTTCTTCTAATGTAGGGTCATCCCCCTCTTCTGGACTGAAGGCTACCTTGAGAAAAACCGGACTTTCTGGGGCGGAGTATTTACAGGCATTCGAGAGTAGGTTGGTCAGAATTGGTTCCAGCAGTTTTGCATCTAAGTTGAATAGCTTTGGACTATTAGGCGTATTAACTCTAGGGTTATTCTCTTCTGTTATATCCTGTATGTTTTTTCCTATCGGTGTTTCGGCGTTTTTTACTGTAGCCTCTAGTTCGCGATCGCCCTGCGTCTTCCTAGCAAAGTCACCCTGCCTATAAATAAAGTGAATTGGATGTCCGGCGCTTGTTGGTTCCAGCTCTATCGAAGCTACTATCTCCTGGCAAAACCGAATTAAGTCTAGGGGTTGGGGGTCGTATTTAATCTTGCCTGCATCGGCACACCCCATCACCAAAACATCATTCAATAATTTGTTGATTTGATGGACTGCAGATTGGATGCGAGCCAAATACTTAGATTTTTTCTCTTTTTTCCAGCCATCTCCGTAGTTTTGGAGAGAACTGGCTGCAAAGGATATTATGTTTAGGGGCTTGCCGAACTCGTGGGAGAGCATGGACACTAAATGCGATCGCCACTGGCTCAGTTCTTTTTCCTGAGCTAACGCCCTATGAACCGCCAGCTCTGCTTTTTTGCGATCGGTAACATCTACTGCTATGCCCAGCACCGCCATTTCCCCTTCTATTTTTATTTTGCTAATCCAACAGTCCAGCCAGCGATCCTCCCCGCTCTTGGTTACAAAGCGGAATTCTTTATGCTGCGGATTATTTTCCTCTTGTTCTACTACTTCCGAGTCCTCGCTAACTTCCATCAACTGTTGGAACTTGCTATTTTCTAGAAGTTCTGGACTCGAATAACCCGTAATAGTTGTCCCGGCTGGATTGACGTAGCGAAACCTCTCTTTGCGATCTATATATATAATCGCATCGGTCATCTCGGCCAAAACACGAAACTGTGCTTCGCTTTGACGCAGTTCGCTTTGGGCGCGCTCGCATACCGTAATATCCCGAAAAGTCCAGACCGTACCGATAATCCTCTTGCCCAACTTCTGAGTTCTGGAGGAGCAATCGAACATGCGCCCATTTTTCAATCGCAAAATCTCTGGTTTTTCCCCCTCGGTGCTGCCATGTATTGCCTGAAATAGACGAATCGCCTCCGCTCGTTCGCACTGGAGCGCTAAAAATTCTAGCCATTGTTTGGAATCGACCACAGCTCTGATTCTCTCGGGAATCTCCCACATCTCCACTAGACTTTGGTTAAAAGCCGTGACTGTGCCCTCTGTACTCAATCCTAAAACCCCGTCTGCTAAGGATTCCAAGGTCGATTGCACTAGGCAAAAGGATTCATCTGGATTTAATTCATCTGGATTTAATTCATCTGGATTTAATTCATCTGGATTTAATTCATCTGGATTTAATTCATCTGGATTTAACTTAGGAGACTTCTGGGAACCCTTAGTCCCCTCCTGGGAGGGTTTTTCCCCGATCGCAGTACCCGCCCCCATACTCCCGAGAGGGGGCATCGCGCCTAAGCGATCGCTACTCTCCCATTGGAGCCTTTCGTTTTCCTCGGTCAAGTCTCGACCAATTACCTGGAGTCGAACTACAGTTCCCGCCCCGTTTCTAATGGCTTTTACAAATAAATCGATTATGGCCGAACTGCCGTCAAAGCGTTGCAAGGGAACTTGGCCGCGAACCGAACGACCTTTTTGAGCAGTAGCGATCGCCCATAGCAACCATTGCTTTGCTGCTTCCTGCGACCACCAGCGCGTTTGCCAAATCGGATCTCCCTTCGATCCCGCCTCTACTCCCCCCAGCTCCAGGGCAGCTTTATTCGCCTCTATGAGAGTACCTCCAGGGCAGAGCGTCCACTCTAGCAGCGGATCTCCGTCGTTTTCTTCCCCACAGGTTTTTACCTCTTTGGAGCCGAGGGCGATCGCTACTTTTTCTTGGTCGGCCAGTTCGAGTTGCAGCCTTTTGACTAACTCCTGTACTTCTGGCGTTTCCAGTTCTGGCGTTTCCAGTTCTGGCGTTTCCAGCTCTGGCTTTTTGGTCCGTGAGGCACTTTCTCGTGCCAAGCCATTAATGGCCCAGTTCCATTTAATCCCAAAAGTCTCAAAAGTCATACCCTATAGGCGTTTTAAGTCCTTCTCGACCTACTCTTTTAGCAGCATAGCCTACAAAATTTAGCAGCTCTCCGTAAACTCGCGTATTTCCTTCTCTGAAGTTACCGCTATACAAGCATTTGAAAGATTGTGATTATTTTTTTTAGCATTCCTCAATTGCCATAATCTCTCTGCCTTTTGTTGTAGCTACAAAATGCTACCCCTATTTAAGCACGCTAGCTAAACCAGCAAGTTTTGCATATTATCTTAATGTTTTCTTCATAATTATCCCCGATCGTGATATAGCAATAAGCTCTCAGCTCTCAGCTCTCAGCTCTCAGCTCTCAGCAGCATTGCCGGGTGGGTAGCAAACGCAAAAAGTGCTTAGTTAGATGGCAGGACTTTAGCTGACTGCTCAGAGGCCGATCGCCTGATAGCTTATTGCTATAACATCCGTTAAATGGGACTTACGCATCTACGCTACGGGTAGGGGCAACCACGGGGGGATTGCCCCTACAACGATCGGATATAGATACTTTGCGTAAGTCCTGTTAAATTAGAACGGGTTACCGATTGATTATTACAAGTAACTTAGTTAGTAATTGACTGGGTGGTGCCAGTTATTTGTATTAGGACTTACGCAGTGACATTATTTGTAGGGTGTCGCACCACGCAAGAGAGCGCTATATCTGCAATTAAATCGTACAGGAAAGCGTAAGTCCTATGTATATAGCATTACCGACGCTCGGGCGCGGACAGTTACGAAGTGCCAATAGCTTGAATTGGCAAGACTTTGACGCTCAAGCTGACTGCTGCCCAAGCGTTGCCCAACGCGGCAGGGTAAGCTGACCGCTTACTGCTATATTATTGAAGCAAACGGCAATTTAAAAATCGCCAAACTTTCCTCGGCCCATCATGTCTTACGAGCCCCTACACCAGAAGTATCGCCCCCAGACTTTTGCTGACCTGGTGGGTCAGGAAGCGATCGCCACTACCCTAACTAATGCCATTACACAAAACCGAATTGCCCATGCTTATTTATTCGCCGGTCCGCGAGGCACGGGCAAAACTTCCAGCGCCCGCATCCTTGCTAAATCTCTAAATTGCCTCAACAGCAATAAACCCACCGAAAAACCCTGCGGTACTTGCGAAGTTTGTACCACGATCGCTAAAAGCAATTCTCTAGATGTTATAGAAATTGACGCCGCCAGCAACACTGGAGTAGATAATATTCGAGAATTAATAGAACGGGCTCAATTTGCCCCGGTGCAATGTCGTCATAAAGTCTATATTATTGACGAATGTTTAACTGGGGATTCCCTGATTCTCACTAGCGATGGCTTGATGCGCATCGATAACCCAGCCATCCAAGGTCGCGAAGTCTTAAGTTATAACGAGTCATTGGCAGCCTGGGAATTAAAAAAAGTTACTCGCTGGTTCGACCAAGGAACGCGGCCAACTCTGACAATTAAAACAACTAGCGGTAAAGCGATTAGATGTACCGGCAATCATTTAATTAGAACGGAGATAGGATGGTTTCGCGCCCAAGACCTCAGACCGGGAATGAAAATATTATCTCCGGGAGCCGCTTGGGAATATACTCAAGACTTACGCATTAAGCCTATAGCTGGTAGGGGCGATTTCACCATTTGCCCTACATCTAGGATGCATAGTAGGGGCGATTTCACCATTTGCCCTACATTTAGGAGACAATCTAGAGTCTTAGAGAAAAAAAGCAGAACTCCCAATTTAGAAACCGTTCTATCTATAGAAGAGGGCAGATTAGAAAGAGTTTACGATATCGAAGTAAAAGACAATCATAATTTTATTGCGAACGGATTGCTAGTTCATAACTGCCATTCTCTTAGTACGGCGGCTTTTAATTCCCTGCTCAAAACTTTGGAAGAGCCGCCGGAACGGGTGGTGTTTGTCTTGGCAACCACAGACCCGCAAAGAGTTTTACCCACTATTATTTCTAGGTGTCAGCGCTTTGACTTTCGCCGCATTCCTCTAGACTCAATGGTGCAGCATTTAGATGATATTGCTCGCCAGGAAAATATTAATATTGCCGAAGATGCTATCCGCACGGTGGCTCAAATTGCCCAAGGGGGTCTTAGAGATGCGGAAAGTTTGCTGGATCAGTTGAGCTTATTATCCGGGCAAGTTACCGTAGAGGCAGTCTGGGATTTAGTTGGCTCCGTTCCCGAAAAAGATTTAATGGCTTTATTGGAGGCAATTCGCAGCAACAATCCAGAATTGCTGCTCGATCGCGCCCGAGCCCTAATGAATCGAGGTAGAGAGCCCCTGATAGTCCTCCAGAATTTGGCCGGGTTTTACCGAGATTTATTAATTGCCAAAACTGCACCCAAACGCTGGGACTTAGTTGCTATGACTCCTCCCACTTGGGAAGAATTATGCGGCCGAGCCCAAGAATGGGATATCCCTGCGATTCTCTACAGCCAACAGCATCTTAGGTCTTGCGAAGTCCAGATAAAAAATACCACCCAGCCCCGCTTGTGGTTAGAAGTGACTTTATTGGGATTGTTGCCTTCAGCAATTTTAGAAGCAACACCCCAAGCAACACCCCAAGCAACACCCCAAGCAGCACCAACTCCGCCGGCTCCTCGTAGAGTTGCTTCCTCGCCATCTGCCCGGGGAGGCATAGATGAAATTTCCGAAGCGCCCGATCGCCCGGAAATAAGACAAGAGCTACAGAATCGCGAAGCATCTGGGCAGCAAAATCGTCAACCTGCTCCTAGGGATGAGTTTCGCGATCGCCCCGCCAGTCCGCCGCCCGCCAGTCCGCCGCCCGCCAGTCCCGCCAATCCGCCGCCGATCGCCCCCGAGCCACAAGCCCCCGCTACTTCTGCTGGAGCGGATTCGGCTTATCTAAATGAAGTTTGGGAAACCGTGCTAGCCAATCTAAAACAGCGATCGACTCAAGCACTCTTGCGCCAACATTGTCATCTAGTGGAGTTCGACAATGATGCTTTTGCGCGCATCAGCATTAGTTCCCCGGGCTTGCAGAAATTAGCTCAAAACAAATTGGGCGAGGTTGAAGCGGCATTTGCGAAAGCTTTTAATCGGCGGGTGCAAGTAGAATTAGAAGTTGGCAGCGGCACGAAGGAGTCGAGAACTAGCAAAAATAAGCAAAATTCTGGCGATCGCTCTCTAACTCCCCCGCCGACTCAGGAGAGACCTCCCCAGCAAAGCCAGCCAATCTCGCAGCCCCCGCCTCCCCAGACAAATTCTTCGCAGCCCAGTTCTGCCGAAGCAAATGGCTCTGCCCAAGCAAATGGCTCTAATGGCAATAGCCTGGGTCAGCAAAACCAGCGAATCTCGCAGCCCGGTTTCCCGCAATCGGATTCTGGGGCAAATTATCCCCAGCCCGGTTCTCCCCAGGCAAATGGCTCTAATGGCAATAGCCTGGGTCAGCAAAGAGAAAGGACAATTTCTCCACAGCCGGATAGCGCCCGTTCTGTGGAAAAGTCTGTGGAAAAATCTCTGGAGAAATCTGTGGAGAAATCTCTGGAGGAAGATGAGGTAATTATCGCCGCCCAACTTCTGGCCAAGAGTTTTTCCGGGGAAATTATCCCTTTACCCAAGCAGCTAGAACTCTCTCAATCTGCTGGAGCTTCTTCCCAGCAGGAGCTACCTCCTTCAGAGATTCCGCCTCTCGATGAAAGCGGCAAATTCGTCCCCGGGGAAGACTTGCCCTTTTAAGATAGCTAAGGGACTTGCGCATTACCTCTATACTAGGGTGCCCTTCTCTGCGGTCTTTTCACCAAATTGACGACTGACGGGAATCGTGCCGGCGAGATCGTACCGAAAGCCTCTAAAAGTAAGGATTTAAGCCCTCTCAGAGTAGGGTAAAAAAATTGCTATAAGTTTCCCTACACAAGAGCACCCTACCTCTATACCTGGTAGGGGTCAACGGCCGTTGACCCCTACACTTAGGGCACATCTCTACAATTTGCGTAAGTCCTAAGATAGCTAAGGGACTTGCGCAGAAATAATATCAAATCCGGTTAAACAGTTACAATATTTATTGGTAGGGGTTCCCCGGGAGCGCCCCGGCCGCCCCGGGAGCGTCTGGGCGGAAGGGCACCGCCCCTACGGGATTTATGGAACAGCGGAAGCGGATTCGATCGGGACTTACGCAAACTCTCCAGATATAGTATTTGTAGGGGCAATCCCCCCGCGATTCTCCTTACGGAGACGCTTCGCGAACGCCCCTATTCCTAGAGTCGATGCGTAAGTCTTGTTGATATAAGCTACCAGTCCACCGTTCGGGCGATCGCGGAGTCGAAGCCCTAAGTCCTGTTGAAAATGGCAATGGTTTCGCTCGGCGAACCCGATCTACCAAAAAAGGATAGGGCCGGCTGTTTTTCCGCCAACGCTTGTGGTGCCAGCAAGGTTGTTTGTCTGTTGGCCGGGGACCCAGAGCGGCGCTTTCTGTAACATTAGGCTATATATGCAGTGCAGAAGGTGCAGAAAGTCCAGAAAGTCCAGAAAATTTCTGCCGTCAAGGTTGAAATTTTAAAAAAACCGTGCTAAGATGGATTTATAGCTCCCTAGAGGGGCACAAAAAAGGGCAGCGGCTAACCGCGACCCTTTGCAACCACTAAACGTAAACCCCTAGCAAGGAGGTTTTTTCAATCAAAGGAGTTTTTCCCTCAAAAAACCCCGGCGGCAATGGAGTAGAGCAAAGGACTCATGGGCAACAAAGTCCTTTGGCACGCCTCCAATAGCTAGCCGGGGGGGAAGATAGCCCACCATTGACCCGCCGATTTTGTACTATCTCGGGGCAACGGGTGGGGTTCCCTTGGGGGGAATTCGCCTTTGTTTCTACCACTGGCCAAAATTAGGCCGCCAAAATTAGGCCGGAAGTCGGGGAGCGGGCGCGACGATTTGAGCGATCGTCGCAGATAGCTCTAGCAACAATTGGCCAATGGGCGTATTTGCACCAGGGAGGGAACTGGGCGAGACCTCCTTGCTTTTTTTTTTGGATTTTACAACGACTTGCCTTATTTTGCACGCGATCGCAGGTCCGACGGAGCCGAGGCAGGGGGAGCGATCGCGGCTGGCGCGGCTACACAAACAAAGCTTTGAAGGGCAACAAGAGCGCAAAAGTGAAATGCTCCCTAATTTCTTGCCTCTTAGCCCTTGTACCTTCAACCTAAAAATTGACTGGAATCAATCTTTTCTTGCAATCTCACTTATTATTTCAAATATTTATATCAAATAGGGTTAAACAATATCCATTATTTATGGTCCCACGGAAGCGCCTTCCGCCTCATATCAAGCGGGCAGCCACCGCCGAGCCCCAAGGGCTTAGCCGCTCCTCTCGTTAGGAAGCTATAGGTGGTAGGGGTCAACCGCCGGAGTACCCCTACATTTAGGGTTCATGGGGGCAGTTTGCGTAAGTCCTGGCGCAGCAAATTTATTAGGACTTACGCAACGGCACTACGGGGAGGGGCGATCGCGGAGTCGTCTTTACCATATCTTTTTAAGATTATTTGTAAACATTTATACAAAATACGGTTATTTTCAGAATTGTGAGCTAGGCTAGTAATATAGAAGAGTTAGGACCCGCGCTTCTGGGTCTATAGCACTATGGTTTCATCAACAGTCTCAAAACAAGTAGCCTCAAAACAAGCAGCCTCAAAACAAGCAGCATCCCCGACTCCTGCTTATATCTGTCCCTACGATCGCACTTGCACCTATTTGGGGCAGGCAGGGATTGACTTGCAAATCGATCCGAACGTGCTGCGAATTCTAGAACAGCCCCGCAAGGTGGTCACCGTCTCGATTCCCGTCAAACTCGACAGCGGAGAAGTGGAGGTAGTCGCCGGACACCGAGTCCAGCATTGCGACATTCTCGGTCCGTACAAAGGAGGAACTCGCTACCATCCAGCGGTGAGTTTGCAGGAACTCTCGGCTTTGGCAATGCTGATGACCTGGAAATGCGCTTTGTTGGGAATTCCCTACGGCGGGGCGAAAGGGGGAATCGCCATCAACCCCGCTCGCTATAGCGTCGGCGAGTTAGAGCGGATTACCCGTCGTTATGCCAGCGAACTGATTAAAGACATCGGTCCAGAGGTGGATATTCCCGCTCCCGATATCGGCACCTCCGCCCGGGAAATGGCTTGGATTATGGATACTTATTCTATGAATGTCGGTCATGCCGTGCCGGGAGTCGTCACCGGAAAGCCCCTGTCTATTGGCGGTTCCAAGGGTCGCCAAATGGCAACGGGACTAGGGGTGGCGATCGCCATCCGCGAAATGCTATCGGAACGCGGACTTAGCCTAGCGGGCAGCAAAATTGCTATCCAAGGTTTCGGAAAAGTAGGCGGCGCTGCAGCGACTTTGCTCCATGAAGCCGGTGCCAAAATAGTAGCGGTCTCCGATGGAGGCGGCGGTATCTTTGCTGGAGGAGGTCTCGATATTCCAGCCCTCAAGCAGTATGCGGCGCGCAACAATCGGCGCATCAAAGGATTTCCTGGTGGAGAGCCAGTTTCTAACTGGGAACTGCTCGCCCTATCTTGCGATGTCCTCGTTCCCGCTGCTTTAGAAGACCAAATTACCGAAGACAATGCCGATCGCGTCCAAGCGCAGATTGTAGCTGAAGCCGCGAATGCGCCGATAACTCTCGTCGCCGACCAGATGTTGGAAGAACGAGGCATAACCGTTATTCCCGATATTTTAACCAATGCCGGTGGCGTGGTTGTCAGCTATCTCGAATGGGTTCAGGGTCAATCCTATGTGTTTTGGGATGAAGAACGGGTTAATCAAGAAATGGAAGGGTTGATGGTGCGAGCTTATCATCGCGTCAGCCAAAAAGCCCGAGAACTCAAGATTCCCATGCGACGAGCGGCATATATGCTAGCCGTCGGCAGAGTCGCAGAAGCAGCAGGCGATCGGGGTCTCTATCCGTAAGCGGTCAGCGGTCAGCGGTCAGCGGTCAGCGATCGGCCCGTTCGCCCGCTCACCCGTTCGCCCTGAGCCTGTCGAAGGGCGTTCGCCCGCCCGCTCCCCCGTTCGCCCTGAGCCTGTCGAAGGGTCGAAGGGGTCGAAGGGCGGGCTCAGGACAAATCGCTTGTCTCAAATTCGCATAGGGAGCATTTCAGTTTTGCGGCTTGCCGCCTGACGCCTATAGGCGCAAGCCCCGCCTCCCAGGCGGCTGGCGCGGCTACACAAACTCTCGCCCTTGCGGGCTATTAATGGCAAAAGTGAAATGCTCCCGGTTCGCTCTCTTTAACTAATCGTGAGGTGTCACGACATCGCCTTTATCTTCTACTACGGGTAACGGAAGCCAGGGAATATCTACTTTTGGCCCTATTGTTACTGCTAGTATAGCCATCAACACCAGCAACAAGGCCATAAATGGAATTGCAACGCGCCCGAACCCAAGTAATGCTGGACGAGATTTACCGATATATGTGGACATAGCAGTCGGCATCGCAGTGGCAGATGGGAGCATATACTTAACTAAAGGTTTTAGATCCTGCAAAACCTCCGCTGCTGACTGGTATCTTTCCCTGAAATCGTAACGCACCATCTTGTCTAAAATCCTGGCTAACTTAGGGTTGACCTCTGCTTGCTGGCGCCAGGTTACTTCTTTTGTCTTGGGGTTTTCTGGTAGAGCGCTGGGGCGTACTCCAGTCAAAGCTTGGATCGCTATCATACCCACAGCATAAATATCGCTACAGAAACGTGGCTTTCCGCCTATTTGTTCTGGCGGCGTATACCCCATAGTTCCAATTGCGATCGTCTTGTCTGTTTGTGTAAATTCCGAGTTGATGACGATTTGCTTCACGGCTCCAAAGTCAATCAGAACCAGCTTGCCATCTTGCTGGCGTCTAATTAAGTTGTTGGGCTTAACGTCGCGGTGGATGACACGACTTCTGTGAATGAAATCTAGAATTACCAAGACATTTTGCAAAAGGTTAACGACATCAGACTCAGGCCACTTTTTCCCCGGTAACAGCTCTTTACTCAGATCGAAACCTTCAATAAACTCCTCAACCAAGTAAAGTTCTTGGTCTTCCTGAAAGTAAGCCAAAAGCTGTGGTATCTGGTCGTGGAGCTTTCCTAACCGCTCCAATACCTCTGCTTCTGCCTTAAACAAACGTTTTATAGTCTGCAAGCTGGACTGGTCTCTCATTAGCGGACGGAGTTGCTTGACAACGCACTTGGGGCGACCCGGTCGTTGCTTATCTTCGGCCAGATATGTGCTACCAAATCCCCCGCATCCTAGCTCACTAATGATGCGGTAACGCCCAGCCAAAATTGAGCCCAGGTGCGTACTTCTGCTTCTTGACCCATAGGGCGTTGGTGTCGAAGTAGCCATACTTGTATGATTATTGCTATGTCCTTTGCTACAGTGCCGACTTGAGGCCGAACTATTAGCTCCGGACGGAGGCAGTGTCTCGGGTGCGGACGAATTGTCAGCCTCTGGGGATGGCTGCTGCAACTCTAACTTTGATAAATTGCTAACCTTGGATAAAAGCTCTGGCTCGGATTCGGGTGAATCGTCATCTCCTGTTGGGCTCTCCTCTTGTTCCTCGAACTCCGGTAGATTGTCGGTCTCTTTTCGCGGCGGCTTGCTAACTCTAGTTGGCAGCCACACAATTGAGTCTTGGCCGTCTGTCTCAATTACCACGCCCCCAAGCCCCTGCCAAGTTAGCGGAGCCCTTGCACGATCTTGGAAAATGACTGGCAATCCACTGGCACCAGGATATTTGCTTTCCAGGCGAGCTATCTTTTCCCTCGCCTTGCGCGTCGCAATATGCAGGGGCTTTCCGGCGGCAAATGCTTCTAAAAAACGCTGCAAAAACTTCTGTGCTACCTCATCTGGCACCGATTCTCGCATAACTATGACATTGGAAATTCCTAATTTCGCCAGTTGGCGTGCAATTCCCAATCCATCGCAGGAGTTAAAAATAGCCAGTTGCAGACCTCGCTTAATTGCTTCTCTCAGGTCGTACCGGAGGTCCTCAATAGCTATATCTTCTTGCTTGTTCAATGCAATCAAACCGCGATTGCCATCCTTTTCGCTATTGCTGTGACCGGCAAAAAAGAGAATTTGCGGACTTTGTTTCTCAATTTGCTCCCCTAAATCTTCTAAGGTTGGTTCTTCCAGACGGACGAGTTCTGCGTTGGACTCTGTGGATAAATGCTCTTGCAGTATTTTCCAGTCATCCTCGATTTTAATAAAAGTGTCTTCCCCAGTCGTTTCTCTCTTGCCAAAAACTGCTAAGACCTTCACCTTTTCTCTAGGAGTGACTGGGTGCCGCGCCCCAACTGGCAAATATAAACCCGCCTCGGCGTTAAAGTATTGATCGAAAATCTCCCAGCTATGCCAAGGCAAGCGCCGCAACTCTGGGTTTTCCGCCTTGAAGATGAAGCGAATTTCCTCGCGTTCGTCTTTGAGATTGCGCAATAGTTTTTTCTCCACCGGGCGCATCTCCTCAGAACAAAGCCATTCATTGAGGCTATCGTTCAAATTATCCCTGGCTTTTTTGATATCAGTAGTAGAAACCTCTGATGCTTTGCTAACGTTGACCCTAGCAGGAAACCTCATCGACGCAACCTTATCCAGGTAGAGCGATCGCCAATTTCTGTAGAGATCTCCAATCTGCGGGTATACAGGTAGTTGCCCCTCGGCCTCGTCAATCAAGTTGCGATCGCCCTCGGTAGAAATTTGCAGGCTTACCCAACAACCACCTTCCAAATCTCCCAGTAATTTAATAAAGACTAACTTTGCCATTTCCACCCCCCATACGGCGACTCGCCCGCGCCCGAGCGAAGCTAACAGCACAATAAATAAGAACCGGGCAGGCGCTCCCCATCTCCCAGCCAGGACGGCGGGGGAGATGGGTAGCGCTGGCACTACCCGATTTCTGCTAATTCGACCATTCTAGCAACCGACGCTCAGATGACAAAATTCCAGATAGCGCTGGCCTCCCCCAGCTCTACTTTGACCGCGAACTGCTCTCCCTGCTTGCCGTCAACGTTCAATTGAATCCAGTCGCTGCTTTTTCCCGATTTACTTTGCTCTATAACCTGGCCAGATTCAAGCACCGCTAAGGTCAGATTGGCTGGCAGAGTTTTACCCTCGGTGGAATGTACTTGCAGGACAATATCCCTTTCTAAGTCCGGTTTTGGCTTGACGACGACCAAAGCTAGGGAATCAGCGGGAGATTGCCCCGTCCATTCTATCGGCGTTGCCCGGACAACGCCTTCAGCGACGATGCTTCTTGCTGCAAGAAGCTCTTGAGTTTTTCGTTTCCCTAAAACCTCTGCCAAAGTTCGCCAAATAGCATCGACAAATCCTGGTAACCATTGGCTTAATTCTATTGGCTCTTGTCGTTTTTTGAAGGAAGCGATCGCCGCCTTAGCTTCTAGAGCCTCCCACTCCTCGACCCAATCCTCAAGGGGCTGCAAATCGGCGATCGCAATTGTTGCTGGGGAATCTTCCGTAGCTAGGGGCGGAGCAAATCCGAGTAGCTTTACTCGATCCCATTCTTCCTCAAACTGAACTGCCACATAACCAATCCGGTCTTCCCTGGCAGAAGGCGGCAGAGAAATAACAGTTTCTCCCGGCAGCAGCGGGCGACATTCCAATCGACCCAGATTCGGCAAAACCAAATCGGCCACATCTTGGAAACGGCGAATCGTGCTTTGCCAGCAGTCTCCTTGAGTCGGAGCGGTTTTTATTTCCATCCATTGCAGATAGCTGCTAACCGCGCAGACAGCCAGAGTATTCAGGTAAACTCGCTTATACTTCTCGGGAGTTGCTTGCTCCTTAGCAAACTTCCGAGCGTAGTAATGGGCCTCCTTACCGAGCTGAATCGGAATAAAGAAAGGAGTTTGTGCGATGCTCATAGTTATTCCTCCGGTCTTCCAAAAATGTCGCCAATTTCTGCTAGCAGAGGTTGGCATTTCCTCTTCCAATGAGCGGTCACCGTGCCTTGAGGAACATTAAGCTCTGCGCTAATTGTTTTCCAGGTATCCTTTGGCTCCTGCAAAATTCGCCTTTTAACCAGTTCCTGACAGTTGCAATGCGGGTATCCGCCAGGATGGCATCCCCGGAGTTTCCCTTCTGGGTCTTCCTCGATATAGCGTTTCAGGTCTTGTTCCAAACGCTTATTGGCTTCCTCTAGCTCTTGCTGGGCTAGGCTATCTAATCCGCTAACTGTCGGATCCGGCAATATTTCCTCGAAAGTCGCCGAGCCCGCCGAGCGATCGATAGGAGCATTCAAACTTAGATCTCGCCCGTTCTCGCGATAGACCTTAGAGAGTTGGCGCTTGAGAATAACATTAAACCAGCGGATAAAAAGTTTCCGCACTAATTCAGCATCCGTATTCTCAATATCTAAGTCTCTTTTTTCCACAAATCGGCGCAGATTATGGCCGCTGACATTTCCCCTTGTGCAAGAAACCCCAAGCAATGCTCGGTTGAATGCGTCTGCAGGGTCAACCCCCGGGAATGGGTCCATATAAATACCGGGCAGCTTGGGAATCAGGCCGAGCAGGCGGTTCATTGCTTGCCGCTGTTCGGGACTGCCATCAGAATATCCAAGCACTTCTTGTATGAGTTGGCAGAGTCGTTCGTCCATTTGGGTACCTACTGGAGAAAAAGCAGACATCCCCATTTTGCTCCCTAAACGGCTGGCCAATCCAGAATTATTTTTTCTGACTTTGCTGCCGACGAAACCGGAGCCGTGGGTTTTTGGAGGCCGATCCAATTCTCGGTTGGAGGCGGCCACCCTGCGGCCCTGGCAAGTTGGGTCTTGTGTCATATTGACTGCTCCTGCTTGCTGCTATTGAATGGGCAAGAGCAATCTGGTTTATGCAAAATTCTGCTCGCCGAAAGGTCTAATATTTTCAGAAGTTCCGCAAATTGTCGGCTCAAAGCCTACATCTAGGGGCTGGTGCGCGGTGCTAGCCCTACATGAAGAGTCTCTGCGTAATATCATGTCGGTTTGAATGCCCCAAAAAAAGCTTCTGCGCAAGGACAGGGCGTCCCGCCTGTCCCAAAGAGCGCTCCGGACAGGCGGGACGCCCGTCCTACGGGAGATTCCAAGTTTTTTCTGTGGGTATTTAACCCTACTTGATATAACTCCTAGTTTTTTTGGAGGCGATCGCTTAGCGCCCTTTCCCCGTAGGACAGGCGTCCCGCCTGTCTCTGGGCACCACCGGACAGGCGGGACGCCCGTCCTACGAATTAGGTAATTTATTTCTTGGAATTCCTTATGGATAGGACTTACGCAAAATATCCTTCCGGAGCGTGTTTTGTAGGGGCAATCCCCCCGTGGTTGCCCCGTTAGTAGAGTCAATGCGTAAGTCCTTATGGAGTAGAGATTGGTTCCATCAGGGTTTGCTCTTGCCTATCTTCTGATGCGTCGCCTTTTCTAACCGCCTCTAGGCGTTCTTGACAAAAATCATCCATCTGTGCCACATAGACTCCTTCTTTGAGCTTAATACCCAAAGCGGTGCTAACTTCTATTACATCCACAAAGCTAGCATTTTGATAATCTTTTTCTTCATAACTGGCAATTTCTGCTTCCGTGCGATAGCAGATTGCCGCTAGTTCTTTTTGAGTTATTTTCAACCCTATTCTGGCTTTAATTAGCACATCTGATATTTCCTGGACATTTTCTGGATTGTTTACAACTAACGGCTGCGACGGATCGTGCTTGATGAGGGCTTCATATTCTTCTACTTCCGATAGCACCATCTTCTTCATAGCCTTCGCGCCTTTGTAATGAAGTTCCCATATGTATGGCTCATTTTTTTTCTTTTCTTCATCCCGTTCCACACCTGCTATAGCGCGATCGCATCCTTCTACCAAGGATGTAGAAACGCGATACTGATGTTCGCTCTTAATCATGGTTCCCACCTCAATAAGTCTATAGCTATTATTCCTTTCCGATTCAGATCCCTGTCGCGCTGAAAAAAGTCTATTGACATTATACTATCATAGACTGGTTGATCTGACTGGTAAATTTCGCCCCCATACTTGGCTTTTTGAGCAGGAGAATCATAAAATTTTAGCACAATGGGAGCATTCTTTCTCAGGTAATCGATATCCACATCATCTTCTCGATCCCAACAGGCATCAAAGTCCTTAGGATCGGGTTTGTTGGTGACAAAGCTGCCATTGATATAGATGGTACGGCATCCGGCAGCTTTTAGTTGCTCCATCACCGCTTCTAGCCCTCCAATCAGTCCGATGCGCTTGAGGTTCGTGCCAAAGCGCTCTTTAAAATCAGACCAGTCCGCCCAATGCACGCCTGGGGGTAGATTGCCGTTTTCGTCGAATGGTGGTATTTCGAGCCGCATCGATCGCAACTATCAAAGGTACATGGCAATTATACTGGCGATCGCCATTTAAACCGCTATGGGTTTCTCCTCCTTTTCCGATGCTTCGCCCTCTCGAATAGCCTCCAAGCATTCCTTATAAAAATCATTCAGCTCCGCCATATAGACTCCTTCTTTTAGCTGAATTCCCAAAGCATCGCTAACTGCCATAAAATCTAAAAAGCTCGCCTGTTCGTAGTCCTTGTCCTCGTATATAGCGGTTCTCAAATAGATGCACCATCTCAAAGTGCAGTCACCGCAATGGTTTCAGCCGTTTCAGATATATTTACTAATTTGAGAACCGCTGTAGTTTAATTTGCTCTTCCGTCAGCCACGCTAATTTTGCCAGTTCTTCTTGGCTAATTTTTAAGCCAATTCTCGCCTTTATTAGTAAATCTGATAGTGCGCCAAATTCGTTTATCGTCAGAGCCACTGGCTGCGAAGGATCGTGCTTGATGAGGGCTTCATATTCTTCTACTTCCGATAGCACCATCTTCTTCATAGCCTTCGCGCCCTTGTAATGAAGTTCCCATATATATGGCTTGTTTTTTTTCTTATCTTCATCCCGTTCCACAGCTGCTATAGCCCGATCGCATCCTTCTACCAAGGATTTGGAAACGCGATACTCGTGTTCGTCTTTAATCATGGATCCCACCTCAGTAAATCTATAGCTATGATTCCTTTGCGCCTCAGCTTCCTGTCGCGCTGAAAAAAGTCTATTGACATTATACTATCATAGACTGGTTGGTCTGACTGGTAAATCTCGCCCCCATATTTTGCTTTTTGGGCAGGAGAGTCATAAAATTTCAGCAAAATGGGGGCATTTTTTCGGAGGTAATCGATATCTACGTCATCATCCGGATCCCAACAGGCATCAAAGTCTTGGGGCTTAAGCTTGTTGGTCACAAAGCTGCCATTGATATATATGGTGCGGCATCCGGCGGCTTTTAGATGATTCATTACCGCTTCTAGTCCTCGAATCAGTCCGATTCGCCTGGGGGTCGTGCCAAAGCGCTCTTTAAAATCAGACCAGTCCGCCCAATGGATGCCTGGGGGCGCCTGGAGGTAGATTGCCGTTTTCGTCGAATGGTGGTATTTCGAGTCGCATCGATCGCAACTATCAAAGGGACATGGCAATTATACTGCGAACCGGCAACCTCTCATTTAGGCCGTCATGGGTTCTTTCTCTTGTTCGGAGGCGTCGCCTTTTCTAACCGCCTCTAGGCATTTTCCCCAAAAATCATCTATCTCTGCCACATAGACTCCTTCTTTGAGCTTAATCCCCAAAACGGTACTTACTGCGATCGCATCCACAAAGCTAGCATTTTGATAATCCTTTTCTTCATAACTGGCTATTTCTGCTTCCGTGCGATCGCAGATTGCCGCTAGTTCTTTTTGAGTTATTTTCAACCCTATTCTGGCTTTAATTAGCACATCTGATATTTCCAGGATATTTTCTGGGTTTTTTATAACTAACGGCTTTGACGGATCGTGTTTAACGAGGGCTTCGTACTCGGCCATTTCCGCTTGCAGCGTATTGCGCTGACACTCATAAGAGTCTTGGATCAGTTGCCAGCCATCCGGGTCTTTCTTTTTCTTCTCTTCGTTTGCCCTAAGCGATAGTCTGCCTCTTTCAAATTTTTCTGCCCACATTTTCGTTATATCGTATTGGCGATCGTCTTTAATCATAGTCCCACCTCAATAAATCTATGGCCACTATTCCTTTAGGATTTTTTTTGTATCGGTCTCGCTGAAAAAGATCCATTGTCATTGTAGCACCATAGGCAGGTTGGTCTGAAGGGTAAATTTCACCCCCATATTTCGCTTTTTGAGCGCTAGGATTATAAAAATTTAGCACAATGGGAGCATTCTTTCTCAGGTAATCGATATCCACGTCATCCCGATCCCAACAGGCATCAAAGTCCTTGGGATCGGGTTTGTTGGTTACAAAGCTACCATTGATATAGATGGTACGGCATCCGGCAGCTTTTAGTTGCTCCATCACCGCTTCTAGCCCTGGAATCAGTCCGATTCGCCTGGGGGTCGTGCCAAAGCGCTCTTTAAAATCAGACCAGTCCGCCCAATGCACGCCTGGGGGTAGATTGCCGTTTTCGTCGAATGGTGGTATTTCGAGCCGCATCGATCGCAACTATCAAAGGGACATGGCAATTATACTGGCGATCGCCATTTAAACCGCGATGGGTTTCTCCTCTTTTTCCGATGCCTCGCCTTCTCGAATAGCCCCTAGGCATTGTTTACAATAATCATCTATCTCCGCCACATAGACTCCTTCTTTGAGCTTAATCCCCAAAATGGTACTAACTGTCATAAAATCTAAAAAACTAGCATCTGCATAGTTCTTATCCTCATAGAGTTGAATTTGCTCTTCCGTCAGCCCCGCTAATTCTGCCAGTTCTTTTTGGCTAATTTTCAAGCCAATTCTGCCTTTAATTAGCAAATCCGATAGTTGGTTGAATTGGTCTATTGTCAGAGCGACCGGCTCCGAGGGTTCGTGCTTTACGAGGGCTTCATACTCAGCCATTTCTGCCAGTAGCGTATTGCGCTGACACTCATAAGAGTCTTGAATCATTTGCCACCCATCGGGGTCTTTCTTTTTCTTTTCTTCGTTTGCCCGAAGCGATAGTCTGCCTCTCTCGAATTTTTCTGCCCACATTCGGGTTATCTCATACTGGCGATCGTTTTTAATCATGGTTCCCACGTCAATAAATCTATCGCTACTATACCTTTAGGATTTTGGAATCGGTCGCGTTGAAAAAAGTCTATTGTCATTGTAGCACCATAAGCGGGTTGGTATGATGGATAAATCTCGCCCCCATATTTCGCTTTTTGAGCGCTAGGATTATAAAAATTTAGCACAATGGGAGCATTTGTTCTCAAATAATCGATATCTACGTCATCCTCCCGATCCCAACAGGCGTCAAAGTCGTTAGGCTTTGGTTCTTGGGTGACAAAGCTACCATTGATATAGATGGTGCGGCATCCGGCAGCTTTTAGATGCTTCATTACAGCTTCTAGTCCTAGAATCAGTACGTTTCGCCTATAGGTCGTGCCAAAGCGCTCTTTAAAATCAGACCAGTCCGCCCAATGCACGCCTGGGGGTAGATTGCCGTTTTCGTCGAATGGTGGTATTTCGAGTCGCATCGATCGCAACTATCAAAGGTACATGGCAATTATACAAGCTCGCCTATCGCTTCCAACAAGCATCCTAAAATTTTATCCACGTCTTTAATATAGAAATTACTCAAGTCTATAAATAGGCGATCGCCTGCCAATTTCAGAAATTTCCAAATATCTCCCGTCGTCACCGCCCCATAAATAGTCTTGGCCTCGTTGCCCTCTTGTTGGTTAAACAACTGAGCTGCCAGCATCGCCGCCCCGCACTGACCCAAGCCACCCTTAATATCCTCATTCTTCGCTTCTAAAACAATCGCCACTGGCGCATTAATGGTTAATTGTTCCTTAGAGCCACTGAGAATAAAATCGCAAAAACCATTTAGCCCTTGCTCGGGAGCAATATTAAAATCCGTTCCCGAAAATAAGCTAATGCCGCCGTTTCCCCTGCGCCTGACTTCCAATAACAAAGGTGCGATAATTAACTCAGAGCGAGCCTTTTCGGTATTAATCGCCAGGGCTAGCTCCACTGTCTCCGCTAAAGTCCGAGCCAGAAAATCGCTAGGCGGTATCGGCTCCACTCCCGCAAACAAATCCCTCTGCTCCTCAACCAGTAAGTTAAACTTATTCTTAAGTCGAGCTAATGTAAAATCGCTATAAGCCATCGATAACTCCTCAACTGGCGATCGCAATCCTAAATCGTTAGCGATATCTGAGAAACCCGAGAAACCCGGTTTTTTTAAAAAAACCGGTTTCTATGTATATCCGGGCAAGCGATCGCTTTCCGATAATTGCTATATTCCTCCTCATTATAGCGCAAATACGAGCAAAAGTAATCTTAAATCGTTAGCGATATGTAAGAAACCCGGGTTTTTCAAAAAACCGGGTTTCTGGCTTCCGCGAATACGATCGAAAGTAATCTTCGCTAGCGACATGTAAGAAACCCGGTTTTTCAAGAAGCCCGGTTTTTCAAAAAAACCGGGCTTGTGGCTCCTGCCACCGATGCAATTTAAAAAATAAATTACAAAACCGAAGCCGCTTCGTCGAGCCGCACTGCCGCGCCACTGCTATCAGTGCGATAAACAAAGCGCTGCTGGCCGCTTTCCACCGTAACTTGCCAACCATCTACCAAGGCTAGGGTGCAGACTTCGCCAGGAGCGGCCAAACCCAAGCAGCCATCCGGCCAAGTTTGCTGTTGGGCAGAAACCAGAGTTTGATTATCCTCGGCTATGCCAAAATCTTGACTAATCCGCTGTTGTACGGAATCTTGTACTGCTTCGGGCAAACCCGTATTGCCGAGAAGGGGATCGATGGTAAATTGGCTGACAACAAATGGAGTTTGAGTAGCGATCGCTTCTGGATTAGCCTCAATTTCATCCTGACTGTACGGCTCCACCCCATAAGTCGTAACCGTAAGCTCTTGCGTCTGAGCGTCAACCTCAAACTCAGTCCAACCAAAAGTATGGCCTCCTATATAAGTTCCCTCAAGCAACTCGGCATTAATCTCCGATCCTTCCAAACCAATCGGGTCGTATCCTAGGGCGAGGATTTGGCTATCGATGAGTTGCCGCACGAAGGCATCTCGTTCCTCGCGATCGCTTAAAGCATTGTATCGGTCTTTCTCGGACTGGGGCAAAAGCTCGTCGGGAGTCAAAGCAACAATGCTCGGGCCGAAAGGCGCTCCAACCGCTCCTTGACCGAAGTCATCCTGATAGGCCAACGGACCAATCACCACATCTATAGCATTAGTTGGAATTTGCGGTTGGCCGAATCCTTCTTGATAGGTGAGATTATTGACAACATAGCCGTGAAAATCGCCACTGACAAAGACGACATTATTAATATCGTTTTGCTCGATGAAACGTAGCAAATCGGTTCGCTCCGCTCCATAGGCTTCCCAGGTAAGTGGAACTCCAAAATTCTGCATGGGAATCGGTGCCATCACAAACTTCCAGGTAATTCCCGAATTCTGCGCCGCCAGTAAATCGTCTTTTAGTTCCTGTAGTTGCACCGCTCCCAGCATCTCGCGCTCCGGGTCAAAGGCATTGATAAGAAACTGAATATTTTCTCCCACGCTCGCGTTTCCAGGCAGCAAAGGAGTATTCCGGAAAGAACGCACGTCTAAAATAAATGTAGCCGCATCATTACCGTGGGTATTAGCTCGATATAGTTTTTGCTCGTTAGCGGTTTGGGGGTCGCCATTGTCGCCATAGAACTCATCGCGAATTGGGTTGTAATCCTGGAAAGCGCGCAGGGCGGCATCAAAAACTGGAGTATCGTTAACAAAGCCGCTGCCCGTGCCAAAAATACCATCCTGCTGGGGCGAGTCTTCCGGCGCGGCACCTCCAGCAAAATCATTGGTAACTTCGTGGTCGTCCCAAGTAGCGTAGATGGGAGTAGAAGCCCGCAGGTCGGCTAAAGTATTGAGGCCGAAACGTTGGGAATAGACTTCGTTATGCTTGGTGCGAAAACCTTCAATAGTATTTGGCTGTCCGATTCCGGGCAAGTCTGGCGACAAATTATCTGCATAAATAGTGTCTCCTAGGGCGACGAAGAAATCTAGGTTGCGATCGTCGGCATTGGCAACTGCCGGATAGGGAGTTAGATGACCTTGCCAGTCTCCCGATACCCCAAAGCGCAAACCGCTGTTATTTCCCAAAGCGGCTGGAGTGCGGAACTGACCCGCTGCTGAAGTTCCGGCGGCATCGACAACCCGATAGAAATATTGGCTCCCCGGGTTTAAATCTGTTAGCTGGACTTTCACCGGAACTGTCGGATCGGCGGCTATTGCCGTCGAAGTGCCGATAACATTATTGAAGTTTGGATCAGTAGAATATTCAAAAGAAACCGAACCCGGAACGACAGTCCGCGTCCACAATACCGCCGAGTTTTGAGTTACGTCCCCAGAAGCTACGCCATTGGGCAAGGTCTCACCTCCGGGCTCGATAAATGGGGTAAACTCTCGCCTTTCGGCAGCGCCAAATAATAAATAATGTTCTATGCCAGACGTAGAGCCTCTTTCTACCGCAGCCTCTACGTCCGGGTTCGCTGCCAGATAAAAGCGATCGCTAAAGAAAGCGCTAGGGCTGCGACCCTCCCGCCGTCCGAAAAGAGCGAAATGCTCGATGCCGGTTATTTCGTCTCTTTGTACCGCCGCAGCTACGTCGGGATTGTTGGCCAAATAAAAATTGCGATCGAATAGAGGACTGGGATTGCGGCTTTCCCTTTGTCCGAAAAGGGCGAAATGCTCGATGCCGGTTATTTCGTCTGTTTGTACCGCCGCAGCTACGTCGGGATTGTTGACCAAATAAAAGTTGCGATCGAACAAGGCGCTAGGATTGCGACCCTCCCTTTCGCCGAAAAATATAAAGTGATCCAAGGCGGCGATCGCACCGCTACCTACTGCGGCGGCAACATCCGGGTTGCTCCGAACATAAAAGCCACTATCGAACAGGG
>JAAHFN010000036.1 GCA_010672965.1 Oscillatoria sp. SIO1A7
CCTAAAAAAACCCCACACCCCACACCCCACACCCTAAAAAAACCCCACACCCCACACCCCACACCCTAAAAAAACCCTACACCCTACACCCCACACCCTACACCCCACACCCTACACCCCACACCCTACACCCCACACCCCACAATATGATTCCCAGCTACGATCGCGCCTTATCCCTAGTCGATACGGCAATTCAACAGTCCCAAGCAGAGGGCGTTTTTGTCACTCTGAGCGCTGGCGAAGAAGCCCTGAGCCGCTTTTCAGAAAATCAGATGAGCCAAAATGTCAGCACCAATAGGCTCAAACTGACCGTCGCCAGCTATTTCGGCAAGCGCTGCGCTTCGGCCTCTACTACAGAATTAGAACCAGAAGCGATCGCCCAGGCTATTCGCCGTTCCGAAGACCTTGCTCGCATTGCCCCAGAAGACCCAGAATGGGTGCCCTTGCTAGAACCGCAAAGCTATGAATCTCGCCGCGCCGCTTTCGACGAAGCAACGGCAACTATGTCTCCCTTGGAACGAGGAGAAATAGTCCGAGAAGGATGCGATCGCGCGGCTCGGGTTGGGGCGACTGCTTCGGGGACTTTTAGCAATCGGGTTTCTCTGCTGGCGATCGGCAACTCCCTGGGTTTGCGAGCTTGCGGCAGCTCCACAGAAGCAGACTTCAGCTACACGATTAGAATTGACAATGGTTCTAGTTGGAGCAATCGCACCGCTTGGTCTGCAAGCCAGTTGCCGATTGAAGAAATAAGCGAACGAACTATCGAGCGGGCTTTGGCTTCTCGCAATCCCCGAGAAATTCCTCCCGGCGTCTATCCCGTGGTTTTCGATAACGCCGCTTTCGCCACTTTGCTTCCTTTTATTATCTGGAGTATGGACGCTCGCGCTGCAGACGAGGGGCGATCTTTCATGTCTCGCACTGACGAATCCGGTCAGCCTGCTGGCAATCGCGTCGGCGAGGAAATGTTTAGTCCCCTAGTCCAGGTGCAGCGCCATCCCGCTCACCCTCTCTTGCAAAAAAATATTTTTTTCGATGACGGACTCGGCAATCGCTATTTAGAATTAATCCAAGACGGCGTACCCCAAACTCTCTCTTACAGCCGCTATTGGGCGCAAGAGCAGAATCAAGAGCCAACGGGTTATTTCTATCCAATAGCGATGGCCGGTTCCGAGCAAAGTCTCTCGGATATTGTGGCTCAAACCGAGCGGGGTATTTTGGTGAGTCGGGCTTGGTATGTGCGCTACTTGAATCCGCGATCGCTCGAAGTTACTGGCATGACTCGGGACGGGACTTTCTTAATAGAAGACGGTCGGATTGCCTGTCCGATTAAAAACTTGCGTTTTAACCAAAGTCTCCCCGATATGCTCCGAGACATCGATGCTCTCAGCTCCGTGCAGCGTTTTGGCGGCCTCGTCGTCCCCGGAGTTCGAGTCAAAGCCTTCAACTTCAGCAGCGTCACCGATAGCGTTTAGTTGAGAGTTATTAGCTTGAGAGTTATTAGCTTGAGAGTTATTAGCTTGAGAGTTATTAGCTTGAGAGTTATTAGCTTGAGAGTTAGGCCGAATCCGGTTAAATACCCACAGAAAAATTTGGAATATCCACGCAGAAGCTTTTTTTGGAGCAATTAACCGGATTCGGCCTAACTTTTCTAAGACGAACTACGAAAAAATAAGTGAAACTGCAATAACAGGTTTACAGTCAATAGGCTTAAGGGACAAAAGTTAAAATGCGATCGCGTCATCTACTGCCGCTGCGCTGAATTCACGCAATTCTCTCATTCACGCAATTCAAAATTATTTTAGAGCCAGGTTACAAAGGCATTTTGAATTTTGAATGAAAGAATTGCGTGAATTCCGCTCTAGCCTAAGCCTGCGGAAGCGATCGCATCCTCCGGCTTGGCAAGTCGTTGTAGAATCTAGAAGAGGCAGGGAGGTCCTCGCCCAAATATCAGTACGCAAATAAGTTAGGACATTTATAAATGCTCAAACCTAGTCAGAGACTACTTTTGACTTCAGGACTTACGCATTAACGCTATATCTGGTAGGGCAAATGGTGAAATCGCCCCTACATTTAGGTCTGCATAAGACAATTTGCGTAAGTCCTGGACTTTTGAATGCATGACTTTTAACTTGCGCGTAGCGCTATCAGGACTTACGCTTGCCTGTCCATATCTAGTATTTGTAGGGGCAATCCCCCCGCGATTGCCCCTAGTCCTTGAGTCGATGCGTAAGTCCTGGCTATACAAGCTGGAGAGAGGGGACTGTGGAGAGAAGGGGACTGTGGGGATAGGAGGCAGTCTGGGGAGAGGAGAACTCCCCAGACTTCCCACAGTCCCCACCCTTCCCACATTTCCCCAAAGAAAACCCACCCGCTGCCGCAATACCAGACTTTCGTCAGCGGGGGTTCTGGGGTGGGCTATCTTCCCCACCCGGGCTAGCTATTGGAGTATGGCAAAGGACTTGTTGCCCTAAATCACTAAAGTCCAAGGGCTATACCCCTCTAGCAACCAGGGTTTTCAAGGGTGTTTTGAGTGAAAAATACCTCCCTGCGAGAGTTTGCGTAGTTTGTTGTACCAAGGGTCGCGGCTAGCCGCGATCCTTATTTTTGCCCTTTCTAAGGAGCTATAAAGGTATCTTAGCAAGGTTTTGCTCGAATTTCAACATTGGAAGCAGAAATTTTTTGGAATTTCTACTCCTTCTGCACCCTCTGGATTTTTGTATAGCCTAATCTTACAGCAGGTCCCTAGCCATAATTTGTGGGCCTGCGCTAGGCTGCGATCGCTCTGGGGACTCTGGGGAAAATTCCTGTTGAGTTTTATAGCACTACGCAAAGTACGCGCTTGACATTTATATAGCACTACCGGTTAAGGTTAGGACAGTTACAAACGCTCTATTGCAATGATTGCAGGACTTTTGCTGACTGCTGACTGCTGATAGCTGATAGCTTACTGCTATAAATGCTCGTTCCTTAGTCAATACCTTAGCCATTTTTGCGCATGAAACGATCCCCCCAACCCCCCTTTTTAAGCTTAAAAAGGAGGGCTCCAAGAGAGATGGGGAAGGGGAGCATTTCAATTTCGTATCTAGCCGCCTTACGCCTATAGGCGTAAGCCCCGCCTCCGAAAAGCGGCTGGCGCGGCTACACAAAACAAGCGCCCTCCGGGCTGTCCCGTTACAAAAGTGAAATGCTCCCTGGGGAAGAGTGGGAAGGGTGGGAGGGGTGGCCAACGCGATCGCTCTGATTTTTGATTTTGGCGAAGGTATTGTTAGTCAAAGACTACTTTTGACTTTTGGCCTTGAGACTTACTACCTTGAGACTTTTGACTTGCGCGTAGCGCCATAATACTCCCTGGAGGCGATCGCCCGTTAACCTCCACACAAAGAATACTTCCTTCTTCGCCAACAGTCAGGCTTACTGGAAACCCTGCCTCAAAGCCTCCCTCACCTATTTTAAAAACGACTAATTTGCTCATTTTTGCTCCTCGCTTTAAAATGTAATTTCTTCGCTGAAGCTGGCCGAGCCTAGAATCACCTTAATTTTACAGCGATCGCCGCTTTCCCCGCCGAAATCCTGCAGTTGAATAGAGTTATCGGCATTTTGGGAAGTCGCCTCCATAAAAACATCTCCATCCTCGTCCAGTACCAGCAGTTGCAGATTCGGTGGAAGATGTTTTTCGCGAGTGGGAAAAACCTTTAAGCGAACATCAGTTTCCCCGTTCTCTGGCGTCAGTGTCACCATCAAAAGCACTGAGCCTCTAATCTGCGTCCCCAAATCGACAAATTTTCCTAGGCTTGTAGAGTCATTTATTGAACGAAGGGAAAAAGCAAAATATTGCGTTTCTAAAATTTCCTCAGCGGTCTGCCAGCCCGCCTTCAAAAGTCTTTCCAACAAACTCGCTGGCTTCGCTGCTGCTGACCGGGAAGTCCGCAATTCATATAATCTCCTGCGCCATCGATCGTTTGCCAGCAGCGCTGCCCATTCTGCAAACGAAATTTCCAACCAGGGAGCTATAATGTCTGTATTGCTCAGTTGATTTAACAGCACTTCTGCCCGTTGTCGATTCAAAGCAAGCAAAGGTGAAATTTCAGCCCTTGGACTTCTAGGGCCAAGCCTAACAGCCGCCAGTAGCATTAGCAGCTCTTCCTCAGTTTTTAATTCTTTCAAGTTCGTATAGTAGCCGCGCCGCTCTGAGTCGTATCCCCCGTAATTTTTAAGTTGCCAATGGCTTACATATCCTTTGAGATGCACCCAACCTCCTTCCTCATCCAGATCTACTCCGCATACTAAGTAATAGTCGGCTGCAAATATAGGAATATCGACCCACTCTTGCGGGATAAAGGGTTCATTTTGGGGTATTTGATAAGGAACTAGCACGACTCTCGTTGCCCCACAGTCAATAGCAGCCCCGTTTAGGAATTCCCAGCAAATCAATAAATCTGGGCGAGGTTCTTCTACTGTGAATTGCCGGAGCCAAGAGATAACAACATCCAGGCAAAGGCGGTTAATGTAGGCGGTCCAGCCGGCATTGTTAGGGTGACGCTCGAACTCGTCCCGCGCCTCATCCATTGTTTCTGGACCTAATGGCAACCTGAGCGGTTCTGATAAAAAAGCGTCTTTTTCGTGAAAGTTAACCATTGGCTCGGTCTCTTAATTCTAAAAAAACAACCCACTTAGAAGCGATCTAGCGCAAATTTTCCCAATCTGGAGCAATTCACCCGATCGCTCTCTATTTGGGCGGACCTGTTAGAGCAGCCCGTCATTATCGCGTTGACCCATAATATAACCTCCACTTACAAGGGTATCGGACTGGGGTCTTGCTCGATCGGGAGGGTCTCGCAACTGATGAGACAACCTTTCAACCCAAGTCTCTATTTTCTTTTCGAGTCTGCCGGTTAAGGGCACTTCTGTAGAAATCTTGAGATATGTCTGGAGCCAAACATTGAGGCTCCGCGCTAAAAGCTCTTTCTTTTCGACAATTCTAGGATCTCTTGCGGTCTCCTTGTTGGCTAGCTCAATAACAGCGGCAGCAACATAGTCCGCGCAGTATTCCTTGAGAAAATCGCCCACTGCTCCTTGTATGGCCTTAACTCTAGTCTTGAATTCGCGCTCCTTTTGCAGTTCCTGGCTCTTGTCTGCCTCCCGATCTGACCATCCCAGCTCCTGCTTAAATTCCTCGATAACCTTTAACGCCAGCTTGAGCTTCAGGTCCTTGATTTTGCGGGACAAAGTGGACGGACTAATAGGCACGTTTGCCGCTAGTAACTCGGCAATATCCTGCTGAGACAAGCCCAAGCCATAGTTGAGCTGGCAGAGATTCCAGACATTGGCGCGATCGCTCTTGACTGCACTAGCTTCTATCTCTCTCATTTCTTTTATAAGAACTGAGTAAACGCGCTCTTGATTCTCTGGATAAAGCGATCGCTCGTTCAGCATTTCAGGATCGTCGCTCGTTAAATTCGCTATCTCTACCCTACCCTCTCCTGGATCTAAGTCTATAGAAATTGTCGAGACTCTCACCCCTCTGCCAATTTGAGAGTCCGCCCAGTTTGCCAAGTTGTAGTAAAGTCTCTTTTTAACGTAGCTTTTGGTAGAAACATCTGGCTCTAATTTTTTCAAATCCATAATAGTTCTCTTCATATCTGCAAAAGTCTCCATAGCCTTTTCAAATAGAGTCTCCCATTCCCAAAGCGGTTGGCCTTGCCAATATTGTGTAGCGACCCTCTCCAGCCAGAAATTTTTTGTCACCCAAAACCCAGTGTCTTGGTAGTAGCAGCTAAGATGCTGTCTAGCCATCTCCTTTTCCTCTAGGGAGCCATTATTATTGACTTTCAATACTTTGACAAAATACACCAGCCATTCCTCCTCTTTTTTTTCGCCATACTGGTTGACAAGCCGATCCATGTTAGATTGCAATCTATCGTCGGATACCCATTCAGAATATATTCGACTGCCTTTGCTCTCAAACATCAACACAGTCGAGAATTTTTCAAGCATGGTTCTGCGACGCTTGGGAGGTACTGGGATGTCTTGTCCTAACATAGGCAAATCTGGGACTGTATAAATTTGAAAAAGCGGAAAGCTGTTTTTGTTACTGACTCCAGAGTCAAGTTTAACTTAGCTTTCCGCGATCGCTCGCTAATTAACGCATTTAAATCGGCGATTGGGCTGAGCGTAGCGGCTTATCCGCCGCTTATCCGTTATTGGGACCTTCGCTCTACCCAACCTAAATGGGCGACAGCTTAAGAGTCTGTCTTGTCCTTCTTCACCAGATCCTTTAGCTCTGACAACTCATCTTTGAGAGAGTCGATTTTCCTTTCAATTCTAGTGTCAGTACGGTGCTGCTCGTACAGGTTCCAACGAGAGAAGGCCCATTCAGGGCTCTTGATCAAAAACGCCCAAAGTACTACTACCCAAATCGAATAGACTCCAAGCGAAGACAAAACAGTAGCAGAAAGCACTGTTACTCCCACGCTGGTAAAGTAACATACTACAAACACCACATTGGACCTCTGTTTCTTTGCGATCGCCAAACTACGGCGCATTCTTCTACGAAAACTCATCGTACCCTCCTATAACTCTCTGAAGAGGAAGGCTAAGGCCAGCAAGCAAAAGCTCTCGTTTTCGATTTTCGTTAAGCCAGACTCAGCTCCTAACAGTGGCTTCGTATCGCGTAATAAGAAAGACCTATGCCGGAAGAACCAATGGCCCCCTTTCACTTGGCTGGACTTACCTTCCGTCCTTTCTATCTTACAAGGATCGCAGCATAAATTAGCCTCTATGAAAAAAAAATCAAAAAGGCGAAGCCCTTGTTAAAAGACTCCTTGAAGATTATTCAATTGGGGAACCTCCTCAATTATGTGGCGGTCAGTCGAAAATTTCAGAGGCTCTATATATCTATAAGGAGGAGCAAGAAAATAATTCACAGGGGCCTAATGGTAAATAAAGGAAAAGAGGGGGCGATCGCTTCTTGTTGGCATACAAAGCGCGATCGCCCCCTCAAGTCCCTATTCATCCTCCGACGCCGAAGCGCCTCGCCCTACAAAACTCTCAAGCTAAGAACTCAAACCTCTCAAGCTAATATAGCAGTTCTCAAATTGATGTAAGGTGTCTGGGGCGAAGCATCCCAATATGAAAATCCCCGTTATACAGCAGAGATAGTCGCTCGGGATGCTGTCGCCCCTACGTTCTCGTTCATTACACTAATTTGAGAAACGCTATAACTACTTATCCAACTCTTCCTTCCAAATAATCCTTGGTTCGTTGCTGGGAAGGTCGGTTAAATATATCTTTAGTCGGGCCGAACTCCACTAAATCCCCCAAATACATGAAAGCAGTGTAATCGGAAAATCTCGCCGCCTGTTGCATGCTGTGAGTCACGATTAAAATTGTTACATCGCTTTTGAGTTCGCTCATTAGCTCCTCGATACTGGCAGTAGCGATCGGGTCCAGAGCGGAAGTGGGTTCGTCAAAAAGAATAATTTCTGGGTCTGCCACCAAAGCCCGGGCGATACACAACCGCTGCTGCTGCCCGCCAGATAGGTTGTACGCCTGGTCCCCTAGGCGATCCTTAACCTCATTCCACAAAGCCGATCGCCGTAAAGCGTTTTCTACCTTCTCGTCCAAAACGCTCCGATTTCTTTCCCCCCGCACCTGCAGGCCATAAGCTACATTGTCGTAAATCGATTTGGGAAAAGGATTCGGCTTTTGGAACACCATACTAATCCGCAAGCGGACTTCTATGGGGTCGATTTTTTTGCCCAGAATATTGACCTCTGAGTCCAACAAAATTTCTCCTTCATAGCGATTGCCCGGATACAAATCGTGCATCCGATTGAAGCAGCGCAGGAGAGTTGTTTTACCGCAGCCAGACGGCCCAATCAAAGCAGTCACCTGCTTTCCAGTAATCTTGAAGCTAATATCTTTGAGGGCGTGAAAGCTGCCGTAATAGAAATTGAGATTCTTGACTTCGGCCTTGGGCGGAATAGACGCCTTATCTTGGGCATTATTTTCGGCTGGAGCCGGAGCTTGGGCTTCAACTGGAGCTGGGGCTGGGGCTGCAGCTCCAACTGGAGCTTCGGCTTCTTGCTGCTTATCTGAAATTTTTTCTACCATTTGATTCCCTTCCTAAAATAATAGCGCAAATAAATAGCCAGACCGTTCATAGCGAGGGTCATGCAAATTAGCACAGTTCCGGCAGCGGCAGCGTTTACTTGAAACTCCGGCTCCGGTCGAGAGACCCAATTAAACATTTGGATGGGCATCACTGTAAATGGAGCTTGAATCCAAGCAAACAGTTTGCCAAAATTCAAAAAAGGAAACTCACCCTGGAAAGGAATAAAGGGAAACCCTTCTACAAAGGGAGAATCCGGCAAAAAGCCAATATAGGCCAATGCGCCAATAGTAATCACCGGCGCAGTTTCCCCTATCGCTCGGGACAAGCCGATAATAATCCCAGTTAAAATACTACCAAAAGAATAAGGCAAAATATGATCCCAAATCATTTGCCATTTGCTAGCACCTAAAGCATAGGCCGCTTCTCGCAAATGACCGGGAATAGCTCGCAGGGCTTCGCGGGTGGTGACAATAACCACGGGCAAGATCAGCAAAGCCAGAGTTAAGCCCGCTGTCAGTATGCTCTGCCCGAGACTGAACTGATAGATGAATAATCCCAGAGCCAACAGGCCGTAAACAATCGAAGGAACTCCAGCTAGATTAGTTACGTTGATTTCAATTAAATCTGAAATCAAATTTTTGCGAGCGTATTCTTCCAAGTAGATTCCGGCAGCGACGCCCAAGGGTACTGCTGCAAGCATAGTCACCAACATTACCAGGCTCGACCCGACCCAAGCAGACAAAATCCCTGCTTTCTCCGGTTTTCGACTGGGAAAGTTTAGGAAAAAGTCTGGGGAAATACGCTCGGTTCCTTGCAGCACCAGTTGGAGTATCAAGCTAATTAGGACAATTATTGCAACCAGAATAACCGACAAGCCGACAATAGCGAAAAGACCATTGACGAGCTTGCGGCGCTGCAGATCTGCTCGCAGGGATTTGAGGTCGTTCATAAAATTAGTAATTGGGCATGGGGCATTGGGCATGGGGCATTGGGCATGGGGCATTGGGCATTGGGCATGGGGCATTGGGCATTGGGCATTGGAAGAAGCAGGGGGGCAGGGAGCGGGGAGCAGGGGGGAAGAGGCAGAGGGGCAGGGGTAGGTTTTTGAGAGAAAAGCGAATATCGGTTGATGGTGTAGGGGCGACAGCATTCCCCAGAAAAGTTTTGCTAATAACACAAATTTTAAAAATGAATGCTTCGCCCCAGGGGGGAGATTTGCTCCCTCTCTCCCCACACTCCCCACACTCTCCTCTCTCCCCTATCTCCGCACCCTTTCAATGCCCAATGCCCAATGCCCAATTCCCAATTCCCTACTTTAATAAATCTCCCGATAGCGCTTGGCTAGAAAATGTCCGATAATGTTCAAGACCAAGGTTAGCATCACCAAAGTGAGTCCCGCTGCAAAAATAGTTTGATATTGTAAGGTGCCGTGGGGCAAGTCTCCCAAACTGACTTGGACGATGTAAGCGGTAATCGTCGCCCCTTGGTCTAGAGGATTCCAGGCTAACTTCGGTTGCAAGCCCGCCGCGACCGCTACTATCATTGTTTCTCCCACGGCTCGCGACGCTCCTAATATATAAGAAGAGCTAATCCCAGAAATTGCAGCGGGATAGACGACTCGCAGGGCAGTTTGCAATTTAGTCGCTCCCGTCGCATAAGAGCCTTCCCGCAAAGCCACGGGTACCGCTCGCATGGCGTCTTCGCTGATGGAACTGATAAAGGGAGTAATCATCAAGCCCATTACTAAGCCAGCACTCAACATATTAAAAATGGGCAGCTCCGGCATAATTACTCGCAGCAAGGGCGTCACGAATAATAGCGCAAAGTAACCATAAACTACTGTGGGAATAGCAGCTAATAATTCTAAAGCAGGCTTGACTATTTCTCGCAGGCGAGCTGGGGCAAATTCGCTTAAATAAATAGCAGCTATAGTCCCCATAGGAATGGCGACGCATAGGGCAACTGCAGAGGTGACTGCGGTTCCCGACACCAAAGGCAGGATGCCATAATGGGCGTCGTTAAATAAAGGCGTCCATTCGGTATCGGTGAGAAACTCTATTATAGAAACTTCTTTGAAGAATAACCAAGATTCTTTAATTAAAATAAACAAAATAGCCGCCATAGTAGCTACGGCGGAAAAGGCAGCTAGGAAAAGAATCGAGCCGATCGCTCTTTCCCGCAGTTGCCGTACTACCTTAGGGGAAAATTGCGTCGCCTTTACCATAGATATTGGTCTGTCAGTCATGGGCAATTTTTCTTTTGATTTTTTGGATTCGGGTATAGATGGCTCTTTACTTATATCAAATCCGCTTCCGCTGTTCCATAAATACCGTAGGGGTTCCCCGTGCCCGCCCTGGTTGGTCTAGCTAGGGCGGCCGGGGCGGGCACGGGGAACCCCTACAAATCTTGTAACTGTTTAACCGGATTTGATATTACAAGCGATCGGCAATCTTTAAAGATTGCCAATCGCTCGCAGAGGTAATTTGGTAGCTACAGCCTACAGCCTAAAAACTACACTTTAGTAGTCTGTCAAGGCAGTTTTGAAAATAAAACAATTTTCAAAACTACCCTATTCCCTATTCCCTATTCCCTATTCCCTATTCTGTCAAGACAGAATACTAGATTAGAGTCCTTGGCGCAAGGGAACGCGACCTGTTTGACCGCCTTGGAACCGCCGCATTGCACTTTGGTAATCAGGTCCTGGCAGGGCGACATAGTTCACTTCTTTAGCCAACCTGGCAGCATTCTGCAGATAAAATTCTACAAACCGCTTCACATGAGGCTTATTTGCTACAGCTTGCTTGTTCACATAGATATAAACGGGGCGAGACAGGGGCTTGTAGCTGCCGTTGTTGACCGTTGCCTCCGAAGGAGAAACGGGACCGTTACCACCATCGATCGCAACTGCTTTCAGCCGGCCTTTGTTAGCTTCGTAGTAAGCCAGTCCAAAATAACCCAAAGCAGTGGGATTGCCCGCTATCCCTTGCACCAATACGTTATCGTCTTCGCTCGGAGTGAAATCCGTGCGCATATCGTTGCCCTTGCCCAGGATCACTTCTTTAAAATAGTCGAATGTACCGGAGTCTGCCCCAGGTCCGAAGAGCGTAAACTGGGCTGCAGGCCAACCAGAACGAACGTCGCTCCATTTGGTTACAGATCCCTGAGAGGATTTACTCCAAATTTTCTTCAGCTCTGCCACGGTCATGCTATTGACGCCATTGTTCTTATCGACAACTACCGTGATGGCATCATAGGCTACGGGCAGTTCTATAAACTCTATTCCCTGGGCTTTGCAAGCGTCTATCTCTTTTTGCTTGATCGGTCTTGAAGCATCGGAGATATCGGTACGCACGGATGGATTGTCAGAGCAGAACTTTTTGAAGCCGCCGCCAGTACCGGAGATACCGACAGTTACTCGTGTCCGACCGCCTTCCGCAGCCTGAAACTCTTCTGCTACAGCTTCGCTGATGGGGAAAACGGTGCTGGAGCCATCAATTCTAACGGTTGGGGTTCCCTGAGACTTTACTACTTTGGGTGCTGCCACGGCGATGGTTGCGGCCATGAGTGCCAAGGCACCCGCTAGTTTCCAACTTTTATGCATGGGTTTTCCGATTTTTTCCTTAAGACAGACAGTATCTTGAGTAGCGATCGATCGCTAGCTAGCTTATGGGCGTTTTTTACACCCTAATACTACTAGCAATTAAAGGACCTAATTCAGCTAACTCGCCAACCAATATACTCTTCCAAAGCTAAGTAAAAGTAATCAAAAGTTTAACATTAAGTTAAAATTATTCTCTTTCTTCAAGGCATTGGGTGTGGGGGTGTGGGGTGTGGGGTGTGGCGGTAGGGTGTGGGGAGTGGGCAGAGTGAATAGTGAATAGTGAATAGTAAGAAGACCAATTTTTCACTTTTCACTTTTCGCTTTTCACTTTTTGGGGTGTGGGAAGTGTGGCAAGTGTCGGAGTCGAAATTAATTCCAATTGCCAATAATTACAAAAGCCGACCAATAATAAGGATGAGAAAAATTAAAATTGCCCGTCGCCGATAGTTCCTCGGGAAGAGGCAGCTCGCTTCCGTCGGCTAAAATCAAAGCTCCATTCTTGATTTTGGCTTCACCTCGGAGCAGGGCTAGCTGCGATCGCCGCAATGCCTGGGCTTTAATCGGATTTTCACTTAATTGCTGGTAAAATTCGCTCATTAAAGCCAAAGTGCCGGTATCGCTGACATACCAGAGACTGGCCAAAACGGACTTGACTCCCGATAGCACTGCCACTCCAGCAAAACCCAGTTCTGCTTCCGGATCGCCAAAGGCAGTGCGACAGGCACTCAGCACTAATAATTCCACGGGGTTGCCATTTGCAGAATTCCAGCCCAGCTCCCGAGCTAGTTGCTGAATAATATCGAGCCTGACTTTTTGCTGGAAAAACTGGATATAAGAATTGCTCGGGTCTCCCGGTAGAAATTCCGCGTGAGTCGCTAGGTGGATAATTCCGGGTTGTTCTTGCCGATTTTGGCTGGCGAAGTTGGCTAAGGTGAAGTTTTCGTTGAGAAACAATTGGCCTTGCCTGGGGCGATCTATAGCTATTGCTAGCTCTAGGGGAACCGCCGGGAGAGGGGGGAGATCTCTAAATTTTGAAGCGCCCATTGCCAGTATCGGCGATCGCCTGATATCAAAATAAGTAATGTCCGCCAACCCAAAGCTGGGAACTAAGGCTATAGCGTGTTTTTCAATTAAAAATTCTCGGCCATCGTGGAGGGCAGCTAGGGGCAGGGCTCGCAACCCAGAGTCCATTGAAAAAACCAGAGTTTCTATTTCTTTTTCCTGCAACTGCTCTTGCAGAGGAGCGACGAGCCATTGATATAGTTTTCCCGCAGGCTGCAAATAAATCTTAAATCTTAGCCTTGTAGGATTAGAGATTTCTTCTTGCAACTGGCCGGCGGTTTCGAGCAATACTTCTCGCGGCGCTTCTGGCAAGCTCCGACGAATTATATCCGCTCCAGTCTTTTGGGGAAATACCGCTAATAGTTCCAGGCTATCGGATTGGGAAGAGACATAAATAAATGCTGCTTTTTCTCCAGAAGTCTGCCAGATACGGTATAAGGTCTCAGAAATTTCTGTTAAAGAAGGAACCTCGCCAAATAGCTCCAGTCCCAAATGACTGCTAAACTCTATCGCCTGATATTCTTCTATCAACTGGACGGCTACATCCACATCCGCTTGCTGTAGTTCCCCCTCGTAAGCAGAGCGATCGACTTCTCCTGTATCTCCCGCTGCTTCTCCAGAATCTTCCTCGCCTTCCTCTTCGTTTTCTTCCTCCCCTTCTTCTTCGGTTTCTTCCTCGCCTTCTTCTTCGGTTTCCTGTTCGGTTTCCTCTTCGCCTTCTTCTTCGCCTTCTTCTTCGCCTTCTTCTTCGATTTCCTCTTCGTTGCCCTCTTCGCCCTCTTCTTCGTCTGTTCTCGGTACTTCTGTCACTTCAGGTCCAGTCACGTCCGATTGGTTGGGTATTATTGACCCTGGGCTAGGTCCGGTCACGTCCGAGCCATTGCCAGTCTGAGCGATCGCAGTTTCTACTATGGCAATTCCCGCGATCGCCGGAATTGTGACTGTCAAGAGCCAGCCGGAAACAAAACCTGTTTTTAGAAAGGATTTCTGCTCGTTCATAAATTTCCAAGAGTTCCATCAAGAGCGCTTGGCATTCCGCATCGCTGCCCCAAGCCCAGGGCTTGACGGGTCAGCCTCTTTCTCCTTTGCGTTGGCACGCGAGGGATTCTTTCTTAAGCTTATGACAACTTGCAAACTAACCCTTTCAACCTACCTTATTCTGGGGCCAATGTCAGTGGCGATCGCACATTCAACAAGCAGCGAATTTTTCTAGCAGGACTTACGCTTGCCTGTCTATATCTAGTATTTGTAGGGCTTGGCGACGGTTAAAATTGTGAGTTCGATCCGCGACAGCGCACCTATCCCCCCAAACCCCCCTTAAGAAGGGGGGCTATTGAGGTAGTTTGCCACAATTTTAAGCTGGACGCGCCACTAGGTTTGTCTGAGGAGGGTTCATATGGGTTGCATTTTGTATGAGAATGATTATCATTATATTTTGCGGGTCTGCGACCCCCAAGGATCCCAAGGATCCCTATGGTTTGAGGGACCGCATAAAATTCTTCAAAGGAGCGAATGATTATTAAAGGAAAAGAATTGTTGCATGGGTTGACGGTCGTTGCGGTTTGGGGGGCGATCGCTCTGGGCGGTTGCTCGTCTAGTTCGAGGGTCGAAGAATCTGCCAATGAAGCGGAGGATGCAGTAGCTTTGGCAGCACAAGAAGTCCAAGTGGTGACGACGTTTTTGCCAATCACCCAGTTTACGAAGGCAGTGGCGGGCGATCGCGCCGAAGTGATTCAACTGCTGCCTACGAATGTAGGACCCCACGATTACCAAGCTAAACCTGCCGACGTACAGGCGATCGCCAAAGCAGATGTGCTGGTAAAAAATGGGCTAGAAATGGAGGTCTTTTTAGACGATCTAATCGACAACGCGGGTAACTCAGATTTGGTCGAGATCGACTCCAGTAAAGGCGTGGCAACAATATCTAACGAAGGCCACGACGAGGACCATCACGACGAAGGTCATCACGACGAGAACCATCACGACGAAGACCATCACGACGAGGACCATCACGACGAAGGCCATCACGACGAAGGCCACCACGACGAAGACCATCACGACGAAGGCCACCACGACGACCATCACGACGAAGGCCACCACGATGAAGACCACCACGATGAAGACCACCACGATGAAGGCCACCATGACGAAGGCCACCACCATCACGGGGAATTCAACCCGCACATCTGGCTAGATCCCAAACGGGCGATTCAGCAAGTGGAGAACATTCGGGATGGCTTAATTGCTGTCGATCCAGAAGGAAGAGCGGAATATACGGCCAATGCGGCAGCGTACATTAACTCACTACAAGCGTTGGATGCAGAAATTGCCAAACGGCTCGCTCCCTATCAAGGCAAAACCTTTGTTGGCTACCATGATTTCGCGCCCTACTTTGCCGATAGCTATAATATAGAAGCCGAATTTTTAGTGGACGTTCCAGAGGAGAATCCGTCTCCCGAGGACGTGCGTCGAGTAATTGAAGTCGTTAAAGCTACTAACCTGAAAACCCTGCTAACAGAACCTCAAGTGGGTGCAAATATTTTGGCTGCAATAGCAGGAGATTTGAACATTAAAGTCAGCACCTTCGATCCCTTAGAGACTGGAGTATCGAATGCTACAGAACCTCAATATTATCTAAACATCATGCGCCAAAATGCCGAGAATCTGGAGGAAGCCTTTGGCGGCTCGGTGCAGTCGGGGCTATTGGAAAAGCAAAATTTACCTCTCCTCGTATCAAAAATCCAAAATCCTTTCATACAAAATCCAAAATCAATTATTCCAACTCAATTTGCTACCTATAAACATTAAGCATAATAAATACCCCGTAACCTAGGGTGTGGGTTGTGGGGTGTGGGGTGTAGGGAAACTTAATACTATTTACCGACCGCTTTCGGGAGGTGGAAAGTCTTACGGTAACTCTGGATTCGGGTTTCAATTGGGAACGATCCCGGTTGTCAAAAAAAACGGTGACAAACCCCGATCGCCAACACCTACCCGTAACCCCTTAAAAAAAGGGGGGAGAGCAGACTTAAGTCCCCCTTTTTAAGGGGGATTTAGGGGAATCTCGAAAGGCTAGAAACTTAGGTTACTATAATGAGTTGGTTTGCAGAGAGGTGAGGTTTGAGAGATATTGCCGGAAAAGATATAACCGCAATAACCGCAGAAAAGGCAATATTGAGAATAGAAGGGCTGAGAGTCGATCGCCAACGGAGGACTGTGGTGCAGGATGTCTCTTTCTCCCTAGGGGCTGGCACCAATACCGCTCTCATCGGTCCCAATGGTGCGGGTAAAAGTACCCTGATTCAGGCAGTTTTGGGTATTTTGCCCAGGCGAGATGGAGAAATACTGATTTTGGGTCAGCCCCTCAAGCGTAATGGCTATCTGGTTCCCGAGGTGCGCCAACAGATTGCCTATTTACCGCAAAACTTCTTGTTCGATCGCCGGATTCCTATTACAGTTGAAGAACTGGTGGGATTGGGATGGGATAGGTTGGGGTTTCAATGGCCTTGGTCCGGTTATCGGCAACGCCCCCGGGCAGTGCGACAAGCCCTCTCGCGGGTTGAGGCTTGGCATTTGAAGGCGCAACCGATTAGCCAACTGTCGGGGGGCGAAACCAAACGGGTGCTGTTGGCCTATTGCCTGGTCCGTCCGCGACGCTTGCTGATTCTGGATGAAGCGCCAGCGGGATTGGACGCGCGCGGCGAGTCGGAGTTTTATCAACTTTTAGAGGAACTGAAAAAAGAGCAAGGCTGGACAATTTTACAGATTTCCCACGATCTGGATATGGTGCGGCGGCAGTGCGATCGCGTCCTCTGCCTGAACCGCACCTTACTCTGTCAGGGCATTCCAGAATTCGCCCTCTCTGCTGACAATCTCGCTGCTGCCTATGGCACGGATTTCGTGCGGTATCGACATTCCTGTAAGAGGTGATTTTTGGTGATTTTGGATTGTGGATTTTGGATTATTTAATTTTGAATTTGTCTAAGGGAAATGTTTTTTCAAGCTGAGGTTACCAGAGCGATAGAACTGTTTGAGTTTCCATTTATGCAGCGGGCGCTGATGGGAGGCATATTGACGGGGCTGATGGGAGGCTTGTTAGGCAGCTTTACGATTTTGCGCCAACTCTCCTTCTTTAGCGATGCTCTAGGACATTCGGCATTGTTGGGAGTAAGTTTGGGCTTATTGTTTGGACTCAATCCCTCGGCAGTTTTATTACCTTTTTCTGTTGTATTTGCCATAGCAGTTACTTATTTGTTGGAAAGAACGCAGCTATGGACTGATGCTTTGCTGAATATCATTTATTCTTCGTCATTGGCGATCGCTATTATTATTCTCAGTTTTACCGAGAAATACAAAGGAGGTATCGATAATTTGCTCTTTGGGGACATTTTAGCAGTGCGAAATCCCGATCTAATCATTAGTGCGATTCTATTGTGCGTCTGCGTGGGATTTATCGGCCTGACTCTGCGAACCCAAATGATGCTCTGCTTGCACGAACCGATGGCGATCGCCCGTGGGGTCTCTGTATCGGCTCATCGCACGACTTTTATTGTATTGCTGTCATTAGTTGTTGGCGTCTCTATTAAAGCGATCGGCGTCTTATTGGTGAGTGCTTTTGTAGTTATTCCCGCCTGTGCCGCCCGCTTGCTCGGGAGCAATTTCACCAGCCACGTTCTCTTCTCCGCCGGACTGGGGGCGCTCAGTGCCGTTCTCGGTATTGTCTTATCCGCCTTATTCAATCTTCCCTCCGGCCCGAGCATTGTGGTAGTGCAACTGACTATCTTTTTTCTGGCAATTATCATCCGTAGGGGGCAAGCTTTTATAGTATATTAGTTTCAGGGTTAAAACGGAAAGCGGTTCTCAATATAGAACGGTTGCGTTCAATTGCAGAAAACCCAGTTCGATCGCAATTATCGATCAAGTAATAACAATGAGCTTTTATATATTTTTAATACATATTAAATAAGCTTAAATTATTGCAAAAAAAAATGTAATCTCGTAGGACGGGCGTCCCGCCTGTCCCTGACCGGTATGGTGGACTTTTCGCTGGCCCCGTCTTACGCAAGAATTAACTTTTTTAGGTTAATTAAACGGATTTGATATAAGTGTAAATTAGAAGTGTAGGGGCGACAGCATCCCCGAGACAATCTCGGTCATAGAACGGTAACCCCCGTAATGGGATGCAACGCCGGTGGCAACCTCATATCGCATCAATTTGAGAAATGCTATATAAATAAATCATTCAATCTAGAGGAAAAGTTATGACTGTATCAAGCCAAGCAGCTCCAAGTTCAGAGATAGTATTTCCCAAGAGGGGAATGCCTATTACCATTATTTCTGGATTTTTGGGTAGCGGCAAAACTACATTACTCAACCATATATTGACTAACAACCAGGGTTTGAAGATAGCTGTATTGGTCAATGAGTTTGGCGACATAAACATCGACAGTCAGTTGCTAGTGTCGATGGATGAAGATATGGTGGAACTGAGCAATGGCTGTATTTGCTGCACCATCAATGATGGATTAGTCGATGCTGTTTACAATGTGCTAGAGCGAGAGGATAAAATTGACTACATGGCGATCGAGACTACAGGTGTTGCCGATCCGCTACCCATTATTCTGACTTTCTTGGGCACGGAATTGCGCGACTTGACTCGGTTAGATTCTATAGTCACTGTGGTAGATTCCGAGACATTTACCCCCGACTGTTTCGACAGCGAAGCGGCTTTCGCACAGATTACTTATGCCGATATCACCATTTTGAATAAGACTGATTTGGCACCTGCCGAAAAAGTGAAAGAATTGGAAGCATACATTGGCACGGTGAAAGCTGGTGCCAAAATCCTTCACAGCCAATACGGTCGGGTGCCGCTACCGCTGATTCTAGATGTGGGATACAACAACCCAGAAGCCTATGCGGATTTAGTCAAGGAAGAACAAGAGCAATCCCATCATCACCATCACCATGACCACGACCATCACCACGATCGCGATCGCGACCATCACCATCACCATCACCATGACGAGCATCATTCTCACGAACACCACCATCACCACTCGGCACATCTAGAGAATGATGGATTTGTCTCGATCTCTTTTGAGAGCGATCGCCCCTTTGACATCCACAAGTTTGAAGATTTCCTAGAAGAATGCTTGCCTAAAGAAGTTTTCCGGGCAAAAGGAATTCTCTGGTTCGCAGAAAGCGATATGCGTCATATCTTCCAACTCAGCGGTCCTCGCTTTGACATGGAAGCAGAAGAATGGCGTACCCCGCCCAAAAACCAGCTTGTTTTTATCGGGCGCAACCTTGACGCCGACGAGCTTCGGCAGCAGCTAGCTCTTGCTTTGTCCGATAGCCAAATCTAGTCTGTCAAGAAATAATTGAGCCCACAAGCATGTTCGCATTGGGCATTGGGCACTAGGTTATGTCAAATCTGGTTAAACAGTCACAGTTTGTAGGGGTTCCCCGTGCCCGCCCCGGTTGGTCTGGGGCGGGCACGGGGAACCCCTACGGGATTTATGTGTAATTAACCGGATTTGATATTCAATACCTTCGCCAAAATCAAAAATCAAAGCGATCTCGTAGGGATCGGCTCTGGGACGAAAGCCAACAAATACCCGATCGGTTCCCAACGCCAGATCCCCCCAACCCCCCGATGAATTGGGGGGCTTAAGACGCGGGAGACTATTGCCCCCCAATTCATCGGCGGGTTGGGGGGATCGTTCCCTGCGGAAAAATGGCGAAGGTATTGATATTACGAAGGTATTTTGCCATTCTTAAACTCAAGCACTTTTTAAATTCGTTTGCTTCACAAACCAAATTGCTGCAAAGGGCAACAGAAAACCGATCGCCATCACTACTAACAGCAAAAGTCCCAGCTCGCTATAATCTGCCGGAACCTCGATCGCGCCAGTCTGTCGATTCAACACCTCCCGAGAAACAGTAAACCACTGATTCAAATATTTTGTGCCCAACTGACTTAAGGATAGTGCTAAATTGGTAAAAGAAGCCATCACTGCAAAAAATGTTGCTTTTAGATTAGATGGTGCAGAATTAGCAATCCATGCCAACATAGGAATCATAGCTACCTGTCCCAAGGGAGATTCTAAAGTTGTATCGATTAAGGCGATCGCTCGTGCATCGATAAGACCTCCCGTATGGGCTGCTGTCCAATGATGCAAACCATAATACATCCCTACATTTGGTAAAGTCAAAATCGTGCCAGCGATCGTGAGAAAGCCCACTATATAGCTCATCGAGCGTCTTGCCATAAACTTGCGAAAGATAAATATTCCCAACAAAGCAAAGACACTAGCAGTCAAGCCCAATACGGCAATAAACTGCTCGTCGAAACCTAAGCGATCTATAGACCACCAGGTGTATCCCGGTCCTGGCCCGGGTATTGCCCGAAACACAAAAATAACGATCGCCGTACCAATCAAAACTCGTTTCGCCTCCAGGTCTAGATTTTGTATCAGCTTAAACATCAAAAACAAGACTATCGCCATAGAAGTAACAAAAATAACCTCTTCCTTGAAATTAAAAGAACTCAACCCTATCCCCACGGTAAAAAGCACAAAGGCAGAACTGCCTCCCAAAATCGACCAATTGGGATTCGGCTTCTCCTCTTGCACTTGGGTCAACTCTCGAATCTGACTATCTGTAAATCCCTTTTTCCTCAGTTGCGAGACAAAGCGCCATTTTAACAGCTCATTCAATCCGACCCCCAAGACGGAGATTAGAGGAATCACAAGAGCTAGCTGATAAATATTTATGTAAATTGCAATTTTTTCTAGTTCGGATAGCTGGGCAACTCCACGAAACATCACAATATTAACTACGGAAACCGCAAGACCACCTCCAATAATCGCCACCCGGCCAAGAGTTTGCATCGTTGTGTGCCTGGACTTCATCTCCGCTTCGGAGAATCTTTCCCCATTTTCATCAACAACGGGAACGGCCTCTACTGTCATGGCATCTGCTACTACGTCCTGAATCACATAGCCAATCGGTGAGAGTAAAACGCTAATCACGAACCAAACTTCAATCTTGGCAAACTGGCTCATAAACTCAGGATGACCAATCAAAGCAGTCATAATAGCGAGGCTGGTGGCAATCAGTCCCGAGCCAACAAACACTAAAATTGACTTCCAGCGCCAGAGCAAATCAACCAGATGACCTAAAGGCATTTTCAAAGCCCAGGGAATTCCAGCCCAAAAGCCCAGTGCCGCTAAAAACTCAGCGGACAAGTTGAGATAATCCTTAATAAATAAGGTTCCGACGATTCCAGTTAGACCAGAAATGCCTGCTGCCATATAGATCGTCAAAGGTGGCAGGTAATTTAGCAAATTAAAAATTTTATTACCGTTCATAAATTCAGAAAAAATTAAGCCGAAGGCGTTTGGGCTACGGCTCCCCAGTACAGTTTGGAACTTTGACCGGCTACGTTCGCCAGCGTCGCAAGCATCGATCGATCCGAATTTTGCGGCATCCGCTTTGGAACGATAACCATCCAGAATGGATTGCTGCCGTAGCAGAGGCGCGGCAACAGCACCCGGATTTTCAAGTCGAGCCCGCTAACCCGTTTATGGTACTTCGGCGACCGGGGGATTATGTTTAGAGGTATAGCGGTTCTCAAATTGATGTGAGGTTTCTGGGGCGAAGCGGGCGAAGCATCCCAGTACGGAAATTCCCGTTATACAGCCGAGATGGTTGCGGGGATGCTGTCGCCCCTACGTTTTCGTTCATTACGCTAATTTGAGAAACGCTATAACTACCTCACGCCACGGCAAAACCCGTATGCTTGCGGGCGCTAGGTTCGTGGAATGCCAAAACAATATCTTCCTTGGGAATCCCCGCTTCTACTAAATCATTGGCAATGCCGTGTTCTGTCCCATCTCGCTGTACCCAAACTTTGCCATCAATAATGTCTAGATGAATCAGGCAGCCGTGAATTCGCTTTGGCCGATTTTTGTACCAGCCCGCAGACATGACCAGATAGCGATCGCCACTGACATCGCAGATAATCTCATTTTCAATATCTGCATTGGCATATTTGAGTTTGGTGAATGGCTCCAGCAGCTCGATAATTATTTTTCGATATTTGTCTAACTTATCCATCTTACAATTGCCTCCTTATCTGGATCGAAAGTAACAAGCTTAATTTCTCTATCTTCTAACAAAACTTGACCGACCGAACCCTCAAAGAGTTCGGAGAAAACCGCGTCGCGGATAGCAGTGTAAAGTTCTCGCTCTGGTTCGGTTCGTGCTAAGAGAGCCCGATATAGGACAAACTGGCCGAGAGCATTTTTCAAATCTTCAACTTCAGACGGACTCACGAAGCTTTTAACTTCAACCGCTATTTTACGGTCTTGTTTCTCAGCGGCCAGAAATTTCTGGGCACCCAAGTCAATGTAGAGGTCTTTCGGACCCCAACGCAGCAGGTAGGGATCGTCAGTGACGGTCCAGCCATCGTTAATTAAAGCATTTTTACAGCTATAGTGGTAAATATCCCTGGCGGGCATTGCGGACTCCTCGCTCTGAGAACCTCTACAGTTAATTAGCATAGCGATTTCTGCTGGGCTCTGGGTGAGGTGCGAAGTGCGATCGCATTTCTCAATCGCCCCAACACTATTGATAAGCAATGGCGCAATGGGATGCGATCGCGGAAAATCGAAAACAATATTTTCACTGCCACCCACGACTTGGTGGCGCACAACCTCGAAACTCCAATTTTTACTATATTTTTTGCTAGCAAATTTATCGCAGTGCTGCATTAATAACAAAGGCTCTGACTTCAACTCCTGGCGAAGAAGATAACTTAACAGCTTTGTTATTAAACCTCTTACGGATGTCTTTGATGCTTTCTTTTGGAGTGTCTTTTTTTTGCCGATGGCTATTATCCCATCGTTCGCAGTAAAACCAGCCAATTAAATAAAGACCATATTGAATACGAGTCTCCTTTAAATATCGATCCACTAATTGTTGATGGATTCCTGTGTTCAACTCCTTCTTGTTCCAGCATCCTTTTACTTCTATCATAACCGTAATATCGTCATCTCCTTTTTCTGGGTCGATCCTATCCGCCTTAATGTCAATTCTCTGTCCTAGCGATCCTCCAGGATTAGGTATTACTTGTACTTCTCTATTTAGCACGATAGCTCTGTCCTTTAGCCTACTATCTAGGTATCGCTTGACATAATCTGAAAATGAATTTTCAGATATAGGTCTGTAAATGTTCTTTTCAAAATGCTTGTCCCATAAATCTCTAGCGGCAGACTCGCCTTGCAGTTCTAACTCTAAATCCTCTAAAACCTCAATTAACACCTCTAGGAGTTGGACGCCATCTTGAACCAGGCGTTTGCTTTTATCCTCAATGAGATTGATAATGTCAGTTGGAGTAGGAGCCTGCCAACTCTTACGCCGCCTAATGTTATGGGCATCGAAGGCGATCTGTTTCATCCATGTTAAGTTAGGAAATTCTCGGGCGATGCGCTCAATCTCCTGACAAGCTTCAGAGCTACCGCAATCTCTCAGTTGTCCTAGGATACTATCCTTGAAGTTAGGGATACGATTTCTCCCAGTTATTTCCCAAGAAGAGGGAGAATCAGGGTCTGGCTCTGGAACTACATCACGGGCATACTCTTCTTCAATCCAGATGTAAAGATCGGCAAGCTGTTTTTCGTTTAATTTCAAGGAAGTATCGGAACGGTTATAGGATCGGTATGCTGCTGCTTCAATTACTTCTCTGCCAAAGTTATTGTCTTGTTCAATAACTTGCCATATGACAGGCCATTCATAAGATTCAACGTAGCCTATTAATACCTTTGCCGCCGTAATAGCCTTTTGGTACTCTTCTTTCTGTGAAGGTAGCTGCGAAGGAATGAGAGAAATAGCAAATTTTCTAGCCTCGTTCGACTGGTGTTTTAGAAGGTAGCTAAGTAGCTGACCCATGCACTCGGGCTTAAGTGCTTTGTCCTTGGCCTTTTCTAAAAGTACCGAATGCAAGCGATCGTCCCAAAAGTTAGGAAATTTTTGAAAAGTCAAGAGATAACCATCCTGCTTGTTTTCTCTATCGATTAACAAAGTTAGGGTATTTAGGGATTCAAAGGGAGAATTTTGGTAAGCTCGCTCTATCAATTCTAGGTGTTTTTCATTAACCATCTTGGCAAATCCAATAATAATGGGAGCCCATTTTTGCCATATTGTCTTTGAGATACTATCTACTGACTCTGGAGACTCTTGTAATAAAAGCTGGAATGCGTTATATCCTGTTAGTTCCTGGAAATAATACTTATTGGTATCTCTCCAGTCGTATGACACCTCGTCCTGCTCTTCGATGTATTTTTTAGCTCCAGCAATTATTCTGCTTCGAGTTTCTGCGCTTGCGTCCTGCCACCCGGGTAGCTTAGTCAAATCTGATTGCCATAAATTGCCGTAGTATTTGCTATCGGGCTTGAGCGTCATCTCCATGTTTATTTGACACCAAGCCGATAGATTACCAGACTCCAGTAGATCTAAAAGCAAAAGAATTCTTTCTTTGGGTGGCGGATCTAGAAGACTGGGTTTCTGTTTTTTGTTGTCATCTTTCAATTTTTTGTCCCGCTCTTGGAACCATATATAGTCTGCCTCCATCTTTTCAGCACGATCTGAGTCTAACTTAACTGGGTCAAAGTAGAACTCTAGCTCTTTTAGCAAAACAAGATTTATTTGTTCTCCTAGCAAAAACTCGTTTGTTTTACTAGCTATAAGAGAAATATGCTCGACATTTTGGCGATCGAAATTATATTTAATTAGGTTTGCCCAGATTGTTTGCTCCTTCGGATCGCTAGCATTCTCTAGCCGCTCGATCGTCCAAGCAATGTCTTGACTTAATTGATATTTTCGTGTCTCGGTCCATAAAAAATATGGATCTTCCTCTGTTGCAGCTATGGGTACGATATGTTCGAGCAATTTGCGTCGCTTGCGATCGCTCCTGGCAACTTGCAAATCGAACTGCTCACGATCGCTATCTGAAGCAAGCAATCCACCCGAGTAAAATCTGCCAGTTATAATTCCTTGATGTAACCTCCACTGAATTAGAGCAATCTCCGCAAAACGTTCTGCCACGCCAGGAAGGTCAAAATGCTCCCAAGCTTTTAAGAGAATAGCATCTGCCAGCGATTCAAATGGATCGCCGTAAGACCTGACTCCTTGTTTTTTTACCCAATTCAGCGCTAGCTCTAAGTCAGTTGAGCTTAGCTCTTTTGAGCTAAGCTCTGTTATAACTTGGCGATCTATAAATTGCTTATATACTCCAAAGGGGGTTGTATTTTTTGGCGCAGTCAGAGCGGAGAATAACTCTTCTACAGTTAAATTTTCTGGCCATAGTGCGGCCAAACAGTAGCCTTTGAGTTCGTCATTCTTATCCTCGGGCAGTTTTTCAAGAATGAGTGGCTTTAACCTTGATTTTGTCTCGCTGTCGCCAAGTAAACAAACTGCACGGGCAGCCTTGATTCGGAGTAATATGTCTTGAGAAGAAGCCAAAACCACATTTATCATATCTTCCTGAAGTTCCCGTATTTCACAGACCTCAGCGATTGATATTGCTTCATACCTTACTTCCCGGTTCTTGCTGGGGTCTTGAACATATGGGCGCAGTTGCTCGGCCAGTCCAGGATGAGATAGTTTTTTATAATAGGCTCGGTAGTTATAGCCATCTCCTCGACTGAATAACTTGTCTTCGTCGTAATGCTTTAATAAGTTCTCAACTATAGCTGCTTTGAGACCTTCATCTTTGGGGATGTCGCTCCGTAACAGGACATCGGGGTCTGTCTTTATAATTTCCTCAAGTACGTCTTTCCTCATGCTCGCTAGCCATGCGGCTGTTTCCCGGAGCTGGGGAACTAATTTGCGCTCCGAATCACTAGGTAAAACAATTAGACTCATTATCTGTTTTAAGGGCAGGTTGCGCCGATCCAAATACCATGCAGCTAGAAATTCAGCATAGGTTTGGTGAGCAAAACCCATCCGATTAGCTCCTCTTGACGAGAATAGTCCTGTATCTAAAACATCTCTAATGTCTTTTTCATTAATTTTAATCTCCTGGTTTTTGACTGATTCTTCACCGAAGCATAAATCCGGTATTGATAGAAGCGAATTAGGCGTTTCTCCTATTTCTGGTTGGAGCGAAATAGCAGCTCGGTTGGCGAAAAGTAGCAAAGCTGCAATGCGACCTGCTACCATCAAGCGTTGGTCTTCGTTTAATTTTCCTACAAAGCCAGACTCTCGCCGATCTGGGTTAACTTCCTTACATAGTTCCAAACAACCCTGCTCGTATAGCTCCCTTTGAGAGTCAGGTAATTTTCCATTTTCACTATAGGTACTGAGTATGAATTTTAAGGTAATTGGCTTAATCGCTAATGGTACAGCCTCTTTCTCTAATATTTCCTGCAAAAAAGCGCTTCGATCTTTTATGTTATTTGCTTGAGCTGCTTCCTCAAAGTCAACTTGCCGTAAGGGAGCTAGCTCGTATATTTGAACATTGTCCTCTCCCCATTTTTGCTTGAGTTCTTGCTCTAAGCTATCTGGCCAATCTGCCGTTCTACAGGTAATGCGAAAATAAAGGCGATCGCTAGGAAGAACTTTTAGCTTGCGCTTGAGTATTCTGACCAGTATTGGTACGGACAGTCGCCCTTCGTCTAGACTATCCAGGAAGAGATGCAATTTATGATTACCCTGCTGCCAATCTTGAACTTGGCAATATTCAAATACATCTTTGCATAGCTCTTCCTCCGATCCATATTCTCCAAGACTGCGCCAGAGACAGATATCTGGCGATTGGCTTAGTTCTTGCTGCACCCGTTCGTATTCTTTCTCTAATTCAGTGCTTTTGCCTATACCCGGTTCTCCTAATAACACTAGACAAGGAACGTCGGAGATTTTGCTAAATGGCACTAAATCTGGGTTATAGCCTACCTCTGGATTCTCTAAAAACCCTAGATCGTCCCAGCTTAGTTTTCCTTCCCTCCGGCACCAGAAGCGGTTCAGCTCGCAATTTAAAGACATAGACAGGTTAAACAATGCTTGAAAGATTATAGAATCAATTATAACACATAAATTTCAATTTGTCACATTTTTGTAGTTTCCTTCAGGCCACGGCAAAGTCTTATACTTGCGTGCGTTATACCAATTCTGTATGAAGCTGCAACAAATAACCACCTTTATCCACCGTTCGGGCGCTCGCGGAGTCGTAGGCGTAGCCTGCCCGGAGGGCTTCGATCCTTCGACAGGCTCAGGACTCAGCCCGAACGGCGAATTGCATGCAACTTCATAAAGAATTGGTATTAGGCGTCATCCAAACAATTTCTCGCGATCGAATGGTAACCTATCTATAGTGTCCGGTGCGCATTGCGCACCCTACAGCTAGTTTTTAACCCAATTCCCAATGCCCAATTCCCAACTTTACTGTCGCTTTCTCCGCGAAAGCGAAATCTCTAAGTACCCTTTTTGATGCAAAACTTTCACCAATTCCCAGATATCCTGACTCCCTGTAGGTAAGCTAGAGGCAGTACCCGACTTTATTTCTTGCATTTGCTGGCGAAGCTGACTAATGCTAACTCCATTTAAGAAAGAGTCGATCGCCACCAAAAGTTCTTTTTCTTCTACCTTCAGATTTTCATCTCGCTCGAAGCCTTGTAGATATTCTTCGCTAGTTTGCGCCAATAACTTTGCCAGAGCTTGGAGTTGCCCGATCGCTTCTGCCAAAGCTTCCATATCTTCTATCTGTCCGGGCAGCTCGGTTTTCAGCTTGTCCAAATCGTCCTTGGCGCGAGTGACTTGGTTCGATAATTCCGTTACGTCTCGATCGCGCTCTCCAGCCAGAAAAAACAAATCCCGCTCTAGAGCCTGCCATTCAGCAGTTTGGCGATCGCAGTAGCCAAGCAGTTTTTCTAAAAAAGCCTGTTTCAGACTTTCATAGGAACCTTGCCGGTCTTCATCATCGTAACGACAGCGAGTTTTGAGATTGTATTCTTCTGGAGCGAGGGAATTGAGCAAAGCTTGATAAGAGTTCAGGCGTTCCTCGAAAGCCTCTCGACGCGATCGCCCCCCGCTCTTCACCCGTTCTTCCAATTCCTGTAACGGGCCAATCAGCAGCCCGTATTCTGTCAAAGCTTCTATTTGATGAGTAGAAAAATAGGTGACAACTCGATCCACAAACTCATCGTCATAAGCGATCGGTAGTTGTGGGTCGTCAGCCAGATTCTCGCGCAAGGCGCTAGCGCGGGCGACAATAATTCGCCATTGCTCCAGACCGGCCACCAAGGGCTGAAGTCTTTTTTTGGTATTCGTGCAAATTTGCCAAGATTGGCGAGTGCTTGCCAAAGAATTGTGCAATGCCAGGATATCCGCTTCTTCTAACTGGGTGGCGATCGCTCGGGCTAAATTATGGCAATCTTTATTGAGCCTTTCTAATTCTCGTTCTAGCTGCTTGCGACGATCGTTGAGACAGGGTTCTAAACCGCTGTTGCCGAGAATTAGCTCGCCAACCTTAGAGGCATTCAGATCGGCAGTCAAGTTTTCGCTCCCGAGTTTAATCGAGCCAAGCTCTTTTTGAAAAGCCGAGCGTTTTTCGCTGCTAAATGTTTCCAGGCGATCGCCCAGCGCTTGGATTTTTCTTTGCACTCGGTCGAGAGCTATTTCAGATAAAGATTGCTGCTCTTCCGAGTTACTGACAGGAGTCTCAAACAGAGTCAGTTGGTTGGTATTGCCCTTTTGCGCGAAGGGCGAAGCGACGCTAACGATAGTCGCTCGCTCCTCATCGATATTTTGCGCGAGCTTCTCCAGTACGGCTTCGTCAAAAACTTGTCGCAAGACCGCCACCCTGGCACTAAGCTCGCTTAAACGACCGAGCAAATCTTCAAAGTCCGGCGAGGCTAACGCTTGGCGAACAATTCCCGTTTGTTTGTCCCATTCTACATAGCGCCGCAGTTGCAACCATACCAGCGCTTCCTCTAGCTCTTCGGTCAGATAGCCCAGCCGTTGCACCGCTGCCCGCAAGTCTAGATAGTCTAAAACTTTCACCTCTTCTTGGCTGCGTCCGCTAGCAATGGTTTCAGTTCTGCCCTTCGATTCTAGTTGCTGCTGAATAAAATATTCCAGAGGATGCTGGGTAAATTTTAGTTTGGAATCAGCTTCTTGGTTGCCGGCAATTTTGTATTCGCCTACGAGACTATGCTTGTGAAAAATTGCCAATAGGCTGGGCAGCCCGGAGCCCGCCGTTGCCAATAGCTTTTCTAAGTCTGCTTTGGGAACTCGATACAACTGGCTGCTGCGGCGAACGGCGATCGCCATTTTTTCTAGTGCAGACTTATATTTGAGCAAGCTCGGGCGCAGGTTGTGGTAAAAAGAGCGATATTCGGGAAACAGCGCTTTGCATTTCCGCTCGAAGATGGATTCTAGCAATTTCGTCCCCGCACCCCTGACTCCGGCTAGACCTTTAATATCCCAACTGTCAGTTTCAATGGCTGGAAACAATAATTGGATGGCATACTGGTGACAATCTTGGCGATGGCGTTCTACTTGCTGTCGATCGCCTAGACTGGTGTCGGGATTATCCTTCAACCAAGTTTCCATATAATAAGAGAGATTCAGCAGCATGCAGGCGGAGCATTGTGAGGCGGGTATGGCTTTCTTGAGCAAGCCGAAGGATGGGGGATAGTCCGGCTCAAAGCTGCGATCGAGCTGGAGCTGAAAGTCAACCTGACCAGTTCCCGCGATCGCCGTTATTTTTAGCTTCCGTTCTCGAACATTCCCGGGTTTGTAGCTGCAATAAAATCGCCAGTCTAAGTGAGTTGCTTCTGGAGGCACAAATTTCATCAAATCTTCTTCGCTTCCGACGCTCACGACCAAAGAACGTTTGGGAAATTCGGCGTTATATCTCTCGGGAGCCCCAACCGCAGAATTATAAAAACCAAATCTGTCTTGCTTCCAACCGCTAGCTGCCCAAGTCCAGAAACCCCTATCTGTTCTAGATGATGGTAAAAGCAAGGGTATAATTTTTTCTCTAAAAACTACTGTGGCTCGCTCTTGTCTTTGGGGGTTGTTGCTATCTCCAAACCAGTGCTGGCGAAACTTATTGAGGATGAGATCCATAGCGGTGGGTTTACTGGATCGAGAGAGAGCTATTAGGGCAAAGCGATCGCTCGTTAGCTGGATAATATGCAGGCCGTACAAGCGATCGTCTGCTGCCAACTTTCTCAAATCCGCCAGCATTCCCAATTCCTCCGCCACAGTTTCCGAAACTCCAGCGGGAAAACTAGCGAGTAGCCTTACTACTTCTTGTCCCCTGGGATGTTCGGGAAAAGAAATCGATGATTTAAAACTCTCGATGGCATCTTTAATCCGACGCTCCCCAGAGCCATAGAGTTGGATTGTTCCCGTTAGATAATCATCAATCAAATCGAGGGGATTGTAAGCACGATCGTTATCTCGGGCAAACCGGACTACGCGCTTGAAGATTTCGACAATAGTTCTCGGTCCGTTGGTGAGGTCTTTGCGATCGCACAACTGTCCCAAACTCTCAATCGTCGCCGGATGGGCTAAGCGAGTTTTCTGGGAGCTATCTTCTAGAAACTTTTCGCACAAAGAATCCCAAAGCTTGCCGGGAAACTCGGCATTATAAGCATCTGCCAAGCGCAGGGATATTTTCTGCTCCTTCATCCGGTGAATAATATCCCCAGCTTGCTCCTCAATCGCCGCTTCCGTTGGCAAGACAGGCATGCTCAGAATTAAGGCTACGGGAGTTTTCCCCAAAGCCCGCATTCCTTTGACCAGATCGCTCAAAATCTGAATTCGGATGCTAGCTCCTTCTTCCGCACGCAGGAATTCTTGGCTTTCGTCCGCGAAAATAGCCAATCCTTTAAAGCCTGCTTTTCTCAAAATAGGAACGCTCTCCCGCCAAAAATTAAGAATGCTATCGGTATTGGTCGTTTCCGCTTTCAATGCTTGGACGATTTTGAGCGCCTTGCTTTCAGCTAGCTTGTACTTGCGAGCTATTTCTGCTGCTTCTTCTTCCTGAGACTGCAAGCTATATTGGCGATAGAGAGCTTCGAGTTTCCTAGCGCGATCGCCTTGGTCTGCGGATTGCAAACTAGCTTTCATCCAGCCATAACTGGCAACCATTAAGTCCCCTAGTTCTTTGAACTTAAAAGGCGGCACCGCTAAAATGCCATTGCTCTGGCACTCCGACCACAAATAAATCATAGTTGCGGTTTTGCCATAGCCATAGTCGGCACTGAGATAGCCATTGACTGGCTGGGTTTTGCCAATTGCTGCGATCGCTCGGTCTCGAAGCCCTTTCACTGCCTCGATTGGGTCGTAGCTGCGGGCATATAACTGATAGCGATCGGCCACTCCTTCGGGGTCGCGTTCTATTTGAGCGGGGCTGACTGTATCTACAATTGCCTCTATAGCTTCTAGTTGTTCTAATAATCTTTCCATTTTTTAATTTTCTATAAGCGGTCAGCGGTCAGCGGTCAGCGGTCAGCGGTCAGCGGTCAGCCCTATGAGGTGACCGAGAAAGCCAGAGCTATTGCCCTCCTTCTGGCTAACGCCCAGGCGAAATTGAGATTATTTGATTTTTTGCTGGCTACGGGAAGGCGACCGCTGGCTTATCTGGGCTGAAACGCTTCCAGCAGAAGCGTTTCAGCCGTTAATCGTTCGAGAGCAAATCGTAGCTAGAGCGAGCTTGAATAGATTTTTTTGCGTCTTTTGCCTCTTGTCACCTTGAGAAGAATAGCTTATACTCGGTTAACGTAAAGCGGATCTAATCTAAGACACCGCTTTGGGCTCTGTTAATTCAATTGCAATGTTTAAAATTACCTATTTGAAATGAAAATCAAACATCAATTCGACAAAAAAACCGGTGAAGCTACAGCAATGTCATTTGAGATGTAAACAGCCGATATAGGTACACCAGGGCTGAAAGCCCCATAAAATTTACGACTCAAATACTACTGCTGTATTAAGAAGATTGCTGAAGCGCTTGAAAAACTTGCAGAGGGCCTAAAGGCAAATGGGATACTAGGGCCAGGTTTTAACAATTTTATGAATCAACTTGCTTTTAGCGTAGAAGGAATACGGACATCTTTTGGAGTGTTTTTTGCACAATTTAAAGCAGTTTGTATATCTTTGTCTGGAAAGGCTGTAGCTATTGGATCTGCTGCTTTTGGTCGTGCCGTACAATTTGCTAAAGGGCCAGCATTTCCCTATGTTGTTGGAGGGATTGCTGTTGTTGGTGTGGGTGTTGGATGTTACTACGGTTGGCAATACTATAAACAGAATCGAGAGAGCAAAAGAAGGGAAGAGGCAATTGACGCACTAGAGGGGAAAATACAAGAACTAAGCAAACAGCCCAATAAATTGCGTAGCTATTTAAAATCGGGAGAATTTGTAAGGGAACTATTTGGCATCGCAGGAATAACTCGCTCGGAAATAGAAGGGGCGAAGGATAAGGTAAACTACTATCTACGGTGTTTAAGCGAATATGGATACGGTGATTTATCCAACTTTATTGCTGCTTAAAAGTTAGTTCCCAATGCCCAATGCCCAATGCCCAATGCCCAATGCCCCACACCCCACACCCTAAAACAGCTCAGGAGACTCTGCTAGCATAACCCATTGTCCGTAACCTCCTTCGTATCCCCAATCAAAGAAACCGCCTTGGTCGTAATCATAAGTGCGCTTGGCATTATCTAGAGTTCCATCTAATCCGCTGGGGTCGAGAACCAGCATTTGACAGAGAGCGTCTTGAGTCTCTTCTCGCAAGAAAATTTTTACACCATAGGTTCGCTGACGTTGTTGGTAAAGCGTCTCTACGGCTTTGACCAAAATAGGAGCGGCGCAGAAGTAGCGACGGCTGAAGGTTTCCGATTTTCCTTCTGTATCGATGACAGCAGGAGAAAGCGATCGCAACCAATTGAGGATGCCCGTAACGCTACTATCGCTAAAAGCAATTTCGCTACCGGGCAGTTGATATTGCTGCCCAGCCGCTTCGATTGTCTCTGTAACTAGAGACTTTTTTTCTGTCGTCGATAAAACCACTTCTTTGCGCGCCCAGAGTTTTTGCACTACAGTCGCATAAGCCCAAGAAAATCTCTTTTCCGGTTGTTCTAGATGGAGTTTATAAATAATCCAATGTAAAAAATCGCCGAGCAGCGCCGGATTCGACTCTTGGATATTCGCCGCAACTTTGCCCAACTGGGTCAAGCCCGGTGGATTCTTTTTGTCGATAATAGAGAGATTGCGCAAAAACGGAAAGACATTTTTTTGTAAAACCGAAGCTTTTAGGTTGCAAATATCTGCTATTACTTCTATATCTGTCTCCTGGCCGTTCAGACAGTCAACAATCCCTGCCACTCTGGCTAGGGTCGTGTTTTGCTGAAGGTGTAGAGTTAATTTTTTTTTAGCCATTTCAGCGTTCCAATGTATCCAACCAAGCTGCCAGGTTATGGGCAATCCTATGTTTGCGGCTGGTTCTAAGCTGCTCGATGCTTTCGCAAAAAGCACAAGAATGCTGGGTATCTTGCTTGAGCTTTTCCAAGCCGGCTTTCGTGGTCTGAATTCCGCGTCTTACTGTAATTTGGATTTGAGAGGTATTCGGAAAAAAAATACTGCCAAATCCCCCGGCCTTCCACCAAGTCGTACTGTCGAGAGAGTCGGGAATTAAGTTATTTTTGCGGAGGCGATTGTAACTGTTTGGGCCGCCAATGCCGAAGCAATGGACGAGCATCCGGTTTTCCCTGGCAATATCGCAGACTTTTTTAAATAAACTCAAGCTGGAGGCAGAGAGCAGGTTGACGCTGCCATTTGGTCCAGAGGTGCCCCAAGAACCAAAACCAATTCGGGTAATGCCTATTTTAGAGTAGGTTTCGATACAGCGCTCGACTTGATGAATCTTGCGTCCCTGTACTGGCGCGATCGCTCGTTCTCGTACATAGTTCGGCATTTGTCCGAAAAACTTTTGGCAATGAGCTATTGTATCCCGAACTTTATATTCCACTATTTCATCATCATCGGTCGAAAGGGGAACAATGTCTGGCAAGACATAGCCATCCGCCCACTGATTTTCTCGGTAAAATCGATCTATATAGCTCAGCAGTTCCTCATACGTTCGTTTTCCTTGCTGTACCTGGTACGCTCCACAATCCAGCCAAACCGTCTCGATATTTCCCGCTTCTTTTTGTCGTTTTAAATACTCAGCCGTAGATGCAGGACAAGAAATAGGCGAGAAAAGAACGTACTTGAATGGGTTGCGAGGGTCGCCCCCCGACTGCCAAAGCTGGAAAAGGCGATCGAGTTCCCTGCCGCTAGCGCTGAAGGAGGCTACAAATTGCGATCGCTCCGGCTGTAGAGACATTAGTTTTTTTTCCCAAACAACCAGGGGACGACTTCTGCCCGGTTCGATTTCCACTCTCTGGAAACCCACTCGCGCATAAAATCCATTCGCTTCTAAATCCAACGGGCATTTAAGACGCAAAACTGTCATCCCGCATTGGCGGCTATGCTCTTCCCAAGAGCGCAACAGCCGGCGGCCAATCCCTTGCCTGCGAGCCTCGGAGCGAATTGCCAGCAGATGAAGGGTGGAGATGCGATCGCGGCGGTTGTGAAACTGTAGAAAGCCAACTTCCCGAACCCAAAGAACTTCTTGCTTATCGATTGCGGCGGCTAGGTGCGTTCTATTGGTAAACCCTAGCTCTTTTCTATGGGCATCAGCAAGAGCTTTTATCTGGGACAAATCCTCGGGAAGAGCAAATTTTACCATCGAACCTGCAATTGTCTGCAATTCTGTCTCCAATTCTGTCTCAATTCTATCTGCAATTCTATCCTCATTCAAAAACCTCTCCCTCGCAAAGCCCCTAGATTTTTAGAATCGAGAAGCCTTTACGCCGCCTTTAATAGGTCCTCTAATCGAGATTGCCTGTTTGGATTCTGCCATCCTGCTGAGTTTTTTGTCAAGCTGGCTCAGAGCCATTAGCTGCGATCGCCTTTCAGCAAAGGCTCCGGTGCAAAAAACTCCGTTGCTGCGAACGGGGTAGCAAGGAAAGTACAATCTGGGTGGCTTGTAGTAACGCCAATCGGGATACGGGAATGCAGTACAATAAATAGCAGCTAGCTAGCAAATAATATATGACTCACAAAATCGCTTTATTTAATCACAAAGGTGGGGTCGGCAAGACTACTGGCAAGGCGACGCTTAAAATTGTGGCCAACTACTTCAATAGCCCCCCTTTTTAAGGGGGGTTTGGGGGGATCGAACCCACAATTTTAAGCGTCGCCTTGCCACTACTACCGCATTCAACTTGGGCTGGATGGCATAGGCAATCTCTGGCCTATTGATGAAGCGATAGTTAAGGATGCAGTTGACTTCATCCAACAACTTGTTGACAGCATACATCAAATTATAATAGCTCCATAAGGGGCGCTAATACCGAAGCAAAAGCAAAATACCAAATAAGATGACTCTTGTAAAAACTCCTTGGCTCGCCTGTCCCAGACCCAATTCTCAAGCTCGCCTGCGCTTGTTCTGCTTCCCCTACGCCGGTGCCGGTGCCTCTGTTTTTTATCCCTGGTCGAGTCAATTGCCAGAGGACATAGAACTCTGGGCAGTGCAACCACCCGGACGAGAAAAACGACTGAGGGAACCGCTCTTAACGAGCCTCTCCTCTTTAATTGAAACTTTAGTGCCAATTTTGAAACCTTATTTGGATTGTCCCTTTGCTTTGTTCGGTCACAGTATAGGCGCTCTGGTTATTTTTGCATTGGCTCGGGAACTCCGCCGCCGAAACTATCCCGTACCGAAGCACTTATTTGTTTCCGGTCGCCGCGCTCCCCAAACTCCTGCGCTGCATCCGCCCATTCATCAATTGCCCGATGCGGCTTTTCTCGCCGAATTAGATCGTTATAATGGAACTCCAGAAGCCGTTTTGCAAAATCGCGATCTGATGGAGTTGTTCCTGCCAATCTTGCGAGCGGACTTGGCGATCGCCGAAACCTATTCCTACGTCCCGGAAGCACCTCTGGATTTTCCCATCTCGGCTTTTGGCGGCTTGGAGGACGAGAGCGTTAGCCCCGATCGCCTTGCTGCTTGGGAGAAGCAGAGCGATCGCGCCTTCTCGTTGCAGATGTTTCCCGGCGGTCATTTTTTCTTCAAAAGCAACCCAGAAGCGCTCCTAAAAGCTATATCCCAACAGCTCGAAGCATCGGGATTATAACCGACTGGAACTACTCCCCAACTCAACCCCGCTCTGGGAGTAGCGATCGCTCTGGCGAATTTTCTTTGACTCAAACGAGGCTTTAGCCTTATATTGCAATACTAACCAAAGTTAGGACAGTTACAAAGCGCCAATAGCCATATCTGGCTTGACTTTGACTAAAGGCTGACCGCTCTCTTGCTGACTGCTTGCTGCTATATTGCACTAATAAGGCGGCTTAGGACAACTGTAGAGCGAATCGCGCGATCGCCCCTACAGGCTTCTAAACGCCCAGTCGTTCTAACCTTAATGTGTATTGCTATATATGGATGTATCTTATATTTTCCTAGCCGGAGCTTCTCGGGGAGTGGGGCTAGAAATCGCCAAACTTCTCCGGGAACAACAGCAACCTGTAGTGGCCCTGCTCCGCTCCCCGGACGCCGCCCCAGAACTAGAAGCAATGGGTATAAAAATTGTTATGGGCGACGCCTTGGATGCTGCTGGAATGGAACGAGCCATGCAGGCTCAGCCCGTTAGCACTGCCATCAGTACCATTGGCGGCTTGCCCCAAGATGGAGAAAGGCCGGATTATTTGGGCAATAAAAATCTCATCGATGCTGCAGCGATCGCCGGGGTTCGGAAATTTATCCTCGTTTCTTCCATTGGCACCGGCAATAGCAAGATTGCCCTATCTCCCCAAGCTTTAGAAACCCTACAAGCAGTTTTAATAGAGAAAGACAAAGCCGAGCAACATCTCATTCATAGCGGACTTACTTATACTATCGTCCGTCCCGGAGGACTAAAATCGGAACCGGCAACCGGCCAGGGAGTTTTGACCGAAGATCCAACAGTAGCGGGAATGATTCATCGCCCGGATGTGGCTCAGTTAGTTTGCCAATGTCTCGCTAGCGATCGCGCTAATAATAAGATCTTGGCCGCAGTCGATCGCCAGCAGCTTTTCGGCGAAATCCAATTTGAAGAATTTAGTTTAACTTAAACCCCTAACCCTACACCTAGTGCCGCTGCGCTCCATGTCTCAAGGTAATAAGTCAAAAGTCAAAATGCCTTTAGAACAAGGCTTTGGACTACAAGAGACCTGGTGAATTATTTCTGCCGCGCTGCACTAGGGTTTTGACTCCCTTGGAGTTTTTGCAGATTAATTTTACCGCAGTTTTTGTGTCACCTTTAACTGCGTATTCTTCTAATATAGTCATTTATATTAAGTTTGATACAGTTAGGATAGCCCTTATTTTAGGGGCGATTTCGCGCTATCGCCCCTACCTCTTGTCTCATTTTTATTTTAAATGACAATACTTGCTTCAGGGCAGACCGGTCTGCATAAAAAAAATTTTTGTAGTAGCTCCAAGCTAGTGGTTGCAACGATCGCGCTCTAGGTCGCGAATCACTTTTTCCCAATACCAATCCTCTGACTGATTTGGATATTTTTCTCGCGCGCTTGCCAGCAGGCGATCGGCCAACTCCATATCCCCAAGCACCAGAGCAGAGAGTTGACGTTTCAATTTCGCACTGGGTTGACGCAGATGAGAGACTTTCTGGCTGGCCTTTGGCGGCATATTCGCTCCGCTGACTTCTGCCTCGCCCCTTTCAATCATTTCCTCTAGGAATTCTTGGGTATCCCCAAGTAATTCTTGCGTCTTATCCCCCAATTTGTTCAAGCCTTTTTCCGTTTCCTCTGCAATCTGACTGGCAGCACCAGCAGCCAAATAGAGAGTCTTTTTGGCTAAATCGCTCCATTTGTTCATCTCTGAGTCTCCTTTGTTTGAGATCTTTCGTTAATCTCTATGCGATCGCATCGATTGGGTTAATTGGCAATTTTTATTTGGTTTGCTTAGTTGCTTATTCGACTGATTGTTAGTTGCGACGATCGCGCTCTAGGTCGCGAATCACTTTTTCCCAATACCAATCCTCTGACTGGTTTGGATATCTTTCCCGCACGCTTGCCAGCAGGCGATCGGCCAACTCCATATCCCCAAGCACCAGATTGTAGAGCTGACGTTTTAATCTAGCACTGGGCTCATCCCTGCGCGGAATATTCGCTCCGTTGACTTCTGCTTCGCCTCTTTCGATTAAGTCATCTAGCACTCTTTGGGGATCTTGAAAAAACTCTTGTGCTTGAGACCCCAATTCATTCAAGTTTTTTTCAACTTCTTCTGCAATCTGGCTTGCAGCGCCAACCGCCAGATAAAACGCTCTTTTTGCGAAATCATTCAACTCTTCCATTTGTGGACCTCTTTTATTTGATATTTTTTTCGTCTATATTATTGCATATAGTTGGGTTGAGCCGCTATACCTTGGTCCTCATTGCAGGGAATGCAAGATTGGCAGCATATGTGCAAACTCACACCCCACACCTCACACCCCACACCTCACACCCCACACCTCACACCGATGGCGGCCCCACACTAATGGCGGCCCCACACTGATGGCGGCCCCACACCCCACACCCGCTTGTGCAGGGTGCCCGATTCTTTTATCTATTTCTTACCGGCCTTGGGATGAGCGATCGCTTCGGTATCCACCAGATCCCATTCCATACCTTGATTCCGATAAATGCGTTTTTTGAGATGGGGATAATCTCCTACATCGTGAGGTAATCTTTGACCTACAACAATACATTTCAAAACAGTCTGACCATCATTGTACATAGTATGTGCCTTGCCTCCCGCTCGATAGCCAATAAAGTCCCCTTCAAAAACTTTAAATTTTTCTTCTCCAATGGTAACGGTTGCTTCTCCTTCTAAAATATAAACGCATTCATCTTCAAAATAATGAACGTGATATTCGGTTGACTCAAACCCCGGTTCTACTTCAATTAGATGGAAACCCAGACCCGTTAACCCTGTTAAATCTCCTAAGGATTTATTCACTCGTCGAGCATTCGGATTGAGAAAGTGGGTTTTCTTGAAACCCTCAAGCTCTTCAATCTCATTTTTTCGCAAAATATAACCTTCCATAAGCATTCTCCTTTCGAGGTTCGGGGCGACCTGTGTGGGGCGATCGCAGGTAGATCGCCCCTAAATTTTAAGCTCCCATTTTATTTTTTGCGATCGCTCTTGCATCTGCGCCCCTGCCCTGAGAATAGCGCTCTTGCATCTGCGCCCTGAGAATACCTTCCTGGTCCAATCATAGATTCACAACCGAAACCTCACATCTGCCTTTGTAGAGTGTGGGCTGTAGAATATAGAATGGGCATCCCGATATTGGGACAGGCAATGCCCAATGCCCAATGCCCAATGCCCAATGCCCTATTCCCAATTCCCAATGCTAAAACCCCAGTCTATTTCTGCGTTGTCTCCGGAAACTTGGCCATTTGCTTTGGAATTGCTGCCTAGAGATGCTTATCTGGTAGGCGGCGCAGTGCGGGATGCCCTGCTCGGACGCCAGTCAGAATATCTAGATCTAGATTTTGTCCTTCCGGAAAAAGCGTTAAGAACCGCCCGCCAAATCGCCGATCGCTATAAGGCAGGTTTTGTGGTGCTGGATGCCAAACGCAAAATTGCCCGAGTAGTTTTTAAGGATGCGACGGCGGATTTTGCCAAGCAGGAGGGAGCGAACTTGGAAGCGGACTTGCGCCGTCGGGACTATACTATTAATGCGATCGCCTACCATCCACAAACTGGCGAATTTATAGACCCCTTGGGAGGTCGCGAAGATCTGCAACGACGCCTGCTCCGCATGGTATCTCCCACCAATCTCGCCGACGATCCTTTGCGACTTTTGCGAGCTTATCGCCAAGCGGCTCAGCTAGATTTCGCTATAGATTCCCAGACCGAAGCCGCAATTGGCCAGTTAGCCCCGATGCTGTGCCAAATCGCCGCCGAACGAGTTCGCATGGAGTTTAGCTATCTTCTCGATACCGCCCTAGGCGATCGCTGGCTCGGAGCCGCTTGGCAAAATGGCCTGCTCCAATATTGGTTTCCGAGCGCTACTAAAGACAGTTTGGCTCGGGTCGCTAGCATAGAAACTGCCGCTGCCACCCTAGGAGAAAATTGGCCGCAACTAAAAACAGAATTATCTCAGAACTTGCGCGATCGCTTGAAGATTCCCAGCTATTTGTTTGCGGCGCGCTTGGCTTGCTTGCTCTCCCCAGAAATTAACGAAGCCGAGATGCAACTGATGCGCTTGAAATTCAGCCGTGCAGAAATAGGAGCGGCGCTGCGACTGCTGCGTTCCCGGCAAATGCTACTATCGATGCTAGAACCCAATCGGGAAACAACTGCAAAGGTAACTGGAGAAACAACTGGAGAAACAACTGGAGAAACAAGCAAGACGCGAAGGCAATATTTTTTATTTCGGGAAGTCGGGCCGATGTTTCCCGCCTTAGCAGTTCTGGCAATAGCAGGGAAAATTCCTATCGAGGCTATCTCTCAATTGTGCGATCGCTATCTCAATCGCCAAGATCCAGTTGCCCATCCCGTGCCTCTAGTGGCTGGTAAAGAAATAATGGCAGCATTGGAAATTCCTAGAGGACCGGAAGTCGGTCGTCTTTTAACCGAAATTCAGCTCGCCCGCTGCGAAGGTCTGATTTCTACTCCAGAAGAAGCTTTGGAGTTTGCCAGAAAAGCCTTAATAGAATAGAAAAATCTAGATATTGGGCGCCACACCTGCCCATTGGGCATTCGGCATTGGGCAAAGCTTTATGTAGAGTTTAAGGGTTCCGTCATGGACTTGGGAAATAAAAGGGATCTATATAGCGTTTCTCAAATAAGTGTAATACGCGATCGCTTTGGGGCGACAGCATCCCTGAGACAGTCTCGGCGATCGCAACGGGAACTTGCCTTTTTGGGATGCTTCGCCCAGGCAACCTCACATCAATTTGAGAACCGCTATATTTTACAGCAGTTAACGCATTTTATCAAATCGATGGTAAGTTCGGCGAGTTTTATGCCTAGGACGCTATAGATCGATTTTTTCTATTTTTAATAGATGACATTTTTTGTTAGTCAGCCTGTAGCGATCGATCGCCCAATGATGCTTTCAGGAGTTACGCAAATAGTAAGATCGGAAACAGTCGATCGCGCTCGAAGGTGCTTGGCCTGCAACACACCTTAAGCAAATATTCGATCGCGATCTCCATACATACCTTATATAAGGTGCGCACCCATCTCCCCACTCTCCCCCTTTCAAGGGTATGTTTTTTAGAATCCTCCTTTTTGATGTTGTCGTTAGGCTTCATAGCTTTCTGGGGCGAAGCATTCCAATTACATTGGTTTGTTTTATAGCAATAGGTTATCTCGGGAATGCTATCGCCCCTACGCCGTCGATTCGCCTAGAAAACACCAATAGGACTTACGCAAATCATCAGTTTTAACTCTATATATGGTGCGCAGTGCGCACCCTACATTTGGAGCCTATGCGTAAGTCCTGACCAAATCTAAAAAACATACCCCGAGGTAAGCACTCTCCCCACTCTCCCCCATCTCCCCACTCTCCCCCATCTCCCCACTCTCCCCCATCTCCCCACTCTCCCCCATCTCCCCATCTCCCCACCCTGGGACCCACATCCCTTCTACAGGCAGACAGAGCCAATAGTAGAATGTTTGACAGTAGCAGATACAATGCGCGGAGGAGCCTGAAATTGAACGAACTAAGAGCCGCCTTGGAACTAGCAACGGACGAAGAACTAGAGCAACTGACGGATATCCTGTTCCGCCGCCGGTTCAACCCCCTAGACTATGTACTGGGGGGCGACCCGCTAGAAATTTGCAGCCAAAGTAGAACTGCATGGCTGGACGAGATTGAGGCCCGATTTCGCTTTGTGGCAGCAGATGGTTTGACGGTTCTGCGGGGAAAAACCCATCATTTTACTTACCGCCAAGCTTTGATTCAGGTCTGCAAGTATCTGAGAATGCCTTACTCCCAGAAGCTGTCAACCACCGATTTAGAAGCAGAAATATTTCTTAATTTGCTCGGTCGGGCTTGGAAGCGATTGCCCGAGTCAGAACAAGATTCTTTAACAGAGCGGGTAAAACGATCGCTCGTCAAGTCCAATCTCTCGGAAAGACTGCCCTTAGCACTGCAAAAAGATCCTTTGCGATTGGCGATTGAGGGCAGCTACGCTTTGGCGGTCAATTCTGTCCTCAAGCCAATGCTCCTCAAGGTTTTTGCCCGTCAATTCGCCCTTCATTTGGCCAAATATCAGCTAGCCAAGCAAGCCCTCATGCGGGGAGGAACGGCAGCGGCGGCAGGGCTGCAGGGTTATATGTCTGCAATAATGGCGCGACGGGGGATGGCCTTGAGTGCCGCTCGCTATGGCTTGGCAAGGGGTGCTTTGGCCATTATCGGACCGGCCTTGTGGGGTTGGTTTTTTGCCGATTTGGGCTGGCGCACGATCGCTACTAACTACGGTCGCATAATTCCGATTATCTTTACTTTGGCTCAAATTCGCCTCACCCGTTCGGAATCCTGGGAATTTGCATAAATAGCTAAAAGCTGCCAGAAGGGAGCCGATGAAAATTTTACAGCCACATCCAGATCCGCAGTTGCAGCGAGCCTGGAACTGCGCCCAATTCGGTTTGCTACTATTGCCGATAAGTCCTTTGCTGGCTGGGGTCAGCTTCCTGCTAGCAATATTCGACACTTGGCAAAAGCGCCACGAAGACATTCGCCGCCAAGGAGTTTTTCGCGGCTTCGGGATACTAGCGATCGCCATAATCATTACCGCTGTCTTCGCTGCCGACAAAGAAGCTGCTTTTTTGGGTTTATTTAATTTTTTACCTTTTTTTGTCTTTTTTGCCGCCTTCGGCACCCTGATAGAAACCCCGGCTCAGTTGCGCCGAATGGCCTGGATTCTTGCTATCGGTTCCGTGCCGGTGGCGATTATTGGCTTGGGGCAAATATATTGGGGCTGGACTGGGCCAGTGAAACTATGGCTGATTGTCGATTGGGCTATCGAACCTACCGGCACGCCCCCCGGTCGCATGGCTTCGGTCTTTGCTTATGCCAATGTTTTGGCCAGCTATTTTTTAATTCCTTTTATATTGGGGCTGGGATTGTGGTTCGAGTCTTTTTACGCTCTGCGCAGTCTCAGCCGAATTCCCAAACTCCAAGAAATGCTTCGCGACCCCCGCGATCCGCGCGTGGTGCGATTGGTAGATCTTAATGCTACGGAAGACCGGGCTGCGGTTTGGCAACGCTGGCTATTTTTGAGCGCTGTAGTTTTGGGAAATGGGCTGGCGCTAATACTGACTAATTCTCGCAATGCCTGGGCGATCGCAATTCTTGCCTGTCTTGCTTTCGCCCTCTATCGCGGCTGGCGTTGGTTAGTCGCTCTTGTTGCCTCCGGTGCCGGAGCCATACTCTGGTCGGCTTTCGGTCCAGAGCCCCCGCGCCAATGGCTCCGAGCTATAGTCCCCGCCTATTTTTGGCTCAGACTCAGCGACGAACTTTATCCCAATCGACCTGTAGAAACTTTGCGCGCAACTCAGTGGCAGTTTGCTTGGCAAATGGCGATGGAGCGTCCTTGGACTGGTTGGGGACTGCGCAACTTCACCCCAGTTTATGAGGCTCAGATGCAACTCTGGCTGGGACATCCCCACAATCTGTTTCTAATGCTCGCTGCCGAAACTGGTATCCCGGCAACTCTACTTTTGTGCGGTTTAGTCGGTTGGGTTTTGGCTCGCGGTTTGCTATTCTTGCGCCAAGAACCCGCGACGCTACCTACGGAAACTAGAGCGATCGCATTTCTTCACGATCGATTAATATTTTTTACATACTTGGTAGCCTTTTCTGCTTGTACTTTGTTTCATCTCCTAGACGTGACCTTATTTGATTCTCGGATTAACATTCTCGGCTGGTTGTTGCTAGCAGCAATTTATGGCATAGTTAATCGCCGTAGCTCTTTCCAATATTAAACCTGCGATCGCCCTCAGTAATATCCCTGGTTATAGTTACGTCAATCTACGGATGGCCAATTTCTATGATTCCTCGGTTGTAGAATTACAGTTTGCTGTCGTATCTTGAAAACAGGGAAACACCCAATCCTTAAAGCAAATTAAAGAGCCGAGCTACCGTTATGTTATATCGATTCAATCCAGAGAGCATGAATTTAACCGAACTATTTTCTCAGGTCTATTCTGTCGGCTACATTACATCTAGCGATCGCCAATTTCTGCGATATGCTCTTTTGGAAGGGGTTCTGACCGAAGAGGACAGAAATCTTATCGATAGGTTGGTCTATGCCGTGCGCCGAGGTTGGCTCCAAATGACCGATATGTAACGATATGTAAGGCATCTAGCCTTTGACCGATATTATCTTTTTTTCAAAAAGAAGCAATAGCTACAGAGTTCGGAATGTTTTCACCTTTACTCGCAGGCAGTCGATTTAAACCTTATGCCTTTTTTGCGGCGAATCCAGAGAGATAAATTTATTTTTTCTTTATTATTACTCTCTGGATTTTGCTGCCTGCCTCTTAAAAAAAATCAATATAGCAGTAAGCTATCAGCTTACCCTGCGGGAAGGGCTTCGCTAGGGCAGCAGTCAGCAGTCAGCTAAAATCCTGCCATACGCACACATGAGCGTTTTGATTCCTGTCAAACACCTTAATCGGTAGTGCTATATTGGCCAGAAATTTTATAAAAAATTAACAAAACATTAGGCAAGAGCCTCTAGTAGATTAGCTAAGAATTAACTAAATTTGATATAATATCCTAGAAACCCGGTTTTTGAAAAAACCGGGTTTTTCAGTTCGAGCTAGATCGCAACGAGTTTGGGACGGCTACATTAGAGCTGCCAGGGATGGCAGCGAGAGGCCCATAAACCCGGTTTTTTCAACAATACCCTCGCCAAAATGCACCCAACACCTTATTTATAGGGAGCGACTCGGGAACGTTGGCGCAGCCAACTCGTGCGAGTAACCCAATGCCCGATCGGAGGCCAACGCCAGATCTGGCGTTGGGGCAAATAAGCGTTGGTATTGTTCAAAAAACCGGGTTTTTCAGTTCGAGCTAGATCGCAACGAGTTTGGGATGGCTACATTAGAGCTGCCAGGGATGGCAGCGAGAGGCCCTTTCTAGGGAGACTTAAAGTCGCACCAACTTGACAGAATACCAACTTACAATGATTTACTTAGAGCCAGAAGATCGCAAACAACTAATTGCCGTCCTAAAAGACTTAGACGAGCTGAAAACTGAAAACAGTCGCTTGTTAATGTTAAAAACTGCTGGTTTAGAAGAAATAGCGTCTAATATAGATCTTTCTGGTAGCGCCTTCATAGCAGTAAGTCAGATTGTTAGCTATTTATCCGAGTACGGACGCTTGACTTATGACAACGAAGCTTTAGGGCTGTTCTTAAATACTCTCAAAGGAATAACTAGGTCACAACAGCAAGATTATCTGGGCAGACTGCTTAATAAATATCACATGGAGCCCATTGCTGCTGTACCGAACGTCGACGACTGGCGAGGCGAGGAAACTCCAGCCAGCGTTCGCGAGAAAATTATTGGCGAAAATACTTTACGACCGATCGCCTTTTTGGCCGAAGGACTGAAAGTGGCGCGGTCTGTTGTTTATATTGGAGTTCGTAGCGTTGAGGGAAATTTTTCCGGTACTGGTTTCTTGGTCGCCCAGGATCTGGTCTTAACCAATAACCACGTTATAGCCAGCGCCGAAATCGTAGCAAATACCTTGTTTCGCTTTAATTATGAAGAGAGCTTCCAAGGCGAAGCTCAGTCAGTTTCCGAATACCGAGGCAAAGCTGGCGGAATTTTTTACACCAATCCAACTTTGGACTATACTTTGGTTGAAGTTGAAGGAGAACCGGGGCAAGAGTGGGGCTGGCTGCCTTTAGCTGCCAAGAACGTTAGAGTTAACGATCGCGTCAATATTATCCAACACCCCCTGGGTCAGCCCAAACAAATCTCGATGCAGAATAATTTCGTCCAATATGTAGGAGGAGATGCGATTCAATATGTGACCTCGACTATGCCCGGTTCCTCCGGTTCTCCAGTTTGTAACGATAATTGGGAAGTGGTGGCCTTGCACCATGCCGGAGGCAATATTCCAGAACCAACGACGGGAAGGACTTACTATCGCAACGAGGGTATCTGGATTGGCAGCATTCTCGATGATTTGCCAGAAGAACTTAGAAGCAGGTTAAGGAATTAATTGGGCATTGGGCAATAACTGGGGTGTGGGGTGTAGGGTGTAGGGAAAGAGTAGTAGGTTGGGTTGAGGAACGAAACCCAACAAAGCGCGTCAGTTTTGTTGGGTTTCGTTCCTCAACCCAACCTACATTGCTGCGTAGGACGGAACCAGCGAAAAGTCCCAGGGAGCCCAAGCGGACAGGCGGGACGCCCGTCCTACGGGATATTCCAAATTTTTTCTGTGGGTATTTATAGCGTTTCTCAAATTGATGTGAGGTTTCTGGGGCGAAGCATCCCAATACAGAGATTCCCGTTCGGAGCGCGGAGATAGTTGCGGGATGCTGTCGCCCCTACATTTTCGTTTATTACACTTATTTGAGAAACGCTATAACCGGACTTGATATTAAGACATTTATAAATGCTCGTTCCTGAGTCAGAGAATACCTTTGACTTATTACCTTGAGACTTTTGACTTGCGCGTAGCGCTATAACGCCGCCATCCGGTAATCCTTACGAAAATGAGCCACAAACAAAACTTAGTCAATCTACTGTGCAGCTTTCCCAATACCTCCAAAGCGGGAGACCGACAGATATTTATCGATCGCGTCGGTCTAAGCAAGCTGGCCAAGAACATCTCCGTTGAAGGCAATAGCCTCACTTTTTTTAATCATTTAATAGATGTTGTTGTCAAAACCGACGGCCCGGATAGACTGTTGGCTTTTCTCAATGATGTCATGTCCAGCGAATGGGTAGGTCGCGATCGCATCCTTACTATAGAAAAACTCAAGGCCGAACTCGAAAAGCTCGACCCCGAACAATGGGAGGAAGACTTTGGCTATGTCGCGCGGCCAGATCCGGAGATTATCGACGCTTGCCCTTACCAAGGCTTGTCTGCTTTCCGAGAAGAAAATGCCCAATATTTCTTCGGTCGCGAGGAAGTTGCAAAAAAACTGACAATAGCAGCAGAAAGCCGATCGCTCGTTGCAGTTGTCGGCGCTTCCGGTAGCGGCAAGTCCTCCCTGGTCTTTGCCGGCTTAATCCCTCAGTTGCGATCGCGAGGCAATTGGACTATAGCCGACTTTCGTCCGGGGCAGCGCCCTTTCTACCATTTGGCCGCCGCTTTGGTGCCGCTCCTGGAACCGGAGATGAGCGAAACTGACCGACTGGTGGAAACGAAGAAGCTGGCAACGGCGGTTTCGGCGGGAGACTTAGACTTAGCCGATGCGATCGCCAAAGTTAGGGAAAAACAAAATAGCGATCGCTTGCTGCTGGTGGCAGACCAATTTGAGGAACTCTACGCCCTCTGTCGCGATAAAAAACTGCAATCTTTATTTCTGGAACGGCTCCTGGCAGCAAGCGATCGCTCTTCCGACTTTACTCTAGTTCTGACTTTGCGAGCGGATTTCTACGGCTACGCTCTGAGCAATCGCGCTTTTGCCGATGCTTTGCAAAATGCCGACCTCAAATTAGGACCGATGAACCGCCATGAGTTAGAAAATGCCGTGGTCAAACCGGCGGCGATTTTGGACGTGCGGCTGCAATCGGGATTGAGCGATCGCATTTTGGCTGCGGTGGGGGAAGAGCCGGGGAATTTGCCTTTGTTAGAGTTTGCTCTAACGGAGCTGTGGAAAAAACAAACTAGGAGCCAGTTGACCCATCAGGCTTATGAAGAGATTGGCGGCGTGGAGCAAGCTTTGGTTAAATACGCCGATCGCGTCTATGAGGAACTTGAGGAAGGCGATCGCCAAAGAGTGCGGCGAGCTTTCATCCAGTTAGTCACTCCCGGAGAAGGAACCCAGGATACTCGCAGAACTGCTACCGCTGCGGAACTGCGATCGGAAAATTGGGACATAATCAAGCGTTTGGCCGACAGTCGCTTGGTAGTTACCGGCAGCAACGAGACTGGCGAGGAGACCGTTGAGGTCATCCACGAAGCATTAATTCGAGAATGGGGAAAATTGCGAGAGTGGATAGAAGCGAGTAGGAGATTTCTCACTTGGCTCAAGCGACTGCGGGAAAGGATGCGGGAATGGGAGGAAAAGAATAAGGATGAGGGCGCTTTGTTGCGAGGTGCGTCTTTGGTGGAGGCGCAGGAATGGCAGGAAAAGCGATCGGGAGAATTGAGTTCCGAGGAGGGAGATTTTATTGGCTTGAGTTTGGAGTTGCGCGATCGGGAGGAAAGGGAACGAAGAACCCGACGGCAAAGGACGATTTTTGGACTGGCGATCGGTTTGACTACAGTATCGATATTTGCTGCGGGGGCAGTTTGGCAGTGGCGTCGGGCTGTTGTTGGGGAGAGGAATGCCGTAATTAAGGGAAAGATTGCAATTTTAGAACTTTTGGTAGATACCACCTTGGATCGGCAGTTGGATGTTATTGCCCTGGGCAAAGAATTACAAGCTGACTGGGTTAACCTCGAAAACCGGGTGCGCGGTGCTGTTTTACTACAACAGACATTTGATTTCGAGCAATGGAAAGAACGCAATACTTTACAAGGCCATCAAGATAAGGTCGATCGGGTCAGTTTTAGCCCCGATGGCAATCTGATTGCTTCTGCTGATTACAATACAGTGCTACTGTGGAAACTAGACGGCACTCCCGTTGCTACTTTACAAGGGCATCAAGATAGGATCTCCCACGTCAGTTTTAGCCCCGATGGCAATAAGATTGCTTCTGCAAGTCATGACAAAACTGTGCTACTGTGGAAACCAGATGGCACTGCCGTTGCTACTTTACAGGGGCATCAAGATAAGATCTTCCACGTCAGTTTTAGCCCCGATGGCAACCTGATTGCTTCTGCTAGCTTGGACAAGACCGTGCGCTTGTGGAAACCAGATGGCACTGCCGTTGCTACTTTACAAGGCCATCAAAATTCGGTCACCCACGTCAGTTTCAGCCCCGACGGCAAGCTCATTGCTTCTGCTAGTCTCGACGACACCGTGCGCCTGTGGAAAGCAGATGGTACTCCCGTTGCTACTTTACAAGGCCATCAACGTTCGGTCTACCACGTCAGTTTCAGCCCCGACGACAAGCTCATTGCTTCTGCTAGTCTCGACGGCACTGTGCGCCTGTGGAAAGCAGATGGTACTCCCGTTGCTACTTTACAAGGGCACCAAGGTCCGGTTTACCATGTCAGTTTCAGCCCCGACGGCAATCTGATTGCTTCTGCTGGTTGGGACACAGCCGTGCGCCTGTGGAAACCAGATGGCACTCCCGTTAATACTTTACAAGGGCACCAAAGTCCGGTTTACCATGTCAGTTTCAGCCCCGACGGCAATCTGATTGCTTCTGCTAGTCCTGACAAAACCGTGCGCCTGTGGAAACGAGATGGCAAAAGAGCTACGTTAGTTGGACATCAAGACGATACCACCCACGTCAGTTTTAGCCTAGATAGCAACCTGATTGCTTCTGCTAGTTTTGACAAAACCGTGCGCCTGTGGAAAGCAGACGGCACTCCCGTTGCTACTTTAGAAGGTCATCAAAATTTGGTCTCGCATGTCAGTTTTAGTCCCAAAGGCAATCTGATTGCTTCTGCTAGTCCTGACAACACAGTACGCCTGTGGAAACCAGATGGCAGTTCCGTCGCTACCTTACAAAAGCATAAAGCCTTCATCCACCATGTCAGTTTTAGCCCCGACGGCAATCTAATTGCTTCTGCTAGTTCTGACAAGACCGTGCGGCTGTGGAAACCGGATGGCAGTTCCGTTGCTACTTTACAAGGTCATCAAGGTTCGGTCTTCCACGTCAGTTTCAGCCCTGACGGCAACTTGATTGCTTCTGCTAGCTTGGACAAGACCGTGCGCTTGTGGAAAGCAGACGGCACTCCCGTTGCTACTTTAGAAGGGCATCAAGATTCTGTCTGGCACGTCAGTTTTAGCCCCGACGGCAAACTGATTGCTTCTGCTGATGACAATACCGTGCGCTTGTGGAAACCAGACGGCACTCGCGTTGCTACTTTAAAAGGGCATCAAGATCTGGTCAACCACGTCAGTTTCAGCCCCGATGGCAACCTGATTGCTTCTGCTAGTTATGACAGCACAATACGCCTGTGGAAACCAGATGGCACGTTAGTTAATACCTTACAAGGGCATCAAGGTAGGGTCAACCACGTCGGTTTCAGTCCCGATGGCAACCTGATTGCTTCTGCTAGTTATGACAGCACAATACGCCTGTGGAAACGAGACGGCACGTTGGTCAACGCCTTAGAAGGGCACCAAGATTATGTCAACCACATCAGTTTCGGCCCTGACGGTAACCTCATTGCTTCTGCAAGTTTTGATAACACCGTGCGCCTGTGGAAAGCAGATGGTACTCCCGTTGCTACTTTACAAGGGCATCAACATTATGTCCGCCAAGTTAGTTTCAGCCCCGACCACGGCAAGCTGATTGCTTCTGCAAGTGATGACGGCACGGTGCGCCTGTGGAATTTTGACCTCGACGCTCTGTTAATACAAGGCTGCGACTGGGTGCGAGACCATCTCAATACCTTACCCGAAGAGGACGAAAATAAGCATCTTTGTGACGATATTTATAGCCAGAAAAAATAGAGCGATCGCATCGCATCGGGCATTGGCTCCATGCACTCTTAGACCTCTTGGGCTTTGTTTGTGTAGCCGCGCCTTTAGGCGTCAGGCGGCTCCGTACAAAATTGAAATGCTCCCGACATAAACAAGGGTCGCGGCGGGAGCATTTCATTTTTGCAATCGATAGCCCTTTTGGGCTTTGTTTGTGTAGCCGCGCCTTTAGGCGTCAGGCGGCTCCGTACAAAATTGAAATGCTCCCGACATAAACAAGGGTCGCGGCTAACCGCGACCCTTTAGAAAGTGAAAAGCAGCAACCTCTGGCAAGGGGGTGTCTTCACTCAAAACAACAAAGTATTTTTTTCATTCAAAACTATCTCAGGTGGGAAGGGTGGGAGGCCGCCTACGAGGCCGCCTACGAAGTGTGGGAAGGACTCCTGAAAGTTCTCCCCTCTCCCCCCACAGTACCCACAGTCCCCACACCTCCCACAGTCCCCTCTCTCCCCACAGCCCACACCCCACACACCCCACACCCCCCACACCCCAGGGATAGAGCGATCGCCTAACCGCTATACAAACTGTGCAGAAGCTGCATAAGTTGCAGAAAGCAAAAAAAATTTCTGCCCCGAATGTTGAAATTTGACCAAAATCATGCTACTATACATCTATAAGTTCCCATGAGGGGGCAAGAAAGGGGCCATCGCTAGTCGCGACCCTTTGACAACACAGGACAGTAAAATTTAGTAAGGAGGTATTTTAAATCAAAAGACTTTCCCCCTCACAAAAACCGGACTGCTAGGGGTATGCCAATAGACCCGCTGGGAACGAGTCCATTGGCACGCCTCCAATAGCCCGGATGGGAACATAGCCAAGCCCAAAAACCCGCTGACGACGCAATAGATGGTATCGCGGCAGCGGGGTGGGTTTCCTTTGGGAGTTTGGGAAGGGGTGGGATGGTGTGGTGTGGGATGGTGTGGTGTGGGATGGACTGCTGAAAATCCTCCCCTCTCTCCCCACACTCCCCACACTCCCCCTCCCCCCACACTCTCTATTTGGGCGAGGACCTCTTTCCCTTTTCTAGATTCTACAACGACTTACCTTGTTTTGCACGCGAGCGATCGTATGTCCGAGGGGAGCCGAAACAGCGGCTATGGGCATTTTGAATTCTGAATTTTGAATTTTGAATTCTGAATTCTGAATTTTGAATCGTGAATTCCGCGCAGCGGCAGTCCCTTAAACCTAAAAATTGACTGGAACTGCAAACAAACTTTTTTTTGTAATTTCACTTATTTTTTTATAATTTATATAGATCGTTTAATTAAGTTTGATACAGTTATATCAAATCCGGTTAATTCCCTATAAATCCCGTAGGGGCAATCCCCCCGTGGTTGCCCCGATTGGCCTGGGGCGGGCACGGGGAACACCTACAGATGTTGTAACTGTTTAACCGGATTTGATATTAGGAGCGCCAAATGTAGGGGCGATTCGCGAATCGCCCCTACATTTTCCGAGCTTTATTTAAACATAATATTATAATATTTTACTCTAAAAAATCGCAAATATCACCCATTAAATTATTAGCAATATACCCTTATATAAAGACACTATGAACCTAAAAGAATTGAAACCAAAACTGATGGCTTTAACCCCTGCGGAGAAAACTGAAGCCATCCAGATCTTAGCCCAAAGTCTAGCATGGCCGGGAATTGAAAAGACTCTAGGCATATCTGTTGGCGATGCCTATATTGCAGGAACTCGCGTTCCCGTTTGGGGGCTCGTCGATTATCGTCGTCTGGGTACAACAGACGAACAGATATTAAAGACTTTTCCCCATTTAACCGAAACCGACCTAGCCAATGCTTGGGCTTATGCCAGCCAATACCCGGATGAAATTGAAGCGGCAATTCAAAGAAATGAGGAAGCATAATAGCTCGTTTATAGCTATTTTGGCCTATGCGTAACTTTAAAGATCGGGACTTACGCATTGACTCTAAATGTAGGGTGCTAGGAGCGCAGACCTATATATAGATATAGAATTGACGACTTGCGTAAGTCCTAAAAGATGCTTCGCCCAAGACCAATTGAAAAATGTAGGGGCGACAGCATCCCGATCGATAATCTCGGCTAGAAACACAAACCCTTGCTCAATGCGATCGTACAATTCCTGCCGCCATAGATCTTTACTGGGCCGTTTCCCTACACCACTTTCCCAGCTTGTTGCATCCATTAAAATGCTATTGTGTAGCAAACCAAAGCTAGAGCAAGCTTTAATCTGCTATTTTGCCCCTTGTAAATTTTATAAATATAGCTTATATTAGCTTAAACGCAACTAAATATTTTAACTTGGCCCGGGGTAAGGCGATTGGGTAGCCAAGCTACGAAGATCCACTACCGGCAATAGGCCCGAAACCTGACAGACTATTTAGATTAGATCCTTGCAGCAGGCAGTCACAAACCCCCGACTCCCGCCAGACAAAGGAAACAATGTCTTGATTAGGAAAAAAAACTATGCTTTCACAAGATGACAAAGATAAATTAATAGAATTTGGCAACCAGTGTAAAGAAGCCAAGCAATCTTATAAAGAAGAAGAATTATTCTCTATAGAAGAAATTACTATTTGTCTAAAACATAATAAAACGCAATTACCGGACCTACTATATTTTATGACTACCGATGATGACCAAAAAATAGATGAAGAAGAAGCTAACTTACTAAATTGGGTGCGCAAGTTTGTTCGACGCATCAGGCCAACAGACATAGAAGAAGCAATTGAGCTTATAAAACAAGGTTTCCACTCAAATTAGATACCGTTACCCAAAAATATCTAAAGCAAACTTGGCATTACATCCTATTGTCAAGATATTTTGTTCTGGACTTACGCGAACTGTCAGATATAACTTATATAGTGTCTGGGGCTACTTGCACAGCCTACAAATAGAGTCTTTGCATAAGTCCTGTTGTTGTTATAAGGAGAGAATTGTAAGATTGGCATTAATAAATGCCTCTTGCCGGTTCTCTTTCCTGTTTATAGATCGCCAGTTACTCTTTTCTTCCTTAAAAAAAACAATCTTACCCATCAACCAACGCAAATTATAGCAAACGCACATAAGGTAAATCAATATGGTACAACTGCCCAATTTTCCCGAAAGCAACCATCCAATAGTTAAATCGCTGTTTCACTATACAGACCGCGAATTAGTCACCCTATTTCAGCGCCATCCCGATGAAGGCAAATATTTCACGGCTATTTTCTGTCGCTATGCCTCGATTGTCTATAGCCTGATTCAGCACCAGATAAAATCTCCAGTCCAGGGAGACTATTTGTTTTCCCTAACCTGGCAGCATATCTTTCACGAGCTGCGGGGCTTAGATTTATACCGAGCGGAAAACACGGTTAATCAATTCACCCTCCAGACTTGGTTGATTAACACTACGGCCATCTGTACTAAAGAAAGCAAATTGCCCCCGGTCGAATCCATTCACCATTCATTAGAAGCCTCGCCACCTCCCCTCTGGTGTTACATTCGAGAAGCCCTCGACTTGCTGCCGGCGGCGTTGCGGTTAGTAGTAGTGATGGCAGAGACATTTCACTGGAGCGAAACCAAAATTTCTGCTTATTTGCAAGCAGAAAACGAACAAATTTCTCCTGCTGACGTGACCGCTTTATTAGAGGAAGGATATCGCCGCTTAGAATCTTTGTTACCGGCGGATATTCGCAGTATGTATTTAGAAGAGACTTTTGACTTTTGACTTTTGACTTTTGACTTTTGACTTTTGACTTTTGACTTTTGACTTTTGACTTTTGACTTTTGACTTTTGACGAATCGTGCCAGTCGCCGATCGCCGGAAAAGATCGCCCGAGTTACCGGCGGATATTCGCAGTATGTATTTAGAAGAGACTTTTGACTTTTGACTTTTGACTTTTGACTTTTGACTTTTGACTTTTGACTTTTGACGAATCGTGCCAGTCGCCGATCGCCGGAAAAGATCGCCCGAGCCACCGGAGCGATCGCACTCTGCTAGCTTCCCAGGGTTTCAGCCTTTGCAACAAAATGTAACACATTTCTATCGCATTTCTCAAATAAGTGTAATAAGCGATCGGGTAGGGGCGACAGCATCCCCCTTGACCATCTCTGCTATAAAACCGGGATTTTGATCTTGGGATGCTTCGCCCAGACACTTTCCATCAATTTGAGAACCGCTATATCGGCTGCGCCAGAACTAGCATTTGGCAGCATTCGGGAGTTTTAAGGTACTTTGCCCCCCTTGTCATCCTTAGCAAGATGGGCTAGATTCGGCTCGCTCGCAAAAATCGGATTTTTTTTGCCCTGTACATTTGTGCTATGCTAAAAAACCAAGATTCCTAGAAGACATTGCTCTTCTTTAGATGAGATTACCCTGCTGGGAGCGGGTTGCGGATAGATCTCCCCCAGCAAGAGAATACAAACATTGAGTTAGGAGAAAAAACAATGCTGACAGATATAGATCGGCAAAACTTAATCGAATTTGGCAAACAGTGGAAAGAGGCCGCAGACAACAACAAGGAGCAATTTGAGAACCGCTTTAATGACAATATTGAAGAGGATTTGCGTCAAGAATTTCTTGGTTATTTCCAACGGATACTTGAGTTTGTTTCCCTTGAGGATGACGGAGAAATAGACCAAACAGAACAAGATTTAATTGACTGGGCAGAAAAATTTATTGCAAAGGTTAAAAACGAAGGAAAAATTAATTTTAATGAAGAAGTAGCTTTGATTAAGCAAGGATTTGGCCCAATAGATTGGCAAGGATCTGACCAAGATCGGCAAAACTTAATCGAATTTGGCAAACAGTGGAAAGAGGCTGCAGACAATAATAAGGATCTATTTCAGCAACGTTTTAATCAGTTTATTGAGGACGATTTGCGTCAAGATTTCGTTCGTTATTTCCAAAGGGTGCTTGAGTTCGTTTCCATAAAAGATGACGGAGTAATAGACCAAACAGAAAAAGATTTAATTGACTGGGCAGAAAAATTTATTGCAAAGGTTCAAAGCGAAGGCAAAATTAATTTTTATAACGAAGTGGCTTTGATTAAGCAAGGATTTGACCAAGGCTAAGTCAGCTTTCCTGGATTTAGGGCGAACAAATTATAGATAGGGGCGATCGCGCAGGGTGCTTGCAGCGCGATCGCCCCTCACCGTATGTTCTCAATTCTCAATTCTTAAAGTCAGACGAATTGTACCAAACGAGCGAGCGCCGGAAAAGATCGCCCGAGCCACTGGAGCGATCGCGCCAGCTTCCCAGGGTTTCAGCTTTTGCAACAAAATGTAACACATTTCTATCGGCTGCGCCAGAACTAGCATTTGGGAGCATTCGGGAGTTTTAAGGTACTTTGCCTCCCTTGTCACCCTTAGCAAAATGGATTATATTAGGTTCGCTCGCAAAAATAGGAATATTGGTTTTGACCCTGCACATTTGTGCTACGCTCAAAACCAATATTCCTAGAAAACATTGCCCCGATCTAGATGGGATGACCTTGCTGGGGGCGGGTTGCAGACCCATCTCCCCCCAGCAAGAGAATGCAAACAATACTTGAGTTAGGAGAAAAAACAATGCTGACAGATATAGATCGGCAAAACTTAATCGAATTTGGCAAACAGTGGAAAGAGGCAGCAGACAATAATAAGGAGCTATTTAAGGAAGATTTTAATAAAAATTTTGAGGAGGCTTTGGGTAAAGCATTCGTTAATTTGTTAGATGATATGCTTTATTTCTTTTCCAAAAAAGACGACGGAAAAATAGACCAAACAGAACAGGATTTAATTGACTGGGCCAAGGAATTTAGTGCAAGGATTCAAGGCGAAAAGAAAAATGATTTCAATGAAGAACTAGCTTTGATTAAGCAAGGATTTTACCAAGGTTAAATCAGCTTTCCTGGATTTAGGGCGAACAAATTATAGATAGGGGCGATCGCGCAGGGTGCTTGCAGCGCGATCGCCCCTCACCGTATGTTCTCAATTCTCAATTCTTAAAGTCAGACGAATTGTACCAAACGAGCGAGCGCCGGAAAAGATCGCCCGAGCCACTGGAGCGATCGCGCCAGCTTCCCAGGGTTTCAGCTTTTGCAACAAAATGTAACACATTTCTATCGGCTGCGCCAGAACTAGCATTTGGGAGCATTCGGGAGTTTTAAGGTACTTTGCCTCCCTTGTCACCCTTAGCAAAATGGATTATATTAGGTTCGCTCGCAAAAATAGGAATATTGGTTTTGACCCTGCACATTTGTGCTACGCTCAAAACCAATATTCCTAGAAAACATTGCCCCGATCTAGATGGGATGACCTTGCTGGGGGCGGGTTGCAGACCCATCTCCCCCCAGCAAGAGAATGCAAACAATACTTGAGTTAGGAGAAAAAACAATGCTGACAGATATAGATCGGCAAAACTTAATCGAATTTGGCAAACAGTGGAAAGAGGCAGCAGACAATAATAAGGAGCTATTTGAGAAAGAAGGTTTCAATAAATTTATTGAAGACGATTTGCGTCAAAAATTCGGTATTTACTTTGAATCGATACTTAAGTTTGTTGCCAAAGAAGATGACGGAGAAATAGACCAAACAGAAAAGAATTTAATTGAATGGGGACAAGAATTTATTCTAAATGTTAAAAGCGAATCGTTCGATGAAGCAGTAGATTTGATTAAGCAAGGATTTAACCAGCGTTAAGTCCTCTTTTCTGGGTTGATAAAAACGGGTTATAGAGGAGCAAAAATAATTTTGACGCGAGCCCCGAAACCCTTGTAATACCAAATTCGCTCAAGTTAAGAACTCTAGCTGAGAAACCCGGTTTGTTGGAAAAACCGGGTTTCTGACTCAAGCGAAAAACTCTAGCTGAGAAACCCGGTTTGGGAGCATTTCAATTTCGTAGCCGGACGCCTAACGCCTAAAGGCGCGGCTACACAAACAAAGCCCTTTCAGGCTACCGATTGCAAAAGTGAAATGCTCCCCCCGGTTTGTTGGAAAAACCGGGTTTCTGACTCAAGCTAAGAACTCGAAACTCTTAAGCTCAGACGAATCGTGCCACTCGCCGATCGCGGGAAAGACCAAGAAGAGATTGCCTCCTTAATAGGATCTATCGCTGCTGGGTCGTCCAGAGTCGAAGCGGTATCGTCAAACAAAATTCGGATCGAGCGGTCGCTCTGAATCGAAATCTCGAAAACAATCTCGCCGCTAAGTCCTTCGGGCAAATCCACCGATTGCAAATAATTGCTCAAATTGGCGATCGCGCTGCTATCCAACCCAGTCGCGCTAAGCACTTCAATCCGGTTGAGGATTTCCTCTTCCTCAGTTTTCTCCATCTCCGGTTCTGGCTCTCGTGCTGGCCTTGGTGCATTGACCGGCGGAGCTGGTCGCGGCGATAAAACACTTTGGTCTATAGCACTTTCAGACTGTAGCGATCGCCGAGGACGAGCTACTGCTCGCGGTTGGGCTTGTCCTGGCTGGGCGCTGCCAGTAGCAAACTCGTCGTCTTCGCCAGAATCGCCAAAAATTCCTTCATAGCTAACTCCTTCTGGCAACTCCACCGGCACCTCTACTCGCTCTGTCCTGCCGTCGGGATTGACTCGAACTTCCTCGCTCACCGCCACAAAAGCCGTGTATTGAGAAAGCAAGCTATAAGCCAGAGCCGTATCGGTCACTGCCTTGACGCCGCTAACAGTCTCGCCGCCATACATTTGATTCATCAAATCCTTAATCCGATGTCGCCCCCAGAGTTGGGGAATAGCTGGATTGCCGCCATTTTCAAAATCGATATCGAACTTTTTCTCGTAACGCTTGCCGCCAGCAGTTATGCCGGTCACTCGCAACTTACCTCGGGCGCGATCGCCTTTGCGCCCAAACAAAACCAACGGCTGCTCGGCAAATAAATCCGGCGGCGAATTGGGATAAATCTCCGGCTGCGACCCGGCACCTTCCCAGGTCACTTGAATATTCGCTAAAACCGGATTATTAATCTGCTCGAAAAACTGCTGAGTCACCTCGGCAGTCGGTTCGTCTTGGCGCACGACTTGTACCGTACCCCGTCCCACTTCTGCCAGACGATTCAGCAAAAATCGGTTAGTAGAACTGCCCACGCCAAAGCTATACAAGCGATTCCCCGGTTGCAAGCGCCGCTGCACCTCGGCAATAACCTCCGCTTCGTTGCCAATATAGCCATCGGTCAGCAGCACGATACTGCGCAATCGCCCTTCTTCTGCGGCGGTAAAATTCAGCACCGTTTGGATGCCATTCAACAACTCCGTGCCCCCGTCGGCATCCAATCCGTCGATATAGGACATTGCCCGTCGGCGATTTTCCGGCGTATTCGCTAAAGATGTTGGCGAGAGCATTTGAGCCGTATTGGCAAAATCAATAATTGTAAATGTATCGTTAGGATTCAAACCATTGATGAAGCGGCGCATGAGTTCCTTGGATTTTGCCAAAGGGTCGCCGGATTGCGAGCCAGAAGTGTCCATCAGGAAAACCACATCCTTGGGCACAATGCGATCGGGTTTGTATTTCAGCGCCGGAATCAAGTAAACGGCAAAATGACCTCCCCTTCGATCTGCTTGGCTCAAGACCTTAGTCATGGTTTTTTTGCAAGAGACGCGATAGCGCAGGACTAGGTCTTTGTTGGGAATGGTGTCTTTTTTGTCTAGCTCGACCCGAACAATACCTCCTTTTTTAGAACTCTTAATTTGATGAGAAGTAGAATGCAGGTCGTCAACGGGCAATCCGGCATCAATTTCAACGGTGACACCAATGTCATGTCCCGAACGACTGCCCGGACGCAGTACGGGGGGATTAATTCGGGAAGCATCGGGGACGCGGTTGGTTCCAGTTGTGCCTGTAGGCGTACCGGGAATATAACGCGGTCCGACGACCATTGGGAAGACAAACTCATAGTCGCCTCCCTCGAATTTTAGAGTTTCGGTGTAGCGAATGGTAACGTCTATTTTCTCCCCGGGTTTGATGTTCGCTAGGGATTGGGTGAAGATATTGGCGCGTTCTTGTTCGAGCAGTCCGGCGGTGCGCCCTTGCTGTCTGGCTTGTTCGTATATTTCTCGTGCTTCTTCCCGTTTTTTGATGTCCCCTTTGATGATGCGATCGCCTATTTTAATTTCCATCTCATCCACTGCTGCCGTATCGGGCAACGGAAAAACATAGACCGCTTCTAGGGGATTTTCAAAAGGATTCTTAAAAGTTTGAGTAACTTCGACTCGGGAGAGATTGCCGGCAATTTTGGCGGCAACTTCCGTATGCTCTAGGGGGAAAACCTGTTCTTGCCCTTGTTCGGAAATGGCATACAAGCCGCTGCTAGGCTCAGAAGGACGCTTGTCCTTATCCAGGCTGGCTCTCAGACGAGACGTTCGCCCTGAGCGGAGTCGAAGGGCGGGAGTGCTAGAGCCATCCCTTGCCCCCTGGTTTTGCTTCTGGTTTTGCGCCACCAACTGAGTTGTATCTGCGGATCGATCGCTTTCCAAGTTGCGCGCCAAAACGAAGCGACCCACCGACCCTGCGGCAAGGGCGATCGCTAGGCTAACGGGTAAAACATAGATAAGCTTCATAGATTTGCCTATATCTAGAACAATTCTAAGATGGCATTTTTCCCAAGCCGTGCGAGCGACCGTTACAGTTTTTGCAACGGTGGGGGCGATCGAGGCCCAGGCTGGCTATACCAAATCCAGTCGTAGGACGGGCGGAGCGCCTGTCCCTAAAATTTCAAAGCCTCCCGTAGGACGGGCGACACGAGAGTCCCGCAAATCTCAAAGCCTCCCGTAGGATGGGCGACACGAGAGTCCCGAAAATTTCAAAGCTTCCCGTAGGATGGGCGACACGAGAGTCCCGAAAATTTCAAAGCTTCCCGTAAAAAATTTTTTATCCAGTAGGCCGATGGAAGGATTTTACAAAATCTCGTCTCCCAGAGTCAGTACGAGCGATCGCATATCTACCACTAGCCTCCGGCTTTTCAGCCACTGACGGCCTATTAAAATTTCTGGTACTCCAAAACCAACATGGACGGGAATATCAAATTCTTTTCGATCTAATAGCACCTTGCCAGCATAGAGGTCAAAGTTTACCTCTTCCCGGGCAGTTTCCATTTTTTGCTGGCCTACATAAATCCAGTCCAGCGCCTCTAAATCTTGGGCGTTCATGGCCAGCCAACCTGAAAACCCCGTATCCAGCCACGCCTCCACGGGTAGTTCTAATCCATTATTAGCAATTAAATGTAATTCAAACAATAGCTCGTCATTCTCGCCAAAAGTGCCATTTATCATATCGTGCCGCAGACTCCTGTTTCATTAATACGGAAAACATGAAGCTTGGCGTTTGGGTGCTTCTCATGGGCTATATGTGCCGCAGTTAATTGATTTCGGTCGATAAAATACTCGCCACTTTCTGGCTCGACTGCTATAAACCAGTTGTAGTGAGTCTTAATCAATTCTGGTTGGAGGCTATCGAACGTTACCTTACAGCGCTGATAAATAGCTTCTCGCTCTGCTTGCCATTGGGCTTTTTTTTCTGGAGACCACTGTATTTCTGGGAAAACCCTTTTCCGCCGCACCGCGCGAGCTGGCTTAGTTTTGGTCATTGTTGCCTTCTCCTATTTGCTATTTTTATATCTTAGTTTGGGCATTGGGCATCGGGCATCGGGCATCGGGCATCGGGCATCGGGCATCGGGCATAGTTTGCATTCTATCCCGCGAATAAGCAAATTGTGCTTCTAAATAAGATTATAATGAAAAAATACAGTTTTGCTCGGTGACAACCATGACCCAGATAGCTACAAAGCACCGGCCCCGACGAGGCAGGATATTTCCCGATCGCACGTTACCGCCAAATTAGCAATACTTAAGGCAGATAGACAGGCTAGGGCGCGATCGCTGCCGCCAAATTTTCGAGCGACTTCGCCCGCAATGGGGGACTATTACAATTGCTTAATTGCCATTGAACCCGAGAGCGGCGAGTATTTAATTGATGCAAAACTTGAAGGTTTAATCCAAAAAATGCGCGATCCCTACGGCCATACAGATTTGAAGCTGACAATCTTTCGGCTCGACGAGAAAGGAACTTGTGGAAAAATCTGACAGGCAGGAGGCAGCGACAATGGTAATTATTTTAAAAAACTTTGTCGCTGCTAATTTGTGACATTTAACGTATCGCCCGAGCTGAAGTTTCTCTAATCCATTCACAGGCTTCCTCTGCTGTCATTGTTTTATAGCTATCTAGCTCGCTAGCCAGGATAATGGCGTCCACTAGGCGATCAAACGCGCTAGCATAAGCCACAACAGCGTCTTGCTCCCCTTGCAAAATCACCCAAGCCCCATAGCAACAATTTAGAAAAGCCTGCAACTTAGATCCCATATCTGACGGAGGATCGATCGCCTCATAAGCAAAGTCAGCCAGCCATTCTCGCCGCTCCTCGGAAAGCTCGCCCCAACGCTCTTCAACTGTCGCCGCTAAACCATTGGCTCGTTCCGCCAGCTGCCAGAGGCGCGAAGCCTTCGATGGGCTCCTTTGGAAAATCGCCGCCAAACCATTGGCTCGTTCCGCCAGCTGCCAGAGGCGCGAAGCCTTCGATGGGCTCCTTTGGAAAATTTGCCGAATCTCCGACGGACTAAATGCGTCCGGCGGACTCAGTGCATAAGCACAACTCACTTGCCTTTCCTCCCAGGATCCAGTCTCTCTATGACAATACTCCTTACGGTTCCTTGATTCCGAAAGTAGAATCCAGGATCCCGACTCTGAAGGTGCCTCTAGAAGCAACGGTACAATAAGGTTTTTGGTCCATTATCAAAAACTGTCCGAAGCATTGTTCTAGTGGCATTATAAAACAAAAAATCGAATATAGCGACTCCAAATCATTCTTTTTTTCTTTTCGGGGAGTCGCCGACTGCTGAAACAATGGCCGGGTAAGGGTTTTAGTGGCCACTAGCTTCGCTGGTGTATTTGGTAGGACTTACCCATAGATACCCCCATAGATACCTTACATGTGGTATCTGGCTAGGAAAGTACGCTAAATGTATTCTTGGCCGGGGCAATTTGCATAAGTCCGGTCTGGGCTCTTCCGGAGTCAATATATGCTTTATATAAGAAAATCTTATTATTTTGAATAATTTAACCAAAAAATAAATATGATAGGGCTTGGCGGGTAAATCTAAAACCAAAGCCAGGTAAGCGTTTTCAGCCCTTTGTAGCCCTAAAACTGTATTCATTATTGCAATTTAGGCCCTCACGGTTATTCTAATTCTCTCCCAACTATGGGGCCGCTTACATCTATTTCGGGGACGAAGCTATAATTTTCCAGCCAAACCCCTGCTATAACCCGAAGCTCAGAACCCAGTAAGAACAAAACCGTCCCACCTACCATAGTAAATGGTATAGCGCTGCAAAATTATTGGAGTATAGGCATGGTTGTAGATGCTTATTTCTCTCCTACCTCCTTCTCTTCCCTGTCGGCGTTTCTCTCATTAGCCGAATTGTTTTTTTTGCTCATAATTTCTGAAGATTCTATAATTGCCAGTATTACAGATCTCAAATTATTGTCTGGAGGGCGTTTTTTAAACTCGGCGTGGGTGTAAATCCATACAAGTACAACTTCTTTTATGGCTGAATTTATCAAATATATCAGCCGCCCTTGTCCTGCGGCTCCCCTAGAAATCTGAGGCATTTTGAACTCCAGCTTCCACAGTTCCCAACCAGCACATTTAGTCCCTTTAGGCCAAGGCTCTAAATGTCCCAAGGGCGGACTGGGGCAGGGCTTTTCGCTCAAAGCGTATATTAACTTTTCGATTAATTGGACGAACTCAGCTTGCCCTGCCGGATTTTTCCTATAGCGATCGCGGATCTGTTTTTGCAGCGTCCTCTCAAAATTAATGGAGCGCCCGATATGAAATTTCTCTAATCCATTCACAAGCTTCCTCCGCTGTCATCGTCCTTTTACTGTTTTCTGCTTCTGCCAAAGCTCCTTCAACCGCTTGAGATAGCGCCTCTTGATAGGCTCTATTTTCCCGCTCTATCGCCCGGATAATACCGTTCGTCAGGCGATCGCTCGCGCTAGCATAAGCCACAAAAGCATCTCGCTCCCCTTGCAAAATCATCCAAGCTCCATAGCAACGACTTAGAAAAGCCTGCAACCTAGCTCCCATATCTGACGGAGGAGCGATCGCCTCATAAGCAAAGTCAGCCAGCAATTCTCGCCGTTCCTCGGAAAGCTCTGCCCAATTTTCTTCAACTGTAGCCGCCAAACTATTAGCTCCTTCCGCCAGTTCCCAGAGGCGCGAAGCATTCGACGGGCGAGGCTGAAAAATTTGTCTAATCTCCGACGGACTCAATGGGTAAGCAACGCTCATGCCTGTCCTCCCAGCATTTGCTACTTATCTAGGATATTATAAAATAAAAAACCGGCGATCGCCAGGGTTTTCTTAATTATAAGACTTCCCTTTCTTGTCGGCTCGAAAGCTCTATATAGCAAGAATCATTTCCGATATGTGAGAACCCCGGTTTTAAAAAAAAACCGGGGTTCTGGCTTAAAGCAAGAGCTGAAAGCTTATTGCTGAAAGCTTATTGCTTTTTATTAATAGTCGAAGTCCCCAGCACCGGCACCGGCAGGAGCGCCTTCCTTGGGTTCGGGCTTATCAACAACGATGCACTCGGTCGTTAGAACCATCCCGGCGATCGAGGCTGCATTTTGCAACGCAGAACGAGTCACCTTAGCGGGGTCAACAATACCGGCATTAAACATATCGACGAACTGATTGTTAGCAGCATCGTAGCCAACATCAAATTCTTTTTCCTTCACTCGCTCGGAGACTACGGCACCATTTTCGCCAGCATTCTCGGCAATCCGCTTCAGGGGAGAAGTCAGGGCGCGGGCGACAATCAGAGCGCCGGTCAAATGTTCGCCAGTCAGGTTGCCATTTGCCCATTCTTCCAATTGGGGAGACAAGTGAGCGAGAGTCGTGCCGCCTCCAGGAACGATGCCTTCTTCCACAGCAGCTTTAGTAGCGTTGATGGCATCTTCCAGGCGCAGCTTGCGGTCTTTCATTTCGGTTTCCGTAGCCGCACCTACTTTAATCACCGCAACGCCACCAGCCAGTTTTGCCAAGCGCTCTTGCAGCTTTTCCTTGTCATAAGAAGAATCGCTTTCGTCCATCTGACGGCGGATTTGCTCGCAGCGAGCCTTGACTCCTTCTTCGTTACCTTCGGCAACAATAGTGGTGTTGTCTTTGGTAATATTCATGCGGCGAGCTTGGCCGAGCATATCTAACTTGGCGTTTTCCAGCTTCAAGCCAGCATCTTCGGTGATAACTTGACCGCCGGTGAGTACGGCAATATCTTCGAGCATGGCTTTGCGGCGATCGCCAAAACCAGGAGCCTTAACCGCTGCTACATTCAGCACGCCCCGCAGCCGATTCACCACCAAAGTCGCCAAAGCTTCTTTCTCAATATCTTCGGCAATAATCACTAAAGGCTTGCCGGAGCGAGCCACTTGTTCTAGCACTGGCACCAAATCTTGTACCATGCCAATTTTCTTATCCGTGACCAGGATATAAGGAGATTCCAGCTCCGCTTCCATCCGCTCGGAGTCGGTGACAAAATAAGGAGAGATGTATCCTTTATCGAAGCGCATCCCTTCGGTGATTTCCAGTTCCGTAGTCATAGACTTCCCTTCTTCCAGAGAAATCACCCCTTCTTTGCCCACCTTATCCATTGCTTCGGCAATCATCTTACCCACGCCTTCGTCGTTACCAGCGGAGATAGTACCGACTTGGGTAATAGAGGTAGAGTCTTCTACCTGGCGAGCCCGTTCTGCAATTTTTTCTACCAGGAAGTTGGTGGCTTTGTCAATACCGCGCTTTAGGGCAATAGCATTAGCTCCAGCCGCCACGTTCCGCAGACCTTCTTTGACCATTGCATGGGCGAGAACGGTGGCAGTAGTCGTACCGTCGCCAGCAGCATCATTGGTCTTGGAGGCAGCTTGGCGAATTAGAGAGACTCCAGTATTTTCGACATTATCCTCTAATTCAATTTCTTTGGCGATCGTAACGCCATCATTAACAATTTGGGGAGCGCCAAATTTCTTTTCCAAGACCACATTCCGCCCTTTTGGACCGAGGGTCACAGCCACGGATTCCGCCAGGATATCCATGCCTTTCTCCAGGGCGCGACGAGCATTTTCGTTGTAGATAATACGCTTAGCCATAGGTGTCGATCGCAGTTGAATATTAGGATTAGTTTTTAGCGCAGGGAGCCCTTGGCTCTAGATGCGCGCATCTGCTTTTTGCTTGGCTTCGGGTTTCCAAGAACGATCGCGCTTTTGCTACGATCGCCTCGCCGAACCAAGCTGGAGGACTCCCCACAATCGGCCGAAGCGCTCCTAACACTCAGGAGCTTCTTTTCCCAAAGCTTGCCGACTGGCGAGAGTACGAGCTATCTTCTAGGCTAATAGCTGCTTTTTTGGCAATTTGCCTCTTATGCTGGGGCTTTAGCAATTAGCCTTTTTGAGATTCGCTCTCGGACAAAAAAGCTAGGAAACGACAGCTAGGATGTCCTTTTCTGTCAGCAGCACATACTCATCACTGCCCAATTTGATGTCGGTGCCGGCGTATTTAGAGTAGAGAACTTTGTCTCCAATTTTGACTTCCATTTCAGTTCGGGAGCCATCGTCATTGCGCTTGCCAGGACCCGTCTGCACGACTTCGCCAACTTGAGGCTTTTCCTTGGCGGTGTCGGGCAGGAGAATACCTCCAGCCGTTTTTTCTTCGGAAGCACTGACTTTGACAAAAACGCGATCGCCCAGGGGTTTAACAGTGGAAACGCTTAGAGATACAGCTGCCATACAAAATCCTCTTGACTACAAATTTATCTTCAGCTTTCGCGCGGGACGCTTGCCTCTTGGGGTGAGTCTTAGAGCGACTCGCCAAGGATCCTCTAGTATCTGATAGCTGATGAGTAATTAGATTAGCACTCTCAACTCCTGAGTGCTAATTTATCCCGAGAGATTGGCTCTGCGCAACCGATCTCCCTGTACGGGTTTCCGAACTAGAGCTGTCTGGCCTGCTTGCCAACCACCATATACGGTGCGTTCTATAGCAGTAAGCTATCAGCAGTCAGCGATCGCTGCGATCGCTGCATTAGTCCTGCCATCTTACCCATACATGGCTATAGCTGCGATTTTCTACCGGAGCAACAACATCTTGTTGCTACAGATAGAGCAATACGCATCTTTGTGAGACAAAATGTAGATAGATCGTGGTGTCTCATCCTTATTTGATATGACTATATTTCTGAAATTAGCCAACTCTTCTGGGCTAACACCCCGCTCAATATTTTCAGCAAAAGCTTTCTACACCACTACGCATTAAGGTTAGGATCGTTCAAAGTTCGCTCCTGGCTAGGAACGGCATACTTGTGCTGTTGGCGTAGCTCCGCGCTCCGCGCATAAGCTGACCGCTGACGGCTGACTGCTTACTTACTGCTATATTAGTTTTGACTATGACGGACAATCCAGCAGTCCCATCGATTTCCCCAGAGCTTTCCGAGCAGCAAGAAACCCTAGAAAATCTCGCTTGTGTTTCTAGCGCCCGGAGCTTGGGCGTTGACCAAATTCAGCGTCATATTTTTATCTGCGCCGACCAGACAAAAGCCAAGTGCTGCTCTAAAGAAGTCGGGCTTGAAGCTTGGGACTATCTAAAACGACGTCTAAAGGAATTGGGGCTCGATAAGGTCGCTGCCATCTCGGAAAAAGAAGATCCTTCCTCAAAACGGCCCTATATCTTTCGCACCAAAGCAAACTGTTTGCGAGTCTGTTGCTCTGGACCCATTTTGCTGGTTTATCCCGATGGGATTTGGTATCATTCCGCAACGCCGCCAGTCATAGAACGGATAATTCAAGAACATTTAATTGGCGATCGGGTCGTTAGAGAATATGCTTTTATGGCCCATCCTTTAAGCTGAAAGCTGAAAGCTGAAAGCTAAAAGCTAAAAGCTGAAAGCTGAAAGCTAGAATATGCATTTATGGCCCATACTTTAAACTGAAAGCTGAAAGCTGAAAGCTGAAAGCTGAAAGCTGAAAGCTAGAATATGCAAACCAAGGCAGGGTTGGTGAAACTTATATATAATGAGGTTTGGAATAGGGCGCTCTGCGGAAGTGCGATCGCGCTCTTGATGGGGTGCAACTCGATGGTAAGACATATTACCCGGTCAAAAAAAAATAAAAAAACCGATGATGCTTGCGCCCCGGGCTTTTGTATGGGATAGGCGGTGGGAAGGCGGGGAATGTTTTACGATATTTATCCAAGGCGGCGATAACACAATATGACGGCAACAAGTATAAGCGAACAAAAGCGACTGCTGCTAATTGATGACGACCCTAATCTGATCTTGCTGGTCAAGGATTACCTAGAATTTCGAGGGTATGAGGTAATTGCAGCAGAAAATGGCCGTAAGGCAATGGATATTCTCCAAGAAGAAATTCCAGATATGATTATCTGCGATGTGATGATGCCGGAAATGGACGGCTATGCTTTTGTCAAACAAATAAGGGAAGATCCGAATATAAACTGGATCCCTGTTTTGTTTTTATCGGCAAAAGGCCAAAGCCAGGACCGAGTTAAAGGCTTAAACACTGGCGCAGATGTATATATGGTCAAACCTTTTGAACCGGAAGAATTGGTGGCCCAAGTAGAATCCTCCCTCAAACAGTACAAGCGCGTGCTAGATAGTGGCAAGAATGTCTCTAGGGGTGGGCCAAAAATTATGGTTCCGTTTGATGTAGATTTGACCCCTACAGAAAAGAAAGTAGTTCAGCTTGTAGCTCGGGGTATGTCCAATCGGGAAATAGCCGAGATAATGAAAGTGAGCCAGCGAACTATAGAAAGTCATGTTTCTAGTATGCTGGCGAAAACAAGCTTACACAACCGCACAGAACTGGCTAGATGGGCGATCGAGAGCGGCCTCAGCAACTAGGGAACAGTTATTCAGGATTTACACGACTCTATTGGTAGGTGTAGCACTGCGTACCCAACTCTAATTATAGCGTTAGTTCTGGCAAAAAACTGTAAGTCCCGATCTTGTAGGTGGGTGCGTAGCAGTCTCATCTGCAAGTCTCATCTGCATTTGTCGCGATCGCAATATTTTTAGCTACCAACATTGGCGGCTAGAAAAATGTTTCTGCCCCTACATCTTGTAGGAAGAGTAGGTTGCTACGCCCTTGCCTCAAAAAGATAAAATATAAAAAACCTACTCAGCAAGACTATTCCCCTGCGCTCATCCCCTTGCAGGGGAATAACCTCCAGTATCAAAAACGCTCCACCCGTAAGGCCAATGAGAGCGGTTACTTGGATCTGGGTAAGTCTCGGGAGTCTAGGAATATAGCAAAATTTATTAAAGCGTGTTATAGTTAAGGTAGGGTAGAATGCTAGTTGCAAGTCCTATAAAGCTTTATGGCCTAGCTTTTGAGTCACTGGGTGAAAGGCGATTGGTTGACGAGCAACTCGGTAAATCTATCTGGGACAAAAAAGCGTTCTTCCGTGTTTGTGCGGAGGTTAAACGATTTGTTGATATCACCCTTAATATTTTCGTCCTTATAACCTATTGTTGTAGGATAGAAAGCTCAAGGTCAATGCTATTTTGCTAAATTTAAACTTACGATAATAACCTTTTCTCCCTGTATGTTCCTCTGTCTAACTGTTGAGGAGTAAATTAGGGATGAATGCAGGGAACAAATTATAAAATATTTGGGTATAAAATATTTGGGGCTATGTCTCCAGTAATATATATAAGCAAAATCAATATACTCTGCGATCGCCTACCAAGAATTATGCCAACAGCAAGAAATAAAGAACTAGGAGATATACTGGATAATTTGCCCGAAAAAACAAACTAACAATGATTGAGTGGGTAATTTACACTGAAATTAAACAATACTGTTAATACCAATATTAGCGGCCAATAGACCCAATATTAGCGCCTAATATTTGCGGTTTTAGCTCTTTATGGTTTCAGTTAGACGGGGAAATGCAATTATATATATTGCCTATGCTTTGTATCAATGGAGGGAGATAGTCCTTCCCTTGCAGGCGATCGCCTCTTTAAAAAGCAGATGCTTTGAGGCTTTCTGCACCTTATAGTAAAAGCAATAGATTTATTAATTGTAGGGCAGAGAAATAGCCCGATCGCCGATTGGCTTAACTAAAATAGGGTAAATTTCGGTAGGGAGCGATCGCTACATTAGCCTTGGCGCTAAGGCCATAGAAGCGATCGCCCTATACCGACTTTCTTAAAAAATGCTATAATAAAAGACTAAGTTTAAAAAAAATTAATCCTAATATTAGGTCTAAGCTTCTATGAATTGTTTTTCAGTAAAACGTCTCTCCATTTTTGTGGACGGGAACAATATGTTTTACGCACAGCAGAAAAATGGTTGGTTTTTCGACCCAAGAAGAGTATTAGATTATTTCACCACTAACGAGCCATATCTTCAGTTAATGAATGCTTTCTGGTACACGGGATTGAAAGACTCTCAAGACCAAAGAGGATTCCGAGATGCCCTAATTAGTTTGGGCTATACAGTTAGGACAAAATTGCTAAAAGAATACTACGATGACGTTTCCGGACGCTATTCGCAAAAAGCCAATTTAGATATTGAAATTGTCGTAGATATGTTTAATACGGTAGAGCAGTACGACCGGGTAGTATTATTTAGCGGTGATGGAGACTTCGAGCGTGCTATTGAACTTTTGCGTTCTAAAAATACACATATAACTGTCGTATCCACAGAAGGGATGATTGCTCGCGAACTGCGCAATGCAACAGATAGGTATATTGACTTGAATGATATTCGCGACAAAATAGAAAAAGTAGATGGTTAATTTGATTGCTAGTTGCTTATATCTAACTGTAAACTTATTAGGCCGGTTTAAGTTTAGACTGTGAGGAGAAAAGTAAATTGGATCTCTCTAGTATGAAAAACCAAAAAGACCGAATCATTATTTTTGACACGACCCTGCGGGATGGAGAGCAGTCCCCGGGGGCGAGCCTGAATATGGATGAAAAGCTGACGATCGCCCGCCAACTGGCAAAACTAGGGGTGGATGTCATCGAAGCGGGTTTTCCCTACGCTAGCCCCGGGGACTTTGAAGCGGTACAAAAAATTGCCGAGGTAGTAGGGACGGAGGTTGGCCCAACCATTTGCGGTCTGGCACGGGCAACCAAGAAGGATATCGAGGCAGCCGCTGCAGCGGTAAAACCAGCAGCGAAGCCGAGAATTCACACCTTTATCGCTACTTCCGATATTCACTTGGAGTATAAGCTCAAGAAGACTAGAGCTGAGGTGGTGGCAACTGCCGAGGAAATGGTGGCCTATGCCAAGTCTTTTGTAGAGGATGTGGAATTCTCTCCAGAAGACGCGGGGCGCTCTGACCCAGAGTTTCTCTATGAAGTGCTGACCAGAGCGATCGCCGCTGGTGCGACCACGGTCAATATCCCCGATACCGTGGGGTACACCGTCCCGAGTGAATTTGGTGCCTTAATCCGGGGCATTAAAGAAAACGTCCCCAATATCGACCAAGCAATTATCTCCGTACATGGCCATAACGATCTGGGTTTAGCGGTTGCTAACTTCCTGGAAGCGGTCAAAAATGGTGCCCGTCAGTTGGAATGCACGATTAATGGCATTGGCGAACGAGCGGGCAATGCAGCTCTGGAAGAATTGGTGATGGGGCTATACGTTCGACGCAAGTATTACAACCCCTTCTTCGGGCGAGAGCCAGAATCCCAAGAACCGCTCACCAATATAGATACCCGCCAACTCTACAAAACCTCCCGCTTGGTTTCTAACCTGACGGGTATGTTGGTGCAGCCCAATAAAGCAATTGTCGGCGCTAATGCTTTCGCTCACGAATCGGGAATCCACCAAGACGGCGTCCTCAAGCACAAGCTGACTTACGAGATTATGGACGCTCAGTCTATTGGTTTTAACGATAACCAAATAGTCCTGGGCAAACTCTCGGGACGCCACGCATTTTCTTCCCGCCTCCAAGAACTTGGCTTTGAACTGTCCGAGGGCGAGTTGAATAAAGCCTTTGTTAAGTTCAAGGAAGTGGCGGATAAGAAAAAAGAGATTACCGATTGGGATCTCGAATCAATCGTTAATGACGAAATCCAACAGCCGCCAGAATTGTTCCGCTTGGAACTGGTGCAGGTTTCCTGCGGTAGCAGCAGCCGTCCAACTGCTACGGTGACCTTGCGCAATCCCCAAGGAGAAGAACTTACCGATGCGGCGATCGGTACTGGTCCAATTGATGCCATTTATGAGGCAATTAACCGGGTAACGAATATGCCGAACCAGTTGATTGAGTTCTCGGTGCAGTCCGTTACTGCTGGCATCGACGCCCTCGGGGAAGTGACTATTCGTCTGAAACACGGCGATCGCATCTTCTCCGGCCATGCTGCCAACACGGATATTATCGTCGCTTCGGCTTATGCCTATGTCAACGCTCTCAATCGTCTCTATGCAGCTTTGCAGAAAGAGAAGGAAGAGGGGCGAAAAGTTTTGGCGCAAGCATAGGTAAATGGGCATGGGGCATGGGGCATTGGGCATTGGAAAGGAGTGGGAAGGAGTGGGTACTCCCATCTCCCTTGTCTCCCCCCATCTCCCCTTGTCTCCCCCCATCTCCCCTTGTCTCCCCCCATCTCCCCTTGTCTCCCCCCATCTCCCCTTGTCTCCCCCCATCT
>JAAHFN010000037.1 GCA_010672965.1 Oscillatoria sp. SIO1A7
TCATCCCCCCAATGCCCAATTCCAATGCCCAATGCCCAATGCCCAATGCCCAATGCCCAATGCCCAATGCCCAATGCCCAATGCCCAATGCCCAATGCCCAATGCCCAATGCCCAATGCCCAATGCCCAATGCCCAATGTCCAATGTCCAATGCCCAATGCCCAATGCCCAATGCCCAATGCCCAATGCCCAATGCCCCCGGTCCCCTTGTCCCCTCGTCCCTTCTACCTCTTCCCATGTTGCAAGATCCGACAATTCGCAATCCTATTGCTATCGGTTTTGGCGCGATCGCCGGAGCCTTGAGCCGCTACTATCTCACCCTATGGTTTGCCCAGCGCTTCGGCGTTCTCTTTCCTTATGGTACTTTTTTCATTAACATCACCGGCTGTTTCGGTATGGGCTTTTTTGTGACTTTATTCCCAATACCATCGGCAAGTATCTCCCCAGAAATACGCTTATTAGTTGCTACTGGCTTCCTGGGTGCCTATACTACTTTCTCTACTTATAGCTTAGAAACTTTTAGTCTCCTGCGCAATGCCTTAAATGGAGGAGAGAGCTGGCGCAGCTTTCTGCCTGCAATTGTTTATTGGCTCGGCAGTGCCGTACTGGGAATTATCGGCATCCTCATGGGTGCAGTTTTGGCAAGACTTATCAAGTAAATTTATAGTATAGGACTTACGCAAATTGTGGAGATGCGCCCTAAGTGTAGGGGTACTCCGGCCGTTGATCCCTACCAGATATAGAGCCCATGCGTAAGTCCTATAGGAGTTGGGAATGGGGCATAGGAAGAGGCAGGGGGCAGGGGGCAGGGGGCAGGGGGGAAGAGAGGGCAATCGGCGGGTATGTTTTTTAGATTTGGCATTCAAGAGTATCGACCCGAGACGTAGGGGCGACAGCATTCCCGAGATAGCTTTTGCTATACAAAAAATTATTGGATTGGAATGCTTCGCCCCAGAAACCCATGCAGCCCACCGACCGCGCTCCTGCGAGGAAATTATAAAAAACATACCCTTGAAAGGGAAGAGAGGGGAAGGGGGGCAGGGGAATGCGCGAATTTTGAATTTTGAATGAGAGAATTCCGCGCAGCGGCACTAGGCTAGAGGTGGGTTGGGAGGAGCATTTCAATTTTGAAGCGGACGCCGCAAACACGCCTATAGGCGCAAGCCGCTCCTAAAAGGCAGCCTGGCGCGGCTATACAAACGAAGCCCAGAGGGCTGCTCTGTTACAAAAGTGAAATGCTCCCGGTGGGTTGGGAGGAGCTAGAGAGAGTTTGGTGCGCGGTGCGGCACCCTACAAATACTGTCTATGCGTAAGTTCTAGAATAGAGAGAATAGACCGAAATTCATACATGATGGAGCTATGAGCAAGCAAGTAACTGCAAACGATCGCACGTCTATACCTCTAGTAGCAGTAGGTCTCGCTCTGATGCTCTGCATTATTTTTGCCAGCGGTATGGTTGCTGCCAAAGTGGGTCTAAGGCAATTTCCGCCCCTGTTTTTCGGTGCTTTAGTTTTTACTTTGGCCAGCGGAGCGCTCGGGGTTTATGCCCGGATTCTGGGAGAAGAACTACAACCGCCTTCTCTAACAATTTGGCGATCGCACTGCATTTCCGCCCTTCTCTTTCTACTAGCTAAGGTAGCTCTGCTGGGGGGATTGCAATGGACTTTATCGATACGAGCCAGTGTTTTTATGGCGATTTATCCGTTTTTTGTCGCCATCTTCAATAGCCTAATTGCTAGACAAGAGCGGCTGAAAGGAAGTAAATTAGTCGGTCTGTCCTTGACATTTGCTGGGGTAGTAATTGCTTTTAGCGATCGCCTCGCTCTGGGGAGCGGTGCCAGTTGGTTGGGAGATAGCTTAGTCATACTCTCCTCTGTCTTCCTAGCCTTGATAGTCTTGCATCTTCGCCGAGTAACTCGCTCGGTTTCTAGCATCCAAGCTATCTTTTGGCAAATGGTCTTGAGTTTACCCATGTTTTGGCTAGGAGCCTTTATCTTCGAGTCTCCTCTCACCTTTCCCCAGTTTTCCATCTCTTGGTTGGCGATCGCTTATAACGCTCTAGTTACCAATTCTATCGGTCTGGCCTTGCGAGCCGAGTTATTTCGTCGCTATAGCGCCAACACTATCTCCTCATTTTTGGCTATTGTTCCCATAATTGGCCTAGGGCTCGGTCACTTGCTGTTAACAGAACCTTTGACTTGGACTGTGGCAATTGGCGGCGCGATCGTTTCCTTCGGCGTCTTCGTTGTTTATCGCTCTAAAAACTAGGGTGTAGGGTGTAGGGTGTAGGGTGTAGGGAGAAGAAACTCTCAAGCGCTCGAACTCAAAACTTCCTGGGTTCCCCAAGTCTCCTTGTCCCCAAGTCCCCAAGTCTCCTTGTCCCCCATGTCCCCAAGTCCCCAAGTCTCCTTGTCCCCCATGTCCCCAAGTCTCCTTGTCCCCCAAGTCCCCAAGTCCCCCAATGCCCAATGCGAACATACCCAATGCGAACATGCCCAATTCCCTTATTTAGGGTGTGGGGTGCACGGTGTAGGGTGTAGGGGGTATTTATTTCTTTTCCCCACACCCCACACCCCACACCCCACACCCCAGTTAATGCGAACATGCCCAATGCGAACATGCCCAATTCTGTCTTGACAGAATACTAGCAATTCACTATAGTTTTTGAAGCCTTGGCGAATTGGAAGAGATCCCATACAAGACAATATGAAAAAACCCTGGATTTTAATAGTCCTCTTTTTAATATTTATGGCCCTGCCGAGCATTGCTCTGGCTCAGGCCGAAGGTACTGCCTCGGGCGGTTTTTTGGAAAGCATAGATGCAATTTTTGCCGCGATTGTAGGGGCAATGGAGAGCGTGCTGTTTGTCAGCATCGCTGGCATCCCTCTGATCGTGCTTTGGCTAATTTGCGGCGCTATATTCTTCACTATCCGCATGGGCTTTATCAACTTTAAAGCCTTCAAGCACGCCGTGGAGGTGGTTCAAGGGCGCTACGACAATCCAGAAGAACAAGGAGAACTGACCCATTTTCAGGCCCTAGCGGCAGCACTTTCGGCTACTGTCGGATTGGGAAATATTGCTGGGGTTGCGATCGCCGTCCAAACAGGCGGACCCGGTGCAGTACTCTGGATGACCCTCGCTGGTTTATTCGGCATGACCAGCAAATTTGTCGAATGTACCCTGGCTCAGAAATACCGCCAAGTCCTACCCGATGGCAAAATATCCGGCGGTCCGATGTACTATCTATCCAAAGGTCTGGCACAAAAGGGATTCCGTCCCTTGGGCAAGGTCTTGGCCATTATCTTTGCCGTCCTCTGTATAGGTGGCTCCCTCGGTGGCGGCAATATGTTCCAAGCCAACCAATCCTATTCGGCGGTTGCCGGAATTATCCCCATACCTAATTGGATTTATGGTCTGATAATTGCCGTATTAGTCGGGCTAGTAATTATCGGCGGCATCCAGCGCATTGGGACTGTGGCCGGAGCCTTAGTACCAGCCATGTGCCTCATCTACGTCCTAGCCGCTCTCTGGATTTTGGTCACCAATATTCCTCAAATTCCCGCTGCTTTTGGCACTATTTTCCAGGAAGCCTTTTCTCCCAAAGCTATTGAAGGCGGTTTTATTGGCGTGCTAGTCCAGGGAATTAGACGAGCTGTTTTTTCCAATGAAGCCGGGATTGGTTCTGCTGCCATTGCTCACGCCGCTGCTCGCACCGAGGAACCGGTTCGAGAAGGGATAGTCGCTTTGCTCGAACCTTTCATCGATACCGTGGTCATCTGTAATATGACTGCTTTGGTAGTTGTCATTACTGGCGTTTATAAAGACAGCGAGCTTAAGGGAGTGCAAATGACTGCAGAGGCTTTTGGCTCCGCGATTAGCTGGTTCCCCATCATCCTCTCTTTAGCTGTATTTCTATTTGCCTTCTCCACGATGATTTCCTGGAGTTACTATGGCGAGCGATGCTGGACTTACTTGTTTGGCGAGCCGACGATGCAAATCTATCGGGTCATTTTTGTGGTTTGCGTTTTTATCGGCTCCATCGTGAATCTGGGTTCTGTTCTAGACTTCAGCGATATGATGCTGCTAACAATGGCTTTTCCCAATATGCTGGGGGGCTTTATCCTCTCTAATGAAGTCGCCGCCGACCTCAAAGATTATATGGATCGCCTGAAAAATGGAGAAATGCGAGCCTATAATTAAAGTTTTTAGTTCTGAGCTTGAGAGTTTTGAGTTATAAAAAATGAGAGTTATTCCCTTGAGATGTTTTAGCCTAAGTTTAAAATATCTCAAGGGAATCTTAATATTATGTCGATCGCATCACTTTGCAAAAGCTCCTCCGGGATAATATCTCGCAAACCCGAGCAGGGTTGAAAATTCCCAGTGGGATCGCTTCGGAATTGTTGAGCGATCGCCTGGACGAGCTGGTGATAATGGCCCTTTGCTAATGACAGTTGGGGCAGCATTGGCGGCAAGTTGCGAGGCACATTACCGGAGGTTATCCAAATCTACAGGATCTGGGCAAAGGGACCTATCTTAAATATTCTGCTGGCCATCTGAAGTTTGTATATTTTTGTAACAATTATCGATTGGTTAAGGTGCGATCGGTTACTATATGCTTACTGGCATTATTCAGAAAACTTAACTGATGTGCATGGTAGGAGCCCATACTGCCCCAGAATCGGCGTAGATTCTGTGGTTGTTTGTGAGTTCGGCGCATTACCGGAGTTGTTATCCCAATCTGGAGCTGACAGTTTGGTTCGCACGAACGCTAATCGTACAGATTGGGTCTTACAGTCACCGCAGACAGTTTCTGTTAACAAACATCCTTTTCAGGAAAAATGGAGGACTATTCATGTCAACTGTAGATATTGCTTGGCAACAATTCAACATCGCAGGAGCTGAGGAAAAAATTCAAGCAGTTCCAAAACTTAGCGATGTGTTTTCTCCCCCGCATCACGGTCCGCGTAATATTCCAATCTCGGTTCAATTGCTCGAAAACTTAGACAATCAACCTGAGTATAGCTATGTGCATTTTCCAATTGTCCGTACTGGCAAATATGCAATTTATCTAGATACTCCTGGTGTCTTTCACGGTTTTATTTATGGCGGTACTAATCAGAATACCGGAACTGGGACAGAAATACCGATAACTAAAACAAGTAAAGGGAGTTTTCAAGAAGGTTTCGTTAGTCAGAATGACATTATTTTTAATCAAAACGATCCTCAACCAATAGCTATCCGGCTAAAAAATACTCAACCAGGCAAGACTATTAAATATATTGTATCGCTCTTTACATAACGATCTGTAGGAGAAGATATTGTAGTTAGATAGCCTATCTCGTAGGGTGCGTTAGCAGGGAGCAATCTATTAATAAATGGATAATCTCTGCTCCTGCGTAACGCACCAAAACCTTTTGCGGAAGCAATCTAGCCACAGCAGCAAGACGTGTTAACAATAGCGGACGTACCACAGGACTAGCTCAACTGATCCTGGAATGTTTCCCTGCCTAGCCCTATGCTAAACCGAATAGCTCTCCCGAAAAATTCGTAGCCGCCACTGAACTTGTCAGAGCGTGAGGTGTTTACCTGGTGCGATCGCAGACATTTTGTAAGAGCGATCGCTTACCATTCGCGTTGTTTAGGACGAATTTCAAATTCAGAACGCGCACGAAAGAAACAGACATCGAATTCAAAGAAAAAATTAGCCTGTCCCAAGATCGAGGGTACATTAGTTGCTTGTGTCCAAGCAAATGCCAGATCGACCGTCGGAAATGAACTAACTCGAACATTAACAACGACTGCACGAGCTTCTTATTTTATAACGAGAACGCGCTCGCGCTCGGCTCTCCCGAAAAATTCGTAGCCGCCACTGAACTTGTCAGAGCGTGAGGTGTTTACCTGGTGCGATCGCAGACATTTTGTAAGAGCGATCGCGCGGCTTAACTTCCATCACAGACAGAAGCGCGATCGCACTGCATAAAACCCGAGTTAGCTTTCGATATTAGATACGAGCTTTCCAATATTCTGGTTCTCGGTGAAGATGAGCGACAGCAATAATGATAATGTCATCATTTTCTATCGTGTAAATAATCCCATAGGGAAATTGTTTGGTTTGACAGCGACGAACTTCCGCATCTAATAAAGACCAACCCAAAGGAAATGCAACAATTCGTTCAATGGTCGATAGCACTTCATCGCGAAAATCTTTTCCCAATCCAGTGCGCTGTTTTTCATAATACTTGACCGCTTCTCGGAGTTCGCGACGTGCAGCGCTTAAAAATTTAACGTTCAAAAAGATCTTAACTCCTCAAACACTTGTTCTGCTGGAATTGCTTCTAATTCACCCCTGCGATATGCTTGCAAGCGATCTTGAGACTCGCTTAACCAGAGACGATCCAAACGGGAATCGGGTCGATCTAAACTGGACACTAAAGCATCAATTAAGGCTGCTCTTTCAGTGGGAGATAAGGTTAATGCTTCTTGCAGCACCTTTTGAGTTGGTTCGAGCATACTGAAGATTCTCGCGGAAAGAACATCTTACATTTTAGCATCATTCAGAGCGTGAGGTGTTTACCTGGTGCGATCGCAGACATTTGGTTTAGCGATCGCACGATACCAGACCCCAAAAACTCAAAACTTAAAACTTAAAACTCTTCCCCTGCATGGTAGGAGCTGCGGACGAGAGGGCCAGAGCGAACGTGGGAGAAGCCTATTTCGCGAGCAATGTCTCCCAAGCGATCGAATTCCTCTGGCCTCCAGTATTTTTGAACGGGGAGATGCTCTAGGGAGGGACGCATATATTGACCCAGGGTTAGGCGATCGCAGCGGACGGCTCGCAAATCTTGCATAGTTTCGATTATCTCCGCCTCAGTTTCCCCATGTCCGAGCATCAACCCAGACTTAGTAGGAATATTCGGATTTATTTGCTTGACAATATCGAGTACCTCAAGGGAGCGATCGTACTTTGCCCCTCGCCGCACCGGTCCAGTAAGACGCCTAACCGTCTCAACATTGTGGTTATAGCAAGCGGGAACTGCGCGAACCACCGTAGCAATTCGCTCTCGTTGCAATTCTGCTGGGCTTTTGCCATCGGTGAATCCTCCCCAGAAATCCGGAACCAGTATCTCGATTTGAGTCTGGGGATTTAGCTCTCGCACTGCCTCCATGACGGCGACAAACCAGCCAGCACCGCCATCTGGCAAATCGTCTCTTGCTACAGAAGTCAGCACTACATAACGCAGACCCAACAACTGTACTGCCTCGGCAACCTTTTGCGGTTCTTGCGGATCTAAGGCCATTGGCGCATGGCCTTTATCCACTTGACAAAAAGCACAAGAGCGGGTACAAGTAGGACCCATAAGGAGAAAAGTAGCCGTCTTTTGGCTATAGCACTCCCCCCGGTTGGGACATCGGCCCTCCTCGCAGATTGTGTGGATTTGACGTTGCTTAATTATTTTCTCAACTGTAGAAATTTCACTGGCTTTGCCCAGGGGACGTCTGAGCCAATCGGGCATAGCTTCTATTTCTGCCTTCAGGGCGCTTTTACGAGATTTGGAGGATTGAGCAAGGGATGCGGTATTGGCAGGCATAGAATAGAAAGTTAAAATATTCCAGGGCTTGCGGGCAGGGGGTGGAAATTCTCCCTCTGCACCTAAAGCTCAGCTCATTTTAGCGCAAGCTTTAGGTGCAGAGGGGGTAGCGCGCTCCCAACCCTATCGCCAATTTTCGCCAATTTTAGGCCAATTTTCGTAGGTGTTGGGTTAGGCTAGGGAAGAGTACGACCCTTTCCACTAATTGGTTTGTAGCCTGCTAAGAGATCCGCTTTAGCTTTCGGCGGGGCTCCCCAGTCCCTCCCAGATAAGAGCCAAAGCTTAACTCCTGGCTCTTTGCTGGTTGCAATCTCGATTCGGCGAGCTTATAAGCTCTAAAGTAGAAAAAAGCGTATCTTAAGTTACTTAAGCTTTCACTCAACCAGAGGAGTCAGTCGTGGCAAGTCACAAGATCCTGGTTATCGATGACAGTAAAGTCATCCAGCGGATGGTGCGAGATATGTTACCGCCAGGTAACTTTGATGTTCTCCAGGCCAAAGATGGGGAAGAAGGACTCAATCTAATCCGCGAAGCAAACCCAAACCTTATTATGTTGGACTTTCTCTTGCCGAAGGTGAGCGGTTGGGAGGTGTTTCAGGAGATTCAAAAAATGTGCGACACTCAGGGCCGGATGATTCCTCTGGTCTTGATGTCCGGGCGCAAAGAGGAAGTCAGCGAGAAAATTTCCGAACCATTTGAGTTTTTTGAATTTATCGAAAAGCCCTTTGAGAAAAAATCCCTAATGGGGGCCATCAAACTGGCGATGGCTAAGGCAAAGAAATGGAAACCCTCTGGCGGCGCTGGGGCTGCTGCTGGGGCTGCTGCTGGGGCTGCTGCTGGGGCTGCTGCTGGGGCTGAAGGCGGCGCTAGCGCTGCTGAAATACAGGCCCTTAAGAAAAAAATTGCCGCCATGCAAAGCGAAATTAATGCTTTGAAGAAACAGACTACTCAGATTATGTCTTTCATAAAACAAAAGTTAAAGTAGTTTATAGCTCTCAGCGGTCAGCTCTCAGCGGTCAGCTCTCAGCGGTCAGCTCTCAGGAGTCAGCTCTCAGCAGTCGGCTATAAGCAGTTAGCTACTTATAGCTAACTGCTATTGTCTGGCTATAAGCGGTCAGATGTAAGCGATTCTCCTGCCCAGACGCGCTCGCGATCGCACCGTCAGCGGTTTAAGCGATCGGCCATAAGCGATTCTCCTGCAAAAACGCGCTCTTGTTTAACAATACCTTCGCCAAAATCAAAAATCCCTCGATATTGTAGGGAGAGGTTCGGCCACGAAACCCAACCAATACGCGATCGTTTCCCTTCGTTCAACCCAACAATAGCGGAAAATGGCGAGGGGTTGCCAAAGCTATATGCCAGGGTAGCTCGTGCGGTCAAGCTGACTGCTGACTGCTCGGAGCTGACTGCTTAAGAGTCCAATCCCATAATTTGCATAAGTCCCGCGACCCTAATTATTAATTGTTAATGGTTTTAGATTCGCCTTTTGGGGCTCGGCTCCATTCATCAGCCAATCGCTGCTTCGAGCTTTTGCAGGATTTTTCCAAAGCAAAGGTGCTGGTGGTGGGTGACTTAACTTTGGATGAATTTCTCACAGGTCAGGTAGAGCGCCTTTCCCGAGAAGCGCCCGTGCTAATTATTCGCCACGAAACTACCAAGCAAGTGCCCGGTGGTGGTGCCAATACTATATATAACCTGGCTAAGCTGGGGGCGCGGGTCAAGGTGGCCGGCTTCACTGGCAAGGACGACCAAGGTAAAGCTTTAGTTGGCATTTTTGAAGAAGCTGGCGTAGATACTGCTGGCATATTAATTGACCCGGAGCGGCCGACAGTAACTAAAACCCGGATTTCTGCCCATGCACGTCAGTCGGTTACTCAGCAAGTTGTCCGGGTCGATCGCAAGTCTGACGAGTTACCTTCAGAGACTTTGCGATCGCAACTAGCAGAATATATTCGGCAACAGCTCCCTACAGTGGATTTAGTAGTTTGCTCCGACTATGGAGATGGAACCCTAACAAGGCCGGTTATTGAAGCGGCTTTGGAACACGATCTGACAATTGTAGATGCTCAGAAAGATTTGCAGCGCTATAGTGGGGCGACTCTATTTACGCCGAATCTCCCAGAGGCCGAGCTGGCAGCGGGCTACAAGATTGCTAATGCTCAAAGCCTCAGCAGAGCCGGACGCGATCTTCTAGAACTTACCCAGGCAGAATATATTCTAGTTACTCGGGGCGAGGAGGGGATGAGCTTGTTCGATCGCTCTGGCAAGGAAGATTCTATTCCCGCCTTTAACAAAACCGACGTTTTTGATGTCACCGGCGCTGGGGATACAGTGGTGGCAGCGATCGCTCTTGCCTTGTGCGCTGGCGGGTCATTTTGGGAAGCTGCTGTCTTGGGCAATTTGGCTGCTAGTATTGTAGTCCGTCAATTTGGAACCTCGACGACAAACCCAGAGGAAATGAAAGAAGCCCTAAATGCGTTTCTTAATGATTAGGGAATTGGGAAGAGCGGAATTGGGCATTGGGCATTGGGCATCGGGCATTGGCTCGGGGCGATTCTCCTGTGGAGACGCGATCGCTGTCTTGATTGCCCCAGACAAGGGTAGGGACTATTCGTTATTGAAAAATTATATGTATCGGGACTTACGCATAGACTCCAAATGTAGGGTGTGCATCGCGCACCAAAGGCTATCTATAGAGTTAGAGCTGATGAGAAAGCGTAAGTCCTATGTAAGTAAGGTAAGTAAGAGACCCACCCCTAACCCCTCCCAGGAGGGGAATTGGGTCTAGTTCCGGTCTAGTTCCCCTCCTGGGAGGGGTTAGGGGTGGGTTGAAGGCTGAAGGCCAGTATAAATTTCTCGCTAAACTAATAATCCCTGCCAAGACAGCCTCTTCCTATGCCCGATGCCCAATGCCCAATGCCCAATGCCCTACACCCTAATTTTTAGCCTTGAGGCTTAATGGCAATTTCTCCTTGGCTGTCTATTATAAGAGGTGTTTGCGGAAAATCGCTCTTGGTCAGATTCCCGATAAAATCTACAGAGCCATACTGGGTATCTATTCGGGGAATGCCCTTGCGATCTAGGCGAACGGGAATAATCTGGCCGCTAACAAAGTTTCCTTCCAAATCTAGTTCTACTTCTAATATTAAAGAGTAACTGAGCTGACCTGCTGTAGATAGACTGCGATAGCCGATAAAATTACCCAGAGAATAGGCAATTAGTTTTCCCTTATAAAGTTCCAAAGCTCTGGTAATATGGGGTCCGTGTCCTAAAATCAGATCCGCACCAGCATCGATCGCAAAGCGAGCAAAGCGAACCACATTGCCCCGGTTTTCTCCGTAAAACATTTCCGTTCGATTCCTGACATGCTTGGCTGCAACTCCCTCTGCCCCAGCTTGCATAGATACCACCACAATCTCGGCCTTTTGTTTGGCTTCTGCGATTAAGCGCTGGGCATTTTCTAAGTCATGTACGGAATTGTGATAATGATAAGTGCTGAAGCCAATCCAGGCAACTGGTACGTTTTTGACCGTTAGATAAATAATCTCATTCTTTTGGCCTATCGTTTTTAGGCCAGCTTTTTCCAAATGCGCTATGGTATCTTTGAGGCCGACCGAACCAAAGTCAGAAGAATGGTTGTTGGCGATGTTCATAACGTCAAACCCTATTTTTTTGAAAACCTGCGCGTAGCTAGGTGGAGCGCGGAAAGCGAAAACTAGGGGACGGCTGATATCTTTAGCGCTGTAGGGATGCAGGGTTAAGGGACATTCCAGATTGCCAAACAAAAGATCGGCTCCTTGGAGGTAAGGTTCGACTGATTCAAAAAGCAAGTCTGGCTTGGCAGGGAGTTTGTTGCTAGGAAAATTAGTTCCCGGAACAATATCGCCAACTGCTTTAATTGCGATCGATGCTGGCGGCAGAGATGCCTCAATGGTATCTGATATATTCTCGAATATAGCGACTAAATTAGCGGAAGGGAAGGGCTGGAGAAGAATCGGTTCTATTTTTGAGTCTGGCGATAGGGATTCAAAGAGTAAATTAAATCGACCTTTGGCTTGATTGTTAGATTGATTCTTGGCTTCATTTGTCTCGCTCGCGCTTGGCGTTTCATTATTTGCTTTCGTTTTTGTGGTTTCGGGTTCGAGCGACATGGTTTCTGGGTTGCTTGAGAAAATGGCAGCGTTACTATGCCATTCCCGATCGCCAATCCAATTCCAACTAGCACCAATTAAAAAACTGCTACAGCCAACCAAACAGAACAAAAAGTTGACAGTTTGTTTTACTTTGCTTCTTTGAATATCGCTAGCTTTGGGTCGCGCTAGCTCAAAAGCCTCAACCCAAGCAGCACGCTTTCTACCGAGCTGTCGCCCATAGACTTTGACGGTTTGGAGCGATGATTCCAGCCGCAAGCGAGGCAGAGTATATTTAAGGTAAGAAACCCATTTTTTGCGAGGGGGAATGCTCGCAGATTCCAGTACAACGTATATAGCGCTATCCTTGCTGCCTACTTTTACTGCTATATCTTGAGTTTGCAATACCGTCCGCAGAAGCTCGGCGATCGCTTTTACATTTTTTTGCTTCCTTTGCTTGCTGCGATCGTCTCGATTCAGTTTATCCACAATTTTTTCCTCCCATAGATGCACAGAGATTTTGGGAATTGGGCATTGGGCATTGGGCATTGGGACCGAGGGAAAAGTCAAAAGTCAAAAGTCAAAAGTCATGCATTGAAGAAACACTCCCTCCGTTCGCCCGATCGCGCCTTGTGGTCTGTCAGTCTTGATTTTGTGAGTCAACATTTCCTGAAACAACCTTTTGGTAAGCTATTTAGGATTAAGCCACACACAATTTTAAGCTTGAAGCTCCACTAGCGTCACTGTTCGCTTTTGACTTTTGACTTTTGACTTTTGACTTTATCACTCCCCGGTCCCCTTGTCCCCCCAGTCCCCTTGTCCCCTTGTCCCAATTTATCCCGGATTGCGGCCTAGCGGGATTTTTGTCAAAATCTGTTTTGTATCTGTCTGCTATTGCTGAAGGAAATTGCCTGCATGACATCAAGCTGGAGTTTGGAGGAAAAGCGAGCCTTTGTAGGAGGAGCTTCGCTTGCGCCTCGTCGGTTATTGGTGACCGGGGGTGCCGGGTTTATTGGCTCGAATTTTGTCCATTATTGGTGCAGTCGCTATCCGGGCGATCGCCTGGTGGTACTCGATGCCTTGACTTATGCCGGGAATCGGCAAAATCTGGCGCTAGTCGATAGTCGAGAAAATTTTCGCTTTGTAGAGGGGAATATCTGCGATCGCCAGAAAATTGATATTCTGCTCCAACAAGAAGCGATCGATACCATAGTCCACTTCGCTGCCGAGTCCCATGTAGATCGTTCCATAATCGGTCCCGATGCTTTCATTCAAACCAATGTTGTCGGCACCTTCACTCTTTTAGAAGCATTTCGCCAGCATTGGAACGGTTTTTTAAAAGACCAAACCAATTCTTCAGACCAAATCGGGTCAAAGCAAACCGGGGTTTTTCTACATGTTTCTACCGATGAAGTATATGGCAGTCTCGGCCCGGACGATCCTCCCTTTACCGAAACTACGCCATACGCGCCGAATAGTCCCTATTCTGCCTCTAAAGCAGGTAGCGACCATCTCGCTCGCGCTTACTACCATACTTATGGCCTTCCCACTATTATCACTAATTGCTCTAACAATTACGGTTCTTATCATTTCCCAGAAAAACTCATTCCTCTAATGTGTATTAATATTTTGCTGGGGAAACCGCTGCCAGTGTATGGAGACGGACAAAATATTCGCGATTGGCTCTATGTTGGCGATCATTGCCGCGCCCTAGATGCCGCGATCGCCCTAGGCAAACCGGGGGAGACTTATAATATTGGCGGCAATAATGAGGTGAAAAATATCGAACTGGTACGTTTGTTATGTCGGCTTATGGACGAGTTGGCTCCTAACTTGCCAGTGCGTCCTTGCGAGCAATTGATTCAATTTGTTAAAGACCGTCCCGGCCACGATCGCCGCTATGCCATTGACGCAACCAAAATTAAAACTGAGTTGGGCTGGACTCCTTCGGTAACTGTTGAAGAAGGTTTGCGCCAGACTGTGCTTTGGTATTTGAACAACCAAGATTGGTGGCAGCCACTATTGTCAGAAGAGTATCGAGCTTACTATCGACAGGTTTACCAAGTTTAAAATAGCCAGGAATATAGACAATAAGGTTATTTCTGAGAATGAAGATACCTAATGCCAACATTACTTTCGATCCCCCTCCCAACCCACCCCTAGCCTAGGGGCGTTTCGCTCAACTGTAGTGGATTGGCAAATCTTTGCCGAAATGCAAAAAAACCCGACTCCTTGGGGAGCCGGGGACCAAATTTATAATTTCTGCACCGCTTAGGAAATTAGCGGACGCGGATGAGGTCTAGTTCCAGCAATCCTTGCAGGGCCTCATGGCACTGCTCTGGAGTCAACTTACATTCGCGCAGGAGATTGCTATAGTGGCGATCGCTGGTATAGAATACTAACCAACCCAACACTAAGATTTCATGGAGGGTTAGAGCCCGACGGTTTTCGTCGTTGGCTTGAGTGTTGATGATGAGGTCATTTAGGACCCAGGTGAATTCGTTCATCTTTTTATCCTTATAAGTTTGACTATCTGGGGGGCTCAAAGCCCCTTTTTTTTTGCTGACAACTTTAGTATAGCATTATTTTTTAGCTTGTCAACCCTTTTTGAATATTTTTTTGTGATTTTTTTAAAAAAGTTTCAGTAATTATGGCCTCAATCGGGGCGATCGTAGATCGCCTCGAATCAATTCCAGTATTTGTAGGGGCAATCCGAGTGGCGGAGATCGTGCCCGGAGGGCGGTAGGCGGCATGTGTTTCTGGGGCGAAGCATTCCAATACAATAATTTTCTTGAATAAAAAACCTGTCTCGGGAATGCTATCGCCCCTACAGTCTCTCGATACCTCTGCTGAATGCCAAATCTAAAAAACATACCCTTGAAAAGATTGCCCCTAAGGGATTTGTGGGTAATTAACCAGATTTGATATAGCGTTTCTCAAATAAGTGTAATGAACAAAAATGTAGGGGCGACAGCATCCCCACAACTATCTCGGCTGTATAACGGTAACTTCCGTCCTGGGATGCTTCGCCCCAGACCAGTTATGCTATCCCTACAGGTGAAAAGAGCAAACCCCTATGAAACTGCCTAAATTTAAATCCTTCTTATTGCTATTTTTGAGCTTATGTTCTCCCTTGCTTTTGCAAGGTTGCAACAATGGCCAACAAGATAAATCTCAAGAAGAACTAAATCGCCTTTCAGAGGCAGAGCCTGCTACAGAGACTGCCGCGCCGACTGCTGCCCGGTCGGCGCGGCAGCTCGCCGAAAGCTATCTGAGCAAGACTCCCGCTAGCCCTGCCGGAGCTAACTTGACTCTGGAACAAGGCAAGCAAATCCAAAAGCAGTTCGTGAGAGAACTGAGCAAAACTCTCGGGCCGAGAGTAGGCTATAAAGCCGGACTGACGAACGCTGCAGCAAGAGAGCGCTTTCAAGTAGCGGAGCCGTTGCGGGGAGTGTTGCTAGAAAAAATGCTGCTCCCGAATGGAGCGAATGGAGCAGTTGTACCGGCGAACTTTGGCATTAGAGCGATCGCCGAAGGAGATTTGATAGTACGGGTGGGCAGGGACGCGATTAACCAGGCCGAAACTCCCCAAGAAGTCTTGGCCTCCCTCGATGCGGCGATTCCATTTATAGAACTAGCAGATTTGGTCTATAGCGAAAAAGTGAAACTAGATGCCAGTGCGATCGCAGCCATCAACGTCGGCGCTCGTTCTGGTATCTTAGGCAATCCCATTCCCCTAGCTGCAACCGAAGAATGGGAAAAGCGCCTCGCCAATTTGCAGTTGGAACTTTTGGACGAAAGCGGAACTGTTTTAGCTGCGGGCAAGGGCAGCGACCTACTCGGTCATCCTTTGAATGTAGTTCTCTGGCTCAAAGATTCCTTAGCTGCAGAAGGCAAACAATTAAAAAAAGGCGACCTGCTCTCTCTCGGGACGATCGCCAAACCAATACCCGTCCGGGCAAATACGAAAAAAATCCGAGCCCGATATATTGGCTTAGATCCTGCAGGCTCGGTAGAAATAGAAGTTAATTTTGAGTAAATTGCGGTGTAGGGCATTGGGCATTGGGCATGTTCGCATTGGGCATCGGTGGGCTACATGGGTTTCTGGGGCCCGCGCATTCCAATACAATATTTTTGCTCTATTTGCAAAAGCTGTCTCGGGAATGCTGTCGCCCCTACCCCTCCCAAGAGGGTCACGCCCAATGCCCAATGCGAACATGCCCAATGCCCAAGTTTTGTGACTAATTCGAGACTTCTGCCATCTCAATAGTGCGGTTTTCCATATCTTTGACCAAAAAATTAAACGGTTTTTCGCGGCGAACTTTATATTTAACTCCTGACATCTGTACCCGTAGCAACAGTTGTTCCAGACAATCGCGATCGAAGCCAACATGGCGCTGGCGATTCTTGTTTCCCAAGCTGGCACCAGAGATAACATGCAATTGGGTATTTTTCTGAAGCTGATACCACAATCCTGCATTTCCTTTGAAACCTGGCTCGGTGCCGATGGTAGCCGCTGACATATAAATAGGATCTATCGCCGTAGCCCCGAGAGTTTGCTCGTAATTGTAGTAGTAATGCAGGGGAACTTCAGCCGCTGGCAGTTCTAGGATGCCTTCATAAAACTGTTTGGCGATTTCTAAATCCGAGACCATAATGGTATAAACTTTCGGAGCGCTGGTGAGGAACATCCACATGGCTACAGCATAAGCAGCTAAGAGCATCACCATGATTCCCTGGGTGGAAAGCAGGCTATCCAGGGGTAGAGACGCTAAAAGAGAACTTAGGGTAAAAGTATAACTAAAAGTTAAAGGCATATTTCTCAGTATTAGAAAAGCAAAGGGAGACTTCTTGCTCAGGACTTACATATATAGCTGTCATTTGTCAGCAGTAGGGGCATACGGCCGTTTCGCAAGGCGACATGAAACGCACCTACAAATCGGCAATGCTGGTGCTAAAAGCTGACTGCTGACAGCTAACTGCTTACTGCTATAGCACCAAAAGCTACATATAGCTTTCGAGCCGATAAGAAGGCATAAGTCCTATAGGTATGGTAGTAGCATCCCCCAGGCATTGAACCCAGGGCGGCAGGCGCGTGCTTTCAATATTAACAAGACTCTATTGGGCATTGGGCATCGGGCATTGCGCATTGGGTAGGGCTTCATAGCTTAGGGGTATCATAATTCTGGAGCCGCCATCGGTCTGGGGACATAGGTAGCGTCTGAGCGTAAGTCTTGTACTAGCCAGCGCGATCCTTGTGGGTCAAAGCCAGAGTCCAAAGGTATGAATTTTGAATGAAAGAATTTTGAATTTTGAATGAAAGAATTCTGCAGGTTCGCTTATGGGGCCATTGGTTTCGGGGATTGCCTGAAATTTGGGGGGACCATAAAACGAAACAGGGCTGCTGTGCCCAATTCAAAATTCTCTCACTCAAAATTCAAAATGCCTTGTACCCTGCCTTTGGGCCACAAGGATCGCGCTGGTGGATTACTTCTGCCTCGCTCCTCTAGTCTCTCAAGGTCGTTTTGAAAGTTAGGCGATTGGCAACTTTCGGCTCAATGCCCAATGTGAATATGCCCAATGCGAATATGCCCAATGACTTATAGTAGAAAAGCATAGGGGGTAATTACGCTGTCAGGACTTACCCAAAGACGCTATTCGTAGGGTGCGGCACCGCGCAAAAACCTATATATGGTGCCAATCCGATGAGAAAGCGTAAGTCCGGGCTGTATTTCGTCCCCAGATGGGGGAGCGCAGTTCATTATTGAGATTCCTTTGTAGCCGCAGCCTCTGGCTTGGTGTGCGGGACCTTTTAAAACTTTTTGCCAAACTTTCAGCAATAAGCAATAAGCTGCCTTTTTGCCCTCTGTCAAAAAGCAATAAGCTTTAATCACAGAGCTGACCGCTAGCCCTTGCTTTTTGGAGTTATTAATTCTCAATGCCCTTTTGGCCAATGCAGAAAACGAGCAGCGATCTAGAGTTTAATCTGGGGACTATTCTGGTTGTCGATGATAAACCAGATAACCTGCGCCTCTTATCGGCGATGCTGTCAGAGCAGGGATATCGGGCGCGCAAAGCCTTAAATGGTCCGATGGCTTTAAGGTCGGTGCAGGCTGAGCTGCCAGAGCTAATTTTGCTAGATATCAATATGCCCGAGATGAACGGATATGAAGTTTGTGAGAAATTAAAGGCAGACGAAAAAACCCGGGATATTCCGGTGATTTTTATTAGCGCCCTAGATGAGACGAGGGATAAAGTAAAAGCCTTCGGCGTCGGCGGTGCAGACTATATTACAAAGCCCTTTCAAAATGAAGAGGTTTTAGCCCGGGTTCGCCATCAAATATCTCTGCGGCGCTTGCAACAGCAGCTAATCGAACAAGCACAGATGCTCGAAAGGCAAAATACTCGCCTGCAAAGAGAAATAGAAGAGCGCCAAAAAGTCGAGAAAGCTCTGCGAACGGAGCAAGAAAAGTCCGAACGCTTGTTGCTCAATATTTTGCCAGCAGCGATCGCCGATCGCTTGAAACAGCATCAGGGGTCTCTGGCCGAACGCTTCGACGACGTAACCGTTATGTTTGCGGATATTGTTGGCTTTACCCCCCTAGCCGCTCGCATCCCCGCCCTAGAATTGGTTATTCTGCTCAATGATATTTTTTCCATTTTTGACAATTTAACCGAACAGCACGGTTTAGAAAAAATTAAAACTATTGGCGATGCTTATATGGTAGCAGGTGGCTTGCCAGTGCCCAAAGCAGACCATGCAGATTCTGTTGCTAATATGGCTCTAGATATGCAAGCTGCTATTGAAAAGTTTGAAGCTAGGAATTCCCTGACACAGGGCGATCGCAGAGAATCATTACAAATTAGAATTGGCATCAATACTGGGCCAGTTGTCGCGGGAACTATAGGCACCAAAAAATTTATTTACGACCTCTGGGGCGATACGGTTAATGTAGCTTCTCGGATGGAATCTCAGGGAATTCCAGGGCGCATTCAAGTGACCGCTGCCACTGCAGAGCGCCTGAAAGATAAGTATGTTTTTGAGGAACGCGGGGAAATCTCGGTCAAGGGCAAGGGAACTACCCTCGCTTATTGGCTAATAGGCGCTAAAATATAGCAGCAGAAAGCAAGCAAAAAAGGAGCAAAAAAATGTTTGCGATTCCAGGTTACACAATTGCCGTAAAACTCTATGAAAGCGGCAATTCGCTGGTGTATCGGGGTCGCCGGGAGTCGGATTCGCGCCCGGTTATTCTCAAAATGCTCAAAGACCTTTATCCTCCCCCAGAGCGGATTGCCTGGTTCGAGCGGGAATATGAAGTGACCCGCAACCTAGATCTGCCGGGAGTTGTGGATGCCTATGCTTTGGAAAAGAAAGGCGATCGCCTGGTGATGGTACTGGAAGACTGTGGCGGCGAGTCCTTGGCCTTGTTAGGGCTGGCGGGAAAACTGGAATTAGCGGATTTTCTCCAATTGGCTAAGGTTACTGCAGAAACTTTAGGTCAAATTCATGCCCAAAACATTATCCATAAAGATATAAATCCATATAATATTATTTTCAACTCGACCTTAAAAAAAGTCAAAATCATAGACTTTGGCATTGCAACGGTACTTTCGCGAGAAGCGCAAACCTTCCATAGTTCTAATGTCCTCGAAGGGACTCTCGCTTATCTCTCCCCAGAGCAAACCGGGCGGATGAATCGAGCTATAGACTATCGCACGGATTTTTATTCCTTGGGCGTCACCTTTTATGAGTTGCTAACCGGGCGGCTGCCTTTCGAGAGCGAAGATCCCCTCGAATTGATTCACTGCCATATCGCCCAGCAACCGGTACCGCCCCGAGAAGTAAGAAATCCAGCAGCGAATAATCCAGCAGCGCATCTAGCAAACAATCCAGCAAAAAATCGCAACGCTATTCCGCAGGTGGTTTCGGATTTGGTTATGAAGCTGATGGCCAAAAATGCTGAAGATCGCTACCAATCCGCTTATGGCTTGCAAGTGGATTTAGAGCAATGTCTGCACCAGCTCGAAACTAACGGACAGATTAACTTTTTCTCCCTCGGCAGCCAAGACCTGCGCGATCGCTTTCAAATTGCCCAAAAACTCTACGGACGGGAAGCGGAGGTCGCAACCTTGATGGCGGCATTCGCTGCGATCGCTCCTTCGGGGCAAGGGAGTTCTCCCGTTCCTCCCACCCTTCCCCATCCTTCCGCAATGCCCCATGCCCAATGCTCCCTGCTCCTAGTTGCCGGCTATTCGGGTACTGGGAAGTCTGCTTTGGTGCGGGAAGTGCATAAACCGATCGCGGCTAAGCGAGGCAATTTTATTGCAGGCAAGTTCGACCAATATCAACGCAATATTCCCTATTCTGCTCTGTCGCAAGCTTTCAATTAATTTTGCGATAGCCTGTTGAGCGAAACCCCAGAAATATTAGCGCAATGGCGAGAGAAGATTCTGGCAGCAGCGGGCAATAACGGACAGGTGCTAATCGATGTTATTCCTAATTTGGAAAAGGCTATCGGGACTCAGCCCCCGGTAGCTAAAGTCGGCGCGCAGGAAGCCCAAAACCGTTTTAACTTAGTTTGCGAAAACTTTGTCAAAGCCATTAGCCAACCGGAGCATCCGCTAGTTATGTTTATCGACGACTTGCAATGGGCGGATGGGGCGTCTCTGACTTTGCTAAAACGCTTAACGAGCAATGCCAGCATTCAAAATTTACTTATATTGGGCGCTTATCGGGACAACGAAGTGGATGCCAACCATCCGCTGATGATGACAAGAGCCGATCTTGAAAAAGATTTCGGAGAGGTAGCCACAATTCGCTTGGGCAACTTAACCGAGCAAGCAGTTAACTCTTTAATCGCCGACGCTCTGGCTTGCGAAGCGACTTATGCTCGACCTTTGACCGAGCTAGTTTATGCCAAGACCGGGGGCAATGCTTTTTTCACTGTGGAGTTTTTGAAGTCACTCTATAGCCAAAGTTTATTGAGCTTCGACTATCAGGAGCGAAAATGGCGCTGGGATGTCGAGCAGATCCGAGATCGGAATATTACCGATAATGTGGTGGAACTGATGGCGGGCAAAATCGAGCTTTTGCCAGAAAATGCCCAATCTGTTTTGCAGTTAGCCGCTTGTATCGGCAACTCGTTTGATTTATCCACCTTAGCGGTCATCTGCCAAGATAGACCGGCGGCAGTGTTGGCCGCTCTCTGGCCAGCGCTGAAAGAGGAATTGGTCTTGCCCTTAAACGAAATGTACAAATTAATCGGGAATGAATCCGACCAAATCCGGCAAGGGCGCGACAAGAATGCCGTCACTGATGCCGTCACTCTAAAGGGTGCGGCTAAACAAAACAAAAAACAAGGGAAGAAACAAAAGAAGTCTGCCAAGGCAAAGTCTGGGAAAAAGTCGGGCCAGGAGGATTTGCAGTCGGTTCCAGCCGATGGAGATGAAAAAAGCATCCTAGCTCGCGAAGTTTCGTTTAAGTTTCAGCACGATCGCGTCCAACAAGCGGCTTATTCTTTAATGGGCGATCGCCAAAAACAGCAGACTCATTTGCAAATCGGGCGCTTGCTCCTAGCCAATACAGATTCCTCTGTCTTAGAAGAGCGCATCTTCGATATCGTCAATCAGTTCAATGGCAGTATTGGCCTGGTTGAGGAGGAAGCAGAAAAACTCCAGATAGCCCAATTAAACTTACTGGCGGGTCAAAAAGCTAAGGCAGCTACTGCTTATGGGTCGGCGCTAGAATATTTGCAGGTAGGGCGAGAGCTTTTGGCAGCGTCTCCTTGGCAAACAGAATACGACCTGACTTTGGCTCTCTATCTGGAAAAAATGGAAGCTGCTTACTTAAATACTAACTACGAGCAAGTGGAAACCCTTGCCGAGATGGTGCTGCAAGAAAGCAAAACTCTGCTAGATAGAGCCAGAGCATACGATATTCAAATGCAAATGTATATCGCCAGAAACCAAATATCAGAGGCGATAGAGCTTGGGCTGTCAGTTTTGGAGATGCTGGGAGTTTCTATAAAGGAAGAGCCGCCTCTAGACCTGGCGATCGCAGGCTTATACAATCTGCCAGAAATGTCCGACCCCTATCGACTGGCAGCCATCCGCATTTTAGCTAGTTTATGGGCGCCGAGCTTAATTGCCAATCCCGCCCTGCTGCCATCTTTGGCTTTTACAATGGTCGATTTATGCGTAGAAGCTGGCAATTCCCCCTTAGCCGCTTTTGCCTATGCCTTTTATGGGATGCTTCTCTGTAGTTTTCTTGAAGATATCCCATCTGGCTATCAGTTTGGCCATCTCGCCTTGCAGATTTTAGAGCAATTCGGCAGCCGAGAGATAAAGTGCAAAGTCGATCAACTCTTTAATGCTTTTATCCGACATTGGCAAGAAGACGCCCGGACAACCCTAGCGCCTTTGCGCAATAATATTCAGGTCGGCTTGGAAACCGGCGATATCGAGTTTGCTTCTTATGGGGCTCTCAACTATTGCTTCAATCTGCTTTGGGTGGGAGAGCCTCTGAAATTCGTGCTAGAGCAGCAGAAGCAATGTATCGAACTGAGCCGCTCTCTCAAACAGGACGTGCAACGGTATCTACTGGAGAGTTCGGCACAACTGGTTTTTAATTTAACCGACCGGGAGAGCGATCGCGAGCAATTAATCGGCGAACTATTTGACGAAACCGAGATGCTGCCCCTATTCCAAGAGAGTAATAATTTTAGCTGTCTGTTTTTAGTCTATGAAGCCAAAACCATGCTTTGTTATTGGCATAAAAATTATCCGGGTGCCGTAGCTAATGGCGCTTTAGCCGATCGCTACCTAGAGTCTGCAGCCGGATTGCTGGCTATTCCCAATCATTATTTATACTATTCTCTCGCTCTGCTTGCCCAATGCCCAAGTGCCAGCAGTAGCGAGCGATCGCAATATCTGGAAATCGCCGCCGCCAACCAGAAGCAAATGAAACTCTGGGCAAGCTATGCTCCGAGCAACTTTCAGCATAAATACAATCTAGTCGAGGCTTCGAGGGCGCGGCTTTTGGGAGAAGCTTGGGCGGCCGCTCGGGGCTATGAAGCAGCCATTAAAGGAGCTAAGGAATCTGGATACCTCCAAGAAGAAGCATTAGCATACGAACTAGCGGCGGAGTTTTACCTAGAACAAGGTATGGAGGAATTTGCCAGGACTTATATCAATAAGGCGCATTATGGCTACCTTCGCTGGCAGGCGATCGTCAAGGTCGAGGATTTAGAAAAACGCTATCCCCAGTTTTTGGAGCTGGTTCCGGCAAGCGCAACTACTGCCATTAAAGCAACTGCTGGAAGGACAAGCACTACTAGCACTATTCGCACCGGAACTCATGCCTCCGCTGCTCTAGATTCGCTCAGCGTTCTCAAAGCTTCCCAAGCCCTGGCCGGGGAAATAGTCCTGGAAACTCTCCTGGCCAAGATGATGAAAATTGCCATTGAAAATGCTGGAGCGGAAAAAGGCTATCTTATTTTGCCTATTTCCCAGATAGAACCAGCTAGCACAGAATCATCTAGCACAGAATCAGCTAGCATGGAATCTACTAGCACAGAATCTGCCAGCACAAAATCTGCCAGCACAAAATCTGCCAGCACAAAATCTGCGAGGGAGCAAGAGCAATGGGCGATAGAAGCATCGGGAGCGATCGCCGTGGAGCAAGTCCGGGTGCGGCAATCCATTCCTATAGAAACTGCTAGTTCTAGCGGCGCTCCCTTACTGGCCAATGCCATTGTCCGCTACGTCATCCGCACCGGAGATAGCGTCGTCCTCAGCGATGCGACTCTCGAAGATAAGTTTGCCGACGACCCTTACATCCTTATAGAAAAGCCCAAATCTATTTTATGCGCGCCCCTGCTGCATCAAGGCAAACTGGCAGGTATTTTCTATCTGGAAAATAATCTAACAGTTGGAGCTTTTACCCCCGACCGATTGGAAGTGTTGAATCTGCTATCCTCCCAGGCGGCGATATCTCTGGAAAATGCCAAACTCTACGCCCAGCTAGAAGATTACAATCGGCTTTTGGAGCGCAAGGTAGAACAGCGCACGGCAGAACTGGCGCAAGCGACCGATCGCGCTGAGGCTGCCAATCAAGCGAAAAGTGCCTTTTTGGCTAATATGAGCCACGAACTGCGCAGCCCTCTAAATGCCATTCTCGGTTTTGCCCAACTGATGGGGCGCAGTAGCGAGCTTTCTCGGGAAAGCCAAGAAAATCTGGGCATTATTCATCGTAGCGGCGAACATTTATTGAGTCTAATTAACAATGTCCTCGATTTGTCCAAAATTGAAGCGGGTCGTACTGTACTTAACGAAAATATTTTCGACCTCTATCGTCTTTTGGACGATTTAGCAGAAATGCTCCAACTCAAGGCAGACGATAAGGGTTTGCAGTTGCTCTTCGATCGCTCTCCCGAGGTTAGCCAATATATCTGCACTGACGAACTAAAGTTACGGCAGGTTTTAATTAACCTTGTCAACAACGCCATTAAATTCACCTCTTCTGGCGGCGTAGCGGTGCGGGTCGCAGCAGATCGGGTGCGGTCAAAACCCGTTGAGATACCCATCGCCGGATCCCCCCAAGGGAGAGATGGGGAAGGGAGGGAGGGGTGGGAAGAACCGGAAAAAATTCTCCCCCCTCTCCCCACATTCCCTCTTGGGGGGGATCCCGCTGCAACTGCAGGCGATAGCGAAGTTCGTTTAATATTCGAGGTGTCGGATACTGGCTCGGGGATTGCCCCAGAAGAATTAGACAGCCTTTTTCAACCGTTCGTGCAGACGAAAACAGGCCGACAATCCCGGGAAGGAACGGGATTGGGGTTGCCGATTAGTCGCTCTTTCGTGCAACTGATGGGCGGCGAAATGACGGTTAGCAGTAAGACAGGGGCAACAGAAGACGAATCGGATAGCCTCGCAAAAGAAAGCAATTCTAATGTTTCTCGCCAACAAGATACCGGCACGACTTTTAGGTTTGACATTCAATGTACTATCGCCACAGCCGCCGAAGTGGAAACCAAAGAACCGACCCGTCGCGTTATTGCCTTAGAACCAAAGCAACCTAGCTATCGGCTCCTGATTGTGGATGATAAATGGAACAATCGCCAACTGTTGCTAAAACTGCTGGCCCCCTTTGGCTTCGAGGTTCGGGAAGCTAGCAACGGTCGAGAAGCAATTGAGATTTGGGAAGATTGGCAGCCGCACTTAATCTGGATGGATATGCGGATGCCGGTGATGGATGGTTACGAGGCAACAAGGCGAATTAAAGGAACGACAAAGGGTCAAGCAACTGCCATTATTGCTTTAACCGCCGGCAGTTTAGAAGAAGAGCGAGCCGTTGCTCTTTCTGCGGGTTGCGATAATTTTATCCGCAAGCCTTTTCGAGAGGCAGACATCTTTGATACTATGAACGAATATCTGGGGGTGCGCTATGTCTATGAGGACCAGAATCAAGACCCAAATTCAGCCTCTATTTCTTCGCAAAGCCGGACGGAGGCGGATGTCCTGACCCCGACGGCTCTAGCTGCGGTAGGTTGGGATTGCTTGGCAGATCTCGAGCAAGCGATCGTCGATCTAGATGTGGAGCTAACCAAGAAGGCGATCGCCCAAATTAGCGAGCAAAACGAACCCCTAGCGAATGGTCTAGCCAGCTTAGCGGACAACTTTGAATACGATAAAATCTTAAATTTAATTGAAAAAAGTAAGAGAAACGATGAATAATGAGCCTACTTCCTTACAAAAAGAAAATATTTTAGTGGTTGACGATACTCCGACCAATTTGCGCTTGCTAGCTGGGATGCTATCCGAACGGGGTTATAAGATACGGCCCGCACCAAATGGCAAGCTAGCGCTCAGGTCTGCTAGCTCGACTCTGCCAGACTTAATTTTGCTGGATATTATGATGCCAGAGATGGATGGCTATCAAGTCTGCGAACTGCTCAAAGCAGACGAACGAACTCGCGACATACCCGTTATTTTTATTAGCGCCAAAGATGACGTGCTGGATAAGGTGAAGGCTTTTTCCCTGGGAGGAGCGGACTACATCACCAAACCTTTTCAGAGAGAAGAGGTGGTGGCTCGGGTGGAAAATCAATTGCGCTTCCGGCAGTTGCAAAAACAACTGCTCCAGAAAAATGCGAGGCTGCAAGAGGAGATTCGCGATCGCCAGTCTGCAGAAGAAAAATTTTCCGTGGCTTTTCGCTCTAGCCCAGATGCTATCTCCATTACTACCCTGGCCGAAGGGCGCTATATCGAGGTCAACGATAGCTTTCTAGATATTTTTGGTTACGCCCGGGAAGAGGCGATAGGCTTTACTTCAGTCGAGCTAAATATATGGACGAACCCAGAAGACCGCGCCCAATTAACCCAGTTGTTGCAGGAGTCCGGCTGCGTTAGAAATCTAGAGTTCGATTTGCGCGCCAAATCCGGGGAAAAGCGGATAATGCTCTTATCTGCCGAGCTAATTACTTTAGAGGATATTCCCTGTATTCTGGGGATTGGTAAAGAAATTGGCGATCGCAAGCGAGCCGAAGTTGCCCTGCGGGAGAGCGAGGCTCGATATCGCTCCCTATACAACAACACCCCAGCGATGTTGCATTCTACCGATGCCAACTTCCGGCTCGTCAGCGTCAGCGACTATTGGCTCGAATTTCTAGGCTACAAGCGCGAGGAAGTTCTAGGTAAAAATCCCGCTGCTTTCGTCACCGAAGAGTCGCGTCGCTACGCACTAGAAGTGGCTATGCCTCAGCTTATTAAAAACGGCTCTGTCAAAGATGTTGCCTATCAATTCGTTAAAAAAAACGGCGAGATAGTCGATGTTTTGCTTTCTGCGATCGCCGAGCGCAACTCCAGCGGAGCTAACGTTCGCTTCCTTGCAGTTCTCCGCGATGTCACTGCTAGCTTAAAAGCAGAAGCCGAACTAAAGCGAGCTAAAGAAGCTGCAGACGCCGCCAACCGAGCCAAGAGCCAATTTTTAGCTAACATGAGCCACGAAATTCGCACCCCTATGAATGGCGTTTTGGGCATGACAGAGTTGCTGTTAAAAACAGACCTAAATTCCCAACAAATAGATTTAGTAAAAACTCTAGTAACTAGCGGCAAAAATCTGCTAACTATTATTAACGATATTCTAGATTTTTCCAAGCTAGAAGCCGGAGAAATGCGGCTAGACGAGCGCGAATTTAACCTAATTAAATGCCTTGAAGAGGTGGTAGATTTGCTGGCGACAGGGGCAGCGAAAAAAAATCTAGAGATAGCACTGTTAGTCGATGGCGATATACCCAGAAAGCTAATCGGAGATGACTCCCGCCTGCGCCAGATTGTTCTGAACTTAGCAGGGAATGCAATTAAGTTCACTAATTCTGGAGAAATAACGATTCAAGTTAAGCTAGACCAACTGCTGCTACCAGAGCCCGACTTGCCTCCAATCGATTTAAGCTATATCCAAAAGTTTACCCGAGGCAATCGAACTTTAGAGCAAACTCTTTTAGCAAGATTTGCCTCGGAAACTACCATTTATCTGGAACAACTCAAAACCGCTTTTGAGTTTGGGGATTTTGCAGCCTTAGCCCAGGTAGCTCACCGGATTGCAGGAGCCAGCGCTACCTTGGGCGTCCGCATTATGCCCGAGGTAGCTTTGCAATTGGAGGTGCAAGGGGAAGAAAACCGCTGGGATGGAGTTCCAGAGCTAGTTGCGGAACTAGAAGGTATTTTCGCTGTTGTCAAAGAGTTTATCGATAATGTATTAGCAAGTGCGGAGGCCAAGTCATCGGCTACCAATAGCAAGCAAACTGCAAGACTATCTACAAAACTGCGATTCGCAGTTACCGATACCGGCATTGGCATTTCCCCAGAAGCCCAGACAACGCTGTTTAGAGCCTTCTCCCAAGTAGATGTTTCCACTACCCGCAAGTATGGCGGCACTGGCTTGGGTTTGGCAATCTCCAAGCAACTGGTGGAAATGATGGGAGGCGAAATTGGTATAGAAAGCCAACTCGGGCAAGGCTCGACGTTTTGGTTTGTCGTTCCTTTTGAATTCGTCGCCTCTGCCCGGAGCAGCGATCGCCCCTTAATTGGCAAGAAGCTTTTGCTCGCCGATCGCAGTCGCATCCATCGCCAATCGGCCCGCCTCTTTGCCGCCGCCTTGGGCATGGAGCTAGAAGAAGCCGATAGCCCTGCGGCGGCGATCGCTGCTTTGCTCGCTGCGGCTGGGAAAAGAACTATTTACGATGCCGTGGCGATCGATATGCTGCTGCTACTGAAAACAGACGAGGAAACTCTAGATGAGGAAATTCTGGAAGAACTCCTTGTGATGCGCTCGGACTTGCCCCAAACGAAGTTAATTATCATGGCTTCTCTAAATCTAGCCCAGAAAGCCAAGCAAGTTCTGGAGCTGGGGTTTGACGATTGCTGGCTAAAACCGCTCAAAGAATCCAAGCTCAAAGAAACCCTGCTGGAAATTATGGCTCCCCAGGGCTCGCCAAGAATCGGCTATAAGGGAAGCGGGGATAAAGCGATCGGCCATGAGACGATTGGGCAAGAAGAGATTGCGCCAATATCATCAGGTGCCGAACTCAATCGAGGGAAAAAACGGAAAATTTTGGTAGTGGAAGATACTCCTATTAACCAAAAGGTTGTACTCAATCAGCTACAAATATTGGGACATGAGGCAGATTGCGTTAATAACGGTCGAGAATGTCTGGATAGATTGGAGCGAGAATCTTACGATCTCGTTCTGATGGATTGTCAGATGCCGGTCATGGATGGCTATGCAGCGACCAAAGCTCTGCGCCAGCGCGAGAAAGAAAAAACAATTATAGTCGGGCTGACTGCATACGCTATGACCGGCGATCGCGAAAAATGTCTGGCCGCCGGGATGGACGACTATCTCAGCAAACCCGTAACTATAGAAGATTTGCAAGGAAAGCTCCAGAAATGGTTGCCCCAGACAAAGGAAATAAATCGGGATGCTAATGCCAATTCGCCATCCCCCAATCTCAAGCCGCAATCTCTAATTAATAGCGATCGCCTCCACAAAATTTCCGGCGGAGACGTAGAATTTGAAGCGGAACTCCTGCAAGCTTTTGTCGAAGACAGCGAAACTTACCTCCAAAAAGCCAAAACCGCTCTCCAAGAAAACGACCTTAAATTCCTGGCCGAAAAGGCGCATCAGCTCAAAGGGGCAAGCGCCAGCGTGGGAGTGCTAAAAATGCCAGAAGTCGCCAAAAAACTAGAAATTCAGGCTCGGCAAAACAATCTGGAGGCTGCCTCGGAGCTACTGGCAGAATTAGAGCAGATTTTAGAACTGGTCAAAGATTTTATTGGCTAAGAGCGGTTAGATATCAGCGGTCAGCAGTCAGCTCTCAGCTCTCAGCAGTCAGCTCTCAGCGGTTAGCTCTCAGCTATAAACAAATATTTAGAAACCCGGTTTTTTGGACAATACCCTCGCCATTTTCCCGTAGGTTGGGTTTCGCTCCGCTCAACCCAACGTACTTGTTGGGTTTCGTGCCCGGGCCCAACCTACGAGTCAGAATTTTTTTCGGATTGGCGAAGGTATTGTTGGAAAAACCGGGTTTCTGGCCTAGGGGTTTCTTGGAGAATTAGAAACCCGGTTTTTGGGAAAAACCGGGTTTCTGGCCTAGGGGTTTCTGGCCTCAGCGGTTGTCTATAAAATTAAACAACTACAAAATCGCTTTGAGTAATTTGATTACTATCGACGCCAGCAAAAGTAGCGAGCAACTCCGTACCCAGAAATACATCGGCGCCATTAGCCCCAGCAGAAACCGTCAGTTGCACGAAAGTCAGACCCGACAAACCGATAAAGTCGATACCATCAGTAAAATCAGTCACGGTATCGCTGCCGCTACCTTCAGCCAAGACAAAGGTATCGCTTCCGGCTTCGCCAGTTAGGAAGTCACTGCCCAAATCGCCCCAAAGAACGTCCGAGCCTTCGCCGCCGAGAATAGTATCGCTATCCTTGCCGCCCCGGAGAGTATCGTTCCCGGTGCCGCCGTCTAACTGATCGTCCCCTTCGTTGCCATTTAGGAAATCATTTCCCGCGCCGCCGCAGAGAGTATCTTGCTGACCGGCAGGACCAATTCCGGCATCGCTGCCGATACCGCCAAATATGGTATCGTTGCCTTCATCGCCGCAGAGATGGTCCGCGCCATTATCTCCAAACATAACGTCGTCGCCGGCATCTCCCTTCACAGTGTCGTTATCCGTGCCGCCGCGAACGGTATCGTTACCAAGGCCGCCAGAAAGGGAATCATTACCCTCATTGCCATTTAGGAAATCATTGCCCGCGCCGCCGGAGAGCAAATCTTGGCCGTTTGCATCGCCGACGTTTTGATCGCCGGTCCCGCCGAATATAGTATCGTTGCCATCGTCGCCGGAGATACTGTCTGAGCCCCGATCTCCAAACACGAGGTCGTCGCCGGAATCTCCATATATAAGGTCGTCATCTGTGCCGCCGCGAGCCGTATCGTTACCCTCGCCGCCAGAAAGGGAATCATTGCCCTCATTGCCACTTAGGAAGTCATTGCCCGCGCCGCCGGCGAGGAAATCTTGCCCTCCCGCATCGCTAGTAGCCGTATCGCCGGTCCCGCCAAAGATTTGGTCGTTCCCTTGGTCTCCCAGTAGAGTATCGCTGCCGACATCTCCATACATGAGGTCGTCATCCTTGCCGCCGCGAGCGACATCGTTATCTTGGCCGGCATAAATAGTATCCGTGCCCTCGCTTCCCTGCAGCGTGTCGCTACCGCGATTGCCAAAGATAATATCGCTATCGGCACCGCCCACCGGATTCGGACTGCCATTACCGCCAATTATAATATCGCTGCCACCTAGTCCTTGAATCCAATCGTTACCAGTAGAGCCTGCCAAGAAATTGTTACCCCCATCGCCCAGAAGTGTATCGTCTCCGTCGAGAGCGGGGTTTCGAGGGCCGGGATCGATGCTAATTTGGGGTAGCCCGGGCAAAGAGGGTATCCCCGGCAAAGCCGGACAAGTGCAATCGATATCGCCAGTTGCGCCGCCAGTTGCGCCGTCAGTTGCGCCGTCAGTTGCGCCGTCAGTTGCGCCGTCAGTTGCCCCATCAGTTGCCCCATCAGTTGCGCCGTCAGTTGCCCCGTCAGTTGTGCCGCCAGTTGTGCCGCCAGTTGCGCCGCCAGTTGCGCCAGTATTAGAACCGTTTGTCGGCGGAGTCTGGAAATTGCTATCGGGAATTGCAACTGGGCCGACGTTAACCGTGGCGGAAATGGGGAAGTCAAAGGGATTGGAATCGCTGTCACTATTGACGAACTGGAGAACGCCGGCAAACAATCCCGCGTTAGTAGTATCGACATTAACCGTAAAAGTAGCGGTCCCGTTCGGTGCCACAGTGCCTGGTAAATCTGCGGCCAAGGTAAAGCCTGCTGGCAGAGTCGGGTTGCTGAGATCTAGGGGAGCATTGCCGGTGTTATTGATGGTAAAAGTTCGGCTCAGAGTCCCGCCTGCGTCAACGCTGCCAAAACCGACCGTTGTCGTAGTACCGTCGGCAATGGGACTGGTTCCATCCAGGACTTGGATATCTGGAGCATTTACCTGGGCCGATATGGCGAAGTTAAAAGGATTTTCGTCGCCGTCGTTGGTAGTGAAGGAGATTTCGCCGCTGAAATTTCCCGGCGTAGAGGGAGCGGAAACAATAAAAGTGCCAGTACCTCCGGCAGCAATAGTATCCGGGAAAGCGCCGTTGAGAGTAAAGCCCGTTGGCAGGGTCAGGTCGCTCAGGTTGAGGGGGCCGCTGCCAGTGTTATTAACGGTAAAGGTTTTGGTCAGAACGCCGCCAGTGGTAGTGCTGCCGAAGTCTAGAGGCGTTGTCGTGCCATCGACGATATCGGTGCTTGCATCTAGTACCTGTATTTCCGGTTCTGGGGTCGCGGTGACTTCGGCGGAAATGGCAAAGTTAAAGGTACTTTCGTCGGCGTCGTTGGTATCAAAGGAGAGAGTGCCGTTTATGGGACCTATTGCTGCAGAAGGATCGACGCTTATAGTAATAGTTGCACTTGCTCCAGGAGCGATCGTTGCGGGTAAGGTAGCCGTAAGGCCCGCTGGCAGGCTGAGATTGCTGAGGTCTAGGGGGGCGGTGCCGCTGTTATTAATAGTAAAGGTTTGGCCCAGAGTGCCCCCAGGAGTAGCGCTGCCGAAGCCTAGAGGCGTCGTGCTGCCGTCGGGGACGTCGGTTGTCCCATCTAATACCTGGATTTCTGGAGCCGAGGTCGCGGCGACCGTGGCAGAGATAGGGAAGTTAAAGGGGTTTTCATCGCCATCGTTGGTAGTGAAAGAGATTTCGCCGTTGGGGGTGCCTGCTGCAGCGGTATCGACATTAATAGTAAAAGGCGCACTTGCTCCGGGAGCAATGGGACCCGTCGGCAAAGTGCCCGTAAAGCCCGCTGGCAGCACGAGATTGCTGAGGTCCAGGGGAGCGCTGCCGATGTTTTCGATAGTAAGGGTTTTGCTCAGAGGAGCGCCAGGAGCAGCGCTGCCGAAATCTAGAGGCGTTGTGGCGCCGTCGGTGACCTCCGCCGGTCCATGTGTTATTCGGATTTCCGGTTCTGGGGTCGCGGTGACCGTGGCAGAGATAGGAAAGTCAAAGGGATTTTCGTCGGGGTCGTCGGTAACGAAAGAGATGGTGCCGCTTGGGGTACCTACTGCAGAAGTATCGACATTAACAGTAAAGGTTGCATTCGATCCGGCAGCAATAGTAGTGGGTAAGGTGCCCGTAAAGCCCGTTGGCAAGGTCAGACTGCTCAGGTTTAGGGGGGCGCTGCCGGTATTGTTGATAGTGAAGGTTTTGCTCAGAGTGCCGCCAACAACAGCGCTGCCGAAATCATTAGCCGTCGTGGTGCCGTCGGGGATATCGGTGGCCCCATCTAGGACTTGGATTTCTGGAGTCGGGGCCGCCGTGACTGTGGCGGAGATAGGGAAGTCAAAGGGATTTTCGTCGGGGTCGTCGGTGACGAAAGAGAGGGTGCCGCTTGGGGAGCCTACCGCAGAAGTATCGACATTAACAGTAAAAGTTGCATTTGCTCCGGCAGCAATAGTAGTGGGCAAAGTGCCGGTAAAGCCCGTTGGCAGGCTCAGGCTGCTGAGGTTTAGGGGGGCGCTGCCGGTATTGTTGATAGTGAAGGTTTTGCTCAAAGTGCCGCCAACAACAGCGCTGCCGAAGTCATTAGCCGTTGTGGTGCCGTCGGGGATGTTGGTGCCCCCATCTGCGACATCTATTTCTGGGGCTGTAACCGTGGCGGAGATAGGGAAGTCAAAGGGATTTTCGTCGGGGTCGTCGGTAACGAATTGCAGAGTGCCGCTTGGGGTGCCTGCCGCAGAAGTATCGACATTAACAGTAAAGGTTGCATTTGCTCCGGCAGCAATAGTCGTTGGCAAAGTACCCGTAAAGCCCGTTGGCAGGGTCAGGCTGCTGAGGTTTAGGGTGCCGCTGCCGGTATTGTTGATAGTGAAGGTTTTGCTCAGAGTGCCGCCAACCGTGGTGCTGCCGAAATCTAGAGCCGTTGTGGTGCCGTCGGGGATGTTGGTGCCCCCATCTGCGACATCTATTTCTGGGGCGGTGCCCGTACCCTGAACGGCGAAGGTATAAGTATCTTCGTCACCGTCGTTGCTGCCGACAGTAATGGTTGCCGTGCGAGCGCCCGTTGCCGAGGGGTCGAAGGTAATACCGAAGGTGGTGGTGCCGCTGGGCCCTGCTACTGGCGATGTGGGGGTTGTTGTAACTGAGAAGTCGGCGGCATTGGCCCCGCTAATGGTAACGAAGGGCGACGCGCCGGTTAGGGCTAAGCCGAAAGCGCCAGTGTTGGCGATCGTAAAGGTGTTAACCTGGGTGCCGCTAGTAACATCAACGTTACCAAAGTCGGTACCGTCTGCGGTAGCTGGAGTGACATCTCCCGAGGCAATGGAGACGAGGGGGGTGCCGCCCTGAATGTCAATTTCCGGCTGGGCCTCGTATGCGCCAATGTCAACAACAGCAGTAGCAATAGTAGTAGCATCGTCAACTTCCCGTGCGAAGCCAGTGCCTCGCTGGTCCGTCGTCAAGCCCGCTCCAGTGGCAGCGGTGTTATCCCCACCATCTATGGCAGGAGAATTGGCAACAAGGGCGTGGGTTTGAGTGGGGCCGCCATTGTTGGCGAGGGCAGTATTGATGACGCTGGCTATAGCAGTACCAATATCGTCGGTGCCGCCAAAACCAGTGCTGCCAGTCGCGTCGCCAATTACGTTGCGGTTATTGCTGGTAAAGGTGCCGCTAACGTCGGGGTTTGTTGCACCAGAGGTGTTTCCGCTGATGATGCTATTATTAACATTTGCGCTGCCAGCGGCTCCGTCGAAGATACCGCCACCGTTGGTGCCAGCGTTATTGCCCGTAATAGTGCTGTTCGTCACCGTTAGGTTGCCAGTGGCAGCGTTGTTGATGCCGCCACCTTGGCTCGCGGTGGCAGCATTGCCACTTATGGTGCTATTTGTCACCGTTAGCGTTACGGAACCGGCATAGTTGGCGATACCGCCGCCATCCCTGGTGGTCGCAGTATTGCCATTTATGGTGCTGTTTATCACCGTAGCGGTTCCACCGGCATAGTTGGAGATGCCGCCGCCATCCCTGTTGGCAGTGTTGCCACTTATGGTGCTGTTTGTCACCGTCAATGTGCCTGCGTTGAAGATACCGCCGCCGTCTCCGGCAGCTCCGGCACCAGTTACGCTTCCGCCCTGGATGGTCACGTTCTCTAGGGTCAGGGTTCCGCCTGTCAGGACATGCAGTACGCGATCTATGTTGTTGGCATTGATGATGGTGGTTGCGGCAGAGGCCCCCCGGATAGTTATGTTGCTACCATTGATAATATCCAGGTCGCCGGTTCCTGCCGCATCCTCGCCGGTGCCTGCTAGAGCGAGGTCGTAGGTTCCGGCGGGCAGGTTGATGATATCGGCTCCGAGACCCGCTTGTGGTGTTGGATTGTCCGTGGCAGTATCGGTGTTGGCGGCAATTATGGCTTCCCGCAGGGTGACCAGGTTGTCTGCCCCGGTTAAGTTATCGGCGGTGCTAGTGACGTCGAGGGTAGCGAAGATTCCCGCGTAAGCCTGCTGCAGTTCTGGGCTGAAGGCGACGGGTGTGGAGATATCGCCAATGCGGGTATCTAGTTCCCAATTGCCTCCTTTGGCTGCAGAGCCCACTGGAGAGCTAGATGCAGCAATGTTGGCCCCAGTTAGTTCCCCGAGAACGCGGAGGAAGTTTTGCCCCGTTTCCCCGGCGGCGAAGGAGCAGCCATAGATAAGAAGGGTGTAGGGTGTAGGGTGTAGGGTGTGGGGGGGGGAGAGGAGTTTTTGCCAGAGTTGTAAGTCTGCGGCGTAGCGAGATAGGGTTGCGCGGCTGAGTTGGGCGGTGCCGAGTTGCAGGCTGCCCGGTTCGGCGTGGCCGACTATATGTAATGTCGTATGTCCGCCGTTGGCTGCTTCGCGGCTGAGGATTTCAGTGATTTGGCCGATGCCGTCGCGGTTGGGGTCCAGGATGGCGGTTTCTACTCCGGGCCTGACTCCTTGAGCCAGTTGCTGCCAGTCTTGCAAGCTTCCATCTATTACTGCCAATTCGCGCTGCGGTGGAGCTACGATGCTGCCCACTGAGGTCCTCTGTTGGCCTTGATGGGTTTTGAGCGAGAGATGTCGATGCATGGTGGACCGTCCTCTTTTATTTTTTCTTAAGGTCTGTGATGTTTCGATTGTATAGCACGATTCGTGTTTTCTGGCAATAAGGTTAAAAAAAAATTACGCAATAACTCTATGTTGGGGTGCTTGGGGGGCTACTGTGAGGGGCAATACCCCTTATGTAGCGTCCGTAATGGGCAGCAGGCATTACATTTGGCGAATCGCGGATGCAAGCGAGCCGACAATTTGCGCGAGTCCTAACTATATAGGGCCTGCTGAGAGCTGACCGCTGACAGCTATATATAAGAGTTTTCAGGCTTTTAGTGCCCGATTGCCTGCGGGTAAATGCCCGATCGCGACCTGGAATTCTTGCGGTAATTACGGGGGCCTTTTTTTTGGCATTCTCAGTGGAAAAACTGCTATGGCCGTAGGCAGTCGGTAGGGTGTAGGGCGTGGCGGTGGCGGTGGGGTGTGGCGGTGGGGTATGGCGGTGGGGTGTGGGGCGCGTGCCTTACTGCGTAGTGGTATAGTTAAGCAATCGCGGTATATATAGCACTACGCAAATAAGCGCTTGACATTTATAAATGCTCGCTCCTTCCTTATTCAGAGAGACTTTTGACCTTTGACTTGCGCGTAGCGCTATATCTTTGTCCCCATGACCCAATCCCTAGAACGCATCGAAGCTCGCAGTATCGATAATCGCAAGGCTATTGCCGAATTGCGAGAAGCGATCGAAACAAACCGCGTCCGCGCCGAAGCCGATAAGGTTCGGGCTGAGGCCAATCTCGCCGCAGTGCGAGAAGAAATCCGAGCGAAGCGCGATCGCACTGAGGCAAAAATACGAGCAGAGCGCGATCGCACCGATGCCCATCTCGCCGCCGTGCGAGAGGAAATGGCGGCTCGGGAAAAGGAACTGGCAGCCCATAAAGAGCGGTTTGGGGATAGAAACTGTAGCAAAAAAGCAAAACTGTATAAAGCTAAAAAATGAATGATTCCGCTAGCGAAAAGAAAGAACTGCCGCCTTTGCGCAGCGTCCACACCAGCAACTTTACCGAGATTCTGGAACAGTTAGGAATTTCTCTGGTTGTCTCGACCTATCAGGCGGGCAAACTAATTGTCGTTCGTGCCGACAATGGAAAACTAAATACCCATTTCAGAGTTTTTCAGAAACCGATGGGGCTGGCTGCAGACAGAGGCCGACTGGCGGTGGGGACGGCTTACCAAATTTGGGAATTGCGCAATGTGCCTGCGGTGGCGCAGAAACTGGAACCAATTGGCAAGCACGACGCTTGCTATTTGCCGCGCAATATTCAGGTTACTGGAGATATAGATATCCACGAGATGGCCTATGGGAAAGAGGAACTCTGGTTTGTCAATACTAGATTTTCCTGTCTCTGTACTCTAGACAAAGCTCACAGTTTTATACCGCGATGGCGGCCGCCGTTTGTAACGGCTTTGGCGCTGGAAGATCGCTGCCATCTGAATGGTTTGGGTATGGTGGAGGGTCGGCCGAAGTATGTGACGGCTTTGGGAGAAACGGGCGATCGCGAGGGCTGGCGGGAAAACAAAGCCAAAGGCGGGATTTTAATAGATGTGGAAAGCAATGAAATCTTGCAGCGAGGTTTGTCGATGCCCCATTCGCCCCGTTGGTATGGGGAGAAACTTTGGTTATTAGAGTCGGGCAATGGCAGCCTTGCGACTGTCGATCTTTCTTCCGGCGAGAGGCAGACCGTCGCGGAGCTTCCCGGCTTCACCCGAGGTTTGGATTTCTACGGACCGTTGGCGTTTATCGGTCTTTCCCAAGTGCGAGAAACGGCGGTTTTTAGCGGCATTCCCATTACCGAGCGGCAAAAAGAGCGAATCTGCGGGGTTTGGGTGGTGAATATTCAAAGCGGAGAAACAATTGCTTTTTTGAAGTTTGAGGAGGCGGTGCAGGAAATTTTTGCAGTTCGAGTGCTTCCGGGCATCCGCTTTCCAGAGATTATCGATTTTGATGAAGAGTTGCTGGCCAGTTGCTATGCTTTGCCCGACGAAGCTTTGGCGGAAGTGGCTAGATAGGGTGTGGGGTGTGGGGTGTGGGGTGTAGGGAATGGGGTGTGGGGTGTGGGGTGTGGGGTGTAGGGAATGGGGAGACAAGGGGACAAGGGGACAAGTCTCCCCCGCTCCCCCGCTCCCCCGCTCCCCCGCTCCCCCGCTCCCCCGCTCCCCCGCTCCCCCGCTCCTCCGCTCCTCCGCTCCCCCGCTCCCCTTGTCCCCTGCCGGCGCAATCTGGTAAAATCAAACAAGCAGTAAAATCATCCAAAAGTTAGGAGGAGGCTATGGTCAAGGTTTCAGGTGTAGAAAGAGATGTTGCCCGGGTATTGCAGATAACAGAAAAATTAATTGAAGGCGACAGCTTATATCGGGAGAGATTAAACCGAGATGAAATGACAGGACATATAGTTAAGTTGTTCTCCGAGCTATCGGCAGAAGAATTAAGTTCTGTTTCTGAGGAGAACTTACAAACCAGGATTGACGGAATTTTGGTAACCCATGCTGTTGCGGGAACTTTAAACGAACTCTCTGCAGAACAAATGGAAGTTTTTGATGCTGCAGTGGAGGGAAGATAGTATAGCTTTCAGCTTTCAGCCTTCAGCTTTCAGCAAGGTGCGTCAAAGTCTTGCCAATTGAAAATATTGGCGTCTTGCAACTGTCCTAAACCGAATCCGTAGTGCTATAAAGATGAGTTATATATTAGATACAAATATAGTAACTGCTATCTTGAAAAGAAATGAAAAAATACAGGCAAGATTAGACAGGGCTTATCAGAACAATAGAGAATTGTTTATTAGTGGTATAACTTACTACGAGATTAAAAGAGGACTGTTGGCGACTAATGCAACGAGGCAGTTAGCGGATTTTGAACGCTTGTGCCGGAGCTATAGAGTAGTGTCAGTTTTGAACGAGATAGAGATTTTAGAAAGAGCTGCTACTATCCATGCCGAACTAAAGCGAAGAGGTACGCCGCTAGAGGACGCGGATATTTTAATAGCGGCGACCGCTATAGTTCAGGGATTAATTCTGGTCTCCCACGATAGCGATATGCTCCGGGTTCCAGGGGTGACTGTAGAAGACTGGCTGTTATAGCAGTAAGCAGTTAGCTGTCAGCAGTCAGCTTAATGCACGAGCATTGCCGCTAGTGGTTTGGCAAAGTTAAAATTGTGTGTGACTGTAGGTTGGGTTTCGTTGATGGCGGACCCAACCTACAGTCAAACTTGTTCAGTCCTTCCCACAGTCCCCACAGTCCCCACAGTCCCCACAGTCCCCTGGTCTCCCAGTCCCCCAGTCTCCTTGTCTCCCGGTCCCCTTGTCCCCTCCTTCTCCATATATATAATTAGATGCAGGGCGGTCAAGCAGAGGTGTAGTTTTGGATCTAGCGAAGGCAATGAAGGCAGCGATCGCTATTAGTGGCGAAGTGGTGCTGGAGAGATTGTTAGAGGTATGGCTGAAGGTTGCGATCGAGACATCGGGAGCTACAGATGGCTATTTGATTTTAGAAGAAGGGGGCGAACTGGGCTTAGTTGCTGTAGGGCAGATGCCGCAGGATGCCGGAAAGGAAACTGCTGGAAAGGAAACTGCTGGAAAGGAAACTACTGGAAAGGAAACTGCCGGAGAGATATCGCCACAAATCAGACGGTTGCAGTCCATACCGATTGACGGCCAGGTTCCGGTTTCGATTGTTAATTTTGTTGCCCTGAATCGGGAGACGGTAGTTTTCGGGGATGCGGCGAATGAAATCCAAGGGGCGCGGGGCAAAACGGAAAGTTCCGCAGCAAGCGCCATAGCAAATGTCGAAGATCCTTATATTGCGGCGAGGCAGCCGAAGTCTGTTTTATGCTTGCCGATGCTAAATGGCGACGGACTTTGCGGAATTGTTTATTTAGAGAATAGTTTGGCGATCGCGGGGTTTGGCTCGGAGGTAGTGGAGGTGCTGCAATTGCTATCGGAGCAAGCGGCGATCGCTATGACTAATGCCAAGCGCTACGCAGAAATGACCGAAAGCAATAACTGGCTGACTAAATTTCTCGAAGCCCTACCAGTAGGGGTGTTTGTGGTCAATCGCTCAGGTCAGCCCCACTATGTCAACGAAGCCGGGCAGCAGATTTTGGGTCAAGGTCTCGTCAAGTTAGAGGCTAACGACGCCTTGAATGCCTTGGACGCCAAGGACGGGGAATCGACAACCATAGAAAAATTGATAGAGACTTATGGTGCCTATCTGGCGGACAGCAATCTCCCGTATCCCAAGGAAGACCTGCCGCTTTGGAGAGCCATGCTTGGGGAAAGCTCTACTGTTGACGATATAGAAATAAGGCAAGGGGACAAGACGATTCCCTTGCAAGTCTGGGGAAATCCGATTTACGATACCGAAGGAAATGTAGCTTATGCGATCGCGGCTTTTGGGGACATTACCGAACGCAAGCAAATCGAGAAACTTTTAGACGAATACAATCATACTTTAGAAAGAGAAGTAGCACAGAGAACCGAAGAGCTACAAGCAAAGAACGAAGAACTGGAGCGAGAAGTAAGCGATCGCCTTTATACCAAATCTGCCCTGCGCCTATCCGAGGAAAAATTTGCCAAAGCCTTTCGTTCCAGTCCCAACGCCATCACCATCACTTCCCTCAGCGATGGCAAGCATATGGAAGTCAACGATACTTTCTGCGAGCTAATCGGTTATGCCCCAGAAGAGATTATCGGTCGTACTGCGGTGGAGCTAAATCTTTGGGTCAATACTGAAGACCGCGCTCGAATGTTCGAGGCTCTCAAAAACAAAAGTCAAATTCGCAACTATGAAATTAATTTCCGTACTAGGTCGGGGGCAGTCAAGACGGGGTTGCTATCCGCAGAAATTATCAATATTAACGGACAAGAATGCCTGGTTGCCGTTTCCAACGAAATTACCGTTCGCAAGCAAGCAGAACAAGCTCTCTATGAAAAAAACCAGGAACTAGCAGCCACCCTAGAGCGCCTAAATGCTACCCAAGAAGAACTGATTCACTCGGAAAAGATGGCGGCTCTCGGACAACTGGTGGCAGGAGTTGCTCACGAAATTAATACCCCTTTAGGTGCTATTACCTCCTCGGTCAGAAATATTGATAATTTCTGGAAAAGCAACTTGGAACCTTTGCTCTGTTTTTGGCGGGATCTTTCCCCAGAACGTCAAGAAAACTTTTTGGAATTATTAGAGCAATCCAGCAAAGAGGACATGCCTTTATCGACCCGAGAACAGCGTCAAATCAAGCGAGCTTTGACGAAGGAACTAGAATCTAACTCTATTGCTAAGGCTGCCAATGTAGCCAAATTGTTAGTGGGAATCGGGGTTTACGAACAGTTGGAGCCATTGCTTCCTCTATTAAAAGATCCAGAAGGGGAAAATATTTTAAAAATGGCCTATCAATTAGCTAACATTGCAACTAGCACGCAAACTATAGCTACTGCCTCAGAGCGAGCTGCGAAAGTAGTGTTTGCTCTCAAAACTTACGCCCGTTATGACGCTACGGGAAATAAGCTACAAGCCCGGATTTGCGAGGGAATTGAAGCTGTCTTAACTCTTTATCACAACCAGCTAAAACAGGGTGTAGAGGTTATACGAAACTATGAAAAAGACTTGCCTGCGATTTGGTGCTACCCCGACGAACTCAATCAAGTATGGACGAATTTGATTCACAATGCTATTCAAGCAATGGAGAATAAGGGGACTTTGACAATTGAGGTAAGCCAACAAGAGAGCGGCATTGCGATCGCGACGATCGATAGCGGGCCGGGAATACCCCCAGAGATTGTCTCCAAAATATTTCAGCCCTTCTTTACGACCAAACCCCCGGGAGAAGGTAGCGGTTTGGGATTGGATATTGTCAAAAAAATTATTGACAAACATCAGGGTACGATTAATGTGAAGAGTCAGCCCGGACAGACAGAATTTGTGGTTTGGCTGCCCGTCGATAGCTCTGAAGCAGAATCCAATAAGCAGTAAGCAGTAAGCAGTAAGCAGTAAGCACAAGTATGTATAGCAGTAAGCTGTCAGCAGTCAGCAGTCAGCAGCCAGCTAAAGTCCGGGAGCATTTCAATGAAAATACGCTGCCGCCAGCCCCTTGGGCGAATGCCATATGCCCATCCAAAGGCAGGCTCCGCCTACGCCCCTACTGCTCTCCTGCCTATTGCTTATATCAAGTCTGGTTAAATACCCACAGAAAAAACTGAAGTCTCCCGTAGGACGGGCGTCCCGCCCGTCCCTTAGAGCCCAAGCGGACAGGCGGGACGCCCGTCCTACGCAGGACTTGACTTTTTTTTGGGCATTCAAGCCGACATGATATTACTGCTGTATGAAATACGATTTATTAGAGAAATAACTATGTCTGAAGCTGTTATTTTGTGCGTTGACGATGAGGTGACTATCTTAAAAAGCTTGGAGATAGAACTCGAAGATGCTTTTGAGGATGATTACCTTTATGAATTTGCGGAAACTGCTGATGAGGCTCTAGAGATAATTCAAATGTTAGAAGAAGAAGGAACGCCAATTATCCTGATAGTTTCGGATTGGTTAATGCCCGGTATGAAAGGGGATGAATTGTTGATTAACGTTCATCAAAAGCATCCCGGTATTATTAAAATTATGCTGACAGGACAAGCAGATGAGGAGGCAATTGGGCGAGCGGAAAAGGAAGCGAATCTACATTCTTGTTTGTATAAACCTTGGAATAGACAAGAATTAATCGAGACAATTCAGTCCGCTCTGGCGCAACTAAGTTAATGGTAGCGGTCAGCTCTCAGCGGTCAGCGATTAGCTCCCTCGCGCGCAGGCTGCGCCAACAGCGGTCAGCAGTAAGCAATCAGCTCTCAGCAGTCAGCGTTCGGCGTTCGGCGTTCGACTGCTGAGAGCTGATTGCTTACTGCTATACTTAAAAGCTGACCGCTCTTAAAAGCCTATCGCTCTTAAAAGCTGACCGCTGTTGGCGCAGCTCTGCGCGGAGCGCATAAGCTAAAAGCCGATCGCGCTTCCGCTGAGAGCTGAAAGCTGACCGCTGAGAGCTGACCGCTGAAAGCTAAAAGCTAACCGCTAATTTCTTATGAATTCAACTATTATTATCTGCGTTGACGACGAACAGACAATCCTAGAAAGCCTAAAAATAGAGTTGGAAGGCGCTTTAGGAGATGATTATATAATTGAAATGGCTCAAGGGGGAGAAGAGGCTCTAGAAGTATTGTCATACTCGATAGAAGACGATTATGAGGTCGCCTTGGTCATTGCCGATTATATCATGCCCGATATGAAAGGAGACGAATTGCTAAAGCGCATTCATGCTATTTCCCCGAAAACTCTGAAAATCATGCTGACCGGGCAAGCAGATGTGGAAGCGGTGGGAAATGCTATTAATTATGCCAAATTATATCGTTATATGGCTAAGCCCTGGCAGGCTGAAGATCTAAAGCTAACGGTGACGGAGGCTTTGCATAGCTATTTTCAGGATAAAAAACTAGCGGAAAAAACTCTGAAGCTAGAGCAAATGAATAGGGCGCTGGAAAAAGCGAATCAGGAGCAGGCTGCTTTAATTGCGCGGCTCCATGAAAACGAGAATCGCTTAAGTCAGTTTTTAGAGGCAGTACCCGTGGGGATATTTGTCGCGGATGCTAAGGGTAAGCCTTACTATATTAATCGCACTGGAGAGAGTATTCTTGGCCGAGGAATAGTGGCAGAAGTTACGGGGGCGCAATGGCAAGAATTGTATAGAGCTTATTTGGCAGGGAGCGATCGCCTGTATCCGGCGGAGCGCGAGCCTATTCTAAATGCCTTGCAAGGGAAAAATGCCGCGATTGACGATATGGAGATCCATAAAGGCGATCGCATAATCCCCGTAGAAGTTTGGGGAACGCCTATCTATAATAGCGAGAAGGAAGTAGAATATGCGATCGCTGTGTTTCAAGATATCAGCGATCGCAAGCAAGCAGAAAAACTATTAGCCGAATACAATCGCACTTTAGAACAACAAGTAGAGGAAAGGACGCAAGAACTATCCCAAACTCTGCACGACCTGCAAGCGACCCAAAACGAACTGATTCAGTCGGAGAAAATGGCAGCTCTAGGACAGCTAACCGCAGGGGTCGCTCACGAGATAAATAGTCCTTTGGGAGCGATTCGGGCTTCGGCTAGCAATATGGCTCAAGCCCTCTCAGAATCTCTAGCGGAACTGCCGCAACTACTGCAAAAACTCTCTGCCGAAAGGCAAAAAAATTTGTTTAGCTTTATCGAGCGGGCGCTCAAAAGCCATCCTCCAGAGACGGCTAGAGAAAGACGCCAGTACAAGCGAGCCTTAACCCGCGAGCTGGAAGCAAGCGAGATTGATAAAGCCAGACGGATAGCCGATACTTTAACGGATATGGGCATCTGCGATCGCATAGAGCCTTTCCTGCAACTCTTAAAAGATCCCGATGCGGACATTATCGTGCAACTAGCCTATAATCTGAATCGACTGCAAGGCAACTCCCAAAATACAGTCGCCGCAGTGGAGCAAGCTTCTAAGGTGCTATTTGCTCTCAAGACCTACGCCCACCAAGACCAAAGCGGCGAGAAAAAGGAAGTGCAAATTACTGAAGGAATCGAAACAGTGCTGGAGCTGTACCGCAATCAACTCAAGCATGGGGTGGAGATTATTCGCTCCTACGAAACTTTGCCGCCGATCTTGTGTTATCCCGACGAGCTAATCCAAGTCTGGACTAATCTCATTCACAATGCGGTGCAAGCGATGCAGGGCAAAGGCCGGTTAGAGATTGCTGCTTTCGAGAGGGAGGGGCAGGCAATAGTACGGGTGACCGACTCCGGTTCTGGGATAGCGCCAGAAATTCAATCTAAAATATTCCAACCTTTTTTCACAACCAAGTCCGCCGGAGAAGGTAGCGGCTTAGGCTTGGATATTGTCTGCAAGATTCTCGAAAAACACTCTGGCAACATCGAGGTCGAGTCCGTACCGGGGAAAACGACATTTACGGTTTCGATTCCGATATAAGCTCTCAGCTATCAGCTCTCAGCTAAAAGCTAAAAGCTAAAGGCTAAAAGCTAAAAGCTCTTAGGCGGTCAGCTTTTAGCTTTCAGCTTTTAGCTTTCAGCCAGCCTTGAGTTTTTGAATGAAGGAAGCAAGCATTCGCTTGATCTCGATTAAATCTTGGGTAAGGCTTTCGTAAGTTGTGGATTGTAGCAAGTCGAGATCGCGAGCAAGTAACAGGTGATACTCAAGTTCGCTAGCCGATCCCATTGCAATTTGAAGAAAATGGCCTAATTGCCCATCTGAGCCTCTACCACATCCTTCGGCAATATTAGACGGGATGGAAACGCAAGCGCGACGCATCTGACTTGTCAGTCCATACAACTCCTCCTTTGGGAAGTTCTTAGTTTCTTGGTATAGCGCTAATGTTAGATTATGGGCTTTCACCCAAACTTTTAATTGTCTAAAATCTTTCAATAAGGTTTTCTCCTGTAGTATTTTGCGGTCAGCTTTGAGCTTTTAGCTCTGGGCTCTGGGCTCTGGGCTCTGGGCGGTCAGCTCTGGGCTTTCAGCACGAGTATTGCCAGCACCGTTACTGGCTTTGGCAATTGTCCTAAACTCTTCGGCGTATTGCTAGAATTGCCGAAAGCTGAAAGCTGACCGCTGAAAGCTCACCGCTGAGAGGTCTGGGCGATCGCGCTCTGGGTTAGGGCGCTCTGGGTTTCTCTTGCTGCTGTCATGGCGATCGCTCCTTTGGGGCGCAACTTATTTTACACTCCACTATAGCGGTCAGCAGTCAGCAGTCAGCAGTCAGCGGTCAGCTTTCGGCACAAGCATTGCCGGAGCGTAGGGGCGTTGGCGGAGCCTGCCCCTACATTTAGGGTGCGTCTCTACAATTTGCTTAAGTCCTATGTAAACTGAAGCTGAAAGCTGACCCACCGACCGCTGGCCGCCGACCGCCTGACCGCTGACCGCTGACCGCTGACCGCTATCTATGATTCCTTTACAAGCCGTTCTTATTGTCTTATTTGTCCTGCAAACGATCGCCGCAGTCAGTTTGGCGAGCTATTTCTCAGTTGCTGGCGCGCAAGGGAGAGCATTAGTCTATATTGCTGCTATTCTTCCCAGTCTGATTGGCGCTATAGCCATTGGGGCTGCCACCGCTCGCTGGATTGTTGCGCCGATATTGCGTTTAAATGAGGCGGTGAAGGAGATTGGTCGGGGAAAGCTAGAGCAAAGTTTAAGCCTGGATAGTTACGACGAGCTGGGGGAGCTTGCCGAGTCTTTTAATAGTATGGTGCAAGAACTGCGAGTTTCCTTTGCTGCCTTAGAAGAAGGGAACCGAGAGCTAGAGCAAAAACTGTTGGCAAAAACGGCGTCCCTGGAGGCAGAGGAAGAAGAACGGCGGCTATTGCTTGAGGCTATCCCAGAGTTTATTTTCATTAAAAATAGCCAAGGACGCTATTTAAAGGTAATCTCCAATAACTCAAGCCTCTCTTATCAAAATAGAGATTTTTTCCTGGGCAAAACAGATCGAGATATAATGCCAGAGGAAAAAGCAGAAGAATTGCTGGGCTATATTAAAAAAGTTCTAGAGAAAGGGCAGCCCCTAAACGTTGAGTACAATCTAATTTTAGAAGGGCAAGAGGTTTGGTTCTCTGCCAGCATTGCCCCTATAGCCGAGGATAAGGTAGTTTGGGTGGCGCGAGATATTGGCGATCGCAAGCTCCTAGAGCAGAAGCTCCGTACCTCTGAGAGTAAGATGCGAGCGGTGTTCGAGGCCATGACAGATATCGTACTGGTCATAGATGTGGAAGACGACCAAATAGGCAATATCGAGATTACTCCCACCAATGCCAGCAGCGAAACCTCTTCTCCGGAGGGCGATGTCATCGATAGCACTATAGAACAATGTTTTGACGAGGAAATCGCTGCGGTTTGGCTGGCTAAAATTAAGGAAGCTATAGAAACTAGAGAGACTGTAAAGTTCGATTATTGTTTGTGGATAGGCGATCGGCAATTTTGGTTTGCTGCCAGCATCTCCCCCCGCTCCGATCGCTCCGTCACCTGGGTGGCGCGAGATATAACCGAGCGCAAGCGAATCGAGGCAGCCCTGCGCGATAAAAATGAAGAATTAGCCCAAGCCCTACAAAAACTCAAAGCTACCCAAGAAGAACTAATAGAATCGGAAAAAAGAGCGGCTTTAGGTCAACTGGTGGCGGGGATTGCCCACGAAATCAATACGCCTTTGGGTGCGATTCGCGCCTCTGCTAACAATACGGTCAAAGCCCTCTCCGAATCATTGCTGCAACTGCCGCAAGTTTTGCAAAAACTTTCAGCCGGACAGCAGCAGGATTTCTTTTTACTACTTGAAAGATCCCTGGAAGATAAAACCACGCCAAGTATTAAAGAAAAGCGGCAATTGCGGCGATCGCTAACCCGCCAACTGCAGCAAAATGAGATTGATGAAGCTCGCTACATTGCGGACACCTTAATTGACATTGGCATTTACGACCGGATTGACCCCTTCTTGCCCCTGCTCCAAGACCCAGATGCAGATTGGATTTTACAACTAGCCTATAATCTAGTTCGCTTGCAGAGAAATTCGACAACCATAGTTACCTCGGTAGAGCGAGCCTCTAAAGTAGTTTTTGCCCTTAAAACCTATACCCGCTACGACAGGAGCGGCCAAAAACAGCTCGTTACAGTTACAGAAGGAATCGATACGGTGCTAAACTTGTATCGTACTCAACTCAATCAAGGGGTGAATGTAATTCGAGCTTACCAGTCTTTGCCCTCGATCTGGTGCTATCCCGAAGAGCTGATTCAGGTTTGGACGAATCTGATTCATAATGCTATTCAAGCGATGGAGGGTGCGATGGAAGGCTCTTCGGGCCAGTTAGAAATACGGACATATCAGCAGGAAAATCCGCAAAAGAACTATATAATAGTGCAAGTCGCCGATTCTGGTCGGGGAATTCCGCCAGAAATACAAACGAAAATCTTTGAGCCTTTCTTCACCACTAAGCCAGCGGGGGAAGGCAGCGGCTTGGGATTGCATATTGCCCGCAAGATTGTTGAAGAACATTGCGGGCGCATTGAGTTTGAGAGCAAACCGGGTCATACTATATTTAATGTATCGTTGCCGGTTGAGAGCGATTAGCTTTTAGCTTAATTTTTTCGCCTGACGCTGCCAAAACTGAAGCGCCCAAGGCGGCAGGGTGCGCTTGACCGCCGACCGCTAAAAATAAAGGAGAATAATATGCAAAATACGGCAATTTTGTGCGTGGACGATGAGGAAGTAATTCTAGAAAGTATCAAAGAACAACTAAAAAGAAAATTCAATAATCAATATATTTATGAAGTCGCCCAAAGCGCTACAGAGGCTTGGGATATTATTGAGGAATTACAAGAAGATGGGGTTCAAATTTTAATAGTGGTGTCGGATTGGCTCATGCCGGAAATAAAGGGAGATGAGTTTTTGATTCAAGTTCATAATAAATTTCCCAATATTATTAAAATGATGCTGACCGGGCAAGCCGATCGCGCGGCGATCGAAAGAACCCAAAAAGAGGCGAATCTATTTGCCTGCCTTCATAAACCCTGGACTGAAGATGAATTGGCTGATGCAATTATTTCAGGATTGGAAGCTGCGGATGAGTGAATTAGCGATTGTCTGCGTAGATGACGAACCTATTGTTTTAGAAAGTCTCAAGGAGCAGCTAAAGCGCAAATTTGGAGAGGATTACTATATTGAAGTTGCGGAAAGCGGAGAGGAAGCGCTAGAAATAGTTCAAGAATTGCAAGAAGATGAGATTGAAATAGCCCTGATAATTTCCGACCAAATTATGCCGGAGATGAAAGGGGATGAGTTGCTGAAAAAGGTTCACAATAAGCTGCCCCAAACTCTAAAAATTCTGTTAACGGGACAGGCGACTGCAGAAGCAATCGGCACTGCGGTTAACGAAGCAAATCTCTATCGCTATATTGCCAAGCCCTGGAACGAGCAGGATCTGAGTTTTACGGTTATGGAGGCGATTAGGAGCTACGTCCAAGACCAAAAGCTGGCGGCAAAAAACGAAGAACTGCAAACAATAAATCGCCAATTAGAAGAGTTAAATGCTTCCCTGGAACAGAAAGTGGGAGAACGGACGGGGGAACTGCAAGCAGCTAAAGAAACTGCCGAAGCTGCCAACCAAGCAAAAAGCATTTTTCTCGCCAATATGAGCCACGAACTGCGATCGCCGCTAAATGCTATTATCGGATTTTCGCACCTGATGGCTCGCAGCAAAAACCTAAATCTGGGAGAGCAAGAAAATCTGGGCATCATTCGACGCAGCGGCGAACACCTGCTGGCTCTGATTAACGACGTGCTAGATATGTCCAAAATAGAGGCGGGTAGAACCACTTTCAATGAAAGTTCTTTCGACCTCCATAGACTCTTGGACGAATTGCAAGATATGTTTCAGCTCAAAGCGGACGACAAAAAATTGCAGTTTGTCTTCAATCGCGCTCCCAATCTGCCCCAATATATACGCACCGATCGCATAAAACTACGCCAAGTATTGATTAACCTGATTAATAATGGAATTAAATTTACGGCTGTTGGAGGAGTATCCTTGCTAGCAAGGGCAGTCGAAAGTAAGGTGACAGCAGAGAAAAAGCAACCGGGGCTCGAAGCTTTTGAATTGGAATTTGAGGTCAAAGACAGTGGAGCTGGTATCGAGCCAGAAGAAATAGACGGTATTTTTGAAGCGTTCGTACAAACTAAAACTGGTAAAGAATATCAAGAAGGAACGGGCTTGGGGTTGCCTATTAGCCGCTCTTTCGTGGAGTTAATGGGTGGAGAAATTAGCGTAGAGAGCGAAGTAGGACGCGGCAGCATTTTTAATTTTTATATACCATGCAGTTTGGCGGATGCTACAGATATCGAGACCCAAGCCCAGGGACGGCGAGTAATAGGCTTAGAACCCGGTCAGCTCTTGTGGAAAATCTTGGTGGTAGATGACAAGTGGAACAATCGCCAAGTTCTGGTCAAGCTCCTATCGCCCCTTGGCTTTGAGGTTCGGGAAGCGAGCAACGGCCAAGAAGCTATCGAGCTATTCGAGAGCTACTCCCCGCATCTAATTTGGATGGACGTGCGGATGCCGGTGATGGATGGCTATGAAGCGACCAAACGAATCAAAGCCACTGCCAAAGGCGAGAAAACTGTAATAGTCGCCTTGACTGCCAGCAGCCTAGAAGAGGAGCGGGCCGTTATGCTCTCCGCCGGTTGCGATGATTTTGTCCGCAAGCCCTTCCAGGAAGCAGATATCTTTGATACTATGAACAAACACTTGGGGGTACGCTATATATATGAAGATTTTTCTATGGCTATGGCTCCAGAGGCAGCCACTAGCTCTGCTGGTGGGAGCGCGATCGCCCCTGACGCTCTAGCCTCGCTTCCCGAGCAATGGTTAGCCAACCTAAAACAGGCAATCCTCAATGTCGATTTGGATAAAATAGCGATCGTAATCGAGCAAATCCGCTCCCGGGACTCTGGATTGGCCGATGCTCTCCAACAAAATATTGACAATTTTGAGTACGATAATCTTTTAAAATTGATTAAAGCAAAAAAATAAGCAAAAGGCGCGAATCGCATGAGTAATGACGTAAAAAATGCTACTACAGCCAACATTTTGGTTGTTGACGATACGGCAGCCAACTTGCACCTATTAGTAAAACTCTTAACTAACCGGGGCTATAAAGTGCGACCCGTGCCCAACGGTCACTTAGCCCTATCGGGCGCCCGGGGGCTGCCACCAGATCTGATTTTGCTGGATATTATGATGCCGGAAATGGATGGGTATGAAGTCTGTAGAAAATTAAAAGCCAACCCAGATACGCGAGATATACCGATTATTTTCATTAGCGCTATTCACGAAGTTATAGATAAGGTCAAGGCATTTTCTCTCGGTGGTGTAGATTACATTACCAAACCCTTTGAGGCCAAAGAGGTTTTGGCAAGAGTGGAAACTCATTTAGCTCTGAGAAATATGCAGAAAAAGCTTCAAGAGAAAAACGAACTCTTAGAGAAAACCTTGCAAGACCTAAAAACTACTCAATCTCAATTAATTGAAGCGGAAAAAATGGCTTCCCTAGGTAGCTTGGTGGCTGGGGTAGCACATGAAATTAATACCCCAGTGGGCAATGGGCTTATAGCAGCTTCGACTTTAGCGAACGAAACTAAGTTTTTTGCAGCCGACTTTGAAGTAGGAAAGTTAAAAAGATCCAGCTTAAAGGCTTATTTGGATAAAGCAGGTCACTGTAGCGAACTTATTTTGAGAAATCTGCATCGAGCAGGAGAGCTGGTGGTTAGTTTTAAACAAGTGGCAGTTGACCAAAGTAGCTTGGAAAAGCGAGTTTTTCAAGTTAAAGAATATCTGGAGAAAACTATACTCAGCCTAGAGCCGCAACTCAAACAGACAGAACATAGCTTGACGGTGGGCGGAGATGAAACCCTAATGATGGATAGCTATCCAGGGGCACTCTCCCAAGTGGCAACCAATTTAGTGATGAACTCGATAGCCCATGCTTATCCGTCAGGAGGAGGCGGGCACTTGCAGTTTCGGGTATCGCGGCAAAGCGATCGAGCAACTATAGAATATAACGATGACGGCTGCGGGATTCCCGAGAAAAACCTGGGTAAAATTTTCGATCCTTTCTTTACCACGGCTCGCAGTCAAGGAGGGAGTGGATTGGGCCTGCATATTGTCTATAATTTAGTCTCCCAAAAGTTGCAAGGTCAAATTCGCTGCGAAAGCGAAGTCGGCCTGGGAACGAAATTTATTCTCGATTTACCAATTTCAATTTCTTCTGGAGGTGCCCGGTGACAAGCGAACTGACGAATGAACTGACGGGCCCGGTGACGAGCGAACTGACGAGCGAACTGACGAGCGAACTGACGAGCGAACTAACGAGCGAACTAACGAGCGAACTGACTAACCAACTAACGAATCATTCCATATCCCCCTTATCTGTCACCCCCGAGTATCCAGAAGAAGTCGCCGGCGAGTCTCTTGGGAGCAATGTTGCCTCGCTTTACCAGGAAGTCAGCGAGGGAAAAGCTCCTACAATAGATGACGATACTCTAATTTTTGAGGATGACGACGAATCAGAGGAGGAGGAGAAAGGCCCAGGCTGGAAAATAATAGTCGTAGATGACGATATAGAAGTTCACGAAGTCACGCAGCTAGCCCTAGAGTCTTTTCGCTTTGAAGGCAGAGCCTTAAACATACTGTCAGCTTATTCCGGTCGAGAAGCGCGACAGTTAATTGAAGAGAACCCAGATACGGCTCTGATTTTGACGGACGCGGTGATGGAGACTAATGATGCTGGCTTGGAGCTGACCAAATATATTCGGGAAGTGCTGGGCAATAAATTGGTAAGGATAGTGATGCGGACTGGTCAGCCCGGGGAAGCTCCAGAAATGTCGGTTATTGTAGAATACGATATTAATGATTATAAGAATAAACTGGAGCTAACTCAGGAAAAACTATTTACGACTGCGATCGCAGCTCTGAGGTCTTACCGAGATCTAATTGCCCTAGAACAAAGTCGAGCCGAATTAGCATGCCTAAATGAAAATTTACAGATTTTCAATGAAAACTTAGAGAAATTAGTCAAAATTCGTACCCAGGAATTAGAAGAAAAAAATCAGCTTTTAGAACGGGAAATTAGCATCAGCAAAGCTTCCCAAAAGGCTCGGAATAGAGCCGAGGGCGCTCTGAGATTAATTGTGGAGGGAACGGCGGCGAAAACGGGAGATGCCTTCTTTCGCTCCTGCGTCCGCTATCTCGCCGAAGTCTTGCAAGTCCGCTATGCTTTAGTTGGGGCAAGGACGATAACCGAAATCCAGCAAAAAAGCGATTCTCGCGCCAATGCTAGCAGCAATACTAATGCCAATACTAGCCCAAATGCTAGCGCCAATAGTGTAATAAATACTAGAATAAACACTATGGCATTTTGGCAAGGTGAGGATTTTGGCGATAACTTCGAGTATGACTTAGCAGATCTGCCCGGTGCAGAACATATATTAAATGGCAATATGTGCGACTATTCTTCCCTGCCCGATGCAGTTAAGGATAACTTAGGGAAGAATGCTTCGCCAAACTGGCCGATCGCAGCAGCAGAAAGCTATGTGGGAATGCCTTTAACAGATTCCGGCAATAATATAATCGGTCATTTGGCAGTGGTGGATGTCAGGCCGATGGCTGACGATAGCGCCCGAGAGTTTATTTTGAAAATTTTCGCCGATCGCGCCGGAGCGGAACTGGAGCGCAAAAAAGCAGAGGACGCTCTGAAACAATCTAAGGAAGATGCCGATGCAGCGAACCGAGCTAAAAGCGAATTCCTCTCGAAGATGAGTCACGAACTGCGCACTCCCCTCAATGCCATCCTGGGCTTTACCCAAGTGATGAATCACAATCTAAAGCAGCAGGGAACTGAGGCACTGCGATCGCGCTCGGCTCTAGAAGAAATGCGGGAACAAGTCAGCATCATCAATCGCAGCGGCGAGCATTTGCTGGAGCTAATCAACGACGTTCTACAAATGTCGAAAATAGAATCCGGTCGTCTAAACCTAAGCGAGCGGGTCTTCGATCTGTACCGCCTGCTCAACAGTCTGGAAGAGATGCTGACATTAAAGGCGAAATCCAAGGGTTTAAGGCTTGTATTTGAAAAAACTAGAGACCTCCATCAATACATCCAAACTGACGAGAGTAAATTGCGTCAGGTTTTGATCAACCTCCTGGGCAATGCTATCAAATTCACCAAATACGGCCAAGTAACTTTGCGGATTTGGAATGGGGAATGGGGAATGGGGAGTGTGGGGAGCGTGGAGAGTGTGGAGAGTGTGGAGAGTGTGGGGAGTGTGGAGAGCGTGGGGAGTGTGGAGAGCGTGGGGAGTGTGGAGAGCGTGGGGAGTGTGGAGAGCGTGGGGAGTGTGGGGAGTGTGGGGAGTGTGGGGAGCGTGGAGAGTGTGGAGAGTGTGGGGAGTCCTTCCCTCTCTTCCCTCTCTTCCCTCTCTTCCGCCTCTTCTCCCTCTTCCGCCTCTTCCCACACTCTCCCCACCCCTCCCACACTCCCCACCCCTCCCCCTCCTTCTCCCGCCCTATGCCCAATCACCTATGCTAATTCCCACTGTCTTTTCTTTCAGGTTGAAGACACCGGCTCGGGCATTGCTCCCGAAGAAATGAGCCTGCTATTTGAAGCTTTCGGACAAACGGAGACGGGTCGGGAATCGGGGCAAGGTACTGGTTTGGGTTTGCCTATTAGCCGAGAATTCGTGCGCCTGATGGGGGGAGATATTACCGTCAGCAGCCAGGTCGGTCGAGGAAGTAAGTTTGCATTTTATATCCAGTTCCGCGTAGCAGATGCGACAGAAGTACCGACGCCCGCGCCCAAACGCAAGGCGATCGCTTTGGCACCAGGTCAACCGGAATATCGCATCCTCGTAGTCGAAGATGTCAGAGTTAACCGCTTCCTACTTGTTAAAATGCTGACCTCTATTGGATTCCAGGTCTGCGAGGCTACTAATGGTTTGGAAGCTATAGAACTCTGGGAGAGCTGGCAGCCGCATCTAATCTGGATGGATATGCGGATGCCGGTGATGGATGGGTATGAAGCAACCAAACAGATTAAAGCTCATTTGAAAGGCGAGGCAACGGCGATCGTGGCGCTTACTGCTAGTGCCTTTGATGAAGACCGCTCGATTATTTTGTCCGCTGGTTGCGACGATTTTGTCAGCAAGCCTTTACAGGAAGAAGTTATTTTGGCCAAAATGGCCGAACATCTAGGAGTCCAATATATATATGAAGACGAAGAGCCAGCCTCTGTGGAACCAGCAAAAGTTTCTGCCAATACTCCTTCGTCGGAGGCTTTGCTCTCTGCTCTAAAAGCCATGCCTACGGAGTGGGTGGCACAGGTTTATCAAGCGGCTCTCAAAGGATTTGACGAGCTGATTTTGCAACTGGTAGAGCAAATTCCCAGCGATCGCGCTCTTTTGGCAACCACTTTAAGCGACTGGGCGCATGACTTCTACTTCGAGCGCATTATCGATTTAATAGACAATACCGAAGAGTAGTAAGCAGTCAGCTATCAGCAGTCAGCTTTCAGAACAAGCATTGCTCCTTGCTACGCAAAGAGGAACTTTAAGCGGTCAAGCGATTCTCCTGCGGACAGCCGCAGACAGACGGCAGTCAGCTGCCAGCACAAGCATTGCTTAATGCGTAGGGGCGATTTCACCATTTGCCCTACAGGCAAACTTTAACTGCCCTAACCTTGCTGCGTAGTGCAATATTGCTTAAAATTGCAAGACTTTGACGATCGAGCTGACCGCTGATAGCTGACCGCTTACTGCTATAAGTTTTGAGTTTTAAATTAAAAAGTTATAATTCACAACTTATATCAAATCCGGTTAATTACTCATAAATCCCGTAGGGGTTCCCCGTGCCCGCCCCGGCCGCCCCAGACGCTCCCGGGGCGGGCACGGGGAACCCCTACAAACTGTGACTGTTTAAGCGGATTTGATATTAAAACTCAAAACTCAAAAGTCAGAACTTAAAGGGCTATACGAACCGCTATACGAACCTAATTAGGAAGCACCGTAAAGCTAGATGCAGATAGAGCCAAACCCGGAGCCAGGGAGGCAAAACGACCGCCCGCACCAAATCCAGCAGCAGCGCCATCTTGATTGTAGTAAAGCGCGCCAGTAGTGCTGTTGTAAGTGATTAGCGCAGTAGAGGTACCGCCTGCAGTTGCGTCGGCGACCGAAGCAAAAGAAGTTAAAGCGCCGACAGTTAGGCCAGTGAAAGTTGAGTTAGATAGGGCGATGATATCTTCGCCGACAACAAAGTCAGCGATCGCATCTATCCCAAACTCAGCAAAAGCAACCCCTCGACCGCCGAAGAGCAGTACATCGTTACCAGCGCCGCCGGTCAGGATATCGTTATCGCGATCGCCGCTGAGGGTATCGTTGCCATCGCCGCCAGTCAGAGTATCATTGCCAGCACCGCCATAGAGAAAGTCATTGCCAGCGCCGCCATCGAGGGAGTCATTGCCTGTATTACCATTATTGAGGTCGTCCCCAGCACTTGCAGGCACAACGTCATTTCCCCCAAGAGCAAATATCGTGTCATTGCCCACGCCCCCAGTCAGATTATCATCTGCTGCGGTGCCAACTTGTCTCACGAAGAAAACGTTTTCAGGAATCTCACCATCCTCAATTGCGCTATTCTTCCGAATAATATCGGCGAAGGTAATTCCGCGAATTGCCTCTATTTCCTCCGGGGTGAAGAAGCCGTTGCCTTCATTCTCTTCCTCATCTTCGTTGCCGTTGTCCGCTGGTGGCTGCCCTCCAGGACCGCCTCCGGGACCGCCTCCGGGACCGCCTCCGGGACCGCCGCCTCCGCCTCCAGCCTGTCCTGGCTCGCCTGGGTTTTCAAACCAGAAGCGATCGCCATCTCGCAAGCGCTGATACTGATCTATCAGCAGAGCTGCTTCTGTACGGCCGACGCTTCCCCCGGGCACATGGTCTTCTGCCATCAAGCCGACCCACAAATCGATATTATCGACCGAGCCGTAGAGGGCTTGCATTTGTTGCTGGAGGTTAACGTCGGAAGTAATTTCGGCAAAGGTGCTGACGGGTCCAATGCCATATTGCGGTGCAAACTGAGCTAGAGTGCGCCGAACATCGTTGTAGTCGGTCAAGCCGCGATCGCGTCCCCGCTGAATATTAGCCGAAAGCAGGTCAAATCCTACTGGACCTAGTTCTGGCAAGCCATTGCGGAGGTGATCGCCCACTTTCGTATCCACTTCCTGAGCTACGCCAGCAGCTAGGCCGCGAAGGATTTCATCTACATCTGCCCCCTCGGTAATGTTGGGAGCGTCAAAGCTATCCAAAAATGCTATAGGACCTTCCGGTGACTGACCGTTAGCATCCAGGCGCTGGATTTCCGGACTGACCAAGGTATGGCCAATACGCAAAGCCGCTATTGTAAAGGCATTGGTAGTTTGGGGATCTACATCCGGATCGTACTCTTCGTAAGCTGTCAGAAAAGGATTGTTTTCCCCCACCAGAGCCGGCAGCCACTCGTACAGAGTAACATTCTGGAACTGGGCAATATTAATTTGCCGAGCCCGCTCGAAGACTTCAGTGGGGTTAAACTCTGGATGTTCTTCATCTATCAATCCCGCCAGACGATTGTGGTTGCGCACCCACAGAGTATGCTGGGAAGCCAAGCTGTCATTTTCATTAGCCCGCACGTCTCCGGCCAAGAAGCCCACTCCCTCAAATGCTCCGCCACCGGTGAGCCCGTCCTCATCCGCAGGCAGCAGTTCCCCGGTGGGAGTTTCAATGAAGCTCAGCTGACCTCTGCCCCGAAATCGGCGACCCCCTTGCAAATCTCGATCTAGCTCTGGGTCGGAACCATAAACCGCAGACAGGTCTAGCCAGGTGGTTACGGTATTGATTGCTTCCCCCGGTACGTTGTTGCGGGTTGTCCCGGTTTCGGGAGCGAAAGCATCTCGCTCGAATGGGAATTCTCCACCGGGAATCGGGTTCGTTCCGTTTGGTCCGAATACCGGGTCGTCTGCTGGGATGGGAATTGGGAATTCTATCTCCCTTTCCCCGCTCTGATATCTGGGATCTTCGATTCCTTCTTGAGCGAGGTCGGTATTGTGGTTGACAAACTGGCCGAAGCTCCAGATCATGTCGGTCAAGCCCCTGGCGTTGGGAAGTACCGCTTCTTCTTGGGCGCCGACGACATTGCTAACGACCCGGGCGCTGGGGCGATCTGCGCCAGCCGGTGACTGGAGCCCATCTCCATAATCTATTGGGCTTTCCCGACGATACCGCGTTCCCACACCGCCGATGGTGCGTTTTGTTGTCTCTACATTATTCCCAGTGCCGTCGAAACGTCGGAAACCCCCTTGGCCAGGAATAATGCGTTCCTCAAACGGATCTGTACTGATTAATATTTCTTCCATCGGTTAAGTTCTCATACATTGCACGTCAAGGTCATCGAGCAATTGGCGGCCTAAAAAACAGCCAGCTTGAAAGCGAAAAAAGCTGTTTTGGGCGTTTGTGCTACAGCGGTCAGCTCTCAATACCTCTGGGTTAAACAGCAGATCCCCTCTTACTCCCCCCTTAAAAAGGGGGGAAACCGGAATTTACTGCCCCCCTTTTTAAGGGGGGTTGGGGGGATCTGCTGTTTAACCCATATTGGCTCAGCTCTCAGCTTTTTAAGCCGAGAGCTGACCGCTAAATTTTTTTTAGCTTGCCTACCAAGAGCCGATCGCCTTATTTTTTTTAGCTTACCGCCTGCCGAAGAGCGATCGCAATAAAGCTGGCCGCAACAAAGCTGACCGCTCCTAGGCATCGTCTCGTTACTTTATACTTAAGCCGATCGCCTTTAAACCTTTCTTTTTACAAAATAGATCCAAGCTTTAGAAAAGTAAACAATTATTTGACAATACTTAACTATCTTTAAGATCGAGTCTGTTTAATCGCCCAAAAAAATCCAGCACCCCCGTAGGAAATATATCCTACGAGGGTTGCAAATTCTCTAGGTATTTAACCGGGAGCCAGAAACCCGGTTTGTTTTTCAAAACAAACCGGGTTTCTCAAGATGGGGAATTACGCCGCAAAAACCCCCGCAAAAACCCGGAGCCAGAGACCCGGTTTGTTTTGAAAAAACCCGGAGCCAGAAACCCGGTTTTTTGGGTTTCTCAAGATAGTTGCGATCGCATTAAAAAAATATCAAGCCGCCCGGGAAGGGAGTCTTAGCAACCCTTGCGGCGGCATGGCCTGCGATCGAGGAATTCTGGCACGAAAGAAACTTGCTATGTTTCTTGGATATTTTCTTTGGTTAGCCTTCGCCGGAGTTTTGAAAATTCTTCGGACCTTGATAGCCCGATAGCTCTGCCAGTTCTTCTAAAGGTCGCGTCCCTGGATAGAGCTTTCCTTTTATATCCCAAGTGGGATAGCCCTTAATACCGGCCGCTCGGCAGACATCTGGCTGGGCGTTGGGCCCGCTGGGGTCGCATTCAATATAATCAACTAGAGCAAATGCTTCTTTGCCAAACATTTCTTTTTGCGCTTGACAGTGGGGACATCTGTAGCCCCCATACTTCTTAGCTCCGGTATTGGTGAGATGTTCTGCCAAAGCCATTTCAGCCGGGCCGGAGGTAGTGGTAATGGCAAAGGGATTTTGAGTATCGACTTTGGGAGAGTTAACGCTGGCATAGACCCCTAGGGTGCCAACTAAGGTAATCATGGCAACAATCAGACCGATAAAGATGACTTGTCCGATATCTTCCCAGTCGCGCCCGAAGATGGCGAGCAAAAATAAACTAAAGGAACAAATCGCCGAAACAAGACAATACAGACAAAGTGCCTGGATTTTATAGGCGAGGAGATACATCAAGTAGCCGCTGAAAATGGCCATAGAAGTGCCGCCTATCAAAAGGAACAACCAGGTCCAATTTTCTAGCTGCGATCGCAGTTGTCTATTTTCCTTGATATCGATCCGCAAAGGAGCGACGGCAAAGACCGTCATAGCCACATAGGCCAGGAAACCAAACAGAGTCAGGGGTATGCCAAAGACCTCGGCATAGGGGCTGCTCAAGACTTGGTCGCAGCCGCTGGTGGGACAGAGTGCCGAGCCTCCCGAGAGTTTGACCCCGGTCAGATATGCAGTCAAAACCCCGCCCAAAGTAGCGATCGCCGCAATTAGGAAACGAGACTTGCGATAAATCCAGGGAACAGAACGGGAGCGACTCGTGAGATTTGCCATATTTGCTTCTATTTTCCGAGAACCCTACTAGCATTTAATATAGCAAGCAAGGCTACCCCCACGTCGGCAAAGACCGCTGCCCATAGAGATGCCAAGCCAAAAATTCCCAAAGTAATAAATGCCGCTTTTGCCCCTAAAGCCAGAGCGATATTTTGCCAGACAATACGGCGAGTTTTTTTGCCAATCGCGATCGCCTCGGCCACCTTGGACGGCGCATCGGTCATAATCGCAATGTCCGCCGTCTCGATAGCCGCATCAGAGCCGAGCCCCCCCATTGCAATACCGACATCAGCCCGAGCCAGCGCCGGAGCATCGTTAATGCCATCGCCAACAAAGGCAATTTTACCCCCCTGCTCCGAAGACATTAATAGCTTTTCAATCGCATCCACCTTTTCTTCTGGCAACAACTCGGCATGGTAAAAATCTATCCCCAATTCTTTGGCTATCCCTGCCGCTACTTCTCGATTATCTCCAGTTAGCATTGCCACTCGCTCCACCCCAAGCTTTTTCAGGGCTCGAATCGAAGCGGCAGCATCTTCTTTGAGTTCGTCGGCGATCGCGATATTGCCAGCATAGAGGTTATCCACTGCCAGATAAACCGAAGTTCCCGGCACTTCACAGGTATCGTGAGGGATATTCTCGCGGTGCAATAAGCGATCGTTGCCCGCCAGCACAGTAGCGCCATTGACTTTAGCTCGGATACCATGTCCGGCAATTTCTTCGTAAGCAAGCACCTGTGTCTCAATCGGTTTGCCATAAGCCTCGCGAATCGACCGAGCCACCGGATGGTTGGAATGCAACTCGGCTTCTGCTGCTAGCTGGAGCAATTTTTCCGGACTGAAATTGTTGCTAGGGACAACCTGTTTTACTTTAAAAACGCCCCGAGTTAGAGTTCCGGTTTTGTCAAATACTACGGTTTTCGTTTGGGCGAGCGCATCTAGAAAAGTAGAACCTTTGACCAAAATTCCTCGCTTCGCCGCGCCCCCGACGCCGCCGAAGTAGCCTAGGGGAATGCTAATCACCAGTCCGCAGGGACAGGAAATAACTAGAAGAACCAGCGCCCGATAGCCCCATTCCGCAACAGTAGCTCCGGGAATCAACAGGGGCGGTATTGTCGCCACTGCTAAAGATGCCAAAACTACTCCTGGGGTATAGATCCTGGCAAACTGGGTCATAAATTTCTCGGTCTTAGCTTTTTTGCTTCTGGCATTTTTCACTAAGTCCAAAATTCGGGCAATAGAAGATTCGCCAAAAGCCTTGGTCGTTCGCACGGTTAGCAAGCTCTCTTGGTTGATGCTGCCCGCTAAAACTGATTTCCCGACGCCGACCGAACGCGGAACAGACTCGCCAGTTAAGGCAGAAGTATCCACCCGAGATTTTCCCGCTATAACCTCGCCATCGAGCGGTATTTTTTCTCCGGGCTTGACCAGAATAATATCGCCAATCTCTACTCGATCGGGATGGACTTTTTCCAGACTTCCATTTTTCTGGAGATTGGCATAGTCCGGGCGAGCGTCTAAGAGAGATTGAATCGATCGCCGAGAATTCTTCACCGCCCGCTCTTGCAGCATTTCTCCGATTTGGAAAAAGAGCATAACTCCCACTGCTTCCGGCAGCTCGCGAATGGCTATAGCCCCCAGGGTCGCCACCGCCATCAGAAAATTCTCGTCCAACAACCGCCCCCGCAGGATATTCCGCCCCGCATTAGTCAAGACGCTCCAGCCGCCGATGAGATAGGCGGGGATAAAGACTAGATATTCTCCTATAGAATAAGGTGTATTTTGTAAGGGCTCTTGAAAAATGAGACCCCCGACAAATAAAACTACAACTACGGCTATCGGCAGCAATTCCCGGTTGAAAAACTCAAAGCCTGCTTTTTTAGCTCCGCCTTCTCCGTGGGAATGGCGAGCGTTATCATTTTCAATCTCATTTTCGAGGGGGCGATCGTGACTGCAACTACAGCAGCCCCCAGAGTGAGAATGCGATTCGCTCATTTTGATGTACCTTTCTGATTGCAATATAACCCTTATTTTCTAGAATAGCAGAAACAAAAGCGATCGCCCATCGCGCCCTAATTAAAAAATATTGCAATAATGGTAATGATTATCATTCTAGTAATATCAAATTCGTTTAATCGCTCTAAAAAAGGCTTCCCGTAGGACAGGCGTCCCCCCTGTCCTACCAGGCAGAAGGGACAGGCGTCCCGCCTGTCCTACGGTAGGTAACATACGCCCTACACCCTACACCCTACACCCTACACCCTACGGAATAAACCTTTGAGTTCTCGCCAGATGGGAAACTGAGGAGAATTAGACCGGGGATGGGTGAAAATGCCGTGACTGGGACTGAAGAAAAACGCCAAGGCGAAAAACCCAGAAGCGACCAGAACTATCGCCGGACCGGAAGGAAAATTTTGGTAATAGCTTAAGTACATTCCGGCGATACTAGAGAGAATGCCAACGATCGCCCCTACAATCATTACCTGATGCAACCTGGGCACTAATAAATAAGCCGTAGCGGTAGGAGTTATTAATAAAGACAAAACTAGGACGACGCCCACGGCCTTCATGCTAGCCACAACCGTAAGGGCGATTAGCACCATCAGACCAAATTTGAGCAAATTAACCGGCAACCCGGCGGCCTCGGAACCGAGGGAGTCAAAGGCATAAAATAGCAACTCTTTGTACAGAAGAATTACTATTGCCAGTACCACTGTAGCGATAATAGCCGTATCGCGAACTTCTATAGCAGTTACTCCGAGAATGTTGCCAAACAAAAAATGATTGAGGTCTATTTTATTGTTTTTTTGGATAACGGTAATCAAAGTAATGCCCAGAGCAAAAAAGGCAGATAAGACAATTCCCATTGCTGCGTCTTCTTTGATAGGCGATCGCGTCTGAATCCAGGCAATAATAACCGTACTGAGAATCCCGGCCAGAAAAGCGCCCAGAAAAATATTGGCATCCAGGAGAAAGGCAATTGCCAACCCGGGCAAAACCGAGTGACTAATAGCGTCTCCCAGCAAGGCGAGCCGCTGTACCATCAGATAGCTGCCCACTACGGCACAAATCAAACCAACGAGAATAGCAATAGTTAGCGATCGCTGCATAAAACTGTATTGCAGCGGCTCCAGTAATATTTCTAACATAATAATGCTGTCTTGCGCTGCGGCGTCAAAACTCAAAACTCAAACTTTAAAACTCAAAACTCAAAACTCAAAACTCAAAACTCAAAACTCAAATCTTCAAGCGGCTTCTCCAGAGAAAAACACCACTTTTCCCCCATAGGCGCGATTCAAGTTTTCCTCGCGCAGGACTTTTTGCCGAGAACCGCAAGCAATTAACTCGCGATTGAGCAAAATCAAGTCATCAAAATTGACAATAGACGCGCCGAGGTCGTGATTCACCACTAATACCGTTTTATCGCTATCGGCCAATTCGCGAAAAATCTGAAAAATAATATCTTGGGTTTTTTGGTCGATACCGACAAAGGGCTCGTCGAAGCAGTAAATATCCCCCTGTTGGGCGAGGGAGCGAGCCAGAAACACCCGCTGCTGCTGGCCTCCAGACAGATCGCCAATGCGCCGATCGCGGTAGTCGCTCATCCCCACCCGCTCCAGGGCCTCGGCGGCAATACGACGGCTGGCGGTAGAGAACCGGCGCAACAAACCCGTTTTTTTGACTCGACCCATCATTACCACATCCCAGACTGTGGCCGGGAAAGTCCAGTCCAGGAGCGATCGCTGCGGCACATAAGCAATAGCGTCGCGCTGTTCCATCAGCGGCTTGTCGTCGTATAGGACTTGACCGCTCGCCATCGGTAGCAATCCCAACATTGCTTTTATCAGGGTACTTTTGCCCGCACCATTCGGACCGATAATTCCCGTCAGTCGTCCCTTGTGGATAAAGCAGTTAATATCTCGCAGAGCCTCTAAGTTGCGATAACTTACCCCTAAATCGCTGATGGCGATCGCTCCTGTGACATCGACACCCGGTTTGCTCTCTCTAGCATTTAGCGGTAATTTTATGGTTGTCATTGGCGTACTGTCCTCGTTCTGGGTTGGTGTTTGGTTTCCGGTCTGGGCTCGCTTTGCCAAAAAAGTGAAACGATTATGAAAATAGTATAAGCTAAAAAAGTGAAACGATTATGAAAAATTGCAAACAACCATGAAAGCGATCGCTTCCCCCACCCCCTCCTGCTGCCCTCCCCATAGAAATCCCCACACCCCGATGGCGGCTCCCCACAGTCCCCACACTTCCCCCTCCTCCCTCTCTCCCCACACTTCCCCCTCTCCCCCCTCCTCCCACAGTCCCCACACCGGTTGGCGCATAGCGATCGGATTTCTAAAAACCGCCTTACTCGTTTCTTTGCTAACGGGCTGTGCCCAAGAGACTATTAATAACAAAAAACCCGAAGCTGACGAAAAACTAGCAGTAGTATCCACTAGCACCATCCTCACTGACTTAACCGAAGAACTTGCAGGGGATGAAATCGCGCTAACTGGCATCCTCGAACCCGGTGCAGACCCCCATGTTTACGAACCCGTACCAGCAGACAGCAAAGCTTTCGAGTCTGCAGAATTAATTGTTTATAACGGTTACAACTTAGAGCCCGGACTGATTAAATTGATGAATGCCACCGGGGTTAATGCGCGCAAATTGGCGGCGGCAGAAGTAGTGGCTCCCCTGCGCATGGACTATGAAGGGCAAAAAGTCCCCGATCCCCATGTCTGGGGAGATGTGGAAAATGCGATCGCGATCGTCGAGGCGATTCGCGATGATTTAGTCGCCCTTTCCCCAGAAGACGAGCCAGTTTTTACCGATAATGCAGCGCAGCTTATCGCTACTTTGAAAAAATTAGATATTTGGATAGAGCAGCAAATGGCGACGATTCCCGCAGACAAGCGCCAATTGGTTACCAGCCACGATGCTTTTCAATATTACGCCGAAGGCTATGGACTAAAAATTGTCGGCACGCTGATTGGCACCAGTACCGAAGAGCAGCCCAGCGCTCAAACGGTGACTAAGCTAGTCGAGGATATTAAAAAGACGGGGGTGCCCGCTATTTTTGCCGAAACGACGATTAATCCGACTTTAATTAAGACTGTAGCCGAAGAAGCAGGGGTAAAATTGTCACCGCAAGAACTCTACTCGGATTCTATTGGCTCTCCTGGGAGCGAGGGAGATTCTTATATTAAGATGATGGTCTCTAATACGCGGGCGATCGTCGAGGCTCTGGGGGGAACTTATACCCCATTCGAGCCAGATAATATAGTTGAAAAGTGATTTCAAATCCGTAGGGAGTAGGGAGTGGGTAGATGGGAAAACAGAGTTCTATCGGAACTCCCTACTCCTCACCCCCCACTTAACCGAGAGGTATTGATATCGAATTATCGCTCCTCAAACAGATTGAATTGAACCCCCCGTAGGACAGGCGTCCCGCCTGTCCTACGGGGGGTTTCAAATCTTTTGCGATCTAAGTCGATTTGATATGAGTCAACGACTTCTGCCGACGCCTGGTACTTTCTTTACTAGAAAGCATCTTCATAGACTTTGCCTTTCAGCCGGAGGTTACCATTCTGGTCGAGAATCGCGATCGTTTTTTTATTACTGCCGCTTCCCGCAGTGAATATCACTTGATCTGATGGTGAATTGTTGTTGTCAATGTTAATCTCGATGCTCAGAGGGCTGCTCAGTACCAGGTTTTCCTTTGAGCTGTTAGGCTGTTTCTGAAGCTCGACGACTGTGCCGATATCTCCAAAGCTTCCAGCGGAACCGAACTGAATGCCAATATTTCCCCCAGCTTGAGCCGGTGCTGCGAAAGCGAAAAGCAATACAGCGGCAAACGCGACCGCCATTATCCGACCAATTCTTTTCATCTCTAGATCTCCTTTTGATTTTGCACTTGCTGGATGGCTGCGTAAAGACCAATTTGCCAAGGGGACTCTTTAAATGAGGGGTAGGAGCCCTTCATCTTGTAGCCTATTTGAGTTAGTAGCCTTTTTTATCCAACACAGCCACAGTATAGCACAGCTAATTTTTGAATAAGAGTTAATTTATAAATTTAATTTTAAATTAACTAAACCTTTATATAGCAAGTCCCCCAGGAGTCGTGCAAAAGTGGCGGAGGGTAGCGATAGACGCTGAAACTATTGTCTTACAAAGGTTTCAGCCTTGTTTCAACCGAGTGGTTTGCACAAATGATTTAGACGCGCTATATCATTTTGCAAAAACTAGATCCTCGGAGAGGGTTTTTACGGGACCCTAAACCCTAGTGCCGCTGCGCTCTCATTCAAAATTCACGCAATTAGGACTTACGCAAATTGTAGAGATGCGCCCTAAATGTATTGTTAATAGCCGTTAATTACTACTATATATAGATTTAATGCGTAAGTCCTGGCAATTCAAAATTCAAGATGCCTTTGTACCCTGGCTCCCGGCCACAAGAGGGCGATCGCTTATTATTTCTGCCCCGCTGCATTAGATTAAACAGGACCTATGCCATGCCCTAAGCCACCAAGCAATGCCCCATGCGCAATGCCCTTTTGCCGCTTTCTTTACTAAAACTTTTCAAAGCGAAGGGAATTGTAGGGAAAAGGCGATCGCTCGCTGGGATTTAGGATGGATCTAGGACTTATTGCTTAATTGCCTTGGTAATGGATACTGCGATCGCTCCGAGGGCAGCCGTAATTCTTGACATTTTTTTTGCAACAGAGCTATAATAGCAATAGGGAGAAAAGAAATCTCCCTCGCCAACTCCTGGATCGGGAAAAGCCTACAAATATTAGAGGAGAGGTTAAAAAAAAGCTATGACAAACTCATTTGATTTTTTGTACCCTCGCAGTCGCTACCACGGCGAAGTCAAGCCAGAAAACTTGGTCTTTAACGCTAATTTGCAAGAATTCGCACAACGTGTAAATTTTATAGTCGCTTTAGAAAGCAATGGCAAGCTAGCGCCGGAAGTCGCCTATGCAGAAATTGAGGCGCTCTGGAATAAGCTCCAACGCAGTAAGAGACAACTGGAAATAGGTAACAACCCATTTGAAGGGCCTGAAAACAAAGCGGCCTAGTGCCGCTACGCGGAATTCAAAACTCAAAATTATCTCATTCAAAATGCCTTTGTACCCTGGCTTTGAACCACAATTCTCGCTGGTGAATTATTTCTGCCGCGCTGCACTAGCTAGGTAGCGGTCTATTGGATGCGACAAAATACACCTTGCTCGAACAATGACGAATTGCAGGGAAATGCAGGAGATGATTGGCTCTATGGCGGGTAAGGGGACGATCGCCTGTTTGCTCCTGTTCTACCCTTGAAGGTTCAAAAAGGGAGCGATCGCTTTCGATTTGATGCCGACTCGGGAGAACTATTTTCTTAGTTTACGTTTTAATTTTAGTATTTGTATGTACCCTTGAATAGGTGGGTCACTCCTCTTACTTCTCTAGATTATGCAAAACATCTTTGATGCTTAAGTAAAAGATTACGATCGCCAAGAAGAGCTGCGATATTTGCATCAATAGGTCAAACCTCCACCCATTGAAAAACAAGATTAGACCAGTTATAAATATTAATGCAGTTACTACAATAGCTCCAGCAAGATACAAGAAGGGCTCGAAAGTATCTGGTTTGTCTTTTTGATGCCGGAACATAATAACTAGCATTACCATTCCGTAGAGAAACCCATAAAACATATAAGCAATGCCAATTATGGCAACGATGTTTATACTGTAGTTGACCATTTTGCCCTCTCTATCCCTTTTCTTTATATATATGCCGGCAATGCTTGTGGGGTCAAGCTGACTGCTGACTGCTGAGAGCTATAACTTGCTACTGTTTTACTTTCTCCCTTTGCTGGGAAACGGGAATTGAAATCAGGAAGGTAGTTCCCCTACCGAGCTGGGATATACATTCTAGGTGGCCTTGGTGTTGTTGTACTACAATCTGATGGGCGATCGCCAATCCCAATCCCATACCTTTGCCCACCGGCTTGGTGGTAAAAAAAGGGTCGAACAGGCGTCCCCGGGCTGACTCCGGGATGCCCGAGCCGTTGTCGCTAATAGAAATAACAACAAAATTTCCCTCGGTCAGTCCCAAGCAGCAAGCGCTATCGCAGCCCGCAGCAGATCCCTCTGGGCTTAGTTCCGTGCGAATTGCGATCGCGCCCGGTTCTTTCTTATCCTCCAAAGCCGGCTCTTCCAAAGCATCTATTGCATTGCAAAGAATATTCAGAAAAACCTGGTTTAGCTGACTGGCATAGCATTGTACTGGCGGCAAATCGCCGTAATCTTTTAAAATTGCAATTTCTCGGCGATCGCGCTGGCTTAAGAGTCTGTTTTGCAAAATCAGCAAAGTGCTATCAATTCCTTCGTGGATATCCACCGACTTCATCTGTGATTCTTGCTGGCGAGAAAAATTCTGCAAAGACCGAACTATCTCGCGGATGCGCTCGGCTCCGAACTCCATTGACTCCAGTATTTTAGGCAAATCTTCTCTCAGAAAATCCAGCTCCATATCTTCAAGTGCAGTTTTAATCTCCGGCAGCGGATTGGGATAGTGCCGCTGGTATAAATTTATGGTATGCAGCAAATTCTCAATATATTCGCGGGTATGAACTAGATTGCCGTAGATAAAACTTACGGGATTGTTAATCTCGTGGGCAACCCCAGCAACCAGTTGACCGAGACCGGACATTTTTTCGGTCTGAACCAGTTGGGCTTGAGTCTGTTTTAGCTTCTCCATAGCCGCCTCTAGCTGTTCGGCCTGTTGTCGGGCGCGAAGTCCCGATCGCTGTAGAGCTTCTTCTGCCCGCTTGCGTTCCGTGATATCAAATCTTATTGCTAGATATTGATACGGTTTGCCGCTTTCATTCACAAACGGTACTACAGTAGTGTTAACCCAATAATAGCTGCCGTCCTTAGCTTTGTTCTTTATTTCCCCTTTCCATACTTTGCCTGCTTGAATGCTTTGCCAAAAATCCTCAAAAAAATCTCTGCTGTGATAGCCCGAACTAATTAAACGGTGAGTTTTGCCAATCAGCTCTTCTCGCTTATACTGAGATATTTCGCAAAATTTATCGTTTGCATAGCGGATAATTCCCTTAGCGTCGGTTATGACCACTATTGCCGATTCATCTAATGCAAATTTAAATTCCGCTAATTCTTTTAGTGTTTTCCTCAGTTGAGCATCCGTATAATTACGCTCCGCAATAGCTCGCCCGTAAGCACGGAGACAATTTTGGTTAACCAAAAGGTCATTTGACTCTTCTGGCATCTCTACTGCTTCCGCACAAATTTCTTCAGATCGACTCTGAAATTCTAAATTCATTTTCCCTGCCTCCTGCATAATTGGAGATTCCCCGCTCCTCTTCCCTTTCTTGCTTCATGGCTACGGGTAACAACAACATTACTCCTTCGACATTTGTTCTCGTACCACCCTAAGCCACACTATCTGGCATTTCCCATTCTACCCCGAACGTATATAGTTTATTTATAAAAACACAAAATCTTTATCTTGTTTTTATTTTTAAGACTTCTATAGCAATTCTTTTACGATCGCAATATACGATCTAGGAGAACCCAGGGGTTTCTTATGCGAAAAGGGGGTTGCTGAGTCTGGGCTATATCGTGCCTTATTTAGATTTAGAAAAGCTATTATCTATAAGATATCTCTTGCCTTCGGCGAAACATTGCCTAGATCTGGCGATCGCTCTTTTAGCACTCCGGTTACTCTCCCCCCTTGGCGTTGCTAATACTGAGGGGTAAGGGACAGCTAGGGATTGCCATAGGTTTAACATAGGTTTAACCCACAACTGTTACGGGCAGTAGAAAACTAGAGGAAAGCAGAGAATGGCAAAAGTAGTAATTATAGAAGACTCAATCGTTTTGTATCCTTGCCTTTCGATGACCGAGCGGCCTTAATTTTCGGCCGCATTCGAGCCGAACTAGCCGCTTTGGGAAGGCCCATTAGTCCTTACGACTTTCAGATCGCAGCTATTGCCCTGGCCAATAATTTAATCCTAGTCAGGACTTACGCACAGACACTATATATGGTGTTAGTGTTTAAAACGGAGCTGACACTAAAGTCATAGGTATAGATGGGTTTCTGAGTTCATATGTTAAGTAATCACTCAGCAATCCTTTCTTCAAAGAATAAATTGTTGAGCTTGTTTGGTATGCTAAATCTTTTAGT
>JAAHFN010000038.1 GCA_010672965.1 Oscillatoria sp. SIO1A7
TCCCCGTGCCCGCCCCGGTTGGTCTGGGGCGGGCACGGGGGCACCGCCCCTACTATTTATCCCGAATATCCCGAATATCCCGAACATCGCGAACAATTATTGCTATATGTCATCAAACAATGCAGATGCCGATCGCCATCTTGCAGAAACTTACTATGCTGGGGGTCAGTTAGAACAGGCCCTATATTATTGCCATCGCTCTCTGAAGTTAAATCCATCTTTGCCCCAAACTTATAAAACTTTGGGGAATGTTTTGCAAGCCCAAGGCAAAATAGACTCGGCAGCGCGAGCTTATCTCAAAGCGATCGCTCTGGCTCCAGAATTTGCCGCAGCCCAAGCCAGTCTGGGCAATCTCTATGGCCAGATGGGCAAATTTTCCCAGGCCATAGATCGTTACCGGATCGCTCTGGAGTTGGAGCCGGACTCTTCTACAGCTATCTTACATCCTTTCGGAGTATCGCTCAAGCAACAAGGGCAATTAGAAGAAGCGATCGCTATTTTTGCAAAAGCTATCGAAAAATATCCCAACCCCAGCACCTACTACAGTTTGGGAGATACCCTCGCCCTGCAAGGAAGGCATCAAGAAGCATTGGTTTGTCTTCAAAAAGCCGTAGATCTAGACCCGAAGCTAGTCGTAGCTTATCGGCAAATGGCAGCAATTTTGGGCTCGCGGGGAAAGATAGAGGAGCAGCTCGCCTGCTATCAAAAAATACTGGCAATCGAACCGACTGATGCTCTGCGCCTCCAGTCAGTAACTGTACTGCCGACTATTTATCAAAATCTGCAAGACCTGCAAGTATGGCGGCAGCGAGTTATCGCCGGTCTTAATAATCTGCGATCGCCCCTAGCTATTGAAGAACCTTTCAAAGAGGGATGCTCCGGAATGTTTTATCTTGCCTATCAAGGCTTGGATGACAAACCGATTCAGTCTCAGATAGCTCGGCTTTACCTCCCTTGTCTGCCGGAAACCATCCCATCGCCCATCCCAATCCCAGCCAAAACCAAGCAAAAGGAAAATAAAATACGACTGGGTTTTATCTCACGCTATTTTTACGATCACTCCGTCGTCCGCTGCTTTGGCGAGCTAATCCAAAAAATGCCTAGGAATAGGTTTCATGTTACCCTGTTTGCGCCTCTTTCTCCTAAAAGCGATCGTGTCTCCGAAGCTCTCAAAGCCAATGCCGATGCTTGGATAAAACTGCCTCTCAATCTCCAGGCCGCCCGCGAAATAATTGCCACCGAAGAGTTGGATATTCTCACCTACACCGATATTGGCATGGAACGGTTTACCTATTTCCTCGCCTTCACCCGCTTGGCCAAATTCCAATGCGTCTTAACCGGCCATCCCGTCACCACCGGCATCCCCACCATCGACTATTTTATATCCAGCGACTTAATGGAAATCGAAGGGGCGCAGGAGCATTACAGCGAAACATTAGTTACCCTCAAAGGATTGCCCGTCTGCTACCCAAAGCCAGAGCTGCCGAAGCATCCCAAAAATAGAGCTGCCCTCGGTTTGCCCGAAAACCGCAATCTCTATGTCTGTCCCATGACCCTGTTTAAGGTGCATCCCGAATTCGACATCGCCCTAGCAGGTATTTTGCGCCGCGACCCCCAAGCAGAAATATTATTATTTCAATATTTTAATAGTCCGATACATGAAATTTTAAAAGCTCGCTTCGATCGCGCTATGCCCGATGTTGCCGATCGCATCCGGTTTTTGCCCTGGGCTTCTATGACCGACTTTATTAATATTTTAATGCTGGCCGAGGTGGTGCTGGATACTTTCCACTTTGTCGGCGGCAATACTACTTTAATTACTTTGGCAACAGGAACTCCGATGGTCACCTGGCCTTCTCCCTACTTGCGCGGGCGCATTTCTTACGGTTACTATCGCCGCATGGGGGTTATGGATTGCGTCGCTGCCACTCAGTCGGAATATGTGGATATTGCCGTCAAGATTGGCACCGACCCAGATTATCGAGCGATGCTAAAAAATAAGATAATGCAAAACTATGCGATTCTTTATAATAATCCCGAAGCGGTGGAAGAGACGGCAAGATTTTTTACGACAATAGCGAAGTAAGTGGGGTGGGGTGTGGGGTGTGGGGTGTGGGGTGTGGGGTGTGGGGTGTGGGGTGTGGGGTTTGGGTTGTAGGGGCGTTGGCGGAGCCTGCCCTTACGGGCATACGGCCGTTCGCCCCTACGTCAGGCTACATCAGGCAAACTTTAAGTTGGGAGCATTTCACAGAGAGCATTTCACTTTTGTAACAGGGTAGCCCGAAGGGCTTTGTTTGTGTAGCCGCGCCTTTAGGCGTCAGGCGGCAGCGTACAAAATTGAAATGCTCCCCATTTCACTTTTGTAACAGGGTAGCCCGAAGGGCTTTGTTTGTATAGCCGAGCCTACAGCTTCACTTCCATTGCCAATGCTTCCGACTCCTTGACCGCATTCCAATCGATGACAGCAACCCAAATATTTTCCTCAGATGAATATTGTACCATACCTTCTACCTCAAGCTCCTCACTATAGAATGTAAGCAATTGCCCGTCCTGTAGTTCGATGCCTTGGCGGGCTAAGCCTTCAACTGTGCCAATACAATTCAGACGCAACCGACCTCGAACGTCTGCGTTGTGAAAATCTGCAAATACTCTAAGTGTTTTCATAAGTTTGGCGGTAATAGGGGTATTATAGAGCAACTTTGTAATAACAGGTCACCCCACACCATTAGTGCAGCGCGGCAGAAAGAACAAGGGAGCCCCCTCTTGTGGCTCAAAACCAGGGTACAAAGGAATTTTGAGTTTTGAATGCGTGAATTTTGAATGAGAGCGCAGCAGCACGGCACCGCCCCTACGGGATTTATGGTAATTAACCAAATTTGATATAACCATGAAAATTGCTTTTGGAGATTTGTTCGACTCCGACTACAAGATTGAAACTGCATACCAAACACCTCTCGGAGGATCTCAGTCTGCTATATGCTATTTAGCTGAAGAACTAGCGCGGCAAGGACATGAGGTGTTTTTGGTCAACCAAGCCTCGAAAGGGGGTATGTCGCGAGGGGTGAATTGCTTCCCGCTTCCTCTTGTTAACCTGCCAGAAGAAATTCGCTTATCTCTAGATGCCTTTGTCTTGCAGAATGTGGCGGGACACGGGCATCAAATTAGACCGCTAATTGGCAAGCAAACTCGGTTAATTTTATGGACGCAGCAAGCCCACGATGTCCAGTTCATGGAGCCATTAGCAGAGCGCGGCGAGCGAGAGAGCTACGATGGTATCGCTTTCGTGAGCGAATGGCAGCGGGGTTGGTTTTGCGATCGCTACAATATTGACAGAAATAAGACAGCAGTTCTCAGAAATGCCGCCTCTCCTGCTTTCTATAATCTATTTCCTGCTGGCCAATCTATTTCTGGCCAAAAATCTCAGCCTCCCGTACTGGCCTACACTAGCGTGCCCTGGCGCGGTTTGGATTTAATGGCGGATATTTTTCCCCGCATTCGCGAAGCGGTTCCGGGAACTAGACTCAAAGTTTTTTCCAGTCTGAAAGTTTATAATATTGACGAAAATATCGACGAGTCTCGTTACGGACATATCTATCGCCAATGCCAGGAAACCGAAGGAATTGAGTATATTGGCTCCCTGTCACAGCCGGAGCTGGCTCGCGCCCTCCGCGAGGTTAATGTTTTAAGTTATACTAATACTTATCCCGAGACTTCTTGTATTGCAGCTATAGAAGCAATGGCTAGCGGTTGCCCAATTATTACCACGGATTTGGGCGCTTTGCCGGAAACCACGGCGGGTTTTGCTCGCTTAGTTCCTTTTGTTGGAGATTGGCAAGTTTATAAAGAACAATTTGCCGAAGCCGTTATTGAGACGCTAGAAAAAATCAGCTCTAGCAATGTGGAACCCTTGCTGCGGAAGATGGTCGATTTTGCCGATCGCCATTACAGTTGGCCGGGGCGGGCGAGGGAATGGATAGAATGGTTGGAAGCTATGGAGCGTCCCGGAGCCGATCTTCCAGAGAAGATTATTAAGAGTAAAACTAAGCCAGTCTCCGCAGGTTTGGGATTGCCGCAAAGTTATGCAGAGACAGACGCTCACTTGGCAGAATTGTATCGCAATCGCGGCGAGTTAGATTGGACGATCGCTGCTTGCCACCGTTCCCTAAAGTCCAATCCGTTTTTGCCCCTTCCTTATAAGACTTTGGGGCAAGCTTTGCAAGCTCAAGGGAAAAAGGAGGCGGCGACTCGCGCTTATATCAGAGCGATCGCTCTCTACTCCGGTTCGGCGGAAAAAGCCCGCGCCAATCTCGGCAGTCTCTATGAAGAACTGACGAGAGGAAAGGAGACTTCTGGCAAAGAAAGTACCGCTTCCCTTCCACCCACCCCTAACCACTCCCAGGATGGGTGGGCTTTTCCCCGATCGCCTGGAGAAGAAATCGCAGCAATAAGGCAAGGTTTGATTAACGCCGAACTCTATTTTAGTTTGGGCAATGCTCTGGTGGAACTAGGAAGGCTGGACGATGCTTTGCATTGCTATCGGCAGGCGCTGAAGTTCGCGCCCAATCATGCCCGGGTTTGCTTGAATGTAGGAATTATCTTGCGCAAGCAGGGGGATTTATTGGGAGCTATCGATTTTTATAGAAAGGCGATCGCTTCTGCCCCTAATTTTGCCGAAGCCCACTACAGTCTGGGTAATGCTCTTCTGGAAAAAGGCAATCTGGATGAAGCCAGCATTTCTTTTCATCGTGCAGTTGAGATTAAACCGGATTTAGCACCGGCCTATTGCAGTTTGGCAAGCCTGCTAGCTCAGCAAGGTCAATGGGAAGAGTCGATCGCCGCTAGCCAGACAGCCCTAGCCCTCGACCCAACGGATACTACTTCTTATTGGAATCTGGGCAATGCTCTGGCGGCGATAGGTCGAGTTTCGGAAGCGCGCACCGCCTACGAGCGATCGCTAGCTATTCGCCCGAACGATGGAATGCGCGTCAGACTAGCCATCCTGCTCCCCGTCATTTATCCGAGTCTGGAGGAAATGCACGCTTGGCGATCGCGATTGGCGACAGAAATCAATAAGCTAAAGGCGCGATCGCTGGAGATTGTCGATCCTTTAAAAGAAATAAGAGCTACTAATTTTAATCTCGCTTATCAAGGGAAGAACGATAGGGATATCCAGCAGCAGATTGCCCAGCTCTATCGCCCTTTGCTGCCGGAGCGAGTTGCGGCGATCGACCCTCCCAAGCAAGGGATAGCCCAGTCGGAAGATCCCCCCAAACCCCCCTTAAAAAGGGGGGCAAGGAAGCCCCCCCTTACAAAAGGGGGGGTTTGGGGGGGATCCTCTGCAACTACTTTCGATCGCACCCGGGGCAAACTGCGACTGGGATTTATTTCCAGTTATTTTTACCAACATTCTGTCTCCAATTGCTTCGGTCGCATTATTCGCCAAATGCCTAAAGACCGCTTTGAGATAATTCTCTTGGCCGCTCCCGCCAACAAGAGCGATCGCCTGACCGAGCAGTTTCGAGCGATCGCAGATTCATTTATCAACTTGCCCGACTCTCTAGAAAAAACTTGCCAAATCGTCGCCGAACTGGACTTAGACTTCCTCACCTACACGGATATTGGCATGGAACCGTTTACCTATTTCCTCGCCTTCACCCGCTTGGCCAAATACCAATGCGTCTTAACCGGGCATCCAGTCACCACCGGCATCCCGACTATTGACTATTTTATTTCTAGCGATTTGATGGAAACAGAGTCCGCCCAGGATCATTATAGCGAAACTTTAGTTAGGCTCTCGGGCTTGCCGGTGGATTATGCCAAGCCAGTCTTACTAGGAAAGCCGAAGCCGAAAGCAGCATTGGGCTTGCCGGAGAAAGGCAATCTCTATATTTGTCCGATGATGCTGTTTAAAGTTCATCCCGAATTCGACTTTGCCGTAGCAGAGATTCTCCGCCGTGACCCCGAAGGAATAGCGCTCTTTTTCCAAGCGAAGAGCAAACCGCTGCATCAATTGTTATTGGCTCGCTTTCAGCGGACTATACCCGATGTCGCCGATCGCATCCAGTTTTTGCCCTGGGCAGAATGGCAGGATTTTATGAATATTATGATGCTGGCAGACGTGGTGTTGGATACTTTCCACTTTGTCGGCGGCAATACTACTTTAATTACTTTGGCAATGGGGACGCCGATGGTTACTTGGCCTTCTCCCTATTTGCGCGGTCGGGTCACTTACGGCTACTATCGCCGCATGGGCGTAATGGATTGCGTCGCCGCCACTCAGCCGGAATATGTGGATATTGCTGTCAAGATTGGCACCAACCCAGATTATCGGAGCATGCTTCGGGAAAAGATTTTGCAAAATAACGCCGTTTTATATGAAAACCCGGAAGCGGTTGATGAGATGGTAAGGTTTTTTCTCTCGCGATAACGGATTAACGGATGGTTGGCAGCGGATGGTTAACGGATTAACGGATGGCTGGCAGCGGATGGTTAACGGATTAACGGATGGTTGGCAGCGGATGGTTAACGGATTAACGGATGGTTGGCAGCGGATAGTTAACGGATTAACGGATGGCTGGCAGCGGATGGTTAACGGATTAACGGATGAGTTATTCGCTCCCCTTTTGCCGCGCCGCCACTTATAATCCACTTATAATCCACTTATAATAAGAGCGATCGCCTTTTGCCGCGCCGCCACTTATAATAAGAGCGATCGCAACCAACTATCCGTTACATCAGTTACCAATCCGTTGCCAACCATCCGTTACCGCATCCGTTACATCAGTTACCAATCCGCTGCCAACCATCCGTTACCAATCCGTTGCCAACCATCCGTTCTATCCGTCCACCTACAAAAAACCTACAAACCATGCAAATAGAAGATTACTTTGACTTCTTGGCTGAAGACGACATTCGCGTCAAAGGGACGCGGATCGGCATCGAGCATATTCTCTATGAATACATCCATCGCGCTCAAACCCCAGAACAAATAACCGAGCGGTTCCACACCGTTACCCTAGAGCAAGTTCATGCCACAATTTTATACTATCTCCACAACAAAGAAGCCGTCAGCGCCTATGTTGCGGACTGGCTGGCTTGGAGTCACCGAATGCGACAAGAGCAGGAACGCAATCCATCACCTTTTATCAAGAAGCTGCGCCGTCTCCATGCGGAAAAACTAGCGGCAGAGAAAGCCAATGCAGGTTCTGTTGAGGTGAATTGATGGCAATTAAATATCTGCTGGACGAACATGTTTCTCCGAGCTATCGCACCCAACTATTACTGCGCAAACCGGAGCTGCGAGTTTGGGCAATCGGCGACCCAAATGTACCGCCAAAAGGAACTCCCGACCCGGACATCCTTTGTTGGTGCGAGGAAAACGGATTTATTTTGATTACCAATAATCGCAAAACCATGCCGGTGCATTTGGCAGACCATTTGGCAGGCGATCGTCACATTCCGGGAATATTTATCCTCAATGAGAGCATGGGCATGGGCAAAATAATATATGAGTTAATTTTTATTGCAGAGGCAGCAGAAGAAGATGACTACCAAGACCGGATTCATTTTATGCCTCTGCTATAAGCCCAATAGGGCTTTGTTTGTATAGTCGCGCCGGTGGGGGGTGCAAAATTGAAGTCCTTCTATTAACTATCTGTTGGACGAGCAGGCCAGAAACCCGGTTTTTTCAAAAAACCGGGTTTCTAATCTTTCTAACGTATGTTTATTTGGCGAGGCCAGAAACCCGGGTTTTTCAACAATACCTTCGCCAAAACGCAAAAATACCTTATTTGTAGGGGGCGACTCGGGAACGTTGGCGTTGGCGAAGCCTGCCCTCTGGGGCATAGCCTTCCCGCAGGGTAACCCAACAAGTACCTGTTTGTTAACCAATCCCGGATCCCCCCAACCCCCCTTAAAAAGGCCCTTAAAAAGGGGGGCTTAAGACCCTTTTGACTATTGCCCCCCTTCTTAAGGGGGGTTGGGGGGATCGTGCCCTGTGGAAAAATGGCGAAGGTATTGTTCAAAAAACCGGGTTTCTAAAACCCTACACCCTACACCCTACACCCTAATTTTCCCTAACAACAACTATCGCCATCCGGGCTGTAGCAAGAGCTATCCTCATTAGTCACCGTCACCCGGTAATCCAAACCTTTAGTTTCTTTCGGGTGGCGCAAGGCGGTACGAGAGCAATCAAAGGGTTTGGCTTCTTCTAGAGGAATTTCTTCATAGGGTTCTACGGGGAGAAATTCGCCGGCATAAGCGCCATTGGGATTGGTTAAAATATTGAAGGTTTTTTCGCAAACTGCGATTCGCTGGCCGCGCTCGTAAGCATGGCCGTCGTCGCCGAGGACTTTTTTCCAGGGTCCTTTGTAAATCACTGCTTGGTTCCGCTCCCAGCAGGGGCCGTCCTTGCCTTTGAAGGCTTGCAAAGTTACCGAGCGAAACTCAATGCCGTCAACAACTTGCCAGGGTTCTGACTCGCGGCTGAGAATCTCGATGCCATAAAATCCGGCTTCCTCGAACATTTTTAAAAACATGTCTTCCCGGAAAGCGCCGGCAATACAGCCGCTCCATAGTTCCGAGTCGTTGAGGATTGCCGGGGTCGCGTCTTCGTCGCAGACTATATCGGAAATCACTGCCCGTCCGCCCCGCTTGAGAACGCGATAGATTTCGGCGAATAGTTCTGTTTTGTCTTGGGGTCGCACCAGATTCAGGACGCAATTGGATACGACGACATCTACGCTGTTATCGGCGATCGCCGGTTCTTCTTGGCGCAGGCGATCGCATTCCGCCTCAAAGCCAGCCAATTGTTCGATAGAAGTGACTGGGCGATCGCGCAACCATTCCTGGGCTCGGTCTAAGTCCAGAGCCAAGTCCTGAATCTTGCCTTTAACGAAACGCACGTTATCGTAGCCCAGCTTAGCGGCCATTTCTCCTTTATATTTCCGAGCCAGCCCCAGCATTTCGTCATTAAAATCAATGCCGATAACTCGACCCTTTGCCCCTACTTTCTGGGCGAGGATGTAGCAAATTTTCCCAGAGCCAGAGCCCAAGTCCAAGACCGTATCTCCGGCATTGACATAGCGGCTCGGGTCGCCACAGCCGTAATCTTTTTGCAAAATTTCTGAAGGCAAAATCTCCAGATATTTCCCGTCGTATTCTACGGGACAACAGAGGGAAGGCTCTACCTGACGAGCGCCGGCTTGATAGCGTTCTAGTACGGCGCTTTCCACATTGTAGGTTGTACCGTTGCTCGCGCCATTGCTCGTATCGTTACTAGCGCCATTGCTTGCGCCATTGCTCGCGCCATTGGAGTTAAGACCTTCGATTTTGATTGGAGTTTGAGTCATCTTTACCTTATCTTTACCTTCTCTTTACTTTTTATCGCAAAACAACTATCGCAACCCAATAGCCTACCTCTGGTCCTTGTCGTTATATGCTAAAACAAATAAGCATTTTGACTTATTACAAGAAGACGGAGGTATCTGATGTCAGTAAGGAGCATTAAGTTAATTTCCAAACTGCCCCTGGGAGATGCGCTTTCCCAGTGCTGGCGAGAAGCGATCGCCGAATTTCTGGGCACGTTCATCTTAATTTTTACAGGCACTGGCGCTGTCATGGTCAACAGCATAACCGACGGTGCTGTTAGCCATCTGGGTATCTGTTTCGTATTTGGCGCTACAGTATCGGCAGTCATTTATAGCATCGGACACCTCAGCGGCGCTCACATCAACCCGGCAGTAACCTTAGCTTTTTGGGTTGGTGGTTTTTTCCCCAAACAAAGAGTGCTTCCCTATATTCTGGCACAATCATTGGGAGCGATCGCCGCTTCCGCGACCCTGCGCCTCACCCTAGGACCGATTGGCAATCTTGGTGCCACCGTCCCTCTAGGCGGTAATTGGCTGCAATCTTTTGTTGTGGAAATTATTATCACCTTTATCTTGATGTTCGTGATTTTGGGAGCAGCAGTCGATAGCCGCGCTCATAAAAGTTTTGCTGGATTAACCATTGGCCTAACGGTTACTTTCCTAGCGATTTTTATGGGGCCAGTATCAGGGGCCAGTATGAATCCCGCCCGCTCCCTCGGTCCGGCTCTAATAAGCGGCGTCTGGCAGCACCACTGGATTTATTGGCTGGCACCGATTATCGGCGCCGGGCTCGCCGTCCTTGTTTATCGCCCGCTGTTCCTTGAAAGATAGAGAGTTGGGGCATGGGGCATTGGGCATTGGGCATTGGAAGAGGCAGGGGACAGGACTTTCAAGGGGATCTCCTTTTTGACGCGATCGCTTCCGATCGGTGGGTTGCATGGGTTTCTGGGGCGAAGCATTCCAATACAATAATTTTTGCGCAAGAGAGCAAAAGCTGTCTCGGGAATGCTGTCGCCCCTACGCCCCGGGTCGCGTCCTCTATACCAATTCCCATTCCGCTCTTCCCAATTCCGCTCTTCCCAATTCCCCATTCCCTATTGGGCATTCAGAGACCAATCGTAGCTTAAATAGTCTATCTTATATTTGCCCTCCATTAGGTAATTGCGATCGCTTTCACTAAGATAGCCGCTGACAAAATTCAACACCGCTCGCTCTTTGTCCTTGCCGGTGAATTTATCTTTTGCGCCGTAGGTTATCTCGAAGTCCTCGCCGAACCATTTAAAAATAGAAGAGAGATGAACGCGCTTGTCTTGGCGGTCGAGCTTAAAATTGCGATCGAGCGCTAGAAACTCGCGGGTTTGCTCGTCGAGTTGCTCGGCCAGGCGATCGCCGACAAACGGTTCTCGTCGTAGTAAGGGACAGCCAATCGAGGCGCATACTATCCCCATGTGGATGCGCGGTTCGTTAAAATCTTTCCGCAGTATTTTATGTTCTAGATGGTTGAGGGACATTTCTTCCCCCATCACGTTGAACTTGAGTCTATCCCAAACCCGAAAAATATCTCTTATGCTCTTTTTGGGATTGTTGTCCACGATCGCCTTCAAAGTTAAAGAATTGTAGGCATTAACCCACAAAGCAATTTGTTCCTCTTCCGTCCAGCTATCGTAGGTACTCCGGGGCAGAGTTGCTAGGGAATTATTGAACTTATCCAAATCCCCTCGATTGGCTCCGAGAGCTTTGTAATCTACTTTGCCCTCTGCATCGACATAGGTGGCCAGCACTCTCGCATAGGGTTCGTAGCTAAATGGTTCGTTTTGGCTTACTTGCGCAGACTGCTGGGCGGGGGTCGCATCTTGCTCGAAAGCAGCGATCGCGCCACAGCCGTTGACCATAAACAGCACCGGCAATAAGAGAACAATAGCTTTTTTCATTTTATTCATAACTCCTTATATAATTGGGCATTGGGCAATAACTGGGGTGTGGGGTGTGGGGTGTGGGGTGTAGGGAAAAGTCAAAAGTCTCAAGGTAATAAGTCAAAAGTTAAGAGAAATAGCTATCTGACTATACCCTTGTCCCCTTGTCCCCTTGTCCCCTTGTCTCCTTGTCTCCTTGTCCCCTTGTCCCCTTGTCCCCTTGTCCCCTTGTCTCCTTGTCTCCTTGTCCCCTTGTCTCCTTGTCCCCTTCTCCCTTTGTCCCATGTCCAGAGAATGCCGAGGACAAAGGGCAACCACATTATGGTTCTTTCCAGGGGAGGCAAGTACCAGTCTTTAATTTCCAAAGCCCAGCGGTATTGGAGCATAAAATAGACAAAGGCGGAGATGCTAACTAAACGAGTGCCCAGATTGCGGGTGGCTGCGGCAAAGGGAACTATCCAAGCAAAATACCAGGCATGAATTATGGGCGACAAAATTAGCAAAGCAATAAAATAAGATTCGGCAAAATAGAGGAATCTGCCAGAGGGATTTTCGCTGCGTTTGACTTCTCGCCAGAATAGCCCAATTATAACGCAAGCCAGAGGAATGCTATAAATCCAGTTGGCTTCTTTGGACGGCTGCCAAATCAAGCCAAGCAAATGGGGAAACAATTCGGCGCTGCGACCGTGGGAGACAAAGACGGATCCGGTGGGAATCAGGGGACATTCATTGGTATTGCAAAAGGGAATAGCCGTCAAAAGCAAGGGCAAACTACCGAGAACTAGAATCGTAGCAGGTTGCTGGAAATATCTAATGAAAACCTCTTTGGGCGAAGTATTACTACGGTTTTCTGATGCCCGATGCCACCCACCCCCGACCCCTCCCAGGAGGGGAGTGCCCGATGCCCAATTCCCAATTCCCAATTCCCAGTTATTTAATAGGTGGGTCAATCCAGTCCTATCCAGAAAACTGAGGGCGGCGAGAAAAACAAGTATCGGTAAGGACATCCATTTAATGGCAATGCTAGCACCGAGCGCCAGGGCGCTCCAAGTCCAGCGGCGCTGTTCAAATGCCAACCAGCTAACTACTAAGGGCAATATAAACCAACTGTCATAGTGAGCGCCTCCGGCAAAAGAATAAATAATCAGAGGATTCCAGGCATAAAGCAGTGCTTTTTGATAGCCGTAGGAGCGACCGAGCAGCCAACAAACTAGCAAGTCAGCGAGGACAAAGGCGAGTTTAAAGAGCAGAACGGAAGTGGCGATCGCGGCTATGGCTCGAAATCCCCACTGAGTTAGGGGCGGATAAATCGCCGAAGTATCCGGGTTATTGACAAGATGCCACCATTCCGTGTGGTAGGGCACCAGTTCGGCGGCGTCGGGCGCGAAGCGATAGGGACTAATACCCAGATTTTGGAGATGACCTTCCCAGAGATAGCGCCAAATGTCATCGCCGGGATACATGGGCAGGAGCAGGGCTCGGGAGAGAATTGCGATCGCCCAAAACCAAACTTTGCTAACCGCCCGCAGTCCCCAGCTCGCCACAAATCCCAAACTCATAATGCCAATTCCCCGCCAAAATTGGGGAACCGCCGATACTTTGGGAAAGTAGCCGTGGGGAATAATCCAAAGGCAACCGAGCAAAATTAACAGCCCGCTGAGCCAGAGCAGAGGTAATTGGGAATTGTCTCCCCCGGTCTCCCGGTCTTCTGGTCCCCCTGTCCCCAAGTCCCCCTGTCCCTCTGTCCCCAAGTCCCCCTGTCCCAGCCGTCGCAAATAGAGCTTGCCCAGGGTGCCCAGAATGATGGTTCCCGCTTTGAAGCTCCCCGACAGGGTGCCAGAGATTTTTGAGCGACCTCCTTGGCGGCGGCGATAGCCTACGGGAATTTCGCAAATCGCCAATCCCGCTTCGACTGCTTTGGCTTGCATTTCTACAGTCCAGCCGAAGCCTCTATCTTCCATCTGCAACTGTTCTAGGGCAGAGCGTCGAATCAGGCGCAGGGGGCCGAGGTCGCGATAGCGATGTCCCCAACCCAGACCGATTAGAAAGGTGGCCAGCCAGTTGCCAAAGTTCTGCACTGGGGTCATGGCGGCGCGACCTGCTGCGGTAGAGCGGCGATCGCCCAGTACAAAATCTGCCTTTGTGGTTGCCGCCAATAGCTCCGGCAGTTGGCTCAGGTCATCGCTGCCATCCCCATCGCAAAAGAAAACCCATTCGGTTTCTGGCTCCAGGGCCGTTATTCCCCGCCAGCAGGCTCGGCCGTAACCGGGAATCGGCTCCCGGATAACTTCCGCCCCCGCTTCTTGGGCCTTGGCAATACTGCGATCGCTACTGCCGTTATCGACTACCAGAATGTCAGTCAAGCCATATTGGCGCAATGACTGGATTACAGGGGCGATCGTCGCTTCTTCGTTGAGAACGGGAATGATGACCCGCACTCTATCTAAAGGCAAGTTAGTAAACACCTTTTTTGGCTATCCTCGCTTTTTTAATTAATCACCTTCACATGAATTTGGCCTGAGTTCGACCTGAAGGTTAACTGAGAAGTTACTAAAAGGGGAAGCGATCGGCGATCGGCGGTCAGCGGTTAGCTCTGAGCAGGGAAGCTCTCAGCTCTGAGCAGAGAAGCTCTCAGCGTTTGGCATTCGTTGGCATTCGTTGGTATCCGTAGGGGCGATTCGCTTTCTCGCCCGCCAGGAGGCCCGGGTATCCGTAGGGGCTCATGGCGATCGCTTGGGAGCTATCAATGCAAAAAAATTTTTCCGATCGCGATCGCTTTTCCAAGATCTACTGCTATACTTCTTAGCAAGTAAAGTTTACCTTGAAAACTGAATAACTCTAAATCCCAGGCGCTGTTCCGTGCGTCCTTGGGATCTCTCGAAGCTGGTTTCAGACGCCAAAATTTTGGCCAAAAATTGAGCGAGGGTAATGACAAAATCTATACCCCCTCGCGATCGGGCACCTAGAAGCCTTTGGTAGCAACGGTTTCAGAAGGGGGCTCTTTTCCAAACTTTTCCCCGCAAGGGGACGGAAACTCTTGGGGAGGGCATTGGGCATTGGGCATTGGGCATTGGGCATTGATTTTGCCGCTTTTGTAGATTTTGCGAAAAGCAGCGATCGCTTTTGTAGATTTTGTGAAACGCTGCGATCGCTTTTGCCAAAGAAAGGAGAAAAGCAGCGCTCGCGCCTGGGTGCTGGATGCCAGATCGCTCCAGATGGTTAGCAGCGGATTGGTAACGGATTAACGGATAAAGATGAAACTCCGCTCCACCTTTTAGAGAAATAAGTTAACGAGCAATTAATTGATAAAAAGACTGCCAACAATCCGCTACATCCGCTAACCATCCGCTGCCAACAATCCGCTACATCCGCTAACCATCCGCTGCCAACAATCCGCTACATCAGCTAAATATCCGCTGCCAACAATCCGCTACATCAGCTAAATATCCGCTGCCAGCCATCCGCTACATCAGCTAACAATCTGCTTCCAACCATCCGCTACATCAGCTAAATATCCGCTGCCAGTCATCCGCTACATCAGCTAAATATCCGCTGCCAGTCATCCGCTACATCAGCTAAATATCCGCTGCCAGTCATCCGCTACATCAGCTAACAATCTGCTTCCAACCATCCGCTACATCAGCTAAATATCCGCTGCCAGTCATCCGCTACATCAGCTAAATATCCGCTGCCAGTCATCCGCTACATCAGCTAAATATCCGCTGCCAGTCATCCGCTACATCAGCTAACAATCTGCTTCCAACCATCCGCTACATCAGCTAAATATCCGCTGCCAGTCATCCGCTACATCAGCTAAATATCCGCTGCCAGTCATCCGCTACATCAGCTAAATATCCGCTGCCAGTCATCCGCTACATCAGCTAAATATCCGCTGCCAACAATCCGCTCTAAAATAGAAATTGCTCTCATTTCGCAAAGACCAATTTTGTAATGGAAACAACCTACAAACGCGATCGCTCTTATTGCTGCCTATTGCTATCCTCTCTTAGAACCCTCAGACTTAGAGGAAGATTTCTTAAACCTTGCCGAACAATGGCGGCAGGAAACAGGGATGATATCTTTGGTGGCGAAAATGGCCATGCACCCTGCTTATCAAAGAATTATTGGTATGGGTCAGCCCGTCGTACCGCTAATTTTGCGCGAACTAGAACGGGAGCCAGACCATTGGTTTTGGGCATTGCAATCTATTACTGGCGCTAATCCCGTCAAGCCAGAACAGCGCGGTCGGTTAATGCAAATGGCAGAAGCTTGGGTGCAATGGGGGAAAGATTGTGGCTATAGATGGTAGGCTAGAACAGTACAAAGAATATGAATTTCCCCGTCTTGCTGCTACTGGATATCGCATTACGAGTAGAGCATCTAGACTTTACAATTGTTTTGCTTGGGCTGCCGGAGAAAACGACCGTTGGTGGAATCCTTTAGAATCGGAAAATTACTACTATTGGCCTGATGGCGTGCCCGCAGAATTAACCCTTGATGCTTTTATCCAAGCTTATGGGACTTTGGGATACGAACCCTGCGACAGTGCAGACTGGGAAGAGGGTTTTGAAAAGATAGCTCTATATACTACGCCAGATGGAGAACCAACCCACGCAGCTAGACAATTACCTAGTGGAAAGTGGAGTAGCCAACTCGGAAGATGGGAGGATATAGAACACGAGCTAGACGGATTGACTGGTGAAATGTACGGGTCTGTGAAGCAAATTTTGAGGCGAAAGCGACCCGGGTCTGCGCTAGAATATCGCGAGCCTATTTCCAAATAAAATAGACGTCGGTTTCTCGCGGCTAGGGGCGATCGCGCTATTGCCAAATAAAATAAAACTAGATTTGAGAATTGAGGAATGCGATCGCTCCTTTGCTTTTACGCATTTAAATCGGCGACAGTCGCGAATGCTGCGCTTGAGTCCGAACGGGCGACAGCTTAAAAGAGCGATCGCTATCTCTCTTAAAGTTTTTGTTTATTTCGTCGGGAGTATTGTCGTCTATTGCCGTCGAAAATTACCGCTTTTTATAAATTGCAAAGCGATCGCCATTGCTGCTGGAGCTTATTTCTTCAAAATCAAATCCTGCTTTCTCGAACATTACTTGATAAGCATCCTGGTTAAATAAGGTAATTTTATGCTGCTCTTGAGCTAAAATTTCTTCGTCTTTCTTGAACATATAGTTTTTCTTCACAATCCGATAATCCGCCGTTTCTACCAAATCCTCAACCGACTGGGAATATACAACTTCCGACGTCAGTTCCTTATCAAAGTTGTCGTGTGGATTCTGTACGTTCAGCAGCAACAATCCTCCTTCCCGTAAGTGGCCAGCTACATTTACCAATCCGGGAAGATTGGCTTCAACATTGGGAATGAGACTTCCTACTTCCCATCGATCGCCACAATCATAAGATACCCACACTCCTCCATTAGATATAGCCGCATCGAAGGTTGCATTTAAGTTCATTGTCACCACATCGGCTTCAATCAATTTAGCTTTACCTCCCAAACGTTTCTTGGCAATCTCAAGCATGGATGGACTAAAATCAACCCCTGTAAACTCTGACTTTGGGTCTATTTCAACATACTTTTCTGCCAGCAGCCCCGTTCCTACACCTAACTCAAGAACCTCGCGACCGTCGCCAACAATTGAATGTGCTTCCCGAGCTAGGCCCTCGTAATCATAGTAGCCAGAGGTCACGCACAGATCGTAATATTCAGTCATCTTTGTGTATTCATTAACCATTAGACATCTCCAAAAAAAATCCTTTGCTATTATAGCATCTGATGCTTAAATACAACTGCGACAGAGCTATTATCTTGCCCGAGAGTATTTTTAGGAGATTTATAGCACTACACCACATTAAGGTTGGGCAACTTAAAGTTTGCCAAGGCTACATCCTGGCAATGCATCTATAGCTGATAGCTGAAAGCTAACCGCTGACCCCTGACCGCTGAAAGCTAATTTCTTGTTAGAATTAAGCAGAGCCAACCTTCAGGACAGTTCTTAAAGAAAATGCCTAAACTAAAAATCGATATTACCGATTACAACCTAGCCGCCAGCTACGCCAGTCGGATTTGGGTAGGGAGTGCCTTTGCTTTCATAGACTCGAAACCGACGGAAGATACATTGCAAGCAGGACTAAGTAACTTTTATGGTTCTAGCAAAAGCGATCGCCGTACCCTCCCCCTCTTGCCAGATGGTAAAACCCTCCCGGGCTTTACGGTTTCCCCTGCCAAGCGGCCTTTAAAATTAGCGCCAGTCTTGCTCCCGGACAAAGAAATCTATCGAGCCGGACAAGATTCGGTAAAACTGCTCCTCGTCGCTCCCCCCTGGCTCTTCCCCAACGAAGACATTATTTTAGACGGCGCTCGATTAGTCGTCGAAAACAATGGCGCGGTTTATCGCCGCCTGCCCGTAGAACTGGCAGTGGAAGGACTGACTATAGTAGAGCTGAACCAACTCCCAGAAGGAAGCTATAGAGTTTATTGGTCTGGGGACGAGGCTACAGACTGTCAAGGAAATCCAGCGGAATGCCGCTTTAGCGTAGTCGAATACGTTCTTTCTCCCCTGCAAGCCACTCTTTTAACCCACGAACTGCGCGGCTCTCGTTTAAATTGTCGCCTGAAAATAGAGCGCTATAGCGAACCTTTGCAAGACCCGGTGACAGTCGAACTCTGGAGCGGCAGCCAATTGCTGCGCCAGCAAGAAATCGCCCCTGAAGCTCCCGGGCTTTACCAAGCGGATTTCGGGTTAGCGGGGAATGCCCAAGAACGCTTGGAACTGCGTATTGCTATGGGCGACCAAACCGCAGCGATCGCCATCCCCGGTTCCCAGAAAGCAGAGCGAGACGAAACCCTACTATCCGGATTGGGGCGGGAAGTCCGAGTCAGCCTCATGCCCCAATCCGGCTCTCGGCAAGTGCGAGGTCTTTATATTAGCGACGATATGGCAATTGCCAATACTCCCGCTACTTTAATCGACCCGACCCCGGAGAATCGCCGAGCTAGATTGCGCTGGGAAGTTGCGGCGGAAGCTGCGCGCCTGCTGGTCTTGGATATGAGTTCCAATATCTGCGAAGAGCGAGAGCTTGGAACCGTCGAAGCGGGACAAGAGCTAGAGATAGAAGTGCCGGCTCCAGGAGGTTTTCTGGCGATCGCAGCCTGGGTGGGAGACAAAGCTTGGGAAGGCTGGTCGGCCTTGCTCGCGCCGAATTCCAGCCAACTAGAAATCGCCGCGCCAGCAACCGCTAGCCCGGGTAAAAAAGTAAAACTAAAATTTGCCCTAAAATCAATAAACTCAAGCCTAAAACCAAAAACAAATTATCCGGCAGCAGTCTATGTGCGAGTGCGAGACTTGCGCCTGAGCGGAGCCAGTCCCGAAGAAAGGCTCGCCGCTTCTCTCAAGCAGGGATTGCAAGGGGCTGCAGATTGGGGAACTTTGGCATATATCGAGGAAACTCTAGACAAACACCCGGACTATCCAGAACCTCTTATGGATTTTATCCAAGAGCGAGGCATTACTTTGAGAGAAGCCAGCAGCGGATTCCCCCAGGCATCTTCAATGCGATTTCGTTCTGCCGCCGCACCGGGATTATATAAGAAGGGTCGGGCTTCGGGGGCAAAATCTGCGATCGCTCCCGAGAGCTTTGACGACCTGCCCTTGACCTCTACACCGAACCGAAGTCCGCGCCGGGATTTTGCCGATATTGCTTATTGCGGCGTTGTGGAAACCGACAAAAGCGGCGAAGCAACTTTGGAGTTTTTGCTGCCAGATGCGATCGCTACTTATACTATTGAAGCCTTTGCCCTAGCCGAAGCTGGCCGAGAATGGTCTAGCGCCAGCACGACCCTAGAAGTCTCCCAACCAGTTTGGGCGGAATTCAAATTGCCTGCTTTCATCTATCCAGGGGATAAGAGTCCAGCGACCTTAGATATAGGAGCGGCGAGCGGGCGATTTCGTTTGAAACTTTTGCGCGACGGTTCCCCCGTCCCCTTCCGCATTGCGGGAGCGCAACAAACTTCAGCAGATACTTTTATCGGAGAACGAGCTAAAGTCGAGTTTGAAGCGGAGCCGGGACAGTGGCAAGCGGAAATCGAAGATTTAACTAGCTCGGAATGGGATATTGCCGAGCGGATAGTCATGGCTTTGGGTCAATTTAAAGGAATTACGCGACGCTTTCAACTCTTGCTGGCGGGAGAAACTCTCGATCGCCGGGATTTAGAAGCATTGCAATTGCGACTCTTGCCCTCTCTGGACAAACCCTTTAACTTGCTCTGCGATGCGACTGCGGATTACGGCCATCGCTGTTGCGAGCAAACTGCTGCCAAACTGATTGCAGCAGTAGCGGCTTTGGCGGCTGGCGGCGACCCGGCGAAATTGGCCAATGTTATTAAAGCTGGAGTCGAGCGAGAAAAACGAATGCATATCCCCGGACGCGGTTTGACCATGTATCCGCCGGAAGAATCGGGAGGCAGCAGAAAACCGGATAATTACTGGGGCAAATTAGCAGCGGATTATTTGAGCGGTTTGGCTTTTGCCGGGGAAGGGCTCTTGGCATCGCCGACTCTAGACCCGGAGATTAAAGAAGCTCTAAAGACTGCGATCGCAATTGGCGAAGATGCAGCCGCCGCCTATAAATTAGAATTAGTCCCCTCGAAAATTAAAACTGGTCGCGATGCCTATCGGGCAGCGATGCAAAAAGAAGAACCGGCTCTGCGCGGGATAGCCAAATTGTTACCGGGCAAAAAATCGACAACATCGGCGCGCAATGCAGCTCTAGACTATGCTCGCGATCGCTTGCAAAAATTAGCAAAAAATTCAACCAAAAAATCTGGTGCCGTGCAGTTTCGTCAAGAAATCGCCTATTGTGCCGCAGCCTTAGTAGCGGCAGGTCAGGGAACGGATTTGAACTTGGCGATCGCTGCTGCCAATGAAATTGCCAACAGTCTCGATAGCAACGGGCGGCTTTATTCCACCGTAGATTCCGTCGCTCTCATCGGTCTAATGGCAGCCCTGCAACAAGCGGGAATCGGTGGGCTAGCAGTTCCCGAAATCTTGCTAGACGGTCGAGCAATGCCTTTTGCCGAAGCTCTAGAACTGGCCGACGCCGGTGACGTACAAACGATTAGCGTCCAAAAAGGAACCGCCTCGGTAGAGATAGTCAGCGAACTGCTAGAAGACTGGAATGCTTTTCGCGCCGAACTGCCGGTTAAAGTCAAACTCAGCAAAATCAATGCTAACAATAGCGCCAACAAAAATGCCAACAATAACAATCAATTTCACCTCGGGGACAACTTGGAATTATTGGTGAGCATAGACCGCTACGAACCCGGCCTGCTAGTTAACATCTGTCTGCCCTCAGCCCTATCTCGCCTAGAAGGCGGCGGCGAGGTCAAGCGCTTTTCCGTAGATTTTTGCGGCAAAACAGAATTGCGAATCCCCCTGAAAGTAACGGGTTATACCTTACCTGTAGGAGAGCATTGGGCTGTTTTAGTTCGCAATATGTTTAAGGAAGAACAGGCGGGCAGTCCCGGTCTGCTCAAAATTTTGAGTTATGAGTTAGCTTGAGAGTTTTGAATTTTGAATTTTAAGTTCTTATAGCGTTTCTCAAATAAGTGTAATTTACATCCGTAGGGGCGACAGCATCCCCGAGACTATCTCGGCCGTAGAACGACAACCCCGGTACTGGGATGCTTCGCCCCAGAAACCTCACATCAATTTGAGAACCGCTATACAAGGGTATGTTTTTTCTAATTCCGCTTTTTGGAGTTGCCAGCGAGGGGCATAAATTTCTGGGGCGAAGCATTCCAGTATATAAATTTAGTTTATAGCAAAGGATGTCTCGGGAATGCTATCGCCCCTACGCTAGGGTGTGGGGTGTGGGGTGTGGTAAGTCCTGACTGACCTGCCGTGCGCGGGGCGGGCACGGGGAACTCCTACATTGTTTTGTATGTATAGCACTACGGATTCAGAAAATGGACACTGCCTCGGGGCGAATGCCATATGCCCTCCCGGCGGGCAGGCTCCGCCTACACCCCTACAAACTAAACCGTCCAGGATTTACGCAAAATGTCCATATATAGTATTTATAAAAGCAATTAAACCCAGTTTAACCCTATCTATAGTCTCGATGCGTAAGTCCTGCCGTATTGTCTTATTTGTAAGATCGCAATATTACTGTGCCAGATTGCCAACAATTGGTAAGATAGTTGCAGCGAAATTGCTTACAAGATAATAGAATCTAGGAACATCATCAATATCAAGATGATTCTCAGTATCTAGTAGTCTGTCAAGAAAGGATTGGGCATTGGGCATTGGGCATCGGCGATCGCATAGAAAATAAGTAAGTCAATGGCCATTCGGGTCAAATCTTGGTTAGGAGCGCAATTAAGGAGATGGCCGCCTAGATAACCGCGATCGCCACATCTATGACATCTATATATTAAAGGATCGAAACGGCCGGAAAGCCCCAACCCACCCGGCAATGCTTGTGCTGATAGCTGACTGCTGATAGCTGACTGCTGACTGCTCTATATTAAACAGGAGTTATCCCCTACGGAGATTTTCTTGCCGAGCTATTGAGTCGGCGCTACTCTCGCCAGCACGAGCGCCAATCCGATATTTTAGGAACGCGAGTTTTATCTGGAGCTAACTATGCTGCTGATGGGGTGCGCAATCTTATGATGACTCTCGACGATCTGTATGGGGATAAAGCTCCGCCGCGTTGGCTTTCGACTCATCCGCCTTCGTCCGATCGCGTTGAATACCTAGAGGATCTAATTGAAACTGCTGGATACAATCGATATGCTTACGAAGGCGTAACAAAACACGCTCAGATTCAGAATCGGGTAAAACAACTGGTTAAAGATGATTCGGAATCGAGTTAAACAACTGGTTGAAGATAGTTAGCGGATAGGGCGAGCCTAAAGGAGATATTTAGTCAAGTCCTACGGGTCTTCCAAATCTTTGTGTTGTATGGATTCAATATAACCGCCCCTAACTATCAAATATTTGCTTAACCAAAAAATAATCAAACAAGTAACGCCGCCCTTAGATGGATGGCGTTATTTTTTTCAAGGCAGGAAGCGAAACGCTAAAATTGCCCCTTGTGCAGATTATGGAGGGCAGACAATTTACTACCTTAGCGGCCGACCGATTTTGACCAATAGCTACTACAGCGCTACGCGCAAGTCAAAAGTCTCAAGGTAATAAGTCAAAGGTAGTCTCTGACTAAGTTTGAGCGTTTATAAATGTCTGAACTCATTTGCGTAGCTATATAGGTAATTCAAAGAAATACTTATTACATTTAATGCCGAGGGTTATCCTAGAAATAGCTTGAAAGTGTTAGGGCTATTTTACGGCGATCGGATAGAGAGTAACATAGGCGACTTTATTTAGTCAAATTAAATGCAGATTAGCTTACTTACTTAGGTCTGTTTCAAATTTAATTTATGTGTTTTTCCCGATGATGCGATCGACTTGAGAATATCTTAATTAGAGCCGAGTTAGATTCTATTCGATCCTGTTAGAGTTAGTCTTAAATTTTCTCTATTTGTTCATTAAAGATCGCTTTTATTGCTTATCGTTTGGGTATAAATGTCGCGAAGGTATCGACAATCTTAGGGAAAAAATGGGATAGCCTTATAAGGCCAAGCTTATTATATAGTTAAATCTCGCGGCAAAATTAAACAGGACTTACGCAAACTGTCTATATCTAGTATTTGTAGGGGCAATCCCCCCTTGCCCCGATCGCAGTCGTTGCGTAAGTCCTGTTAAAGAGTATGCTGCCTTTCCTCGTAAATAGTACATTACTCCCAGTTTGTTTAACTTTCTATGTAAATAAGAATGTTTTTTTTCAGCAGCGGGAGCATCAGATAAATTTTTCACCCCATATCTGCTGGTTTGACAAATGCAGATAGGGAACTATCGTAGGAATGAATAATGGCTGGACATAATCTTTACATCAAACGGTTGCTGGCAACAAAACAATGTCAAGGAGGCAACCTCAAAGATGCCCACTTAGCAAGACTAAATCTCAGTGGAGCGGACTTGAGAGGAGCTAAGTTGATGTTTGCCAACCTCAATGGCACCAATCTCAACGGAGCTAATTTAAGTGGATCCGAGCTGGCTTTAGCCAACTGCGTAGCGACGAACCTGATCGATGCAGATCTCAGCGGTATTGATGCCAAAGGGATTAACCTTTTAGATGCCAAACTAGATCGAGCTGCCATCTCTGGAGCAGACCTGGTATTTGCTAACTTGGTTAATACTCAACTGCCAGAAGCGAATCTGAGCGGAGCTTCTTTGGAGGGTTCTAATCTCATTGGCGCTAATCTAGCTGGAGCCAACCTGAAGGGAGCTAATATTGCTGGTGCCAATCTAGGCCATGCTCGCTTGATTTCGGCAAACCTCTCTAATGCCAATCTAAATAATGCTCGTTTGATGGAAGCCGATTTTAGCGAGGCCAATCTTACTGGAGCCGATTTGAGAAATGCTAATCTATTGAACGCTAATTTAGCTGGAGCTAATCTGACTGGAGCTAATCTGACTGGAGCTAATCTGACTGGAGCGAGACTAGATGGTGCAATTGGCATATATTCAGGCCGCCCCGAGCAGGGACGGCAGGATTTGCCAAGACCTAGTATGCGCCAGAGAGAAGTGCCTTATATTAGTTTCATTCAGCCAGGAAGCGATCGCTATAATAATAATTTTAGCCTGCCGAGCCTGGGTTTGTCTTGAGGGGAGTGGGGTTTAGGGTGTAGGGCGTGGGGAATTCTTGAGGGGTGTAGGGTGTGGGGTGTGGGGTGTGGGGTTTAGTGTGTAGGGTTTAGGGAATTGGGAATTGGGAATTGGGCATTGGGCATTGTCCCTTGTCCCCTTGTCCCCTTGTCTTCCCCCACACCCCACACCCTACACCCCACACCCTACAAACTACATCCTAATTTTTTGCCCAAATCGTTTTAAGCGCTCTTGCAAATCCTGAAACTGGCCTTGGAGTTGCGAATAGTTTGGAGCCCGATCGCCATAGCGCCAGCGGATATATGCTTCGGAAATCTCGTCGATCGCCGCCGCCTCTTCTGGAGTTGTATGAGAGCGGAGCAACCGAGCATATTCAAAAGGGGTCTGAGCGGGAGACTTCCGGTATCCATTCGCTGCCAAAATATCGAGCATTTCTCTATAGAGACGTTCCATCTCCGGTAGTTTTGCCAGCTTATTTTGGTAGAGCCAGCGAGCGATCGCATTCCAAGCGAGCCAGACTAAAAACCCAAGGGCACTGGTCAGAATGAGAAATGTAAATATGCCCAAATAGCCCCGAGTTAAAAGGCCGAACAACCAAGCGATCGCGCCGAATATGGTTGAAGCGATCGCGACAAACACAGTTTGAAGCACGCTTGTCACCGGGCTTGGCAACCAACCGGCGACCCAGCGCCAAAACTGACGCAGCACGCTAAAAGTCTCGTAATCTTCAACTGACGGCGGAATCAAATCATGCCCTGGAATCGGGTCAAAAGCAAACCAACCATGACCGGGAAAATAGACCTCGGTCATGGCATAAGCATCGGTATTGCGGACGATGTAAAAACCAGTAAAGGGATTGAACTGTCCTGGACCAAAGCCGACCACCAATCTTGCCGGGATGCCGAGCGATCGCAGCATCACTGTTAGAACAGTAGAATAATGGTCTGGGTAACCCCATTTCCAGCGAAACAAAAACGCCTCAACCAAATCTTCATTAGGTTCTAAAAACGGCAGTTCTCGAGGATTTGACGACCAAGCATAGCGTTGCTTGAGGTATTGAGCCAAGTAGAGAGCTTTTTCATAAGCTGGCATTTCCGAGCCTGCTTCTTCTACCGTTGCTCTACCCCTCCCTTGGGCATTATCCCGTAACTCTTGTTGGCGTTTTTGGATAATCTCTTCGGCGAATTGCCTGACCTTGGCTTCAATCTCGGGAGGAACTTGTAAATATTGTTCGCGGATATCTTGAGGATAGTCAGTAGAAGCGCCTCCGAGTTTGACGCGATCGCGATAAGGCACCCATGAAATCGCCGAATAGGTCAATCCATCTGCCAAACGTCCGGGGGAGAGCATATTCCCTTCCGGATCGATTTCTATATTTTGGCTCGGGAAATAAAGAACTTTCGGCTCCGCTAGAGCGGGAATAATATTGGGGAGATCGGAAACTATATTATAAGTCTGAATTACTTGCTGGGCTGCAGGGGTTTGCTGTCCCGCCGGGATGATAAAGCGATAAGACCAGGAAGAGCGCTTTATCTCTTCTACTTCTTCATTGCGCGAAATTTCCCAACCTTCCCCAGTGTAGCGATCGAAAGCCAACACCCGCCAAAATCCTTCAGCTTGCGATCGCACTCGCATCACCACCTTGGGCTTCATCTCTCCGCGCAGATTTTGGTTCATCCGGGTATTGAACCCATAATAAAAAGTGTCATCCACCTCCCCTGGTCCAGTAGTTCTCCCTCCGCTTCCCTCGCCATTATCCTCACCCGATTCTTCTCCCGGGTTAACATAGCCCGGATTAAAAATACTTCCTCCATCTAAATTTTCCTGAACCTGCATAGAAGAACTAACCGGAAATGTCTGAAGTTGGTAGCTCGGGAGCCTGGGCAGCAGAGCAAAGATAAGCAAACCCAAGCTGACTGCGCTCAATAAAAACAGTCCCAATCGTTTGGGAGACAAATCCGATCGCAACAAAGAACGCACTAAAGCCAGTCCCCCAGTTTTCTGCGACTCTCGATCAAAACCGGGAGGAGTCTTAAGAGCCAGACCCAAGCGAGAACGGTAATCCAACACCAGAGTTGGCAGTGCCAAGGCCAAAAACAGCAATAACATCGGAGCAAAGGCCATCGTTTGACTGAGAGTGCCGGCCACCCCCAACAAAATCAGTCCGATTGCCATCGAATACCCCAAGTCCTTGCGCCGGGGTAAGTCAAAGCTGTGGAGTACCTGCAACTGAATCAACAGCCCTGCCAATACGACCCGAGTATCGTTGAGTTCGCCCAGAAGGCGACCAAAAAAAGATGCCAATGCCAGCAGCATCCCAATGGCCAGCAAAAACTTGACCGCTATATTGCGCTTGTGGCGACGATGCCAGCTCCAAGTTGCGCCAGCAATACTTAGGGGCACTGCCCAAAGAGCGGTCTCAGTTTCTGCAGCCACGTCAGTAGCCACAATTCCTACAATTACAAGAGCCTGTACCAGTGCCCGGAGCAAAATCGAATTCTCCGTTACCGGCTTTGAGGAGCGAATGCGCTGCCACGAACCTAACACCATAGTTTTGAAGGCGTAAATCTTGAATTTCAAGTTACCTCAAAATTTACCCCTTCTGATTTTAAGTCTCTCGATCGCTGCAAGATATGGCAAAAATCAAAGGATTCTGCTCCTGGTTTTGCAGTCGGATCTCTAAGAAATAATTTTGGTCCTTTTGCGGGCAGGACAATTCAACGCTTAACATACCCGGGGAGAGGCGATCGCATGAGGCTTGGGTCTTTTCCTCAGCTAGCTGCAAGCTTCCACCACAAGGCATCTGGGCTCTAACTCTAACCAAGGGCGCTTTGCTATTTCCAGGTTCGTATTCAATTTCAATATTTAGCGGTCCAGCAGAAGTAAGCCATTGCCTTTCTAGGTGCGGCTTGTTCTTCGATACCCTTAGAGTCAAAGTGCCGAGAGTCTCTCGCACCGCTAACAAAGACAGCACCATCTGTTGGGTCTGGGTAGCCGATTCGTAGCTGCTAGGAAAATCCCCTGCATCAGTACAGAGGCGACTTATTGCTTCGCTACTGGCACCGCGAGTTGGAGAGGCAATAGCACTGCGAGTTGGAGAAGCGATCGCCAACCCAGCTAACTGATGCAGTTCCCGTTCCCGGCCGGGAAACAAAGCTTCAACCGCACGCACCAATTTTTGCCCTTGCCGCAGAGAAGATTTAATTACCGAATTGCATTGCTCTAGCAAGTTTGCCAATACCATTTCTGGCACTGCAACCGGCAAACCTATTTGCTGGAGTTGAGGGAGCCACAGATCCAGAGCGGGAACCTGTTGCACTTGGCTAAAGTCATTATTTTCAGCTTGATATTCAAAAACCCGATCGCCTTCCCAAGGAAACAAGGGAGGACGTTCTTGGATTTCTGATTTCAGTCTGCGCTTCAAGAGCGCATTAAAACGTTCTTGCACGACAGGTATATCTCCTGGTCTAAATTGTATATCTTGCTGGGATTTTGTATTTGCCACATCCGGAAATTTTTCTTCCCATCGATACTCACCATCGAGTATTTCTGGAAATAGTTTTTCCGAGTCATTCTCTTGTTGTTTGGGGTCTGATTTTATATCTGGTTTGGAGACAAGATCGACTTTTTCAAACGCTTCCCCTAACCTTGCTGCTTCTTCCCCTTTCCCCGTTCCTGCTTCCCCCTCCCTTAGCTTCTCCTCAGGATCGGGGAAGGGATAGGAGGGGGTAGATGCTAGGGTGGGATCGATACGCAGCCAAGCAAGTATGCTTTCATCGATATCTTCAGAGGAATCAATGCGATCGAAAGCTTGCTCTTCACTATTCATGTTTCTTGCCACCTATTCATTTGCTTTTGAATTTTTTCCGGAACCCGAACGATTCCGAATTTCCCAAGCCAGCTCCAGAAGCTTAAACCACCTTTTCTTAACTTGGTTGACAGTACAACCCAACAAGGGGGCAATTTCAGATTCGGGGTATCCCATTTGCTTGAGGCGCAACAATTCAGCCTTATCCGACTCAATTCGCTCCTGAAATATTTGCCACTGCTGGGGAGTCAGACCCAGGTTGCGGTCTAGATCCGCTTCTAACCACTGATGGACCAGTTCCCAACTATGCGAGAGAGCAAACCTAATTAGATGGTATTTGAAGCGCTGCTGCAAATAGTCTCGCTCCCGGGGGGTTAAACCTAAAATCGCCTCAATTTCATGAGTGGGCAGATCTTGCAACCGCAAAGCAAAGTAGTCCGCACAGTCAGTTTGCTGGCGCTCCTCAAGATAAGCTATCAGCTCCCGAATCACTGTCTCCCGCAAGGAATCATGCCCAGGGTCGGAGTCGGCCGTTACCATTGCCTCCCGCACTTGCTGTACGGAACTATCGTTTCCAGCTACGTCTGAATCCAGAGATGCTCCATCCGCTGCTTGTTCCATATCGACAAGGGTTTCTGGAGGTTGCTGTTGCGAAAATGTCTGGGCCCGCAACACGATTAATTGCTGGCTGCGACCTCCAGATAAAGCAATCCGTCGTTTTGCGTATCGTTCGGTAAAAGCCATATATTCCGCCAGTTCCAATAAGCTGGTTGGGCGATAGCTTCGATCTAGTTGGGCTTCCCGACGAAAGGCATTCAAGGATTCTAGGTAAAATCCTTGTAGAAAATCTTCAATCAGGTTTAAGCGCCCTTGGTAACTCGATTGTACCAGTGGAGGGGTAATGTAGCGATAGACTATTGCACTTAAGGTACTGTGTAGTTCTATCCTCCCTCCTCTCGATCCTAATTTGTAGTATTTGAGACATTGTTGCAAGCGATGTTTTGCTAAGTTTGTTGCTTCTGCCAGCACATCCGGCGATTCTTGAATCCGCTTGCTTTGCTCGCATATCCGGGTTACTTCTGCGCAGAGGCGGTCCGCGACTTCCCTATATGTATGCTCGGAAGTGCGAGTGGAGTCTTTTAGTTGAGTTACGAGTAGTTCAAATATTTCTTTCACGCTTTGGTTACTCTGTGGTATCTGCTTCTCGGCAAGGGTTACTGTCCCGCTCTTTGAAAAAGCGGAAGCAACTCGCCTATAGAAGATCCACCCAGATTTAAAAATTGCCGGAGCATCGTTTTTACTCCCGCGAAGGACGAGGAGCGATAGTCAAGCGCCCAATTTAATTTTTATGTTGTCGAACTTTAGGACAAGCGAACGATTCCTGCGCCCGGAGACGCTCCGGAGCTTCGTTAGCTTCTCTATCTTTATTACCTACGGACCGCTCCTCTATAAGGAAAAGATTTTTTCCAATGGGATTAATAATGATGCGTTGAATCTTTACAGAACCAACAGAGGCACAACCGGATTGTCGGGGTTAGTCTGTTACGATCTATCCCTAGTAGTCTGTCAAGTTAGTTTTGAATAAGGTTGCGATTTTTTATGATGCGAACATGCCCAATGCGAACATACCCAATGCGAACATACCCAATTCTGTCTTGACAGAATACTAGCTTTAAACCCGTTCTCTTCCCCCGCGTGCCAATGGACTTAGACCAGCAAATTCAAGCTCTAATTGAGAATGCGCCGCAAGATGGACAGACCCCTGAGATTGTGGCAGCGATCGCTCCTGCATTAAAGGCCCTTGCCATGCAATTGCATCATTCCGAGTATTACATCTTGCAAACCCTAGATCGGCGTTGGCTGGTGACCACTTTAAGCAACCGGGCCAAACCATCTCTAGAAAAACAGGTTATTTATGGCTTTCCGACCCTCAAAGATGCTACCAATGCAGCTTATGCTCCTAGAGACAGTCAAGCGATCGCCTTACCAGTACCAGCGATTCACATTTTATTTCAGTTGACAGCTATAGAAAAAGTAGATAGTCTTGTTTTTTTTGAAACCCCCAACCAGTTAGGCTCGGGTACGGAAGTCCGTCGAGAGGAAATCCAAAATCTAATTAGAACCCAACTGAAGCAGTACCGGGAATCTCTTCCTGGGTCAAAACCCAGGAATATTCCAAGCGATATTGCCTAAACAGAGGACTATCGGTCAATAAACCGAGCGAGATTATTGGCTTATTGCAGCGGACCAAGACATATATATAGTGAAAACTAACGACCCGAGCGCAATGCCTTTCTTAGCTCTTAGCCGCTATGCGTAATTCGCGATGCTCTTATGGCCCATTCTCTAAACTTAAGGCTAAGAGCTGAAGGCTGAAAGCTGAAAGCTGAAGGCTAAGAGCGGAGAATAATTGCTATAGGACTACCCATGTTTGGTTAGGGCAACTTAAGGTTTGCCAAAGCTATATGCTGGCAACGATAGTGGCTTTTAGCTGACCGCTGACTGCTGATAGCTGACTGCTATAAATCGACAGCTAATTCAAGATAGCCATACCAAAAGCATTGTTAATAAAGACGACTCAGAACGTAGTCAGCCAGCTTAACTAGAGCTTGATGCTCTTGTGATGGGGGCAAGACATCCAACTGTTTTATGGCATCTCGGGCATGCCCAGCAGCTAATTCGCGGGAGCGCTCTAGACCCTTGCTTTCTTCGATATAGGCGATCGCTTGTTCCAAATCCCCCTCTTGGGCAAATTCTCGCTCGATTAGAACTTCCAGATAAGGTTTTTCTTCAAGGGCGAATAAAACAGGCGCAGTTAGATTGCCACTTTTCAGATCGGAAAGAGCCGGTTTTCCCAAGGTTTCCATCGAGCCGGTGAAATCTAAAATATCATCCACAATCTGGAAAGCCAAACCAATATGCCGGCCGTACTGATACAAATGCTCTGCTATCTCGGCCTTGGTCTCGCTGAGTATAGCCGCTGCTTTACCGCTGTTAGCAATCAACGAGGCAGTTTTGTAATAACTTTTGGCCTGGTAAGCCTCAAGGGACAAATTGGTCTCAAAGCGATTGAGTCCCTGCTCTATCTCTCCCCGAGCCAGATCCATAATCACTTCTGAGAGAAGCTTTACGACTTCCAGGTTATCTAGGGACGCCAAATACCAGGAAGATTGAGCAAACAAAAAGTCTCCGGCCAAAATTGCCACTCGGTTGCCAAATCTTGTGTGAACAGTAGGGACCCCTCTGCGTACTTCTGATTCGTCCACCACATCATCATGGACCAAGCTGGCCGTATGGATCATTTCGGTAATTTCAGCCAACCGCCGGTGACGGGGGGTAATCTTCTGATTTGGCATCGTCGCCCGGGAGATCAAAAGCACGATAGCTGGCCTCACCCGCTTTCCACCAGCTCCAAATAGGTGTTCTGCCGCAGCATACAAAATGGGGTGACGCGCCCCGACAAGTGTCTTCAGATTCTCTGCCAACAATTGCAGATCGGCTTCAACCAGAGAAAAGAGGGAGGTGGTTAAGGTCATGGATAGGCGGAGGATGGCGTAAAGTTACAAAATTTTACATATTATTTTAGGGCAAGCCTCCCTTCTGGGAGCAGCAAAGTGCCAACATCCCTTCCCAAGAGGCTACCTGCGCAGTCTTCGCCTATTGTAAAGAATTTTTAAATAATTTTCACAAACCTTTGGAAAACCCAGGGATCTTGTGCTAGGCTAGTTACCAAGAATTTAAACAGTTCCATACATTAATAACCCAAAAATTCCAATAGCATTTACTAGGTCCTCCTTAAATTGCTCGATAATTGGTTTTGGCGGGACGCACGCAAGGATGTTTATCCTAGCTATACATATTACTTGCGACAATATTATTTCCTAGACTACTACTCTTGAGTTTATTACTCCTGAGCTATGATAGAAACCAGGGAATTTAGTCGATAGCCCAATATGCATTAAACCGTTTGGGCTTTTTCCAGGAATTTCAAGCCTGTACCCTACTTGGGGGCTTGCTTGAAATTACCTAATAGAAGAGATGCAACTCCTCTTCTCTTCAATATTCGTTGGGTGACTTCTTCATGGAACCGAAACCCAACCTGTCAAAGACCGTCCGCGCCCCTCTCTAATGAGGCTCTATTTTGCGGGCAATTTCCTTAAGCCCCCGGGTATATCTCCCGTAGGGTAAGTAGAGTCAAGCAGGCAAAAAGTGAGATTATCCCTTGCGATACTGCTCTGGTGTTGCCTGGTTATTCTAGAATGCTGGCTCCTTTAAGTCCCCTCTGCTCTAGGGGATGAAAAAAATCTGTTGGTTTGCGTCGAAGTGGTTTTACCACTTCGAAGTGAGATCGAATAAGACATCTGTATAATGGCCCCAACATAGCCAAAGCTGAACTTTCAGTAAAGATGTTTGCCATAACCGACAGGATATATATTAACCGACGCTTTTAAGCAGGATTTTCAGTCACTCTTTCAGGATTTCGGAAAGGGCTGGCTTCCTGTAGATCGACCTCGTTTCCGCTCCCTATTCTGGGAAACCTTTACGTCTCCGTTACAATTATGGCCTTACTATGACTTTCATTGATATGCCTCTGATTATCCCATTTCTGGCAATGGCTTATGTGATGACAATCTATCTTCTCTTAAGCTTCGCTCAAAAAAACTCACGTTTGATCCCAAGTGCAAACCCAAAACGTTCCGAAAGTTAGTGCCAGACGTTTAGTTAGCTTAGGGAGAAAAACACTTCTGGTTTTGCTAAAAGGATATATATAGGAAGCGGCACCAATTTCTGGTGCCGCTTCCCTTTTCTCTAGACTTTTGCCAGCATTAAGGCCCAAGTCTTTTCTCTAACATATAGCTAATGCCAGCATCTTGGCGGCGGGCTTATTTTCAACGGCCCTATCCTAAAATATCTAAAAGATAGCAAAAATGTTATATTTTAGCTAAAAAATTTCCTATAAAAATAAAAAATAATGTATTATTATTGAAGCTAAGGGAAAAAGGATGCTGGATCTAACGCCTAATCCCAATAACCCAAAGGGCAAGATCGCGTAACAGATTGCAACAAAGCGTATAGGCCAAGGTCCGACCGATTAGCCCGATTAGCTCGGCAGGCCAAAGCGATGGACCGTTGGCTGGGGTAGGCAGCTAGTAATCTCAGCTACTCCCTTATTCTGCATCTCTAAATATATTATTCCGCAAATGCTGGGTAACATATTTAGAGTAACTTAATTACTTATCCAATTGGAGGTATATTATGAGGGTACTATATGGAGTATCTATCCATGAAGCTGCTGCTTCAGGGGATCTAGAAAGGATGAAGGCGATGGTGCAGCAAGCCGAAGAATGGCTTCGGGAAACAGGTGATGTCGCAGCCGCACTTGAGGTACTTAAGCTTGAAATTGCGAAGCTGGAGCGCAATGGTTAATCATTCGCAAACACGCTAGTTCAGCCTCATTTGAGAGATAGAAGCGAATACCTTTTTTATGCTTAATAGAAAAAAACGCGATTCGCTTCTATCTCCAAAATATCAAAGCATAGTAAAATATCTTATTTGGTCTCTTTGTTAAAAAGATACGATCTAGCCTTCAAAAATATATTTTTAATATCTTAATCAAGAGGATTTAATATGCCAAAACCAGCTAGATTGCGCACAGAAGAGGATTATCGAGGTAATATTCCCGTCCATGTTGTTTGGGAAATTACGCTTGCCTGCAATCTTAAATGTCAGCATTGTGGTTCCAGAGCAGGTAAGCCCCGAAACGATGAGTTAACGACTCAAGAATGTCTTGATGTCGTCGAGCGACTTGCAGGGCTGGGAACCCGCGAAATAACTTTGATTGGTGGGGAAGCGTTTTTGCGTCGGGACTGGCTTGAGATTGTCAAAGCAATTCGCTCTCATAATATCTACTGTGCAACGCAGACAGGGGCTCTTAATTTTACTCAGGGGAAACTGGAAGAGGCAATTGAAGCAGGATTGCAGGGAATTGGGGTCTCCATTGATGGATTGCCAGAATTACACGATCGCTTGCGTGGAGTCCCCGGATCCTATGCAATGGCAATTGAGACCTTACGGCGCGCCAAGGATGCAGGAATAAATCGCAGCGTTAATACACAAATTGGTCCAGAGACAATTCCCATGCTGCGTCAGTTAATGTATCAAATTATCGAGGCTGGGGCACAACAATGGCAGATTCAATTAACAGTGGCGATGGGGAATGCTGTTGATAACGATAGCGTTATTTTGCAGCCATACCAGATTCTCGAACTTATGCCTCTATTGGCTCAGCTTTTTGATGAAGCTCATAGCCAAGGGCTAACAATAATCGTAGGCAACAATATTGGCTACTTTGGCCCTTACGAACATAAACTGCGTAGCATAGAGGATGTGTCTCATTGGTCTGGCTGTTCTGCCGGTCAAACTGTTATTGGCTTGGAGGCAGACGGCACGGTTAAAGGATGCCCATCCCTGCCAACTGTAGGGTATGCAGGAGGTAATGTCAGAGACTTATCCCTTGAAGATATTTGGAATACAAGTAAAGAAATCCACTTTGGTCGGCTGAGATCTATAGATGATTTATGGGGATTCTGCCGAACTTGCTACTACGCTGACGTTTGCCGAGGGGGCTGTACTTGGACAGCTCATTCGCTTCTAGGCAAACCCGGTAATAATCCCTATTGCCATTACAGGGCTTTAGAGCTAGAGAAACAGGGACTGCGGGAACGAATTCGCAAAGTAAAAGAGGCGGGTGAAAGCCCGTTTGCTGTTGGTAGGTTTGAATTGATATTGGAATCAATCGCAGAAGGCGAAACAATTTCTGTATCTAGCTGGGAAGAAATGCCAAAACAACAAGAGGATACATTTGTTTTGGATTCCTCAGAACTAGCAATGACTGACGGCGATCGCTATCGAGAGGGCAGAGTACCGCCAAAACTCGAAAGATGTAAGGCATGCAATCAGTTTATCTGGCAGCACGAAGAATTTTGTCCGTACTGCAAAACAAATGTACGAGAGGCCAATGCAAAATACGATGAAGATAAAAAACGCTGGGAATCTCTAATGGACAAGATTCAGTCAATAATTTCTAAAGATATGTCGATAAGCACGGGTAAATAAGTCAAGATTTTGCAGGGGCTCTTTGTTAAATATGGGTAAGACTCGACAGCTTGTCAGGGACTTTCATAAGAGAAGTATTGTACTGAGCGATCGAGAAATTGATGCTGCCTTTGGTTTGGGAATCGCAACTGTTGAAGAAAAACTAGACTTTCTAGATCTGGTGCTTCATTATGGCCAACACAGGCTTTACCAGGGAGATATGAATTATCATGTCATCAGAGAGTTATATACAAGATTAGAAGCTTTTGAAAAATCAAGTCGATTTCATATTTCTCACATTTTAGACCTGGGCAGCGGCTACGGACGACTGGGGCTGTACGGTACTATGCTTTGGCAAAATGTTCATTTTTATGGAATTGAGATGGTATTGGAACGGGTATTAGAAGCCCAAAAAGCCAGCAACATCCTTGGCCTGGATTCTGTGGAGTTCGTTAGTGGCGATGCGGCTCAAGCTCCTTGGCCATTTACCAACTGTTTTATAATTATGAATAGTTTTTTCCCTGAAGTTCTTGAAAAAATTTTATCTCGTTTGGAGTCCCTGTCTAAAAGTCAAGATTTTGCGATCGTTTCTGTTTGGTCGAGTAACGATTATATATATCAACAACAATGGCTTCAAGAAGCGGTTATACCTGGTTTCTTAAATGAGAAGTTAAGTATTAAGATATTTCAAACTTTTAAATAAGGTTGGAAGGATTTTAACTGGAATGAAGGTTTCTACCGTAGGACAGGCTTGCGAGAAGCCTATAAATTATAGGGGACAGGCGGGACGCCTGTCCTACTTCTGTCCTACTTCCTGCTACTAAGCGGGTTCTAGGAAAGTATCCCTTTCTTGTACTGCGCCCAACTGTATTTTTTCCACGACGGGAGTAAAACCGAGCCACTGTACCGATCGCTCCGCAAACTCTTCGGGGCAGCCGCTGACGCAAAATCTGGTAGGCAGCGGCGGGCCAGTATCTTTGAGACCTTTCTCCTCCAATTTGCGAACGGCAGCAGCGCTCGCGTGGAACGCGGGATTCACCAGACGGACTGATGGCGGCAGAATTTTTTTGAATACTGGTTCTAAAAGTGGATAGTGAGTGCAGCCATAGATCAAAGTATCGATTTGCTGGTGCAGTAGTGGTGCCAGATATTCCTCGGCCACTTGTTTAGTATAGGGGTCGCCGATACGATCGCCTTCAATCAGGGGGACAAACTCCGGACAGCCCACTTGCCAAACCTTAGCGTCTGGCTGTAGTTCTTGAATGGCATGACGGTAGGCATTGCTGGCAGCAGTAGCTGGGGTAGCGATTACCCCTATCCGCCTATATGGACCAACAACAGCAGCAGCCGCAGGGAGAATTACTCCGAGAATAGGCAAGTTAAACTCTTCAATAGCAGTTTTCAGGGCTAGAGCGGAACTCGTATTGCAAGCAGCGATCGCCATTTTGACACCGGCATCTATCATCCAAGTGAGAATTTCCCTGACAAACTGGAGAATTTCTGCTTGGCTTCTATTGCCATAAGGAAGCCTAGCAGTATCTCCAAAATAAAGAATCGATTCGTTGGGCAGTTGCCGGTATAACTCTCTCAAAACCGTCAGACCTCCCACCCCGCTATCAAAAACCCCTATTCTTGCCTTCTGCGGTCCCATACTTTCAAAAGCTGGCACTGCCGGGATACTTGATTGTAAGGTCGGCTTGTAGGCTCGGTTTTCATATGGATATAGTCTCTCGGAACCTTGCCGAGACTTGGGATAAGAAGCAGAAAAGTTAGACACAGGCGTTGTGGAAAGAGATTTTTCACAGAATTTAAATTAAGTATGAAGCATCAGAGCTTTAGGCAAAGCAATTTTTTCAGCTATTTGCTTTCAAAGGCTACTATTTTCTGGCAAAAATTGGCTTAAAGGTGCCCTGGCTATCGAAGATCGAGTTAGCTGCTGTAGTAGCGCCCCCCGAAGCAGAACTGAGCGATCCGATCCTCGCCTGTCGCGATCGCTCAGTTCTGCTCCAGGGAGCTTTAAGGTTAGGGCAATTAAAGGGTTGCCAAGTCTAGTAACGCCAATAGGTCGATAGCCTGACCGCTCTCCTGCTAATTCCTTAATGCTATAACTTGGGTTTTTCCCTGTCCTGCGGGCCTAAAATACTTCTAGAGAGAGAAAAAAGATGCTAATTAGCTAATATATTATGAAGGGGTGTTAGAGCCCCAATTAGCGCGATTCTTGGTTTAGTTGTGTCCGAAGTTACATTAAAAGTCGGCATAATCAAATCAGACTCGGTAGAATGGCAAGTACGAGTTGCAGGATATCTTGCATGAGTTTTCGTTTCCCTAAGCTTTAGCTCTATAGGATGCCTTTGGCTATGGTTAAGACATCGAAGATTCTGTTAGAGCAATATTCTGTTAGGTCAATATTCTGTTAGGGCATTATTCTATTAGGGAAGTTCCATTATTAGGTCCTCCTATAATTGGCCCGCAATAAACAAACCCGTCAAGACCGTCAGAAGAAAAGCCCTTGAGACGCTCGGGACTTGCGCAAAAATAAAATTGCGATCGTCTTCTAGCTTGCAACATCCAAATAACTGGTATATTATTAAGCCGCTAGTCCCTAACCTGTCGTTAAAATGAGCTTTTGAAAATCGATTCTTGAAAATGGGCAAGAGCGATTATGGTATGGAGATGGAGTTCAAAAGATTTTCATCTTTTTGGATTTTCATCTTTTTGCTCGTATTGCCCCAAACCTATAAATGTTTAACCTGTTAGCTAGCTGCTTGCATCATCTGAAAAGCCTGTGAGAGAAAAAAGACGCCATCATCGAGATACACCACAAATTAACGACAAAATTCGCTACCCCTCTGTTCGAGTGATTGGTACGGAGGGAGAACAGTTGGGAATCATGGTCCTGTCAGAAGCACTAAAGCTCGCCCAAGAGAAGGAGCTGGACTTAGTGTTGCTCAGCAATAAAGCAGACCCGCCAGTCTGTCGTATTATGGACCACGGTAAATACAAGTTCGAGCAAGAGAAAAAAGCGCGTGAGGCCAAGAAAAAACAACATACATCTGAAGTTAAAGAAGTAAAGATGCGCTACAAGATTGAAGACCACGACTATAACGTTCGCGTTTCTCAAGCCAAGCGCTTTCTCCTAGCCGGAGACAAAGTAAAAGCTACTGTTATGTTCCGAGGGCGGGAAATTCAACATAGTGACTTGGCAGAGAGATTGCTAAAGCGAATGGCCGACGATCTTGAAGAAGTGGGAGAGGTTCAGCAAGCTCCGAAGAGAGAGGGGCGCATTATGATGATGATGCTATCTCCTAAGAAAGCCTAATTTATAGCGTTTCTCAAATTGATGGATTGCTTTCTGTCAAGCTCTTGGGTCATTTTGTCGCTCGCTTTAATGCTATAGACATTAAAGCGAGTTAAGCTTGTGAAAAAAACATCATTTGTGAAATGCAAGAAACCCGGTTTTTTTAAAAAAACCGGGTTTCTCCATCTGGTTAGTGTCATAACCGATGTTTTTGCTTCAGTTGCACAAAGACCAGAAAAACAAGCTACCAAATAATAGGTTTGTCTGGCTTGAATAAGAAAAGCATTCCGCGTTACTTGGATAAGCTTTAAAATAGCGCGATCGCACCCCCAGGATTACCCCTACAAACTATCTTGACAAGACAGTAACCTTATATATGTAAAGATTAAGTGTAATCGGTATAAACCATTGGGAACGATGGAGGCAGAGAACGATCGCTCCCGTCCTGGACCCCATAAAAAAGGTTTTTCCTTTTAGCCTCCAGATTCTGAAACGCACCAACGCTTGCGAACTGTTGGCATCCAGAGCACTCCGAAAGCGATCGCACGAGCGATCTATCTACAATAGCTAAAAACTAACGCGCTTATGGAACTAAAATCTCAGCCGTTTCCCAAAAGTGGACTGGCATTGAAGTTGCTGCAATGGCTCAACTTGAGACCAGATGAAGCGGAGCGGACAGGGCTGATGTTCGCTTTTTACACCGCCACCTCAGTGGGGCTACTCTGGTTAGAGGCAAGTGCTGTGGGCCTATTATTAAAAGAATATGGCGCCGACTCCTTGCCTTGGATTTACATTGCTGGTGCTGGCTTGGGTTCGGCCTTGGGCTTTCTCTATTCCTGGCTGCAAAAAGTCCTGCCCCTGCGCCGAACAATAGTAGCGATCGCTCTATTGATAGCGGCTCCCCTGCTCCTATTTCGCTTTGGCCTGCAAGATCCGGCAGTCATTATTTACGGCATTACCGTCTTCATCTTGCGGCTGTGGGTGGAGAGTATCTATATCCTCAACGACCTCAACACGGCGATCGCCGCCAACCAACTATTTAACATTCGGGAAATAAAGCGTACCTATCCCATAATCAGTAGTGGTATCCTACTGGCTGATGTAGTTAGCGGCTTTTCCCTGCCCTTGCTACTCAACTGGTTTGGCTTGCCCAACGTCACCGTCGGCTCCTTTATTATGTTTTCCGTTGGAGCAGGGGTCCTATATTATCTAAGCGAACGCTATAAACAAGCATTTCCCGACTCTCCCGCTCATCTGGCTGAAGATGAAGAAACCCGGTTTATGAACAAGCGGCTCCAAGGGGAGCAGCGCAGCTACGTTATTCCCCTGGTCGCCTTTTTCTTAATGTCTCCTATTATCTACTTGCTGGTAGATTTTGAATTTCTCAGCGCCCTAGAAGCCCAAAATCTATCAGGGGAAAGCATCGCCAGTTTTATTGGGATCTTCAACGGAATTCTGGGTATCTGCGAAGTTCTCGTCCAATGGTTTGCTGCCAGCCGAATCATCGAAAACTATGGAGTATTTGCTGCTGCTACAGTCTTGCCCTTTGGCATTGTAGGAATGGCATTTGTCGTCATAGCGATCGCCATATTATCAGCGACTAATATATTGACAGGTACGTTTATCATCTTTGCTAGTATAGTCGCCCTCAAATTTTGGGACGAACTTTTCCACTACACCCTTTCTGAAGGGGCTGGTCCAGTTTTATTCCAACCCCTCCCAGAAGCAAACCGCAATAGCCTGCAAGCGTTTATCGGTGGAGTGCTAAAACCCCTATGTAATGGCTTAACCGGCTTGGCCATGTTGGGAATAATTTGGGTTTGTCGGTGGGCGCTACCAGACGGATCGGAGGCACAAATCGAGCAAATACAGAGTTGGTTCTTGCTCGCGATAATCCTAATTCTAGCCCTAGCTTGGCTCGTAGTTATCAGATCTATCCGCTCTCAATACGTCCGCTTATTGGTCTCCAGTGCCGAAAGCGGTCGTCTCGGGGTCTCCGATGTAGATATTCGCACCTTCAGACGCACTGTTGTTGAAACCTTAGAGCAACCTGGAAAAGAAGAAGACAAACGCTCCTGCATTGAACTGCTGGCTCAGATCGACCCGAAAAACGTTGGCGAAGACCTTGCCCCTATTTTGCTGGAGTTGCCCCCAGAATTACAGCGCCAGAGTCTGGAGGTGATGCTCGGCCATCCCAACCCAGTCTATATCAAGCAAGTCCGCGCCCTTCTGGAGCAAGTATCCAACCCAGAAGTCGTAGCTCTAGCAATGCGCTATATCTGGATTACCGACCCAGAGCCAGACATAGAAAGACTGCGGTCTTATCTACAGGCCGAGATAGAGCCAGTAGTGCGGGGAACGGCAGCAGCTTTGATCATGCGTCGCGGCAACCGAGAACAGAAGGCAGAAGCAACCAATACTTTGCGCCGGATGGTCACTCACAAGCAAGAACGAGAAAGGGTGATGGGTTGTCGGGCCTTGGGAGAGGCAGATTATTTGCAAGGCTTGCGACTTTATATCCCCAATCTGTTGCAGGATGAGTCATTGCGGGTGCGCTGTGCCTTGCTCGAAGTGATTGCGTCAACTCATTTGGATGAGTATTACCCTTCTCTACTGCGGGGACTTTACTATAAATCGACTCGGGAGGCGGCTCAGCGCGCTTTGGTCCGATTGGGTAATGAAGTTTCCCAGCGCCTTGTAGCGCTGGCAGAAGATATCCATAAACCGGATTTAGTCAGGATGTATGCTTGGATATCTTTGGGAGATATAGGGACTCCCGAAACCCTGGATATGCTGGTTGCTCGCCTGATTGCGGCTTGGGGAATAACCCGCCGCAACATCCTGCGAGTTTTATTGAAAATTCCCAAGGAAGCGGGAATTGAAAGGGTTTTGGATGTCTTGGGCCGCAGTGGCATGGAAATCTCGATCGACCAAGAACTTATGTTTATGGGTCAAATCTATGCGGCTTTAGTAGATTTATCTCCAGAACGGGTTAAAGGACGCGAAGCCAATCTTTTGCGCAATGCACTTCGCGATTTGCTATCGGATGCTGTAGATAGGTTGTTTTTGCTGATGAAGTTTCTCTACCCGATTGAGAGAATCCAAGCTGCTGCCTTTAACCTCAAGTCCGGTCAAAGGTCAAATATGGCTAGGGGTTTGGAAATTTTGGATAATACCTTGGATATTCCTAGCAAGCGAATTCTACTCCAGGTGTTGGATCGTCAGTCGGATGAGGAAAAGTTAGAACATCTCTCGGAGCTTTGCCGTACAGAAGCGATGCTGCCCCAGGCTCGCCTGCGTCAACTGGTAGAGTTGCGTCATTTTCTTTCTGATTGGCCCTTGGCCTGCTGTTTTCATCTGGCTCGCTCGGCGCGGTGGAGCCTGACGACAGAACAGATTTTGGCTTGCCTGCGCCATCCAAAAGGCTTTGTACGCGAAGCCGTGTTAGCCTACTTGAGAGTGGCTTCCCCTCGCGTTTTAGCTGACGTGCTGCCGAAGATGAAAAACGACCCCGATCGCCTGGTGGCCGCTCAGGTCAGAGATATGATGCAGCAGTTAGGCTTGGATGAAAGCTCCCGGAAAAACTCCTCTGCTACCTACCCGAGCGATCGCAACACCACCAATTACCCCGGAATAGCTGGTTTTGAGGCTACCTAGTTTTGAGGCCACCTATGTCAGGTATTATTACCTAGAGCAAAGAGCGATCGCGGCGAATGACCCCACCCGGGCTGGAAAGTAGCGCCAGATTAAATCGGCGCTACAATGCTTATATATGGGTTATGCTATGTAAAACAGCTAGGGGCTAATTGAAAACCTTGATTTTTTGGCAGGGCTTTTTGGCAGGGCTTTTTGATGCCTTGTAGCAACCAATACCAATAGGCATAGATAATGAGTCAGCCAGGACTATAACCGACTAAAACTCCAGCCACTCCAGAAAGTTTAATTATTCGGGGGAATTGTATATGAGCTAAGTTAACCCATAAAATGAACATTCTTAAAAATACACCTAAAATGTTGTATCTTAGAGTATTTAATAACCATAGATTGTACGCAAAGGCTCTGTTTGTAGAGTTAGCACTGCGCGCCAGATGTTAAATATGGAGTTTAAATCTATATTAGCGAGGTCCCTAACCTATAGAAATGCGAAGATGTAATTATATTAATAAGGTACGATTGAAGTGGGAACTTTTTAATTGCATCATATAAAGAAGAATGGGAAGGGAGTCTGGTGCGCCAGGGTTGGAGCAAAAATGAGACAGCAATGAACAAAGAAAAAAGTTGTTATTCCTTAAGAAGCCCAAATATCGAGAGCCAAAACAGCAATTGTTTGGTCGGTATTGAAATCATAAAGCCTTGGAGAGGCATAATTAAAGAGCCTATCGCACTCGGAGTGCAATTTACGGTGGCTTTGCGTACAATGCCGTTGGTATATCGAGAAATGCAGCAGTCAAGGCTCGCCAGAGCATTTATAGGAGCGAATAAACAGATAAGGGTGTAGATAAATGCTTACCAGTGTTGAGCGCCTGCTATTTGTCAGAGGCGTCCCTATTTTTAAAGAACTGCGAGATGATTTCCTAGTCCGGCTAGCTTCCGTGATGGACGAACTTTCTTTTCCGAAAGATTATACGATTTTCACGGAAGGACAGGAGGGGCGATCGCTCTACATTGTGGTTTCTGGTGAAGTGCGAGTTCATATTGGCAATCGGGATTTAGCCCGACTCCAGCAAGGGGCCTGCTTTGGCGAAATGTCTTTGTTTGATGCAGAGCCCCGTTCTGCCTCAGTCACTACTACAGAACCCTGCGAATCTTTGGTGCTGACCCAGCAGCAACTATATGATGCGATAGATGAAACCCCCGGAATCGCAATCAATATTATTCGCCTCCTTTCCCGCCGCACCCGAGAACTAAACCGCAAACTCAATGAGGCAGAAAATGCTGCGAAAAATCGGGAATCGGCACAAGTATGAAGTATGCAATCTAGCAATCGGTTATAGCACGGTAGCGACTGGGGTATCGCTCGTCCTATTGCTTTTTCCTATGTCCAATGAGTCGAAAGCTAAACGGTCCTGCCTCCTTTTAGCTCAATCTGCCGATCGCCCCCTAGAAGCTCCTTTATCTGGCATTACCTATAAAAGAGCGTCTATCCACCCCGAGCGCAAAGCCACAGATCCAGGATTTCTACAGCAACCCTTACTTCCCGAGCTTCCCGGGTCTTAAGAATTATAAAGAAATTGGAAAAGGGCAGAAAAATGATCGTATTGCAATATGCAAGTTAGTAATAATTAATTTTTAGGTAAGCTCTCTGATGGTTATAGTTAGGGAGATCGATAAAAGCGATTGGCATCCCTCCGATTGCTGGGTTGGCGATCTAACTCTTTGAATATCTTGGGCCGCAGAGTCTTTTGAGCTTTGAGTCCTTTAGCTTTAGCTTTGAGTATTTTGGCCTAGCCTTTTGGCTTTGAGTCTTTTGGCAGAATGACCCAGGAGCGCCCTTGGCGACATTTCCCCTAGCGATTTCCCCTAGTGCAGCGCGGCAGAAGTAATCTAGAGGGCGATCCTTGTGGCTCGGAGCCTTGAATTTTGAATTTTGAATTTTGAATTTTGAATTTTGAATTTTGAATTTTGAATTCCGCGCAGCGGCTGGGTGGGTTCGCTCCCAAGTTCAACCCCGTCAACCCTCAACCTCAAGCTTGAGAATATCAATAAAGCCGATAGCCGATAGCCGCTAAATATGTTGAACTTCTCAGCGAAATTGCTAATCTAATAATGTTATAGTCTGTCGAAAAAGGCATATATTGGGGAGCAGACTAGGTTTTAGGCATGATTGCATTTTAAAAATATTGCCCGTTAAGGTCGAGCCAATGACTAATTCCCCTATTGACTTGCACCCATTAAAAAACAATTTAACGGATTGGGAATATGCACTAACCGTCGCGGCGATTGTGACCGAAATAGATTCCCAAGAACGAATCATATATGTCAATGAACAATTTTTAGAATTATCCGGCTATAGCCGTAAAGACATCATAGGTCGGATTTATAGAAAGGCAAATTCTAAATTTCAGAGACCAGATTTTTTTAGAGAAATGTGGAAAAATCTCCGCCAAGGAAAGATCTGGCGGGGAGAGATGAAAAACCAACGAAAAGATGGATCGTTTTATTGGGCGAATACTACCATAACGCCTATTTTAAATAAAGCGGGAGAAATTATAAAGTATGTTTCAATTCAATTTGATATAACTGCCAGCAAAACAACAGAGGAAGAGCTGAGAAAAAGCCAGGGTAGATTGCGAACTATAGCTGCGAATTTACCGGGAATAATTTATCAATTTTTAATGCGTCCCGATGGTTCTGCTTCATACCCTTACATTAGTCCTGGGTTGAGAGAGTTTTGCGAATTGGCTCCCGAAGAACTCGATGAAAATCCAACCCTGTTGATTGGCCAGATTCATCCCGACGATCGCTCCAGCTACGATAGCTCATTGGCAAATTCGGCCAAAACACTAGACTCTTGGCACTGGGAAGGCCGATTTATATCGCGATCGGGAAGCGTGAAATGGTTTCAAGGCGCAGCCCGACCAGAAAAGCAAGCCGATGGGGCTATTCTCTGGGATGGGATTCTCATCGATATTACTCAGCAAAAACAGGCGGAGGATGCGCTGAGGAAATCAGAACAAAAACTGGCGCTCCATTTCCAACAAACGCCTTTGGCAGTCATTGAATGGAATCTAAATTTTGAAGTGACTCAATGGAATCCAGCGGCTGCTATAATTTTTGGCTATAAAAGAAAAGAGATGCTAGGCCGTCATGGATTCGATACAATAGTTCCCAAGAGCGCTAGAGAGAGGGTTAGCCAACTCTGGCACGACCTTTTGGAACAAAAGGGAGGCAGTCGCACTACTTATCAAAATTGCACGAAAGGCGGTAAGCTGATTTTTTGCGAGTGGTACAATACTCTTTTAATAGATGGCAATGGCAAGGCGATCGGGGTTAGCTCTCTGGCTCTGGAAGTTACAGAACGCTATCAAGCAGAGGAGGCTCTAAGACAGTCGCAACAAAGGCTGGCACTCCATGTCGAGCAAACGCCGGTGGCAGTGATCCAATGGAACTCAAACTTTCAGGTTACCGAATGGAATCCGGCGGCTGAAAAAATATTTGGATATAGCAGCAGCGAAGCTCTGGGGCAAAATGGATTAAAACTCCTGGTATCCAACCGGAATAGGCAGCAAGTGGCACAGGTCTTTGGTGCTACTTTAAGAACTAAGGGCGTGACTCACAGTGCCAATGAGAATCTAACTAAAGACGGCCGCACTATTATTTGCGAGTGGCACAACACGGCCTTAATTAATCCAGAAGGTAAGGTAATTGGAGTAGCTTCTCTGGCTCAGGACGTGACAGAGCGCCAGCAAGCCCAAGAAGCGCTACAGCAGGCAAAAGAACAGTTGGAAGAGATAGTCCGGGAGCGAACTACAGAATTAAGAAAATCCATCAAAGAGCTGAAAGGGGAAATTGTTTATCGAGAAGTGATGGAACAGGCACTGCGCCAAGCGGAAGAGAAATATCGCAGTATTTTTGAAAACACTATTCTGGGTATTTTCCAGACTACCCCTGAAGGAACTTATCTGAGCGCTAATCCCGCTCTGGCTCGCATCTACGGTTACGAGTCCCCGGAGGAACTGATAGCAGACCTGGATAACATTAAAGACCAACTTTATGTAGATTCAGGTCGTCGTGCGGAATTTCTAGCTGCTATTGAAAAGCAGGATCTTGTCTTAGAGTTTGAGTCAGAGGTTTATCGAAAAGATGGCAGTAAAATTTGGATAGCAGAGAATGCTCGCACGGTGAGAAATCCTCGGGGAGAGGTGATTCACTACGAGGGTATTGTCGAAGATATTACGAAACGCAAGCATACGGAAGGAGCCCTGCGGCGATCGGAAGAGCGGTTGCGAGAAAAGGCTCTACGGGAGGCAGTGCTAAACCACCTGATGGAACAAATCCGACAATCCCTGGATGTGGATACTATATTAGAAACCACGGTTCAGAAAATTCGCGATGTGTTGCAAATCGATCGCTGCTATTTTAGTTGGTATCAACCCGAGGTAAAACAGGAATTATGGGAAATAGTGAAGGAAGCGAAAACTCCTACTTTACCGAGTCTCTTGGGTCTCTATCCCTCAGTGCCAATCTGGACAGAAATGTCTTTGAAACTGGAAATGATGCTGATTAATGAGGCATCTAGGTGCGAGGAGCAAAGTTTACGGGAGTTTTTATTGTCTGCTGGCTTTGAGTCTCTGTTGTCGCTACCGCTTAAAACTCGCTCCGGTCAAGTTGGCGTTCTCGCTTGCGCTAATGTGACTGGCTCTCGCATTTGGAGCGATAGCGAGGTGGAATTGATGCGCTCGATCGCAAATCAGTTGGCGATCGCTATAGATCAAGCAGAACTCTACACCCAAGCCCGCGCTGCCGCCCAGCAGGCTCAATTGCAAGCCGAAAAACTTTCTCAAACTCTCCGGGAGCTGCAAAAAACCCAAGCACAACTGATTCAGACTGAAAAGATGTCCAGTCTCGGACAATTGGTAGCGGGTATTGCCCACGAAATTAATAATCCCGTCACCTTCATCGATGGTAATATTATCCATGCAAGCAACTATTTCCAAGACCTGTTGGATTTACTGCAACTCTATGACGAGCGTTATCCCGAAACAGTGGCAGAAATTCAGGATTTTACAGAGGAAATAGACATAGAATTTCTCAAGCAAGATTTACCAAAGGTTCTCGGTTCTATGAAGATTGGCTCTGAAAGGATTCGGGAAATAGTGCTATCCCTGCGCAATTTTTCGCGTCTGGATGAGGCTCAGATGAAACCCGTCGATATTCACCAGGGGATAGAAAATACTTTATTCATTTTGCACAACCGGCTGATGAATATCGAGATTGTTAAAGAGTTTGGCAATCTGCCCAAAATCGAGTGCTATGCCGGCCAACTCAATCAGGTATTTATGAATATCCTGAATAATGCTATTGATGCCCTAGAACGTCAACCTCTACCGCGAGCGATCGCCATTCATACAGAAATGGCGATCGCTAATCAGTCTAGTTTCCCATTTTGTGGAGATGGCGATTTATCCACAGTACAGTCCTCTGGCAAACCTCAACCGTCAATTGACTGTATTGCAATCCGCATTAAAGACAATGGACCGGGGATAAGCGACGACATTAAATGTCGCCTATTTGACCCTTTCTTTACCACCAAGCCCGTGGGCAAAGGGACTGGACTCGGACTTTCAATTAGCTACCAGATTGTCGTAGAAAAACACCACGGTATTTTAGAATGTTTCTCAGAACTGGGAAAAGGCAGCGAATTTTTAATACAGATTCCGATTAAACCATCTAAATGATTGGGCATAGGGCATGGGGCATTGGGCATGGGGGAGACCGGGAGACCCGAGGGGGGAGCATTTCAATTTCGTACCCGGACGCCTAACGCCTATAGGCGCAAGCCGCTCCTTTTAGGAGCCTGGCGCGGCTACACAAACCAAGCCCTCTTTGGGCTACCGATTACAAAAGTGAAATGCTCCCGACCCGAGGACTGGGGGACGTGGAGAGTTGGAGACTTGGGACTGGCAGAAGTGGAGAGTTGGGAAAGCTGGCAAAGTTGGGAGAGTTAGTGGAATAGCTTCATCTTTATCCTTCATACTTCATCATTCATCCAATACCCAATGCCCAATGCCCAATGCCCCATGCCCCATGCCCCATGCCCTTACACTTCGCATTCTCCCTTGGTTACTTGGTGGCGGTAGCGAAACATAACTTCTAGTTGTGCCTTAACTGCCCAGCCTAATAAAATATCCACGAGCCAGCCGCCCGGTAAGGAGAAATCAATCGCATCGACGAGGCGAGTTTTGCCATTTTCCTCGGCAAATATATGGCGATGCGTCCAACTTGCCATCGGTCCAATATCTTGTTCGTCGATAAAAAGCCGATATTTTTCGCAAGCAGTATGGCGTGCAACCCATCGCACGGGAAAAATTCCGATTAAAAGGCGAAATTCCGATACTGCTCCTACATCCAATCTGCCCTCGCGCCGAATTACTTGGAGGGGCGGCCAGGGAGGAGCGAGAATTTCTAGAATATCCGGCCTTTCGTGAAAATTCCAGACCTCTTCTACTGGAGCATTAATTAAACTAGAGTATTTAAAATCTTGCATTGCACTACTAAGACGACTTAGGTTATTTCTGGGAAAGAAAGTACCGCTTGTTGGGAAGCGACGAGGTTATATCAAATCCGCTTCCGCTGTTCCATAAATACCGTAGGGGCAGTCCCCCCGTGGCTGCCCCGGTTGGTATGCGGTTGGCACGGGGCGCTCCCGGGGGCACCGCCCCTACAAATACTATAACTGTTTAACCGGATTTGATATTATTCTACTTCCCCTCCTGGGAGGGACTGGGGTGGGTAAGACTTGCGGAACCCACCCCTAATATCATGTCGGAACCCACCCCTAATATCATGTCGGTTTGAATGCCCCAAAAAAAGCTTCTCCGTAGGACGGGCGTCCCGCCTGTCCTTGGAGTCCTTGGGGCGGGGGGACTTTTCGGACGCCCGTCCTACGGGAGATTCTAAATTTTTTCTGTGGGTATTTAACCTGACTTGATATAACCCCTCCCAAGAGGGGAATCGGAAGTGACGTTGGATCGGTATCTTTATTATCAGAAATCACCTTAGAACAAGGGGGTTCGTAAGGGCGAAGCATCTGGTGCCCAGTGCAGGCTCAAATGCAAATTATAAAAAATGCAAATTATACAAAAAGTGCCCGTGCCTAAGTCCTGTTTAAGACCAATCAGAAAAATCCCGACTAAAGTCGGACAAGTCGAGGAGTTTAATGGCGGGATTCTTGGCTGTATAATCTCGATCGCTCTGGGTATTGTAGCCCCAAGCCGCCAGATAAAGGCCAACTGCCGCGAGGTCGGGCTGTGCGATTACCGATTGCAAAGTTTTCAGACGGTCTTCTACAAACCATAAGACTTCCTGCCCCCGATCGCCGGAGGCCAATAATTGCCGCAGGGTTTCGTGCTTCGGACGCTTAACCTCTTTGCCAAAAATAAAGTTTTCCGAGACTTCTACTCCTTCCTGTTGCAGCAGTTGACGGACGAAGCGACCTTCTTTAGTAGTGACAATATAGGTTTGCACCGAGCTAGCCATAACTTGTTTGAGTTTTTCCACCACTCCCGGATAAAAGCGATGCAGGCTCAGCCAGCCAGATAGATCCCTGGTAATCCAGCGATCGCGAGTTTCATCTATTCGAGCCGCCAGTTCGGCCGGATTCAGCCCTTCTGCCCGGACGATATCCTGGGCTACTCTTTGCCAGTCTTGCAAAATCTCGTTTTCGCTAATCCCCGCAAGCCTAGCTCGGATTAGCACTGGCATCTCCCAGCCGGTTTCTATAACCGGGCGCAGTCTGGCGAAGCTCGGTTCCAGATCCAAAGGGGGAGTAGGCGTTGGCGTTGACCAGATTTGACAGTAGGCGCGCCAGGTAGTCTGAAAGTATTCGAGCATCCCGTCGCAAAGGACCCCATCAAAGTCAAGAGCAAGAATTGTGGGCATAGAGGGCATAGAGGTCGAGAGCAGGGGGCTTGAAGGCATTTCTGTTGTCAATGCAAAAATTTTTTACTCTTAATTTTTGCATGAGTTCGCCTTCGGGTTCGCGCAAGTCAAAAGTCTCAAGGTAATAAGTCAAAAGTCGAAACTGACTAAGGAACGAGCATTTATAAACGTCCTAACTTATTTGCGTAGTGCTATAAAAGTGAAATGCTACCAAAGCGTACTTATCGGAATCAGGACTTACGCAACGACAAAGTGCGATTCTCCTTGCGGAGACGCTTCGCGAACGGGGCAACCACGGGGGGATTGCCCCTACAAATACTAGATATAGACAGGCAAGCGTAAGTCCTGGGAATATGCCATTTGCCCAAGCGTCACGATCGCTCCCTCTCCAGACTTGTAGCAAGCTTCCGACGACTCCACATCGAAAATTCTCTCGGGCAAAGCTTTTGGCCCTAGGCGCATTGCGATCGGTTGTAGCAAATTACTGCTGTGCAGTTATCAAACTGTCCTCTCGGTGCGATCGCTTGGGCTTTACAGTAGCTAAAAGTAGTAATAGGAATCGAGGTTGAGCGACTCTAACACAGGGCCTTAATTCTTGAAAGCCAGTAAAACTGGTTTTTCCCCGGATCGCTAGAGTCGCTAAAAGTATTAAAAGGTTATATGCCAAGGCTCTAGAGGTCTGGCCAAAAAATGTTAACTATCTAGGAGGGTGTTCCCATGTATTATCTAATTCTTAACCAGCAAAACGAAGAATTATTTGAACTGTTTCCCGAAGGGGCACCTACTTTCGATGCTAATCCCGACGATTTCATCGAAATCTACGACCCCATTAGCGGAGAGCTAATTGATGTGCAAGCGGCTTTTCGACTTAATCTCGAAGGGCTGACCCCAGATATGGAGCTGAAACTTTTCCAGAAATATGCAGCGGGGACCGACGACCCGAAATTCGTGCAAAGTAGTTTTGAATTTCTATCCAGAGGTTGGCTTACTATTCCCGTGGATGAAGTTGAATCCGTGGTATGGCGCGACAGAGAACGGGTATTTTGCTTTGAGTGCGACAAAAGCGCCCCCCCAGTGCCAGCGATCGCTCCTGGTTTCACAAGCAGGGAAGCGATCGCGGGTTCGGATTAGGCAATTGGCAATTCGGCTGAATACCCTAGGGCGAATGCGTCCCTACTGCTAACACCTAATTGCTTATTGCTATATCTGACAAGAAAGGGGAAGTCCCGATCGCCTCTTGATAACGGCTGCACCCTAAAAAATTAGCTCTTTACCAAAAACCAATCTCTTCTGGCTGATGGTTTAAAGCTTATTGGTAAACTGGGGCGGAAGGATTCGAACCTCCGAATGCCTGGACCAAAACCAGGTGCCTTACCGCTTGGCTACGCCCCATTAATTTCAACTTTTATAATCATAGCAGACAATTCTGGGAATATGTCAACCCTTTTGAAAAATTTTTTGGAAATTCTTTTTCAAGAGGCCCTATTACAATGTTAGGGCTGGCTTTCTATAGCAGTAAGCAGTCATGCGATTCTCCTGCGGAGACGCTCTTGCAACGGCAGTCAGCTATCGGCACAAGCCTTGCCGTTACTAGCCAAGAGCGAGAGCGCGAAATTGTCCCTGAGTGCGTAGTGCTATACCATTTATCGGTCCCCATGTCCCCAGGTCTCCATGTCTCTATGTCTCCTGGTCCCCATTTCCCCAGTCTCCATCTCTCCTTATATATATAAGAGTAAGCAAGGCAACTCGACCAAGGCGATCGCTGCTCGGGAATTGGGAAGGGGCGATCGCCGGGAAATCTCTCTAGTGCAGGGCGGCAGAAATAATAAGCGAGCGCCCTCTTATGGCCGGGAGCGAGGGTCCAAAGGAATTTTGAATTTTGAATTTTGAATTTTGAATGAGAGGCACTAGGGCAATCGCTTCTATTGATTGGGACCACTCTGTTTAACAGGAATCTGAATCAAAAACTCCGTTCCCTTGTCCGGGTTCGATTCGCACTCGATAGTCCCGCCATGCTTCTCCACAACAATCTTGTAGCTAATCGACATCCCCAGGCCCGTACCTTTTCCTACCGGCTTGGTCGTAAAGAAGGGATCGAACAGATGCTTTTTCACCTCCTCGGTCATTCCCGAGCCATTATCTCGAATCCAAATCCTGACTTGGGGCGGAGCAAAATCGGAATTGCCCGGAGCTACTTCGGTGCGGATAGCAATGGTACGGGGTGCCGATTGATGTTCTAGGGCATCTATTGCATTGCTGAGCATATTCATAAACACCTGATTTAACTGGCCGGGGTAGCACTCAACCCAAGGCAATTCGCCGTATTCTTTGACAATCTCTATCCCCGGCTTTTTCCCTGTTGGCGATAAGCGGTGTTGCAAAATTAACAAGGTATTGTCTATCCCTTCGTGGATGTTCACCGGCTTCATTTCCGCTTCATCCAGGCGGGAGAAGTTTCGCAAAGACAGCACTATCTGGCGAATTCGCTCGGCCCCCATCTCCATCGAAGACAGCAGTTTTGGCAGATCCTCTATCAAAAACTCCAAATCCACATCAAAAGCCGCCTCCTCAATAGCCGCTACCGGTTCGGGATAGTGCTGTTGATAGAGTTCTATGACCTCCACCAAATCTGCAATATAGTTTTTGGCATGTACTAGATTCCCAGTAATGAAGTTAACTGGGTTGTTGATTTCGTGAGCAATTCCCGCGACCATTTGCCCCAAGCTCGACATTTTCTCGGTCTGGATTAACTGAGTCTGAGTTTGCTTGAGATTTTGCAAGGCAATGCTTAGCTGCCCGGCCTGGGTCTGGGCCGCCCGAGCCGACGCCTGAGTTTGAGCATAGAGTTCTGCTTGGTCTATTGCCAGCCCTAGCTGATCGACAACCCCTTGCAGCAGTTCCACTTCGCTGTCGCTCCAAGGTCTCGGACCGTTGGAATGGCTGCAGGATATTGCCCCAAGCTGGCCCGAACGGGTTTTCAGGGGCAACAGCAGCTCGGAAGTGATGCCCATATCGGTAAAGAGCGATCGCGTGTTCTCATCAAGATCCTCAACCGTCGCCACATCGTCAATCTGTAGCAGCTCTAGATTCTTAATTTTTTCTGCCAGTTGCCTGCTTTGGTGCGGAGGATATTCGCGCAGGAGGCTAGATACTTCTGTAACTCGCGCTTCGTGGGTTACCGTTACAATCGGTTGACCCGGTTCCGGAAAGTACCACAAAAAGCGGCACCTATCAATATGTAATAAGCGGCGGATTTCCTGGACGGCGGTTTCTAAAATAGTATCCAGGTCTAGAGATTTGCGAATCTGACTTGCCAGACTAAAGAGCAATCCTTCCCGACGCGACAGCAGGGCTTCCCGCGCCCAATTCCGGTCAATTGCCAAAGCTAAACCATTGGCCACCCATGCCAAGACGCTTTGAATGGAATCGCTTAAGACTTCCTCGCTGTATATAGCGATTATCCCTACCAACTGCTCTTCCACGATCAGAGGCTGTGCGAGAAAATTACCTTTGAGAGTGCAGCTACTCGCCCATAGTTCTTCTGGTTCTCCAGTCTGCGTTCTTATACTGCCGCTAACTTGCTTATAGTTTTTGGCGATTTGGCCTACAAAGTAAGAGCCCAACGGTATGCGTTCTGGGAAAGTTTCCCAGTTTGGGAAAAATCCTGCCGTAGCTTGGAGTTCCAGCTCTTTGGCGTCCTTCTTTAAAATCCAGATTCGGGCAGAGGTTACATCCACATACTCGACTAAGGCATTGAGAGAATGTTGGAGCAGATTCGTCAATGACCCGCTTTCTCCGAGAACTAGACCCATTTCGGCGCTGAAGGTCGAGAGATTTTTCCTAGGGGCTGGGGATTTTTTTTGCGATCGCTCCCTACCCTTGCCCGCTGCCTCTTTGCCCGCCGTTACATCCTGAAAATATACTGATAAACCATCTTCGTCTGGATAGGCTCGGATTGCCAAAGAGCGTCCTAACTGTTTTTCAAACATCTCTAACTCAATCTCGGCCCCTTGCAATGCCCCTTGCCGCAAGTGTTCTCCTAACTTAGAATTTGTCCAATCTGGAAATTCATTCCATATTTGTTTGCCTATCAATTCATCCCTGCTTTTTAACAAGATATTCTCGGCTTTGGCATTAACATAGGTAAACTGCCAATCCCGGTCTAATGCAAAAAATGCATCGCTTATCCGCTCTAAGATATCCACAACCTTGTTCGGGTATGATTTCAATTTTTCCCGAGCCTGCTCTTGGGTCTTGATTTCAAAAATAATACCATCAATACATTGTATGGTTTCCCCCTTGCCCACAATGCCACTTCCTTGTTCTCGCACCCATTTAACTTTGCTTTCAGCATCTATTATTCTATATTCTACGGCAAACGGCTGTTTTTTAAACAATGCGTGACGAATTGTTTCATCTATCCTGCGATCGTCTTCTGGATGAATTAAATTACTTAAGCCAATCCGCCTATTGCCAATGAGAGCAGATGCTCTCTTGCCACTTATTTCTTCAATTCTATCGCTTATGAATTCTAAAGTGCGCAAGCTATCAGCTCGGCATCGATAAACGGCACAGGGTAGATTAGGTATCAGCTCGTCCCAGGGAAATTCAGCTTGTTTGCTTAGTTGCCCATTCATAGCTACATCCCTTTGGCAAGGATTTTGCTTGTCGAGAGCTATATCAATTACCCAATAGGCTAAAGGTTGGCCCTCCTTCGACAACTGCAAGAGCCACTGGCTGGCTGTAAAGATAATTTTGCCTTCCCTCGTTCGCCTACCTAGTACCCCTTTCCAATATCTGCGTTCTCGTAGTTTTTCTATAATTTCTGGTTCTTTTGCCCCAAAGTCGATTGGCAGCAATTCCTCAAGCTTCTGTCCCTTGGCCTCTTCTAGCGATCGCCCATACAATTTCCTAGCCCCGGGGCTCCAACGGATAATCCGCCCGTTTAAATCCAGCACTATTATTGTGGACCTAACTAGCTGCCCGCCAAATGGATTTCCTTCCATTCCTGCCGGTAAAGAGGTTTCCAAAGAGCGATTATCGCTCTTTGTCTCCGAAGAAACTATTGTTTGGCTATTCATATCTCGGCTTTTGCTAGCTATTCGTTCTAGACCTTGGCGTTTTAACATTTTTTCTTAGAGCCTCCACTTGCTGAGATATCCCGATACCCGCACTTTATAGCGCTACGCAAAAGTTAAAAGTTAAAAGTTAAAAGTCAAAATTAGTCTCTGACTGAGGAACGAGCATTTAGAAATGTCCTAACTTATTTGCGTAGTGCTATACCGTCAAAAAAATCTTCTATATGACAGCCCAAAAAATCTCTATAATCTGACTATTTACCCTATTAATGCCAATTTCTATATATTTAGTTACAAGAGCATTTTTGCCCAAATTTATAAAGCTTCTATCTATTATTTAAGAGAGCCCTTGAATTAATTGTGCCTACAATAAATAAACGTAACAGCATATAAATAATTTCATGGATCGATCCTGCAATTGTGCCTAAATACTTAAGCTTCTCTTATTATAACAACCCCGATTTTTATTAGACCTCTTGCAAAATTACGGTAAAAGCCCCCCAACCCTCCGATGGATTGGGGGGCTTTTTGGATTTATGCAAGAAGTCTATTGGTTTAAACCCATCTGATTAACAAGGCATTGCTAGCAATTTTGTATGAAAATTAATTGCCCAAGTCAAACCAGGTAAACTTACCCAAGTCAACCCGGGTAAACTTACCCAAGTCTATTTACCCAAGTGAACTTACTGGAATACAATTGAGTTAGGGTGAGTTCGCCCTTACAATTTAGCCTAGAATCGACGAAGCAATAGCCAGACTCCCGGCCATAAGAGGGCGATCGCTTATTATTTCTGCCGCGCTGCACTAGATTTTTTTCCACGTCAAATCGGCTCGCAATCGCGGTTTGCGGTCAACCCATATAATTTGTTGGCCGCTTTTACAGAAGAGCAAATTTTTCTCGTTCTCCCTTTTGCAATTTTAGTGCTAACTATTTATAGCGAGGTTAAAACGACGTTCTTATCTTATCTTTTTTTTTGGGTTTTAGTTAGCTTTTTTCAGAAAAATTCATTGATTGTACTTCATCCGCGTAGAAGTACAAGCAATCTAGAGAGCGAGCAAGCAGACAGAACCCTATCGGGGTAAGGATTTTCTCCGATCGTGGTGCATTTTCCTCGCTATATGAGCGACTTGGCACGGGTGAAGCAGTGCTGCGATCGCCCGAGGGAGCGTTTTTGCCCTTGAGAATCCCTCTATCTCTTTTTGCAGGAGATCTGGCTACATAAATAAATATTTGTAAAGAAACAGCTATATAGAGAGCAAAACAGTCTTCTATCTTTACTGGCCCTATTTTGTCTCCTCGCCCGATACCATAATTGAGGCGTTAAGTAAAAATAATTTTAAGCCTCTAGTGCCGCTGCGCGGAAGTCAAAAGTCTCAAGGTAATAAGTCAAAATTAACCGGAGGAGGTAGCCCGTCAAGGTAGTTTTGAATAGTTGAGCAATTTTTTCCGTAGGCGTAGCCGCCCCTACGCCCCGGAGGGCGGGCTACGCCTACGGGGCTTGCCCAATGCCACCCAACCAATGGCCCCCTCTAAACCACCCACACCGCCCGCAGGAGGGGAGGGGGAGGTTGCCCAATGCGTTGCCCAATGCCCAATGCCCAATGCCCAATGCCCAATGCCCAATGCTCAATTGCTATGTATATCTACTTACTAAGGCTAATTTAAAACAATAAAAACGTTGCGAAAGTCAAATATTATTTTATTTTGATAAATTAAGCTTGGTATAGAATATTAAATAAATATAACGAATTATATAGGTGTAATCTTTATAACAAAAAAAAACTGCAGAAATGGATAATAATTGGGTAGAGTCTAATCAAAGGGCGTCGAAATTTAAGCGTTAGAGCGTTCCTAAGAGTAGGGGAAGAATGATATAGTCGATTTGTAAATATCCCTAGGCAAGGGAGTAAGCAAAAAAAAGAAGAGGAATGCGCATTGTCAATATGATTGATAAGTGAGATTGCGATCGCTTCAAAAGTAACCGGAACTTACCCTATCGCTTTACTGGTTGGGTTGTTGAGTTTTTGAAAACCAATCCTATCGTGAGAGCCTTGTATATTACAAAAGTGCTAATTTGTCAATTGGGTTATGTAAAATTTAGATAGATTTTGTGATGAAGCATATAGCGGTTCTCAAATAGATGCGCTATTTCAAGCCCAGTAACAAAAAGAGTTGTAGCCGTTTCATATCTATTTGAGAACCGCTATATAAAAAAAGCTTAACTGTAGCCTGGAATACAGAAAAGGAGAGAAGAGTTCCAATAGACTGTTAGTTTGTAAGACATAAATTTAAAAATTAAGTATGAGGCCATGAAGTATGGGGCATTAGGAATTATAGATTGAGTAAAAAAAAGCGTAAAAGGACGGTTGGCCAGCTTAGCCCAAGAACTTCGAGCTTGCAGCAATAGAGCTGACTGCTGACGTATTTTTAGGGTATTAGACAAGGGCGATAGTCAAATTTAGCGGGCTGGAATATGGTTATTAGTATATACAGGGTGCATTTCAGTTTTGTAAGCTCCGCAAACGCTTCTATAGACTTGTTTGCAAGCCTCCCAGGCGCTTGCGCTTGCTTAGTGCGGCGACATCAAACAAGCGCCCAAGAGGACTGACTATTAGTCGCAAAAGTGAAATTATCCCGATATACAGGACTTACACAAAATACCCAATTGAATCATATGTAGCGATTGGGCGTGCGGGCTAAGACCGTATCTAAAGTGTCTATGGGGTAAGTCCTAATATGCTTAGTAGCTATGCCCATGAAAACAAATCGAGTTTAAGCTAGTTATTAATAAAAGCACAAGGGGAGCATTGATGTTGATGGAAGTGTTAGAACAACAAGGGGAATCACAAGCGGAATCATTGGCAATACAGCAGTTAAAAGAAGAATTGCTTGCTAGCGAAAGGCGTTTCAGAAATGTATTTGCTAAGCTAGGCGAGGCGATCGCTATTTTGGACGAGCGCGGATTGGTTCGGTTTGTCAATACAGCAGCAGAATGCCTGTTCCAATGCCTTGGGGAGGAACTGTTGGGCAAGGAAATATTTGGAACGCGGGTATTTGAAATTAAAACAAGCATCTACGGTACCGAAAAAATCCAGAAAATGGGAGCGCCGAACAGAAGCAGTATGCGGGTGGTGCAAACCCAAGTGGAGATTATCCGGCCTAAGGTAGAAAAGGCGATCGCGGATATGCGGGTAGTAGAGACGGAGTGGGAAGGGCGAACGGCTTTTCTTGCTACTTTTATAGACGTGACAGAGCGCCAAAAAGCTGTGGATGCTTTGCGGGTAAGAGAAGTACAATTACAAGAAACAACCCAGCAACTCCAGGTAGCCTTGCAAACGCTACAGGAAACCCAAAGCCAGCTTATCCAAACCGAGAAAATGTCGAGCCTAGGCCAAATGTTAGCTGGGGTGACCCATGAGATTAACAATCCCATCAACTTTATTTATGGCAATATCAACCACGCCAGTCAGTATATGGAAGACTTACTGGATTTATTGCACCTCTACCAAAAACACTATCCCAACCCAGTAGCGGAGGTAGAATTAGAGACGGAGGCTATAGACCTGGAATTTATTGAGGAAGACCTGCCCAAATTACTGTTTTCTATGAAGTTGGGAACCGATCGCATCCGCCAAATAGTGCTGTCTTTGCGGAATTTTTCCCGTCTGGATGAGGCCGAGATGAAAAAAGTGGATATTCATCAGGGCATTGATAGCACTCTGGAGATTCTGCAATCCAGGCTGAAAGGGAAAGGCGGGGCGGCCGATATTGAGATTGTCAAAGAGTACGGCCAGCTCTCAAGAATAGAATGCTACGCCAGTCAGCTCAACCAAGTATTTATGAATATCCTTGCCAATGCCATTGATGCTTTAGAAGAATCAATCGTTAGCGGCCAGTGGGTTAGCTCGGGCTCGGCTCTGGAAAAAGGCGAACTCCTTGGCGATCGAGGGCTGGGGTCTTCTCCTGAAACAGCAACAGAAGCGGCTATGATTCGGATTCGGACATTTTGCGATGGCGAATATGCGACCGTGCGGATTGCTGACAACGGAGCGGGTATGAAGGAGGAAGTCCGACAGCGAGTATTCGACCCTTTCTTTACTACTAAAACCGTAGGTAAAGGCACGGGTTTGGGGCTATCCATTTCCTACCAAATTGTGGTGGACAAACATGGCGGTCAGTTGCAATGTTATTCGGTGCCAGGTCTTGGAACTGAGTTTGTCATTGAAATTCCCATGAAACAAAAAAAGGCCAAGGGTCGGGTGGTTCCTTTGAGCAGTCAAGAAGATTGGCCGCAACCACATGTGCCGAAATGCCCAAGATTAATGAAAATATGCTAATGGGCTAGTGGTCTGTCAAGAAATAATTGCGCCGACAAGCATTGGGCATTGGGCATGGGGCATCGGGCATAGGAAAAAATTTCAAAATTATTCAAACCTAACTTGATAGGCTAGTGGACTGTCCGCATTAAAATTGTAGGTTGGGTCCGCCATCAACGAAACCCAAGGTAGCGATTGGTATAGTTGGGTTTCGTTGGAAGCATTTCACTTTTGCTCGCAACCGCCCCGACGCCTATAGGCGAAGCCCCTAAGCCGCTCCCAATGCGGGAGCATTTCAATTTTGTACCTTGCCGCCTGACGCCTATAGGCGTAAGCCCCGCCTCCCAGGCGGCTGGCGCGGCTACACAAAACTTAGCCCTTAAGGGCTAACCTTTACAAAATTGAAATGCTCCCCCCAATGCCCCACACAAGAGCACCCCACACCCCACACCCTGATTAGACTTTTGAATGCATGACTTTTGACTTTTGACTCGATCGCTCCCCACACCCTGATTAGACTTTTGAATGCATGACTTTTGACTTTTGACTCGATCGCTCCCCACACCCTGATTAGACTTTTGAATGCATGACTTTTGACTTTTGACTCGATCGCCCCCCACACCCTGATTAGACTTTTGAATGCATGACTTTTGACTTTTGACTCGATCGCCCCCCACACCCTGATTAGACTTTTGAATGCATGACTTTTGACTTTTGACTCGATCGCTCCCCACACCCCACACCCTACACCCTGATTATATTTCATGGTTAAACCAGGCGGTTAGGGCGATCGCCAGAGCATCAGCGGCATCGTCTGGTTTGGGAATTTGGCTCAAGTTTAGTTCTCTGGCGATCGCCTGCTGGACTTCGTATTTATCGGCATTACCGTGACCGGCGATCGCCTGTTTTACTTGACCTGGCGCATACTCCACCAAGGGCACTTTGTGCTGGGCTAGCACCAATATTAAAACTCCCCGAGCTTGGGCTACTAAAATCGTGTTGCCCATACGATAAAAAAATAGTTTCTCTACCGCTACTAAATCCGGTTGCACTTGGTCGAGCAGGGCGTGCAAATCTTCATATATAGTCTTGAGTCGCTCCCCCAAGTCCTGCTTTGCCGGAGTTTGGATAATGCCAAAATCAAGGCAAGATATGCTTTCGGAAATATCTTTTGCATTGGGAGTGCAGGCGATCGCTCCAAACCCCAGGGTGGCTAAACCTGGGTCTAGTCCAAGAATTCTTGCTGTCATTTTTGTTGCAAACGGGAAGCCTGTAGGGGCGATTCGCGAATCGCCCCTACTATATCAACTATTGGTATCTTCCGGCATTTCGATGCCAAAAACTCGGCAGAAGACTTTTTGAACCTTATAACCAGAGTCAATTGATTCTAGGGGATCTTTGCGGAGTCGGTGGCGCAGAGATAGGGTGACGATCCGACTGATGTCGTCAACGGTCACTTCGGTTCGACCTTCCAAAGCCGCGATCGCTTTTGCCGCTCGATTAGCAACCAAATCCCCGCGCAATCCATCTACGTCTAGTTGGGCGCAAACCTCGGAAATCTTGACTCTGAGGTCATAGTCGATTTCCACCGAGGGTAAAAGTCCTTGGGCATCTACTATTTGTTTTTGCAGTGCCTCTTGTGGGCTTTGGTATTTTTCGATGTATCCCTGGGGATTGCCATCGAAGGCCGAGCGTTCCTCTACTATTTTCACTCGCTGCACGGGTTCTTTTACAGTACGGATTTCCGCGTGCATCCCGAAGCGATCCAGGAGTTGGGGCCGCAGTTCCCCTTCTTCGGGGTTTCCAGAACCAACCAATACAAAGCGAGCCGGGTGGCGAATTGAAATACCTTCCCGCTCGACGGTATTCCATCCCGAAGCAGCAGAGTCTAGCAATACATCTACGAGGTGGTCGTCTAGGAGGTTGACTTCATCAACGTAGAGAATGCCGCGATTTGCTTTAGCTAGCAATCCGGGTTCAAAGGCTTTTACGCCTTCGGCGAGAGCTTTTTCTATATCAATAGTGCCGCAAACTCGGTCTTCTGTGGCCCCTAATGGTAAATCTACCATTAGCACTTTTTTCTCGACTGTTGGCAATTCCTTGCCGTTAGCCATCGCGTAGCGCACCTCTTCGCTCATTAGTTCTGGGTCCCTCGGAGAACTATTGAAAGGGTCGTCCGCCACTACTTCTATTTCTGGCAGGAGGTCGGCCAAGGCTCTGATAGTGGTAGATTTGCCAGTGCCGCGATCGCCCATGACCATCACGCCCCCTATTTTCGGGTCGATGACATTCAGCAGCAGCGCTAGCTTCATCTCCTCCTGCCCGATAATGGCAGTAAAGGGAAATACGGCACGGCTAGCGGTTGTCGTAGGTTTTGGACTAGCTTCGACTGTAGGACTCACCAAAGTAATTAATTTCTTCTCGGATATCCCTGCCATTTTCCCATAAAGAGGGCAGCTTTCTCCCCAGAAAGCTGCTCGACTATAGATTAGGGTCTGGGACGGTACGGTAGGGGGGAATGCGATCTAGGGGCGGAATTTTCGGGATTTCCTGCTATTGTTCCGCTTCCTATGGGCGGCAGGAAAGCCTTACTGTTGGGAGGTTAGGGGCGATCGCGCTCTTGTTTTCCAGAAACTCAAGTTAACGCAGAAATTATCCTTGGGATGCTGTCGCCCCTAAGGCCAACAGGTTTTTTGTGGTTTGCAATTATCAAGATCGCACCCCTAGCGGCAATATTGCGCGATCGCTCCCCCCCGGTCTTTACTCCTGAGAATCGCCTTTACAGCAAACAAAACAAACGCTATCCTCCCCCCGCCTCTTCTAATATTTGTTCTTATTGCTACAGATAACGCCATAAGCTATAATCAAATTCAATTCTCTCCTTAGACTATGAAAACTGCTAAAATTTCTAAAGAAGGACAAGTAATAATTCCTCAAGCAATGCGGAAGGCTTACGGCTGGGAAGCGGGTCAAGAATTAATAATCATCGACACTGGCGATGGGATTCTTATTAAGCCGAACAAGCCTTTTCCTCAGACTACTTTAGGTGAGGTAGCAGGCTGTTTGAAATACCAAGGTGCGCCCAAAACCATAGAAGATATAGATTATGCCATTAGTCAAGGCATAAGGGAGGAATGGCATGATGGCCGCAGTTGATACTAATATTGTGGTACGTTTGCTGACTCAAGACGATGAAATACAGTATCAAAAAAGTCTAGATATTTTTCAAAAGCAGGAAGTTTTTATCCCAGATCCAGTCATTCTAGAAACCGAATGGGTACTCAGGTTTGCTTACAAGTTTAAAACCTCTGAAATTTGTTCTGCTTTCAGAAAACTGTTTGGCCTGCCGAATGTTTATCTGGTTAATTCAAATTTAGTCTATCGAGCTATACAATGGCATGAAAACGGCCTAGATTTTGCGGATGCGTTTCATTTAGCTCAAAGTCAAGATAGGTATTGCTTGTACACGTTTGATGAAAAATTTATCAAAAAAGCTAATGGGCTAACGTCTTGTGAAGTGAAAAACCCTTTCCACTCTGCACTCTAGTTTGTCAAGGTAGTCTTGACAAACTAGAGTATTTTTTTCAGGACTTACGCAACGACAAAGAGCGATCGGGGCGATTCTCGCATTGGGAGACGCTATGCGCTGTCGCGCAGGCTCCGCACAAGAGCGAACGCTCTTGGGATTGCCCCTACAAACAACCAAATATGGATGTTTTGCGTAAGTCCCGTTTTTCCTATGCCCAATGCCCAATGCCCCTAACTCACCATTGCCCCCAAGTCGGGAACCTGGGTAGAGCAAGATGGCAAGGGAACTACTTGACCGCCGAGCCGCTGGCATAAATTCAGGGCTTGGCTCAGTTCCGCTTTGGTCAAGCAGTTATATTCCTCAATTTTGTCCGATTCTGCAGTTTTGATGTAGGTCTGGAATTTCCCATCTCCAATGGCGTAGTAGAGCATGGCCATTTTGGGCGAGCTGGCAGCTTTTTCTTTGGCTACAATTAAGTTAAACTGTTCTTGCTCCAGACCCCAAACTTTGCATTCTATGCTGGCATTCAGCCGCTTGCCGCTTTTACGGATTGCTACCCATTGGCAATGGGGCAAGATTTGCTCGATAAACTTTTCGGCGCTGGCCATGCGACGAAATCCGAAGTAATCTACCCATCGCTTGCCATCTGCAGTTAGGGAAATAATCCGATCGCTCGTCTTAACGGTTTGCCAATTTGCCGTCTGCGGGCATTGCCCCATCAGCTCGTTCCAGGCCGCGATCGCCAAAACTAGCCCTTCTTTTTTCAAAGCTTTCCAGGTCTTTTCTTCCCCTACCAGCTTGCAGACCATCTGCTTGGGAAACACCTCCCCCTTTTGCCGCAAGTTAATCTGCCGTATTTGCTTAGATAGTTGCTGTTTAGTAAGTGCTTTTTCCGAAGTCATTTTTGGCTCTCCTTCAGCTCTTATCTTTCTTTATTATAGCAGAGATATTGCCAATTTGCCAAATAAATTAGAGGTTTTTCAGGAAAATACTTTGCCGCTGTGCGGAGTTCAAAATTACTTTGGAGCCTAGTTGCGATCGCCTCCGCTGAGAAACCCGGTTTTTTGAAAAAACCGGGTTTCTCATATATATTGCCCAATTCCCCATTCCCCATTCCCAATTACCTATATAATATAAGGAGAGTTCGGGAATAATTTATGAATGGAATAGCCCTAGACGAACTAAATCCAATCGTGCTTGAGAAGTTGCAGGCTCGCGCCAAACGTCACGATCGCTCTCTGGAAGAAGAACTAAAGGCGATCGTAGAAGAAGCGGTTCGCGAAGAAACTGCCGATCCGGTGGCATTGGTTTCGCGAATTCGGCGGCAAACAGCAGGACGCAAGCATACCGATAGCGGCATACTTCAGCGGGAGGGGCGAGACGGAATTATAGAAGAGGCGCTTCGGGAAGAGCCTACAGATCCGCTCGTAGGAATTACGCGGATTCGGCAGAAATTAGCCGGACGCAAGCAAACCACCGATAGCGGCATACTTCAGCGGGAGGGGCGAGACGGAATTATAAAAGAGTCGGTTGCTCAGAAGCCGAAAGATCCTCTGGCAGGAGTCATGCGGATTCGGCAGAAATTAGCCGGACGCAAGCAAACGACCGATAGCGGCGTACTTCAGCGGGAGGGGCGAGACGAATGAGCCGCTATGTTGTCGATGCCAGCGTTGCCGCTAAATGGTTTATAGAAGAGGAGCATAACGAGATTGCCATACGCCTGTTGAACGAATCTCACGAACTGCTGGCCCCAGATTTTGCCCGAGCAGAAATTGGCAACATTCTCTGGAAGAAAATTCGGGTAGGCGATCTGGGTCTTGAGGAAGCTGAGGATATTCTGCAAGAGTTTAGCGAGCTGCCCGTGCAACTCTACCCGATAGAGGAGAGGCTGGCAGAATCTTTAAAGATAGCTCCGAATTTCGATCGCAGTATCTATGACTGCTTTTACCTAGCCCTGGCAATCGACTATGACTGCCAAATGGTTACGAGCGATCGCAAACTCTATAACGCCCTCAAGGATACATCCCTCGGTTCTTATCTTTGCTGGATTGAGGATTTACCCTAATCTGGGTTCTGGAGTTGTGAGTTTTGAGTTAGCAATTTCATAATCGGCATCGCTTAAAGGATTAATTTCTGGTGGCGGCGGTTCTGGTTTTTCGGGCGCGAGGCGTCGGCGCAACTGCTGCAGGAGTTTTTTGAACCAGCGGATTATTTTTTCTAGCATCTGTTCCACCCTGGGAAAAAATTGAGAAAAGGGTTCGAGAGGGGGGGGCTTCGACTCTTTCAAGAGTATGTTTTTTATAATTTCTCTTTTTTGAGGCAATCGGTGGGTTGCATGGGTTTCTGGGGCGAAGCATTCCAATACAATAATTTTTGTATAATAGCACAAGCTGTCTCGGGAATGCTGTCGCCCCTACGCCTTCGATAACTCTCAAAAATGCCAAATCTAAAAAACATACCCCGAGGAAAGGGGCTTCGACTCCGCGATCGCCCGAACGTTGGAGGGCGGCGGCAATACCGCTTCCTTAATTTTATAGGGTTTCTCAAATTGTAACGAACGAAAATGTAGGGGCGACAGCAACAAGAGCAACTATCTCTTAGCTCCGAACGGGAATTTCCGCATTGGGATGCGCGGGCCCAGAAACTCGGCCGGATGCTGGCGATCGCGGCGGGCGGGACAGGCGGATCCAAAAGAATTTTGAATTTTGAATTCAGCCCAAGTCTGCGGGCCAGGGATGGGGTAACGGCGATCGCTCTTTGTAAGATTAGGCTATAGGACAGTGAAGGGGGTACGGGAAGTGCAGAAGCAGGAAAAAAATTTTTGCATTTGATGTTGTTTTTTGAGCAAACGGTGCTAATATAGTTTTTAAGCCCCGAAGAGGGGCAAAAAAAAGGACCACGACTAAACGTGGCCCTTTAAGACGTAGTAGAGAGTAAACCTAGCAAGGAGGTTGTTATCAATCAAGAAAAAAAACTTCTCCCTTAAAGACCGAGCTGGCATCGGGTAAGCCTTGGACTTTGGGAAAGTTGCCCAAGGCATACTCCAATAGCTAGCTCGGATGGGAAGATGACCCACCCCAAGCCCCCCGCAGATCAAGGAGCAGATTGCGGCAGCGGGTGGGTTTTCCCTTGGGAGAAATTAGTTTTCTTTTTTAGCACTGGCCAGAGGGAGAGAGGGGGAAGTGTGGGAAGTGTGGGAGGACGCCTACGAGGCCGCCTACGAGGTGTGGGAAGGACTGCTGAAAGTTCTCCCCTCTGTCCCCTCTGTCCCCCCTCTCCCCACACTCCCCCCTCTCCCCTGGTCCCCCGGTTTCCCCTAGGTTGTAGAAAGAATTGTAGCAGTAAGACGGTTCCTGCCCGGTCGATAGAGCGCTGCTCTGCGATCGCGCTCTGTCGCGTTCTATCGCTATTAATTGGCGATCGCGCTGCTAACAATTACTGACTTTCAACCCTTTAATTTGAGTGGAAGCTTACCAATTTTTTTTCAGCGCTTAAGTAACGAGGTTTTGTAGATTGTATCGGGGCGCGATCGCGCCCCGATACCAGTTCATTACCTTTGCCTATTTGGCGAATTGTTAGCGCTACACCGAGAGTATCTAACTGCCGACTACTTTCGCGCAAGCGATCGACACTTCGCCTTCTGGTCTCCGCATCGGTAATTTTAAATGGCTCGCTCATAGTAAGTTCCAATTCCTCTTCACTTCTCGGACGCTGGCAGAGGAAACGGAGCGCGATCGCACCGCCAGAGTTGGATGGTCTGTGCTAGCAAGTCTAG
>JAAHFN010000039.1 GCA_010672965.1 Oscillatoria sp. SIO1A7
TAGCAGGATCGACAGGCCTGTATGCGGTTATTATTAAGAACTAACCCTAAACACATGATAATTTTAAGTTTAAAACAAGGCACTTTCTTTGTAAAAAGTCAAACTTATTTAAGATGCGTTTGCCCTGATTGTATTGCAAAACTTTGGGCTGAAGCGGGCTACGCTCCTGCAGTTCCTAGCGAAGTTCCTTTTCCCTCAAACGACCGGGACGAGTCGGACGAGAACAATGATGAGTTAGACGAGATTCCTTTTTAAGGACTTAGTTGGGCTTGAGAACTATGGAAGACAAACGAAGATGGTTGCGCGTTACTTGCACGGTCTGGGGTGGCGATCGCACTTACAATATTTTCGCAGACCCGAATTCTGCCGAAGACATTTGCGGTGCCTTTCGCGAGCGTGGAGGGTTTGAATGGTACGCTCCTCTTCAGGTTTTGAAGGTTAACAAAGCTAAGCCTCCATCGCCGGATAGTAGCGCAGAAATAGATGTTAGAAGGGGACGGGCAGAGGAAGAAAGGCGGCGAAACTACATTGAGGCACGTCTCGACGCCGCAAGCTCTCTTCAAGACCTCAAGAGCCTTGTGTGCGATTATATCAAGGACGTGGAACGCCTAGATTTAGAGCAAGGCCATGACTGGGAGTCGCGTAAAGAAAAGCTTAGAAAGCGAACGCAAGGGGTTCTTGTTTTTTTTCAAAGGTTAAGCCACCTCGGTACTAAATGACCAAAGGTAGTCCAATGAACAATAGAACGTTTATAAAAAGGGTAAGATTGCTTGACGAGTTAAAAAGCACCAGCTCCGAGGGAATTGTTTCGCTTCCTGGTCTTGCTTCTGAATTTTTCATGGATATAGATGCTGCTGGCCTTTCAAGCTTGTTTTGCCTTCCCTTGGAGTTCAGAGACAACGGCGTTATAGAACTTAGTTTTGACGGGGCGATCGCAGCTACCCCAAGAGCCGCTGGTTGTATAGTCCGGTGCGCCTTGGCTTTGTTTCAAGAACGAAACGTTCCCGTGGTCTTTACGGATGTTGCGTCTCACATTTGGGACGTTTTGAACCTTTGCTGTTGCAGCTTAAAACCCCCTATAGCATTTTGGGTTGTTAACGAAGAAGAAAATTTAATAGTTGGGGGGCTGTCAAAGAGGAACGAAGAAATATTGTCCATTATTGCAGCAAATGGAATGACCAGCGCTAACGAGCTGTCGTCGTTCTTGTATGACGAGCGCACCAAAGTCTCCGTAGGTACGGCTAGCATTTACCTGCAAAAGCTGTTTCTCTTCGGCCTTCTGCTTAGAGAAAAGGTCACTGCTTCTGAAACTAACAGGATAGAAAGAGGCTGGACATACCTTTATCAAATAGTGCCGGATGCATTAATTTTCAGTGAAGGGGGGGAGAACTATTAAGGAGAGGGGGGACCTGACCTGTTTGGTCAAAGACATTGGTCTGTCTTGGAGCCAAACGAACAAAACCACGGCGGTTGGTACAGCGCGATCGCCAAGCGAACCGGCTATTGCGATCGCCGCCCCTCAGCAAAAGTGTTCTTGGAAGGCCTTGCTACGGCGGGGCGAACTCAGGGTTAAGGCTTTGAGCCCCAGGGCGGTTGCTAGGCTTCAGGGAGTCCCGGGTCTTTACCAGTTAATTGGGACAAAGTCCCAGCAGGTCACTATCCTCGGGAATGGGGTGCCGCCCGTTCTTATTGAAAAAATGTGGCATCCAATACTAAAAGCAATAAGCTGAGGAAGATTTACATGAGACTGGATGAAAAGCTAATCAGGCTTCACCGTAACGTGAAGATCATTATTACGCCTCTTGTTGTCAGATTCTCGGAAAAAGAACGGCTCAAGACTGGTTACTTGATTCGCGTTGAGTTTATTAGCGGTGAAGAGCTTAAAAGGTTTCGTACTGAGTGGAGTTTTGCTCGCGATGGAATTGTTACCAAGGAAAAGCTGTTTCAAGCGATAACTGAACAGATTGATGTAAGCATGGAAAATTAGCAGAGTGTTTGGCGGCGGTGGGGGGTGGGTGGGCGGGCGTAAAAAAAATACCGCCCAGTAAAAACCGGGCTGGCACGGACTTATTTGTTCTTCTTAATGAAGTCAGAAACTGCCATTTCAGCCTTCCAACTGCTCATTCCGTCTAAGCATATCATATTTCGAGTCCAGGTTGGCTCTATCATTAGTTTGCTTTCGTTTGCTAGGACTTTAGCATAACGTTCTAGCTGTCGTTCTCTTCCTGGCAAACCTTCCCATTCCCATTCTAGAACATAGTACCTCCTCCTTGATTTACTTGCGCTTTGACTTACAAAAATTGGGCTAAATATTCCGCTTGCTGGCTCCGCTTTGTTAAGCCTGATTAAAGTCATTATTTCAAGTAAAGACAGCAGGCTTCTTTTTTTGAGGTACGTTACTAATACTACCTGTTTTGGCAGAGAGCCTTCTTCGCAGACAAACCATACTTGCCCCCAAAGAGTGTTCTTAGTTTCACCAAAGGAACCAAACAGCTTGCTCACCTTCAGGATTGCTATTTGGTTTCTTCCTTGGTACTCTTTGCTATTTATCGTCCATTTGCCAATCTTACAGTTATTCCTTGCTATAATTGGAGTTTGCGGAACCATGATTGAGTCCTTTACTCCCGAGCCAAAAACCTTGATTCTTCTTCTTTGATTCATTATTGACGTTTGCGTTAGGCTAGCCTGGACTAGAATTAGTCCAGGTTGTTTCTTGGCAAAATTTAGAGCCGCTTCCTGGCTATCCTTGACTTACTTCTAAGCAAAAAAGCAAAACGTTCCCTTGCTAGTCCGTTTAATGAGAAGCCCGTTATATTCCATGTCGCGAATAATTGCGTCCATGTCCAGATAGTCTTTAGTGGCGACTCCGTTTATTTCTACCTTGCTTAGTTCGTCTGGAAGTAGGTCTAGAACGTAGTCTTCCTTGTCGTTGTATTCCCCCAAAAAGTCGTCTTGGAAGTTGTCTATGGTTCCTAGGCTTCCCCTGTCGTTCCACCATATGGCAAACGCTTCTCCGAAACTTTCCGCCATTTCAGCAAGTTTAGACACTAACTCGAAGCTGTCATACTCTTCGATTACAATTCCCTTGAAACCTTGGTATTCATGTATTGCCCACTCTTCGGCTACTGGCTCCGAAGAGTAGCTCAGCATTTCTTGAACTTGTTCGAGAATGCTCTCTGGGCTTTGCAAAGCGCTTATCCAAGCTCCATGTAATACACTACTGTTGTAACTTGCAAGGCAGGCGACGTAAATTGCCGGAGTTCCTTCCTCTACCTTCTCTTCGATGCGATCGCGTACTTCATCCCACAGGGTTTCGTACTTGGCTACTTGTGCTGTAACCTTGCTCAAAGAAAGGGCTAACTCCAGAGCCCTTTCGTCTATCTTCTGAGCAATTGCGATGTTCCTTTCTTCTATTGAAATGGACAGTCCGTAAACTTGCTCTGCAATTGATTTGCAGTCCTTATCGTCCTTGAACTTAATAACTATGTACATAGCTTCTCCGCAAAAAAAAAGCTTGCCCATTGAGGACAAGCTGTTACAGTTTGGTTTGATTCCTACGCAGGTTCGTTTAAAACTCTTCTTCTTCTGGGTCTGCTAATCGTGGCAGGTTGGCCTTGGTTTTCTCGCGACCTTGAAGGCTGTTAATTATCATTGCAACTTCGTGCTGAGGTAGATTGTCTAGACAAATCATTTGTCGCGTCCCGTCCACATCAACAAGTAAATCGGCATGATCCAGCAGCGCTGCCGCAGCTTGCTCGACTATTTCCCATTGGTTCTCTTCTCGCTCCGTCCAATCCCATTCTAGGACGTAGTAGTTGACCGCTCGCGGCACTCCGTCCTTCCCAGTCTTTTGACCCGTTCGTTTCGCAAATGTTGGCACGAAGATTCCTTCTGCGGGCTCAATGCCCCGTGCCTGGATTAAGGCAACTAGGGTGTTAAATTCTTGTAGCGATTGTCCTTTAATGTAAGTGACCATTGCTACATTCTTGGGAAGATCTCCTGCTTCAGCAACAAACCAAATTTGCCCCCAAATAGTGTTTTGGGTTTGCCCCAGGCTTCCGAAGAACTTGCTGAATTTAAGTATGGTCATTGACAGTTTGGAGCCGTATTCCTTGTCGCCACCCATAGTCCATTTGCCGCTCTGGCAATTGTTGCGGACTGCTAAAGGCATATTTGGGACTAGAATTGAGTTCTCCTTCTTAGCTCCAAAAACATTTAAGGACGGGCGTTGCTTGCCGTTCATACTGTTCTCCATATTGGTCTCATCAGCGCCGAGTTTAAACCCCTCGGCGGACGCAGCGATCGCGTTTCGACGGGTATCAGAAAAAGGCCGGATGCAAATGCACCCGACCCTATACGGACTGTTCAACTGGTACTAGAACTCTTCAGGCTCAGGGTAAAATCGAAGTTCTGCCACCTTGTAAGCTAAGGATTCTTGAGTTTCAGTAATTTCGGCCTCTATCTGCTGGGTCTTGTCGTTGTTGATAAGCTCCTCTATCTTTTCCTGTAAAGTTTCGATTTGAGACTTAAGACTTACTAGCTTGGGGCTATGACGGCGCATGAGCTGCTGCTGCTCTTGCTTCAGAGCTAGTCCTAGCTGCGATAGCTTTTCAACTTCACTGGTGCGAGGGGTTTCCTTCCGGAAGGCAAGAACCAATTTGCCCTTACCTTCACCTCGGGCGACAACGTGGCTGTCCCCGTTCTTGCTAAAGCGATCGCAAGCCTCCGCAATCGCCTCCATTTCTATGGCTTCAGCCCGGTACGCGGCTAACTTAGCAATGTGCCGAAGATTTAAATATCGCTCTACTGGCGTTTGGCCTTCTGCCTCCAAGTCTAGAACGATTTCGTCAAAAGCGCCTCGGCCTTGAAGCTTTCGCAACTTGCTGGTAATTGCGGCGCGATCGCCAAACCACTTCAGCAATAGCTCCGCTGGTTCTTCAGAAGCCATGTCAGCCAGGTCAAAAACTAAGCGTTCCAGAAGCCTTTGCATTTCGTATTCTGTTACGTCTTCTAGCTGAAGTTCGTCGATCGCTTCCCTTGCTGCCTTGACTAAGTTGACTAGAAGTGATATCCTCATAGTACCCTCATGTAACTTTGGTATAGTGAGATACGACTAAGGGCGGCAACGGTGCCACCCTTTTTTCTTTAGAACAAGCTCAATTGTTTGCAGTCCTTCACCGGAGACTTAAACTGTCCGTCAAACCCAGACAAAACTGGAATTCCTTGCTTTGTCGCAGTTTTGACCGTATGAGCAGTTCCCCCCGTGCGGTCGCCGTTGTAGTAGGCAATCAACAAGTCTGAGCCTTTGAGCATTGCCTTGTTGCGTTTGTGCATACAGCCCCTTGAATAGGACTCCGACACGAGGATTTGCTTAGATGCGTAGGGGAGCATATGCAGTCGCGAATGTTGGTTCGGGCAAGGCAACCACGCCTCGAATTCTATTTCCAATTCAAAGCAAGCCTCGGCGCAAAGGGTGTCCGCACCCAATGCCATCCCAATTCGGACAACACAAGGGGAGTCTATTTGGTTTAGCATATGTTTGATGTCTTGCTTAGCATTCGGTGCTAGCTTGTTTGGACGGTGGCCGGTGAAAGTGACTATTTGAGTTGACATATTGTTGAGACTATTAAGACGTCGATACTGAGAAACAAAATCTGAAGAATGACTGTTTGAAGAAGCCAGCAAAGTGGTTTCCAGTCAGAACTGTTGAAAGCCTTCACAGAACTGCTCCTGTTACTTGAAGGGAGCAGTTGAATGTTGCCATTGGAGAAATTGCAGCGCCGTATTTAACCCAGAAGAATTGGTGGCTAGAGCTGTAAATGCCGATTAGCTTTTCGAGACTTTGGCCAGACATTCCCCGGATTTTCAGCTCTAGGGGTGCTAGCCTTTGTCGCTTTGATTTGCGGGGCACTTCTTCTTGCTTGTGAAAGTCGAAGTAGCCACCAAAAGCTACTGCAGTGCGTCGCCAGCGGTTCGTTGACTGCTCGGTACAGCCTAGATAGACAATCAAACCTTTAATGGGAGAATTGGGCTCCGTCTCTTCCCAGCCCCATTTATTTGAATAGGTAATACAAATTGCGATTGCTTCTTCTGGCAGGACTGCTACAACGAAATTGCCGTGGGGCGACTCCTTCGTAACCTTCCATTCATGTCCGGCGAAATTTATGGTTTTCATTGCTTTTGCTGAATTGAACACAAAAAAGCTGCGCTACTCAGAGGCAGCGCAGCAAGAAAAACGAAACTAACGTCTAGAAGGGAAGGTTCCAGCCCGGGACTAGAGAAAAGCTGGTGTCTTGGTACCCTTTTAATTCTTCCCACTCGCACTCTACCGGTGGCATCCAAGAGTTGTCTATCCAGTTTTCTGCTGGGTGTTGAAGAGTGAGGTTAAAGTCTTTAAGTAAGAACTTGACTGACTCAACGCCTTCCCGGTAAGCTTCTGCCCAGGTATTGAAGTACATTGGAGAGTCAGACTGAGCTGGTATTAGTACCCAGTCGCCCCACTCTTTGTTGACGCCTGCGTTTGCTACAATCTCAAACGCTAAGTCTTTGTCTTGATTGAGAATGATAGTCGTGGAAAAAGTCATCTTTTTTCTATTCAAAAACTACAAGGATAAGAAACTGCATTAAGCTAAGAAAAACGCCTTCGATGAAAACGTCCGCCAACACCAATACCGTAGGCACTGGCAGCAGAAACTAATGAGAAAATAGGCGATTGTTTCGGAACAAAAAGCGGTCGCCACAACCGACACCGTAGGCACCGGGACTGGAGGCCAATCAGAAGACAGGCGATTGCTCCGAACGAGAAGCGATCGCCAACACCGATACCCGCAGGGCGCGAGCAAGGAAGACTAGCAAAAAGGCAGGCGATCGCTCCGAATAAGAAGCGACGGCCTTGAACTCAAAACGTAAGCGTTATTCGTCAAAACCGAAAAACTTCGCATTGGTTCATCAGTTCGATAGTTCGTTTGGTTCCTGCCGATTTTCCGTCCCAAACAGCTAAGGCAGACTGAGAGTGACGACGCATTATTTCATCTCGTTTTTGGTAGCCACCATTAGGAACCAATATCGCCTTGCGCCCCAGTAAATTGTTCCGAACTACTAGGCCGTTCGGTGCAAAGACTATGGCTCGCCTGTAGTCAGCTTTGACTATTTCTTCTTGCCAAAGGCGGTCGGCACCAGGAGCGTCTCCAACTAAGAAGAAAGACTCTTGTTCTATCTCCTGGTGCAAACAAGCAATTGCCTTTTTTGGTAAGGACTGACAACTACGGGAGCCGCAAAGCATTACCCACTCAACTTGAAACAAGTCTATGATTCGGGCTATGTAACTGCCGTGAGAGTCCAGCGGCTCGCGATCGCAATAAAGGTCTATGTTTTTGTGCGAACACGCAAGCTGAATAATTGATGCGATCGCCTTGCTTTTCTTCTTGGTAGCTAAGTAATGACGGAACTCCCGGTACAGAAGCCGTTGGTACAGGTTAATGGACTCCCGATTGTAGCCCGATAGGCAGTAGGGGTTTTCCAGAACTGAAGACTTACAGCCTTGCCCAATATAAGCCATGAGTTTACCATTGCGTTCCAAAAGCCAGTTGTCCTTGAATGGAAAGGAGCCTAGTTCGCTAACGTTTTTGACTTGTATGTTTGTCATTGGTTTTAGTTGGTAAAAGATCAAGGTGCGCAGGCGGCCGTCCCCGTGAAGGAAGCAACCGCCTGCAAAAGCTGGACTAACCCTTAGCGAGAAGAGCGGTCTCTACTGGTCCAAAGCGCCGAAGAAATTTAAGAAGCCTGTCGTTTTGCTCAGGATTGGGTACAAATTCTCCGTTGCGGTAACGAAGGTCTGGCTCGTGGAAAAACCAGCGAATTTGACGGTCAAAAACGTAGCTGCTTGGGTCACGATGCAGCTTAGTCTTAGAAAGGTCGTCAAGCAGAAGTTTTCGAGTCTTACTGCTTAAGCGCTGAAGGTACCCGCCGCCGATTTCGGGTACTGGAATAGCTAGAGTCGGTCGCTTCCAGCCTTCCTCGCGGAGTTCCTCGTCGATAAGACCTGCTTTTTCGACGAATTCGATTGACGGCCGGTAGCCTTTGGACTTCTGGAGCTCCCAGGCGAAGATTGCAACTCGGCGTTTAGAAGTTTGCTCGAAAGCGTGCCGAAACTTGCAGTTGAAAACGATTACGTCACCGGGCTCTACCTTGAGAGAGATTTCCCGGCCTTCATTGTTAATTACTTTAAAGATACCAGAGCCTTCTAGGTTGAAGCTAATGGCGGTCTTAGCAGCGTAAGTATGGTCGCGGTGAAACTTAATTGTAGTAGTCAAAAACTGATCCTCAAAAAATGGACAAAAAAAACAAGCGATCGCTTCCGACAAGAAACGATCGCCAAAACCAATACCGTAGGCACTGGACAAAAAAACAGCGACCGCCTTCTTTTTAGAAGGCGACCGCCGGCTCATGCTGTAGATTAAATAATGTCGTTTAATCCTATACATTCTATATAGGATTCGATTACGTCTTGGTTCTCAAGCAAGCCGTTGTTTCCAAAGTAATTGCTAGCAGCTTCTAGCCAATAAGCTATGTAAAACTCATCATCAGCAGTTAAAGCAAGATTGCCAGAAATGATGCCACTAACTATGTAATTAGCGGCTTTGGACAAGGGCATAGAGTCTAAAGAAGCTACGGACATAATATTGAATTTTCCAAAATAAAAACGACTTGGCAACCATTAGCGACCGCCAAAACCAATACCGTAGGCACTGGCAACGAAGACTAATGACAAAACAGGCGACCGCTTCCGACAAGAAACGATCGCCAAAACCGACACCGTAGGCACTGGCAGCGGAAACTAATGACAAAACAGGCGATCGCCAAAACCGGCATCTGCAGAGCGCGAACCTAACGACTAACGAGCATTGTCAAGGAAGGGATAAGCCTGATACAGGTCACATCCTAACTTAGCCGAAGTTTGAACGTAGCCTGCATCGTTAAGAACATTGTGTTGCAGTGAGCGAAGACCCTCAGTTAAACAAGCATTGAAGTCTTTGTAAGGAAAATGTCCTTTGAGACCTGCATATTTTAACCAAAATTTTCCGTTAGAACAGCTAATGCCAAAGCCTGATTCACCAATGTTAAACTCAATTGCACGGGGGCTTTTGTCTTGAGATATCTTGCGCAGCTTCTCTACATTATCAAGACCTATTAAACGCTCAAAGGCTGCTTGCTCAAACGCCCTTGTTACCTCGTCAGTCATCTTCACGACATCTGTCGGGTAGCTGAAACAACCCGTTTCGTCTAACCCCACTATAAAAGACCCAACGACTTCACCATCCTTAGCGACCTTTCGACAATCTTCGATGGTTAAGCTGGTTATAACAGAAGAATCGTCATCGTAAAGGTTGTAACGAGTGATATAATCATCTACTTTGACGGAAGAAATATTCATCTTCGGCTCCGAAATTATTTACAAAAAGAAACCAACGCAAAACAGGCGATCGCTTCCGACAAGAAACGATCGCCAAAACCAATACCGTAGGCACTGGCAGCGAAAACTAATGACAAAACAGGCGATCGCCCCGGACAAGAAACGATCGCCAAAACCAACACCGTAGGCACTGGCAGCGAAAACTAATGACAAAATAGGCGATCGCCCCGAACAACAAGCGATCGTCTAAACTCGCGAAAAATGACTTACATATTTAAGCTAAAAATTACAGCTTGGTTAAAACACATGCCCCCCGGCAGGAGGGCTGGGAGGAATTCCCGAGTTTAGACGTTTGTCTATCTCTTTGGCAGGCATTCTTCCTTCAAAGATCCTAAGCTTGACAAATTCGCTTGTTCTTTTTGTCTCGATAATCTTTATTTCTCTATAGCGATCGGGAATGAATCTTGTATCGTGTCCTCTTAGCAGTCGAAACGCGGTAATTTGAGTCCCGTTTTGGTCGAGTACTTTGAGAACGACCGCGTCTCCAGCAACGACTGCAATTGCGTTGAGTCTTTTCCCGGTCCAGTTTCGCTCATAAGTTGACGGAGACCCTTCTTTGTTAAATGTGTAGATTCCTATGTCTAGCCACAACAGTCTTTGACGATCGGAGTCTGGAGCTTCCTTGGGAATTAGCCATACTCCACTGGTTTTTCCGTCACGAGCGTACCGGTATGAATAAGCCTGAGTCTCAAAACGCATTCCCGAGCTGACAAGCGATCGTTGCCTGTCCGCGACGTACCCCAAGAATTGTTTGTTGGAGCTTGACGGGTCGAGAGAAGCAGCGATCGCCAATCTATTCCGTCCCCCTTCTTCCTTGCCATAGACTTCGCAATGGACTGTTTCGCCCCACCAAAACTGGTTTCCGAAAGAGCCCTTTTGCACGTTGTAAATGTCTAGAGGCCGCACTTCGCTCACTCCCTTCCTTAGTTCTTCTAGTATTTGGCGCAAGCATATAACGAAAACGAGCCCAGCAGTTCCAGTCTCAGCCTTGTGGGTGCTGCGCCAAAACGCTGCTGCCCAGTTCCGCGCGTCAATCCTGCTGTCCGCTAGCAACCTTTCCCAGTGTTGCTTCGCCGACGCCACTAGAAGTCTCACCCGAACGCTGCTGCCGCCGTTCTTGCGCTTCCATTCTAGAGCCTTGCCCATTTCTTTCCGATACCAATTTCGATACTCCGTGGCGTGTTGCTCCATATCCACGGTGGTCGGCACTCCCGCGAATAGCACGTCATGGTAACTCCTGGGCTGCTCGTCAATGGTGAAGTTTATTGGCCGCCAGTGGCTATTGACAATTCTGACAATGTCCGACATCACGTCTCGGGCGTCCGGGTTCACGTTGCAAGGGCGATCGCGATAGCAAGTACCGGCTTTTAAATCTTTAATCCAAGGCGTAAACGATTCGACTTCGTTTAGGAAGTCCGTCACTACCTTGAGTCCAGCTTCGTTGTTTGGCCTTGCAGACTTTAAGGAGTCAACGGCTATTTGCAATTGGTCACCGACAAAAATGCCGATCGCTACCTGCTTTTCTTCCAGTTGGTCGCCCCCTGCTGGAATTCTCAGAACAACGTCGAACAAATCGGCAGCTTGAATTCGCGCCAGCAAGGTGGCACAAACCCCGGTTAAATTTGTCATCGACCCAACCGCAATTTCTTGCAGCGTTCCTTCTAGAGGAATTTTGCTGGGTTTGTCCGTGGGCGGTACTGGTCGTTGCGCCTTGATTGCCGAGGCAATATTAGAGAACTGGTTTGCTGGTAAGACCTGTATTGGGTCGCCGTCAAAGTCTCTTCCTAGGTCGGCGTATTGTTGCAAAGAAGTTGCCATCGTCCCTGGAGAGTCGGCAAACTGTCCCTTGTGTACGTTTGTCCATACCTGAGCGTCCCCCCAATGCCGCATTGGGAAGGGGTACACTATGTATTTGCCTTCTGGCAGGCTGCTACAACAGAAGTATCGGAATCCTTGTTGATAGTATTGTTGAAAATATTCGTCTGGCATCGTCATGAACCTGCGGGCGCGAATTCCGCAGGTTTTTGCCAGACTTATCCAAAGACCTTGAACCCTATCTAGGATTCTTTGCACTACATAAGGGTGGCGAAGCAGCAGGCTGTCCTTGTCCGCCTGAATTATTTTGACGAGATTATCGACATAAACGTCCTCTTCAACTATGTTTTCATGCGGAATTTCTAGCCCATCGGACTCTTCTATTTGAATTCTAAACAAGTCGGCGATCGCCTTAATGTTATTGAGTTCCAGAGCTTTTGAAAGCCTGTAGCATTTCGAGCGAAGCGTAGAGATTATTCCGTCCCTTTCTAAGTCCTCGAATCGGAACCACTGCCAAAGCATCCACCCAGGATTGCTCACTCCATCAAAAGCGTCTTGAACCGTTCCTATCAGCAGTTTGTCGGACTTGTTTCCTAGAGGCGGCTTGTTACCTTTGAAAGAACTAAGCGTTAGGACCAAGTCCCAAGGCGAGTCGTTCAGCGCTGGGTTTTTAGCCAAAGTTCCTTTTGCGCACCAGTAGTTAAATAGTCCAATCCTAAATTGCACTGGCCTGTCTGGGTCGTCGTCTTGGCTCAAAGTCCTCATTAAATAGCTGGATGCTTTGCCGTGAGAGTCCGAAGTTTCCCAGTGGAGTCCATTGGTTGGGTCATCCATTGGCACTCCGTCTGACGTTAGGTTTTCGTCGTCGCCAATTATGTACTCAACCGGTGCGTAGTAAAGCTGACGACAAGTCGTGTGCAAAATGCTGCCGTATATTATTCTTCGCCATGCGTCCTCTGGCCGACGTCCGAAATAGCGATCGCCCACCGGTTTATTGGCGAACGTGAAACGCCCGTGAGTCCTGCTATTGCTGGCCAAATCTAGCTCGAAAACCAGTCCGGACTCAAAAACAATTTTGTTTAGAAATTCTGGATTTTTTGTGTTCTTTGGTATTTGGCCAATAATGAAGACGTGATAAGGGTGATTGCCGAACAGCAAATTGTTGCGGTAAACGACCGGGGGGTCTGCACTCCACTGACGCTTGACGCAATCCCAAATTAATAGCTCCGTTTCCGTGAAGATGAAGCCATCATTGCTTTCGGGAAACCTGAAGTTTTTGAAGTAGGTCGTCATTGGACAAAACTCTCTGAGTGTTTTTGAAATTCTGCCTGAAGCCGTTCTTCCTTGGTGACTGGCCTTAAGTCTGGATTGGTTTTGACTTCTGTTGCATCGACGAATGCTTCGGGCCTGCGATCGCTTCCAGCGCCGAAAAACACTAAGGAGTCGTACTCGCCTCGTTTGTCTATCATCTCCAGGGCAAGCTGCCTGACTTCTTCAATAAAGCCTTCATTGCCGTTGTGGGTTATCCCTGCAAATACTACGTCTGGCTTCGCGGAAGTTTTGTAACCAGCTCCGTACAAGAAGGAGGCGTTAATCGTCTTCACCTCTTCTTCTTCCGATAGCTCTACGGCAACTATTATTATTAGTGCTGCTAATACCATCCAAGGAAGGTAAGGAAGCAGAAAGGCCCAGGTAGCGCCCGACGTTCCCGTTACAGAAGTGACGAACGGAACGCTGCTGGCATTGGCAGAAATTATAGATGCGCAAGATGAACGGGCGGCGATCGCTCCGCCTACCGCATAGTGTTTTGTAACGGCTGCTGTGGCCACTTTACTGGTAGCCGGGACTATAAAGCTCGAACCCTCCACGAAGGTTTGAGCCAGCATTGCATTTATAAAAAACTGAGACTGAGCGTCAACAACCGCTACCACTGGCGCTGTCGTCATGGTTTGCAAAAACGTCGCGGTTGGCGCTGCTACTGGGGCAACCGCTGCCAGTCCCCTAGCATTCTCTGGCACCACGAACTCCCGAATTTGGTTCAATAACGACTCGAACTTATTCTTGGCCGTTTCGACGCTTCTGCCCGCCTGCTCGGCAGCTTCTATTGCCGCGTCCCTGGCGTTTTCTATTGCTTGCCTCATTTGCTGGACTGTTTCGTTTGTCTTCTCGACAATCCAGCTTGCCCCCGAGCTGGCGGCATACCCCGTGTTTTCGGTCATCCAGCGCGAAAGTTCGGGTACGTTCATCGTCTCGTTATGAGCGATCGCCAGCCTTTTGTACAAACCCTTTTCCTTGTTTGAAGCCGCTGCGTTTAAATAGGGGTCTGCTCTTTTCCTAAGTTCTTCGGCACTAGAGCTGCCGTTTACGTCTGAGCTAACTCCATGAATAGTTTGGATGCAGTTGACTATTAAGCCCGGGACTACCCCCGCGTAGTCAAGAAGTTTTTCTAGAACATTCTTGAGGGGCTTTAAGGCCGGCTCTTGTGGATTTAAACCTATTAACGACCTGTAGGCCGGAAAGGACTCCAGCCAACCTCTCGGGTCTTTAGCTATCGACTCCAGCCAGCCTGGTATAGGCAGGTGTTTTCTGCCCAGCCAAAGCTTGTTTTTAACTCTGCTAGAAAAGCTCATCGTTTTCTCGTACTAGGGGAAACCAAGGTAATTTTTTGCCAGCCATTAGCTGCGACCCCAAAGAGCGATTGTCGAAAATCACTTCCCCTGGAGCCGGAGCGGCCGCCCACCCAGAGACTGGCGAAAATTCATTTCTCAATTCTACCAGCGGGTTACAGCTATCGCTGACTAAAAATAGGCCTTCTCCCGAAAAAAGACTTAAAATGTCTCTTGCCCCGACTTTTCCGTCGGCCAGCCACCACTTGCTTCCTTCAGGACTGTAAAAGTTCCAAAAGTCGCCGTGGCAAGCTATATACAAAAATGCGGTTATACCTTGTCTATCGCACAATTCGTTCGCGACTCCTTCGGACGTGGCTCCTTGCCTTACCAATAAGAGAGAATGTCCGAACTTAGAGCAGTAGCGATGCATGGCGGTCGCATCGCTTTCACAACGAGTCAATTTACCGGAGTTAAACCCAACGCAAATGAACAAATTTGAGTCGAGCCAGTTTTTCGTCTCGGACGGAGATACCATAATTATTTACGATCGAGGGGACTCGAATTTAACAGTTCGCCTTCGGCTTATCGACTGCGCCGAAAGGCAAAGGCGCGGCCAGTCTAGCGATGACCTCGCCGATATAGCCCAGTGGAGTCTAGGACAAATAGCTTTGCAAAGGGCTGTAGAAACACTTCGGGGCAGGACGGTTGAAGTATCGCTTACGGGAACCGATTGGTACGGCAGAGGTCTTGCCGACGTGCGAGTCTCCGGGACAAAAGGGGCGTCTCAAACTTTGCAGTCTCGTCTCGTTCGCGCCGGCCTTGCAGTTCCCTATTTCTCGATAGTCCCGGACTTAGAGTCGGTGGAGGAAGTTTGGTTGTACCGGCGACTGGTGGTTGATTGCTACCGGGCTAAGCTCGACAAGCTTGGTTTTTGGTCGCCGGGTTATCTGGGCGAGCTGCCCCACGAATTTCGGTCGCGTAAAAAAGTTGAGGCCGTTTAGTAGTTTCCTACCAGGCAGCCGCCGACTCCCCACCGACTTTTGGCAAGTCGGCGATCGCTCTTTTATTCCCTGGCCGGTGGCTCACGCCGACCCCCAACTTGACAGCTAGTTCCTCAAAGGCCTTTGATGCCCATTGCCCGAAACCAACATTCTTGCAGAAAGTCCATGTCTATAAGGCTCAAAAGCTTAGCTAAACTGCGGGTTTGCGGGTCGTAGTCCGGGTCTGGGTCGGCGATCGCGTCTTTGCCTATGTGAAGCAGCGGGGCGTCCTTGGGGTCTATTAAAACTTTGAAGGACTCGGGGGCGATCGGCACGCCAAGAGCAGCAAAGCTGGCAAAATGCGCCAACCTTCTTATCGTGAAGACCAGGGCGGCAATCCCTTGGTCTTCCGTTCCCGCTTCCGGTTCAACGGCTGCGGCTTCGACCAACCTTTCCACCAGAAGCGGAAGGGTCTTCCTGAAAGGGTCTAGGTTGTTTTCCTCAACGTACTTTTCCAGAGAAAAAAACCGTAGCTGCCGCTTGACCACTTCGTCAGAAATCCAGTTGTTGCCAATGTCCATAGTTGGCTTAGGATTAATTCCGACTATGGCTTGGGTGCATCCTTCCAGGAATTTTTCTAGGCTTTTAGACCATTCGTAAAAGTTTGCCCCCAAGTTAGAAACTCTTTGTAGCCGGGTTATTTCCAGCTTTGTGGTGCCAGAGCTTGTGGGCTCTAGCACTCCGGCGAAGAATCTTCCGTCCTGTACCCACACTTGGCTAGTGCCGGTTAGGACTCTATATTTTCCTTCCGTTTCTATTGCTTCCTTGGAAGAAGCGATTTGCGATCGCCCCGTAAAGTCCCAGGCAAAGGCCAAGTCTGGGTCTGCTGATTTGTTGGCCGTCAGCAACTTCCACTCCATTTCCCACCTGCCCGGAACGAGGTCTGCAAAGTAAGCGGCAGCCCCTTCTTTGAGGTGTTCTATATACGACACTGCTGGTACTGGTGCAAGTCCTGGGGGATTCGCAGCGCCAGGACCGTAAGGAGGGGGAAACTCTCCCGATGTAGGCGACCACTCTGGAAATACCGTCCGGCTTGGGTCGGCGTAGTCGCGATCGCCAACAAAGGCCAAAACGTCTCTGGCACTTGCCGCTCTAGTTGTAGAAATTTCTACTGTCGAGCCATCGGCTCTAATGTTTCCGACGCTGCCATCGAGGACGTTTTTTGGGCTAACGAAATGGGCTGGCAGCGAGAACTGTCTTTTTTTGACCAGTTGGACTTCGACTGCGACTGAAAGGCTGCGACGCGAGTTTGAAGAAAGGACAAAGAAAATGTCCCCTTCGGGGTTCAATTCATACGCAGCTAGAAACCTGTCCACAAGGATTTGCTGAAAATTAACCTGAGCCTTATCTCCTATCCTTTGACAAACATAGACTGCCTCGTCTGAACGCAGCACGCGATCGCAAGCAAACTTTATTTCGTATAGGCTTGTGTCGAGGTGGTAACAGACCGCGCTGTTCTTCTTGAATAAGTTGACTCCCAAGAATTCCAATTCTTTCGCCGGAACTGCCGTTTTTATGTCTAGCAAACCAGCCGACCTAGCTCCATATGTGGTAGTATTCATAAAACCAATAGCAATAACCATGAACGCAACAACTGAAAAGATAGCAAATGGTGCTGGGGTCAATGCGGCAACTGCGGAAAGAGTTCTTGGCTCCCTTCGGCAGCAAGTCCTGGCCGCGATCGCCAGCGGGGACTCTCTGGAACTTTTAGGGTTCGGCAAGTTTTATGGAGAGGCAAAGCCCGAACGGCAGGCCAGAAATCCTCGAACTCAAGAGGAAGTAACGGTTCCGGCAAAGCTGATTCCGAAGTTTTCTTTTTCTGGATCCTTCAAGAACCAAGTACAGCCGGAACTGGCGGACATTGAAGAAATGCTCCAAGGTAAGGAGGCCGAAGATACTGCGGCACCCGTCCTTCAAACTGCTCCGCCTCCTCCGCCTCATTTTGGTTCTCAAACCCCCCCTCCTCCTCCGCCCCAACGAAACTACTGGGTTTCCCGCAACGGAGGAAATCCGGTTCAAATGGCAAAATCCTACATCCTGCCAGACGATCTTGTTTACACAGAAGACAGAGGTTATGTAAAGGGCTCCTTGCTCTAGGCATGGCCTTTCCGGCAAGGGCTAGAAAGAAGAATAAGGGCAGCCGTTCAAGCTGCCCTTATTCTTTTTCTAAAACGTGCGGTCGCAGCTTAGTCTAGACCGGTCCAAAGACTGTCTAAGTCCCCAATGAACCTAAGTCTTTCCTCTTCGTTCATCGAAGAAAACGCATCCGCCCCCAGCAAAGCTCCTTCTATTCGTCGCTCCAAGGATGGTGACGATAAGTAGCAGTCGGACAAAACCTTTTTGGTGCTGGGCTCTTGAGAGTCGCGGTATTCTTCAAGGGCTTTTGCCCCTTCAAAAAAATACCCGTTTAAGCACAAAAATTTAGAAACGCTTCTGGCCGCCTTTTCTCCCGAAGACATATTTTCAATTGCTGCGATCGCTTCTGAAACCCTGCTTGCCTCCGGGTTTGCTACTACTTGAAATTCTACTCTGCGAGTTTCTCCTTCTTTGTCGGGTGCCGAGACCTGGTAAAGCCCTGGCTCTAAGCTTTTAAATTCTTCTGGAGAAGTTACTGAATACTCGCTCCAGACTCCATCTGGCGACTTCCTTTGAATTGCTAAAGAGGTTTTTACCAAGAAAAACCTTGTCATTGCTACCGCTCCGAAAGGAACGTCGTACTGGCCAGACTTAGTCCCTCTTTTCTCCGGAGCGCAGGCTTGGCCTCCTCCAGTCCTTGCTTCAATAAAGCCCCCACAGTCGTTAAACTCTAGCCCTTGAGCTGGCAAGACCGCCGCTAACGTAACTATTGCCGTCAACACCTTTGCCTTCACTGCGTTTCCTCCTTACTTGTCTCCTTTAAGACGGCAACAGACTCTTGCCGCCACTTGTCTTCTTCTGGCGAGCCTACGGTTCTTGGGGTTATGTTCCCAGTCCCAATTGCTTCAAGGCATTTCCTTGCGTATCTTCGCTTTTCCCTTCCTCGGCTGATTTTTGACAATAAACAATAAGTTGTGGCGTTTCCGCCCTTCACAGAAAGTTTTAAGGCTTCCCTTGCAAGTTCGGGCTGCCCTAAATGAATTCTCGTCCACCCTAGCTGCATCAAAAGTTTGCTTGCTATTTCGTTGTTGTTCTCCTGTCCGTCAACCTTCCACAGCGCTGTTTGAAGAACTGACACGTTCTTCATTAAATCTGCTGTTGAAGCGTTACCGTCCAACTCTTGTCTTAGGTTCGTTTGGCGTGACAGATTGTTTGCTATGTCCGGGGAGCATTTGCCGCCAATAGCAAGTCCTCTTAGGTAGTCCTTTTTGGCTCCGTTGTCGTCTCCTAAGTCTTCTTTATACGCTCCGCTTAACTGAAGAGCGCATCCGTTGTCCGGGTCGAGAGCGATCGCTATCCTGATTTTCCTTATAAACTCCACCTCATTTGCTCGTTCGTAAAAAGCGCTTGCTTCACCGGTAAATCTCTCGCTGGCTGCAGACATTCCGTTGACTGCGGACGAAGACAGGCAAAACAAGGCCAAAGAAAATATGGCTATTGCCTCGGACTGCAAAGCCGGGTCTAATTTTCGGTCTTGTAGCCAGTTTTTTAGCTGTCCTCTTCCTTGGGAACCTAGCAACTTAGCGTTGGCTACAGCTCCCATAAGAATTGCGGCGGCTCCCAAGGTCTCTTGCGGAGTAGTTACGTCCAAGACGTTAGCTAGAGCGCTGCCCAGTATTAAGAAGTTCGCGACGGACAAAGTCCAAAGAACTCTTGAAAAAAAGTTCCACAACGGGTCTAGTACATCGAGGTACTTCTTTTTCCACTTCCAGTTTATCATTTGCCTTTTTTAAACAGAAAACCTTATTCTTAAGCAATTGTTAAGTTTCGGCAGGGCGTTTTCTGTGCGTTTCCAAGTTTTCCGACCTGGGAGAAAGGCGTCCGCCTTCTTTCCAGGCCTTCTTCTTCTCAGCAACGGGACAATTTTGTGATACCCTTGTTTTACGTTAGTCGTCATCATGAAAAGACGGCCACAATAGCCGACCTGTCTGGTAGAAGAGGTCCTAAAGGGAAATTATGAAAACAGTCCAGGTTAAGCCGTCGAAAATAGTTGGAAGCGGAATGACTCTGCACGGAACCCGGATAAGCTCCGGCTCTGGAGACAAGTCCATCAAGTCTTTGTTAAAAGGGTTGCCTTTAATGTCAGAAGACATGCCCGGGGCAACGGAGGGGAGTTATGCCCAGTACCAAAGCTTGGAGCCGGGTGTTTACCGCGTCTCCTACGAGCTTCGCACTCAAGGAGGCGAGGAAGACCGGGCTATATGTTGGAATGGCGAAGAACTCCAAGTCGTCGCTACCGTCAAAAACTCCGCAACCAAAAACTTTCACCCCGACGCAGCGGGCACCGTAGAAGTCGAAGTCAAGTACGGAGTCCTAATTATCGGAGTGGTCGATACCGGCGACAAGCGAGGGGAAACCCAGCTCGACATTCTCAAAATCGAAAAACTTCAAGACCTCAGCGTCTCGCCGGTTTCTGTCGGCCTTCAAAGCGACGTTAAAACAATGGTCGGTTCTGTCAAGTTGCCGACCGACAAAAAGCCCTATTTAGAGATTTCCTGCGGCAGCAAGGACGTTCCTTCCCAAGTCTTGGACACCCACATGCAATGGGATTCTTTGCTCCAAGAGCGCGGCACTGAAGGTTCGCTTTGTACCTTTAATGTTCCAAAAGGCAACTGTGAAATACTTTGGCAGTTCGTCTCTAGCGACAAAAACCAAAACGACCGATTTTACGTTTGGAACGGAGCCGAGCTTCTAGACGCCGACGGCTACGACGACGCTGATATGGTACGACTCACGCGCTCCGCCAGAATATCGAAGCTGCGTAAGTTTGAGTTCGAGTCTGACGGAGGCCAAATTGCCTTGGTGGTCCTTGACACCCAGAACAAGTCCGGGAGTTCGTATGTTCGAGTTCACCATGTTGCCTGCTATCCCAACTCTGAAAAGCAAGCTGGCAGCCAGCCCGCTGTAAAATACCCCGCTCATACGGCGATCGCAGAAACCCCTATGGAGTGGGCGTCCTACATGTACCGCGCCTACCAAAAGCACGCCGGCTACGATTACAGCTTGGACGCTTGGCAAAAGCACTTTGACTTCGGCTACAACTGGTACTGGCACCAAATGGGGCCAGAAGACCCAACCGGCACCGGCGACGGCGACAACCGGTTGGCGATGGAGTCCAAAAACTTTAAGCTAAGCGAGGCTCTTCAAGAAGAAAGCTTCAAGGCGCAGTTTTTTGAAGAAATTGGTCTTCAATTGGCAGAATTGGTTTCGGATCAAAACCCCGACCAGCTCAACCAGTTGCCGGATATGTCCGCAGAAGAACTGCGATCGCTCCAAATCAACAACATTTTGATGGCAGTTGAAACTTGTTATAGAGGCGTATCTGAAGTTGGGCTTTACAACAATATTGACGACGTAATCTTGGACGAGGTTGTCCCCAACTTTGGCGAAGAGCTCCATACCTACTTGGAGCGAATAGCTTCCTCTCCTGGCTGGGAAGAAGTCCTTCAAGAACTTCAGTCCGGCAAAGTTGAGTTTGGCGAAAAGCTTCTCGATCGCATTCAGACCTATTGGCAAGATTCTTGGGGTATTGACTAGCAGTGCTAAACTTTAGTTGCACCGATAGGCGAGTTTTTCTCACCCTGGAACTCGCCTTTTTCTAAAAAAAACTATGGACATTAACGTTAGACAAGTCCCTCAAACCGAAACTGAAGAAAATTTAGACGAAATTGGAATGATGCTTAGTGCGGCCGCGTCTGAGTGCGGCGAAAAGCTGATTTCCATCAAAGTTTCTCCCCGAGATGCTTTATCCTTTGCGATTCGCACGCGCAAGGCAAGGCAGTTTTTGGAGCAAAAGTCGCCTCTTGCTTTCCACGAGCGGAAGTTTACCGATGCTTTGGAGCGAGAACTCGTGAAACGGTCTCCAAAATGCGGACAAATTTTCGGCCTAATGGAGAATCCTCCCCTAGAAGGGCTTCACCAGACAGCACAAACTGGAGATGGCCGTACTGTTTCGTTTTACGCAGTTAAGATCGGAGAATGACGGAACTCTGTTTGGGAGAGGGCAAACACTTGTGGCTGGAAGACCCCGAGCTGGCCGACCTTTCCGAAAGTTCGCGATCGCTTCGACTGCGAGACGTAGAAGGGTATGCCGTCGGAGCGGCCGAAGTTCTTAGTTTCTTAAAACTAGGACTATTCGCCCTGTTGCAAATCGACTTAGAATTTCGCATCGACTATCCCCAGCCCCCTCCGGCTCAAAGTTGCCTTTTGCTCTTTGACTTAGAGATGGTGCCCGCCTATAAACCAACTCGGATTGGGGGTGCCTTTTTTAGATGGGAAAGCCTTAAAAAGGTCGAAATTCCCGCCTGTGCCTCCTTCCAAAGCCCAACAGTCTCTCTCAGTTTTTTAAAGGATGACGGCGGCTTGACCTGGGGAGGCGGAACCTTGACGGTACAGCTAGAAACGATCGATTCACCAACAAGCAAAGTAACCAATGGAACTGAAATTTAACCACAATCTTTTCTTCGGTACAGAAGAAGATGGCATCGCCAAAATTGGAGTTGAAAAAACTGGAACCGGAGTTGTAGAGGCTACGGTTTCTCTGTCTGCAGCTTCTACGAAAACTTCAAGTAAATACCTCAATCGAGCCCTCAAGGCAAAAGCAGATAGCGGCGGCGACTTCTATACGTCAAAACTGACTTTGTCTTGGGGCAAAGACGAGCAAGGAGTCAAGTACGCTGGGGTTCCGGTTTTCTCCGACAACTCCGCAGAGCGAGCTGAAAAAGTCCGCTTGTCCTTAAAAGGCTCGTCTCCAGCGGGAGCCGTTTCCGTTCTGGGCTCCGAGGCCGAGTTGTTTATTCTCGACGGCGACGGAACCGGCTTCATGGGCCGGTTCGTGCCTTCGGGAACCGAAATTAACTTTGACCCTGCGAAGCCTTCTTACCCTGTAGGCAGCACCAGGGTAGAAGTCGGTCAATTTGAAATTGCGATTGGCGAACCAAATACCCAGGACTGGGAGTACAACCCCACAAGACAACAAAGGTCGCGTCGCTCGGGGAATCCCTACGATGCTGCGACCAAAAACGCCCGCTTCCAGAAAAACTTCCTCAACTACCAGAAGGTTGGCTCTGTAGTCAACTTTTTTGGAGAAGTTCACGTTGAAAACTTAAGGTTTCCAACTTTTAAAGAGATTCGAGACTACAACCAAATGGAGGGAGAGTCCTTGTCTGAGTACGGCGTTTTGCTTCTCAAGCTTCCCTTTAAAAACCTAGCTGGTTCTTCTAATACAAAGATAGGAAGTCCTCTGTTGGTAACGGGTCAGGTCGGAGGCCAAATTCGCAATGTTGACGAGACGAATTTAGATAAGGTGAACGCTGGGCTGAGTGCGATCGCATTGCCAGACAGCGACTTGGTTTTCTTGGAGTACGCAAACAAAGCTTGGAAAACCGAGCTGAGCGGCGCTGCTGGCGGTTCAGTCTGGTTTCACCTCTTCGTCCAGGGCAGCATCGTAGTCGAGGCGGCGAACTAATGCAGGAGTGGGCACTGACTGCTCTAATTCAGATCTGGCAAGCTATAGAGCAGAAGGCCGTTTCGGTTCTGGTCTATGGCTCGCAAGTCAGAGGACACGACCGCGAAGAAAGCGATCTGGACTTGATAGCGTTCGATCGCGACTGCTATGACAAAATTCTCTCCGTCGCCGAAAGCTGGCAAGCCACCAACCCGCCCAGAATAGTATCGGTACAACTCTGCGATCGCCAAGTTTACGAAACCAACATTAGACCCTTCTGGCGAACCTTGAGAAGAGAAGGAAAATTCGTCGAGCAAATAGTCCCGCCTCAGCTAGAATAGTTCTTAGATGCTAAGGACTATTCCTGATAAAAACTTCGGCTCCCGGTTCCCCAGGAGCCATTTTTCTTGGACTTCCAGGGGCTTTGCTCATAGCTCGGACGTTAACTTCGAGCGGCAAAACCGCCTTTTTCATGGGCGATCGCAACGACAAGTCCGGCGACTCCGAGTTATATATTCTTGGCTTGTCCTTAGTAGAATCGGCGCAAGAACCGTTCAAAAGCGTCTCGCTAGTCCCGTTTGCGTCTCTAGGTTCCGTCGGGCTCCCAATTTGTTAGCTTCTTAGTAGTGCTAGTAAAGGTGCGCGTTACTAGCGCTACCGACGAATCTGTGGTTTTGTAGAGAAGGCAACCTTAAAAACGTTGCTGAAGAAACTTATCAATAGCGAGGTATGACAATTGACAAATATATTCGTTTCTGCAAAAGGAAGTGACTCAAATGCGGGCTCTTTAGGCAATCCTCTTAAAAGCCTAGAAAGTGCCTTGGCGATCGCAGAAAAAGGAGACACCATCGTTCTAAGCCCTGGAAGATACTCTGCTGTTAACTTAACGAAGTCTGTAAAGCTTACCTCAAAGTACAAGGACGACCCAGGGGTAGTCTCTTGTTACGCAGCTCTCAACGACGAAGCTTGGGAGAGCGAAGGCGAAGGCAAGTATAAAGCAGACCTTTCTGAAATTAAACACTTGAGGTGGGCTAAGTTCGACGCCTTCTCCGAGTCCAGGGACTTAAGAGAAGCTCGCTGGCCCAAGTTCGTCAATCAACATAACTTACGAAGACAAGATTGTGCCATCAGCTCGGCGGGTCATGTCAACGCCGGCGAATATGACCCCAAAGGAACAAAGGGGTGGTACGAAGGTCCGGGGTTAGCCGACTTGCCCGACCTAACAGGAGCCGGCATGGTGCTGGCGGCTGGGCAAGAGTGGTGGAAGAGGGGAGGAACCGTTCTAGGTCACTCAGGCGATCGCATAGAAGTCAGCTACAGCTATTCGGGCGGCAAACACGACAAACTAGAAGAGGACGACCCCTTCTTTCTGTGGGGATTGAAGAGCCTCGCAACGGAAGAAGGAGAGTTTTTTTACGACAGCGACGCCCAAACTTTGCACATTGTATCTTCCAACAACCCTACAGGGGTTTTCATTCGCTACGCTCAAAACGCACTGAGAATAAATGCTAACTACTGCAAGCTGGAAAATATACGAATAGAAGGGTCTGTGGACGTTGGCTCTAATGTGTCAGGGCTGGTCGTTGATGGCTGCCACCTGAGCCGTGGGTTTAAGGATTTGTCAATGAAGGAGTCCGGAGGCTTGGTTTTCTTGAGAGGAAGCGGAAACGTCATAAAAAACAGCGTTCTATGCAAGGCACACTCTGCGTTTGCGATCGTCCAAGGCAAAGGCCACGAGATAACCAACAACGTAATGTTCGAGTCGGGCTCGCACGGCTACCAAGACGGAATACAGCAGTGGGACAGCCCCGAAAAGGTTCTAATCTCGAAGAACACCATACGGAACACGACCTCTATAGGAGTTTCAATAACTTGCTACGACTCTGAAATTAGCTACAATAACATTTCTCATACCGGGCAGTTTCTTAGCGACGTCGGTTGCGTGAATGGCTGGAGCGCAAGGGACGGCGGCCGCACTGAAGTCAAGTACAATCGTATTTATTGCCTGGAAAGCTACAAAAACGGTGCCCACTATGGCGGCAAAGGCATTCGGCTGGACGGAGGTGGGTCTCCTTACGGCTGTTCCAACTTCCGAATTCACCACAATCTCGTCGAGAATACCACGGGCGACTCCATAGTAATTTGGCCGGTGATAGAAGGGCAAGTGCGGCACGGCAACGCCGACATATACGTTTACAACAACTCTGCGGACAGTACGGGTGGCGTAATAAACAAATCTTCTAATCCCACCTCCTACCAAGGCATCTATTTTGAGAAGAATTTAGTAAGAGATACTAACTATAACGAGCGCTTCGTAGGGAAAAACAACTTTTTCTTTGGAGAGGAGAAGGAACGAGGACTCAACCACTCAGGCAACCCGCTTGTTTTAAATTGGCGTCCTCTGCCAAATAGCCCCTTGTCCAGCTTGGCTACCGAAGTCGTCCACTCAAGCAGCACTAAGGCGATAGGCTGGATGGACGCTGGCGAGCCTGTACTGTGGGGAGGTGCAGAAATACTTAGCCTACAAGAGGTAGTTAAGCTGGGCGCAAGCGAAGACTACGTTATCGTAACTACCCCGCCAGACAAGTCGCTAAACCAAGCTTTTACGATTAAGGTGGGCAAAGAGAGCTACACGGCGTGCGGCCACCGGCTCAAGTCCGATCGTTCCTTAGAAACTTTGTTTAGCGTTAAAGCCGTTGGGCGTCTGTCCGTGTGGGCGAGCCTGAACGGCGAAGACAACTTCACTGACCTAGGAACCGTTACGAAACCCGCAAAAACCGACCGCGTACTCAGCTATTTTCCCAAAGCAGACCGGCTAACAGTGACTTTTGACGACTACCCACAGGAGCTTGACGGATTTGAGTCAGTAGTAAAGCTAGACTTGAGCCGACTGAAAGGCCGAAGGCTGGTGACGGTGATGCAAAACAAACCAGGCGACGTTCCTCTGTACTGGTTGGAAGATTTAGGCACCACAGACAACTTAAGATGCGTTTATTTGCACCTACGCGGGAAGGGACTGAAGCTAGACTCTGAAGGACGTTTGGTTGTAAAGATAGTTTTTAACGACGAAGCCATACTTAAGTATCCTAGCAACAACGGAATGAGCGGCGTCTATCCCGACCTAGCAGAAGGCATAAAAGAGTGCGAGCGAGTAGTCTGGTTTAAAGCTCACTGCCTAAAGCCATTACAAGAAGGTAGTCCGGTACTAAGGTGGAAGTCTGCTGAAGGGTACTCAGTCTCTCAAGGAGACGCTGCGATCGCGCCCAAGTACGGCCAAGGAGAGTTCAGCCCTGTAGTAAAATTTGACGGGAATTACCTGACGGGCTCAGACTTAGGCGATCGCGAAAAGGTGACCTTAGTAGCTTACTCAAAAACTACCGGAAAGCAGGAGACGCGAAATCCTCGCCTAATAAGTTTTGGGAAGGAGGGAGGCAAGGACTATACTGAAGGAGGAGGGGCTCTCAGCGCCACCATCGACCTAAACAACCACGTCTCCGATTTAGCTATAATATCAACGGCTGTAGTGAACGGTCTTACGGTTGGCGTTCGCTACGATTTCAAAACGTCTGGGCTTACAGGAGAGATCTTGGAAGTAGCAGCCTTGTTGGAGTACGAAGGCACAACGAAGTTTTGGAACCAGCTACGACACATGTGGGGCTTGAAGTACAAGGAGAGCGCTGCCACCATAGAACAAAGTTTTTTTGTAGAAAAAAAGGAAGGCTATACGAAGGGCAATATGAACCTTATGAAGAACCATATGAAGGAAAAAAAGAGAATTGTTCCTTCTGAAACAGTTGGGAACGTAACAACCATGTTTGGGACGGTAGTCTCTTCTGGTTCTCGCGACAAAAGCAAGGGAATCATGAAGCGAGCCTTGCCGCTGATTTTTGCTGGCAAAGGGGTTCCAGAGATTACCGAAGGAAGCGCAGCTATTTACGACCAAAAGCCAGGAAGGTACGAGATTCAATACAGGACTCGGACGAAGGGGGGGTCGTCAGACGCAGCGTTTGTTTGGGACGGAGTCGAGACTAAGACTTTTGACTCTACTGGAAGCTCTTTAGTTTTACAACGAAGTTTTTACCCGTACAGCGAACCAAAAACAATAACCGTCAATGCGCCTCACGGAAAGTTTGCCTTGTTCATGGCTGACACGGAAGATAAGAAGGGAGACTCCGAGCTGCATATAATGAGCGTGGAGCTGGTAGAAGCGATCGCCAATCCTCCAAAGACTTTGCCGCTTGTCCCGGTGTCGTCTTTAGGTCCGGTGACTCAGCCTACAGACAAGAAGCCTTACTTGCAACTTAGTTGCGGTTCCAGGGACGTTCCCGTTTCTGCAATCGCAGAGCATCTTAAGACGGAAGCGCTAGAAGAACAAGGCACAGAAGGGAGTGCAGCGACTTTCAAAGCTCCTCTTGGAAGCAAGGTAACTGTTTATTGGCAGTTTGTGTGTTCGGCAGACCGAGAAGAAGACGCTCTACTTTTGGTAAACGAAGATGACGTAAGCAACCTCGGCGGCAAAGGGACAGACATGGGGCGGCTGACAAGCAGGTCTGTAATATCTGGCCTCCGAATTTCCGAGTTTGTCACCAAAGGCAACGAGTTTTCTCTCGTTATCCTTGACACAGAAAACAAGAGCGGAAGCTCTTACGCTCGTATTCTCCGTATGTGCTACTTAGAGATGGGAGAATTTGAGGATAAGAACGAGCCCAAGCAGAAGGATGAACCCAAGCAGAAGATGGTCTCTGAGACTGCGCTAAAGGTTCGCTCAGCAATAGAAGACATGAACCGGCTGTACTGGATAGAAGCGAAAATAGCCGATACTGCAGGCTTTAGTTTTTCTACTCCGTTCATGTTCCGCAACGCGGTGCTAGAAGAGAACGTCAAGCCTTCTGCTAAGACCCCGGTCTTGTCTGCTCTTGCCTTTTACCGGAAACGCTTCGACGACAACGACCTAGGGAAGACGAGCTTGCTAGAAATCCTGTTTGGCGATCGCACGGTTTATTTAATAAGCGTGCGCACAGACGGAGACGACGGGATTTTTGAAGCTTTCCTAGAAGACGGTAGCATAGTCGGGACAGCGTTTCGCTACATCGATCTAGTCAAGTGGGACGATGCAGTTCATGAGGCTGTAGAGAAGGGGAGCTATGACAGCAACATTGACGCTTCTCAAGCGGTATGGTCTTGGGAATTAGGGATGTTAGAAGAAACGCGGTCGCAGCTTTTGCTGGGAAAAGACCCTTTAGACAGCTACCTGCCGTCCTACACCATAACCTTTCTGAAGGAAAGGGGAAGGTGGAGCGAAAAATACGTCGCTCACAACCTGTCCGCTCACCTGCCGGTTTCGATGGCTGTAAACGCATATCGTCAGTACCTAGCTGCTGCGAACCCAGAAGAAATAGACCCTGAGAAGTGGGGCGCGAAGTTTTACGAGGGGTACAACTGGCGGTGGCAAGCAATGCACGGTGGGAAGTACGACACCCGCTTAAATGACGAGTTAGAAAATTTTGACTTACAACAAGCAATAGGCGATCGCGGCTTCAGGAGAAATCTTGAATGGAACCTTGCTGAGATCGTCTTGCTTTTGATTCGTCACCGCGTCAATAAGGACACTCCTTTGACGAAGGGAGACGCTGATAAGGCATACAAAGATTTCCAAAAGCTGGTCAAGCTTGTTTACGACTTCGCTGCTGCAGTAGGTACGAGCAACAACGCCGAAACAGAAGAGCTGAAAGACCATGCTTGGGCCTTGGGAGAAGGCATTTCCGCCGTTCTGCCTCGGTCCAACTCGGTCTCTTTGTTGTGGCTTGCGCAAGAAATTCAAGACGACAAGTTTTCTGTTGACGCCGCGTTAATCCGGTACGTTTACGGTCAGTGGGAAGTCTCTTGGGGGCTCGGCTGACCTTTGCCCGCCTCCTTGTAGTCCTTTTACTCGTCCAGCAGGGCGAGTTTTTTTTGGCAAAAATTTACAAGAAAAAAGGCGGTTGCAACCGCTAGTCCTTGTAGGTTGCGGCTTGTTAACAGTTTTGTTTAAAACTACCCAGTTTTTATTTCTTATGTAACGGTTGGCCGTCCCAATTGACCTTCAACTGTTACATAAGAAGACTCTCAAAACAAAGCCCCCAGGAGCGCTGCCTCCTGAGGGCTTCGTTCAAACGAGTCTGGCATTAAATGCCGGTGCCGGACACACGTTTCCGGCGGCTAAGTGGTGGCGGTTGTCAACGGCCTTCTGAGGTTTGAAGGCCATCCCGTTCTCCAGCGTCACCTCAAAACCCTGCGTGTCAACAGAGCTAACTTAATGATAGCTTACTCGGTCGATCGCTGTCAATAGTGCTTGGGTTGTTCGCGTTACTCTTTCCCAATCCAGAAGGCCATCGCGCAAAAGCCCAAGTACTCCTTCCAACAGTCCCTAAACTCTTCGATTCTGTCTCCGCCCCCATAAATTAGAACATTGTCGAAGGGAGCCTGCGTTGAAGCGCCGACAAACTTAATCCTATGGTCAAAAACCCCATAGCAAGTAGCGATCGGCAGCAAGTTTCTGAACCATTGAGTCCCTTGGGCGTTTCTGGCTAGCAGCAGAAATTCGTTCGTTCGCTCCCGCTCCTGCCGCATCTTCTTCACCACCGGCCGCATCATCGAATAGGGAGGATTGAGCCAGACTTGCGGCGTCAAATTCTCGCTGCCCCAGGGCTGAACCAGCCCGTTCTCCTCCTTAGTAATCTTGCGCTTGGCCGGCACCAGCGAATCTTCTCCATCGCTGAACGGGTCTAGGCCAATTCCTCCCAAAAACGACTCGGCAGCTTCGACGACGTACCCGGGCGTTGCCCAATCGTCGCTGCCTTCCCCAGTCCTGGCGCTGGAAGTCTGGACGCGCAGCGAGTGCCTTCTGCTTTTGGCATTGGTCGTTTTTTCCGAGAAAAGCGACAGCTGCTCCATCAAAAATTATCCTCAAAAAGTCGGAGCTGCCCCGCCCGCTCCCTTGCTTCGCGCTTCCTTTTCGCCCAATTCTCCACCCTGACCTTGGCATGACGGCCTGCGTCGTAGCGGAGATGGCAAGGGGCACACAAAGCCTTCAAGTTCTCCCGGCTGCAGTCAGCGGGGTTATGGTTCAGATGTGCCACCGTCAAGGCGAACCTTTGGGGGCGATCGACAAACCCCCACTCGCCGCCTTCGTCGTCGAAGACTTCATCTGACAGCTGCTCGAACCAGGGCTCGGACACATCGGCCAAAAGCCAATTACAAAACTCCGGCCACGACTGCCCGGGGCGGCGGCAAGGCTTCCCGCAATGTTCGCAGGTCCAGCCGGACTCCTCCCGAACTTGCAAGCTAATTTCCTCCCAGTTCTCTGGGTATAAATGCCGGTTTTTCATGCGTTTTTCACGACGTCTGGAGCGGACTTGCCCACATACCGCGACTGAACCCTTCCGTTTATTCGTTGGTAGGAGTACCAATAAGGCCCGTGCAATTTACCGCTCTGGCACCCACACCGTGGCTTCCCGCATTTAACGTATTCCAACTGGTAGCAAGTCTCTCCTACTAGCTTTTGCTTAACCACCTTGCGAGAACTGCTAGCAGCCGCTGCCATCACCCCCGCATCCAGCTTTGGTTTCTCCTCTTCCAGGGTCTTCAGCCATTCCAACAATTTCTGGCGATCGCTCTCCTTCAGCTTCAGAACTTGTTGCTTAGCCTTCTCCAAAGCAAAATCCGTAGGGTAGGCAAAGCGAGTCCGTTCTCGTCGCTCTTCCTCGGTTTCTTCCCAACCGTCTTCCTCAAGCCACAGCTTTGATTCCTGACGAGTTTCGTAGCTTTTTGCGTCAAAAAGGCTCGTTTGTTTTGCTTGGTGTGCCATAATGCTCATCCTTACTACTTTTACTAGCGCTCCTTGTCCCGGAGCGCCTTTTTTTTTTCAAGCCAACGGTCAGACAGTAACCGTTACCCCACCGACTGCTGGTCTGTGTTCTTGTAAATTCCCAAACAAACAATTACCATTCGTACCAAGGCCGTTTGGCAGTTTTGGCCTTCCTTGCTTGCGATCGCTCGTTCTATCTCGGCAGCTTCTTCAAACAAGCGCCCTATAAGGAAACTGTCGCTTGCGTCCGAGGGCTTTTGCAGCTCCCAAATCGCTTCGAGCAGGAACTCTCCGCGAGCGGCCGCCATTTCCCGACTTGCCTCCTTGGCTTTTTCTAACCCTTCAGCCGAGCAAGAATGGCCACAGGACGGGCATTGACCCCCGGGAAGCGGGCATTGGGAATCTGGCACCGACGGCCTTGCCTTCGGTTCAGAAAAACCTACAGGAAAGCTTGGGTTCTCAAGGCTTTCCAGCCAATAGGGGTGATTTGCCAGGACTTGCTGAGCAAACTTATCTACTACTACCGATTGCTCTAAGCCCAAAGGCTTCATCAGGTTCCCCACGCTCAGACCTGCATGGTCTGCGATCGCCCGTCGGTGCCAGTCTAGCTCTTGGAACGCCGGTAACTGTTCTATTTCCTGCAACAGCCTCTTCATCTGCCGTGCGTGTGACGTGATGTATGAGATGTCGAACATACTTACTGCACCTTTAGTTGAATTTACGTTCGCTGCAAATCAAGCCCTGGCCTCTCACAGGCCAATTTAGCGAACTTGCAGCTTAATCTTTTCCCAGGCAGGCTATAATCTCCATCCCTTTCTCTCAAGGAAAGGGAGGCGGCGAGATGCTCTAGGTCCCGCTAGCCTGCCGTTAAACATTCTACTTAAGCTAGAATTATAATGGATAAAGAGGAAAAGCACAACAAGAAATCAAAAATTATGGAATATTTTAGCAAGGTAAGCTTTTCTCAAGAAGAAATTGCTAGTTTTGTCGGCGTAAACAGGAACACGGTTTCCGAGTGGCGTAACGGCAGGTCAATCCCAAACCTTGACCCTGCCCGTACCGCGAGGCTTTGCATTGCTATGAAGTGCAGCTTGCAAGAGCTAGTCGATCTGTTTCAGCCTGAAGAGAGCACTCCTTCCTTAGAACTGCATGAAGAGCTGGAAAAAATAACTTCTAAAAGAAAGAAGCGGGGCCGGCCTTTCAAGAAAGAAGAATCTTGAGGATTTTTTTTGAAGCGTTTCTGTTTTCAACAAGGGTGTGTTATAATTCTGGCTAACCAGTAAAAGTTATTTGCGAGCGAGGGGACCACAAAGCCTGTTGGGCAAGGTCCTACTTGCCGCACCTAACGCTTAGTTTGTGCAGGAGACTTAAACATGACCGCCGTCTTAGAAGAAAAACTTCAAACAGGCCAACTCCAGGAGCAGATTGCTGGCCTTCAGAGCGAGAACCAGTTTCTAGGCGACCACAACAAGCTGTTGGCCGAAGCAGCCGATCGCTTCCAGGCGGAATGCGAGCAGTTGCGGTATGAAAACCAGCAGCTTCAGAACCAAATCGCCAGCGATACCGACCAGGGCTTGGAGCTGCTCGAAGCCGAGAACCTATCCTTGCAGCAGTCCCTCGACCAAACTGCTAAGGAGCGAGACGAACTCAAGGAAGCACTGGAAGGGCTCCACCTGGGCGAGCTGCAAGGCCACCTCGAACAACTCACCGCCGAACGGGACAGCATCAAGCTCCGGTTACAGGCGCGTGACAAAACCATCGACAGTCAGGCCGACATAATTGGCAAGTTAGAGAAGGAATGTATTGAAAATCACCGTAAGGCCAACGACCTGGGAATGGAGCTGCATTCTTACAAGCTTAAGAACGAAAAGCTCTACCAAAAGATTAGCGACCTAGAATCAGACCTGAACAAAGCCTGGACTTCAAACGGAGGCTCTAAGGAATCCGTTGAGGAAATTGCGAAAAGGGGCGAAATTATCAAAGACCTCATGCAGGAAAACATTAAGCTCAAGGAACACATCCAGCTTATGGCCGAGAAAAGCCCTTTGGCCGATTTGAAAGAATGGGCTCGGTGCCAGACAGCGACTAACTATGTCCGCATTAAGGAAGCTCAAAGTCTGTTGCGGTACTGGGACGAGTCCAGCTCTGAAACTGCTGGTGCAGCCCAGATCAGAATTAAAACTAGCGGTCAAGTTACCAAAGGCACGATAACAAAAGTCATTTCTTTTCTCGATCTTCTAAAGCAAGATTTCGGTATTGACAGTACCGAAGCTGGAGACGAAATTGCTCGGCAAATTGCTAGCAAGTTCAGCGAGAAAGGACTTGAGAAGTACATTGTTTTACCAGATGGCGATCGCAAAGCTGTCTTCGAGTATTCGGAAGCCGAATCGGAACTCATAACCACCAAGCAGATAAACAAAGTTCTGGCTATTCGGAGCGTCCAAAACCACCCGTCTATTCCCAACTTCGCCAAGCAGCACATGAACGGTCTCAGCGGCAATCAGAAGGCCATTTATGCTGCCAAACTGAACCAAGCCGTCAAAGCGATAGGCTCAATGCCAGACCCTAGTTTGGCAGAAGATGTACTCAAGGGCTGCGATTTGTGTAACCCCAGCTTTATGAAACATGCTGTAGAAAACGTTAAGAACATAGCTAAAATTGCCAATTCCAGGCCAGTGACGAGAGGTGCGTCTTTTGAAAGCATATCCCAAGGAAACTCGAAAAAGCTTGCCGAAGTAACGCAGGCGGTCGCCTCTCAGAAAAAAGCCGCCGTTTCCCTGGCAGCAGCCCGGATTAAGGCCACTGGTAAAATAAACGAGCTGTTCGTGGCTACCGATGCCAAATCACCCGAGCAGCGAAAGCTGATAAATGAATTAGAGGCGGAAATTAAGGATGGCGATCGTATTCTCGTCAGCACCGACGAAAAGTCCGGCACCAGAACCTACATTCAACTAAGCCTTTTCCAAGAAGCTTCGGCTCCAACTCCGGGCAACTCCAAAGATGCTAGCGACGCGAAGCAGCCAAAAAAGCCTCGCGGGAGCAAAGCGACCCCCCGCAAGAGCAAAGCTTCAGTCGCCTAGAAGAATTTCCAGGGCAGGTCGCACCATGCCAAGTATTAAACCTATCTGGGCTTAGCGCTAACAGTTGGGGTGATGGTTCCAGGTCTAATACCGTCATTCATGCGATCGCTATTAAGCAGATTGACAGCGGGCGGCTGCACAGGGAACCCCAACAGTTTTTGTGCAGGCAACCATCCAAAAATTCGTTCGGCTACGAAGGCGTACCAGGACTAGGTGTTACCTGCCCTCAATGCTTAAAGCTAATCGAGAGGCATGGCCTTGGTATTTCTAAAGATCAAAAAATAAAAGACCTCATAAGTCGTTATTAATGGCTTGCTATGGAAAAACCAACGTTAAAACCAAGATTTGAGCTAATTATTGGTTGGACTAATCGCGTGGTTCCCGAATCCCGTGGCAAAGACTCGCCTTTGTACTTTTTGTCTTTAGAGGAGGCCGTAGAGGCCGCTCACCAGCGAGTCAAACAAATTGACGTCATTCCTCCCAGGCCATACTTTGACGGTTGCTACTTGAAGGACTTGCGTTCCAACAGAGTTTCTTGCAGACCCTGGTGTCTCTCGCTCGTCAAAAAGGATTTGTTCCTGGACGGATTTTACGAGGAGCCTTAATTAGTGCATAAGGTTATAATAATGCCAAGCAACAACGCTGCTTGGTACGTTCGCGCCTTGGCTGAGAAGTTCCCAGAGGCCATCTCCTTAATGATTTCTCCAGAAGGATGGGACTGGAAAGGCCAACCGCCCTTGCCCTACGCTCTGGACAACGGGGCTTGGCCAGCTTTCAAAAACGAGCGGCCTTGGAGCGAGTCGCAGTTTTTAGAGCTTGTCGATCGCGCAGCCCGTTGTCCTCTGCCTCCCAAATTCCTTATTGTTCCCGATGCGGTAGCAGACTGCGGTCGCACTTTGGAAGGCTGGCACCGCTGGTATCCCGAACTTAAGTCCCTAGGGTGGCCGCTAGCATTTGCCGTTCAGGATGGAATTAAAACCGAGCAAGTCCCAGAAGAAGCCGACCTAATTTTCGTAGGAGGTACTACAGAATGGAAACTGCGAACCCTGCGACACTGGTGCGATCGTTACCCATGCCACATAGGGCAAATAAACACTGGCAAGCGACTTTGGCAATGCCATGAAGCTTGCGCCCAGTCCGTTGACGGTACTGGCTGGTTTCGAGACCCCCGCACCTTTTTCGACTTGGTTCGGTATCTAGAGATTGTCTATGGCCACCGCATCGAACACAAGCAGTTAACTCTTTTCCAGAGTGGAATTGCTTGTGACAACTTCCTGTAACCGCGTGCTATACTATTTGTCCCCCTGAAGAGCTGCACCTTGCAGCAGGCTACTTTAGCCAGACCACTTGCTGCGCATTCCCGGTCGAAACGTTATTTCTAGCGTCGGGGAAGGGATGCGCAACCCTTCTCCGCCGTTGTTTGAACGCGGGTGCGGGCTTTCGACCGGAAACAGACTGACCCAAGGGTTGGTTTTTAGTTTTTCATAAGCACCCCCGCGCCAGACGGTTAATAAGCCCACATCGGCCGTTAGGTTGGGGTCTTCGAGATGAAGCAGGCTAGCCCAATTGTGGCGGGCTTTCGGGAATTCACAGACACTGGATGTCGGGTAAAAGGCGTGCCTTAATTCCTTTTTGCAGAACATGGAAAACCGAATAATTGCTTTTGACGCTGGAGAGAATGGCGGCGTAGCTTGTGTTTTCAATGTCGAGCCCCCTCGTTCTTACGAGGCTAGGCGCATAGCATTTGTCAAAACAAAGTTTCACAATCTCCCTACTAACAAGGAAGGACTCAAGAAACTTCTCAAGCTAGCCCCCAACGTGTTTGTAGTGGAGCCTACAGGAATGCACTACATTCGCCCTTGGCTCGATTTGTGTTGGGAAAATAACGTCGAAGTCCGCCTCGTCCACAACTCGGAACTAGACAGTTATCGCCATAAGGGCTGCGGCTGGGAAGAAAAAGACGACCCTCACGATGCTTTTGCATTGGGTTGCTATTACTACGATTACTGTAACGAGCCGAGTAGGTTTATAGCAATCAAAGACCCAGAAACCTATCAGCTTCGGGATACGGTTTTGCGTCTGAACGCTTTGGTTAAAGATTGCACGGTGCGACGCAACCGCATCACTTCCTATCTAGCTCAATACTTTCCCGAGCAAAAAGACCGAATTAGCAACTGTGGGGCTAAGGGTAATCCGCCACCTTTTTACGCTTGGATTGCCGGTCGCTCTGACTGTTCCAAGCGGGAAAGAACCGCACTTGACAAACGGTACCGAGACTCGGTATCCTTCAATCCCCAGGGCTTCCCTTACTTCTTGCAGCGTCAGGCCGACCAGCTTTGCGAGATGGAGATAGACCAATTCGTGCTAGACCAGGAGCTAGAGCAACTGCTCAACCACCCCCGCTACCGGCGCTACCAGGCCATCTTCGACGAGCTGGGCATGGGGAACCGGGTACGAGCCACGCTGCTCAGCCAGTTCTATCCGTTCGAGACTTTCCTTACCCCCGACGGTAAAGAAATCGTCGATCGCATTCGCTATCCTAACGGGAAGCGTACCAAGCATTATATAGGACGCAATCGCTTTATGGCTTGTTTAGGCATGGGCTGCAAGAGCCGCTCGTCCGGTAAAAAGGACAGTAAAGTTAAGAAGACCGGCTCGGCTTTGTGCAAGAACGTTCTCTGGCTTTGGGTCTTTTCCCGCATTGAGGTTAATAACGCTGCCGCTTTGAAAAACGAACACGGTAAGAAGTTGAGGGGTTTTTTCCAATCAGAAAAGAAAGAATTGTCCGACGATGCGCAGGGCATTTTCACGACTATTCAGGAAATTCGCTCAGAAGCCGAGGAAATTGGCAGCAAAAAGATTTTGGATCTGCTCGAAAAACTTCACAATAACTTGCCCCGCAAGCTCAAAAAGCTCGACCTTAACAAGGTCACTCAGGCTAAAGTTAAGGAGTTACTTTTGCCCCTTGCCCGCGAACGTACTGCAGCCTTGGGCGTTAAGATACTCTATAGGCTGCTGCTAGCAGAATTTAAACGCTAAAAGCTTAGGCTCACCAGAGGGTGAGTTTCTAATTTGTTATTTGTACTCTCTGAGATGAAAAACCACTTAAAATCCAAGCGCGATCGCGCCTTTCAACGATAAAGCGTTCTTCTGGCGCGACATTGTAAAAGCAGCTTTTGGCAAGAACCGAGGGATAGCGATCGAAGTCCTTAATTTGGCGGGCAGAAATTTCTCGCAGTGCAGCAATTTCTGCCTCGGAAACTTCGCGCGAGCCATCGGGATCGCCGTCGAGATTAAAGTTATGGTTGGCGACTTTCAAACCTCTCCCTGCCACTGGCGGTACGCTATAAAAGAATACTTCTGGAACCGGATTAATAATCATCGGCGAATTCTCCCACAGGGATGCCAACTCCGCTGGAGGTTGCAAATAAAGGACAACTTGCCGGGAGGGAGTGGTTCGTCCTTCCATATCCTCCAGCAACCGAGATACCCAAACTCCTGCAGCCACCACCAAGACATCTGCATCCACTTCGGTTCCATCCTCCAGCCAGAGGCGTCCTTGTTCGGTATTGACTTTGACTGCCGGACAATGGGGATATAGTTCAACCCCTCGATTTTTCAAATGTTCTGCCAAAGCAACGAGGATACTTTCCGCCAGCAATACGCCTCCGGTTGGGGTAAAAAAAGCTCTATTTAGATCGGCATTTTTAAGGAAAGGATACCGCCGCTCTACTTCTTCCGGCGCGACTGTCTCGATCGCAATCCCCAAGCGAGAGAGGATGGCTGCCGATGTTTCTGACCAATAGTTCTCCTTATTTGAGATGAAGAGAGTGCCAGTTTCAACGTATAAGCTTTGCTCCAGATCTTGCCAGAGCAAATCCCATGCGGCATAGGCTTCGGCTATAGCCCGAGCATAGCCTTCCATATTGCCGTAGGGATAGCGAATCAAGCGATGTTGGTCGCAAGAGGAGGCGAGGGGGTTGGGAATGGGGCCGCGTTCAAAGACTTTGACTTGATGTCCCTGTCGGGCAGCAGCCCATGCCGTACAGAGTCCCATAATCCCGGCACCTACAATAGATATTTTCATCCTATAGCCCTCTGTTGAGTTATATGCGATACAAGATAACTGCGACTCAAGTACCAAGGTCTTTAATTTATTTTTGAAGCTGGCTCCGAACTCAACTATAGAACCAAGAGAGTCTCTCTTCTTTCGATTCTAAATATATTGATTATAATGTTCTACATAACCGCCAATAAGGCGATTTAATTTTGTCTAACCACTCGAATTAAGCAAATCTAATACCATAATATTATAATTTCCATATACCTCATATTCAAAGCTACCAATAAGTTGATAGCCTATTTTTTCAAAAAAAGGAACCATGTGGTTTTCACAATCTATAAAATCAAATTTTATTCCATCTACTAATTGTTGCTTGTAACCTGCTTGCATGAGTTTCAAGCCTATTCTCTTTCCTCTAAGATGATGTGGAACCATCAATCTGCTGGTAATTGAGGTAAACAAAGGATGTGCATCTCCAGCATATTCTCTCATCTTATACAGTTTGGCATATTCTTCTGAATCTTCTAGATTTTTAGCATAGTTAATTCTGATAGTGCCAGCCAATTCTCCATCCTCAAAAGCTCCAAATATATAACCCGTTCTATCTAAGGGTTCTTCTATCGTCTTTGTCTCGTGGTTTGGCTCGTAGTTTTCGCATTTGTCAACCCATCCCAGCTCTTCTACATGAATTTGATATCGCAGTTTGAAAACTTGTTCTCTTTCTTCGGGAGTTTGAGCTAATCTGATTTCCAACATAGTCTTACGATCTCGTATTTAACTGGCTATCGCCCGTCTATACTCTTATTTTGATAAGAATTAGGGAGAAGGAAGGCAAAATCATAAATTGATTTTAAGCGCATCCTTCAACTGCCTTAGAGTTAGGGGTTTACTTTATTGCTAATTTGCTAGTTCTCTTTCTATCGCATAGTTTTTGCCTTATGTACTTTGATAGTTTGTATTTGGCCAAAATGTTTGGGGGCAAGTGGGCGGCTCCTTGAATACAACCCAGGCAAGCTTCGCTATTGCATATACAATCAAATGCTCTGTCCATCGACCATTCTGTTGACGGGTAGAAGAAGGTCAGCTCTTCGTCTATATTAATTTTTCGCAGAGCCGTCACTAACCCCTCGCTTGGTTCAAAAAATACATTGGGTTCGCAACTGTGATTTATATATTGCAAAAAATCGGGATCGAGCATAATATGCTCGCTATCGCTAGTTTGTACTGTTAAATAGTTTGGTTTATCGAGAACCTCTTTAGCCCCAAACTTACTTATCTCTTGTCCGGGCATAAACTCGACAGTGGCGTGCAGGGACTTGCTCCCACTTGTCGGACATTCCCGTATCTCGGCAAATGGTGCCACTTTTGTGCTTTTTTCGGCAATCTGCATTAATTTCAGTTCTTCAAAACCTACGGTCTATAAACTGCTTGCCTTTAATAGGAGTCCTGCTAATTATTTTAGGCCCCTATTTGGCAGCATATTGTCAGAATCTTCTTTATTATGCAACATTATGCAACAAGGGACAACAGCCTTATTGCATATTTTGTCAAAATGCTGACAAAATATGCAATAGCTTAGGACCCGCAGATACTTCGCGATCGCGCCCATCCCCAAGGCCATTTATTAGCAATAGAAAACCAATAACAACAAGAGCGATCGATCGCCTTAGCTAGCTATTTGTTATTGGCCATCTGTTTTAATAGTCGCAATTTTACCCGCTCGCGCGATGCCCAAAGAAGGGTGTGGGCTTTGGGGTGTAGGGAATTCATAACTTCTCGCAAGTATTCCCCTACACCCCAAAGCCCTACACCCTACACCCTTCCCGTTGCCCAGTGCCTAATGCCCAATTCCCAATTCTTACTTTATATTTTTAGTAGCGCCAATGGCCTATTATAGCGCTACGCGCAACTTAAAAGTCTCAAGCTAATAAGTCAAAAGTAGTCTCTGACTAAGGAGGGATCATTTATAAACTTTAAGCGCTTATTTGCGTAGTGCTATATTTAAAATATTAAAAATAAATTTATATCAAAAAAATAGCAAAACAAAAACTAATTTATACTAAAAAAAACAAAAATAAGGGGCTAAGCGACCCCTGTCACGCTACAAAAAAGAAGATAACGTTATGACCTATTCTAGCTGGTCGTTAGACGACCTAACCATCAATATAGCACTACCGATTAAGGTGTTTGACAGTTACAAAACGCGCTTGAGTGCGCTTGTTGGCAGGACTTTAGCTGACTGCTGAAAGCAGAAGAGCGGAGCCTGCGCGCCGTGGAGCGCATAAGCAGAAGAGCGGAGTCTGCGCGCCGTGGAGCGCATACGCTTACTGCTATACCGACAGTAACATCGAGGCTCGTGGCAGCCTCACCCGGGAGCAAATCCTGGTTCTGGGCTGGTTCATCTTTTACTCTAAGGACCGCAGCTACAGCAAAATGGCGCGGGATTGCAGCCTCACTATGAACCAATGCGAGGCAGCAGTGGAAGAGTTGATGAACCTAAATATAATTCGCTTCCGCGATCGCGATCGCTCTCCCGAACAGCACTATTAGCACCAAACGGGCTCCCCTCGAAGTCCGGTTTTTTTGCGTATAGCACTACGCACTCAGGGAATGGACAGTTCAAATCTCGCTCCTGGCTAGTAACGGCAAGGCTTGTGCCGATCGCATGACTGCCGTCTGCGGCTGCCGCAGGAGAATCGCATGATTGCTTACTGCTATATAAACTATTCCGCCCAGAAACACATGCCGCCCACCGCGTAAGATTAGCGCGGGTCCCGTACAAGCCCTAAAAGCTATTTCCAAAGAAAATACTACCAAGCGCGAAATGTACTTAAAATTTAGCTGAGATTAGCCCCTGCGCTCTTGACATTTGTCCTTGCTAAAAGTTAATCTAAAACAGCAAAGATTAGGAGTTGCGATCGCCAAAAGTTACATCAAATCTGGTGAATTAACCTAAAAACAATCCTCTCGTCCAACGACCGGCTCAAGACGAGCCTCCCGCCTGTCTTACGGAGGGTTCCAAATTTTTTGTGCGGGTGAATAACGCGCAGACTTGGATGGGTAACAGATAACCCATCGTTTACCCCCAACATCTACCAGTACATGCGGTCTATCCATGAAACCAACACTCGGGGAATCGGCAAATCAGCTCCTCCGCTGCAAGAGTGCGAGCAACAGCCCCAATGGCTTATCTCTAATAGTGACGCTCATCTTAGCTGCCGTATCGTCGGGCAATGAAGCGATCGCCCAACCAATAACGCCAGCAGCAGACGGAACCGGCACCCTCGTCGAGCAAAACGGAAATCAATTTGACATTACTGGGGGCAGCCCTTCTGGCGCTAACTTATTTCACTCCTTCGAGCAATTTGGTCTAGATGCCAATCAAACTGCCAATTTTTTAGCAACTCCAAATTTAAGGAATATTTTAGGAAGAGTTGTCGGCGGCGACCCATCTATTATTAATGGCCTCATTCAGGTAACCGGCGGCAATCCTAATCTTTTCTTAATGAATCCCGCCGGTATGGTCTTCGGGCCAGACGCTCGCTTGAACGTTCCCGCTAGCTTCTTCGCTACAACAGCTAGTGGGATTGGGTTTGGGGAAAATCTCTGGTTTGGGGCGATCGGCAGCAACGACTATGCCGCCTTAGTCGGCGAGCCCAGGGCTTTTTCTTTCTCTGGGCTAAACGGAGCTTTGGCCAACTTTGGGGAATTAACGGTTAATCCCGGGCAATCCTTGGGTTTATCCGGCAGTAGCGTACTCAATGCAGGAACTTTGACGGCTCCCGGAGGCGAGATAACTATAACCGCCGTGCCCGGAACGAATACGGTACTTTTGGGACAAGCGGGACATCTATTGAGCTTGCAGATAGATAATTCTGGGCTGGCCTCCCTACGACAGCCGACAAACTTGCCATCCTTACTGGCGAATAACTCCTCAATTCACGCCAGTCAGGTAACGGTAAATCCCAACGGCACGGTGACTCTGGCCGGTTCGAGCCTAAATAATGTCCCAACTACTGCCGGAACTGCCATAATCGCTGGCTCTTTAGATGTATCGGGGAATTGGGAATTGGGCATTGGGCATTGGGCATTGGGAGGGAGATCTTCTCTCCCAATCTCTCCCCATCTCTCCCAATCTCTCCCAACCTCTCCCAATCTCTCCCCCTCTCTCCCCATCCCTCCCCATCCCTCCCCATCCCTCCCCACCGTGGGCATTTTTGGGCGGCAATTGGGAATAGCTGCCAATATCGATGCTTCGGGAGCGATCGGCGGCGGCAGGGTATTTATTGGCGGCGACTTGCAAGGCGGGGGTAGCTTGCCGACAGCACTTTATACTTTTGTCGGCAATGACAGCAAGATTAATGCCGATGCTCTAAATAGTGGCGATGGCGGCTCCGTTGTTATTTGGGCAGACGAGAATACCTTTTTTGACGGTACTATCTCGGCTCGGGGCGGAGCGAATGGCGGAGATGGCGGCTTTGTGGAAACCTCCGGGAAAATTAATCTGGGGGTGGGTTCGGGAGCTTCCGTCGATGCTTCGGCCATAAACGGTCAAGCCGGGGACTGGCTGCTAGACCCGAGCGATATTACTATTTCTAATGGCAGCACTACGGCTACGGCTTCTGGAGGAAATCCCAATGTCTTCGATACAACGGGGGCTAGCGCGAATGTAACTCCTGCCACAATTGAAGCATCCCTTAATGCTGGCACCAGCGTCACTGTAACTACTGCTGGCGGTTCTGGGGGAAATGGGGATATAACCGTTAGCGATGAGATTAGCAAAACAGCGGGCGGCGAGGCAACTCTAACTCTAGAGGCAGACCGCAATATTGATATTAACGCTAATATTAGCTCCACCGCCGATAAGCTCAATGTGGTGCTGGATGCGACGGCGGGGATTAACATTACTGGAGCCACGATTACTACCAACGGAGGCAATTTTACAGCCACGGCAATGGGAAGCGGCTTGGCGGCTTCTACCCGGGGAATTGAAATTAATAACAGTACGGTTAATGCCGGGGCTGGGAATATTTCCCTGACAGGCAGTGCTGGCAGTGGCGGCGGTACTGGCAATATAGGAGTGAGAGTCCGATCTGGAGGCGTCCTGGAGACGACTGCGGGGGCAATATCCATAACTGGCAATGGCGGTTCGGGAACTGATAACAATGAAGGAGTAGAGATAAATTCCGGCTCGGTGCGTTCTGGCAGCGGTTCGATTTCAATAACCGGAACTGGCGCGGGAACTGGTTCGGCGAACGAAGGGATTCATATATTGTCCGGCAGCACCATAGAATCTACCGGCGGCGATATTACTTTTCACGGTACGGGCGGTGCGGGAACTGCGAGTAACCGGGGAATATTATTAGAGGGACCGGGAACGAGGATTTCTGCTGTTTCTGGCGGAAAGATTACTCTGAGGGGCACCGGCGGCAACGGGAGTGACAGAAACAATGATGGGGTGCAACTAAGTTCTGATGCCGCCCTGGCAACAGATACGGGGGCGATATCTATAACTGGCTATGGCGGTTCGGGAACTGATAACAATGAAGGAGTAGAGATAAATTCTATCTCGGTGAGTTCTGGCAGCGGTGCGATAGAAATAACTGGAACTAGCAAGGGAACTGGGTCGGCGAACGAAGGAATTGCAGTCCAATTCAGCACTATAGAATCTACCGGCGGCGGCGATATTACTTTTCACGGTACGGGCGGTGCGGGAACTGCAAGTAACCGGGGAATATTATTACAGGGAACGAGGATTTCTGCTGTTTCTGGCGGAAAGATTACTCTGAGGGGCACCGGCGGCAACGGGAGTGACAGAAACAATGATGGGGTGCAACTAAGTTCTGATGCCGCCCTGGCAACAGATACGGGGGCGATATCTATAACTGGCTATGGCGGTTCGGGAACTGATAACAATGAAGGAGTAGAGATAAATTCTATCTCGGTGAGTTCTGGCAGCGGTGCGATAGAAATAACTGGAACTAGCAAGGGAACTGGTTCGGCGAACGAAGGAATTGCAGTCCAATTCAGCACTATAGAATCTACCGGCGGCGGCGATATTACTCTGGATGGCAGGGTTAGTGCGGGAACCAGGTATAACCTGGGAATATTAGTAAACGGAACGGGAACGAGGATTTCTGCTGTTTCTGGCGGAAAGATTACTCTGAGTGGCACCGGCGGCAACGGGAGTGACAGAAACAATGATGGGGTGCAACTAAGTTCTGATGCCGCCCTGGCAACAGATACGGGGGCGATTTCCATAACTGGCAATGGCGGTTCGGGAACTAATTACAACAATGGAGTAGAGATAAATTCCGGCTCGGTGAGTTCTGGTAGCGGTGCGATAGAAATAACTGGAACTAGCAAGGGAACTGGTTCGGGGAACGACGGGATTGAGATATCATCCAGGGGCACAATAGAATCTACAGGCGGTGGCGATATTACTTTGAGTGGCACCGGTAGTGCGGGAACCAGGGATAACCGGGGAATATTAGTAAGCGGAACGGAAACGAGGATTTCTGCTGTCTCTGGCGGAAGCATTACTCTGCTGGGCAAGGGGGGAAACGGGAGTGACAGAAACAATGATGGGGTGCTACTCAATTCAGGGGGCACCCTGGCAACAGATACGGGGGCGATTTCTATAACTGGCTATGGCGCTTCGGGAACTAATTACAACAATGGAGTAGAGATAAATTCCGGCTCGGTGAGTTCTGGTAGCGGTGCGATAGAAATAACTGGAACTGCCGGGGGAACTGGGTCGGCGAATGAAGGAATCTCAGTCCAATCCAGCACTATAGAATCTACCGGAGGCGGCGATGTTACTCTGAGTGGAAGGAGCCTTCTGGGAACAAAAAAAGAAAACCGAGGCATTTATGTCGATCGCAGCACAATAGGCTCTACGGGGGGCGGCAATATTACTCTGACCGGCACGGGTAGTAGTGCGGGAACGGGGAGTAACGATGGAATAGGCATAACGGGAGTGGGAACGAGTATTTCAGCTTCTGGTGCGGGCAATATTACTTTGAGCGGCACCGCAGGCGGCAACGGGACCCGTGCCTACAATAATGGGGTGGAAATCTATTCTGGAGCGACCCTGGATACGGATGCGGGGGCGATATCGATAACTGGCATTGGCGGTTCGGGAACTAATGGCAATGAAGGGGTAGAGGTCAAATATGCTGTCGTGCGATCGCAGAGCGGTGCGATAAATGTAACCGGAACTGGCGGGGAAAATGGGTCGGACAACCGAGGTATTTTGGTCGAGAACGGCGTTGTAGAATCTGCAAGTAGCGGCGATATTACCCTAACTGGCACTGGGATAATAGGCATTGAGCTAACCGACAGTTCCATCAATCCCTCGGGAACTGCAACTGGCAATGTGACCTTAAGCGGCAACGAAATAGATCTAATCGGCACGTCCCAAGTTCAAAGCTCTGGCAACCTCCTGCTCCAACCGCTAACCCCGATCGCGGATATAGCTATTGGCGGCAGCAGCAATACTACGGGAACTCTAGATGTTACATCCGAGGATTTGGGTAGCTTGGCGGAGGGCTTTGCCTCGGTTACTATTGGTCGTGCGGATAGCAGCGGTGCTATTTCAATCGAGGCCGGAGTTACCTTCTCGGATTCGACAACGGTGCGATCGCCTGGGGGTTCCATTGCCGTAAATGGAAATATTATGGGCACCGGAGATGCGTCGATCGCACTGAGCGGAGATACTACTCTGAATGCAAATATTGAGACTGCCAGCCAAAATATCGCCATTAATGGTAATACGACTTTGGGAAATAACGCGAGTTTAAGTACCGGCTCTGGCAGCGGCAATATCAATCTCAATGGCACGGTTAACGGAAATCGAGACTTGACCCTCGATGCCGGGACGGGCAATATTACAGTAACTGGAGCAATCGGCAACAGCCAAGCTCTAGGCAATATAAGCGCCAATAGCTCTGGTAATACTAATTTTAGTAGCAGCATTAATGCTGCCAGCTTAACTACGGATGCTCTGGGCAGTACCGAACTTAACGGCAATGTAACTACTGCCGGCAGTCAAATTTATAACGGCGCGCTTACTATAAATGGAGATGTCGAGCTAAGGGCTAAGGAAATAGATTTTGGTTCGGTGGTTTCTGGGACGGGAAACCTGAGCTTGCAGCCAGCTACGGCTGAGGCGCAAATAATAGTGGGGGGCAGCAGCGATCGCGGTTCGACGGTTTTAGACTTAACCGCCAGCGACATAAACAATCTGGCTGACGGCTTCAGCTCTATTACTATCGGACGCTCTGACGCAATAGGAGATGTCGAGCTGGGCAGTATTTCCGCGAGCGACCCGCTGACAGTTATCTCGGGGAGCGGCTCTGCGAAACTAAACGGGGCTATAACTGGAAACGATAATGCTTCTATTGCTCTGACCTTTGGAGGCGGCATAGAACTTCTGGGCAATAGTTCGGTGCAAACGGCGAACCAAGATATTAATTTTAACGGCACGGTCAACGGCAGCCACAGTCTAAGCGTTAGCCCCGGAAGGGCAACGGTAAGTTTCGCAGACTCTATCGGCAACGTTACTCCACTGGTGGATTTAAGCATTACCGCCGATGAAATAGATTTTTATGCAGGAACTGTTAGGGGCAGCGGCAATTTACTGTTGCAACCGGCAACTACAGGACGCAAGGTTAATCTGCGGGTGGAGGAAACGGGAGTCGGAACTTTCCCCGATGCTTTAGACCTGACTGTTGCGGAAATCGGGCGATTGCAAGATGGCTTTAGCTCAATAACTTTTCCTACAGATAGTAGCGGTACGGTTAGCTCGGACTCGGCTAACTCTCCCGTAACGCCAGCGGAACCAAGCCCGGCTCCTGCGGATAGCTCGGCTCCTGCGGAAAGTCCAAGCAATCCGAATAATAATTCCGGCAATCCAGCCAATCCAAGCAATCCGAATAATAATTCCGACAGTTCGGCGAATCCAAGCAATCCGAATAATAATTCCGGCAATCCAGCCAATCCAGACAATTCGGTTAATCAGAGCGATCGCAGCAACCCGACTAATTCCGGCGATCGCAGCAATTCAGACAATTGGGTTAATCAGAGCGATCGCAGCAACCCGACTAATTCCGGCGATCGCAGCAATTCAGACAATTGGGTTAATCAGAGCGATCGCAGCAATTCAGGCAATTCGCATAATTCAGGCAATTTGGTTAATCAGAGCGATCGCGGCAATTCAGGCAATTCGGTTAATCAGAGCGATCGCAGCAATTCAGACAATTGGGTTAACGAGAGCGATCGCGGCAATTCAGGCAATTCGGTTAATCAGAGCGATCGCGGCAATTCAGGCAATTCGGTTAACGAGAGCGATCGCGGCAATTCAGGCAATTCGGTTAATCAGAGCGATCGCGGCAATTCAGGCAATTCGGTTAATCAGAGCGATCGCGGCAATGAGGCTAACGAGCGCAATTTAGGCAACCCAACGGTTATCCTGCAATTGCCCAGCAGAGACAATCCAGCCAACTCAAATAATTTCAGCAATGGCGCTAATGCTGGCAATCCGGGAAACTCGGTCAATTCGGGCAATTCGGGCAATCCGGGCAACTCGAATAATTTCGGCAATTCGGGCAACCCAGGCAATCCGGGCAATTCGGGCAATTCGGGCAACCCGGGCAATCCGGGCAATTCGGTCAATCCGGTCAATTCGAGTCATCAGGTCAATTCGAGTAATCCGGTCAATTCGAGTAATGCAACCAATCCAAATAATTTCGGCAATTCGGGCAATTCGGGCAGTCCGGGCAATCTTGGCATTGCAAGCAATCCAAATAATTTTGCTGAGGCGTTTGGGAATGCGGACAATCTTGACATTGCAAGCAATCCGGGCAATCCGGGCAATGCCAATAATCTTGCTGAGGCGATCGCTCTGACAGAAACGCCAGCCAATTTGGGCAATCCGGTCAATTCTATCAATCCAGTCAATCCAGTCAATCCAGAGAATTATGCCAATCTGGGCAAGGCCAACAACAATCTTGGCTTTTTGCTCGGGAGCAAACCAGAGAATTCGATTAGCCCAGGTAATTTTGTTGGCTCGGGCAATAATGCAGCCAATCTGGGCGTCTCGCTCGAATCGCTAATCTCGTCCTTTGAATATCCAAACTTCTCGATAGACTTGCAAGGTAGCACTTTGGAAGCGCTAGAAATGCTGGCGATCGCCAACTCTGCCAAAATTTTGCACTTGTCCCTGGACTTATATCCCCAGCAGATAGCCGAAAATGTACGGCTCTCCGCGTTTGCCAACGATTCTTTGCCAGCAACACAAGTCAATCTAGCAGAATTAAACAGCGACTCTTTGCAGTTCTCGGGAGACCTAGCGGCGGCGAACGGTTTTTCTGGTTTTTCCTTGCAGTCTGCTATAGATTTGGCTCAAAACTCCCAAACAAAAGAGAATTCAATAGCCTCAGCAGCCCAAGTCTATAGCGAGTCTTCCCAAATCGGTGACTACCCCTTGAAGGTTGCCAGCTCTCGTTTTGCCATGTATGGCTCTAGTTCCGAAAACTCAAACAACTCTATTGCTCCGAATTCCAGCAGCGATATTTCTGACAACTCTGCTAGCTCTACTGCTGCTGGCTCTTCCGAGCAAAATTCGGCGAACTCTTCCGAGCAAAATTCGGCGAACTCTTCCGAGCAAAATTCGGCGAACTCTTCCGAGCAAAACTCAGCGGCAGAATCCGAGCAAAATTCGGCGAACTCTTCCGAGCAAAACTCAGCGGGAGAATCCGGGCAAAACTCAGCGGGCCGGTCTTCCGGAGCCTCAACCAGCGACTCTTCGCAGTTTTCTAGAGGCAATGATAGTTTCTCATCTGGCGGCGGAGTAAGTAACGAAGCTCGTCTGACAGAAGCTTTTGAGGAGGATGACACAGAAGCTACGGTCTGGCAAATAGAACAATATCGGAATCAAGAGTTTGAAGAGCATCTGGGGGTTCGGGCTAATATCGAGAACCAGTCTATAGCTATTGCCAACTTCCGCAAAGAACTCAAGCGACTGAGTGTGGAAACAAGCCATAATTATGCGGTGGTCTATGTGGTCTCTCGCCCAGAGCAACTAGAAATCGTAGTTTTAACCGGAGCTGGCGACCCCGCTCGCTTAAGCATCCCAGAAGCCAAACGGGAAATCATCTTACCTTTGGCAAAAAAGTTTAGAGGCGAACTGACCGATCTCCGCAAGCTCCGCACCACCAGCTATCTGCCTGTCGCCCAACAGCTCTATCAATTAATAGTCGCGCCAATGGAAGCGATTTTGCAAGAGCGCAATATTGACACGCTCCTATTTTCTATGGATCCGGGCTTGCGTTCCTTAGCAGTGGCGGCCTTGCACGACGGCGAGCAATTTTTAGCCGAAAAATACAGCACGGCCGTGATTCCCAGTTTCAGTTTGTCGGATCTACGCTATCGCTCTTTGGAAAATGCCTCAGTCTTGGCCTTCGGAGCTAGCGAATTTACTAAACTAGCTCCCCTGCCAGCGGTGCCGGTGGAGCTAGCCACTATTACCTCGGAACTGGGCGTTGAAGAATTTTTCCTCAACGAAGACTTCACCCTAGAAAATCTCCAAAGCCAGCGATCGGCCAAGCCGATGCCCATTATCCACCTGGCGACTCACGCCGAGTTTGTACCCGGGGTGGCGAGTAATTCTTATATTCAATTGTGGGACGAAAAGCTGACTCTAGACCAATTGCCAGGGCTGGGATGGAGCGAACCTATGGTTGACTTGTTGGTAATTTCTGCTTGTCGCAGCGCTCTGGGAGACAAAGAGGCAGAGTTGGGTTTGGCTGGGATAGCCGTCCAAAGCGGTGTCAAAACTGCCTTGGCAAGTCTCTGGTATGTTAGCGACGAAGGGACTTTGGTGCTGATGAGCGAGTTTTATCGGCAACTCAAGCAAGTTCCTATTAAAGCCGAGGCGCTAAGACTCGCTCAGCTTGCCATGATTCGCGGCGAGCTGAAAATCGAGAACGGTCGTATAATCAGTTCTAAACAAGGCAAAGATATCCAATTGCCCGAGCAATTGGCTGGCTTAACTAACGACGATCTCTCTCATCCTTATTATTGGTCTGCTTTTACTGCGATCGGCAGTCCTTGGTAAGTTTTGAGTTTTGAGCTTTGAGTTTTGAGCTTTGAGTTTTGAGTTTTAAGTTTTGAGTTTTAAGTTTTGAGTTTTAAGTTTTGAGTTTTAAGTTTTGAGTTTTAAGTTTTGAGTTTTAAGTTTTAATATCAAATCCGGTTAAACAGTCACAGTATCTGTAGGGGCGGTGCCCCCGGGAGCGCCCCGGGAGCGCCTCATAAAACCGGGGCGATAGCTTCGCTGACCTGACGGTGCGCGGGGGGATTGCCCCTACGGGATTTATAGAACAGCTACGCTTATTTGATATAAGTTTTAATATTAAAGTATTTTTATTGGTCCCAGTGCCTAAATATTTCCCTACGCCGACAAGGGGACAAGGGACAGGGGACAAGGGGACAATGCCCAATGCCCAATTCCCAATGCCCAATTCCCAATTCCCCACACCCTACACCAAGCGCGATCGCTCCTTGCTACAATACTATGCGATCGCCCATAATATCAAGTCAGGTTAAATACCCACAGAAAAAATTTAGAATCTCCCGTAGGACGGGCGTCCCGCCTGTCCTACGGGGCGGGGGGACAGGCGGGACGCCCGTCCTACGGAGAACTTGACTTTTTTTTGGCGCATTCAAACCGACATGATATAACACCCTATCGGCCGACATGATAGAAACCCTCTCTAGGCAACTCTACCAACTGCAACAACTGGCTAACGGTCTGGTTTCCAGCCAGCTAGACCATCTGAGCTTAGTCAGCATTGGCATTATCTTTATTGCTGGCTTGCTCACCAGCCTAACCCCCTGCATGCTCTCCATGCTCCCGATCACCATCGGCTACATCGGCGGCTACGAAGCCGACAGCCGAATCCGGGCAATGGCTCAATCTGCTTGGTTTTCCCTAGGACTGGCCACCACCCTCGCAGTTCTGGGAATTATCGCCGCTTTCCTGGGCAAAGTCTATGGGCAAATTGGCTTTGGCTTGCCGATTGTCGTCAGCGTCGTGGCCATAATCATGGGACTCAACCTCCTCGAAGCCCTACCCCTGCGGCTTCCCTCCTTTGACGGGATGCAATGGATTTCCGACGACTTGCCAGCAGGAGCCCGCTCCTATCTACTCGGTCTCACCTTCGGCTTAGTAGCATCTCCCTGCAGCACCCCCGTCCTAGCCACATTACTAGCTTGGGTCGCCGCCAGCCAAGACCTTATCTTAGGCGGCGCTTTGCTCTTATCTTATACCGCCGGATATGTCGCCCCGCTGATTATAGCTGGAACCTTTACCGCTACTATTAAAAAACTCCTCGAATTGCGCCGCTGGTCTAGCTGGATTACCCCCACCAGCGGTGCCCTCCTAGTAGGATTTGGGGTTTTCTCTCTCTTATTTCGTCTAGTTCCAGTTAGTTAGGGTGTAGGGTGTAGGGTGTAGGCTGGTGTAGGGTGTAGGGTGTGGGGTGTAGGGTGTGGGAATAAGGCGCAGAATATTCTAGAACATTCTCCTCCCCTATCCTCCCCCTCTCCCTCATCTCTCTTTCCCCACACCCCACACCCCACACCCCACACCCCACACCCCACACCAGCCTACACCCCACACCGATGGCGGCCCCACACCCCACCCTTCCCAATTATGACATCCCAAGATTCTTCTAATCAAAAAAACTGGCGCTCGGGCGTCGCAACTTTTGTACGCAAAGAAATATTGCCGGTGCTAGGGGATTTGCGTTTGGCGATTTTCCTGCTCCTGGCGATCGCAGTTTTCAGCATCTCCGGCACAGTCATCGAACAGGGTCAATCGATTCCCTTTTATCAAGCCAACTACCCAGAAGAACCCGCCCTCTTTGGCTTTCTGACCTGGAAAGTGCTGATAATACTCGGGCTAGACCGCGTTTATCATACCTGGTGGTTTGTCTCCCTTCTCGTTTTATTTGGAGCGAGCTTAACTGCCTGCACCTTTACCCACCAATTTCCCGCCCTGAAAGCAGCGCGAGCCTGGAAATTCTACGATAAACCGCGCCAGTTCGAGAAATTAGCCCTCAGCGCCGAGCTTAAGGGCGGCTATATGACTTCTTTAGAAACCCTGTTGACAAAACGGGGCTATCGCATATTCCGAGAAAGTGACGCCATCTATGCCCGCAAAGGATTAATGGGCAAAGTCGGACCAATTTTAGTCCATGCCAGTATGTTGGTTATCTTGGCCGGATCTATTCTCGGTTCTATGACGGGTTTTATGGCGCAGCATATGGTGCCCAGCGGCGAAAGATTTGCGATCGATAACATTATCGATTTTGGTCCTTTTTCTGCCTCCCAAATTCCCCAAGATTGGTCGGTACGAGTAAATAGCTTTTGGATTGACTACACTCCCGATGGCACTATAGACCAGTTTTACTCCGATTTGTCGGTTCTCGACGAACAAGGAAACGAAGTCAAACAGAAAAAAATTCGCGTCAACGACCCCCTGCGTTACCGAGGAGTTACCCTATATCAAACTAACTGGAGTATTGGCGGCATTAAAGTTCGCCTCAACAACAGCCCCATCCTCCAATTGCCAATGGCGGAGATAGATACTGGCGGCCAAGGTCGGCTCTGGGGCAGTTGGGTTCCGACCAAACCAGATCTGAGCGAAGGGGTTTCGGTCATCGCCAGGGACTTGCAGGGAACAGTATTGCTATATGGTTCTGACGGCAAGCTGATTAATACTATGCGCGCTGGCATGACGACCGAGGTAAATGGCGTTAATCTGAACATTGTCGATTTGGTTGGCAGCACTGGCTTGCAAATTAAAAAAGACCCCGGAATCCCCGTGGTTTATGCCGGTTTCGCTTTCCTAATGCTGGGGGTGCTGATGAGCTATGTTTCTCACGCTCAGATTTGGGCTTTGCAAAAAGACGATCAATTCTATCTGGGCGGGCGTACCAATCGGGCTCAAGTAACTTTTGAGCGCGAGGTTCTAGAAGTCTTAGAGCAGCTACAGCAAACCTCTAATTCTTCTGAGGAAGCGGCGGCTATTGTAGATAGTTAGGGTGTGGGGTGTGGGGTGTGGGGTGTAGGGGCGATTCGCGAAATCGCCCCTACAGCTAATATCAAGTCCGGTTAAGTACCCACAGAAAAAATTTAGAATCTCCCGTAGGACGGGCGTCCCGCCTGTCCGCTTGGCCTCCTTGGGACAGGCGGGACGCCCGTCCTACGCAGAAATTGACTTTTTTGGGGCATTCAAACCGACGTGATATTACAGGCGATCGCTTCCCCCTACTGTTCTACTAGATGTTTGCTGCCATTGACCCATCCTTTCGTACCTTCATACTCGATTAGAACCCATATACTGCCGGATCTGACCTTACCAAATCCCGTACCCGTAACTATAATGCCTTTTCCATTGTAAGGGATTTCTCCTACTTTCTTTTTGTCTATCCCGGCGTCTTGACGAATGTTTAAAACATCAGTATATTCTACACCTTTAACCTTATACTTTGTTACACAGTTTTGGCTAAGACTACCTGGACTACCAGATCCATTCACCGAACTCACCTGAGCAGCTTTATTGGCGTTGCAGGCTTTGTTAATTTCAATGTGGTGTGTATGCACAGATACAGCTATCAAGGCACAACCAAAACACACTGCTGAAAATTGCTTAAATGGCTTGTCATAAAACTTTAAATCCCACTCTAAAAATAGGATTTTTCCCTGTTGATAAAGGCCGGTCGCTATAAAAAGAATACCGGCCACACCAAGCAGGATAGGTAGCGAAGATAGTATAGTGCTTAGTGGGTCTCCCATTTGACTCTTCCTTTACCGTTTTTAATGGCCACGTTACAGATCGTGTATTTTAGGAATACTTGGCGTCCGACACTGCCTACGCTCGGATCTAAGACCCAGAGCAGGGGGCAATCTCGGTTACCTGTTTTATTTATATTGGGAGATACTTGCGAAAACTATGCAAGGCAGTGCAAAAATCCGTCTTCGCCCTTCGCTCTCCAAAGGTTACCTTAAAAATCTGTAGGGTCAGGCGCGGCCGACTGGTAGGGGCGAACGGCCGGAAAGCCCCTACATCTGACTAACAGGCGATCGCTCTTCTTGAGTTACTCTAAAACTCGCGATCGCTTCCCCCTACTGTTCTGTCAAAAATTCCCTATTGATCCATCCCTCCTGACCCTTATACTCGATTGGAACCCAAGCCGAGCTTTTCGGACTGGTCTGTTGACTTGGATACTTTTCGCAAAGTTTCGGAAGAATCTTTATGCTGTCTCCGTCCTTGACTTGGCCTAGTATATTTTGAGCGTGGCTTGGATTGGGATACTTACGAACATTTACCTTTCCATTTGGGACAAGGTAGTTAATAACACGATACTCGGCAAAGTTATGAGGTTTTTCAGAAGCAAACCCTTTACCGACTATACCATTGTTGACGAATGATAAAAGGAAAGCCATACCTATCAAATAAATACCAATATTCCTAGCCATTTTCCGAGCGTATTCGGAAGGACTCCAGGACAAAATCCACGGTACTTCAATTTTCTTTGTAAGAGAGATTGGCAGAAAAGCAACACCAGACAAAAAGGACAAGCTAGGTAGGGATGCCTCTAATAAAGTTTTGACGAATTCTAATGAGTTGGCTTCCATTAGACTATCTCCTCACAGTTTATAATAGGTACATTACAGTTGATTACATTTCGCTTATTTTGGGGTTACTTAGCGCCCAGCAAATATTAGGTTAGCTCGCAGATAAAATTAAACTGGTGCCGAGCAAACCAAGATAATTCGGAACCAATTTCCTTAGTAGTCTCCAAATCGATTGGCGAAATTTTCTCTGTTGTTTCTTATCTTTGTATTGGGACTGTTATCGTAACAGGACTTACGCATCGACTCAAGGACTAGGGGCAACCACGGGGGGATTGCCCCTACAAATACTAGATATGGACAGTTTGCGTAAGTCCTGCGTAAGTTATGCGTCTCCTGAATCGTCTCCAAATCGATTGGCGAAATTTTCTCTTTTGTCTCTTATCTTTGTCTTGGGGGCTGTTCTCGTAAGTTATGCGAAGCAGCCAGTGCAGAAATCCGTCTTGGCCTCCCGTAGGACGGGCGTCCCGCCTGTCCCCCTAGATGCAAAAATCCATCTTGGTCTTTCGCTATCCCAGAGCTGCCGGACCTGCAATATAAGAGCGACAAGCCTCCCGTAGGACGGGCGTCCCGCCTGTCCCTATCCCAGGTATCCCAGGCAGGGACAGGCGGGACGCCCGTCCTACGGCAAATAATAGGTCCTAGGGTTCCCTGTTCCCTGAAAATAAAAAAATTTCCAAAAACCCGAAATGCTTGCTGGCTCGGCAACTGGCGCGATCGCTACCCCCCTATCTTTCTCTTAGGGCAGGCTCGATCGCGCATAGATTTTCCATTTCGATCCTTAAAAGTATCTGACAAGCAAACGCGAGTCCTGGTTATCCGGGTTCCGGGCGAATCTCTTGCCCTGGAAGCGGATAGCCGATTTCTCGTTACCCCTCATCCGGGTTAATTGCCTGTCTCGACGAAGACGAAGTTAGGGACTTTGGAAGAGTTATGCGTAGTTTTAGGCCCCCTATGCCTCCGCGCCGGAGGGATGTAATCCAAAAATTTGTCTCGATGGTTGCGGTCAAGGACAACAGTAAAAGTTGCCCCTACTACAATTGGGAGCTAGATCGCCAGTTAGCCTCTCACCTCGAACTTTGTCAGCAAAGAGATCCGCAATTGCTGCAGCTTTGCCAAGACCAAAAAGAAATAGATTTATTTCAATACTGGCTAGAACTGTTGCCAACGCAGCCAAAGCCAAGCCAAGAGAGGCGTTTGATTAGAAACCATATTTTTGCTTATTTAGAAGCCCCGCGCTATTGGGCGGCCTCGAACCGATTCAATGCCTACACCAATCTTGACTACCCCGAAGTAACCTGGGCATCTTATATGTTTATCGCCGGCGCTTTCGCCAGCGACCCCAAGCAAGTTTTAGAAGCTTTCCAAAAATACGACCGCAACCGGGAAACTCGTTTGGAGTTTTTTTTTAAGACGGTTCTGGAGAGGAAAATACAAGAGGGCTACTATAAAGAATGCAAAACCGGCAAGTATTCGCTTTGGTTTGAACTCAAAAAAATTACCAATAAAAAACTCAAGAAGAATTTGCAATTGCTAGGATTGTGGGAGCGGCAATACATCGATCGCTATGTATTTGCTCGCGATTGTTTGTTTCAGGTTTATCGCAAAACCGGCGATCGCTGGTTAGAACCTTCCCCAATCGATTACCAACGAGCAGCCGATTTGTACAATCGTCACAATAAAAAAGGAGACTGCATCAGTTGGCAGATGTTGGAAGCTTGGATAGATGCTTGTATTAGCGCCCTACAGCTCGACTTCAAGATCTGCTCCCTCGATGAAGTTGGCGATCGCCCCTGGCTAGAGCAGATCTCTTGCTCAGAATACTTCGCAGGAAAAGATCCCCTCTCTGCCATTGAAGAAGAGGAGTTTGCCGAAATGCTGCGACCTCTGCAAGCTTCGCTGAACGAAATCTTAAAGCGCGCCCTAAAAAGTTTAGAGCCAATCGAGCGCAAGATGCTCGAACTCCACTATGGGAAGAAGCTAACTGGAGCTAAAGTTGGGGAAGCTGTGGGCAGGAACCAGAGTAATGTAACTCGGGGATGCCAGCGCTGTTTGCGAAGGCTGCTAGAGGTAACTGCTGAATGGATAGCCAAACAAAATCTGGAACTGGAAATAAACCAAGCAAGAATTAACGGCCTCAAACCCTATATAAAGGAGTGGGTTGAAGACTATTACCAACCCGGGTTGGAAAAGCTTGCGATCGAGCCCGTACTGATTTTGTCCCCCTACAAACCAGAGCAGTTGCTGGAACAACCGGCCAAGCAAACTCCCGATTCCCCCGAATTAGAGCAGCCCCTAGAACGGTGGGCAGCGCTGTTGCAAAATCAGACCGGCCGACAGCAACCCCATTGGCAGCAGGCGGAACTACCGGCTTTGAGCCAATGGCTCGGACTTGACCGGGTAAATCGAGCGATTAAGGCAGCGGGCTGGCAACAATATGAAGAGGTCTTCGATCCAAGAGAAACCGCCGCTTTGGCACGCCGCTCCAACAGCACGGAGCAAAAAACGACCGTTAGCTGGGTGAAACAGATTGATTTCGGAAAAGCAGCAGATCCTCCCATCGCTCTCGTCATTCATCTGATGCGAGACTTAGACCAAGGCATTCAGATTCTCCCTCAAGTGCGTCCGATTGGGGAGCTAGAGCGCCAACTTTGCTTGCCAGAAGGTTTGCAGATGATTGTTCTCGACGAATCGGGAGAAACATTTGATCGAGTTCGGGCGGGACGGGCCAGTAATTTAATTCAACTAGACGACTGGCTGAGCGACTCCCCCGGGGGACGGTTTGGCATTAAGCTTGTTTGGGGCAAAACAAGCGCGACCGAGCAGTTCGTGATATAATCGAGAGATTGCTTATTGTGCGAATGCAGTTGTGGACAAGCTAGTTAAGCTATCGCTAGACGGCCAACTGGAGTTGGGCTACCAGGTCGAGTTGGTAGAGATTAAAGAAGACGGCCGGGACGGACGCACCCTAGCCGAGGGAGTTTCTGGCAGCTTGCCCCCAGCTTCCCAAGTTTACGACTGTTATCGGGCTTGGCAGCAAAAATATAACGGTTTAGACAGCAAATTTCGAGCGCTGAAAAAAGTAGGTTACAGAAAGCTACCGACGGAGATTTCTGTCGAAAGCGGTAAGGAAGCCGCCGATCGCTTCAAACAGGAGTTTAACGACTGGCTCGACGATCGCGGCTTTCACAAAATTGAGAATATGCTCAGAACCCACCTGAGCGTAGGAGACAGAATTCGGTTTGTTATTAAAACCACCGACTATCGCCTCTGGCAACTGCCCTGGTCGGAGTGGGATTTTTTTGAGGACTATCGTAGAGCAGAAGTAGCTTTCAGCCCCCTAGAGTTTAAAGGAGTTGAGAGAAGTATATCGATAACTCCGAGGAAACAAGTGAGAATTCTGGCGGTAGGGGGAGATAGTACAAGCATTGATTACCAAGCAGATCGAGATAGTTTAAGGCGCTTGCGATCGGCGGGCGCAGAGCCAGAATTTCTTAACCAGCCGACCCCTAAGGAGGTAAGGGATGTCCTATGGATGAAAAAATGGGACATTTTCTTTTATGCGGGACACAGCGAGAGCGAAGCTAACATTCAGACGGGAAGGCTATATCTAGGATCCGATACCCTTGAACTCAAGGATTTAGATAATAGTTTCAAAAATGCGGTGGAGCGCGGCTTGAAACTGGTCATTCTCAATTCCTGCGATGGCTTGGGATTGGCGCGTCAACTGGTGACCGAGTTTGGGGTTCCTTTGGTTATCGCCATGCGAGAGCAGGTGCCCGATCGCGTTGCCCAGCAATTTTTAGAATACTTTCTTTTAGCCTATGCCCGCCAAAAACAACCTTTATATGTGGCAGTTCGCCAAGCGCGGCAAAGAATAGCGGACGAATGGGGAGAGCGGCTTCCCAGTATTGATTGGTTGCCCGCAATCTGTCAAAATCCAGGCATTCTACCTCCCACTTGGGCGGGCTTGTTTCGACCCGTCAGCATTAAGCAACTGGGAACAACCAGCCTCGCTGCCGCGTTATTGGTAATGGTGGTGCGATTTTTTGGGTTACTCCAGCCCCTAGAGCTGGGCGCGTTCGACCAATTGATGCGGATGCGACCGGATGAAGGAATGGACGACCGATTCCTAGTGGTCAAAGTAACTGAAGAGGACATTCAAGAGAGAAAAGAATATCCAATTAGCGATCGCACGATGCTACAGTTGTTGCGGAAACTGGAGCAGCACGAACCGCGAGTCATCGGTTTGGGTATTTATAGAGATATTCCCAAGGAGCCCGGCCATGCAGAGCTAAAAGCTTATCTATCCCAAAGCGATCGCCTCGTTGCTATCTGCCTAGCAGGAGATTTAAAAACAGATCAGGAGCGTCCCAACCAAATTGACGGTGCGCCGCCTCCAGGCATGGCGAAGCAAAGGGTGGGGTTCAGCGATTTGGTAGTAGATTTGGGGGGAATCGTCCGGCGGCATCTATTCTATATGGTGCCTATCGGGTCTCCTTGCAATAATGTCAACTACGCTCTAAGCGCCCAGTTAGCTTTCCGTTATTTACGAGCAGAAGGCATCAAGCCCAAAAGCACCTCCGGAGACTTGCAGCTTGGGGATGTAATTTTTAAGGATTTGGAAAAACATACTGGCTTCTACCAAAGGCTCGATGACCGAGGGGAACAGGTTTTGCTCAATTACCGCTCTTCCGAAAACATTGCCGAGCAAGTGAGCCTCTCGGAAGTTCTGGCAGGTAAGCTCGAACCCGGTAAAGTTAAAGACCGCATCGTTCTCATCGGTCTGACTGCTCCGAGCGTTGGCGATCGCCTTCCTACCCCCTATGGCAGCGGACTTAAGCAGCAATTGCCCGGGGTTTTTATTCATGCCCACATGGCCAGTCAGATGATTAGTGCGGTTCTCGACGATCGCCCCCTGCTCTGGTTTTGGCCTTGGTGGGGCGACGGGCTCTGGATCGGATTTTGGTCGTTAGTTGGCGGACTATTAGTTTGGGGCTTGCGCTTGGAGCTGCACCAGGTATTCGCTGGAGTCTTTGCCCTCGGCAGTTTATATGGTATTTGCTTTGTTGTTTTGCTTGCAACGGGTGGGTGTTTGCCTCTGGTTCCATCGGCGATCGCTTTAGTAACGACGAGCGGGACTATTGTAGTTCGCTATTCCAAGGCAATAGAAGCGGTGAAATCTATGTTGCTAAAAACTATAAAGAGTGACGATTATGACTAAAAATAGGTTTTTTCTGGCGAGCGCTTTATCAATCCTGAGTCTTGCCAGCAGTTTGGCAACAATACAATTGCAGCCAGCCAGCTCGATCGCTTATACCCCCGAAATTTTTAATGAGGAACCACCCTTGAGCGATGGCAGGGCACCGGAAGATCGCGCACCAGGAGGAACCCATGCGCGGCCGATCTATGATGGCCTTAGTGCCCGCTATTCCTATCTAAGAAATAGAGGCGATCTACATTCTCTCGCAAACCACCCAAGAATCTCCAGCCCTCTGGTTTTATGTCTCATTTCCGCCGGAATTTATAGCCACAGCAGAGTTTGACCTCTTTGATGCCGAGGGCAAGAGCTTGTGTCGAGAAAAGCTAATATGCCCAATTGCCAATTTTTTTTACAACCCCCGCCACAAGCGAAGGGCCTGTGGGGTGAATCTATCGCATAGTTGCATCCACTCGTCGGTAAGATAATCTTCATCAACCACGGTATCGTACTTACGCAAATTGTATAGATGCGCCCTAAGTGTAGGGGTCAACGGCCGTTGACCCCTACCAGATATAGAGGTAGTGCGTAAATACTGTTTACTTCTGCGCAAATCCCTTACGGTATTTATAGGGGTTGCATTGGGTCGTTGCGCATTAGGGACTTGCAAGCCCGTGCAAAACAAGGTAAGTCGTTGTAGAATCGCACTTCCCACACTTGAGCCGGTCGTAGGCGTAGCCTGCCCGGAGGGCATAGGACCCACATTTCCCAAAGGAAACCGCCCCGCTGCCTATTGCCTCGTCAGCGGGGTTTTGGTGGGCTATCTTCCCATCCGGGCTAGCTATTGGAGTATGCCAATGGACTTGCCCCAACAAGTCCAAGGCATACCCCTAGCAGTCCGGTTTTTTGAGGGGGTTTTCGACTGAAAACACCTCACTACTAACTAAAGTGTACTTCTCACTTACAAAGGGTCGCGGCTAGCCGTGGCCCTCTTTTTTTGCCCCCCTCATGGGAAGCTATAAACATATAGTAGCATAGTTTGGTTCAAATTTCAACGTTCGGGGCAGAAATTTTTTTGACTTTCCGATCCTTATGCAGCTTCTGCACGGCTTGTATAGCGGGCGGTGCGATCGCTCTATCCCTAGGGTGTGGGGTGTAGGGTGTGGGGTGTGGGGTGTAGGGGGAAAAACTAGGGTGTGGGGTGTAGGGTGTGGGGTATGGGGTGTAGGGGGAAAAACTAGGGTGTGGGGTGTGGGGTGTGGGGTTTAGTGTGTGAATGTAGGTTGGGCCCGCCATCAACGAAACCCAACGTAGCGATTGGTATAGTTGGGTTTCGTTAACCGAACGAGCCAAGAAGAAATGGCACTCCCAAGACTCCGGATGGTACGGGAAACTATATTTCGACAGCTACAACCGATATTAACTTGCGTTTCTAATTTTTGAGCTAAGCATCCTGTCTCGACCT
>JAAHFN010000004.1 GCA_010672965.1 Oscillatoria sp. SIO1A7
CTTCGACTCCGCTCAGCCCGAACGTATAGTCGCCGTTCGGGCTGAGCGGAGTCGAAGCCCAGCAGCCTGCGGATTGGTACATTATTGTCTCGAAAGTCCGCTTCCTCGGCTTCCTCAGCTTCCTCAGCTTCCTCAGCTTCCTCAGCTTCCTCAGCTTCCTCCGCCTCCTCGGCTTCCTCCGCCTCCTATGCCTCCTCCGCCTCCTCGGCTTCCTCCGCCTACTCTGCCTCCTCCGCTAAACTGGAAGAGCAACCTCGCGATCGCTCGCCATGACTGTCAAAACAGTTCCCAACAAGATACTGGCCAGACCAGAAGAAACAATCCAGCTATCGGGTATAAGTTGGCAGACCTATATAGCTTTGCTGACGGAACTTAGCGCCGAGCGCCGACTGCGCCTAACTTACAATCGCGGTATTCTTGAAATAATGGCTCCATCCCGCGATCGCGAACGTTACAAAGAAACCCTAGGTCGCTTCGTAGAAACCATAGCAGAAGAACTAGAAATCGCGATCGAACCCCTTGGTTCGACGACCTTAAAATTACCGTCCCTTAGCGGAGCCGAACCGGACAAATGCTTTTACATCCAGAATCTGAATGCTGTCAAGGGCAAAAAAAGACTGGATATGCAGCAAGACCCAGCACCAGATTTAGTCGTGGAAATCGATATTACCAGCGGCTCTGCTAGTCGCTTGCAAATCTATGCAGCTCTAAACGTGCCGGAAGTATGGCGCTATGATGGCAATTCCTTTAGAATCGATGTTTTAAAAAACCGACAATATGTCCCGAGCGACATTAGCTTAGCTTTTCCTAAGATTTCTATGCTGGAAATCGGCGGGTTTCTAGCAAAAGTCGAGACTATGGATTATTTGGAGTTGGTGCGCGAATTTCGGAGCTGGGTCAAAAGCCAGATTGGGCGCGGATAGCTTGGCGAAATTCAAGTACGGCATCGTAGCGATCGCTCATATTAACGCAGCGGGTCAATAACTCAATATCTAATTCTGGCAAAACCACGCTGCGGGAAATCTCTTCATACCCATTCCCTTGTAAATAATATAGAAAAAAGCGCTCTCCTTTCCAAAACCAGACTTCGGTAATCCCTAACCCTTGGTAAACATCCAATAGCGCAATGCTGCCGCTAGTGACAATTACTTCTATGGCCAAGTCGGGAAATTCTTTATCCGTTTCAATGCAGTAACTTTCGTCTGGCTCCAATCCCCGTTGTTTGGCTTTTTTACGATAAGTGGTGGAACCGCAGGGATAAAGCCTGGTATTGGTTTCTATAGAATACAGTTCGATTAAGCGGGCAATGGTTTTTTTAATTAACTCATGCTGTCGAGATGGCAGACAAATCTCCAGGGTTCCTTTCAGATATCTCATTCGCAGTCCAGCCAAATCGTCCAGGGTCGCTCGCAGAGTTTCGTATTGTTCCCAAGTAATGGGCGATAAAGTTAGCTGCTGCTCCCCCGAGAGCCTAACTGGTTTTTCTAAAAGCGCATTCATGGAATTTCTCCTTAACTGCGGATGGGTTTAGTATAGCAGAGAGTTCAAGAGGCACGCAGCATCAGATATCCTACCTAGGAAAATTAGCCCAAACATCCCGGCGAGCTTCGTCAATTTCCTCGGCAGAAGGTGCTTTTCCCAAGTCCGCACAAATGCCCCACAAAGATCGGCGCGGTGTTTTTGCCCCAACTAACTCCCGCTCAATTTCAGGAGCCATAAGCTCGATTAAGCGCACTTTCTCCACCAGGCTAAGCTGCTTGGCTAAACTCAAAACGGTTTCTAAAGTCATAGGTATTTTGAATTGATTTATGGAAATGATTTCCTGTAGGAAATCGCAGTTAGTCTATTTTAGCAAATATTAGAAGTAATAATTTGGGCAAAAATATGAAATTTTCTCTTTGCCGGTTTCTGGGCGATCGCATTACCATTTTGCTATAATAGTCAACAAGCCAAACAACAACCAATATTTAGAACTTAAAACTCAAAATACCAATGCCCAATTCCGCTCTTCCCAATTCCCAATTTAGTATGCGTCTCGTCAGCTTGCGCCGCCAGCAAGTCGAAAAAGTTCAAGGAATTTTTAAAGATATTGCTCCTGGGGTTAGCCTCGCTGAGGAACTGATTCGAGAGCGACGCGAAGAAGCTCGTAGGGAGAGCGAATCATGATTAAAAGTCCTGCTGTCAAACCTTGCTTGCTTATTTAGAGAAGCGACTCGCTCTCGATTGCGAATTTAAAAATTTAATCTACGCCGCATCCGGCACAACGGCTGTCAATAGTCTATGCTATATCTAGAATCCTTACAAAGCTGCAAAACCAATGAGCGTTGTCATTAGCGATCGAGACTTACAGGCGGCTCAGATATCTGAAGCTGAAATGCTGCGAGAAATCGCTGTCATGCTATTTCAACAAGAACGATTTACGCTGGCGCAGGCGAGTCGTTTTGCCAGAATGAATCAGCTTGCATTTCAACGCTTGCTGGCCAGTCGCCAAATTCCTCTCCACTACGATATTGCCGAACTGAGAGAGGATTTTAAAAGTTTGCAAGAAAATAACTGGCGATGATTATTGTTAGCGATACCTCTGGGATTAGGGTATTCCAAAAAATAAATTACCCAATTCGTAGGACGGGCGGAGCGCCTGTCTCCAAGTCCAGGACAGGCGCTCCGCCCGTCCTACAGGAGAAATATTTATTTGGAAATCCCTTAGCAACCTGGTGGCTATTGGTCGTTATTGCGTGCAGCTTCCTACAGAGTTAGTATTAGCAAAGCAACCAGGAAATTATACTATGATAAGCTTCGCCGACCTATTGCCGGAAATAAAAAAAAGACCGACGCTCTATTTAAGTCGCTACTCGATATTCGATTTTCAATCTTTTTATTACGGATACGACTTGGCTAGAAATCAAATAGGAGCTAACAAAACCGAAGGCGACAAGGAATTTGACGATTTTTTAATCTCTGTGAGAGAGCGATATAATATCGAAACCACGCAATCTTGGGCGAGTTTGATTCTCTTTCATTCGGCGGATGAGAGAGATGCCCTCGATCGCCTGTTTGACTTGTGGGAAAAATATCGGGCTGGTCGCCAGACTGGCGTTGACTCAGAGAAAAAGCACCACCAACCCGCCGCCAGGTAATGGTAGAAAAGCGATTATCAAGGGCACAGATGCAAGAGCGATCGCAGTTACCACAAGTCCCCAATGCGGTAGTGCGATCGTCTAGACCAACATAGAATATTCCTTAACTAAGTGTTGGTAGTGCTGAATTGCCTGTAAGGTTAGCATCAACTGTAGCTAATGTTAACCCATAGTAAATGGCTGAAGCAGCAATAAATCTGTCTGCAGGGTCTTGATGGGGTAGTGAAATCTGGCGACTTAAAATAGCAATAGCATAATTAATTTGGGCTTCGCGAGTTTCCAGAATTTTTAAAGCTAAGTTAATCCATGCGATCGGATCGGGCTGTAAAGATATCCGTCCTTTTTCTGCAAGAATAAGCGTCTCCCAAATGCTAATTGGACTCAGCCAAAGCTCGGTATTAAGATCGGCGATCGCTGTTTTAAGTTTGTTTGACAGCTTTGGATTGTCCAGTAAATACCAAAGCCAAATATGGGTATCGAGCAAAAGCTTCATTCTAAAACCTCCCAAGGCTCGCGATCGCTAGCAACTAAATCTCCTAAGATTTCACCGCTTCCTTTCATCGCTCCAAAGGGGGCACGCGAACCTTGGGATTTGGCGGGATATATAACTACTAATGGTTTTCCTTCATGGATAACAGTTAGAGGGTTTTTAGTCCGTTCGACTTCTATAAATAGAGTTTGGAGAGTTTGGGGCAATTCAGTTGTGGTAATTTCTGTCATTTTTGAATCCCAAAGTTTATAAGCATTTTGCCAGACAATGGGCGATAGGTCAATTATAGATTCTAGCTCGCAGTTACCACAAGTTTTAACCCTACACCCTAAACCCTAAACCCTACACCCTACCGCTACACCCTACACCCTATCCTTTACGGTAGGTCGCGCCAAAAATTTTATCTGACAGCCATTCCTTAAAATACATATTGTCGCTGAACTGTTTTAAAAGGTCTAGATGCTCCTCCAAGAGTCCTTGCACCACTCGCTGCAGAGCCCTGTCATGTTCGATGCGAGCGTTCTGTTCGTCGGAATTCTTCATAGCATTTTGATAAGACTTATCGGCGCTGACCTTAGCCGGTATTTCTTCAGTTATGGCTTTACAGGTTTTATCCTTGTCCTCCCATTCAATGTTGCCGAACAGTTCGTTAAATTCTCTAATAATTTTGCTGAGAGGGTCTAGCTCCGGCTCGGGCTGGCGATCGCCGCCGCTAGAGGGCATGGGGTCAACTTCTTGGTTATCTTCGGCCAAAGCAATCTTAAAAGTGGATTTCACCTCCACCCGGTAGCTATCTATATCAATAGCCTCCAAAATGCCTCGGGACAAATCCTCTTCCCTGGAGGCGGGCAGCTTGGGAATGAGAAAATTGAGAAATATCGAGAGCTTCTCCCATTCCGCATTGGAGAAAGGAAGAATAGATGATAAAAAGTTGTACGCCCTTGCGAAGGCTTTGGCCTTGCTCTTAAATTGCAGTTGGCTGCCTTCCTCTAGGTCGGCCTTGTAGGTAGCGACGCAAACATCCAGAATCGGATCGAGCCTGTCCCGCTCTGCATCGCCGAGGTATAGCCCGACAAAGCGATCGATTTGCTCTTGGGCATAAATTCTATAGCCGTCTAAATCCGCTTTTAGGTCGTGCAGTTTGTTCGGGTCGGACTCGTCGCTGAGAATCGTAGCGCGATAGTAACGTTCAAAGGCTTTTTTTATTGTTTCCGTGCTGTTGTACAAATCCAGCACCAAGGTATCGTGCTTCTGGGGGTGAGCGCGGTTCAGCCGCGACAGGGTTTGCACCGCTTTGATGTCCGATAGCCTCTTATCCACATACATAGCGTAGAGCAGGGGTTCGTCATATCCGGTCTGGTATTTGCCAGCGACGATTAGGAAGCGATACGGGTCTTCCTTGATTTTGTCTTCAATTTGGCTGCTGGGAAATCCGTTGATGGTTGCTTCGCTGACCTTCTTGCCGCCGTATTCGCGATCGCCGGAAAAAGCTACAATAGGCCGATAGGGACTGCCGCATTCCTTAAGATAATCTCTAAAAGCATAGAAATACTGGATGGCTTCCTTGACTCCTTTGGTAACCACCATAGCTCTAGCCTTGCCGCCGATTTTTTGCCTCGCGATCGCCATTGTCTGGAAGTTATCTACCATAATCTCGGCTTTCTTGCGGATGGCGCGATCGTGCCCTTCCACATATTGGCGCAACTTTTTCTGCGCCTTTTTCGTATCGAATAGAGGGTCGTCTTCCACCACCTTGGCTAGACGGTAATAGCTCTCTACCGGCGTATAATGCTCCAGCACGTCCAGGATAAAACCTTCCTGGATAGCCTGTTTCATAGTATAGGAATGGAAGGGACGGTGCTTGACCTTATCCCCCTCGGGGTCAGGCTCGCCGAAAATTTCCAAAGTCTTGTTTTTGGGCGTAGCGGTAAAGGCAAAATAACTGGCATTGGCCAGCATCTTCCGACCTTCGATAATTTTGATTATTTTATCCTCGGTCGTCTCCTCTTCTATTTCTTCTTCTATCTCCTCTATTTTTTCTGGCTGCGAGCCAGCGGGGCTAACCTTATCTTGCTCCTGAGATTCTACAGCGGTTCTCGCTCCCTCCGCTCCCCTCGAAAGACCCAACACCTCATTCATGCTGGCTGCCGTCTTGCCCCCTTGGCTGGAGTGAGCTTCGTCGATGATAATGGCAAAATTCTGACCCTGCTTTTTGCCGATCGCATCCAAAATAAACGGAAACTTCTGCACCGTGGCGATAATAATCTTTTTGCCGCTTTGGAGAAACTGGCGCAGGTTTTCGGCCTTTGCAGCATGGCCGACCGTGGCCGAGACTTGGAGGAATTGCTTGATGGTTTTCTGGATTTGCTGGTCGAGAACGAGGCGATCGCTCACCACGATGATGGAATCGAAAAGAATTTTGCCCTCCCGTTCCAAGCCGACAAGCTGATGCGCCAACCAGGCAATCGAGTTGCTCTTGCCGCTGCCCGCCGAATGCTGAATCAAGTAGCGCTTGCCAACGCCATTTTTTTTTGCATCCCTTAGCAGCGCCCGCACTACTGCCAGTTGGTGGTAGCGCGGGAAAATTTGTTTTTTCTTTTTCTTGCCGGTCTTTTGGTCTTTTTCCTCGACTATTTGGGCGTAGTTTTCCAGGATATCGGCGAGCCCTTCTTTGCTGAGAATTTCTTTCCAGAGATAGTCCGTAGCGATGCCGCCAGAGTTGCGCGAGTTGGGCTCGTTGGGGGGATTGCCCGCGCCGTCGTTATGGCCTTTGTTGAAAGGTAGGAACCAAGAGTCTTGGCCTTGGAGGTGCGTCGTCATGCGCACTTCGGCATCGTCCAGGGCAAAATGCACGGCGCAGCGACCGAATTGGAATAGGAGTTCTTTTGGGTCGCGATCGCTCTTGTACTGCTTGACCGCATCTCGCACATTCTGCTTGGTAAATTGATTTTTAAGCTCGAAAGTAGCCACGGGCAGGCCGTTGATAAATATAGCCAGATCTAGAGCCAGTTGTTTTCGAGCGGGGCTGTAGTGCAGTTGCCGCGTGACGCTGAAAATATTAGCAGCAAAAAGTTCGGCAGCTTTGCGGTTGCGTCGGCTTGGCGTACTGTAAAAAAGCTCGACCCTCGCCGATTCGTGTTTGATACCTTGGCGCAGGACGCTGACGATACCCCGCTTGGTAATTTCTCCTTGCAAGCGACCCAGGAACTTATTCTGTTTCGGACCCTCAAGCTCCAGGCCGAGGGCTTCTACTGTTTCGGGTTGGGTAGCTTTAAGGAAAGCTAGAAGCTTCGCAAAATCTAGGGCATATTCGCCCTTGAAGTCTTTCGGGTCTCCCTGCTGGTATCCGGCCTCCTTAATCAGGGAGTTGACGATAATCAATTCAAGTCCCGTTTCGCTAGTATCGCTGGTTTTCATCTCCTATCTCCTCCTCATGGCTCGCGTTCTCCTCTGCGGTTTCCTCTTCTATATTTAGTAGTTCTTCTGCGGATATTTCTGGAATCTCTACGCCCCGCAGGTCAATTTTGCCGGTAACGGCGTCTGAGATAAGGCGCGATCGGTATTCCTGTATTAATTCAATTTCGCGATCGGCTCTGGATATAGCGCTCTCAATATGGGCAAGACGCCTTGATATTTCAGCGTTTATCCTAGTCTGTTCATCTCTTGGTGGTAAGGTAACCCTTATTGTGTAAAAATCGTTAGTGTATAAGCGCCAAAACCCTTCAACTATACCTTTACACCTAGTTACAAGCTCTGCCCTTATTGCTGTCGAGCGGAGCAAGCGTTCGTAATAGAGCGGTTCTATGCCAGAAGCTGGACGCAGAACTGTATAGTCCGGGCTAATCACGCCATCACAAGGTGCAAGAGCAAAAACACCGAGATGTGCTTTCAACCGATTAAGAACAATATCGCCAGTTTTACACAGCTTGCCACCAATGTAGTTTTCTGACATTAATCGACGCTCTTCTAATTGTGAACTGCGAACCAAACCTCCATGCTTTTGGCTCATAGAAAGGTGTTCTTCTTCACCTGTTTTCGACCTTGCATCAACTTCCCGAAAAAGGATCTTGATCCTCCTCACCTCCCAATGTTCGGGGATATCGCCAATCCACTCGACGCCGCTGGGCTTGAGCCGGACTTCGGGGTTGATGCCCCGGGTCACGGCCTGGTTGATGATGCTCTGTTTCTGCTCCTTCAGCAGTTCTATCAGCCGCCGCTTGTTGCGGATGAATTTGTTAATTTGGGCTGTCTTCCAATCCAGAAAGCGGGTTATTTGAGTCTGTTCTTCACGAGGCGGACAGATTACCTTTATGTCCAAAAAATTGTTTGGATATAAGCGCAGCCGAGAGGATCGGATACCAGTCGAGCGATAAATGTATTCAGACCGATAACTTTCAACTCGCAACAAGCGATCTAGGTAGGAGCTGTCGTGGCTTTCACTATTTCTAGGGCGATAGACTCCGTAGGAAGGACTGACTATGCCAGCGTGATTCGAGATGCCCATTGCTGCCATCCACGCCCACATCGTATTTATAACGAGATCGCCGGGTCGGCAAAGTTTGTCACCCACGTTCGATTCGGCCTTGAACATAGTCACGTTCTTGTGACTGCGAGGTGTTACTCCAGTAATGTGAGACACTGACAGCATTTCCTCCTCGCCGGTCTGCGATCGCTCGTCAACCTCCCTAAAAAAATACTTTGCTCGCTTCTCTAACCAATGCGCCGGAATCTCCCCCAACCACGGCACACCAGAATCCTTATATTCAGGATAAGGAGCCAACCTCATTGCTCTGCCTCCCCAACAATTTCTTCCAGCAGCCCTTCGGTTTCCCGCTCCAGAGCATAAATATCGGCCTTAATTTCCTCCAGAGTCCGCATCGGTGCCGGCTTATAAAAATGACGGGTAAAAGAAATCTCGTAACCGACCTGAGTTTTAGACTCGTCAATCCAGGCATCCGGCAGATATGGCAGAACCTCGCCCTGGAAGAAAGCCTCGATACCGCCCTCTTCCAGCAGAGGCACTTGCTCGCTATCCCGCAAATTGGTATCCGGCTCGTACTCCACCGTGCAGACCTTGCCTTTTACCTCCGCCTCAAACAGGCCGTACAGGGGATTCGGCTTCACCTTACCGGGCTTGTGAATTTTTTTGATAACCGGAGCCGCCGTCTCGTCCGCCTCGGCGAGCCGCCCTTGCAAAAGCTTTTTGCGCTTGTCAATCAGCTTAATCTCTTCTTTCTTGGCAACGAGCCCAAAAACATCCATCACCGCATTAAAATCCTTATGAACCCAGGGGCCTAGCTCCTCTGCCACCTGCCGCGCCAGCTTAACCAGGGACTCTTCCTTGGCGGCTTGGCATATCTCGTCGAACTGCCTCAACCGGCGCGAACTCAAATCCACAGCAAGGCGCAGGGGCCGCTCCACCGCCACTTTCCAATAGCCGAAAGCCTCGTTAGCAAAAAGCTTGGATTCTTCCGTCTCTTCGGGATGGAGCATCAGCCAGCAGATTTTCTCGATATGCTCCTGGGAGAGCTGGCAATTTTTCTTGCCCAGATTCTTGCGCAAGGGCTCGAACCAGGAGGAAGCATCGATAAGCTGTACCTTGCCTTTGCGCTCCTCGCTCTTGCGGTTAGCCAGCACCCAGATATAAGTAGCAATGCCAGTATTGTAAAAGATATTCTCTGGCAAAGCAACGATCGCCTCCAACCAATCATTCTCGATAATCCAGCGGCGAATATTGCTCTCCCCCTGGCCGGCATCCCCAGTAAACAGAGAAGAACCGTTGTGAACTTCGGCGATGCGGCTGCCGAGCTTTGTTTCCCACTTCATCTTCGAGAGCTTATTGACCAGAAACATTAGCTGCCCGTCGCTGGAGCGAGTAAGCATCTTGTATTCCGGGTCGCCGCCGTGCTGCAGCGCGAAACGGGAATCCCGAATATCCTTTTTGCCCCCCAAGCGCTCCAAATCAGTTTTCCACGACTTGCCGTAGGGCGGATTGGAGAGCATGAAATCGAAATTCTGGGAAGGGAAACAATCGTTGGAGAGAGTGGAGCCGTACTGCAAGTTATCGGCCCCGCCTCCCGCCCCTTTCAGCAGCAAGTCCGCTTTCGCAATAGCATAGGTTTCCGGCTGCACCTCCTGGCCGTAGAGGTGAATCGAGACAATCTTTTCGTGGTCTTGCGCCAGCTCCATGAGGCGCTCCTCGGCCACGGTCAGCATACCCCCAGTGCCGCAAGCTCCGTCATATACGAGATAAGTGCCCGACTCGATTTGCTCGGCAATAGGCAAAAAGATTAAGTCCGCCATCAGCGTAACCACATCCCGAGGCGTGAAATGTTCCCCGGCTTCTTCGTTATTTTCTTCGCTAAAGCGGCGGATTAGCTCCTCGAAAATAGTCCCCATAGCATGGTTGTCCAGAGCCGGAAGGATTTCTTTCCCCTCGCGATCGAGAACTGGCTCGGGGCTGAGATTAATTTTGGAGTCGAAAAACTTGTCGATGAGATGGCCGAGAATATCCGCCTCGATTAGAGTGGGAATCTGGTTGCGGAATTTGAACTTGTCGAGAATTTCCTGGACGTTGGTAGAGAAGCCGTTCAAATAGTCTCTAAAGTCGGCCTCTAGCTGCTGCCGCTTGGCTCGGGATCTCAAATCCCGCAGGCTAAATTCCGAGATATTGTAAAACGGCACCCGAGCCGCCTCGCGAAGCCCTTCATCCTGGTTGGTCATGCCGGCCCTGTCGAACGCCTTCTTCCTTTTTCTTACCTCGTCCTTCCTCGGCTCCAGCACTGCTTCAAGGCGGCGCAAGACAACCATCGGCAGAATCACATCCCTATATTTGCTCCGCACATAGACATCTCGCAATACGTCGTCGGCGATGCCCCAGATAAAATTAACGATCGCGCTATGGATTGTATGCTTCATTCTCGGTCCAGTATTCTAGCTAGCGCCTCGGGCATTGCGCCCAACACACAAGCTTTTTTATATAGCAGAAGCGGTCAGCTGTCAGCAGTCAGCTTTTAGTCATAGGACTTACGCAAATTGTGGAGATGTGCCCTAAGTGTAGGGGTACTCCGGCCGTTGACCCCTACCAGATATATAGCGTTTCTCAAATAAGTGTAACTAACGAAAACGTAGGGGCGACAGCATCCCCAAGACTATCTCTTAGCTCCAAACGGGAATCTCTGTATTGGGATGCTTCGCCCCAGAAACCTCACATCAATTTGAGAACCGCTATAGAGCCCATGCGTAAGTCCTGAGTCATATCAAGTATGCTAGGATCGGTGCTGCACGATCGCGAATGGTTTGAATGCCTATGAATCGAGTTAACTATGCTGCCATGTCCGATCGCGAATTAAGACAATATTTTCTCAGACATCGCCAGGACAAACAAGCGCTTAGAGCCTATTTGGATAGACTGGCAGATCGCCCGCTTCATATTATAACCACTGTAGAATATCCCGAATTTGAGGTGAAAATAGAAGCAGCAGTTATGGCGCAAATGCAAGAAGAGAATAAGAACGGCGAAACCACAATTTAATTCCTTCGGTATGCTGAAGCTATTTATAGGAAAAGAGCGATCGCTGCCAGCACAATAATCGCCCACAGCAGACCAAGCGATCGTAAGGGTATTCCAAAAAATAAATTACCCAATTCGTAGGACGGGCGTCCCGCCTGTCCTGGACTTGGAGACAGGCGGGACGCCTGTCCTACAGGAGAAATACTTATTTATAAATCCCTAACAAAATAGCAATTATGACTGCAAACGACAAAGCAAACCCAGGCCAGCTCTCTGAGGAAGAAATTGACAATATTGCGATCGAGCAAGCTGAAGACGATTCGGCATGGGAAGACCTAACAGGCGACAATATTGTAAAATTGCTACAAACGGTAAAACCGAAGTCTAGCACCGGGAGGGTTCCCCCAATCCAAAATCCAAAATCCAAAATCGATTAGGAGGTCGCTCGATGGCAATTGCCGCACCAAAACCAAAGTCCAGCCTGCAACCTGTCGGCGAGCAGCGGGTCGTGCTGCGGGATATCTCCTGGGAAGGATACCTGCAGATTCTCGCTGCCTTGCCCCAAAGTCGCGGGTCTCGCTTAACTTACGATGATGGAGTATTAGAAATTACCTCGCCTTTACAAGAACATGAATTTTACGTTCATTTAATTGGGTATTTCATTTGGACGCTGGTGGAACTGATGGGGCTGCGAATCAAAACTATGGGTTCGACAACCATGAACTATCCGCGCCTAAAAAAAAGTGCAGAACCGGATAACGCTTAGGGACTTGCAAGTTAATAATGTACCAGTTCAAGGGCTTCGACAGGCTCAGCCCGAACGGTGGACTGGTACTTTATTTCTGCGCAAGTCCCTTACTACATTCAAAGCCAACCGCTAGTAAAAGGGCGCGAAGTCGATTTTAGTCAAGACCCGCCCCCCGATTTGGTGGTTGAGGTAGGAAGGAAGGGTGTAGGGTGTGGGGTGTCGGGTGTCGGGTGTCGGGTGTCGGGTGTCGGGTGTGGGGATAAGCGATCGCAGTCTCTTGATAGGTTATCGTTTACCCGTCGAAAGTTAAAAACATCGGATTGCCAGGAGACAGGGGCTCATAGTCTCGCCCTTGAAGTTGAGGGTAAATCATCCCCTGTATTTCGCCAGTTTCGTCTTTAGAGCGCTGTCGGACATCTCGCAAATTGGACTTTAGCATTTTACAAAATGTTTGTTGAAGCGCATGGGGGCGAAATTGGCGTCAAAAACAACCAACCGAAAGGAGCTATTTTTGAAATTACTTTGGTAGCTTAACGGAATATATATGAGGTTATCTGGGGCGAAGCAACGAGCGCACGGGGGTTGTCGCCCCTACGAGATGTAAATTACACTTATTTGAGAAACGCTATATAAGGTGCGCTCCTAGCAGCCTAGATAATTTTTTCCTCTATTAGGCTGATTTTATTTTATGTAGATAAGGTGCTAGCTAAAGTAGCACCTTACGATCGGTGATTCTCAAGGGCACAGATGCTATGCGAAAAACGCGCATTGACCAAAGCGATCGCCTCTCAAACAAGCACCTCGCCCTAATTGGGAGAAAGCCACTTTTGACCGTTCAACCGCTGCAAGACACCAAACACCAAAAGTTTCAAAGTAATCTTGCGCTCGTCAATCAAGAAAGGTTCCAGAGTGCTGGGTTTAGCGCCAATGTCGGAGCAGGAAAATGCTCTCGGCCCAGCAATATCTGCTTTGGGGAAATAGATATTAAATTGGCGCTTTCCGGCAGGCCAGCGACCAATTACTTGCCAGCAGTCTGTATTAGAACCTAGACCGGAGACGAGTATCTTTTGCTTCTCCAAAACCACCTCTACATCCTCAAGACCTTGACTGGTCAGCGCAGACTTTAAGGCTGGCAGATAATCTTGGTGAATAAAATCCGCAAAGGGTTTATCTTCTACCTTTTCTGGTTTAGCTTTTTTGGGTGCAGCTGGCTTAGCTGCCTTTTTTTCTTCCTTTTCTGCTGGCGCAGAATCTTTGGTGGTGTTTTCTTCAGCCATTAACGATTAATTCCTTTCTATTCCTTATAATATGGCGGCTTTACGAGCCAGCTACTGGAAGGCTTTTATCGGCCAGCCTTCCATAGTCTTGCTTGGTCAGGAATTACGCATTACCCCTATATCTGGTAGGGCAAATGGTGAAATCGCCCCTACACTTATTGTTGCATAAGACAATTTGCGTAAGTCCTATTGGTAATATACCAATTCTAAACTGTATGCGATCGCAACCCGAGCTATAAAACCTAGCCAGAAACCCAAGTAGCACCTGAAGTTACCGAGTTGCTCGCGTTACGATCGCAATTTAGGATTGCTATATTAAATTTCTGCGTAAGCTCGGTCGATTAAAGAACGAGCCAGAGTTTGGACTCCCGTGTGTTCGTAATAATTAGTAGTCACATCTAGGAAAGCCGCCAGATAATCTAACTTATCATCGGCAACGTCCACAAAATTCTTAAGATTCGAGACGACTCCCTCCCGAGTTATGCCGCGATCGGCAACAAAACTCCCCATCCAATCAGAAACAGAGGAGAAGCTTTCGCCGATGAAGCCCAACTTGCTAGAGGTATTGTCTCCCGGAATAAGGGGTTGCACTCCCTGGAAAGACTGGTTTTGTTCCAGGTCGCCGGCCGTCAGGTTCTCAACTTTATCTATGGCTGCCGCGATGAAATCAGGTCCGAGGGGAATCAGACCGTCATAACAAATTAGAGCTGCCAGACGGATGATGGACTCGCCGCCGTAGTCTGTCAGAGCGCCGATAAAGTCGCCAATGCTATCTCCAGGAATGCCGTTAATTTGGCAGAAAGCGACTAACTCGACCACTAACTTAATCACCAAATCGATAGTTTGCGCTTTATCGGCTTTGGGGGTTAAGTTGCTTAAAAAGCCCAAAAAGCTAATATTCTCGCCGACTTTGTTAGCCAAAGCTGCTGCTCCCAAAGCACTGCTAGCACTATCAATAGTTTGGTACAGCCATAGGGCTCGCTGGTAACCTTCGGATTTATCGTTATACAGCTCGATTGCTCTTTCGCCGATTTGCTGGATTAGATCCTCGTCCTCCTCCCCAGTCACGAAGCGAATCGTGTTTTCAAAGCCTACGACGTTTTCCCATTCCCCGGGAACTACAAAATCTAAGGCGCGCAACGCCTTAATCGTCATATTGTCTTCCGGCAGTGAATCTACTATTTCAAAAATTGGCTTGCTCATGGGCGTATTCCTTATTTTTGCTTGCCTTTACTATTGCTTTCGATCTTGCCTTTGGGTTAATCGGCTCGATTGCAGTTGTTTTTTCTAGAGCGGTCTTTTCTAGATCTATTTTTTCTAGAGCGATTCTAGAGATTATTTTATAGTCCTGCCAGACCGCTGAGGTTAAATTTTTGCAACCAAGCTTGGCGATCGCTAGCGCTAAGGGATGTAGGGGTCTTAGAAGTCACTGAAACCTGATAGCGACCCACCAAAATCGAGGTCTTTTTCCCTTGAACCACCGCTGGATAGATGCCAATTTTTTGGGTTGCAGTCTTGAACTTTTCTGCCGCCTTGGGATTATTGGCCGTATCGTTAATTGCCAGGGTCGCCACTTCTGTGCCCCCTTTCTTTAACTTTGCTAGTGCCGAGCCGGTTTTCTCTTGGGTAAAGACTCGCTGATACTCGCCGCTGGCAGTGGGGAAGAACTGATTCAATTGCCCGCCCTTGGCGGGTTGCTGCCCAGTTGTCTGAGTGGGAGCGCCGCTAGTGCGCTCTTGGGCGCCATCCCAACGACTCGGTTCAGAGGTGCCTCCACCACAAGCGGTTACCAGCAAGGCAAGGACCAGTACAATCGATATTAAAAGCTGACGAGTACGCAGTAAAATCATGGCTTCCTTTTCCAAAACAAAATTATATTGCCATTTTACTTTGTATCCTAGCTCGGGCAGGGAGTGTGGACAAGGGGACTGGGAGTGTGGGGAGTGTGGGGAGAAAAGGGAGGAGAAGGGAGATTTTTTTCCGGTTCTTCCCACACCTGCGACACCTCCCGCACCTCTCACCCTTCCCACCCTTCCCACCCTTCCCACACTCCCCACACTCCCCGAAGGTCTCCCTATCTACTGGTTCGGCGTCGGCTTTGGGGTCGGCGCAGGGGTTTTTACTGCTTCCGACTCTTCCGACTCTTCCGACTCTTCCGACTCTTCCGACTCTTCCGACTCTTCCGACTCTTCCGACTCTTCCGAGAGTCGCTCTGGAGTTTCCGGTGCCGGAGTTTCCGGTGTTGGTTGTGGCGATGAGTCGTTCGATCGAGAAGGCCCTTCTTGAAGCCCCCAATAGGCCAGACCTGCGATTATTAAACCTAAGCTGGTAATTATTGCCAATAAAATAGGCAATGGTATCGGCGAGGATTTCGGTTTGGGAGCTATCTTGGTCGGAGCCCCAGTATTAGATTCAGTAGGCATATCCGGCGATTTAGTATCTTCGTCCATGCCGGCCTCGCCATCGTCTAGGGGAGGGGGTACATCCTCCAGTTCCGCTAGCAGAGCCTCCGCAGAGACTGTAGCTTCCGGATTGGCCTTGACTCTACAGTCAACTAATGTTACCGTAACGTTGTCGTGGCCATTATGATAGTTACCGATATCAATTAGTAGGTTGACCGCTTTTTCTACAGATAATTCACCTTTTAGAATCGGCATAATAGCGGCTTCCCAATTTTCCTCTACGCGATCGTTGTCGCTGAGACCGTCGGAACAGAGCAGGAATATCGAATCTTCGTCTATGATGAAGCGCTGAATCGTGGGGTGCAGATGGCTCGAAGGAGCCATTCCTAATGCTTGAACTAAAGAGCCCGATGCCGCCTGTTGCAGGGCATCTCGATAGAGGGCATAGCCGAGACGAACTTCCCGCGAAGCCAGATCGTCATCCAAGGTTACCTGCCGACAACCCGTGTTGGTAATCCAGTAGGCACGACTATCACCGACATGGGTTAGATAAATTTCGTGGGCGTGGGCTAAGGATATGACTAGGGTGGTGCCCATGCGATCGCGCCCTTGGTTTTGCTCCGCGTCATTCTGCTGGCTAATCGCATCGTTGGCCGCAGCCGTTGCTCCCTCTAGATTAATCGATAGAGTTTCCGAATCGTCGTTGCCATCAAAGAGCTTGTATCGCTGCTGAATGTAGTTTTTGACTGTTTCGATCGCTCGATTAGAAGCAATATTGCCCCCTTTGTGGCCGCCAATACCATCGCAGACAATCGCCAATGACTCTATACCCGGACCGCTACTGCTAGTGGTTTGGCTCGACGGATAGCAAGCATCTTCATTGCGAGTCCTACTCGGACCTTGGTCGGTAGCAGTACCTATATTATAGGTTCGGATTTGCTGCTCGCCACACAAGCGCCCTGCGCGATCTAGCAGAGCCACCAACTGATCGCTAGCGCGCACTTCACCCTCTGCAAGCTGCTGGCAAAGTTTTTTTAGGAATGGAACGATTAAGGGTTGGGCTTTGGGAATCAACTGAGACCAGACTTCCCCCAGTTGGGATAGCCTTGGGGGTTCCGATTCCATTTTTGGTTCTATTTTTAGTTCCAATACTCGCAAAATCGCTCCTTCTACCCGCAGCAATTCCAGGGCGAGCAAAGTGCTATGAGCCCCTTCATGGCGAAAGGGCAGCCACAATTGGGCAATCTGCCAGAGCCAATTGAGCTGCCGCATTGCTGGGGCCTTTTCCCACTCATCGGTCAGAGCTGGCATCAATTGGCCGGCTTTCGGTGCTGGAGCTTCGGTCCAATCTGGGTAAATTGCCGCTTGTTCCAAAAGCCAGATTGTCGCCTCGGGCCCCAGTATCAACCGCCCATAGACTTGGGGAACGTGCAATCGATAGGGAAATAATCTTAGATAGGAGATTATTTCCTCGGGAAGATCTTCCGTCATATCTGGCAAGAGTCCCGGTTTGGTATCTAGTAGAATCCGCTTCCCTTTTAGCAAGTAGCGATCGCCTAATATATCCCCCTGCTTCGATTTTTCTATTCCCGCACCCACTGCCCACAGGTAGCGTTTGGGCAACAGCGTGCGGCATTTGTGACAAAACTTGTTACTCTCGGGGTTCGGAGCTTGACAGGAGTAATTAGGGCAGTATATCGTAGCCGCAGGGTTTTGCATGGGGATTCCTCTTGCATCTCTAGCTGTCTTTTAGTCGTACCGCGCTGGCGTTCGCTTCCCGATCCAAGCTAGCGCCCGGAAACGGATAAAAAACACTATTTTATGGGGCATGGCGAATTGGGCATTAGGCCAGGGGGACCGTCATACAAGGTTAAATGGGACTGTGGGGACTGTGGGGAGCCCCGAAGGGGTGGCTACGCCGGAGGAGTATTTTATTCACTCCTTCCCACACTCCCAATGCCCAATGCCCAATGCCCCATGCCCAATGCCCCATGCCCAATTCCCAAATTCTATTTGGCCTCTTCTAGAACCACTTGAGGAAGTCCCATGCTGTAGTTGGCGACGCGGCTGTTGAGGTTATAGCTGATGGTTCCTTCCTGGAGGAGCGATCGCACAAAATGCTCTAAATCCGAACCTATGCGGCGCAGATTGTATTCGGTCAGATCCTCGCCACCAGAAGCGGCAACCAACTCATCAAATCTTTGATTGACTTGCTGGAGGGCAGCATCGTTCCAGTTTAGTTCATTATCTGGATCTACATCTAGGGTTAAGACATCCTCGCTAGGGACTATTTCATTATCTTTGACCTCGCCAGCAAAGATATGGATATGACGGGTTGTGGATTTTACGAGCAGCATAAAGAGGTTCAACTTGTCTTGAGGGTACTTGAATAAGTATAAATCGGGGATTGGGGATTGGGCATGGGGCATGGGGCATGTTCGCATTGGGCATGTTCGCATTGGGAGGAGTGAATAATTAATACAGGACTTACACATAGGATCTAAATGTAGGGGTAGCACTGCGCAGCAACTCCTATATATAGACTTAAAACTGATGTGCGTAAGTCCTATAATAGTTAATAGCTCATCAGTCCCCTTGTCCCCCCATGCCCCATGCCCCATGCCCCATGCCCAAATTTTACTTGGCCGCAATCATTCCAGTTTGGCGAGCATAAGCAAAAATACCCCCAGCAGCAATGACCGGGCGGACTTCACCCAAGGGATTTAACTGATAGGTCTCGCCAAGAGTATGATTGGTAAGAATATTGTCGTCTAAGTCGAGAGAAACTTCTTGGCCGGTTTCAAAGCGATCGCACAACCTTTCGGGAGATTCAATAGGATACAGTTCCCCAGTGGCAGAGCAATTGCGGAAAAAGATTCTGGCATAGGACAGAGCAACCACAGCCTCGACCCCTGACGCCCCCAAGGCGATCGGTGCGTGTTCCCGGGAGGAGCCACAGCCAAAATTTTCCCCAGCTATAATAATCGGGTAGGACGTTTTCATTTCCCCTGGCAGCACAAACTTTCCGTAGCGGTCTGGCAAACCCACTAAAGCATAACTGCCCAATTTTTCATACTCATCCGGCTTCGAGGGCACCAGGGTCAGATATTCAGCCGGAATGATTTGATCGGTATCGATGTTGTCATCTAACACAAATATTTTTCCCGATATTACTTGGCTCATAAGTCAGTTGCCTGTTTTCCCTGAAATATTTTTTACTTCTGGTGCATTGACCGTTTTGTTATCTTAACTTGGCATCGGGCATAGGAAGAGGCAGGGGAGACCGGAAGACCGGAAGACCGAGGGACCGAGGGACTGGGAGACTTGGGGACAAGAGGACTTGGGGACAAGAGGACTTGGGGACAAGAGGACTTGGGGACAAGAGGACTTGGAGATCTGGAGACAAGAGGCTTTCCCCGGGTCTCCCAGTCCCCCGGTCCCCGGGTCTCCCCGTCTCCCAGTCCCCCGGTCCCCGGGTCTCCCCGTCACCCGGTCCCCAAGTCCCCAAGTCCCCAAGTCTCCCCCGGTCTCCCACGCCTGCCCCAAGAGCGATCGCAAAAAACCGATATTCTATACTCTTAAACGTAAGTATATATAGACGCCAGCCAGTGTTGACTCGTAATCAATTGCCAAACCAAACGACAACGATCCATCCAATGGATGATATTGCCAGACAAGCTCGCCAAGGTAGCGTGGCCGCGATCATTCAAATCCTGAATCAAAAACTGGCACCTGACGAGGTGAGAACCCGTGCGGTTTTCTCCGGTAATATATTGCAACTGCTGTGCGAGGCCGCAGAAGAAGAGAAACTGGAGCGAAATAAAATTATCGATCGCGTTAGAGAGATTCTAGAGGCAATATCACCCCGGGGCATTAGGCGAGTCAACATCAACTGCCGCCTCGTTAGAGAACAGCAGTTGCTTTGGCTAGAAGAAATTAATCGAGATCCAGACAATCAACTGCTTTGGTCCGAGCAGATTGTCTTGGCCAAACCGAATATTATCAAGCGGCTGCTCGAAGATGCTAGAAATCGTCCCAAAGAACAAAGCAAGCAAGCTTTTGCCCCAGCAGAGATAGCCGCCGATCGCCAAGTGCGCCAGTCGAACCAATTATGGCACGGCTTTCTCTGGGGTGCTGCAGCAATGTTGGCGATCGTCGCCGCTTGGGGATTTTACCGGCAGAGCCTCGGGCCAATTGCCAGCGGAAAAGTCGTCGAACCTAAGCGATCGCTGCCAGCTTCCGCACCAGCAACAACACCGGCAGCAACTCCAGCAGCAACTCCGGCAACAAAAGCTCCTGAAGCCCCAGCACCAGACCAATCTACAGAAAACTTTGCTCGCGCCGTGCGACTGGCCCAACAAGCCGTGGAAGAGGGCAAACTGGCTAAAAATGCCGATGATTGGTTGGTTATCGCTGCCAATTGGGATCAGGCTTCCAAGCTCATGGCCTCGGTTTCGCAGGAGCATCCCGAATACGCTACGGCTCAGAATCGAGCAGCACTTTATCGCAGATACAGCCAGAATACTCAAGCAAAAGCGGAGAAATTGCGCAAAACTCAGAATAAATAAGGGGCTTGCGCAGAAATAAAGTACCAGTTATACAGTCGGATTCTGCGATCGCCGTTCGGGCTGAGCGGAGTCGAAGCCTGCCCTCCGGGCATAGCCCAAGAATCGGTACATTATTAACTTCCAAGTCCCTAAGAACAGCCAACATTACCCCAAATATAACCCTTTAATATAACTTTTCATCGCTGGCGATAGAATGTAAGCGGTTTCTTTTTTTTCAATAAAGCAACGTCGCCATAGAGATTGCAAGGCATTTAGTAAATCTGAAGCGGGCATACCTCCATTGCCGAGCAATTTTGCCCGCTTGACTGGCTGAGATTGTCCGGCCAAAAAGGAGATAACTTGTTTCTCTATTTCTGATAAACGCTCCCACTGCTGCTGCAAACTGTCTTTCACATCTTCTGGCAGCAATAGGTTATCTTCTGGGTTATCTTCCGGCAATAGATCGCTTAAGCAGATGCCCACTTCTTCAATCAAATTGGCGACGCTTTTTAACCAAAAGGGGTTTCCTTGGTATCGGTGCATTATCTCTTGCAAGTTATCGATTTGTGCCAAGCCACTATCTGCGAGTAATTCTCTGCCGGCTGCCCGGTCTAAACCAGCTAAATGCAAGGTGCGAATCTTGTTGTTTTTGCTTTGAGCTTGAGTAATTTCTCTGGGTTGCTCCCAACCTATTAAGAGAAGGCAACTTTGGTGGTATAATTTTAAGATTTGTTTGAAAAAAGAGCGATATCCTTCACAAGCAGGCTTAAACTTACCCGCTAATTCGCCGCTAGCAAAAATATTGTGAAGGTCATCCAATATTATTAAGCAACGGTGTTTTTGTAAAGAATTAGTTAGTGCTAAAGAGTTTTGGCTACTTGCAGATCTGTCTGGCTTTTCTGGTGGCGATAAAATCTGAGTGATACGAGCCTGTAGTTCGGGAAAAGTAGGATATGCCTCTAGATTGCACCAAATAACATAGTCAAACTCGTCTTTTATTTGTTCGACAAGTTGCACGGCTAAGCTGGTTTTGCCGATCCCGCTGATGCCAGCGATCGCTATCAGGCGAGAGCGTTCTTGGATAATCCAGGTTTTGAGGGTTTCTAATTCGGAGGAGCGATCGTAGAAAGCACCCAATTCCGGCATCTCACTTAAATCTTGATGTAAATTCTGCTGCTCTTGAGGATTAGACGTTTGCTCGTTTGCCCGGTTTGGATCTTGTAAATCGGAGGGGCTGTAGCGCGGTTCTCCACAAATATTGAAACTATCGCTAATATCGCGCACAAAGTTTAAAACATTAGAGTTTTGCAACCTTTCCATTGCCGAGCGAAAGTTCGTTTTACTGATTTCTTCGCCTAACTCTTCCGAAAGTAGCCGCCATAATTCCGACCCCGCATTCCTCGCGCCACTCTCCGAACAGTCGAAATCCTTAGCTATTTTCTTGTATGTTTGACGTTCTAGGGTCCCTAGCAGCACCGCCTTTTGTAGATCGTCCAGGTGCTGGCCAGTCTTGGTAAAGACTATCTCATCTGCTAGATTTAACATTTCCTTAAGACTCATGGGGCTAAGAAGACGCAACCTTTTTGTATATGGTATCGCATTTTTGACTTTTTGCCACATTTTAGTACAAAGTTAGACTTTTTATGGAAAAAGCAATTACAAGATTATACGTTTTTAGACTTGACAAATTTTTCTTTATAAGCAATACTGAGGTAAGCATTAATCTGTCTTTCCACTCATTGGTAAGGGCGTGGAATAAATAACTCTTCAAGCAATGCCGAGCTAGTAATCCTCATCAAGGATAAAATGTAATGAATTACGGTAATTCTCTACAATCTAAACTGCACCAAATGCTACCTCAAGACAGCAGCGCCGATCGAGATAGCAAGGTAAAAACGATTAAAACCCCCTCACTGAAAATTGTCAAAAACACGGTCGTCTTTGGTAATAGCGTCTATCAAATACGAAATATATGTACTGTCGAACTGGCCGATCTCACAGAAACATATGCAATTAATCAAACTGTGCCGACGTGGTATTGGTCTCTTGTTGGGCTTGGATTTATTCTTCTTTTCTTCTATGGCATTGGCATTGTTATTCTTATATTCGCAGGTTGGCTGTTTTGGCAGCATAGCAACTTGGACAAAAGTAGAACAGATGAGGAATATGGGCTAAGAATTGGAATGAGTTCAGGGGAAGCAGTAATATTAACGTCTAGCAAAAAAGAATTTGTTATTGATATTATTGTTACTTTATACGATATTATAAATAAGGATGACGCCCAGGCTTTAGAGGTTAATTTTGAAAGATTTAATATAGAGAAAATTGAAGATAAATCTATTAAAATAGAGAAATCTTATGGCTCATCTGTTGTCTCTGGAAAGGTTGGAGGCGATGTCGTCAATATGATAAGTAGGCAGGCAAAATAAATTGTATATTATTACTGTCCACAGAGCATGGAGCTTTACCCTATACTGGACTTGGGATTCGATAAGTAGGGAAATGCACAATTTATTTTGCACGGGTACTTATAGACTAAGGGCAATTTTTTTTACATGATAAGAGTAAGAGTAAATGACAGAAGATAAGTCAATTAAAGTAGGCAGCGTAGTAGGTGGTGTCATCAATGCAGGGGAGGTGGGTAGGGACATTATTGTGAGTAGCAGCAATAATGTCCCAGCAGAAGAAAAAACAAATCTTGCCGAGGCTGCCGCCGAGATTCAAGAGCTTTTAGATCAACTATCTCAAACCTACCCAACAACAACGGCTGCCGAGAAAGCAAGCGTTGCTGCAAAGGCTGTGGAAGAAATTGAGAAAAAGCCTGACACAAAGGGCAAAATCATCAAAGCTTTGAAGGCAGGCGGTAAGGCTGCCTTAATGGAGCTTACAAATAATCCCGTTGTCAAAGTTTTGCTCCCAATGCTTGAGAGTCTTTTAGAAGATGCTAAGTAAGCAAGGCCGCGATCGCATTGCAACTCCCAAGCTCTGCGGCATTAGGAATACTCCAAATTATCTGACTGAGCATTTGGGTAAATAAGACAGAGTTATAGAGTCGGCGATCGCACCTTCTTTTGGTAAGTGCGATCGCCATCCGTCCAAGCATTTCTTTGGTATTTGGCGCGAATGCCAAGTGCGATCGCTAATGTTAATTTTTTGGTCTCGTCAGTTTAGCGGCTATGGTTCTTGAGAATTAATAACCAGAGGTTCGATCTGAACGAGTATTTGAGGAATTTCACGCTCGATTACGTCCCAAACAATATCCAGGTCAACTTGGTCGTACTCATCAACAATTACCGAAGCGCATACCTGCCAAGCTTCGCCAAGGTATTTCTGGATGTTGCTCGCGAAATTGCATCGATAGGCGACTCTAATTGCTTGCTGCTATATTATTTGCGACGCTTACGGCCACCTCTTCTAGTTAAACCAAATCCATACATATAAATTTTTGGCATATTAACGCGCCTATCCATGCTAATTTCAACGATTCCTAGTTGCAGCAAATACTCTAAAACTTCCGCAGGTTTTGAGCTTGGAGGCTGTTTTCCCGGTAGTTCGCTCCATTCTGTATTTTGCAGGGCTTCTAAAAATGTTGCTTCGGCGATCGGGAGATTGAACCCTTTGAGACTGGTCTTAAGCGCTTCCAGCCAAGGATATGCCTCTTGGGCCAGCTCCTGAATGCGATCGTCAGAAGTCTTAATCAGCGCTTCTTGTAAATCCGAGGGTTCGAGGAGTTGGCTCCCGGCTAGAGCTGTGGGGTCAAAATGTTCTAATCTCCGCTCTGCTGCTAAAGAAAACAGCCTTAAAAAAGTCCGGGGAGTAATTCTGCTTTGAGTATCCTGGAGGTGGTTCGGTATCCAGCTATATACATATCCTTGTATGGGGCTATTACCCATAAACTTACCAATCATTTTGTTTATCGCAGATTCCAGACGGGATTCATCCGCTGATGCCAGCCACCCTAGGGGCGAATCGCTATCGGAGATTAGATTGGGAACCAGCTCTTCTAAATAATCCCTCATTTCCGCTCCAGAATTGGCCAAACGTTTGACCAGCAATCGATACAACCATGAAGCATCCCACTCCAGACGAACCTCGTGAGCCCTGAGCTTAGAGGCATCGGGAAATCCTAAAAAATCCTCTCGAAACAGGTCTGTGCGTAAAAAAATCTTGGGTCGGATTCTTTCCCAGCGACGCCAGCTTAAGACCCAAAATGCCAGCAGTTCGCGAATGGGAGCTACTAGCTGGTGGTCAAGCGGTAATATTCGGTCTAGTTCGTCATAAGTAACGAATAACCAGCGATCGCTCTCAACTAATTCTTCATCCAACCGATCCAGAGCATAGTTGAGCTTTTCCAGGTTTTGGCGAACCAGAGGCAACCACTCCGATAGTAGGGGTAAGCGCTCCTCGACCAAAGCTTCTTGAACTTCCTCCGGTATCTTATCAAACCAGTATAAATTTAATTTTATGCTCTCTTCCCCAAGCAATGCCCCCAACATCAAACCAATCCAGAATGCCCGCCAATCGATTCCCTCGGCATCTTTCATCCGGTTTTCTACAGTATCTGGACTTGGCAAGTTTTTTCTTTGCTGTCCGGTTAGACCAAAACCCGCAATCCATATTGTTTCCTCCAAAGGGGGCAATCCCCGAATATTCATGTTTTTTACCAGGGTTTTACGCCCTGTTTGATTGGCTAGCAACCGGAATAATTCTGTCTTGCCTACCCCGCGCCCTCCCAATACTAGCAGGCAGTCGCTTTCCAAGGCTATACGATAATCGGGTACGGGCATATTTTTTTTCAAAAAAAGACTTTCATCATTGCCTTCATGCTCTGCATTAGAGCGTCCTGGTGCGATATTAGCGATCGATTCTAGCAGTGTTTTTTTGTCAAAATTGTTCATGGCTTCCCCTCGTTTTCCTCGTTCTCTTTTTTCAGATTGCGCCCAACAATCCGACAGAGTCGCGAGGCCAGCTCTTGATAAGGTGAGCCTGTCAAGATAGAAACCAGCCCCGAGACGCGACTCGCTTCCCCCAGACTTGAATCCAGAGGGAATAAAGCGATTTCTCGACGCAGCTCGCTCTGCCATTCCAGAACTACCGGCCAAAAAGGTGCCTCCCTATCGTTGGAGTTGGGAATTGCCCGATCTTGGCTGATATAATAATTTTCTTGGAAAACGCTATAAGCTTTCTCCCTAAACTCCTGCAATTCTGGCTCTCTTTCCCTAGTTCCCAATCCAGGAGCCATACTATGAATCAGCAATACGGGTAGAGGTTCGTCCGCCAGAGGTCTTGCGAGGCGACGGAACACCTGCGTTAGTCCCGCCCAGCTTTGTCTGGATTGGGTGCCGAATACTACTGCTGCGTGAGAGAGATTGGCGATCGCCAATCCCCCCAAATCGTGGAATCCGGCTCTAGCGTCTAGCAAGATAACATCCAGATTTCCCGCCGCGCTCGCCAGCTCCTTGAGCATCCCTCTGAGATTCTTGGCAAGTTCTTTATCGACCAAATTCTGGACATCCAGTCTGGCCAATTTTTCCAGGTATTTTTCATCTATATAACCCGCTGGCAGCAAACGCAATGGTTCCCCCTCTCCCCGCAGCGCTTGCTCTCCGAGCGATCGCAGGTGGGTGGCTAAGCGCCAATTTTTTTGGATTCTCTTTTCTAGCAAATAATCAATAACACCAGTATTGTCTCCAGTATCTGCCGGGAAGATTGCGGCTAGACCGGGAGCTTCCAGATCCAAATCGACCATCGCAACCCGGTGACCGTTACGAGCCAGAGTCAAAGCTGTCGCCACCAGAGCAGTCGTGCGACCAACGCCGCCTTTAAAGGAAAAAAAACTGACAACTGCTGCCTGATGTCCCGCGTACACAACCTCCTGCGGCCAAGGTGGATTCCCTGCATCCTCAGTTGTCCATGCGTGTTTGGCAACATGGCGTTCTAGTATGTACCAGCGAGGCGAAACAGTAGCATCATCCCACTCTGCCGGTACTCTTTCCTCTTTTATTACCTCAATCAATGCTTTATAACCATCTCCCTCCCCTTCTGGCAGCCAGATGTCTTCGCCGTAGTATGAACCGAGTTTTTCGGCCAGTTTTTGATGGCAATTCTCGATAGCCTCTTCTGCTAGCTTCACTTCCTCTTGAGGCTCGATAAAAACCCTAATTTTACCGTAAATGTCCCTTATGATTGCGATCGCCTCTACATATTTTGTCAGATTATTTTCTATATCTGGTTCGCTAAATAACTCTCTTACCTTATCAAATGTTTCGCCGAAGGTAATGTCCATACTCTAAAGTTCTCTACTGGAAATTCTGCCATCTAAAATCAGTCCGGGTAGAATCTCGCTATAGATTTCTGCCGCTCGCTCTACTGCTGCATCTGCTTCGCTTTTGCTCCAACGGCCAGACTTGGCATAGCGTTGCTCTGGATTCCAACGAGCCAAAGCAGTTCCACTTGTGCGCGACCCTGGAAATTGTCCGCCAAGCACGGGATAAATTACCCGCAGCCTTTCCATTGCTTTCCCTTCCAGGTTCTTTAGATCGTGGCCGTATTTTTTGGCTGCCGAAGAGTCTCGATCTAGATATATCTCCACTAAGACCTTGAAGGCACATTCCGCCACATAGCCTGCCAGATAAACCGCGTTGTCCCAGCGCTGCTCCGATAGCAAAATCTTGGCATCATGTAAGTGTCTTGCCCCTGCTTGAGCAAAAGATTCTTCCGATCTTTTCATAGTTATAGTCATTTCAATAAGTTTGATACAGTTACGATCGCCCTTATTGTAGGGGCGATTCGCGAATCGCCCCTACATCTTGTCTCATTTTTATTTGAAATGACAATACTTTTTGTAGCAACAGCAGAGGCTCTGGCGCTTGCCCAATGCCCAATTCCCCGATACCAATGCCCAATGCCCAATGCCCAATGCCCAATTCCGCTCTTCCCTTAACAGATATCAATCTTCCCAGCGATATCTAATTTCAAACCCTCGCAGGTTTTCTGGTTGCTCGTATTCTACTTCCACATTTTCTACTGCTGCCTCTGGCGGCCCACTGTTGCACCAGAACACCATCTTTTCAACAGCCTCTTTAGTCCCTTCAAAAACGGCCTCTACTCGCCCGTCTTTAAGATTGCGCGCCCAACCTTGCACCAGCAAAGTCTTAGCTTTCTGTTGGGTATAAAAGCGATAGGAAACCCCTTGCACTTTTCCAGAAATAAAAACATGGGCGCGAACTCTTTGAGGGGGCGGTGATGGTTTCTCCATATCACTACTAATTTTTCTGGACTTTTTCTGGACTAATTGCTAATATTGCTAATCGCTTGTTAAACAAAGGTTTCTGGTACGTCAAACAAAACAGTAGTCATATAATATTCTGCCCACTCCGCGCCAAAAGCTTTTTCTAGAACCCGACGGGTCTTATCATTTTTGCGTTGTTTGGAGCAATAGTTGCGTTGGCCTTCTATAATTTCGGAAAATTCTTCTGGGTTAGCAGGTTGGGTAGCGATCGCCTGCCTACAGTGAATTTTCAAATAAGACTCTACTCGGGAAAGGAATAATGCTTCTTCCTCTTCGCCATTAGGCCGCACGAACAGGCAAAATTCCGAAAAGATATTGCCCCAAGGTGGCAGTTCGCGAGGTTCCAAGAATTTGGCTGGCCCTAGTTTTTCCAAACTATCGCGATAGGCTTCTGGTAAAGTGCCGCTTGGACCGACAGGAGAAATGTCGGCGATCGCCGCACTAATCTGTCCTCTAGCTCCCACCAAATCGGTCCCAAACATCGGCAGGGGATAGATAGGCTTCGGGAACATCACGCAATGCAAAATATCCAGACTTTTCCCAATTTTTGCCATTTCTATATGCAGCTTGCGAAATTGGGTAGTCTGGTAGCAGCGATTTTCAATTCTAAGTCTTTCTCCCTCCAAGCGACCTTCAACATACCCCAACTCCGCTGGTAGAGGGTAGGGTTCTAGGTCCAAATAACGCTGCCACACTCCCTCAATCGTATCCGCCAGGTGACGGATGAGGTAGTGTTGTTGGGTACGCACTGAGGGAATTGAAGTCAAAGACACAGTTCCAAGCTCTCGCAAAATCACTTTGAGGACATTATCCGACCGTCAAAATTGCGGTCTCTACCATCATATACACCTTTGCGATCGCAAGGGAGCGTCTTTGCTCCTGAAATCGCATTAGTCGCAAAATCCACCTGCTCCAAGCAGAGGTAGATTTTGTATCCCAGATCGCATAACGGTCCAATGGGCTTGCTTAACCGCTTGCTTAACCTCATTACTTATTGTCGGCCGAGGAATGCCTTGGGTTTATCTGGGGGCTTCTTCAAATCTAGGCTTTTCCACTAGCGCCATTTTGGGGAATGAGTCCTTCCCCTACGGGCTTCCTGCTCTGGACCAGACTTAGCGATCGGCTGACGCTCTCGGGCAATATCACCACCAAGCTACCTCGCGGTGCCTCGTCTAGCGCTGTATCGATCGCCTTTGTCTCGTCAAGAATCGACTCGTACTTTTTCTTGCGATCGGCCTCTTCAATTCCCTTACAGATCAGATCTGCAGCATCTCCGCGACTACGGCCCCGAGTATCGTCATCTTCCTTAACAATAATCCGGTCGAAGATTTGCGCCGACAATTTACCCAGAGTAATAAAATCTTCATCGCGGCGATCTCCTGGTCCGCCCACCACGCCAATACTTTCTCCAGGCCAATTCCGCACAAAATCCCCCAGAGCTTTGTAGCCAGCAGGATTGTGGGCATAATCTATCAGAGCATGATACTCTCCCAAATCGAACAGATTCATCCGCCCGGGGGTTTGCTCGCTCGATGCCTGAAACGAAGCCAAGCCAGCACGAATTTCCTCTATTTCCACCCCTTGGGCAAACGCAGCCAGACAAGCTGCCAAAGCATTAGCAATCATAAACGGCGCCCGCCCTCCCATTGTCAGGGGCACATTGACCGCCTCCTCAATCCGCAAAGTCCAATCGCCATTAAGAATAGATATATAACCATCCTCATAGACCGCAGCCAAACCACCTTGGCGAGTGTGGCTCCAAACGACTTCGTTATCCGGGTTCATCGAAAAGTAAGCCACATTAGCCTTCACCCGTTCCGCCATTCCAGCCACTAGAGGATCCTCTGCATTCAGAATCGCATAGCCTTGCGATCGCACCGTTTCCGCCACTACACTTTTCACCCTGGCCATTTGTTCGATAGTTTCGATATCGTCTAGTCCCAAGTGGTCTGCCGATACGTTCAAAACCACTCCGACATCGCAATAATCAAAAGCCAAACCCGAGCGAATGATTCCTCCCCTTGCGCTTTCTAGAACCGCCACTTCCACTGTTGGGTCTTTGAGAATTAGCCCCGCGCTCTGGGGACCTGTATTATCCCCTTTCTCCACCAAATAATCGCCAATATAGGTGCCATCGGTGGTTGTAAATCCTACCGTGCGACCTGTCTGCTTCATAATGTGAGCCAGGAGCCTGGTAGTGGTAGTTTTTCCATTAGTGCCCGTTACGGCCAAAATGGGAATCCGGCTAGGCGTTCCCGGCGGAAACAGCATATCCAGCACTGCTGCCGCAACATTTCTAGGCAATCCCTCGCTCGGACAGACATGCATCCGAAATCCTGGCGCAGCGTTTACTTCTACAATTACGCCATCGACTTCTCGCAGGGGTTTCGATATATCCGGCGTTACTATATCCAGACCGCATATATCCAAGCCGATAATTTTGGCCACTCTTTGAGCTAGCCAGATGTTTTCTGGATGGATTTCGTCGGTTTTATCTACCGCAATCCCCCCCGTACTTAAATTGGCAGTTGCCCGCATATATGCGATTTCTCCCTTCCGCAATACCGTTTGCAGGCTATAGCCTTGACTTTCTAGGAGTTGTTCGCTTTTGCGATCTACCTTTATCTTGGTCAATACATTATCGTGACCTTCTCCTCGGCGCGGGTCTCTATTTGTTTCCTCTATCAATTCTTGAATCGTAGCCGACCCATCTCCTATTACCCTCGCTGGCACCCGTTCGGCTACCGCAACAACTTGGCCGTTAACGACCAATACCCGATGGTCTCGCCCCGTATAGTAATGTTCGACAATTACAGATCTAGTTTTGGAGGCAGCACTCGCGGCATCGTAGGCTTCTTCTGCTTCTTCCCACGATTTGATATCGATCGAGATTCCCCGCCCGTGGTTGCCATCAAGGGGTTTAATGACAATCGGATAGCCTCCCAAATCTTCTATAGCATCTTGCAGTTCGTCGAGGTATTTAATAACGGCCCCTCTAGGAACTGGCACCCCAGCATCAGCCAGAATTCTCTTGGTGCCTTCTTTATCGCAGGCTAGTTCGACTCCTAAAATACTGCTGTAATCGGTTAGCGTGGCCTGGATTCGCTTTTGATTTGCCCCTTGTCCTAGCTGGATTGTAGAACGAGCGCTTAAGTGGAACCAGGGTATATCCCGATAGTGGGCTTCTTTGACGATAGTTTCTGTAGAAGGTCCCAAAGAAGCTTCCGCCCACAATTCTTTCAGGTCTTTGATATCTCTATCTATTTCTGATTGGGGATATTTTCCAGTATCCACTATGCTTCGACACAAGCGTACTGCCGCTCTTGCTGAATAGCGGCCTGCTTGCTCGTCTATATGTTCTATCGCCACCTGGTACACCCCAGGACTTGCTGTTTGGCGGGTGCGACCAAAGCCCACCCTCATTCCCGCTAGCTCTTGGAGTTCGAGAGCGACATGTTCTACTACATGACCCATGTAGGTCCCCTCTCTAATTCGCTCTAGGAATCCACCTCGCACCCCCGGGGAACAGTAGTGTTCTACCAAACTCGGCAGCACTTCGGTTATTCCCTCGTAAAAACCAGGGATTTTGTTGGTTGGCTTCTCGGCCAAGTCTTCTAAGTCCAGACGCATAAGGACGAGTTTCTGGCGTCTGACGCTCCAGTAGTTTGGGCCGCGCAATGTTTGGATTTTAAGTATTTTCATAACTGTCCCGGAGGGTCATCCTTTCAACGGAAGCAATGCAGGCTAAAAATTTACTTTCAGGGTTCTTAGTCCCGGATAACTGTTCGTGGCGAACATTTTTTCCTAATGACGGTGGTTCTCGTGCCTTATTAGGACCACTTTATTAACTGTTGGACCTACTTACTTGCGTTCTCCATTTTCGGGATTAATGATACTTCTATTGTTTAGGTCGTAGCGATCGCCATGACACAAGATATGGAGGCGCAAATTAAACAGGCTTAGGGGCTCGGAAGCTCCCACAAAGGCTTCGTTGGTATAGGACAACTCCCCGGTGTCTATAACAGTCACCGCTCCTTTGCCTATAACTTGGACAATGCCATCGCTTTCTACCATGGCACAGGTATCTTCATCTATTCCCATGCCAATTCTGTCTGGATGGGAGGCGATCGCCGATAGCAAGCGCCCCATGCGATTTCTGTTATGAAAATGTTGATCCACAATCAACTCTGGCAGGATACCCAAGCCCGTTGCCATATCCACCAAAGAGCGGTTGGGAGACTCGCCGCTGCCGCCACCGGCGATCATATGATGGCCCATTACTGCGGCTCCCGCACTGGTTCCAGCCAGGACAATACTGCCCTCGCGTACTTTAAGCCGTAATTTTTCCATCATGGGAGTATCCGCTACCAAGGCACAGAGTCTGAGTTGGTCTCCACCTGAAATAAACACCCCCGTGCAGTCTTCCAGGTACTCTTGCCATTTCGGGTCTTCCCCCTCAGAGCGATCGCGGATGTCAAACACTTTAATATCCTTGGCACCCATATCCTCAAAAATTCCGGTATATCTGCTGCTCACAGCCCTTGGCTCTCGCGAAGCGCAGGGAATTATTGCCATCCGGGCCCTATTACCTCCAGACCGGACAAAAAACGCTTGCAGGATTTCGCGGCCGTGAACTTTATCTTCAGCTCCGCCAATCACCATTACAGTATTTTTTAGTGCTTGGGGCATCTTTTGTTTCAGGATTTTTGATTCTAACTGCTGCATCGACGGTATTGCTATTGGCTGTCATTTGCCTCGAACGCGCTTCAATGGCGCATTTCAAAAATTTATTTGAACCCTTTCAAACCTTAAGGGATTTCCAAATAAATATTTCTCCTTGACTTTAGGTAATGGACCCTCGTGTTGGTTACCCGCCACCCTCCTAGGGAATTTGGAGCAATCCATATTCTCGATAGAGCGCCATAGGAACAACTATACCTATAAGGCGCGGCGCGTTTTTAGGTCAAGAGAAAATAAATCTCGAAACAGGCCCATGAGAGAATAAATCAGGGCTTATAGTTTCAAGCCATGCCGCGATCGCGCAATGATTGATAGTGAATAATCAATTTAAACAATTAAGGAGACCTTTAGCAAATTTACATGATTGGCCCCCCAATACCCGCTTTTAGCTTTTCATAGGACTCAAGTTCTCTTATAGGCTCGGAGTCTAAATAATATAGTGTCTGGTCAGTTTCCGGTACGGCCTACCCGTTTGATGCAGAATCAGGTTTTACACGATCGCGCTCCAATTCCCATTCGCTTTCCTAAAATTTGCCGTAGCAACATTTGTATTGCGTCATTGTCGCCACAGCTAGATAGGACCTTCCGCATTAACTCTAAATGTAAGGGCAAATGACGATTCGCCCCTACATTTAGCGTACATAAGGCAATTTCCGTAAGTCTTATATTTCCTACTGTCTTTTAAGCTAGGCGCTAGCAATATGCATGTAATTGAGTAAAATTCCCCATTCCCAATTTCTCCTGAGCCTCTTGTTGGCGGAGCCTGCCCGCTCGCTAGGGCATAGGGCTGAGCCGGTCGTAGGCGTAGCCCGCCCTCCGGGGCGTAGGACCCCCATTACCCATTCCCACCTAACATAAAAGTGCTATGAGAATCGATCTGATTACCCTATTTCCCGATTTTTTCAAAACTCCACTCCAATCGGGACTCCTAGGCAAAGCCCTTGACAAAAAAATAGCCGAGGTTAACTTGGTTAATCCTCGCGACTTTGCGACCGACAAACACAGGCGAGTTGATGATGAGCCCTATGGTGGTGGTGTGGGCATGGTACTCAAGCCAGAGCCAATTTTTGCTGCTGTGGAGTCTTTGCCTGCTTTTGACAAACAGGAAGTAATTTTTCTAACTCCCCAAGGAGAGACTATGACTCAAGGGCTGTTCCGGGAGTTAGCAACCAATTTCGAGCGACTGGTGTTGATTTGCGGCCACTATGAAGGAGTTGACGAGCGGGTTATGCATATAGTCACCCGCGAGATTTCTTTGGGAGATTTTGTCCTGACCGGGGGCGAAATCCCAGCTTTGGCTTTAATCAATGGGGTGGTGCGCCTCCTCCCTGGAACTGTGGGCAAAGCCGATTCCCTTATAGCTGAGAGTTTTGAGAACGACCTGCTAGACTATCCTCACTATACAAGACCGGCAGAATTCCGAGGCTGGAGAGTACCAGATGTTTTGCTATCTGGCAATCACGGAGAAATTGCTCGATGGCGACAGGCACAGCAAATCCAAAGAACCCGCGATCGCCGCCCCGATCTGATTCGGAGGTGGGACTTGGGGGACAAGGGGACAAGGGGGGAGAGATAGGGAAGGATAGGGAAGGGGGCAGGGGGCAAAGGGGCAAGGGAGCAGGGAGAGATGGGGAAGGATGGAGAGAGATCGGGAAGGATGGGGAGAGAATATCGCCCTCTGCCCCCTTGCCCCCCTTGCCCCCTGCTCCCTTGCCCCCTGCTCCCTTGCCCCCGAGTCTCTCCATTTAATGCATCGCAGAGGCGGAATCGAGCGTTCCAATCATCGGAGCAGGAGCGATCGCGCCCAAGCCAACGGAACCCAGCAGGTTTGTCCAATTGTCTGCAATCTCGGGATCTGTAGGTAGAGCTTCCCGTAGCAGTGCCATTGTTGCGATGGTATCGTACCATACTCCTGCAGCTCCTAATAAGGCAGCATCTTCCAAGGTTGCCCCCGGATTTCCCCTTAGATCAGCAGTCCCATTCGCTTCAAGTCGTTTAATCCAACCATCCACTGAGGGATTTCTTGGGTGTAACTTCCCGTTGCATTTGAGGACAAAATGCCATTGATAGTTTTTCCCCTGCTCTAGAGCTTTCGCCTCTTCTGGAAGCTCAATGGCAATAATCCCCTCTTCCCCAGAAATGGGAATATTGCTTTTATAATGAACTTTGCTATTTTCATCTAAGAGAATAAAGAAAGCCTCTGGGGCACTTGTTTCTGGCATATACACCAAAATGGTGGGGCGCTCCGATATTGTCGTTCCGTAACGACTCTCTGGCATCAAAGGCTGTACCGAAGGCGTCATCAATTCAGCCACAGTTGACTCAGACAGGCATTGAGTGCCATTGCGGGACGCACCCCCAGCAGTTTGCTTCGGTGCTTCATTCTCTGGTGGAGGAGTGAAGGTCACTGTTCCAGCCAGTGCTAGCGGATGTAAAAGCAAACTGCAAGCAAAAGTTATGGCTGCGATCGCCTTTGTTGTTTTCTGTTTCATCGGTCTTTCCCGCTAGAGACTATCGCTTCCAATCCTTTGCTCGCCAATGGGCGAGCCAGTTAAAAGCAACGATCGCTGGAAAGCGGGGCGGGATTTACCGCTTCCCAAAGATTTACAGTTACCCTCTGGCACCAGATGTTGCCCAATCTAATTCCCTAGGATCTAGCCCAGATCGGAAACTAGGGAATTAGATTGCCTGCAAGTGGGTCGGCTCTGCCGAAATTTAATCCACTTCTAGATCGCATGAGTGCTTCCCCTGACTGACCAAGAGCCCCCAGCGCCACCAAGCCTATATTTTTTTCCTGTTGGACATAAGCTCTATGGAGGTTTATTTTTCTAGCCCCCCACAAACCTTGGGGGATCGAGCCTCCTTTAAAGAGCTTCGCAGGTAACTGATGTTTATCCAGTATCTATTATAGCATTTATTAAAAAACTCTAAACTAACTTTTTTATTTTCTATTTTTTCCTCTGGATCCCTAAACGACCCCAACTATACTAATTGAGATATTTGGCCTGAATCACGGCCCCTGTATATTTACTTATTTTTTACCCGCAAACGAAAATATTGGCCTTGCGACAGCAGCATCCTTGTTCCGTTACCATCTAGTACCATCTAGAGCATTTATGTAAAGTCAATGCGCCAACAAAACTATAAGAAAAAGCGAGCGATCGCTTCTGCTATTCCAGGAGGCGCGGGAGCCATAGCTTACTTAGGGACTTGCAAGTTAATAATGTACCGGCTTCGACAAGCTCAGCCCGAACGGTGACAGTCCAAGAACGTTCTTGGACTGGTACTTTATTTCTGCGCAAGTCCCTTATCGTTACTGTCAACAAAACTATAAGAAAAAGCGAGCGATCGCTATAACAAAACATATCTGGCACATCTAGCACCTATGGCCAGACCATATGACAGGGTAACCGAGAATTAATTGAGCGTCGGAGGCCGTGGGAGGCAGTAGCCTTAATAGAGCTAATAGCAGTGAAAGCCCTAAATTGTTGGACTAATTCAAAAAGTTATATATTTTGAATTAGGTATGACCTTGGTTTATGGCCATTCTCGGGTAAATACGCTATCATTAAACTTAGGGCCAGCGGATTTAGATATTATGCGTAAGTTTCAACTCTTAGCGACCACCCTGGTATTATTTGTCCTGTTCGAGGCCATCAATATTAATCTCACCAGCAAAAATCCTGGGGAGTGGCTCAAAACAGAATCTTCAGTCGCATTAGCTAGAAGAGGCGGTGGAAGCCGAGGCGGCGGACGAAGCCGAGGCGGCGGACGAAGCCGAGGCGGGTCCTTTAAAAGGTCTTCCCCATCCCGCTCTAATTCTCGCCCCAGTAGCTCTGGGCGCAGTCCTAGCCGCACAAATAGCAGCCCGTCGCGAAGCAATTCTTCCCCAAAACCCAGTCCTAGCCGCACAAATAGCAGCCCGTCGCGAAGCAATTCTTTCCCAAAACCCAGTCCTAGCCGCACAAATAGCAGCCCGTCGCGAAGCAATTCTTCCAACTCTTGTAATAACAAGAGTGGAAATAGTGGGAGTAATGACCCTTCCCAAACCAATTCCTCCTGTCAAAACCAAAATACTGGCAATGACAACTCGTCCCAACCAAAAAAATCCAGGGGCAATACTGGGGGACGGACTCGGGGAGGCTCTTGGCAACAGCAACCGCCTCCCCAGCCGATCGCGCCGATAACTCCACCCCAAAACCGTTCGCCCCAGAGGACTCCTGTAACTCCATCCTCGAACCCACCCCAGAGAACTATAGTGGTGCCGGTGCCAGTGCCAGTGCCGGTTTCAAGGCCCGTTACTACGCCCAACCAGAGTCAGCCCCCCGCTCCGGTTCCGTCCGGATTGGCAGAGCCTGGATTAGTAGAGTCCGGATTGCCATCGGCTCCGATACCTCGGAACTCTGCTCCATCTGCTGTAGGAATATCCGAACCCGCGCAAGCAAATCCCTCGCCTAGCTATTCTTCTGGAGCAAGCAAATCGTCTGGGTCCGATCCTGGATTTCCTTGGGTAAAATTTCTGCTATTTCTTTTGGTTTCAGCAGGAATACTGGCGATCGCCTGGTTCTTACTTTCTAGGAATAGGAACAAGCCAAGCACCTCTAAAGAACTGAGCAATAACATAGTCACCGTCAGCAAATTGCAGGTCGCCTTCCTGGCCAATGTCCCCGACCTCCAATCCCAACTCTCGGAGCTAACCATCAATGCAGATACAGAAACTCCAGAAGGGCTCGTAGAACTTTTGCAAGCGAGCGCCCTAGAAGTCCTTAGAAAAGACTCTTACTGGACTCATGTATCTGCCAGTTCCCAGACCGTTAAGACTCGCGAAGAAGCGGCGCGGGTTTTCGAGAAGATTTCCATCGCCGAGCGCAGCAATTTCAGTACAGAAACCCTATCCAATGTTAATGGCCGAGTTCGGGAGCAAGAAGCGATCGCTCCAGATACAGACGAGGAACCCGGTTCCTATATTGTCGTAACTTTCTTAATTGGCAGCGAAGACGATAATCCTCTATTTGGCGAAATCTACGACCCAGAACAACTCAAGGAAGCATTGCAGCGGATCGCTGCCGTAACCCCAGAGTATCTGCTAATTTCTGAGTTGCTTTGGGTTCCACAAAAAGAAACCGACAGCCTCTCTTATGATGATATGTTATTAGCTTATGCAAATATGGTTCAAATTGCCTAAACGATCGAACTCGCATTGCCAAGCAACACCAGTAGCAAAAACCCCAGCATCACCGCCGTATTGCTTTTGGCAGAAATGAGCTGATATGCCTGAGATAGCAGACTAGATACAATAAAGGCTTCTATGGCAATGCCCGCAAATTTTAGTGCCGGATCCATTTTAAACCTCCTACCTTTTGCAACGCAAGTTTCACAGCCCGCGAGGGGTAATGCAGCTTCAAGCTACGCCTAGTGCCGCTGCGCGGAATTCAAAGTTCTCTCATTCAAAATTCAAAATGCCTTTGTACCCTGGCTCCCTGCCACAATTCTCGCGCTCGCTTATTACTTCTGCCGCGCTGCACTAGCTACTCCGCCTACTCAGGCATTGGCTTATGAGATTTGCAAATATAGCACTACGAATTAACGATAATAATTCAAAACTGGCCAAAGCAATTTCTGCAATAGTCGTACAGAAAAGCTACGCTCCGCCCTCCGCGCATAAACTTACCGCTGACAACTGAGTGCTTACTCCTATGAAATCAATATACCTTATCCTTGTCATTAGCCATAGGATTCCTCCGGCTCCATTCCGTCCGGCATTAAAACCGGCCGCTTAGAAATAGAGAAAGTCTCCAAAAAGGCAAAAGTCAAATAGACGGGATTCAAGAGCAGATACCTCTTCCACAAGCGCCGGGGTTCCTGGAGTAATCGGAAAAACCATTCTAGTCCCAGGTTCTGCATCCAAGGCGGGGCTTGGGCAACAGTACCAGCGTGAAAATCGAAGGCAGCGCCCACAGCCATTAGCGGCATGGGGAGGCGATCGCGGTACTCATAGGCCCAGACCTCTTGACGCGGACAGCCCAAGCCTACAAAAGCGATCGCTGCCCCGCTCTCCTTTATCCTTTTAATCGCTTCGTCTTTTTCCGAGCTAGAAAGCCGGCGGAACTTAGAAGGCTCGGCTCCCGCAACCTTCAACTTGGGAAATTTTACCTGCAAGTTTGACAGCAAGCTATCCAAAATTTCCTGTTTGCTGCCATAAAAATAGACCGGCAAACCTTCTTTCTCTGCTGCTGAGAGAACCTTCAAAGTCAGCGTTGGGCCATAAACGCGATCGGGCAGCTTAATCCCATGAATCCAATTCAGCGCCCACCTTACCGGCTGACCGTCTGGCGTTACCAAGTCCAACCCATTTAGGCGGCGTCGATGCACCGGATCGTAAAACCCAGTCATCACCCCATGAACCGCTAAAGCTGTCATTGCCAGGGACTCGCCTTTTTTTGCCGCTTCGACGATTGCCTTCACCCCATATTCATAATCAATTGCAGATATTTTTACTCCCAAAATAGGGAATTGTCCCTCATTAATCATTGGCAGCTAGCCTCCGCGATCTTAAATACATGATAGTGAATTACACACCTCAAAATATGGAAGGGGCAATTGCGGGGAGATTGCCCGTACAAATCACTATTCACCCATACACCCCATTCAGAAAAAATGCTGAAACACAACATACCCCACCTAAAATATTTTTAGTGAATAGTTATCACTTGTCAAGTATTAATCATAACTAATACCATTTTGAAAAAATATATCTACGTTGTGGAAGACTCACAACAGGAAGGATTTTATAGGGGTCAAAATCCAAAATTACAAAATGGTATAACGCCGACTAATTCCAACGCTTTTGCTTGGTATTAAAATCGTAAATTTCTTGGAATATCTCTCGGACGCTGGGATAGCTTAGTTTCCAACCCGGATAATGGGATTTGAACTTGCTCAAATCGCTGATATACCAAATATGATCGCCCATGCGGTTTGTTTCCGTATAGCTGTAATCCATCTTCTTGCCGGTAATTTCCTCGCACATTTCGATCCCTTCTTGCATTGAAACATTGCTTTCCCGTCCGCCACCGAGATTGTAAACTTCGGCAATGCGAGGATTTTCAAAAAAGGTATTCATGGCTGAGATTACATCATTGCAGTGAATCACATCCCGCACTTGTTTCCCTTTATAGCCAAAAATAGTGTAGTGGGTGCCAGTCATGGCGCATTTCATCAGATAAGAGGGGAAGCCATGTAATTGAGCGCCCGAATGTTGTGGCCCGCTGAGTACCCCACCTCGGAAAACAGCACTTTTAATATTGAAGTACCGCCCGTACTCTTGTACCAAGATATCCCCAGCTAATTTAGACGCACCAAATAGCGAGTGCATGCTCTGGTCGATACTCATGGTCTCTGGGATGCCATTGGGGTAATAGGGGTGGCTTTGGTCAACTTCCCAGCGTTTTTCTAGTTCTACCAAGGGTAGAGTATTGGGGCGATCGCCATAGACCTTATTTGTGGAACAATGGGCAAACACTGCCTCCGGACAGTATTGTCGGGTTGCTTCTAATAGCACCAGCGTCCCATTGGCATTAATCGTAAAATCTGTAAACGGTTCTTTAGCCGCCCAATCGTGGGATGGCTGAGCTGCAGTATGGACTATTAGCACAATCTCCGAGCCATACTTCGAGAAAATCTCGTTAATGTCTTCAGCATTGCGGATATCCACATTGTAATGCTCGTACTTATCTGCCAATGCTGTCGCTATACGTTCTCGATTCCAATCGGTAGAAGCTCCAGAGCCAAAGAAGTATTGGCGCATATCGTTATCAATGCCCAATACTTTGTACCCGGCTTTGCCATAAAATAGGGCAGCTTCCGAGCCAATCAAACCTCCAGAACCAGTTACAATAACTACGGACACTTGTTCCTCCTCTGTATTTTCAACTAATTAATAGTGGTCTCCAGCAGCCTGAAGTCCTTCACTCGATTATATTCGCGATCGCCTGTGGAAGGTGCCGAAGGTGCCTTGCCCCTACAGATACTCGGCAGCCCCGCTCTGCCATCATCCTTGCAAAACCTTACGGTAGGCCAACTCAGTTTTTAACGCCAGCTTTTCCCAGGTATAGCGTTCTAGCACTTTCTGCCGCCCAGCGTTACCCATTTTTTCTCGTAACGATGCTTGACTCATCAGCTCTATAATTTTCTCCGCAATTCGATTGGGCTCTTGTTTAACTACAAAACCATCCACCCCATCATCGATGACATCCCTAATTGCCGGGATATCTCCCCCAAGAACGGGTTTGCCCATAATCCAGGCTTCCGTATAAACTCCCCCAAAGCTTTCTTGCATTGACGGCACGCATAAAACATCGCAGGCTGCTAGGGCGTTCGTTTTTTCTTCCAGACTCACCTTGCCTAATTCAACAACCCGAGATTCGTTGACTTTGGCAAAAATTTTTCTAGAAAAGTCTGTACGCGGTCCAATGAATACGAAGCGGAGGTCGGGAATTTTTTTCCAGACTTCCGCCGCAGCCAACCAGAGCGCCTCAACTCCTTTATATTTATACTTCTGACCTAGAAATAAGGCTATTGGATTATTGCCTAGAGAATTTTGCTCTCTAAATTTCTCAGCATTAGAGGTTTCGGCTACCAGCGGACCAATACCAGTCACAAAAATTTTCTCTTCTTTAACTCCCAGCTCGATTAAGGTTTGCTTTTCTGTATTCGTCAGAACTATATCCGCGTCGGCTTCGCGGTACAGATTAATATAGTCTCTATAGTTCCATCCCACCCAACGGGGATGATGAAGTGGCTTAAATATAAAAGGAATATCTAATTTACGAGCTTGTTTCATCGAGGCATAGCTAAGACCTTCCCTTCCCATCCTCACATTTTCGATCAGATCCAAGTCAGACGGTGCGTATTGTTCTATTTTTGGAGCCAGCAGATCGGCAATCTTATCTATAGCTAGTTTTTTGATACCATAATATCCCAAGACATAGGGCAACAAAGACCATCTCTCTGCCTTAGTCAGGGTTATTTGTCTGACTGAAACTCCATCTATTTGATACTCTTGTTCGCGCTCTGGAGCTTGCCAAGTAGTTCCCAGCAACCAATCCGTGCGATTTTCCGTCCATTGGGCGATCGCTTTCACCTGATGTCTTTTTGCTAAAATAGATGCAATTCGGTGAGTATGTAATTCAGCACCGCCGATCGCCGGTGGATAGGCAGTTATAGTATAGAGTATTTTTAGGAACGAATTGTTCGCCATACTTCCGCGCCATTAAGACTTTTAAATTGCAGTTAGTCCAGTATTGCACTTGCACTCAAAAGCCATAAAATTGCCAGCGGGTCTATTTAATTAGAACTAGAACTACAAGCTAGTTCGTAAATTTCCATCAATTGCCGATAATTCTGCGCTGCAGTATATTTGGCCTCAAACTCGGCTCGCACCTCTGGGCGCATCCGAGCTAGGTCTTCTGGGTGCGCTAGAGCCCACTCCACCTTAGCCGCCAGGTCATCTGGATCTCCGGGACGGAAGTGCAAACCCGTGCGATCGGGATCGACCAAAGAAGATAAACTCCCCAGGTTACTAGCTACTACAGGCAACCCAACGGCATAAGCTTCCAACAAAACCATGGGAAAACCTTCATACCAAACAGAGCAAAAGACCAATATTTTGGCATTTTTCATCAGTTCCCGCACCCGCTCCTTCGGCTGCCGCCCCAGGCATTCTACTCTCGGAAGCTTGGATGCTGCGGCAGCCACCTCCTCTTGCATTGGGCCGTCTCCTACTATTTTCAGACCCAGGCGATCGCCCAATTTTTCCCAAGCTGCCAGCAGTGTAGAGAGTCCTTTTTCCGGCGAGAGTCGTCCCACGAACAAAGCATATTGCCCACGCCCCTCTCCCACGCCAGTATCCGGCGAAAGGAAATTAGGTTTAACTAAGATTTTCTTTGCTGGCAACCCTCCCTCGATAAACTTTTCCCGTGCAAACTCGGTCAGAGCAATATATCTATCCACGCGCTCCTGCCAAGTTCCCCTAGCACGGTGCAAGCTCTGCATTGCCGCCACTGCCGCAGTTCCCAATCGGCTGTCCCGATAGCAGCCGTGAACCACCCCCGGCCAAGGGAAGAACTTGCCCATACAGTCTTCGCAGGGCTTGCCATCCCGGAAAAAGAAAGCACCAGCGCAAAAAAGACGGTAGTTGTGCAGGGTCTGCACTACTGGTACTCCTGCCTCCCTACAAGCGTCGTAAACCGCAGGGGACCACAGCGGGAAAAAATTATGGACGTGGACAATATCCGGGCGAAACCTAGCTATTTCTGCTCGCACCTGTTTTTTCGCAGAAGGAGAATAGATAGCACCCACAGCCGCGATCGCTTGAGACAAGGTATCTGTTATGCGATCGTTATCTTCTTGCAATAAAGCAACATCATGGCCATTGGCCTCTAGCAGATCTCTCTCTGCCTCGACCACCACATCCTCCCCCCCAGCGATTTTATAAAGGTTATGCAGTTGCAGCACTCTCACTATGCTAATTTCTCCAATAACAACTGTGACGACCAATTTCGAGCCAATTTTCTGCTACTGTAGCGCGGCAGAAATAATAAGCGATCGCCCGATCGAGCCCAAAGCCAGGGTTCAAAGGCATTTTTACTTTTGAATGCATGACTTTTGACTTCCGCGCACCGGCACACGTTCGTTAGCCAGTTCCAGGTATTTGTCCAAGGTTTCAAAATTCCATACCTCACGGTCGCTAGCCTTCGTTCGCGTTTTTGACGGCAATCAGCGATTTCTCCCATCCCCAAAAATCTTCACTTTGTATTTTTGCCTCTGGGAATAGCTTTGACATTTCCTGCCTATTCAAAAGCCTTAATTCAGCTAAGACTCGATCGCAATATTCTTGGCTGGGACGAGTAATCAAGCCCCAAACTGTAAAATTACGCAGTAAGGGTCTCTGGACTTTTTTTGGCAACCAGTGGATAAATGGTGTTAGATAGTGAGGTTCTACTAGAAATATCTTACTGGGAGTTTGCACGATATAATTTTGCGCTATTCTTCTGATTTCCTCAGCAAATTCAGTCTGCGATTCCCAGTTATATAGATGTTCTATTACCGAGTTGCTGAATGCAATATCGAACGCGCCATCATTAAAAGGTAATTTTTTACCATCAGCGACTACCCAATTTACATTTTCTGGCAAAGTATCCTTGCTAGGGTAGAGATTCACAATCGTAATTTTACCCAAAGGCATTCCTTCCAATTTTGCTAGTTCCCAGAAAAAAAGATCGCCGCCCACATCAACAATATTTGTTGTTTCATCGATTGTGGGAAAAATTTCGTAAATTTTCCGCAACCTTTGGCGTCGAAAGTAGGTGAGAATGGGACGATATACGTCGTGAATGCTCATTCCAATTTATTCTCCATCTAAATAGCTAGCCTGTCTATTTCTCAAGTTTTTTTTGTCTTTGCCGTTTGGTTCGACTTCAAGCATTTTCTCCAGTTCCAGGGGACTTATAGAACCATATCGAGTTAGGAAACATAACGAATTGCCTCGAATAAATGGTCTGCCACAAAGTCTATAGTGAGGTGAGAGATTGCATTTCTAGCCTCTCGGCGCATTTGCGCCAACACTTCTATGGGGGTAGAAAGCGCTCGGTCGAGAGCTGAATACATTTCTTCCGCATCGTCCGGGCGAAATGCCCATCCCGTTACACCGTCAACGACTAGCTCTTCTACCGACTGGCCATAGAGGCTTCCCAAAACTGGCAATCCAGCCGCCATCGCCTCATTGGTCACCATACCCCACTCGTCAGCTAGGGTGGGGAATACTTTAATTCCCGCTTGGGCATAAATTTCTGGCAGTTTGGCGTAGGGCAAGCTGCCCAAGAAGCGCAGGGTCAAATTCTCGGGCAAGACTTGCCTCTCCAGAGTTTTCCGCAATGGCCCATCCCCTACTATCCAAAACTCCAGGTTCCTTTCTGGATGGGCTTTGACCCAGCGTACCAGAACTGACAGGAAAGGCTCTAGGCCCTTGCGCGGTACGAGCTGTCCCACAGACAGCAGACGGTAGGCCAAGTGAGGGTCTCTGTCCAAAGGAATAGAAGCAAAGAGGGAAATGTCTATTGTCTTCGTAACCAAAAAAATTTTTTCCTCAGCAATGCCAAGTTGCCGGACGTACCGAGCCCCGCTTTTACCATTTACCATGACGGCATCAGCCTGAGATACCAGCCAGGGTCGCAAACGCTCCCTCAGCCAACCCCGCCCCTGCTCGCTATGTTCGGATACCATAGCCCACAAAATTAGCTTGCTCTTGGGGGCAAGCTTGTGGTATGCTAAGGCTTGCAGGGTGCGCAAGCCCATTTCCCCGGAAATAATTACCTCTGGCCGTAGCTTCCTTAACAACCAAATCGTGTCGTAAGGAATGTGGACGTATAAAGGCTCGGAAAAGCCTTGAGGATGTCGCCAACTCCGCTTTAGGGTGATGTTCCGCTGCACGGTAACGTTCAATCCTTCCCAATCAGGGTCCCATTTACGGTTTGGTTCCATCGGGGTAGAGATTAGCATCTGGAAATCCATAACCCGGTCTGCCACTGCTTTGTACAGAGGCAACCTATGGGGGGCAATGAAGTTTGTTAAAAGTACAACTCGCTTAACCATTATGCTTTGCCATTATGCTTTGCTGTTGATTGTCGGCTTTGTTGGTTGAATTAACCCATGCTTATTGGTATAGCACTACGCATCTTTGGTTAGGGCAATCTCATTGTTTGCTCTCTGGGGCGTTGGCGCAGCCTGCGCTCCGGCGCTTAGAGGCTCTAGCTGACTGCTGACGGCTGACTGCTTACTGCTATATTGAAAATTGCCAATGGGGGAAATGTCGGCAGGGACTATCTCAATGTATACTTTGTAAAGTCGCCATACCTGGCGATAATAGAGTTTAAAACCGCCAGGTATGGCGGTGTTACGAACGGGACTTATATAGTGGCATACATTGAGATGCTCCCGTGTCGGCAGGCAATGAATGGCAGATAGCAACAGCATAAGGCGATCTTGTCCCTCACCCGCCTAATATTACCCATTGTCAACTAGCGACTCGTATTTGTAGTGGGTGCTGGGCGATTATGCTCTAGTATATGGTATAGAATTTATTTTGGGGTGCGATTGATTTGTATTGTGTCAGAGAAAGAAAAAGACATTAGGGAGCAATCCGTACAAACAATACCTAACGCTTTTTTCTTACTATCGTCAGACAATATTATTTTAAACGACGCAAAGTCGTCTCCCATTGTCTTGCCACTCGTGGAGCCGATGCGCTATTTAACTTGCAAGCCTTTACTAAATGGGTGCCAAGACCGGGGAAAATTACTAAGACCTTAGTGGAGAAAAATAATCGGTATTTCTTTGAGGCGGATGGGGGTTGACTGCTTGGACTTGATGCAGCTATACTGATTCAAGTACCAAGGCAAACGCAAAAGGTTTGTAAGGACCTAGTATCTCCTGTATCTCTGGTGGGATAATACGATACTATACCAAATAATTGAAAAAAGAGCCGTGAAACCCCCGAGCGAATGTTAACAATGGGCCGCATCGCCACCATCCAAGAAAACCAGAAACTGTAACCTCTAAATTTGCAATCACGTTATCTTATAGCTTTTTAACAATTATGAAAGAGCTATAATCTATATCAGTAAATCGGCAAAATTATGAAAAGTATCCTAACATACGTCGTTAATAAGTTATCTTTTGCGAGTGTTTTGCTAGTGCCATTAAGGTTTTACAATGCAGCAAAAACATATACAAGCTTGCCATGGCAGATATTAAAGTGGACATTTACGTCAAAAGAATGGACTAACTATACTTATGATTTGCAAGATTTAAATCAGGAACATTTAATATACTTTATATCTCAGATTACTAATACTGAAATTATCAAAGTAAGAGAATATATCGCAGAACTAGAGAACGATGAGAAACTGAAAGAATACATCAGGGAAACGACCTTGAAGAGCGATAGGTCATTTCTTTCCGATACAGAAGCAAGATATGGTCGCCGGTTAGGCTGGTATGCATTTACAAGAATAAAGAAGCCAAAGGTTATTGTAGAGACAGGGGTAGATAAAGGTTTAGGCTCTGTGGTATTAGCAGCAGCACTAATGAAAAACGCTTCCGAAGGATTTGAAGGTCATATATATGGCACGGATATTAACCCCAAGGCGGGATATCTGCTTGAGAAGGAACCCTATAACTCGTATGGAACAATAATTTATGGCGATTCAATAGAGACACTAAAGTCGTTTCCACATAAGATCGATATTATAATAACTGACAGCAATCACGATCCTAATTACGAGCTTAAAGAATATGAGACGATTAAAGACCGACTAAATCCAGGCTGTCTGGTAATATCAGATACAGCTCACCACAGTAATAAACTAATTGAATTTGCTGAAACAATGAATTGGAACTTTTTATATTTTCAAGAAGCTCCAAAAGGGTGGTTTCAAGGGAGTGGAATAGGTGTTGCTTATAAAGGTTAGCTGGAGACTGGGATCGTCTCAATGGATGCCTATACTATTCTCATATCTGCAATAATGAGCTATGAGAATGGTCGATATAGGTTATCGCCATAATAAACTTAGAGCGATATTATTTTTTTAAAAAAATAGCACCAAGCAAAAGGGATTTGCTGGAAACATCATCATTATGGAGGTTTGGCTATGGTTTGTCCCTTATGTAAAAGTAAATCCATACATAGATTTGTTACTAAATATGTGAAAGTAAGACAATGCTTGAATGACCAATGCAAGCATAAGTTTGCAGAATCGCCCTTTTTATCTGAAGGAGGAGTAATGAGTTACTCGGAATCTGACAAATTCTCAGTGTTAAAGCAGAGAAATTTTCAGATGATAGACTACTTCTTACAACAAGGGTATCTTCGTGTTGGGAGTAAGGTTCTCGATCTAGGAAGTGGTGAGGGGCATATAGCAAGAGCTTTTGTCGAGCGCGATTTCGATGTTTCTTGTGTGGAGCCCAGCAATTCTGCCCGCAAAATACTAGATAGCTATGGCTTAGTTAACTATCCAAAAATAACCGACATACCTTCTGAAGTAAAATACGATTTAATTTTGCTTGTTGAAGTAATTGAACATTTTAATTTTCCGATTGATGCGCTAAACGAAGCAAAGAGTCGCCTGACAGATGATGGGGTTATTTTTGTTACTACTCCTTGTGCAGAAAGCTTAAAATCTAGATTGAAGCCAGAAAAAGCGGCAGCATACATGGAGCAAACGCATCTTCATTTCTTTAGCTCGCGCTCCCTAGAATATTGTTTTCAATCCGCAGGTTTTTCCAAATTCCAACGCTATTATCTAGACTGGATGATTCCTAATCGCTCTAAGGCTATGAAAACAATCGATAGGTTATTATACCCTCTTGACCTTAACAGTCATTTGACTTACTTTGCATGCAATGGTTGAGGTGGTATGTATCGATAAATGCAACTGCTTAGAAAAAAACGGCTCTCCTGGATATATCGTGGAATACGATAGTACGATCCCAAATAATTGGGACGCGAGTCGTGAAACCCTCGAACTGACAAGTCAGCGCTTCGCTATCGCAGGTTAAAAATGCACCCTATCGCCACCATAGATCCGGAATAACCAAATTGGCGAAGGTATTGACTAAGGAAACCAATATTTGCTAGCTTTCAGCCTGCTAAAATTTGCACTATCTCTGGGTTCATTACCCCATCGGGCATGAAATCTAAAACAGAGGACGCCTTCAATATATCAGCTTGGGAATGTCGAATATCTGCAAGTCGAGGCGGGGCAAAGTTAATCGGCGCGTTCCACTGAGGGAAGGAAGCCTTCATAATATCCACGATTTCTAACAAAGAAATTCTTTTACCAGTACCTATATTGCAGATTAGGCAGGATCCGGCTTCCAAGGGAGCGAGGAGGGCTTTTGTAAAAGCGATCGCGACATCTTTGACGTAAATGAAGTCCCGAGTCTGTTTTCCATCTCCATAAATGGTAATCGGCTTACCTTGTTTCATTGCATTTGAAAAAATAGAGATTACCCCAGAGTATTCAGAATCTGGAGCTTGGCGAGGTCCAAATACATTAAACAAACGCAATCCCACAGAAGACAACCCTAACTTTTGAGAAAATAAACTGGCATATTGTTCGCTAACTAGCTTTTGCAAACCGTAGGGAGAAATCGGAGCGGTTGGATGCTCCTCTGATATGGGCAATTGACTTGGGTTACCATACACTGCCGCCGAGCTAGTAAAGACTAATCGACTTATATTTAGGGCTTCACAGAGTTGAATCACCGCCAAGGTCGCCGAGAGATTATTATGATGTGCTTCTAACGGTTGCACCCAAGAAAAATTAACAGATGCAATAGCTGCTAGATGGGCAATTGCATCAATTTTTTCGGTAAAGTCTTCTGCCTTGCAAGCCAAGATGTCTTTTTGGATAAACTTGAGATTTGAATGTTCGGGTAAGTTACTTAACTTACCCGAACTCAGATTATCAACTACAGTCACTCTGTTTCCCGTATCTAGGAGCTGCTCTGTCAGATGAGAGCCAATAAAGCCAGCTCCGCCAGTCACTAGAATATGCATATCTCTACCTCTAGTTATTTTGACGATTATCTAAAATTTCAACGTACCACTCTAAATAATTATGAATCATCCGTTGAGAGTCAAATTTTTGCTGGGCTGCTTCAGCCGCGCGATCGCTCATTTCTTTTTGTTTATTTTCATCTTCTAGCAGTGTTTGAATCGATTCCGCTAACCCCGTAGCGTCACCAGGTGCCACTAGAAATCCTGTAATTCCATCATCTACCTGCTCTGGAATTCCGCCAACAGCCGTAGCCACTACAGGAGTTCCGCAGGCAAGAGCTTCCAATACAGTATTGGGAAACGTATCAGCTTTGGCTGCATGAACGTAAACATCTGCTGCTTGGTAATAGCGAGCCACGGCTTTTGGATCCTTCTCGAAAGGAAGAAACTGGATTTTTGCTCGACCAATTTGCTTCACTGGCCCAGCTTCGCCCAAGGCAATAAACAGCACATTCTGGCTCTCCAGGTTTTCAGCAATCCGAGCCACTGCAGCTTGCATAGTCTGGTAATCTTTAAAAGAATTCTTACGGATTCCATTAGCAGTGAATAAGAGTGCCTTAGTATCTGTAGGAATTCCCAACTCTGCCCGAACGGCCTTTTTGTCAGCGGGCTGGAATACTGATAGATCAATGCCATTAGGGATAGTTCTATATTCTACCACCGCTGGAGCCAGCATAGATTGCTCGGCTTTCTGTCTCAACCAGCGCGAAGGAGTAGCGATATAGAGTTTGCTGTTGGCGTAGATATCTTTTTTTCTCTGCCAATTGTAAGCTGTAGCATCGCGGGCAATGGGCGGATGAATATTCAAGTCCGGGCATTGTCCGCACCCCGTTTTCCAGCGATCGCAGTCAAAAGAATGACCGCAATGGCCGCTCAGCAACCAGGCATCATGCATTGTAATTACTACCGGCACCTGCTGGCTTAGTCCAGAAAGAGCGCGTAGGTCAAAGTATCCGGCATGCAGATTATGCCCATGCAGAATATGCGGTCTTTGTGGAGATAGCTTAAGCAAATCCTCAGTACCCGGAAAATCAAAAAACTCATGCCCCAGGACAACTTCTAGCCAACGACGAGGCTGTCCCAGGTAAGTTATCAGGTTCTGGGTTCGCCAAGCACCTTTGACCCGATTAACCCAGGGCGACAATAAATTTGCCAGATAGTTGCACTGTTTTGCCCAAAGGTGGAGATACTCATCATTAGGTATAACCAAAACATTTGGGTCTTGGGATTTTTTTTTCCCTACAGCCAACCAAGCATTGTGGCCATATTGACGGTAACCATCATGTAACATCAAGGCCACCCTCTCAGCCCCACCACTAATTTCGGAGCCACTAATCTGCATTACATTAAGTTTTGGTTCTGTCATGCAATTAACCCTTCAGACGAGATGCAAATTTTTCCCCAGACCAATTGCGTATGGTAAAACGGGGCAACTGAAAAAGGTCAGCACCTTGCCAGACTACATCGTTAACCGTAGAGCAGGCACTGGCAAATCCAACTTTCTTAACAGTAGCTGCTGTCTCTAGAGTGTAATGAGACTCGTTTCCATAGGGATAAGCAAAGTTGCTAACTGGGTTCTCCAATCCCAATATAGAGTTTAAATACTCTTTACTCTGCCGAATCTCACTTTCTTGTCGAGCTTTGGATATAGCCGAGAGAACGGGATGCGTCATTGTATGAGCCCCTACTTCAATCAAACCTCCTTTGGCTAGTTCTTTCACTTCCCCGGGCGTAAGACTTCGATGGCTTGACCGACCTATAGTATCTTTCTGTGCCCAAGCTGCTATTTTTTCTAACAGAGCTTGACGGTTCTCTGTAGGCAAAGGGCGCATTAATTGACAAAGCGATCGATAAATTTTATGCCGAGGTGTCGGATCGTCTTTAATCAGGACGTGCCAATTGCTATGGTTTTCATGTTCGGCCTCGCTGTAATGGGAAGAACTCCCTAGTTCCCAAGAGTAGCTGCTGCCGTTAATCTCTAAAGACAGCCTTTCCGGCAGTATTCCCGGTTGTAGCAATAGCCTTTCTAAGTCATCCCACCAAAACTCTTCGGTTTTACCAACGGCTCCAGCGGTCACGAATACCGTTGCGGGGATACCGTAACGTTCCAGTATGGGCTTTGCTTCGTGTAAGTTATCTGCATAACCGTCATCAAAAGTAATCGCTACGGCTTGGTGCGGCACCCTACCCAGGGATAGTTGTTCTACCAATTCTCGCAAACTCAGCGGTTTATAAAAAGAACTAACAATCTGCAATTGCTCGGCAAAATTATCGGGGGAAACAGATAAAAGCTGGGGATCCGAGTCAAGCTCCGTAATGCGATGATACATTAGAATCAATGCGTGCGGCTGGCTTCTATGCCACAATTTTTTGCCCCATCGCTTTACTCGTCCCCAACCCTTTATTTTCATTTCTATACCTACCTCTATCGCTTGTTGAAATTATTGAATTTGTCTTCATGCTTTGGCTTTGGCTTACTATAGGGGTTTAACCATTATTCCTTACCTTTTCACAAAATATGGTTGAATTGCCTTTAAAATCAATTCTGCACCCTACGCTAATGCTTGCAATTTTAACCTTTTGCAATATCTGAATTGATTATTTCCTCAAACGCTTCGAGCAGCCTTTCGTAAGAATGGTTTTCTCTTAATCCTGCAAAGTCAGAATCTAATTTCCCGTCTTCCCCCTGACTCATGTACTCTATTGCCCGAATCAATTCTAACACATCTCCTTCAGCTATCGTCAAGCCTAAACGATATTTTTTCGTCCTTTCTGCCATGCAATATCCCTCGCTGACAATTACATGCTTCTGTAAAACCGCTGCTTTAGTCAGCATATTACTACTATGGAGAACTTTTTCATAGGCCAGCATCAGGATATCGCAAGCACTCAGCAACCCATTTATTTTTACTCCATCAGGAATAAAATCATCTAGATAAAATAGGCAGTTTGATGGCGATGACTCTATCGTATCCTTAAGAAACTTTTGTTCTTGCCGACTAAAATTTGATATCCAAAGTTTGCCAGCTAATATAAAAAAATATTCTTTCTCTTTTAGCTGTTCTGCTGCTGACAGCAGTGTCAAGATACCCTTCCGTTTATCTAAGCTACCGAACAAGCCAATAATTTTTCTCCCTTTCGCCTTCTCTTTCAACTCTTTAACTCGATAATCTTCCCAGTCTGGTTCTGCTTCGTTGGTTATATCGGGAAAGACCACAATAGGCTTTCTTGCTATCCGCTGTGATAATTTTTCCACCACCCCCTCATCCAGCAACGCTACCGACTGACATAGGGAAGAATTGAGTAGATTATCCGGTTGCCAACTGCCAGCAGGGAAAGACTGCTGGCAGTTGGCCAAACGCAAGTGTCTGGGATGAAGATACAGACCAGACCACTGATATGGAAAGATTTGGCTAATTTGACTTGGCGATATCCACTTACTCAGATAATTATCTAGCATTGCCAAAAACACCAAGTCCGGCTTTTCTCCTAATTCTAACACTGCTCTGTCCAGAGCAACAGATGCATCGCGCCAATATTGCATGGTTTCCAAGGATAGGATATTCTTAAAATAAGAATCGATACCTAATTTAATCAAGTTTTTCTCCAGTTCTCGGATTAATTTATAAGACAGACGCAGTCCAAAATTCTTTTCTCTTGGCCTGACCAGCTTATAGATCCACAGATTGTTGCTCTCCTTATCTAGACGATCGCCTATATGAGAAGTAGCCCATTGATGGAGGTCTTCTGGATCTGGACAAAAGGCGAGTACTCTGTATCCCAGTTCCAGTAAAGCTCGCGTGTAATTTTTGAAGAATGTTGGATGATGACCGATCCATAATGTATCTATAATAGCTATCGTTTTCGCCTTCATTATTCTATAATGTGATGTTATATCGTATTGACACGAAATAAAACTGTCAATAGGATTGAGCTTGGGGATATCCCTACTGTCAGCGGTATCAGTCCGATGATACCAGTGCTTATACCAGAGCGAGGCTACACCCTACCGCCAAAGACAGCCCCTCAAAGCAACCTAATAACCTAATATAAGGAAGCGACCAATAACGGCCATAACCGACCTCTATGGCGGCGTGCAAAAACCTTCCACTCTGTCATTGGCAAACTTTTAGGTTCGTTCACCAATTTCAATCGTTCCCATACGGTTAGCTTTGGATTGTCCAAAATGTTTCCCTCCAGAGAATTAACTCGACAGGTGCCAATGTAGCCGGGAGCCAGCTAAACTGTGCCTCCCTTTTGGCGCACCCGCAGGTCCATGTTGCCTCTGCTGTGGATGAAGTCTATGGTGCATTCCATTGGCTCCGCCATTATTATCTCTCGTTTTTTTTGCGAGTCGTTTCTATTTGCTGTTGTGACCCAATCCAGTGATTTACCCAGTTCGTATAGGCAGAGCTATCTTTTTTTGCCTTCCACAATTACAGCTTCCACCGTGCGCTCGGGCAATTCTATGTTCTTGATGTCGGAAATTTCACTTGTAAACGGCTCTGTGCTTTGGCAGTCGAATCCAATTAACGACATTATTTCTAGCAACCTTTCCGTGTCGTACATACACTTGTGGGGAAATCTTATCAAAGGTGCTAGCCTTCTTTTGAGAGAACTATCTCCTTGCTCTTCATACAGTACGCCTAAATTTTTAACAAAATTCTCTGCTAACAATTCTCCCTTTACATAGCTATCGACAAATGCCCTTAGATCGGGAACGACTATTCTAATGATTCCCTCTTTTTTTAGAACCCTATAACACTCAGATAAAAAAGCATCCCCCTGGTTCTTATCTAAGTGTTCCAGAGTATGAGAACTGTAAATTTCATCCACGCTTTCGTCGGACCACGGGAATTTTTTAGTCAGATCGTGAAGTAATATTTTTTCGTTCCAGTCTAAATTAAGCAACCTTAATTTCTTGTTTATCAATGGAAATAAGGGGATTTTAGCCAGCCTAGCTCCCACTGAATAGTCCACATTTAGCCAACCATTAACAATCTGGTCGCCACATCCTAGATTTAGCTTTATTTTTTCCATGTTTTTTTGCCAAATTACCGAGCTAAGATCGATTGTATAGCAGTAAGCTGTCAGTTATCAGGTCCGCTGGCGATCGCCTCTATAAGCTGTTACGCATTTAAACCGGAGATCGCCCTATCGCGACGCAAAATCCCCGAACCAGCAACAGACGGGGCTTATAGGCCATTTACTGGCCCGTTACTCTACCCAATCTAAATGCGCGACAGCTTATCGGGGTAGCTTGACCCAACCTTACGTCGCATCGGGGTAAAATGTGGTATCATCGTTCGGCTAGAGGTAGTAAGCCGTGACGCATTTAAATCGGGTATTCTCGATCGCATGGCGCGAAATCCCCGAACCTGTTTTCCTCGCGGGCACTTCCTCTATTTAATGGTCCAAATTATACCCAATCTAAATGCGCGACAGTTAGTCTTTGTCTTATTATAACCTCAGCGAAGGCCGTGCGCATTCCCCTGTTCCAAAATAGATCGCCATTTCCCCGGACAATTTTCACTTCAGGGTGTGACTGACCCACCGCACCTGCATAATATCGGCTAGTCTGCAAGCCAGCTATTCACCTCAAAAGGCACCATGTCTTGTAATAATTTAATATCTTCTTTGAAATAACAATTATTTATAGCCAACTCTTCTTCGCGAGATAATGTATGCGTTTTAGGCTTATTGCTGTTAAAATCTCGAGCAAATTGAATCAGATAAGCGGAAGGGTTGTAAATGCGAGATACTAGAGGATCGTTCGTTGATAGTTTTCCCCGTTTCAACTGCTTCAACCAATTTGGTATTGATTTAGAATTCGGCATTCTTAGATTTATTTCCACAAAATTTTCTTTGGAGTTAGCGTTACTCAGGCTCAGCCCAAAGCTTAAGTATTCTAACTCGCTGAAATCCCTTTTCAATGGACTTGGATTGAAGCTATCGACACCGATAAAATCATACAATTTCTTGGTAAAGCCATTCAAATCACGCACAATATCACGCTCAAACTTTGCTATCAATAATTGCTTTAAATCAAACAAATTGAAGTATCGCTGTAGCTGTTGGGCATAATAACCGCGAGCAATGTAACCATAGCGCGGAATGATTGTACCTTGCTGGATCTCGTTTGCCTCTGTTTCTAAGGCCTCTTTAAACGATCGGCTCTCCTGAAGCCTAGCGAGATTATGGCGATATTGAGAAAAGGCACGCAGGGCTGGACTCCGCAGGGTCACAATCAGTTTTAAATCTGGACCCAGGTCGCGATATAGCCTCTCGGCCACTCCAGGCCAATAAAGGTATCCGGGGCATTTTTCACCGACAGCAGGCTGACCCGACCAACCAGAAAAATATTCTATCTCATATTTCTGAATACCAGCGGCCAATTGAGTGGTATCTAAAAAAAAACGGGTCTCCATCGGCTCGGACATAAACACCTGGGGATGAGCCTCTAAAATGCGCAGTATCGTTGTCGTTGCACTTTTTTGAGCGCCAATACACATGAAATTAGGGAGCATAGCTATTGTACCCTTTTATAGAACCTTACTTGAATCTTGTGGGCTATAATTTTTGCTAGTTCCAATAAAATTATTAGTTCCAATTACTTTCCCTTAAATATGCGAGCCTTCTTTAATTAATTGCTTATTACTTTCATCAAAACATACCACCGGAGATTCGTTATCGTCAAGTCTCATATATACCTAATACATCTTCTTCCTTTAGGCAAACAAACTCAGAATTTGCTTGACTGAGGAAACTTCTGCGGGAGGCAGGAAGTACTGGCTCTGTTGCCCGGTTAAGGAGTTATTTTTTTTGAGGGCACAAATAGCAGACGGATTGCTTGAAAGCTATATTAGCATAGCATACATCAATTTGTCAAGCCTTAACAGGCTAATAGATAGGAGACCGATATCCTTGCTAGCCTCGGGACTTTAGCTTGCTCGAACCCGTTAATTTTGGTGCCGAACCCAGGCGATCGCTGCTCGATTTTAATTTGCTATCTTCTGCTGGTGGCTCGACGGGGGTCAAGCAAATGAGCATGAATAATAACCATCCTATACCGTAAGCAACAACTAACTCCGATTGTGTTTGGTTCATAATAACATAAAATGTCATAAAACCCAGGGGCCAAAGACCTTTAAGACTAGGGGTGTAGCGACTTCGGTTGATTGATTTTAAAATGGCATCAAAAAAAGCTAGACCAAACACAAAGCCGCCTAAAATGCCCAAGTCTAGCATGACTTCAAGAAAGCCATGGTGAGCGTGACCGGGCAACCAATGAATTGTCCTCCAGATTTCAGCCGACTGTTTGCCATCCCAACCCTGCCAGAAGCCATGATAGCCGTAGCCCAGCCAAGGACGTTCTCCAATTCTCTGGATCATAATTTCCCAGATAGGAAGGCGGCCATTCAAGGTAGGATCCTTGTCAATAGTGTCTAGGGCTGTATTCCAATTATCGCCCAGGAATATAGCGCCAACTCCTCCTAGCAATAACACCGACAGGTATAGAGGGATGCCAACAGCCATGTTCCAGCGAAACACTCGGGCAACGGGGGAAATAGCGACTATAAACAAAAAGCCTACCAGAGCCGTTTTTGAATTCGTTCCTACAATCAGTTGAAAAGAAATTAAAAATATCCCCCAGGCTAGCCAGCGGTTTTTTGATGTCAAGGCTTCGAGCAGTAGAAATATACCGGCTATTGTGATAACGCGACCCAGGGCATTTTTGTTTGTGTAGATTCCCCGCCAGTAACCATTAATACCCGCCCATATTGCCTCTTGACCAGTATGGGTCCCCATAGTCGGCATTGCAAAGACATAGAAGATGCTCAGCACCGACGCTATGCTAAACATAATGGTAAGCAACCGCGTTTGCTCCTCAAAGTTGTAGCGCGTAGCGATGTAAATTCCCAATATGCTTGATTCTACGACATACAGGGTCTGTGTTATAGTTTTACCGGGGTCTATCGACCAATATCGCGAAATCCAAAGTAGGGCTAAAAATGCGAGCAGAAACTTGCCGTTAGTAGCCAGTTGACGCAAAACCCGTTGCCAACGCAGAAGCATAAATCCGACGGCGCCAATTTCCAGCAATTTCCATAGATAAAATTTTATCCTAGCTACACCGTAACCGGCTTCCTCGTAAATATCGAAGAAAGCACCCGTGCACATCAACATTATAAAGAAAGCGAACCACGGTTCGATCGCCAGAACCAACCGAACTATCGAAACGAGCAACGAGTTTAACGAACTGGCCTTAGCCATGCCTATTTTCTCCTTTATTGCAATTTCTAAGCATGCTGTCGATTTGCTCGCTATGGAACATTCCGGATGGGCGCGCCAATTTTGAAGGCCACGCAGGGGGTGCCGCAGGCGATCGCTTCTACTACTGTATTGGGCAAATTATCTTGAACTGAAGGGGCCACAAAAAGATCCGCCGCTGCATATACAAGAGCCAGGGAAATGTCATCCCCCAGTCTCCCTAAATAGCGACAGTTAAAACCCAAGTCCGGGGGATTGCTCGGTCGAGAGGAAGCGAAAACAACAAGTTCTATTTTATCGTGCCATCCAGACTGGCTCAGGCTTTGTAAAGCTGGCTGAAGCAGATGAAATCCTTTGCAGCGATCGCTCGTTGCACTACTGGCCCCAAACAGTACCAGTTGCTTGTCCTGTGGCAATTTGAGTAATTTTCGAGTTAAATTTCCTTCTATCCCGATTACGTTATTGTCACCGCTGATTTTTTTTTGCACCAGCATATTAGAATCTACGCCAATTTCCTGCAAGCCGCGATGGAGCCTATAGGCGGCTCTACCTGCCCCAAATTCGTCTGACCGAGAAAGTAGCACCGGGTTCATTATTTTCGTTCCTTACAGGGGTACTGGCTATGAATCAGAAACCCGGTTTTTTGGAAAAACTGGGGTTCTCCGACCTTCCAGTTTAAGATTGCTATAGTCAATTACCAGCTTTTTTATCTTTTTAATGCGTTTTGGCGAAACTTAGTCCATCTTTGCCGCACGCTTTTATTAAACATTACTCTTCTCATCAACAAGGCAACCTTTTGAGGCGATATTATTCCGTGCCATGCCGCATCAATAATTATTTTAGCGGCATATATTTTTTCTTTCTCTGTTGCAATCATCATGGGAATTACTGATTTAATCAAAAAACCCTTAAAAGCATTCGACGATATAGACTCCTCGTATTCGCTAATCCATTCTAATGCATCTTTATAATCGTATATTCTCGATATCCTGTCGCTTCTGTCTTCGTTATCGACAACAGTCAAAACTTTTTCCACAAATATAAATTGGGCTCCTGCTGCTTCTAGGCTCAAAGAGAAATCCCAATCTTGGTGTGTTTTGAGATCCGGGCGAAACCCCGTTTCCTTAACAAGTGCCCTAGACAGCATCATCGTGCTGGTTATTATGTCTCCCTCATGGACAAACAAATAGTCTGCTACGGCCTCCTTCTCATTCTTGCCCCTGCTGGGCTTGATATATACTCCTTCCCCATCTCCGATTTCAAACTTAGTATAGCTAACTATTCGCTCGGTATGGCGTTGGTTTTGAATTGCAGCCAGTTGCACTTCTATTTTGCCCTGCAACCAAACATCATCTGAATCTAAAAAGGCTACATACTCTCCTGTCGCCGCCTCTATTCCAGTATTGCGAGTTGCAGCACCTCCCTGATTGACCCCGTGGCGAATGTAGCGAATTCGGGAATCGCCAATACCATTGATGACTTCTTGGGTATTGTCCCCAGACGCATCGTCAACCACGATAATCTCTAAATTTTCGTAGGACTGCTTTATGACGCTATCTATAGCGCGACGAACTAGGTTGGCTCGATTATAAGTTGGTATTATGACGCTGATCGGTGGCTTTCCCAGCAATGCAACCATCCCCAATATCCTCCTTGACAATATATCAAACCCATTTGCTCGAAGAACGCCGCACTCAATTATTGTGCCTCCGCTGCCCAGTTTAAAGAAGCTATGGGGAGATGAGTTGCTGGTATATTTCGACCAGGCGATCGTTGAGCTTATTAATATCATAGCATTCTTCTATATAAGCACGGCCAGCCCGACCCATCTCCGGCCAGCGTTCTGAGTGCCCTATCAAATACTCTAGCTTGTCTGCTAAAGCATCCACATCTCGTTCGGGAACCAGGAAACCGGAAACCCCATCTTGCACCAATTCCGGGATGCCGCTGTGTTGGGTGCTGACAACCGGCAATCCCATAGCCATTGCTTCCATTAACGTTACGGGGATGCCCTCGCGATCGCCCGCACTGCTAGTTACGCTCGGAGCTAGGAGAATATCCGCCCATTTTAGAAGAGCGAGTATTTCCTGCTGCTGTTGCCAACCTAGTAGCTTAACCTGCTTGCTAAGATTCAACTCCCTAATTAGTTGCTGTAAGTCCTCTCTCAAAAAACCATCCCCAGCAATTTTGTACTCTATATTTGGGTTGTCTCTAGCCAGCTTGGCAACTGCACGAATTCCGTACTCCAGACCTTTTTTTTCTACCAGGCGGGCAATCGACACCAGTCTGATGCTGCCGTTCGGGTCTGGTTGACGTGGCGTAAAGGAAAACTTCGTGCAATCGATTCCCATTCGATGCACCATAATCTTTTTTTCTTCACAGCCTAACTCTATTAGCCTGCGCTTCCAATTTTCCCCAATCGGCTGGAATAGGTCGCCACGGGCAAAAAGTTTCTCGTATATACTTTCCCCATACCGATCGATGTAGGTAGAGATATCAAAGCCGTGAAACGCTGCTATCAACTTTCCCTGAAGAACCCCAATATCCCGTAAGATCGCGCCCCTAGTACCATTACGCCCATAGTGGCAATGAATAATGTCGTATGGCTGCTTGCCCAAAAAAGGTATAGCCGAATATAGTAATCTCAACAGCGCGGCTTGATCTCCATAATCCGAGTATTTGTACTCAAATAAATTTAAAGCTCGCAGCAGCATCCTAGGGGCTTTGTGGAAGTTGGCGAGGAACAACCTAATTCCCTTCGGAATCCGCCGGGAGCGACCAGGTGGCATTTGAGTATAGTAGGTGCGACTCAGAAGCTGGTAGCTTTCTACTTCTGGATGGACTTTAGACATATCGCCGGGGCTATCAGCGTAGATATCCACCTCTTGGCCGCGATCGAGCAACCCCACGATCTGATTTAATATAAACGTCTCCGACAAACTCGGAAACTCGTCTATCAGGAATGCTATCCTCATCAGCCTTGTCCCTCGCAATAGTTATTCTCAGTCCTGCTTTAGCCTGGTGCTTTAGTCTATTCTTATAACCAGATTTTTTTTATTCATTTGGTTCGGTTCGCGCTCCTCTATTACAGCTTTAAGCCTATCTGCTTTAAGCCGACCGGCTTGCAGTACGAGTATTGCCTAACAAGCTTTGGCTAAATTTTATTGTCCTAAGCTTATTAAATATTGTTATCAAAAGTTATTACAATAAAAATGTTTATTTTGCTTTAAATACTTTTCTTTTCTGTTACCCGTTCCCTGCTATACATACAAACAACATATCTTTTGCTAACAGCCCCTCGCTTCTTCGTACTGTCTAGCGAATTGGGCTATTGTTTTCTATTCTTGCTTCTTTTTATGCAAACACGACTCAGCAGCAAATTGCACTACCTACATCTAGCCACGATCCATATCTACAGGGTAATCTAGCTTACTCATTTTTTGCGCACATATATTTTCTATCTTGGCCAGATTCTCCGAACCAAAAAAATATCCCCAATTGACGTTTTTGTTCCCTCTCGGTTGGAACTGAATATCGACTTTCCCTGCAATATCGTTAACTTGAGGTAGGTTTAGGGATTGGGCAAGCCGTTCGATTGCGGCAACCTTATCCTGCACAAACACATCATAGCGGCTCAAAATCATCTGTTGCCGGTGGTTCAAGAAGACATCAGCCATCAAATTCCAGCGCTCGGCGAGCATTTCGATATAGTTCTCGCCTTTGAGTCCCAGCCATCCACCATCCACAATCAACTCCCAAGCTGGTGTTATTTCTCCTCTATACTCGGGACTTAGGCTGGAAAGATTCCCCGGAATCTTGAGGCGATTGAGAATGCTGCGGATGTTATCTCGGGGATCCCGAATCACAAAAACAAACTGAGAGCCAGGGAAATATTCTACCAACTCCTTATAAAATAGGGTCAAGTTGGGCTCTTTGACTATATCTCTGGAAAAATCTAGCTTATTGACCCTAACGAACTCAGCAAAAGACAAGTCCCCTCTTTTTACCTTATGATAGGTTGGGTTATCAACTTCTTTTCTCAGATCGATGCTAACTGAAAGATCGGTCATCTCTGCTAACAAAGCTGCTATGGCCGAAGTTCCCGATTTTTGGTTTCCCAAAACTATAATCGGCCTTGGATTAACTCGCGCATTTATAGTATCCCACTCTCTTTTAACTCGCTCTGATAATTTCCAAGCCTTGTATTTTAGTATCTTCAGCGGCATTGGAACTGCTTTTTTTAGCTCTTCCTTAATTGCCATTGTCAGCCTCCTTCTTGGCCTTGTTGGGTCGCAACTCTTTAGCTAGCATTACAAACTCTAATATTGTTTGCCTCCCGTTGGGTAAAATAAACCAAAACAATATATAGAATACACCATATAAGAGCGCGTCTAAGAGTAGTAATGCTGCTGTATTTCTGTAGCCGACAAACAGGCTATTGCTTGCAAACAATGTTCCCCCGGCTAGAGCAGAGGCTAGAGCGGGTCTCCATACAACTGCCATCAGGTCCCCAACTTGCAACGGCGAAATCTTGAAACAGTAAACGATGCCCGGGTAACGCAGGCCGCATATAGTAATGCTCGCTGCTGCTGCTATGCCAATGGTGCCCCACTGAATGCCGATTAAGAAACCAAGTGCCGTTACCGATGATGTTACCATTGCCCATCGCAACTGACGGTCTGCTGTACCCATAGAATTGTACACCCACCCAGTTGCCACATTAAACGTTCCGATGAAAGCCGCCGGAGCCAGCACCCTGAAAATCAAAATAGCCTCTGTCCATTGTTCTCCCAGCATAGTCAGCACCAGCTTATCGGCTGCCACGAACATAAAAACAACCAATGGCATACCCAAACTAACGATCGCGCCAATACCCTTTTTGTAATAGGAGCGGTACTTTTCTGGTTCTGCCTGTAGGCGGCTTAGGGCAGGAATGGCCACCTTTCCCACCGGCGTGTTTATTTGACCCAAGGGCATTAACAGTAATTGGTAAGCCTTAGCGTAAACCCCTAGTTGCGCTGGTCCCAAGTACAACCCTATTAATACATTATCAAGGCTTCGGATCGAGTAATTCAGAATGCTAACACCTGTGAGGTTCCCTCCGAAGGCTAGCATATTGCCCGTGCCCGAGTAACGCTTTGGCAGCCCCGGTCGCCAGCCACACATTACCCAAGCTCCTACCATATTTGCAAAAGAGAGAGCTATTTGCAGACCTACCAGCGCCCAATAGCCAGTCCCTAGCAACCCCAAGATGACACCTGTGGTTATGGCAACCAACTGGGAAGTAATCTCTATGGCGGCCAGGGTTGCAAAGCGCATCTGCCTCCTTAGCAGGGCTTCGTGTTGGACTGTCAGACCGCCAAATACAAACCCCGACGCTAAAACAATGGTAATCCAAGTCAAACGCGGCTCGTTGTAAAACCAAGCCACAACTGGTGCTAGTGCTGCGGTCAATAGCACGATAGTAATGCTGAAGACCACGTTTACCCAAAACAGATTGCTGACCTGACTCTGCGTTACCTCTGCTCTTTGCACTGTCGCGGTTGACAAACCCAGATCTTTAAACAACGATATCAAACCAATAAAGACAGCGACCATGCCTATTAGTCCGTAGTCTTCGGGAGTCAGGAGGCGGGCTAGCACGGCAGTCGAGCCCAGTTGGAAGACGAACTTCCAGATCTGGGCGGCCATTGTAATGGCGCCACCACGAACCGAACGACCCCGGAGGTCGGCATTCAGGCTATCGGTTCGCAAATACTGCTCGGGATCTGAATTTGGAGGATTTGACAATTGGACACCTATCCCAGCTTGCGATCGACAATTTAATTATTGCTCAAAAAATTGCTAGTGTGGGGTTAACCCCATCAATACCAGCCGCATCTAGCAAGGCCCATTTAAATTATGGAAGTAAACGAACGCTCGGGGGTTCGATTGCGATTGGCAAATTTAGAGGATGCCTCGATCGAATCTAATAATATATAATAGAACAGACAGCATCCAGGGTAGTTGGCAGGCAGAATTGAGTGCCACTACTATTAAACTTATCATGCTATCTCCTCAAGGACGATTCGCTCTCCCATATCTGATTCGGGTTCCCGGGTCTGTGCGACTGGACGCGCCCTCGCAACCGTGGCAACAACCTCTGCTAAGGGTTGCTGCCCATTGGCATTTCGGGATTGAGCGCCTCCAAGCTAACTTACAAAAAATGCCTCTATAGAGCTTTACAAGTTATATGTCACCTCTAGATCCCACAAAAATCGCCAAACCCCTTGCCGGTCTGGCTCTGGGTTCTTTCATTGCTCTGGCTTTGCCGTTGCCCTGGACCAATAAATATTTGTGGGCCCAAACACCTGCCCCAGACATACCAAACCCCAGCGGAGCGCCAATAGAAAATTACAGAATTAGACCGGGGGATAATATTCGCATCGATAACTTAGAGGGGAGGGAATTCAGTGGCGATTACCTAGTGCCGCCCGATGGCAGCTTATCCCTGCCCATGATTGGCAGCGTATCCGTGGTAGGGCTAACCATGCAGGAGGCAGCCGAGGTTATTGCCGCTAAATACCGTCGCTTCTTCAAATATCCCCAAGTTGGGGTCAGTTTGCTCAGGATTAGTCCGCTCAATATTACCATCGCCGGAGAGGTAATTAGTCCAGGTCCCCACATCATACTCCTGCAAAACCTCAGAGAACATGCAGGAATAGAATTGCCAACGGTGACCCAAGCTCTGGAGCAATTTGGGGGAATTACTCTAGCGGGGGATCTCAGTCGCGTGCAGGTGCGCCGAAGGGAAAGCAATGGTGAGGAGCGGATCGTAGTCCTCGACCTATGGGAATTTGCGCGCACGGGAAATCCGCGTCAAAACATCCCTTTGCAAGATGGAGATACAATCTTCGTACCTAAGACAGATGAAGTTAACTTGGCACAAATACGCCAATTGGCAGCGGTTAGCTTTGCTACAGATCTGAGTACGCCCCGCACCGTAACGGTGCTAGGCGGAGTAACCCGTCCCGGATCTTATGTCATAAAAGGAGGAGACACCACTGGAGGTAACAGGCCATTTGCCGGACGAGCCGACGGCCTACCCACGGTTATTCGAGCCCTCCAGTTGGCAGGGGGAGTGACTCACAGTGCCGACATTCGCCAAATCCAGATTCGCAGAAACGCGAAGACTGGAGGGGAACAATTCTTTACTATCAATTTATGGGATTTTTTGCAAACTGGAGATGTGAGCCAAGACACCATTTTGCAAGAAGGAGATACGATCTTTATTCCAACGGCCAATCTCAGCCAAACAGAAATCCGCCAAATAGGGAAGGCTAGCTTTGCAGCGGATCCAAATATACCGCGCACGGTGACGGTGGTGGGAGAAGTGACTCGTCCGGGCACTATTGTCGTCCAAGCAGGAGATACTGTAGGCATCAACACGCAATTTGCTTCTCGTATCGAAGGCTTTCCCACCCTGACCCGCGTGCTGCAATTGGCAGGGGGAGTGACTCGCAGCGCGGATATTCGCAACATCCAAATACGCCGTCGCAGCAGGTCTGGCACACAGAGAGTTATTAATGTAAGTTTGTGGGATTTTTTGCAGACGGGGGATCTCGATCGAGATCCGATTGTGGAAGATGGAGATACAATCGTGATTCCCATTGCCAGCAATTTTAATGATATGGAAGCACGCCGGATAGGGAAGGCTAGCTTTGCAGCGGATCCGAATCTACCGCGCACGGTGACGGTGGTGGGAGAAGTGACTCGTCCGGGCACTATTATTGTCCAAGGAGGAGATACCGTAGGCATAAATACGCAATTTGCTTCTCGTACCGAAGGGTTGCCCACCCTGACCCGCGTGCTGCAAGTGGCCGGGGGAGTTACTCTCAGCGCGGATATTCGCAAGATCCAAATCCGCCGTCGCAGCAGCGACGATACCGAGAGAGTTATTAATGTAAATTTGTGGGAATTTTTGCAGACGGGGGATCTCGCTCGAGATCCGATTGTGGAAGATGGAGATACAATCTTGATTCCCATTGCCAACAATTTTAATGAGATGGAAGCACGCCAGATAGGGAAGGCTAGCTTTGCAGCGGATCCAAACATACCGCGCACGGTGACGGTGGTGGGAGAAGTAACCCGTCCGGGTACGATTGTCGTCCGAGGAGGAGATACCGTAGGCGTAAACACGCAATTTGCCTCACGCACTGAAGGCTTACCGACTCTAACCCGCGTGCTGCAATTGGTAGGGGGAGTGACTCGCAGCGCTGATATTCGCAAGATCCAAATCCGCCGTCTCACCAGATCCGATATTGAGAGAGTGATTGATGTAAATTTGGTGGAATTTTTGCAGACGGGGGATCTCGCTCGAGATCCGATTGTGGAAGACGGAGATACAATCGTGATTCCCATTGCCAGCAATTTTAACGAGATAGAGGCACGCCGGATAGCCGACACCAGTTTTGCAGCGAATTCAAATACACCGCGCACGGTGACAGTGGTGGGAGAGGTGAGACGCCCGGGTCCAATTGTCGTCGAAGGAGGAGATACCGTAGGCATAAACACGCAATTTGCCTCGCGCATCGAAGGCTTACCCACTCTAACCCGCTCCATTCAATTGGCTGGGGGAATTACGGAATTAGCAGATATTCGCCGCATCCAACTGCGCCGAGCTACCAAATCTGGAGCCGAAAGGGTCATTAGCGTCAATCTGTGGGAACTCTTGCAGACGGGGGATGCAAGCCAAGACCCGGTTGTGGAACAGGGGGATACCATTGTGGTTCCTAGGGGAGCAGAAGTCAACCCTGCAGAAGCCGCACGGTTAGCGTCAGCTAGTTTTTCCCCCAATACAATTTCAATTTATATCATGGGGGAAGCAGCAAGAGCTCCAACATTGAGACAGGACGGAGCCATCGAACTGCCGTCTGGAACTCCCTTGAACCAAGCGCTGCTCGCAGCCGGTGTATTCAACAGCGTTCGAGCCAACAAAAGTGAGGTAGCTCTTATTCGCCTCAATGCTGATGGAACGGTCAATCAGCGGAGGATAAAGGTTAACCTAGAAGACGGGATTAACGAGGAAAGCAATCCCCTGCTCCGCAACAACGACGTTCTTTTTATCAACCGTTCTGGCTTCACTAAGGTCAGGGACGCCTCTGGTACGGTTGCCGAGCTTCTATTAGTCGGTCCGAGGCTGTTGTCGTGGTTTCAACTTCTTGATATTTTCGGAATCCTTAATATTAATTAGATAGCACAAAAAGCCTGGGTAACTTTTTCAGGAATCAAAGTAAACCCTAGAAGAGGGCTCTAAGTATGTATAACGAACAAGAGCATAAGAATTGGTCTAGTCAAACTGGCAATCTGCCTCAAACAGTAGCTCTCAATTATCAAACGGGGTCGTCGGAACCCAGCGACGAAGAGAAGGTTCTCAAGGAGGTTGCAAAGCTGTTGGCTGCAGCCCGTCGCCGAGCTATTGTAATCGGTGCGGTAACGATCGCAGTGAGTGCAGGGTTAATCTACAAGCTCTCCAATCGCGCTCCAGTTTATCAAGGGTCGTTTCAGCTTTTGGTAGAGCCAGTAAATGCTTCTGAAAGCCGGTTGCAAGCCATCCTGACCGAAACAGAAGGTAACAGAAGAGCAACTTACAACGGCAAGGATTTTGGGTTGGACTACTCGACTCAAATTAGGGTCTTAAAGAGTCCAACAGTGATGAAGCCAATTATGGAGGAAATTAAAAAAGAATATTCAGACGTGACGCCTGGTGACATAGTGGTAGAAAGACCATTTGAGGAATCGGTAGGAACCAGAATTATAAAAGTTTCATATACGCATGGAGACCCGAAAAAGATAAAGTTTGTGTTGGATAAGGTGCATAAAGGCTATCTCTACTATAGTAAAGAATCGCGTCTGTCAAACCTGCGCAATGGAATCGAGTTTATTGAATCTACCCTACCCGCTCTGCGGAAGCGAGTAAATGACTTGCAAACAGAAATCCAAGCCCTGCGCCAGAAGCACGATCTGATGGAGCCAGATTTTCAGGGTAGAAAATTACTCGAACAGAGTAACTTTTTGGAAGGAAAGCGTGTAGAAGCCCAAGCCAAACTGGCTCAGGCGCGCGTGCGCTACGCTACCCTGAAAAAAATGTTCGATGAAGGCAATATGGCTGCAGTTCTGAGCCAGGACATGGGAGCTTTTGGCACGTTAATACGAGAGGCTCAAGCGACCGAGGGCAAGATGGTCGCAGCGTCAGCCCGCTTGGAAGAAGAACATCCAACCCTGAAGGCGCTAAGAGAGGAGCAGCAGGGTTATCGCAATCTCTTGCGCCGAGAAGCTCAAAGTATTATGGCAAAAACTGCTGGCGAAATTCGGGAACTAGAAGAGCGCGATAGCGCCATAGCCTCAGCCCAGAATATATTAAACCAAAGAACGACAATATTGCCGGTCGTTTCTCGCCGGTATGCCGATTTACAGCGAGAATTGCAAGTAGCCACAGATACCCTCAATCGCTATTTATCAAAACTGGATGGATTGCAGATTGATGCTAAAGTGCAGGAATATCCTTGGCAGGCGATCGCACCTCCAGGGAAGCCTAAGAAACTTGGAGGTGCTACCAGGAAGACAAAAATTTTAACGGTGATTGTCGGTTTGGTCTTGGGTATAGGGGCTGCTTTTCTCCTAGAGATTCTCAACAATGTCTTCCATACCCCTGAAGAGCTGGAAGACGACACGAAATTACCGCTTTTGGCTGTGATTCCTTTTGCCAGGGAGTTCAGGAGACGCCCGCATCCTGCACGGGGTCCTGGGAAGCAAGTGGCTCCCGTTGGGGTTGGGGTGTCGGCAGGAACTATGGCGGTGGCGAGCGAGCGAACTGTTCGGGGTGCTGCGCGCGCTGGCGCTGTGCAGTGGTATGGCGTTTCTCCCCTTGTAGAAGCTTTCCGCACTCTCTATACGAATATTCGATTGCTCAGTCCTGAGGAACCAATTCACTCTTTGGTGATTAGTGCGGCGAAACCAGGAGAGGGTAAATCTACGGTGGCGATGCATCTGGCTCAAACCGCTGCCGCTATCGGTCAGCGGGTATTGTTGGTAGATGCCGATATGCGCTCTCCCAAACTTCATACGAAGCTGGACTTGCCAAACCTGCAAGGACTCAGCGATGCCATATCTACAGATCTAAGCCTCAATGATGCGATTCAGCGATCGCCTTCCGATGACAATCTCTTCGTACTGACTGCTGGCGCTATTTCTAGCGACCCAATCAAGCTCCTCTCATCTAAAAAGATGAATTCTCTCATGGAGCAGTTTCAAGACTTTTTCGATCTAGTGATTTACGATACGCCACCCCTAGTAGGTCTGGCTGACGGCAGCATCCTGGCCGCCCAAACTGATGGAATCGTAATGGTGGTAGGAATTGATAAGACAGACCGTCCTATGGTAACTAAAGCTTTGGATGGATTAAGGATTTCTGGCTCTCGAGTACTAGGGCTTGTTGCCAATTGCATTAAAGGCTAGAGAAAACCTAAGGCTATTTTATCTATTTTATTCTAAAAATGCCCTCTCCTTGTGTCTAACCCAAATTTGCAGGCTCTACTGGATTTGCTGTGATGGTCAAAAAGTTTAGGTAAAAAATTTTAACCATAGATCTATAGCCTTAATTACTACCCTGGATCTATGGTGAAATTGTTAAAGGCGATCGAAAATAATATCCTTCAATACTTTGTTGATAAAAATGTCTATTTATAGGGTGGCTGCCCCGATTGGCTTAGGGCGGAAGGGCAGCGCCCCTAAGGTATTTATGTGCAATTAACCGGATTTGATATAACCAATTAATTAAACACGTTCTCCCGTGATAGGACTCCACACAGCAGGCTTACTTTGTGGATGCCAAGGTTCTAGATATTCAGGTTGGGGGGCTTGCCACTGAGCTGGTTTGACCACGCGGGCGCAAATTAGCACTGGATAATGAGTATCTTTATTTTCTAGTTCACTTTTAGTAAGTTCTTCCGCTGGCATATTTATTTGATAGGCGACACGCGCAAACAGATTACCATAAACCTCCAATGTATAGTCCGCATCTGTGAGGCCAATTTTTCGTAGCAGATTGTCAACGCCAATGGGCGTAAACCAATGGTACAAAAACATTGGCGTGCCCGTTCCCATATCTAAACCGTCAGGAAAGTAATAGTCAACGCAGGAGAAATTAACCAGCAACACCCCACCAGGCTTTAGGAGGCGCACGGAGTGATATAATGCCGCCTCCACATCATAGATAACATGCATGGTGAACTGATTGACGAAGCAGTCGTGAGTATCCGCAGGCACCGTATCCGCCCTGCTTAGATCGGCGACAATGGTTACTTCTGAACTGTGTGCCGAGACATCTATGACATCGGCCTGTGTCAAAGCTTCACCACCAAAGCGACTGATTGTCTTTGCTGTCCCGATTTCCAGCCCTCGTCCTCGAATGTCTGCTTTATGTTTGTGGAGATATTGATACCAGTAGTAGCGCACAATTGGCGTACCGCGCATTTTACCATTGCCCAGGGGACGCAATCGGCGAAATTGGGCAGCACGCAAATAGCGAATTGGAAAACTTTTATTAATTCCCCAATAAACGCTTTTCAATACATTTTTAATTTTAGACATTAGGATAACAGCTTCATTTACTGATAAGTTGGCTTTTTTCTCGTTTGTGTCTGCCTCATAATTTGCTGTAGGCGCTTGTCAGTCGTATGGAGTTATCGAATGCGGCAACGTGTGCTTATAGCGGTTCTCAAGTTGATGTGATATTTCTCGGGCGAAGCGGCGTTGCATCCCATTACGGAAATTTCCGTTATACAGCCGAGATGGTTGCTCTTGTTGCTGTCGCCCCTACGTTTTTCTTCGTTACACTAATTTGAGAAACGCTATAGTTCATCTGAGGTATTAAAGACAGGCGCTATATAGCAATCCTAAATAGGATGCGATATATATCTGAGAAACCCGGTTTCTTTAATTAAAGAAACCGGGTTTCTGGCTCCCAATATTATCATAACCCATTTAGGATTGCTATATAGTAAGTTGCGTCTCATTGCTTCGCTGCCCGCACAGTAATCACAAGCTGGTAATCGGGGTCATGATAGGTCAGTTCTTTTGGTTTCAGTTCTTGTGCTGCCAGACCATGCAAAAAGGCACAGGCAGACAATACATTGCCGAAAGTAGAGGTTGTTACGCGATCGTGACCGAAAACATCACCAAACAGTCGCCGAGCGGAAGCATCGGTAAAACGCCAGTAATCACCCCAGCGATCCATATCATAGCGGCTGATTTGACTGATTCCTGGAAATGTAGCTAGTAACACTCCACCGGGCTTGAGGGCGGCGTAAGAGTTGGCTATGGCATTTTGTACGTCGTAAATGACAAGAAAAGTCTGGGTCAATATCATGCAATCGAAAGTCTCTGTGGGAACGCCTTCTCCAGTATCCAAGTTCCCAACCAAAGTGGCTTTGGGATTGCCAGCCACAGCATGTAAAACATCAGACTGAGTTACTTTTTCTCCTCCAAATTTACGGGTATAGCTAGCATCGCCGATTTCTAGAACCCGCCCTTGAATATCATCACTATGTTGCTGCAAAAAATTTTCAATATAATAGCGATCTATAGGCAGACCACGATCCAAACCAAAGACGCGGCTAAAAGGAGTTAGACGTCTTAAATTACCCCACCGAACCAAGCTTAATGTTCTATTAAACTTTTGCCTCAATAGTTTTCCTCCATTATAAAATACCCAGAAAATACCCTATCCTGAGTTTGACAGAAATGTTTTTGCTTTTCCCAGAATCATATTGCAGTACCAAGACGGCTTAGGACAAGGGAAACTGCAGGGGAGATTCGCGAATCGCCCCTACAGTTTCCCTAACCTTAATGTGTAATGCCATGTAATTTAATTGACGATTATTACCTTATAACTTGCTGCTTTGCGAACCAGTTGCTTAGGGGGACTTGGATGACTTTTGTCCGGGAAATTTAGATGCGGCTTCCACGAGAGAAAGCATAGCAATCCTAAGTAATTAGCGATAAGGAACGGAGGGTCAGCTCGAAGCAATATCGCTTATTTAGGATTGCTATATCTCTTAACTTCCGATCTTATGTGCGTTTTCCCTGGTAGGATGCCGAGAGTCCTGACTTGGGTATTTAATGTCACTTGAGTCAACTCTTAGGATTCTCGATCTTGTTTGCGACGGCGAGATAGAGCCATGCCACCGAGGACCAATCCCAAACCTGCCAAGGTGGCCGGTTCTGGTACTGCTACAGTTTCAGCTGTAGCGGTGACCAGGAAGTCATTGTAGTCTATATGGCCGCCTGCAACGCCAATGAATGAATCGTCGAAGGCTATCAGAACCTCGCCAGCAAAGGGGTTAGCATCCTGGATTCCAGCAGTAGTAGAAAGGAGACTATCCGGGCTGGTGTCATATTCCGTGTAGCTGGTATCGCTTAGTACCGATGTCCCCTGGAGAAACTTGGCTTGTGTGGTCGAGGACAAATCCCGAACCAACTCGCCATGCTGATTAATGCTAGTCAAAAAGAGTTCATAGTCCGTATTTGCTTTAAAGAGGAATTCTTGAGTGCAATCTCCTTGAACAGCAGATTGATCGTTTCCACAGGTCCCCCAGCTATCTTTCCAACCGCCGTAGTCGCTGTTTCGGCTTTCTACAAACACATTGGTTTCGGAGCCACCGGCTTCTCGGAAGCCAAACTCGGACTTGAAGCCATTGTGAGATTCTAGAAAGTTAAACGTGACTTTGGTATCCTGGCTAAAACGGATTCCGCCGTTGCCAAAGGAGAAGGCTTGGGCTGGGCCAGCGGAGAGGAGGCCGAGTACTGCCGTTGCGGCCGCTGCTTTGAGAATTTGTTTTTGTGGATTCATATTCTTCGTCCTCAGTTATCTTTGCGGTTAAATAGGTTTTCTGCCGATGCTTCCCTATTGCTTGTGGGCTAGATTCCTCGCGGCACTTGATATGGCGGAGGGAGCGATCGCCCTCTTATCTTCCATTAAGCCACTACATTCCCTGAAATAGCAACCCCTATATGGCATCTTTAACAAGTCTTTAAAAAACTGCTTGTGTTTTATGAAGGAGATTTACACTTTTTTCTAAGAGAGATCGCTCTTATTTTGGACCTAAACAAATTATACTACTATATAAACTATTCTATAACTTTATGTATGGCCTTGGGTGCCCGGATCGCACCTAGGGCGTGGCGGTAGGGTGTAGGATGTAGGGAAACTTCATGCTCTTTTTGTATTCTCTTCTATTTTATTGATAGTAAAACCAGTCGGCTAGGGGGTTGCGGAATTTAAAACTGGGAACGATCCCCTCCACGCCGTCTTGGGCACGAAAAACCCGAGTGAGTCAACACCTTTCGGGTTTCCAGGGGGAACGAGCCCCATATGTCACCAAAACGGTGAAAAAACTCAGAGTCAACACCCCAGTCAACACCCTAGATCGCACCCTAAAAATTGGGAAATGGCGTAAGTTCTATATTATATATAGCGTATAGCGATCGCCTTGGCATTCAGCGTTTTTGCGGAACTTCCCAAATTAAAATTAGAGATGGGATACTCGGGGACCGAGGTAGGGAAAGTCCCCATGTCTCCCATGACCCCATGTCTCCCCTGCCCCGAAGGTTCCCATTTCCCCAGGGGGCGGGCTGCGGGAACGAGTAAGGTTTATTAAAAACTATCCTTGCGCTTTTGCCAGCACCAGGTTAATCCTAAGTAAATGGCTGCATGCAGCAATAACATTCCCCAATTGAGAGCTAGATTTTGCCATGCAGGCTCGTAAACCGGAGTTGGGTCAAATGGCATCGGGATGGGCTCGCCGGTATAAAAGTTCAAAATTTCTTCTTCCGGCACCATTGCATTGACATCGACTAAAGCGCCATAGGCTCCCACAGACCAGCGACTAAGCATAAACCAAGATAGCTTGCTGGCAAAGCCTTCCATTTTAAATAAAACGCCAGAAAAGATAATCTGGGGTAGCAGCAATAAGGGCAGGGCGCTATTGGCTTGAGCGCTGTTTTTGGCTACAGCCGAAACTAGCAATCCCAGGGAGAGGCTTGCGAAGAGAGTCAGAAAGCTGGTAATGCCCAAACCTAACTGCCAGGAAATTAACTCTGGTTCGGGATTTTGAAACCCGAGCAAAATTGCTCCGGTCATTAATAGAGTTTGTAGTAAAGCTACGGAGCCTAAGACGAATAGCTTGGAATGGAGATAAGGCCATAAGCCTAAGTTGACCAATCGCTCCCGCAGATAAATGGCGGTTTCTTTAACTATTTCTTGGAGAGAGGCGGATAGTCCTACCCAAATGGCGGCACAAGTAAAGACAAATAAGACTCGCAGGGCGAGGGGAGCTAAGGTGGGTTCTGGGTCGCCAATTAAGGGGTTTTTATCTCGGAGGGCAAAGGGAATTAGGCCGATGCCTGCGGGGGCGGTGAGTAGGGTTAAGGTTAAATAGAGGCGATCGCGCAGTATCAGCCGCCAATAGCGCTGGGCGAGAATCGAGAACTGCTGCCAGGGAGAAGGTTTGACCTGCTGGGGGGCGTTGCCTGAGTTCCCTCGATCGCCGGTACTGAGGTGATTGGTAATGTAGCGCTGATAATAGGGAGATTGCCGGAAAAGTTCCGCCCATTGTTTTACTTGACTTGCGTCAGTTTCCAGTTGGTTGTATATTTCGGCGAAGTCCCCGCTAGTAAGGTGGAAAAAATCAAATACTTCGGCGGGAGAACCGAAGTAACATAGGCGACCGCCGCGTCCTAGGAAGGCAATGCGATCGCACAATTTAATATTGGCGGTGGCATGGGTTACCAGAATAATAGTTCGTCCCTGGTCTGCCAACTTGCGCAACAGTTCCATCATCTTTTTCTCTAAGCCCGGGTCTAGTCCCGAGGTCGGCTCGTCTAAAAAGAATAGTTTCGGATCTGCCAGTAGCTCTACGCCAATACTCACCCGCTTGCGCTGACCGCCGCTGAGCTTGCCGACTAAGGTATTGCGTCGATCGCGATCGCTCATTTCTATCATATCTAGAGTTTGTTTTACCAGGGGCTCTACCTCTGTATCCGGCGGCAGTCGCAGCTTGGCAGCATAAGTCAGTACCTCCGTCACCGTTAATTGCTTGTGAATAATATCGTCTTGGGGCACATAGCCAATTTGAGTGCGATAGATATTAAAGTTTTTGCGCAAATCATCGCCATTAAGATAGACTTTGCCGCTACTAATCCGGTTAATACCCAGCAGAGTCCGCATTAAACTGGATTTGCCAGCGCCACTGCCTCCTACCAGCGCTACAAATTGCCCCGGCTCTATAGCCAAACTAATATTGTCGAGCAATCGCTTTCGCATTCCCCGTTTTTCGGGAACTTCCCAAATCAAACTTTCTGCATCGAGACGAATTTCGTTACCCCGATCCAGCAGCTCTAGCTCGTCCCCTCGCAGCACTAAGGTAAACGGGCCAATACGAATCGCATCGCCATCGTTTAGTTTGGCTCTATCGCTAACGCGCTCGTTGTTGACAAATACGCCATTGGTACTATAGTCCCGAAGCAGATAGCCCCCCCGAGGAGCCGGTTCTATGGTGGCATGACGGCGAGAAACAATGGGCGCATCTAGTTGAAAGTTGGCATTCGGGTCGCGGCCGAGCAAGACCGAGCGGTTTTGCAAAGAAATAGAACGCTCTTTTGGAGGGGAAACGCCGCTGAGAGGATTGAAATAGGCGAGCAAAATTTGGTCTTTGGGATTTTGACCTATCCATATTTCGGTGCCGTTGGTTAGGGGATGTCCTCTATCTGGGGTAATGCGGGTGCGTTCTAGAAATAAACCATTGCTGCTGGATTTCTGTCCGTCGCCATCGTAGATGTGGTAGTCGTTAGCGCTTTGAGTGAGGATTGCTTGGCAACGACTGATTACTAGCCAATCTGGCGGAACTACTAGGTCGGCGATCGCTCTATCTCGTCCCAAAGTATGTTGTTTTTTTTCCAGTTCTAAACGGATTGTTTGGCCTCGATTGTTTAACTGCAAATAGGGATTGCTCCCCACCACGGTTTGCTGCCCAATATTGCCACTCATCGTTTTTTCCCCTTGCCCTTTGCTGTGGTTATAGTAGGCGATCGATAGTGCCGCCTCTTTTACCAGGATATCAAAAGGTAACGATCGCGGCCGCTTTTGTTATCATAAGTCAGTTGTTAACTTGTAATCTCTCAATATGGTTCGACTCTTGCAAGCCCAAGATATTACCCTCAGTCAATTAACCGAACTCTTTAGTATTGCCATTACTGAGGATTCTCTTTGGAAAAAAGAAAACGAACTGTATAGAGTATTGAAAATTTAAAAAAAACTGGGGCAGGCGATCGGGCAATAAATTTATCAAATATTGGCTTTCCCCTGTAGAAGGGGCGTCCCGCTTCCCCTTAGAACGGGCGAGACCCCCGTTTCCTCAAAGCCTACGAAATCTTTCCCCCGTTATGGTAGCGCTCGGCAATTGGTCATTGGCCTTTGGCATTCAAAAGTAAATTCTGGTTTGGTAAAAGTTCTGAGGTGACCGATCCAGTTCCCAGTGATAAGATCGGGAAGGAGCGTTTTTCCGCTGTAAGCTTATGACAACACAAAGAATTCTGAGCAACCGCTATCGCATTATTAGGAAGCTAGGGGATGGCGGGTTTGGCGAAACATTTTTGGGGGAAGATAGCTTGACGCCCGCTAAGCGCCCCTGCGTTATCAAGCAGCTAAAGCCTGTTGACAGCGAGCCCAAGGTAGCTCAGCTAGTGCGGGAGCGATTCCAAAGAGAGGCGGCTATCCTGGAGGAATTGGGAGATGGTTGCAATCAAATCCCTAAGTTGTACGCCTACCTTTCCGAAGGCGGCCATTTTTATTTGGTGCAGGAATGGGTTGAGGGCAAAACTTTGAGCGACAAGGTGGCGACAGAGGGTCCGCTAGGCGAAGACGAGGTGCGAGAGATGCTCGCGAGCCTCCTGCCCGTGCTGGATTATGTCCATAGCAAGCGAATTGTCCATCGGGATATTAAACCGGACAATATTATTTGGCGCCAGTCGGATTGCCAGCCCGTGCTGATTGACTTTGGCGCGGTTAAGGAAGCAATGGGCACGGTGGCGAGCCCTTCCGGCAATAAGGTCACCAATAGCATTGTAATCGGCACGCCCGGGTTCATGCCGCCGGAACAGGGAATAGGCAGACCCGTTTATGCTAGCGATTTATATAGTTTGGGGCTGACCGCGATTTATTTGCTGACCGGGAAGCCGCCGCAACAGTTGGGGACAGACCCTGGCAGCGGAGAGATTGTTTGGCATCAACACGCGCCCCAAGTTGCTTCCTCTTTGGTAGCAGTGCTGGATAAGGCGATTATGTCGCATCCTCGCGATCGCTATTCAAGTGCTAAAGAAATGCTCTATGCTTTGGAGTCAGGCAATTATAAAAAAACCACTCTAACGGAAGCAACCGCCAATTTTACCCCCACACAAACCCCCTCCCGCAGTCAGCGACTGCCGATCTCTACCATTCTGCTAGGGATTTTTGGAGCCTCGGCTATTGCGTCGGCTATTGGATCCGCGATCTCCAGACAACCCGTGTATTCCCCAACAGTTCCCTCGGATCCTAAAAGGTTCGCCGGTTCGCAGGCACCGGTACCTTCACCCAGAAAGCCAGATACCAAATTATCGCCAGAACAAGCGGTGCGATCGCAATACTCTGTTATTAACAATCGCCAGTATGAAACCGCTTGGAAAAACCTATCTCCCGGATTCCAAAATAATAAAGTCATTTTTCCAGATGGTTACATGACCTATGTCAATTGGTGGGAAACAGTCGATTGGGTGGAAGTTGAGGAAGCTATTGCCCTTGAAACCACTGCTACAACGGCCACTGTAAGGGTTCGGTTGACGTATAGCATGAAAAACGAACTAGGATCGTCAGAATCTAGGCGCATCGATCTTGTACGAGACGTCTCAAGTGGCAACTGGCTCCTTGATTCCACAACAAGTCTAGACTAGGCGGGTCGGGCGGTAAAGTCTATCTTTCAGCAAGCAGGGAAATTCGATTTATGCCCGTCACGGTCGCCGTTTTGACGATAGGGCGCTACAAAGCTACTTTAATAGTCAGTCTTGGTATCGCCCAATTTACTCTCCAGAAGTTTTTCCGGCTGAGAGCTTGCTGACTGAGTTAGAAAAGGACAATGCTTTTTACATAAAAGATTATCAAGATCGTAACGGTTTGAACTAGGGCATCGAGTGGCTGGTATTTCTTTCGATCGCATAGTTTGTTGAAAAATGAGAGCGATTGCGATCGCTCTCACTTTTCAAATATTGGCCTTCCCCCGTAGAACGGGGCAGTTGCCTAAATAGATGGCGGGCGGCCTTATGCAACAAAAGCCAAAATCCACAATTGCCCTCGCAGATATTTACTTAGTTTGTGAAAATTTGCTTAAGTCAGTTCTCCTCCAAAACGAGGATAGAGCGTTCCCAGCTTACTGCCAAATCTTTAAACCTGCGCTATCTATGGAAAAAAGGTGAAGATAGAAAAAGGGGGAGACCCCGAGAACCGTGATATCAAATCCGAACATATACTTGCGGAATCAGGGGGAGTCTAGACCTAGGGTGTAAGGTGTAGGTTGTGGGAGGCACAGCCTAAGCCAAGAAGGAGAGGCGATCGCCAACGGTGGCGTTACCTTAGCCATACTTGCTCCGGGTACTACTCAAAAAGCTGTGGTTGCCTTTTGCTTTTTGGGGGGACGAGCCAGAATTGGGCTTTGATTTCTAAATTGGGATTAGTTTGCTGTCGTTGAATAGCTTCCCGAACGGTATTGGGTGCTTATTGTTGGGTATGCGTTTCTTATAAAAAAATGACTTTAAAACGCAGTAAAGCAAGTAAAGGAGATATATTAGTAATTGATGATATGCCGGATAATTTGCGGCTTTTATCATCTATGCTAATCGAGCAGGGTTATAAAGTGCGCCGAGTGATTAACGGGAACCTCGGGTTACAGGCTGCGCAAGCTGTGGCACCGGATCTGATTTTACTAGATATTATGATGCCAGAAATCGATGGTTATGCAGTGTGCGAAAGGTTAAAAAAGTCTGAAAAAACCAGGGATATTCCGGTAATTTTTCTGAGTGCAAAAGATAATTTAATGGATAAAGTAAAAGCATTTAAGGTAGGCGGAGTCGATTATATCACCAAACCGTTTCATGTGGCCGAGGTCGCAATCAGGGTAGAAACTCAGCTCAATCTCAGCAAGCTACAAAGAAAACTACAGGAGCAAAATGCCAAGCTTCAAGAAGAGATTAGCGCCAGAGAAAAGGCTGGTCGCGATCGCGATTATGCCCGAGCGGCCATGCGTCTGTCAGAAGAAAAATTTTATAAGGCTTTTCTTTCCAGCCCCAATCCCATAACTATTACCAATTTAGCCGACGGACGACATATAGAAGTAAACGAGAGCTTTTGCTCTTTGACGGGTTATAGCAGCGAAGAAACTCTGGGGCGGACGGCGATAGATCTGAATTTGTGGGTCGATAGAGAAGACCGCACCCGACTGTTCGAGATTTTAAAGCGCGATCGCGCCATTCGTAATTATGAATTTGATTTGAAAACCAAGTCTGGGGAAATCAAAACGGCTCTTTTATCCGCAGAAATAATCAATATTGACGGATTGGATTGTTTGCTATCGGTGAGCAACGATATCACCGATCGCAAGCGGGCTGAAGAAAAGTTGCGACTCCTAGAACGGGCGATCGCCGCTACTAGCAATGGCGTTATCATTACGGATCCGACCCAAGCAGATAATCCCATTATCTATACCAATTCCGGTTTCGAGCGGATAACCGGTTACACGGCCACTGATGCGATCGGCAAAAACTGCCGCTTCTTGCAAGGACCAGATACCGAGCAACCCTGTCTCGAAAGAATCCGGCAAGCTATTGCCCGAGAAGAGGAATGCTCGGTGACCTTGCGCAACTATGGCAAAGATGGCACTCCTTTTTGGAACGAACTCACAATATCTCCAATTCGAGATAGTTCTGGGAAATTAACTCAATTTATTGGAGTTCAAACTGATATCACAGAACTCAAGCAGACAGAAGAAGCTCTGCAACATTCCCAGTCTCTGCTAGCGGGTGTCTTGAATAGTTCCCTGGATGGGGTTATGGCTTTCGAGTCGGTTCGGGATAGCGAAGGAAAGATTATCGATTTTAAATGGCTATTGCTCAACAAGGCGGCGGAAAAAATGGTGGGGCGAAGCCGAGAGGAATTGCTGGGTCGCTATTTGCTAGAGGAGATGCCGGGAAATCGAGAATTCGGGCTGTTTGATTTGTACGTCAGAGTGGTGGAAACCGGCGAACCTTTAGAAAACGAGTTTTATTACGATCGCGAAGGTGTCCGAGCTTGGCTCCACAATGTAGCCGTCAAGTTAGAAGATGGTTTCGCAGTAACTTTCCGAGATATTAGCGAACGCAAACAGGCGGAAAAAGAACTGCAAGAAGAAGAGGCGGCTATCCGAGCTTTGTATAAAGTGGCCTCCTCTCCGAAACTTGATTTTCAAAAGCGCTTGCAAGGATTGTTGGCAATGGGGCGCAGGCGCTTCGGGCTGGAGATTGGCACTATCGGACGAATAGAAGGGTATAACTACGAACCGATCGCCGCTCAAGTCCCGCCTAAATTTCCCTTTTCTATTGCGGCGCAGAATCGTTTTGAATTAGGCGATAGTTTGTGCCGAGAAACTTTTACGGCCAAAGAACCGATCGCCTTCCAAGCGGCTATTGGTTCGGAGGGTCGGGATTGGCTTGGGTCAATTTTCCAGGTCAAAGCCTACATTGGCACCCAAGTTAGAGTCTGGGGAAAACCTGATGGTGTTCTAGAATTTGCCAGTCTGGAACTGCGTAATAGCTCTTTTAAAAATGGCGATCGCCAGTTACTAAAATTGATGGCGCAGTGGATTGGCAATGAAATCGAACGCGAGCAGTCAAAGGCTACTCTAAAACGACAAATCCAACGAGCCCTGCTGCTGGGACAAATTACCCAAGAAATTCGCCAAAGCCTGGACGCTCAGAAAATTTTTCAAACTTCTGTCGCCCAAATGGGGCAAGTCTTTGGCGTCAATCGCTGCACGATTCATACTTACTTAGCTAAGCCATTGCCCAAAATTCCTCAAGTGGCAGAGTATCTCGAACCGGGTTACGAGTCGATTTTGGAAGTGGAAATTCCAGTAGCGGGAAATCTTTATGCCCAGCAAATATTGGCCCAAGACCGCGCGATCGCTGCTTCCGATATTGAGAACGACCCCCTTCTGCGGGGAGCCGGTTCGATTTACGGCCAACTTGGGATTAAATCCATGCTGGCGGTGCGAACCTCCTATATGAGTCAAGCCAATGGGGCAATTGTCTTGCAACAATGCAACAAGCGTACCTGGACGAGAGATGAAATCGAACTCCTAGAAGCGGTTGCCGCTCAAGTGGGTATTGCTCTAGCTCAGGCACATCTGCTCGAACAAGAAAAACAGCGGCGCTCCCAACTAGAAATAGCTCGGCGAGAGGCAGAAAAAGCCAACCGGACAAAAAGCGATTTTTTGGCTATGATGAGCCATGAAATCCGTACTCCGATGAATGCTGTCATTGGTATGACCGAGCTGCTGTTAGATAGTAAGATTACTGTCCAACAGCGTAATTTTTTAGAAACTATTCATAGCAGCACCGATGCTCTACTGGCAATTATTAACGATATTCTAGATTTTTCTAAAATTGAATCCGGGAAGCTAGAGTTAGAACAAAAGCCATTTAAATTGCGCGATTGTTTGGAATCTGCTTTAAATATTGTAGCTACCGCTGCAGGGCAAAAAAATCTCGATGTAGTCTGCTCTCTAGACTCTGCAATACCTAAAGCAATCTCTGGAGATGTAACTCGACTGCGCCAAATTATTATTAATCTGCTTGGCAATGCAGTAAAATTTACAGACAAGGGGGAAGTCGTACTGTCAGCGATCGCCGAGAGAATAGATAGCAGCAGTATTGCTAAAAATAATTTAGAGCAAAATCGGGGATCTAAATTTAAAATAATCTTTTCCGTGCGGGATACTGGTATCGGTATTCCCGCAAGCAGGATAGACCGACTATTTAAACCCTTCAGTCAGGTGGATGCTTCTACCACCCGAGAGTATGGAGGGACGGGATTGGGTTTGGCGATCGCCAAGCGCCTGAGCGAAATGATGGGAGGCAAAATCTGGTTAGAAAGCGAGGAAGGAAAAGGATCTATATTTTATTTTACGATAGTAGCGATCGCCGCTCCTTGTCCTGTGGTCTTTAACTTAGAAGAAAAAATACCGGAGCTAGCAGGAAAAAAACTGCTGATAGTAGATGACAACAAAACTAATCGGGAAGAGATAGCGAAGCAAGCAAAATTATGGGGAATGGAGCCTCGCCCTGCCAGATCGGGACAACAAGCCCTAGAATGGTTAAGCAAAAACCGGCAGTTTGACTTAGCGATTTTAGACCGGCAAATGCCCGAGATAGATGGCTGGAGTTTAGCGAGGGCAATTCGCCAAATCGATACTGCATCGGAAATGCCTTTAATAATAATGAGTTTTGCGGGTCGGCAAATGTTGGCAGAGCTGGAAGAGCGGGTTGAGGTTGCTGCATTTTTGACCAAGCCGATTAAACAGCGCTACTTATACGAGGTCTTAGTAGCTGCCTTACGCGGGGAATCCCATTCCCCCGGGCTCGCTCTTACCTCGTCAGCAGAATATAATTTTCAACTGGGAGAACTGCTGCCATTGCGAATTTTGTTGGTAGATGATGTAGTGACTAATCAAAAGGTCGCCCTTGAGGTCTTGAAGCACTTGGGCTATAGCGCCGAGGTGGCCAATAACGGACGAGAGGCCCTCGAAGCTTTGCGCCGTCAACCTTACGATTTGGTCTTTATGGACGTACAGATGCCGGAAATGGACGGACTGGAGGCGACTCGTCGGATTTGCCAGGAATGGCCAGAAGCTTCCGAACGCCCTTGGATTGTGGCTATGACGGCTCATGCAATGGAGAGCGATCGCGCTCTTTGCTTTAGCGCTGGAATGAATGACTATATTAGCAAGCCAATTCGAGTGCGAGCAATTTTCCGCGTTTTTTATGAATACGCAGAAAAGCATTCCTACAGCGAACTTCTGCCATTAGTAGAAATGCAGGTAGAGACCGCCAAAGCTGCTGCCAAGCAGTTAGCGCCAGAAAACGAAAACTCCTTATCTTTCTTATCTTACCCAGATAGCCACTGTCAGAATCATCCTCTCCCTGCAATTGATGCCCTTATCTTTCAGGACTTAAAGGAGCTGACCGGAGATGATACAATTTTGGCTGAGATTATTAATAGCTATCTGAAAGATGCTCCCCAAAGGTTGCAATCCGTCGCAGACGCTATTGCCCGAGGAAATGCCTCAGCGCTGCAACAGTCAGCTCATGCTTTTAAAGGTCTCAGTGCTACTATTGGGGCAATACCTATGTCGAAGATTTGTCGCTCCTTGGAAGCGATCGGTCGCCGTGGAACTATCCAAGGTGCTGCTAGCTCCCTGGAACTGCTTCGGCTGGAGTATCGGCGAGTAGAGACCGCCTTAAAAAACTTTGACTTTGTGTAGAATGACCAATAAGGTAATAGGCCCGTTTTTGTGCCGCTTGCTGTCAATTGGCTAAGCACATCTATCAAATCAATCGGCAATATGAGACTATCAAGTCATTTAGATATACTCGCGATGGGGTCTTACAATGACATAGGTATAGCACTACAGATTCGGGGAACGGACAGTGTAGGGACAAGGGAGAGGGCGTTTCGCGCTTAGCGACATGAAAGGCTAGCCTACGCCCCTACGAACAAGAGCGTCCTAAACTGTCTTATAGCGTTTCTCAAATTAGTGTAATGAACGAAAACGTAGGGGCGACAGCATCCCCGGAACCATCTCGGCTGTATAACGGTAATTTCCGTACTGGATGCTTCGCCCCAGATACCTTACATCAATTTGAGAAACGCTATAGTAGTACAATTATAAAAATAATGGTGATTTCTATCTTGTAGTCTCTTAAGTTAAGTAAAAGGGGTTAACAATTTCCATGACTAGACCCGGAGCAAATCTTAAAATTGACAGAAATTGTAAGCTAACCCGCGACGTTAGGATTCATTGCGAAAAAGAAATCACAATAGGACAATACAATTTATTCGGTTCGGGAAGTTTTATAACTGATGCTAAAATAAATCACCTTAGATCCGGAACCGCGCCTGTTGGAAATTGAAAATATGTTGGGCTATCGTCATAAGGTGCCAAGCACTGTCGATTTGCAAATGCGCCTGATGTCCAAAGCCATCAATCTGCTGTACCGTGAATTACGGGATGCTTTTTGCCTCGCATAACCTGCGTTTCCGTCTAACTAATATCAAATCCGTTTAAACAGTCACAGTTTGTAGGGGCGGTGCCCCCGGGAGCGCCCCTTTTCCTACGGGGCGATAGCTTCGCTGACCTGACGGTGCGCTCTTGGGATTGCCCCTACGGGATTTATGGAACAGCGGAAGCGGATTTGATATAACTTATGCCTTGGTACGGTCCCCATGTTTGCCTGCATGGGGTTTTTTGTTTGGGTTAGGGTGAGTCTAAGAAGAATTAAAAGGAGAATTGAGCAATGAACTTGGAATCCCATCGCTTTATTTCATATTTTGAACGAGAGCAAGCAGATGAACTCTGCGAACTCGCCGTTCTGGAGAGGTTTCCCGAGCAAGGGTTAATTTTTGAAGAAAACGAAATTCCAGATTCCTTATACCTAGTCCTAGATGGGGAAGTGGAGTTTGGCAAGCGGACTGGTCCGGGGCAGTATCAAGTGATTGCCGTGGCCCGTCCCAACGAGTTTTTTGGCGAGTTCGGGGTCTTGGACGGACAACCGCGCAGCGCCCGAGCGGTAGCAAGCAAGGACGGAGCTACCTTGGCCAAGATTCCCAGAGAAACTCTGATGGAAATTTTGCAGCGGTCTCCAGGCACTGTGGTTCTGAGACTGTTTCGTCACATTATCCAATATCTGCGCTCTACCACCGAGCGATATGTGGATCAAGTCGTCCACAAACAAAAAATGGCCGTGGTTGGGGAGATGGTCAACACGATAGTCCATGATTTCAAAAGTCCGGTGACGGGAATTCAGTTAGCCAGCTCCATGCTTAAGGAAATGCATATCGATGAGGATACTCAAGAATGGTGCGAGCTGATTCAAGCTCAGGTGACGCGGATGCTGGCTATGGCAGAGGAAGTATTGGAATTTACCCGGGGCAGCTCTGTCTTGCATAAAAAACCCGTCAACTTGGCCGATACTCTAAGGCAATTTGAAAAACTAAACAGGGTTTATTTTAAGGATGCTAATGTCGAGTTTGTTATGGAGGCGAAGGATCTGTGGGTAAACGCAGATGAGGGTAAGCTGATGAGAGTTTGGCAAAATTTGGTCAGTAATGCAGTGGATGCTCTGGAAGGTTGTAACGGTCGGATAGAAATAGCTACTGTCGCCCGGGAAGGATGGGTAGAAATAGATATTGCAGATAACGGTTCCGGTATCCCCGAGGCGATTCGAGATCGTTTGTTTGAACCGTTTATTACTTATGGCAAGAGAGGGGGAACTGGATTGGGAACGGCGATCGCTAAGTCAATTATCGACGCTCATGGGGGGGAGATTGATTTTACTTCCTCGGATACGGGCACTACTTTCTACATTAGATTACCTATCGCAAAGCAAGATAATAGCGAAAAAGCTAGTGAAAAAGAGGCTCTTGCTAAATGTTAAGCAAGAAGGAAGGCAAGACCGAAAGCAAGACCCAAAGCAAGCCTAAAAATCAGCTAATAACTTTAGTGAAGATGAGTCTAACTGAAACTATTCTGTCTCAACTGCAAGGGGACGTTCTGGGAAGGTTGCGGCAAGCCGATCGCTTCTGGCAATCTCTCAAAGAAAATACAGCTCCGGTGAAGCCGGTTGTAACCCAAAGCCAAGAGCCCCTAGGAAGCGCGGATTGGGATGTCGTCGTTGCTGGCGGGACTTTGGGCATTTTTATTGCTGCTGCTTTGACCCTGCGGGGTTGGCGGGTTGCAGTTCTAGAACGGGGTGTTTTGCGCGGTAGAGAACAAGAGTGGAATATCTCCCGCAGCGAGCTGGGGGTTTTAGAAGAACTAAAGCTGTTGACGCCGGAGCAACTGGAAGAAGCGATCGCCACTGAATATAACCCAGCTCGCATCCAGTTTGGAGGCAGTCGAGAATTCTTAGTGCGCGATGTTCTCAACTTGGGGGTAGATCCGGTCTATCTCCTGGAAGCGCTCAAATGCTGCTTTTTAGAAAATGGAGGAAAGCTGTTTGAAAAAACTCCTTTTACTGCTGCTGTAGTACATCCCGATGGCATCGCTATAGAAACCGATACTTCTGCCTCGGAGATTAGCGGCGCTCTTGGAGCCGGGGGAGAGGGAGCCTACGCGCCGGTGCTGGCTAAGGAAGTCGAGCAGAAAAAAGGAACTATTTTTAAAACCCGCTTGTTGCTGGATGTGATGGGTCATTTTTCGCCGATAGTTCGCCAAGCTCGACAAGGGCAAAAACCAGATGGCGTTTGTTTGGTCGTAGGCAGTTGCGCCAAAGGCTTTGCCAAAAACGATAGCGGAGATTTAATGGTCTCGTTTACCCCGACCCAGAATCAATGCCAGTATTTTTGGGAAGCTTTTCCCGCTCGCTCTGGGCGAACCACTTATTTATTCACTTATATAGATGCCCATCCCGAGCGGATGAGTTTGGAGGATTTGTTTGAAGATTACCTGCGCCTATTGCCAGAGTATCAGGGCGTGCAAGGGCAAGCAGGCAAATCGGCTTTGGAGCAATTGGAATTTGTCAGAGCGCTTTTTGGATTTTTTCCTTCCTATCGGCAAAGTCCCCTGCGATCGCCTTGGGATAGACTTCTATTCGTAGGGGATAGCAGTGCCAGTCAATCTCCCCTCAGCTTTGGCGGCTTTGGCGCTCTTCTTCGACATCTCAAGCGCCTGACTTCGGCAATTGACGAAAGCCTCCGTCTGGATCTGCTCGATCGCCGCTCTCTTTCCCAGATCGTGCCCTACCAGCCGAATATTTCTGTGGCTTGGATGTTCCAAAGAGCAATGACTGTTGGAGTGAACCAAAACCTCGACAAGGAGCAAATCAACCAATTGCTTTCGACGGTTTTTGAATGTATGGAAGAACTTGGAGACGCGGTGCTGAAGCCTTTTCTCCAGGATGTGGTGGAGTTCAAGGGCCTGTCGCAGACCCTGTTCAAGATGACTCTAACTCAGCCCGTATTAGCACTGAAAATTATTCCCCAAGTTGGGCTGTTGCCTCTGATAGACTGGATGCAACATTATCTTAATCTGGGCGCTTACAGCGCTCTGTATCCCCTAGGGCGATCGATAGAGCCTTGGCTCCAATCTCTGCCAGAGACCCAGCAGTATGTATGGCGTCGCTGGATTGATGCTTGGAAGTATGGCTCCGGGGGCGATCGGCATTAGGGCAAAAAGCAGAGGGGACATGGGGACAAGGAAATATGGGGACAAGGGGACAAGGAAATATGGGGACAAGGGGACAAGGAAATATGGGGACCAATAAATGGGGACCAGGAGACACGGGGAGCCTTGGTGCATAAGTCCTATTCCAGTGCAAGGGAGCTTTCATAGGACTTACGCACCAAGCGATTCCCCTCCTGGGAGGGGTTGGGGTGGGTTCCGCAAGTTATACCCACCCACACCGCCCGCAAGAGGGGAACTCGTCGCTTCCCAACGAGCGGTACTTTCTTTCCCAGAAATCATCTAAGTCCTGTTTCAGTGCAAATTTCCTACTTTTCTCCAAGTCTCCTTGTCTCCAAGTCTCCTTGTCCCCCATGCCCAATTCCCAATGCCCAATGCCCAATGCCCAATTCCCAATTCCCAATTCCAAGGGTGCATCTCAATTTAGCTCGGCCCTCCGCCAATCTCTCCCGAGTCACAGGGTGTTTGGCCGTGCATCTATAAGCGTCAATATATGGCTGGAGGTTTGCGAGTAGGGCAAATCGACAACTATATATAGTCATTTCAATTAAGTTTGATACAGCTAGGTTCGCTAGCTTGTAGGGGCGATTCGCGAAATCGCCCCTACATCTTGTCTCATTTTTATTTGAAATGATAATAAAAGCCAGGTAAAAGCTTTTGCTTTTACTAGGTTTTGGCGCGAGCAATAGAAAGAGAAATTGAGAAAGACTCCAGGAGGTTTTATGGAGGGAAGGCTCGCGCGCGGCAACCGCCCAGGCAACTTCAAGATTACCGGCCAATTTACTTTGGCATTTGTTGGTCTATTGCTGCTCTTAGGTGGAGTAGCAGCAACAGGCTGGATTTCCCTAAGCTTTGTGCGGCGAGAGACAGAGGCAGCGATCGTCACTAGCATTAAGATTCAGCGCTTGGTATTCGAGATGAAAGAAAAACTAGACCAAGCGCGCCGAAAAGAAAGAGAATTTTTTCAGGAATGGTCGGCGAATAGTTTTTTGCAGGCTTATGACGAATACGCTAGAGAGCATCGGGAAAAAATTGGCGAAGTGCTGCGCCTCGGCGGCGAGTTGCAAGATTTGCTCTCTAGTGCCGATGCCAGTGCTGCCCTGCGCCAGAGCAATCCCGACTTGCTCGCTTATGTAGATGCAGTACGAGAGTATGCCGATAGTTTTAGGGAAACTATGCAATTAGTCGGGGACTTAGGTATGGATGGAACTGGAGCGATCGCCAAGATGAAACAAAGCTCCAATAGATTGCAAGATATGCTGTCCCTGGCCGATCGCCCGGAGCTAATGGCCGGCCACAGTCAAATTCTGGCTGCGGAAGGAGAATATCGGCTCCAGCCCGATAGCTTGAGTTTGGAAAAACTGCTGGAGACAATAGAAGCTTTGCGCCAAGGAATAGTTAATACTACGGAGTTGGATGAAGAGCAGCAGAAAAAGGCTCTGGGCTATCTCCGGGATTACGAACTGTTGGCAGATAACATTGTTAATCTGGATACGAAGATTGGCAGCCAGATAGAAGGATTTGAAGAGCAAGTTGCCAGCTTTTCCCATAAATTAATTGAGTTAGCCAATGATGAAGTGCAGCAAGCTCGGGCTCGGATTGACGCGACGAGCGAATGGGCGACGATATTGCTAATGTCGGCGCTGGTGCTGGCTCTGGCTCTGGCAGCGGCGATCGCCAATCGTTTTTTATGGGCGCTCGGCGAATTGGCAGCAGAGCAGGAAAAGTCCGAGCGATTGCTGCTCAATATTTTGCCCAAGGTTATTGCCGATCGCCTCAAACAAAACGAAAAAACTATTGCCGATAGTTTCCCAGAAGTCACGGTTTTGTTTGCCGATATCGCTGGCTTCACCCAGCTTTCGGCTCGGGTGTCTCCCCAAGAATTAGTACAGTTGCTAAACGAGATTTTTTCCGGCTTCGACTTCCTGGTCGAGCAACATAGTTTGGAAAAAATCAAAACTATTGGCGATGCTTATATGGTAGTAGGGGGACTGCCGATGCCCCGCTCGGATCATGCCGAAGCTATAGCCGATATGGCTCTGGATATGCAAGAGGAAGTCGATCGCTTTAATGCCAAACATAACGCCAGTTTGAGCATTCGCATCGGCATTAATACCGGGCCGGTGGTAGCCGGAGTGATTGGCACGAAAAAATTTATCTACGATTTGTGGGGAGATGCAGTCAATACCGCTAGCCGCATGGAGTCTCATGGGATTCCCGGCTATATTCAGTTGACTTCTAGCACTTACGAGTTGTTGCGCGATCGCTATCTTTTGGAAGACCGGGGAACTATTGAGGTTAAGGGCAAAGGAGAAATGAATACCTATCTGCTTAAAGGCAAAAAAGTTCCCCTCTTGGCGATCGGCGATCGTTGAGTTAGGGTGTGGGGTGTAGGGTGTGGGGTGTTGGGTGTGGGGTGTGGGGTGTGGGGTGTAGGGTGTAGGGTGTAGGGAAACTTCATGCTATTTTCCCGTAGGACAGGCGTCCCGCCTGTCCCTAGCTAGCTAATTTGAATCGCGGACAGGCGAGACGCCTGTCCTACGGGAACAGGACTTACGCAAATTGTAGAGATGCATGCCTTTATGTAGGTTGAGCCCGCCATCTACGAAACAAGGGCGAGAGAGTCATTGTTGGGTTTCGTTGATGGCGGGCTCAACCTACTTGCTGTTATGGGCGGGCGATCGAATGGATTTGATATATTATATCAAAGAAGGTTAAACAGTCACAGTTTGTAGGGGTTCCCCGGAGGGATTTATGTGTAATTAACCGGATTTGATATTAGGAGCGATCGCCCATCGCCGCTAATAGCGGGGGAAGTGAAAAGTGAATAGTGAATAGTGAATAATTCGCTTTGTTAACTTTTCACTCTTCACTTTTCACTTTAATGCCCAATGCCCAATGCCCAATGCCCAATGCCCAGCTATTATTATGTCCTTTGATTCTTATAAAACAATTGCGGAAGTTCTGACAGCCTATAGCATTACTTCCATTGAGGAGCGCTATATTGTGGAAACCGAAGTGCCCATCCGAGATGCTTTTCGAGAGGAATTAGAATTTTGCCTGCGAGAATTTGCCTTTGAAGAGTCAGAGGCTGCGGTTTGCGAAACCATCATTTTTCCCGTTTTGAAAGAAGCTTATCGCAACCACAGAGACCGACTCGCGCTCTGGAGTCACAAAGCAATAGCTTATGACGAACAGCTCTCGGGAACGCCGGATTATATTTTAGCCAAACGCTCTCCCCTGGGCAAGCAAGTTTTTGAAAAACCCTATTTGGTCGCGATCGAAGCTAAAAAAGATGACTTTATCAAAGGATGGGCTCAATGCTTGGCGGAGATGGTAGCGATTCAGAAGATTAACCAACTTCCGGAGCAAACCGTATTTGGCATAGTGTCCAACGGTCAGCTTTGGCAGTTTGGCAAACTCAAGGCCGCCCTATTTGTGAAAGAGGTTAGATCTTATACTATTTCAGACCTAGAGCGACTTTTTGCAGCGATTAATTATGTATTTGGGCAGTGCCAGTTAGAGTTGGATGAGAAGGGATGGGAAGGAATAAGCGAAGAGTAAGTGAAAGATAAGCGATCGCTTATTCTTCGGTGCAGCTAGGCGCGATCGCAATAGCCAAATTGCTACTGTAGAAGAGGCTGCCGAAAAGTACCGGGGTTTAGCCCGGACTTTTCAGAGCCCGACTTAGAGGAGTTTTGAATTTTTTGGGCGAGTTACAACGGATTTGCTGAAACAAACACGATCGCTCTCCCCAAATACGGCTTCTTGACCGAAGCCAAAGCATCCCACACTTGTTTGAGCCAGAACGGTGCCCGGACAAACCCATCGCTCTTGCCATCCCCCAATTAGAGGGTGGCTACTTCGACTCTTAGCGTGGCCTTACAAAGGTTACGAATAGACTTTAAATAGGTATTTTCATAATGTAAATACCCAAAGTTCATAAGTTTTTTTGAGTTAATTTACTCAGCAGACCTCAACTTCGTAGTAAGTAAGCTCATAAAGTTCATAAAGTTCACAAAGTTCAGGCTGGCCGCTTCGGGCAAAACTCGTCATTTACAAAATTAAGTTTCAAAATACAGTATTTACACGGTAAATCATTATAAAAATCAAAAACTAAATCCGTTTCTTAACATCAATTAACAAAAAAAAAATATAATATCCGGGATATTACTGATATATCCGGCAAAATACTGGGGAAAAGTATAAATATAGGGAAAAAAATTAAGCGGCGTCCTCGCGACTGCAAGCATCCTTAAATGGAGGTTCCTAATTGAGTCGAGTCATAACTTGACTGCGATCGCAGCTATCCGACCTGCTTCATAAATCCAAAAGCCCCTTTTTTTTAAAGGGGTTTGGGGGAATCGATTTGTTTTTTTTCAACAATAACAATTACTTCAATAATTTAGAGGCGCTCTCTAATGAGAAGTAAATCTTTAAATCAGGGCAAGCAGATGAACATCGAAGAAGTGCTAAGGGAGCTAGATAAGCTGGCTGAAGCTAAGACAGGAAGGGTATTGAAGCCTCTTGAAAAGCAGATTATTCGTAATTCCTGGGAGGGTAAGACATACGATTGCATGGATATTCCCGGCTATACCATTGGCTATATAAAGAAAAATGTGGCTCCTAGTTTATGGAAGCTACTCTCAGCTTTGGCAGGAGAACAGGTCAGCAAAAAAAACCTTGTTCTAACGATCGAGCGACTGCTAAAAGAGAAAGCAGAGCAACCAGAGCAACCAGAGCAACCAGAGCAACCAGAGCAACCAGAGCAACCAGAGCAACCAGAGCAACCAGAGCAACCAGAGCAACCGCATTCGACCCTGCCGACCCTAGAGGCAGATCCGCCACAGTACCGGGAACCAGAGCAACTCCAGGAACCGGAGCAACTCCAACATCCAGAGCAACTCCAACATCCAGGAGATCCTTTGCCTGCCGATTCTCCTTTTTACATCGATCGCCCGCCGATTGAGTCCGATTGTTACCGAGAAATTTTGAAACCGGGAGCCTTGATTCTGATTAAAGCCCCCAATAAGATGGGCAAAACTTCTCTGCTCAACTGCATTCTGGCTCGCGGAGCTGCCAAGGGCTGTCAAACGGTAAATTTAAACTTTTCCCTGGCAGAAAGAGAATCTTTTGACAGCACCGACCAGTTTTTGCGCTGGTTCTGTGGCAATGTCAGTAGCCTGCTCGATCTGCCGCGAAAACTAGATGATTGGCAGCGGGAGGATTTAGGTAGCACCGGCAGTTGCACCTCTTACTTTGAGAAATATTTATTAGAGCCAATAGAGACTCCTTTGGTCTTGGGTTTGGATGAAGTGGATAGGCTCTTCGAGTATCCCGATATCGCTAGCAGCTTTTTTGCCCTACTGCGAGTCTGGCATGAAAAAGCAAATAATTTGGCAATCTGGCAAAAACTGCGACTGGTGGTGGTTCGCTCTACTACCCATGTTTCTGTCGATATTCATCAATCCCCGTTTAATAATGTCGGTTTTCCCGTTAAGCTGCCAGAGTTGACTCTGGAGCAGATTCAAAAATTGGCCAAGTTGTATGGACTAGATTGGGCTAGCGGCCAAGAAGCGAAGCAACTACAGGCGGCGATCGGCGGACATCCTTATTTAGTGCAAATCGCTCTCTATCATTTATGTAAAAGCGATACAAGTTACTGGATGAGTTGTTGCAGGAAGCACCAACCCTAGGGGGGATTTATGGCCAGCACCTGCGCGATCTCTTCAGCGATCTGCAAAAATATCCCGAACTGGTAGAAGCTTTTAAAAAAGTAGTCGATGCTGGCGCTGCACAATTACAGCCGATTCTGGCATATAAATTGGAATGTATTGGCCTGGTGCAGTGCGATGGGGATGAGGTCAAGCCAAGCTGCCGTCTGTATCGACAGTATTTCCGGGATAAACTACTATAGCAATTTCTTTAAACTGTGCTGTTGGCGCGTATCTGCACGGATCTGCTGAGCTGACTGCTTCTGAGCTGACTGCTTCTGAGCTGACTGCTGAGATCTATAATAGATTTTTAGCTGGCAATGCTATCCGGGTAGATTGGCTCGATAGTGGCAAGTTTTGTTATAGAAACTTTGGCCATAGAAACTGTGGTGCGATCGCAGGAGTCAATATCAGTAGTAGGCAATGTAGGCAATGTAGGCAATAGGCGATCGGCCTCGGGAATTGCCGGCTCCTCAAATAGATTGTCGCAGCCAATTACCTGGCTGGAGGTCAGAGCTGGTGCGGCCATAAAAGTAGGATCGGGGGAGACAGAGACTTTTTGGTTTTGGGAAAGGGAGCAAGACTGCGATCGCAAAGAAGAAGACATCTATATACCTTAGTTGCGGTTTATCTTATAATTCAGCATAACCAGCTCGCTACTGAAAACACAACCAATACTCATTGGTAATTAGAGGGGTACTTAGAGCGATAACTTGGTTGGTCAACAAGTGGCTTGGCTATAAATTCGCCTATGAAAAACAGAAATATAGCAGTAAGCAGTCAGCTATCAGCAGTCAGCTTTTAGCACAAGCCTTGCCGTTACTAGCCAGGAGCGAGATTTGAATTGTCCGTTCCCTGAGTGCGTAGTGCTATAACCCAGAAAAATAGAAGCCCCAGAAAATCGGTAGTTTCAAAAAACAGTTTTCTCATGCTTCATATACTTCATGCTAAATGGCAGCAAGAAGCCCGGTTTTTTTCAAGAAACCGGGCTTCTCAGCTATCGCTTAAAGTTCTAAATAAATCCGTGTTCTGCCAAAAAGTCGGGAGTAATATCGTTCATATTTTTTGGATTTGAGGTTGCCTTTTGGGAGTCGCCTATTGCCCTGTCGCCCAAGCCAGAGCGGATAAACTTGGCCACATATTTGCCCAGAATATCTCCCTCCATATTCACCAAACTGCCGCGTTCCAGATAGCGCAGATTGGTTTCCTGAAAACTATGGGGAATAACGGCGACTTTAAACCAATTGCCCCCGGGGTCGCAATCGGCAACGGTCAAGCTGATGCCGTTAACGGCAATACTCCCTTTAGGAATAATATAAGGAGCAATCTGCTCCTGCCAGAGGGAAGCCCATTCCGCAGGAGCGCCAAAAGTCATTTCCCAAGAGCTTCCGGTTTCTACGGATTCTTGCAGGCAGCCTAGACCATCCACATGACCCGTTACAAAATGACCGCCAATTTTGCTGCCCGCCCGCAGAGAAGTTTCTAAGTTAACAAAGGCATTAGCTCGATCGCCCAGAGTAGTGCGGCCGAGAGTTTCTGGGGAGGCGATCGCGACAAATCCTTGGGGCAAAATTTCCACCACCGTCAGGCAAACACCATCCACAGCCACGCTGTCTCCCAACGCCAAACCGGGCAAAATCAACTCGCGAACTGCCCTCATGCAAGAAATCTCTATTTCATCCTCTCCTCGGCGAGTGAGGGTTCCCAATCCCTGAATTAATCCTGTAAACATTATTGATATAGCAGTCAGCACTCAGCACTCAGCACAAGCATTGCATACAGTTAGTAGGGGCGATCGCGCGAAATCGCCCCTACAGGCAAACTTGAAGTTGTCTCCCACACTTCCCACACTTCCCACACCTCCCACACTTCCCACACTTCCCACACTTCCCACACCTCCCCACCCTCTTTCCTCGGGGTATGTTTTTTATAATTCCCCTTTTTGGAGTTGCCGACGAGCGGCATAAATGTCTGGGGCGAAGCATTCCAATACAATAATTTTCTTTAAGAACAAAGTCTGTCTCGGGAATGCTATCGCCCCTACGCGCCGGGTCGATACACACAATAATGCCAAATCTAAAAAACATACCCGCAGATTGCCCCCACACCTCGTAGGCGGCCTCCCACACCTCCCACACTTCCCACACCTCGTAGGCGGCCTCCCACACTCCCCACACCTCCCATATCAAAAGGGCCTTTTAAACTTTTTCTGCAACTATGGTAGGGACAAATAGCGATCCGACCCAAGAACGAGGCATACTGTAATGGAAGTATATGGCGCGAGTCATTTTAGGCTGCGCGCCTTGGGTTGTGTCCAGGCCCTATGATGCTGGCAAACCCATTGGCATTAATTCCCGGTTGAGCGTTTGGGCCTAGGATAAGAAATACGTTTGATTGCCCGCATTTGTTAACCCATTTGCCTACCCTATTCTAATGAGGCTGACCCGATGATTGAGATGAAAGTCGCCGGAATTGCGCTAGATGCAGCAACGCGGAGTCCCATTGTGTTGCTCAGAGACACTATAGATAGACGGGCTTTGCCTATTTATATTGGCCAAGACCAAGCCCGGTCAATCATCAGCGCTCTGGAAAATAATAAGCCACCGAGGCCCCTGACGCACGACCTGATGGCAAATATTCTACAAGAATGGACCCTGGCTCTAGAGAAGGTAATCATTCATTCTCTACAGGACAATACATTTTATGCTGTAATGACCTTTCGCCAAGGGGAGAAGAAAAAAGAAATAGACGCTCGCCCGAGCGACGCGATCGCCCTAGCCCTGCGCACCGATACTCCCATCTGGGTCATGGAAGAAGTAGTTGCCGATGCCTCGATTCCCGTGGACCGAGAGGCTGACGAAGCAGAACGACAAGCCTTCCGAGATTTTGTCTCCAACCTCAGCCCAGAGGAGCTAATTAAGCGATCGGGCGCGAGCCTTACAGAAGGTCAAAGTCTTACAGAAGAAGGAGAAAGAATGGGAGGAGATGAGGGATAAGAGTACGCCGACAAGAGTATAGAGACGCATAAAAACGTAGAGGCGATAGTATCCCTGCGAAAATCTCGGCTCTTAAAATAAATCTCTGTACTGGTATCTTCGCGGGTATCTTCGCCGCTATAAAAAAATATTTTTAATATACCTTTTCCTTTTCGTGCTGAGCTTTTTCTAGCGCGCCTTTTCGCGCTTCGCGTCTAATGCGCTATCGTAAATTTGGCAAAAATGCTCCGTACCTGTCGGTTTTTTCTCTGGGAACCATGCGCTATTTGGCTTCCGAGGAGAATGCTATAGCGACAGTAAGGCGGGCTGTGGCTCTGGGTATCAATCACTTGGAAACAGCTAGAGCTTATGGCAAAAGCGAGCAATATCTTGGTGCTGCCTTAGCCGCTGGATTGCCATTGCCTAGAGAAAAGCTACATATCACTACAAAAATAACTCCTCAGGCAAGTGCTGCCGAGATGAGCCGCTGCATTGACGAGTCTTTAGAGCGGTTGAAGATAGACTATATAGACTCTGTGGCCATACATGGTCTCAATACCTGGGAACAATTGGACTTGGTAAAGAGCGATCGCTGCATCCCGGCAGTCCGCAAAGCTCTTGCAGATGGCAGAGTCAGACAGATTGGCTTTTCCTCCCACGGTTCTCTGGACTTAATCTTAGCGGCGATAGAGACCGACTTATTTCAATTCGCGAATTTGCACTATTACTTATTTTTCCAGCGTAACGCCCCAGCAATAGAGCTGGCTGCCAAAAAAGAGATGGGCATTTTTATCATCTCTCCAGCAGACAAAGGCGGCCGCCTCTACAGTCCACCCCCAGCCCTAGAAAAGCTCTGTTATCCTTTCTCGCCTCTGGAATTAAACTATCGATTTTTATTGAGCAATCCTTATATTACGACTCTGAGCCTGGGGGCAGCCAGCCCAGAAGAATTAGACTGGCCGCTCTCCGTCGCCGACCGAACAGAGCCGCTAACTCCTGAAGAAAAAGCAACTCTAGAACGTTTGGAAGCCAGGGCTACAGATACCTTGGCTGGGGACAAATGCAGCCAATGCTATCAATGCTTGCCTTGCCCGGAAAAAATCCAGATTCCCGAAGTTTTGCGCCTGCGCAATCTGGCAGTTGCTTACGATATGACGGAATACGGCCAATATCGCTACCGAATGTTTGAAAATGCCGGTCATTGGTTTCCCGGTATGAAGGCAGACGAATGCACGGAATGCGGCGACTGTTTGCCCCGCTGCCCCGAACAACTGAATATTCCCAAATTGCTCCGAGATACTCACCAGCGATTGAACGGCAAGGGGAGGCGGCGGTTGTGGGAATAAGGTTTGAGTTTTGAGTTTTGAATTTTGAGTTTTGAGTTTTGAGTTTTGAGTTATAGCAGTAAGCAGTCAGCAGGAGAGCTGTAGGGGCGTTGGCGTTGGCGTAGCTTGTCCTCCGGGGCATAGCCTGCCCAAGGAGGGCGAATACCATTCGCCCCTACGAATCCCTTGTCCTAAGCAGCCTTAGTAGTGCCATACAACTTCTTTGACTCAAAACTCAAAACTCAAAACTTAAAATTTAAGTGTTGCGCCCGCTGTTTAATTTCGTTAAGAATTCGTGAGTGTCAAAGAAATGTTCTACAGACTCAATCTTTAAGTCTTCTGTCACTTTAGCAATGCTAAGACCGACAATTTCAATGGTTTCTTCTGTGGGTTGATGGTTTTTGAAGGCTCCCTTGAAACTGCCCCAGTGCCTCCATTTGAAAACTACTTTAGGAGGTCCTGCAACAACCTCAATTAGTTCCCAGTGAAAGCCATTGGGAAAGGCTGTGTGAAATAGGTTATAGGAGGATTCAAAGTCCTCATCAGAGGCACTGTACTGCTCCGAGTCTCCGAGAAAGAGGTTATAGGTTCCTTCATCTACGATATCGCGAGCAGTGTATTCTGGCCCTCCATTGGTACTCATGCGGAATTTCCCCTCCACCACCGAAAGCCACTGTTGAGGGTTGGTTTTGAAGGATGCCTCCATCTCAAAGGTTTTTACCAAGTTATGGGCGATCGCATTCAAAGATGCTTCCGCATGATTAAATTTTCGTTCTTTTTCCTGAAATTCATTTATGCGGGAATAGTCAGGACGCTCCCCGTAGCGCCATTCTACTCCATCGTCGCTTTTAAGAACTTCTTCGCGATCTTGCACCCACAGAGGTAGATTTTGCCCTGCACTCATATCGATTATTCCTGTATTTTTGGACGGCCAGCATTTGAGAGACTATTTATAAAAAAAACCTTAAGGCAAATCCATCCCTATATAAGAGCTATTTAGGAGGGCGATCGCCACAAATCAATATTGGGACTCAGGCATTATCTCTATATTTACTGCTAGACCGGGGCGCTCCCGGGGCTTCTCCCGGGGGCACTGCCCCTACAGATTCTGTCAGTGCGTAAGTCGTGCATAAGTCCTAAATATTTCAGAGCTGGGCTCTCTGCCAAATTTGCGCTAGATACCCGAATCGTCTTAAGATTTGCTTTATAAACAGTCCCTCATATCTATGCCAACGGTAAAAGTCTAATTGCTTCTGTCGAGCTATTCTAATTAACTTTTGTAACAAATAGGGGATAGTGGGCGATCGGCAAGGTTACACCTCCTGTGGTCTTGGCAAGAGGTTTGAGTTTTTAATTTTTGAATTTTGAGTTTTGACGTTAAAATAATTGAACCTAGGACTTACGCAAATTGCCAGCCCTAAGAATGTATTTGTAGGGTGCGCGGTGCGGCACCCTACAAATAGAGTCTATGCGTCTATGCGGGGAGCATTTCACTTTTGCAACCAGTAGCCCGCAAGGGCTTTGTTTGTGTAGCCGCGCCTAAAGGCGTTAGGCGGTAGCGTACAAAATTGAAACGCTCCCGTCTATGCGTAAGTCCTGTGAATTCAAAATTAAAAATTCAAACCTCAAAACTCAAAACTCTCCCAATGCCCAATGCCCAATGCCCAATGCCCTTGTTTAATTTCTAAGCTGAATTGGCATCAATAAGTGAGTGATGTTGGTGCCGCCTAATGGAACTAAAATTACTGGAGTAGTTGCGGAATTAAGTTTTATAGTAACGTTGTCATTAGGAATGTTTTTCAAGGAGTCCATTGCGTATTTGACGTTAAAAGCTATCTCTAGACTTTCGCCAGAAATCTGGGCTTGGATAGACTCTCGTCCGCTGCCAATATCTTGAGCTTCGACAGATAGAGAAAGAACTTGAGCCTCGCTATCGATATTAAACTTAACTAAGTCGGTTTTCTGGCTTTTCTGATTGGCTAAAATAGCAATCCGCTCTAGGGCACTTATGAGTTCGCGGCGTTCGACGCTGACGAGAATCTCGAAGCTCTCGGGAATCAATAGGCGATAGTCGGGATATTGCCCTTCTAGGGTGCGGCTGGTTAAGCGGCGATCGCCCAACTCAAAGACCGCCTGTCCCGGTTCTAGGTAAGCCTTAACCATCAGAGGCTCGTCTTTTTCCGGTTGCACCGATGCGATCGTTCTTTCCAATTCCCGCAAAGCCTTAGCAGGAACGGTAACTTGCAAGTCTTCTGTATCTATTTCTTTCTCATTAATCGTCTCCACCACTGCCAAGCGATGCCCGTCGGTAGCAGCAAATTCCATAGATTCCGATCGCACGATTAAATGAATTCCCGCCAGCACTTGTTTGGTTTCGTCGTTGCTGGCGGCAAACAGGGAACCTCGCAAACCTTCCAGCAATGCTTCGGCACTCAGATCTACAGTTTTAGCCTCTTCTACTTTTGGCAATTCTGGAAATTCTTCTGAGTTAAGACCTCTCATCTGATAGCTACCAGTCTGACAGGTTAGAGTAATAATTTCTTCTCCTTGAGAGTCGTCCAAGATGATTTCTCCCGGAGGCAATCGGGAAATAATGTCGTTGAGCAGCTTGGCGGGAATAGTAATAGAACCAGCTTCTTCTATCCGAGCCGATACGCTAGTTTTCAATCCCAAACTCAGGTCGAATGCAGTAATCTCTAGGCGCTGGTCTTCCTCATTCGCGGTCAACAAAACATTGGAAAGAATTGGTTGGCTGGGACGGGAAGGTACTGCACGACTGACTAGGGATAGATTGCTATTGAGGTCGCTTTGCTTGCAAACGAATTTCATGTAATTGTTTGGGTTTTATGCTACAAATTTTGCTTTTCAGAAATGAGAGCTGTAAGTTAAGTTTGGGACTTATCGGCGAACAGGCGAACAGGCGGGACGCCCGTCCTACGCAGAAGCTGACTTTTTTTTAGGGCGATTAACCAGATTTGCCATATTCTACCTTAAAACTTAAAACTTAAAACTTAAAATTATTTCATCGTCAATTCTTTTGTCGAAGTTTCGGATTGACGAACTGATTGAGCCCTTCTCCTAGAAGCGATAGGCCGACAACCATTAATGTCATAGTGCAGCCGGGGAAAAAGGCAGTCCACCAAATGCCAGTGGGCAGAGCTTCTAGGGCTTGGCGCAGGTCGTGACCCCATTCGGGAATTTCTTCGGGAAGTCCCAAACCGAGGAAGCCCAAGCCGCCGAGAACTAAAACGGCATCGGCGGCATTGAGAGTAAACAGTACGGGCACGCTTTGGATGACATTAAGAAATAGGTAGCGAGAGAGAACGCGCCAGGGGTCGGCTCCCATTGCTTGGGCGGCTTCGATAAATAGTTCGGTTTTAACGCTGGTGGTATGGTTGCGAACGACCCGATAGTATTGGGGCACATAGGAAATGCTGAGGGCGATCGCGGCATTAAATACTCCTTTGCCGACTACAAAAGCTAGAGTAATAGATAGCAACAACCCGGGCAGGGTATAAATTGTATCCATTAAAAATAACAAAATCCTATCTACTCTACCCCCGAGATAGCCGCTAATCATACCCAGGGGCACTCCCAGAGCCATGCTCAGAGCGGTTGCCATAATCACCACTTGCCAAGCCACGCGGCTGGCAACCAAGGTCCGGGCGAAAACATCATAGCCCAGGCGATTGGTGCCGAACCAATGAGTAAATGAGGGGGGTTCGTGGATGGGATTGCTGAGAAACTCAGTGGGATTCTGGATTGCGCCGGAAGCTTGCAGGAGCGGGGCGAATACGGCGACGAAGACAAACAGGGCCGTAATGCCCAGTCCCGCCCATAACAAAAGCCGGTCGAGAGTAGAACTTCCAGAGAGTCGCAAAAAGCGCGGAATTTTTAGCCCGGTCAGGTTCATCTAGATTTTTGCAGAAAAAAAAGATTTTGGTTTGACGATACCACTTGTTATACTAAATCTGGCAAGGGAGGGTATGGTATCCCACCGCCGCCTAATGCCTAAAAGCGGGCTACACAATAAAACTAAGCTTTTTGGTTTGAACTTCTGAGATTAAAGCTAAGCATAACGACGATGCGTTAAAAATGACACTGGGCCGCAACGACCAAGCCTCGGGACAGGCTATAGAGCCCACAAGCATTGGGTACTCAGCTCTCAGCAATCAGCTCTCAGCAATCGGTCCCTTGCTGAAAGCTGAAAGCTGAAAGCTAATAGCTCTTCTGCCGCCATTTTTGATAGCCAACAAGCGAGAACGAATTAAACTTATGTCTGGTTGAATTTCGGCTAGCTTTTTACGGACGGATTCGGCAAGGCGATCGCGTCGTTCGAGATAAGCTTCTATTGCTTCTTTATGGCGCAGATAGTAGCCAATTGTTAGATAAACATCTGACAAGGATAAGGTAGAGTAACTGCTTACAATCGACTCTGGAGATGCACCATCCTGAAAAGCCCTAATCACCAATTCCAGCAAAACCCTCGATTGTCCTACTCGAATGGCTCCTGTTTCATCTTCTTTAAAGGGCGGTGCTTCTCGTTCTACAATCAAGGTCATAAATTTGTCTCCTATAAAATTAGCTTTTAGCAGTAAGCGATCGGTGGGCGTAAGGGTCGGTACAGTTAACTTTTAGCATAGCTTACTCTACCGCTAAGCCCTACGCCTTTTGACCTCGTTGCTGTAGAAATGGTTTTGCCCAGTTGCATTAGCGCCCGAGATTAAAGATTGTTTTTAATCGTTTCTCGGTATTGGCTCTTTTGCTTGACTCCCATCATTTGAGAGACTAAAGCTTTGTCCTTAAAAAATTGAATAGTAGGCGTTCCTGTGACTCCGGCAGTTTCGGCAATATCTTGGTCTTGTTCGATGTCGATTTCTACAAAGTGAATTTTGCCATCGAATTCGTCAACTACTTTATTGAGGATGGGCTTGAGGGTATGGCACGGGCCACAGGTGGGAGAGACATATTTAACCATTAGCAGGCGATCGCTCTCGTGATAAAGCTTGCGCAAAGCATAGCTGCCAACATGGCGAGTTACCGCTATATCGAAGGAATCGGCAGTATCGGCTACTTCCTTCTCTTCTTTAGCTGCTGGAGCCGGATGCTCCGATTCGGCAGTTTGATGAAACTCCCGAATCAAGCCTTTTTCCGATAGCCACCGTTCTGCCAGCATCGCGGCCATGCAACCCGTACCGGCAGCGGTGATGGCTTGACGAAATTCATGGTCTTGCACGTCTCCGGCAGCATACACTCCTTCAACGCTAGTTTCCACAGACCCGGGTTTGGTAATGATATAACCCACTTCGTCGAGTTCCAACTGACCTTGGAAAAGCTTAGTATTGGGGTCGTGACCGATCGCATAAAAAAGTCCCCGAGCCGACAGTTCTTCTAAGGTGCCAGTTTTATTATTTTTTATTTTCAGCCCTTCCATCTGATACCCTTCAGTGCCGAAAACATCCACTGCCTCAGTATTCCAATGAACTGTTATTTTTTCGTTATTCAAAACCCGGTCTTGCATGGCTTTCGAGGCTCGCATCTTGTCGCCCCGCACTAGGAGATTGACGTGGGAGCCGTATTTGGTTAGATAGACTGCTTCTTCTGCGGCCGTATCGCCACCGCCAATTACTGCCAGTTCTACTTTTTTAAATATGGGGCTGGCACCGTCGCAAATAGCACAAGCAGAAATGCCCATGTTCCAGAACTTCTCTTCGCTGGGCAATCCCAATCGCTTTGCCGTCGCCCCAGTGGCGATCGCAATACTGTGGGTTTTGACTTCGCGCTCCTGAGACCGGACTACAAAAGGACGCTGGCTCAGATCTACGGAAATGACATCTTCGGTATAGAGTTCGGCTCCCCAGCGCTCTGCTTGGGCTTTCATCCGATCCATCAGTTGCGGGCCAGTGATGCCTTCGGGAAAGCCGGGAAAGTTCTCCACTTCTGTGGTGGTCATCAATTGACCCCCCGGCAAGCCACCCATTTGATAGCCCTCAAAGACTACAGGCTTTAGGTTCGCCCGAGCCGCATAGATAGCAGCAGTGAATCCTGCTGGGCCAGAGCCAATAATAACTAAGTTTTCTACTTGTGGGTTTGCCATAGTTCTTTAATTAAACTCATAATGACTTCGCTTTATTTGATTATAGCAGCTTTTCTTTAATTATGGAATGCGATTGGGAATTGGGAATTGGGCATTGGGCATGGGGCATTGGGCATTGGGGGCATGGGGCATTGGTAGGGAAGGGATGGGCCACAAGCATTGGGGCATTTGTCAAAAACTTTCTATATGTATCAGGACTTACGCAAACTATCCACATCTAGTATTTGTAGGGGCAATCCCCCCGCGATTCTCAGGGGCCCAGACGCGGGGCGCGTTCGCCCCTATTCATAGAGTCAATGCGTAAGTCCTATGTATGTAGAGTTCGACCTAACAATTTGCGACTTCGCCGCTTAATTTCCAATGCGATGCCCAATGCCCGATGCCCGATGCCCGATGCCCAATGCCCCATGCCCCATGCCCAATGCCCCATGCCCCATGCCCCATGCCCCATGCCCAATTCCTTCTAATAAAAACTCAATAAATAATCGGGGCGGAGTCTAGCTAGACTCCGCCCCGATCGCGCTCGAAATAAAAATTATAGCACTACGAATGTTTGGCTAGGACAACTTAGCATTTGCCAAAGCTACTAACGGCAATGCTTGTGCTAAAAGCTGACTGCTGACTGCTGACTGCTATATCAACTAATCTCTCATCCGATTTCGCAGGCTATTGCGAATGCTCCTTGCCTCATTGCCTCGGTTGCTGGTAACGGCGATCGCGGCCAAGGTATCTCCTTCGTGGCGCACGCACATTACTATAGCCCGAGAGTATTCGGTATCTCCCTGAACCAGTTCTCGATCTTTGATCTTGACATCATCGAGTCCCATATCCCTCATAGAGCTGGCGGCTTTTCGCAGACAGCCATCTTTGCTAGCACCCCGCACCCGAATCATCGATACCCGCAAATCGGGAGTGTCGTCTGCTAAGGTTGGCGCTGCCCAGAGGAGCAAACCCGCACTGAGAACCCCTGCTAACCCGAAGCGAACTGATTTCATAAAAAACCTCCAAATGAAGGGATTATTTATTTGCAAATCCTTTATAGAATAGAACGTCGAGTTGTGAGCCTCGGTTCCAAGGGTGGCTGGTAGAAAAGCCAGATCCCAAGAAGTCACGGCTCGCCCTTGGAGATCGCCGATCGCTGTTTCGATACGATCGCCAGCACTTTAAGTTACTTTTTGCTAAAACATATTAATAAATAATACGTTACCGCAATAAAACTTATCTATACAAGTCAGAGAGCTTGTCAATGAGAGACAAGGGTTAAGCGAGATATAGTTGCAAATTTTCTTTAATTTGCGATCGCAGGTGGGCATTTTCGAGAGGATTTATTAAAATCGACAATAGTTTTGAAAGTAAGTAATCGGGTCCAGCAGCCTAGAATAGGGAGATAGGTGTCTGTCCATTCCTATTAGTCTCTAAGTTTGGAATGGTTGCGGGTATCAGAGGCAAACTATAGCGTTTCTCAAATAAGTGTAATAAACGATCGGGTTGGGAAATGTAGGGGCGACAGCATCCCCGCTCTGGATCTCGGCTGTATAACGGGAATTTCCGTATTGGGATGCTTCGCCCGCTTCGCCCCAGAAACCTCACATCAATTTGAGAACCGCTATAATCCCCGTTTTACAGCCGAGATCCAGAGCGGGGATGCTGTCGCCCCTACATTTCCCAACCCGATCGTTTATTACACTTATTTGAGAAACGCTATAGTTTGCCTCTGATACCCGCAACCATTCCAAACTTAGAGACTACTATTTTGAGACAATAGTCTTGTCTCAAAATAGGGCCAATAGTCTTGTCTTCCTGGCGAGCCTTCATCTTAGCATATTTTCTGTATGAAAACCATCTCTTTTGATGAGTCCCAGAGTGAACACCCTACCCTACACCCTAAACCCCACACCCCACACCCTAAACCCCACACCCTCAGTCTAGGCAGTACGCAAAGCCACAATTGGGTCGAGTTTGGCGGCTTGTCGTGCGGGGATGACGCCGAAGAACAGGCCGATCGCTCCAGAGACGCCAGTAGCCAGGGCGATCGCGACTGGAGATATTCCTGCCTCCAATGGACTAAAAGCGCCAATCAGCATTACCCCGCTAACGCCGACAGTTATACCAACCAAGCCACCAGCGATCGATAAAATAACTGCTTCTATTGTAAATTGAATTAAAATATCCTTTTGCGATGCCCCGATTGCTTTTCGCAAGCCAATCTCTTTGGTGCGCTCCGTCACCGAAACGAGCATGATATTCATAATACCAATGCCGCCCACAAAAAGAGAAATGCTGGCGATCGCCGCGAGCATTAAGGTTAGAGCCCCTGTTATAGCCCCGACAATTAGCAAGATATCTTTCTGGCTATCTACTGTAAAGTCATCCTCTCCAACAATTTGGTGTCGCAATCTTAAAAGGTTGGTAATCTGAAACTGAGCGGCTTGCACGCTATTTTCGTCTTTAGCAGAAATCGAGATAAAGGTCACGTCAAGACCGTAAGGAGAGGTGCGCCCCGTAACCCGATTAATCATAGTAGTAATAGGGATAAAAACCGCATCATCTTGATTGGTGCCCATAAAAGAGCCTTTGGTTTTCATCACTCCAACCACTTCAAAGCTAGTCCCTTTGATGCGAATCTGCTCCCCAATCGGATCGGCGGGGCCAAAGACGCGATTGGCGAAATCGGAACCGATCGCCACCACCAGTTTATTGCGCTTAACATCTATATGTTTAATAAAGCGACCTTGAGCCACCTCAAAACCCCGCACTCCCAAAAAGTCTGGGGTTGTGCCGACAACCAGAGTCTGGGTATTTTTGTTGCGGTAAGTAACCGTTTGTCGGTTTTGGCGTTGAGGGGCGACGGCTTTGACCGAAGGTACTTGGGTAGCGATCGCCGTTGCATCCGCCAGCACTAGCGTTTTGGGAATATCGAAAGAGGTATTCTGAGTTTCGCGAGAACCGGGAACCACAAACAGGACATTTGGCCCAAGCGCCTCAAACTGTTTCGATGCTAGCTTCTGAGCCCCTTGTCCCACCCCCACCATAAAAATGACTGATGCATTACCAATAACAATACCCAACATAGTCAGACTGCTGCGTAGCTTATTTGCTACTAGCGTCCTTCCTGCCATCTTAATACTTTCTACTATATCCATACTTGTAATCCCCCGATCGGGGAGCAAATCAATCTCCCTGGCTTATTTTCCTCAGCAAGCTCTCCGCCAAATCTTGATGCTGCAGTCCCAGCCGGCGGTAGCGATCGTTTTGCCATCGGCAGCGAAAGCCACAGAACTAACTCGAATAGAATGACCTCGCAGAGAGTGAACTTCTTCTCCGGTTTTGGGATTCCAGAATTTAATATTTTCGTCCCAAGCCCCATTGGCCAGAGTTTTGCCATCAGGGCTAAAAGAAAGAGATAAAACCCAATCGGAATTTCCTTTGAGAGTTCTAATTTCCTCGCCGGATGTCACATCCCAGAGCTTAATAGTCTTGTCTTCGCTACCGCTGGCAACTGTCCGACCATCAGGACTGAAGGTAATGCAGCGAACGCCACTGGAATGACCCCAAAGGGTATGAAGCAATTCCCCCGTATTGAGATTCCACAAGCGTGCGGTATTATCGGAACTACCGCTAGCTAAGGTTTGACCGTCGGGACTAATTGCCACGCATAAAACCCAATCTGAATGACCCGTCAGAGTATGAATAACTTCTGTAGAGGCGAGATTCCAAAGCTTAATCGTCCTGTCCTCGCTAGCACTAGCCAAAATTTTTCCTTCCCGGTCTATTGCTACTGAATTAACTCCATTAGAATGAGCGGTAAGGGCAGTCTTTTTCCAATCGGAGCTGCGCAGATTCCAAATAGCGATCGTGCTGTCATCGCTACTACTGGCTAAGGTCTGGCCGTCCGGGCTCATGGCCACGGAAGTTACCGAGTTTAGAAGCGAAGAAAACAACGGACCGAGGGTAGAAATTTCTTTGCCAGTGTCCAGATTCCACAAGCGAATCGTGCTGTCATTGCTAGCGCTGGCGAGAGTCTGACCGTCAGCACTGATAGCAAGGCAATTAATTGGCTCCGAATGCCCCGGGAGGACATACTCTAATCTAACATTTTGCCAAGGGTTCTCTGCTGTTAGGCCACAGTGAATAGTTGGTGGTGCAGTAGGGGGACTTTCAATATCGACGATCGCAGTAATAGGACGAGACGAGATAGATGGCGGCGAGATTGGTGCTGGGGGTGGGATAGATTTTGGCTTAAATCCCCTAGCTGCGAGTTGATATTGGGGCGGTGGCGGTGGGGGAATGCGAAGCTCGGGGGAATAGCGATCGTTTTTTAGCTCGTTTTTTCGCTGGTCTTGTACCTCGTTTTTTAGCTCGTTTTTTATCTCTATCAGCCGCTCCAAAATTACCCCAGTACTTGCTGGGCGCTGATTGGGGGTACGAGCCATGAGGCGCTCGATAAAATCTGCCAGAACTGGCGATATTCCCGGAGCATAATCCCGCCAGCGCAACTCATCTCTGTTTGGATCGTATAGATCCGGATGATTTGGTTTTTTTCCCGACAGTAAATAGACGAAAGTTCTCCCCAAGGCAAAGAAGTCAGATTGTAGCAGTGCGTGACCGTTTAATTGCTCCGGTGGCGTATAGCCAGCAGAGACAAAGCCCGTTACCTGTCCTTCTTCTTGTTTGACATAATAAGTGCCGGTTACTTCCCGCACCGTGCCAAAGTCAATCAAAGCCAGCTTGCCGTCTGGTCGCAGCATAATATTCGCTGGTTTTATGTCCCTGTGAAAAAAGTTCTCTGCGTGAACTAAATCCAAAATAGCAGTCAGTTGCAACAGCCATTCTATGGCTAGATCTTGGTCTATAGAACGCCCTCGTTTGGTCATGTACTCTTGTAAGTCAGCACCATCTATTTTCTCCATCACTAGGCAATGCAAAGGAGTTTGACTATTTTTGGGCAAAAATTCAAAATATCTATCTCCCCGGGGAATCCCCGGATGATTGAGATCCATCAATACTTTCGCTTCTTGCTGAAACAGAGACAAGACTTTTGGTCTAGCGCGCTCCGGTATTTTATCCAGGCGTAAAATTTTTAAAAGTTTAATATCGTTGTCCTGCTTAATCTCGTAAATGTCGCTAAAGCCACCGCTCTTGCGCTTTTTTATTACCTTATAGCGCCCAACCAGCAGCAGCTCCGAGCCGCAGGCAAAGCAAAACATCAAGCGGTCTGGATTGTTGGGGTTTGGACAGTGGGGATTAATGCACAGGCTCATAGCACCACGCGATATTTTTTTAGATTGACCGTTAATACAGGGGGCTTTCGCTCGAAGCAGGGGGTGGGATTAGGGTGTTGGGTGTGGGGTGTAGGGGGAATTCCTGCTGTTTTCCGTTCGCGGGGAGCGTAGCCTGCGCGCAAGCGCAAGAGCGTCTGCGCCCCTGAGAATCGCGCTTCGGGAGCCAGAAAGTCCGTTCCCGTTCGGAGGTTTCGAGTTTTCACCTTGACGATACCCAAATGTCTCCTATGTCAACACCCTAGTGGGATGCGCCTCCAGACTTGCCCTCCAAGCTCGCCCTCCAAGCTCGCCCTCCAGATGCGATCCCTTGCCAAACAACTGTAGCAATAACCAGAATCCTCGTTCCCCAGCTTATTGATAAAGTCCACCTATACACCTTTTACCCCCAAAGCGCCCTTTCCGAGTCTTGCAGCCGGTGAGTCGCTTGGGTTTTCAGCTTTGGACCAATACCCGAACTGAAACGATCGCTACTTTCAAGGTACTGCTTAACATTTGCTTTATAAATAAGCTCTTTCAAAGGCGAGCGGGCTTATTACCTACCAACAATGTTACTACAAACAATGTAACGCTTTGACCAGTTGTTCGCAGTGAATTGGTTCGTGAGTTGCCATCACCGCGATGCGAATCCTGCTGGTAGGCACGGTAGGCGGACGGACTGCTCCTACAAAAAGACCGGCTTCTTTTAACTTTCGCCCTGCTTCTAGTACCGCATCGGCATCAGACATTTGCAAGCAGGAGATGGGCGAGTCGGAAGGGAGCAAATTGAATCCGGAGGGGAGGCTTTCGGCGAGCAACTGTTTGAGATAATCGACATTTTGCCACAGTGACGTTCGGCGTTCCGGTTCTTCTTGGATAATGGCGATCGCCTCTAGAGCTGCTGCCGTATCCCCCGGAGATAGCCCAGTAGTATAGATCCAACTCGGGGCTCGATTGCGCAGGAAGTCAATTAAAGGAGCCGTACCGGCCACATACCCTCCCAAACTGCCTAAAGCTTTGCTCAGAGTGCCCATTTGAATCAGCGGTTTCCCTACAAGGCCGAAATGTTCCGCGCATCCGGCACCAGTAGCCCCAAAAATGCCAGTCGCGTGAGCTTCATCCACCAAAAGCATACAGCTAAATTCTTCGGCAATAGCTAACAACTCTGGTAAGGGACAAATATCCCCATCCATGCTAAAAACACTATCGCTAAGGATGAGGCAACGGCGATACTGGTCTCGGCATTCTTGCAATTTAGTTGTTAAATCTCGAATGTCGCAGTGGAGATATTCTTTAACGGTAGCGCCGCTGAGGATAGCGCCATTTTTAAGGCTGGAGTGGTTGTATCGATCGCCTATAATTAGGTCCCTCTTGCCTACTAGAGCGGCAATAGTGCCAATATTAGCTAGATAGCCAGAACTAAAGACAAGGGCATCGTCGGTTTTTTTTAAGCGAGCGATCGCCAACTCTAGTTCTCGATGCAACGGGCGATGACCTGTAATCAGTCGAGAACCCGTGGTGCCGGTGCCGTATTTTTGGGTAGCATTGGTGGCTGCTAGGATGAGGCGATCGCTCCCTGCTAAACCCAGATAGTCGTTACTGGCAAAATTGATAACCGAGCGACCTTCTAGCCGTATCGCGGGTCCAGGGCGACTGGCGATCGCTTGCACGGAGCGATACCAGTTTGCCGAGCGAATCGTAGCCAAAGATTTTTCTATCCAAGCATAAGGATCTATTGGCATAGGGCTATCTGATTACTCCCGCCTCCACTCCCACATCTAAAATTTTTCCAAACCCAATCCGCAGTTGTCGCCTTATCAATTATAATTCAGTCATTTGTTATGGGCATCTGTGGCTCGCTCCCCGGTCTCCTGCTCTGTTTCCTCCAAAAAAGGCTTTTGGGCTCGTCTTTCCACCAAGCCCATTTCAAAAGCAATATCGGGCAAATCTTCTACTTTGTATTTCCCGGGCTGAAAAACCCGTTCTAGGGTAAAGCAGGATTGTGTAAGTTCTACCACTTCTGCCGGAGCAAACATGACTCTAGATCTGATGCGCTGAATTCCCATGATTCTCGCTCCCTGATTGCTTGGTTTTATTCTGCCAGTTTTACATACCAGTTTTGGGTGTCAGTTTTGCTTTCTAGCAAAAGTATGACTTACGCATTAAATCTACTAACGGTGCAACCACAGGGGCATTGCCCCTAAAAAACACTATATCTGGATATTTGACGTAAGTCCGAAAAGGGAGACATCTGTCATTCTAGGACTATTTCGACTGTAAGCGGAACCTCGATCTCTGTCCCTAAGCATTGGATCGGATGTGGTGGATGTCGATAAAGTGGATAAAATGGAAGCCAAAAATCCAGAGAATCTTCATGCCCAGACCCCTCGCGGCTCTAATTATTGCCCTAACCTTACTGGTCCTAACTCCCTCTAACCCTGCTTTGGCAACAGATTTCACTAATGGAGCCCAAGTCTTTGCTGCCAACTGTGCCGCTTGTCACTCTGGGGGCGGCAACATTATCAGGAGGGGGAAAAATCTGAAGCGACGGGCGCTGGGGCGCAATAAAATGAATTCTATCAAGGCGATTTCTTCTTTGGTGACAAATGGCAAATATGCTATGCCAGCCTATAAAGACCGATTGAGCTACCAACAGATACAGGATGTCGCTGCTTATGTGCTACAGCAGGCAGACAATAACTGGAAATCCTAATGAGACTTAATTGGGCTCAATGTAAAAGTTATGTAAATAATAAAACTTGTTCATAAAAAATTAAAATAAAATAAATGAATATTGACTATATAAAACATATAGACATAGCATAGACTATTCCGTTAATTATTTGCTAGTTATATTTCTTGCTGGCGAATTATAATATAAGTGATGAATATGTCAAATCTTGACAGACTAGGCTCGAAGAAATAACCAGAGCGATCGCTCTTTATGGCGCGATCGCGATCGCTGCCTTGCCAAGACTCATCCCTTACTATAAAAAAACAGTAGTTACGCAGAGGTGCTAGCCTAGCACCAGACCATATATCTAGATTCAGATGCGTAAATACCGAGAAACTAACCTCTGGGACTTTAGCAACCAAAGTTAGCCCAAAACACTTTTTAAAGATTGAGTGAAGACTAGAGTAAAGTGTTAATAGTTAAGGTGAAGGCGGGTAAGATAGAAGAAATATAAGCCTAAGAACAAAGGGGAAACTGCCATGAAAGAGACACTAATTAAAGGAATCGCCGCTACAGCTGCAGCTGTAACAACATCTGTATTCGGCTTCTCTAACGCAGCCTCGGCCTTCATGTTCGGAACCGACGGCATCCGCTATGAAGAAAACACCACGATTGAATTTACATTTAAACAAAACGGCGGTGGGTACGATTCAATCTTGTCAGTGTATGAGGTTTTGGATAATGGCCGCACCGCTTTTCGTCAGGAGCTACTTGGCGAGGAGCTAAATAGCACAGGTAGCTTCGAGTTTCTGGCGAACAAGACTTACACTCTGGGCCTGACAAACTACCACCCAAAGAGCGGCGCGTCACTCGGAACAGTGTACTCCACAACCAGGCTCAATTGGGCCTACAAAAACGGAGGGGTAGGATACCAGCAGGCCCTGTTTGGAGCTCAGCCCGGACTCGAAGCAGAAGGGCAGACATTTGCAAATCCTGGTGACTACACTGGAGGAGTCGATCCGACCCAAAAAACGGTGAAAATTTCCTTCAACGATGGGGGACAGGTCTTCGGTTCCGATGCCGACTACAATGACTTCGTAGTTTACGCAGCTCCAGAGCCCGTCAGCATGGGTGGGATGGCTCTCGGAGCTGCCGGATTGGCTGTGGCCCGTCGCCGTCGCCGTAACAAAAGCGCTTAATAGTCTAGAAAAACGATTGCAAAACTCAATGGCAATTAAAAAAGCAAAAGCAGTTGGCTGGTAGATAAGCCAACTGCTTTTATTTGCTAGATTTTATTTGCTAGGCTTTATAGCAGAAAGCGATAGGCTTTGAGCAGTCAGCTAAGAGTACGAGTATTGCCAATATTAGGTGTGGAGATTTTTGAATTATACTAAAATACATATTTATTTATGTATTTAATGTATTTATCTATGCCAGACTTTATTTAGTCTCTCTTGGAACTATTGTGGCAAAGCAGTCCGCGTTAGACGATAATATAAGGGTTATAGCACAAATGGTAAAACGCTCGATGACTTTGAACCCAAGGACTAAAAATTACTTCTGCCTAGTGTAATCAGTGGCATTATGTCCCCCCATCAGCCTTTAGATGCGATCGCAATAAAGCAAATGTTATGATATCAAATCAACTGGCTCAAAAATGTAGCGAACCAAAATACTGGCTATTAGGAATAGCAGCCAGTTTAATGGCTGTTAACCTGACTTTGATATGGCGATCGGATAATGTTGATGTTATGGGTACGAGCCTGCTTTTTTGGGGTTGCGTAGCGGTTCTCATCTCGGAAAGAAAAGACGAGCTTCGTCTTGATAGCGACCTATTTTCCAGTTTGGCTGGCGTCTTGCTAATTGCCTTGGTAATGCTGAAAAGTGCCACGGTTTCGGGTTATGATATTTTTCTGCGCGTCGCGCCGTTGATGTCCGGTCTGGGTATCGGCCTGCTGGCCTCTGGTGCAAGAGGAATAAAGCAATATTGGCAGGAAATACTGATGCTGGGCTTTATTGCTATACCTCCGGGATTGGTTTTGCGGTTGGTGGATACGGCTCCAGCTACGGCAAAATTTAGCGGATTTTTGCTCTGGTATTTAGGGGCTGACGTGACTCGGGAAGGGATATATATAATGCTGCCAGAAGGGAGTGTAGAAGTGGGAATAGGCTGTAATGGTCTGAATTTAATTCTACAATTATTAGGGCTGTCAATGCTTGTTTTGTTGATGTTTCCGACCAAAAAAATTCACAAAGTAATCGTGCCGGTGGTAGGAGCGATAGTGGCATTTGCAGTAAACGCAGCTCGCGTAGCTCTCTTGGCTGCGATCGTAGCTAGTGGTAATAACAAAGCATTTGCTTACTGGCATCATGGGGATGGCTCTCTGATATTTTCTACGATCGCCGTTGCAATTTTTGGGGCATTCTGCTGGTTGGCGATTTTGCGCGAGGAACCGGATAATGAGGAACCGGATAACAAGGTGGCAGGAGAGTGAAAGAATGGCGATCGCCCGATGGAGTTCGCTCCGCATTTGGCTTTTGGCTGCTACCTTTGGTGGCGTTACTATAGTTTTGGCAAAATCAGTTCTATATCCTGCTGGAGATAAGCAAGTTACTCCCTTTGAGTTTCCAACCGCAATCCCCTTAGCAAAGTGGCAGCAGTTAGAGAACGCTCCCCTAGAAAAAACAGAGGAAAAAGATGTCGCGGCAGAAATGGGCTATAGATTTATTCAAAAAAACATTGTTTTGGATATAAAAATGCGCTATATTAATAGCGAACAAGTAGATGTAAAACAACTGATGAAAAAATACGGTGGCGATCGCTCCTATCGAAATAACTTCCCATTACGCGAGCAAGAAGGGGTCGGTTTCTATAGCGTCTGGACTACCCCAGAGCGAACTTATCTAAGTGCTTGCATCAACCCGCAGGGGGGCAGTACGGTGACAGCGGAACAGTTTAGGAAAAATAGGAATATCTACGATATGCGGCCAATTCGGATCTGGTATTGGTTGCTTGGCAGAGGGGAACTGCGAGACTGGCGCTGTTTGTGGGCTGTATTGTCTATCCCTATAGAACCAACTTCTTCTCAGGAGGAAGCGCAGACAATTCTATTAGACGCCTGGTTGTCCTGGCATGAATGGTGGCAGCCCCGCTTTCCGAAAGAGTAAAAAAAAATATATATAGCAGAGAAAAGAGTGAAAAAATTATGACTGTATCGCAAGGTCAAGGAGACCTATCTACAAATAGATTGCGTTTGGTAGGTTATGGTTTGTTGCTGTTTGCAGTAGTTGACGTGGTTCAGCTATTATACCCACCACAACTTACGAATGCGGTCTGGGAATTGCAAACAATGGGAGCAATAGTGGAACGTTTGCCCGTTCCCTTGTTAGGTCTGGTAATGGTATTTTTTGGCGAGCAATACGATCGCAGAATGTGGGAAGATATTTTTTTAAAGTTCTTATCCTGGTTCTGCGTGCTGTTGGCTCTATTATTTTTCTTGCTAGTCCCCTTAGGAGTTGTAAATACGATGCGCATTAATACCCAAAATAGCGCTCGTATCGAAGCTCAATCCCAAGCGCGTCTTGAGGAACTAGAACAAGTAGAAAGACAAGTTAGCCAAGGGACGGCTCAAGACCTAAAAACCCTAGCCATAGAACTCAACCGCTTGGGGTTACCTGTGGATACCCAAAAAACTGACGAACTAAAAAGTGAAATTCTCTCTAGAGTTACTGCTGCAAAAGAGCAGTTACCCGCCCAAACCGAAGGAACTCGGAAAAATCAGCGCAGAGTGCTACTGAAAAATTCGATTAAATGGAATATTGGGGCTCTAGTGTCGAGTCTTTTATTGTTTTACATTTGGCGCGGAACCGGCTGGGCGCGATAACTAGGTGCCGCTGCGCGGAAGTCAAAAGTCTCAAGGTAATAAGTCAAAATGCCTTTGTACTCTGGCTCCCGGCCCGATCGCCCTGGTGGATTATTTCTGCCACGCTGCACTAGGCTTTAGCACTATCTATATATCCCAAAATTGAAGAGCCTCGGTTGAGAAACGGCTAAATCCCGATTATTGACCGAGGTTCTGCTATCTAGTGCCGCTGCGCTCCATGTCTCAAGGTAATAATATCAAATCCGGTTAATTACCCATGAATCCCGTAGGGGCAATCCCCCCGTGGTTGCCCCGGCCGCCCCGGCTGGTCTGGGGCGCTCCCGGGGGCACCGCCCCTACAAACTGTGACTGTTTAACCGGATTTGATATAAGTCTCAAGGTACAATACCTTCGCCAAAAGACAAAAATCCCTTATTTGTAGGGAGTGGCTCGGGAACCAACCCAACAAATGCCTGTTCGCGCTGCACTAGGTTGTCCGGCTATCGGAGAGACTTTATAAATGGCGATCGCCCCAAACAAATCGCCCCAAACAAATCGCCCCAAACAAATCGCCCCAAGCAAATCGCCCCAAACAAATCGCCCCAAACAAATCGCCCCAAACAAATCGCCCTACTAGGCTAAATGGCCCTATTAAATTACCTCAGCCAAATCGTCCCAATGCCCAATGCCCAATGCCCAATTCCCCATTCCCCATTCCCAATGCCCAATGCCCAATTCCCAATTCCCCATTCCCAATTCCCCATTCCCAATTCCCCATTCCCAATTCCCCATTTATAATGTAGTACGCTATAATACAACTCTACCTGCGTGCCCTGACTGCGATCGCAAATTTCCCAGGATGCGTGGCGCTAGGATTCCATCGGCACAGTAGCAACCACTGGAAAATATGGGAACGAGATACTTTGGGGACTATGAAGACAATGCCATGCGCAAAAAACCCCAAGACAACGACTTGCTCAAAAATGGCTGGCGGCCGCTCTACCGTCAGATTGATTTAGATTTTCTCTGGGAGCTTGTATCCAAAGATCCAATCAAACTCACTCAGCAAACCCTCAATTTAGCCAGCAACTTGGCCGATAATCTCGGTCGCAAAGACTATACCTGGTGGGCCAACATATTAAATCTTTTTTCAGAAAACGCCCGATACGACCTAGATGAATATTGGGATTACATAACCCCAGAACCCCCTGCGCCCGATCGCCATCACAAAGACATCCTAAGTATGGAAAGCCCGGTCGTTCAGATGGTCAGCCGGGACATGATTCCGATGGATTTCGTTCTCAAGCGCCTAGAGGAGATTATCATTTTCAAGATTCTGGATTTCTTGGGCAAGCCAGCCGAAATTATCCAATCTTATGAAGAGCGACATTTTTATTATCCCATCGATCGCTTTCGCAAATGGGAGAACCTCGAAACCATTGGCACCATTTTAGCCTTTTGGCCGGGGCAAGATGTTTGGCTGCAAATCGATAGTGCTGGGGTGAATCGCAAGCGATATACTCTCATCGCCAAAGAACTGGCACCGCTGATTAACAAGGCTACTTATAACTTAGCAGTAATGCTCAGCGGATACCACAGCCGCGTCGGTACTATTCACAGCGAATACCCAATTAGAACATTTCCGCCAGATATCCAAAACTTGAGCGATCGCGTCCAGCAGGAAGTTCTCGACCAAGACCGCCTTGCCGTACTCGTACAGGGAAAACCGGGTACTGGGAAAACCGCCTGGACTCAAGCGGTTGCCCGAGAAATTCTCGCACCTTTAGGTTATGTCATTTTTATCCTCGACCACGATGCTGTTGAAAACTTCGTTCCCCCCAATCACTTAGAGCGGATTGCTATTATTATTAACGAAGCCGATAACTTAGCCCAGGATAGAGGCAGCGAAGCGGCTCAACATACTAGCAAAACCGAGCATATTCTCGGCTTGCTAGATGGAACTTTATACCGCAGCGTGATTGAAGAAAACGGCATCCAATCCGGGCAGCGACTGGTGGTTTTAATGACTTGCAATACCACTGAAAGGCTCGATCCAGCTTTTTTGCGCAAAGGTAGGGTGGATATCATGTATGAATTTAGCCATCAATTTGTGTGATTTTTTTATGAATCAATCTCGCCTGGTTAAAATCAGCAAATATCTGAGCTATCACCTGCGGCACCGACCCGATAAGCTCGGCCTAGAACTGGCTCCGGGAGGCTGGGTTCCGATTAAGCAACTCCTGGCCGCCAGCAAAAAAGATCGTTTTCCCATAAGCCATGCGGAGCTAGAGGAAGTTGTTGACCAAAATGACAAAAAACGCTTTTCTTTTGACGCTACTGGTAAGTTGGTGCGGGCAAATCAAGGCCATAGTATCGAGATTGACCTCCAGTTAGAGACCGAGGTGCCGCCGGATATTCTTTACCACGGTACGGGGCGTCGCGCTGTCGAGTCTATTCTTAGGGATGGTTTGCATAAAATGAAACGGCATCACGTCCATTTATCCGCAGATGTGGAAACCGCAACTCAGGTAGGGGCGCGGCACGGCAATCCAGTGGTTTTTGTTGTAGATGCAGCAGCTATGCAGCAGGATGGTTATTTATTTTATTGTTCTGAGAATGGAGTTTGGCTGGTAGATAGCGTTCCTCCAGAATATCTTTTAGAACTTACGCACGGACAGAATCTGTAGGGGCAGTGCCTCTAGCTAGGGTGTGGGGTGTGGGGTGTAGGGAAACTTAATGCTATTTTTCCGTATCGCGCCCCACGTCTCGACCCCTGAGAATTGCGGTTGGGAGCCGGAAAAGTCCGTTCGCGTTCGGAGGTTTCGGGATGTTCGTCGTGACGATCCGATTTTTAACTTTGATTGAGATCGAGAAGGCCGGCGGGAGGATCTATCTCGATGCGACCATTGGCGATATTTACTACCGGGACAATCTCCCTTACAAAAGGAATCAAAATCTCGGAGTTTTTGGTGCTGGTTTTTTTACCTTTTGGCCTGGAAGTTTGGGAGTGGCTCTCAGAGGCAGGAGCATTTTCTTTTGGCTCTTTTGGCTCGGGATTGACTACGAGCAAATCGTGACCGGCGGATACTAGATCGACTACGGTGCCTATAGTTTTGCCAGTTTTTTGGTCGATAACTGACAAGCCAATTAAATCGAGAACGTGATATTCGTCCTCTGCTAAGACCGGGCGATCGCTTTCAGGAACCAGCAACTTGGAGCCGCGCAGGGTTTCCGCGCGATCGCGATTCTCCACGCCAGCTAAAGTCACCACATATAACCCTTTGCCAGACAAATAGCGGCCCCCGAGTAATTCTACCGGCTGGGGTTCTGTCTGCTTTTCCGACAAAAGCCATCGCTGTCCCGGTTCTAAAAATCTTTCGGGAAAGTCGGTTAAAGGATAAACTCGCATTTCACCCTTGAGACCTTGAGCCGAGACAATTTTGCCTATTTCTATCCATTCAGACATAGTTTTTTTAGTAAGCAGTCAGCTTTCAGCGGTCAGCTTTCAGCTGACTACGCTCCGTGCGGGAGCGCAACTCTGTAGGGGCGAATGGTACTCGCCCGGGGTTTCATTTCGGCCCTACGAATACCATTCCCCGGGGTTTCATGTCGGCCCTACGAATATAGCAGTAAGCAGTCAGCTATCAGCAGTCAGCTTTTAGCACAAGCCTTGCCGTTACTAGCAAGGAGCGAGATTTGAACTGTCCGTTCCTTGAGTGCGTAGTGCTATACCATATGCCCTCCTTGGGCAGGCGGAGCCTTTCATGTCGCGACAGCGAAACGCCCATACTATGGCGATCGCCTCTTTTTTTATATCCCATTATTTTAAATGGAGCTAAGCGGATTCGAACCGCTGACTTCCTCAATGCCATTGAGGCGCTCTACCAACTGAGCTATAGCCCCGTTAACTTCATTCTGATTATGAACCATAGTTTGCCAGTTTGTCAACTGTTTTTTTAAAAAAATTTTTTTGCTCTAATTAACAGGGCCATTATCTGGTTTAAGTAGGTTATTAATATGGACCCAATATTAATCTTAACACCCAATTTCAAGGACTAAACTTATATGGAGAATATGGCGATTGGACTTAATGCACAATTTTCATGCAGAACCTTAATGCACGACGGGGGAGGCTGTGAGCATGGCTCTGTCGATCGCGTCTTCGTATTCGTTCCAATTTACGCTAACGCTGGTCATAGGGTCCGGGTATTCGCTTAGAGAGGCTGACTGCTGTCCCATTTCTTGCAAATAAACTACATAGTTACCCATCAAGAAATATACGCCTAACATAGCTGCAGCAGCCATTGCTACAAGGGTCCCAGCTAACATTAGAGAGAATTCCTGCTCTTGCAGAGCCTGTTGCATTAGGCGCAGCGACCATGCCGCTAAGCCTATGACTAATATGATAATTAGAATCATAACTTTACATATAAAATTTCTTTTCATTAAGTATTGTAACATTCGCTGCTTTATTTTGACCGCTTTTTCCAAAACTTTTAATTATTGAGTCAAGTGACCAATTTTAAAAGCCACTTGTCACTTTTTTGAAAAAGTTTTTTTACAAAAGTTGAAGTAGCTATAAGTTTTCAGCGATCGCCACTTAGCTTCGATCGGCAGCCAAACATGGGCTTTTGGCTAGGGCCGAAATAGCTTCGTATAAGGCCCCAGAGAAAGCACCCTAGCTAAAAGCCCTTGAAGTCCGATGCCCTGAAAACTCATAGCCACAATGCTAGCTAGAGGCGAACGGCAACTTGTCGTTCATTTAGATAAGTTTTAATTTCGGCCACAGTGAGCTGGCCGTAATGGAGCAACGAAGCCAGCAGAGCGGCTTCCGACTTCCCGGTGGTAAGGGCTTCGTAAATATGTTGGCAATTGCCAGCGCCGCCGGAAGCGATCGCCGGAATTTCCACTTGGGAAGCAATGGTGCTGGTTAGCTCTAAGTCATAGCCAGCTTGGGTTCCATCCGCATCCATACTGGTGATTAGCAGTTCCCCAGCACCTCTTTTTTCTGCTTCTTTTGCCCAGGCGATCGCATCGATTCCGGTGTTTTCTCTTCCCCCCCGCACATATACGTCCCAACCTAAATTGGCCGGATCCTGGCGGCGACGGGCATCAATCGCCACGACGATACATTGGTTGCCAAAGCGATCGCTTGCCCGGTTAATAAATTCTGGGTCTCTCACTGCTGCTGAATTAATACTTACCTTGTCAGCTCCAGCTCGTAGCAATTGTTTAATAGTATCTAAAGATTGAATTCCGCCTCCGACTGTTAACGGTATAAATACCTGCTCGGCAGTGCGATAGACAACATCAATAATAATGTTGCGATCTTCGTGGGTCGCTGTTATATCCAGAAATACCAATTCATCGGCACCAGCATCGTTGTAAGCCTTAGCCAGCTCTACAGGGTCTCCAGCATCGCGGAGGTTGACAAAATTCACCCCCTTAACAACGCGACCGGCTTTAACATCCAAACAAGGCAATATTCTTTTGGCAAGCATAGCGATTCTTTATATTTTTGAATTGGGCATTGAGCCGAAGGGCATTGGGAGGTGTGGGAAGGGTGGGAAGTGTGGGGAGAGAGGGGAGAAATGGGAGTTTGGGGAGAGATGGAACATTTTCAGCAGTCCACCCACCCTTCTCATACTTCCCACACTTCCCAAACCTCCCACACCTCCCGGTCTCCCGGTCCCCATGTATCCCTATCTCTCGGTCCCCATGTCTCCCTATTTCCCGGTCCCCATGTCCCCATGTCCCTTGACTTGACCTACGGGGTACAAGGACTGATAAACTATGGGATGGTTCTGAGAGAGGAAATATACGGGAATTATATTGGCAATGGAAATAGGTCAGAAGGTCAAGGTACTCCGTCTGAGAGAGAAAATGTCGTCAGACAAGATTGATAAGATCAAAGAAAATCCTATCGGCACCATTAAGGATTTCAAAATGACTGATGGTAGCGGCGTAGGAGTTCAGGTGGAGTTTGAAAGCGGCCTATCGACTTGGTTCTTTGAGGACGAAGTAGAATTGGCGCAGTAGGGCCGTCGCTCTTCTGGGGCACTTTTGCGGTGCCCCCAATATTCTTAAGCATTCAGGAATTACGCCTCTAAATGTAGGGTGTGCAATGCGCACCAAAGTCCATATATGATTTGCGTAAGTTCTAGCATTAATAACTAAACGTCGAGTGGCAAGCGGGAAAAAGACATGGCCCTGATTTTGACCTTTTTGGGTAAAGGTGGCACTGGTCGGACCACGATCGCGATCGCTACAGCCAAAAAGCTAGCCTCTGAAGGCAAGCGAGTGCTATTGGCGGGGCAGGATTCGGGCCCGGGTTTGGGAATGCTCTTGGGGGTTACCCTCAGTTCCGAACCCCAGCAGGTGGAGGCAAACCTAAAAGCCGTACAGTTCCAAACCGCGCAGCTTCTGGAAAAAGGCTGGGAAGAACTAAAACAGCTAGAAGCGAAGTATGCCCGCACCCCTTTTTTGAAAGAAGTTTATGGCCAAGAGCTGGGCGTTTTGCCAGGAATGGACAGCGCTGCGGCATTATGGGCTATTCGCAAATACGATACTAGCGATGAATACGATGCAATAGTTTATGACAGCACTGGGGACAAACAAACCCTGCGGATGCTCGGTATGCCAGAGATTTTGAGCTGGTATTGGCGAAGGTTTCGGGGCGTTCTAGCGGACTCCGAACTAGGCCAAGCGCTCTCTCCTTTTCTCCAACCGATTACTAGCGCTGTCTTTAATGTTGGTTGGTCGCTTGATGACTTTGGCGGCAAGCCAGTTCAAGAATTCAACAGTTTATTGGATCGGGTCAAAAGCACGGTTACAGATCCAAATCGAACTGCAGCCTATTTGGTTACAACGGACGACCCAACTTCAATAGAAACCAGTCGCTATCTCTGGGGAAGCGCCCAGCAGGTAGGTCTGGCTGTTGCTGGGGTTATTGTGAACCAGGGGACGGGAAGCTCGGAACTCGCCGATCGCTTCAGCCCTTTATCCATTAGTTCGGTTCCCCGTCTGGATGGCGATCGCTGGCAAGAGGCGATCGATGCTTTGCCCGATTTCAGCAGAGCAGCTCAGATGCCAAGACCCGTGGAAATAGATGTCGCTTCTGGCCAAGTGCGCTTGTTTTTGCCCAGTTTTGATAAAAAACAAGTTAAACTTGCCCAATACGGACCGGAGGTTACCGTTGAAGCTGGCGACCAACGCCGCAATATTTTCCTCCCCGAGGAGTTGCGAGGCAAGCCAGCTAAGGGTGCTAAGTTTCAAAATGGTTACTTAATCGTATCTTTTTAGAATTGGGCATTGGGCATTGGGCATTGGGGGCATTGGGTATCGGGCATGGGGGTGCAGCGCGGCAGAAGTAATGGGAGCATTTCAATTTTGTAATCCGATCTTTTTGGTTGCGTAGGGAGCGGCCCGGGAAGGAAACCAGGGCAATAGCCCTTTGTTGGGTTTCGTTCCCCAGGCCACTCCCTACTAGCTTGGCGACGGTTAAAATTGTGGGTTCGATCCGCGACAGCGCACCTATCCCCCCAAACCCCCCTTAAAAAGGGGTTGGATCCCCCCAACCCCCCTTAAAAAGCTTAAAAAGGGGGGCTTCAGAGCTTATAGGACTTACGCTTTCTTGTAGAGATGTGCCCTAATATCAAATCCGCGTAGCTGTTCCATAAATAAATCCCGTAGGGGTGCCCCCGTGCCCGCCCCGGCCGCCTCGGTTGGTCTGGGGCGGGCACGGGGAACCCCTACAAACTGTGACTGTTTAAGCGGATTTGATATAAGTGTAGGGGTACTCCGGCCGTTGACCTCTACCTTTCGCAGCGAGGTAATGCGTAAGTCCTGACTTAGCCCCCCTTTTTAAGAGCCTTTTTAAGGGGGGTTGGGGGGATCGTTCCCTGCAGAAAATGGCGAGAGTATTGTCCGAAAAACCGGGTTTCTTTGTATCTCAACCGATCGACTTTTCCCACATTTGCCAAAACGCCGCTTCTAAAGAGCGGGCAAATGTGGGCAGATCGAACAGGGGCAAGCGCTGCCAATTTTCGGTTAAATGACGGCGCAGTTTTGTTAGTTCTTCGGGATGAGTTGCCAGATAAATGGCTCGTTCTTCGTATTCGGCATTGCTGGCGCAAATTAAAGATTCTAACTCGGCGGCAGCGCAAATGCTCGCTCCCATGCGAGAGGCATTGGTTTTGCCCGGGCGCGTGAGAACCGGACATCCCGCCCGCAAAGCACTAATGGCTGTGGAACCGGCATTATAAATAAAGGTGTCTAAAAATAAGTCTGCCAAACGGTAGCGAGCTAAGTATGACGGCTCGGGCAATTTTTGGGCAAAAACCAGGCGAGATGCTTCGACTCCTCGCGTCCTGGCTTCCCGACGCAAGTTTGCCATTAATTGCTCGCTTGCTTGAGATAGCCATAGGACGGAGTTGGGAACTTGCTGCAAGACTCGCATCCAAACGTCAAATACCTCGGGATTGATTTTATAGTGGGAGTTAAAGCAGCAAAAGACTGTGCCATCTTCGGGCAAGCCAAATTGAGAACGCTCTAGCTTGCTGTCGGAGATTTCCATCGAGGAAGTAAAGAAGGCATGGGGCAAGTAGATTAATTCTTCTTTGTAGGATGTGGCAATTTCTGGGTTCATTAGCCATTCATCTACCAGGGCGTATTGAATAAAGTCGGCTCCCATCGTATCGGGATAGCCCAAAAACTGGGCTTGGACGGGAGCGGGCTGGAGGGCTAAAACTTCCAGGCGGTTGCCAATGGTATAACCGGCGAGGTCGATTAAGATATCAATCCCGTCGGCGCGAATTTGGCGAGCGGCTTTTTCCGCTGTCATTGCAGAAATGTTGAGAAAGCGATTGCACCCGGCTCGGACGCGATCGGTAATCTCGTCGTTGTAGTCAACCGTCGAGTAGCAGTAAATTTCAAAAGCGGAGCGATCGTGATTTTCAAACAGCTCGCAGACGATTTTCCCGACTGCATGGGCGCGAAAGTCGGGAGACATATAGCCAACCCGCAGTTTTTGCGAAGATAGCTTTTGCTCGGAGCCTGCTTCGAGCTTTGTTTGCATAGCCGCGCCTTTAGGCGTTAGGCGGCGATCGCTTACCTGCTTCCCCGAGCCCGCTTCGGGCTTTGTTTGCATAGCCGCGCCTTTAGGCGTTAGGCGGCGATCGCTGGAATATTGGAAATTGCAGCGTTCCTTAGTTGCCGCCATTCTCTGACTGATATTGTTTGCTTGACTTTCGGCCATTTGCCGATGCAATTCTAGGGAAACGGGGAAGGCGCTCAGAGACAGCAGGCTTAGGGCAATAGAGGTTTCTTGGTTTAAATACTTGTGGAGCGATCGCCTCAGTTTCTCGATGCGAGCCTCGTAGTTTTCCCAGTCGCAGAGCTTCAGGCGGATATAATCTATATAAGCATCAATATTATAAGTGTCCGGGTCGAGCTGCTGCACCTGGCGATAATGTTTTAAGGCAACTTCAATGCTACCCTGATACTCGAAGATCTCGCCCAGATTAAAATGGGCTTCGGCTCGCTTCGGTTCCAGACTAATGACTTGCTGGTAGTGAGAGACTGCCCCGGGCAAGCGCCCCTCTTGCTTGTAAATGTTGGCTAAGTTCAAATGAGCCGGTGCGTAGTTGGGCTGAATCTGCAAAGCTCGGTTAAATCCTTCCTTGGCTCGCTCTAATTCTCCTTGCAGTTGCCAGACCGTCGCGAGATTGGCGCGGGCTTCGGCAAAATTGGGATTATAGCTAATCGCCGTTTCATAGCATTGGCTGGCTTCCTCTAGATTCTCCCGCTCTTGTAGTAGCGTGCCCAAATTGTTGTAAGCGCCCCAAAAGTCGGGCTGGAGCCGGATGGCTTCCCGCAAGCAGGATTCTACTGCCTCTAAGTTACCCTGCTGCTTGAGGGATTTGCTCAGGTAAAAATGCAGTTGTGCCGCCTTGGGATTGAGTTTAATCGCTTGGCGCAAAGGCACGATCGCTTCCTCATGGCGTCCTAGCATTTGCAGGCATTTGCCCAAGTTGGTGAGGGCGATAATATTGTTGGCTTCTAGGGATAATACCCGTCGGTAGAGCGCGATCGCTTCCTGGAATTTTTGCTGCTGGTGACAATTAACCGCACGGTTTAATATCTGCCGAGCAGCATTGCCATTAGTTGCGCCCTGAAATAGGCTATTGGTAGATTGCCCGGGTAATTTTTTAACGCTAGATTGCCGGCTAGTTTTAAAAATCCCCTCAGAATTGCTAGCTAGCTCGACGAGCTGCGGAGTAGCGCTAAAAATATAAGGATAGCGCAGCATCAAATTAAATTTGAGAATATCGCCTATTTCTTTTTCCTTCCGAATTATCGGTTCGGGAGGAGAAACTGCTAGTCCTTCTGCGGAGAGGAGCGACGGGTCTTTCTTGGGCGATCTAATCGACAGGTCTGCGCAGGATTGGGGAGCTTGTATTATATCCTTTCCCTTATTAGTCGTAGAGTTAGAAAGAGAGGCACCAGCCGAAGTAGGAGCAGAAACAGAAATAGGCGCGATCGCATCTAGGGTAATCAACTGCTCGATTTCCGGAGTTTTAAATCCCAAAGCCATCGGACGCCGCACTCCGGGCAAAACGCCTACGTCATAGAGTTCGGTAATAGCTCCTTCTATCCGCAGCCAATGCACCGTTGCTCCGGTATTCAAGTCAATAACTAGCAAGCCGCAGCGAGGTTCGGCATCTTTGGCTGCCAATTTTTCCTCTAGCGCCAACCCGGAAAAGCTTCTATCTCCTCCTCTGGGTTTAGAAAGGCCGATAATCGCATAGTTTTCCCAAAAGGCCAGACCCCGGGCATACCCCGGACAAAAAGCAACGGGCTGGAACGATTTTGGATTTTGGATTTTGGATTTTGGATTGGCTAGCTCGATATAGCCAAATTCGCCTTTGCCGGAGTTTAGCAGCCAGAGCTTGTTTCGATAGACTCGCGGCGAATGGGGCATGCTCAAGCCGTCGAGAATTATTTCGTTGGCTAATACGTCAATGACAACGCCGCCATTTTCTCTGCGATCGCGCCAACCATCTACAATATCCGAGCGACTGCAAGCAGTGACATAGCGCGGTTGGCCGTCTGCCATTGCCAAGCCATTGAGGTGGCAGCGGTCTTCGTTGATAATTTTGGAAATAAACGGCGGTTTCCAGATTGGCTGGCAACTGTTGCGATCGCTCGTTGTTGCCAGACAATTCAAAAGGCTGCTAATAAAAATCGGCTGTCCCGACTTGTCAATCCCCACATCGTGAACGTCCAAGTCCCCGGTAGTGTAGCCAATTCGGGGAATGTAGAGTTTGTCGTAACCTTGATGGATCTGCCCTGGAGAGAGAACGTTATCCAGTTGCCACAGTTGATATTTGGAACTGAGATAAAGACGTTCCGAGGTGCAATGCAAACCCATCGCTCGGTTAAATTGCCGCTGAAAAGCAGAAATTTTTCCGCTTTCGGGATTGACGCCAATCAAGCAGAGCCAATGAGTTTGGTAGGTGGTAAAAGCGAGACTTATCTGCTGCTGTTCCAGCCAAGGGATAAACTCGCGATCGCTAATTATTGTGGGTTGGGGCATTGGGCATTGGGCATTGGGCATTGGGCATTGGGCATTGGGCACTCCCCTTCCCCATCCCCTCCTGGGAGGGGCTAGGGGTGAGGGGTTGGGGGTGGGTGGCCCACAAGCATTGGGCACTCCTCTCCTGGGAGGGGTTATGGCGTTGACAGCAGCGGTTCTATTGCCTCTAAAAATTCAGGAACGCTTTCTTGTGCCGTCTCCCAAATTATTTCTAGATCTATATCGTCATATTCATGGACAATTCTATTTCGCATTCCTACAATCGCAGCCCACGGAACTCCTGAGTGTTGGTTACAGAAATCCTCTGAGAGTCGATTGACTGCTTCTCCCAGAACTGTAATTTGATACAAGACGGCAGACTGGGTTTTGATATCTTCCAACCAAGCCGTTTGCTCCATGCCAGATATAAATTCCTGAACCAGCTTTGCGGCTCTGGCGGCATCCAACAGCGAAGTTTCATTCCGCGATTTATTCTGCGACATAAAATACCCGTGCAGTTTCCAAAATTTCTTGGCGGCGAATCCAATTATGACTGCGCTGGATGCCGCGTTTGCTAATTAGATCGACTTTTCGCCCGACAATTGCGGCTAATTCTCGCTCCATTTCGACTAAATCCAGCAAAGTCGTCCGGGCGGATGGTTGAAATGAGACAAGTACGTCAATATCGCTATCGGGACGAAAGTCATCCCGCAGCACGGAGCCAAATAAGGCAAATTCGCTAATCTGCCACCGGGAGCAGAATTTCACAATTTTATCTCTGGGCAGTTGGACATTAAGCATGGGGCATTGGGCATGGGGCATTGGGCATTGGGAGAGTTTTGAGTTTTGAGTTCTTAGCTTGAGAGTTTTGAGTTTTGAGTTTGGCTTATGGCATTTTGCATTTGCTGACCGCTGACCGCTGACCGCTGACCGGCATTGGGAGAGTTTTGAGTTTTGAGTTCTTAGCTTGAGAGCTTTGAGTTTTGAGTTTGGCTTATGGCATTTTGCATTTGCTGACCGCTGACCGCTGACCGCTGACCGCTCCACGTCCCCTGGTCCCTTAGTCCCCCAGTCTTCCCCATGCCCCATGCCCCATGCCCAATTCCCATTATACTATTTATTGCTACCGTACTGGAACCAGTCTTGTGCGGGTCCTTTAATGATGCTCGACCATGCCAGGATGCAGCAAGAATTGATGGGGATTGTGGGGCGAAAAGTCGATTTGGTCAGCAAACGCGCGATCGAATGGAGTCACAATTGGACTCGCCGCCAGGAAATCTTAGAAACTGCAAGAGTTATTTATGCCCAAGAATAGAGGTGTCGCTTCGCTATTAGATATCGCAAGAGCGGCTCGAAAGGTTCTGACTTTCAAGCAGGGATTCATAGGACTTACGCAACGGCACTACGGGGAGGGGCAACCACGGGGGGATTGCCCCTACAAATACTAAATATGGACAGTTTGCGTAAGTCCCGATTCAATAAAGCCGCTTTTCTCGAAGATGACAAAACCCAATCGGCAATTGTTTACCAGCTACTGATAATCGGCGAAGCAGTCAAGCGGCTTTCTCAAGAGTTACGGAGCCAAAACCCAGAGATTCCTTGGTCTGCGATCGCTCTTTTTGCGGGATAACTTAATCCACGATTATGACGACATAGATTTGGATTGTGCACAAACCGATATACCTAATTTACTGGCTTTGCTCGAACCTTTATGACCAAATCAATAGCGGCAAGGCTGCGAATTTTTTCATCCCGCAAGAGCAAGCAAAAAAAACCCCACCCGCTGCCCGCGACAGGGTGCAAGATCGGCGGGGGTATTGGGGTGGGATATCTTCCCGGCGGGCGCTATTGGAGGCGTGCCAATGGACGACTTGCCTGAGAGTCCAAGGCTTACGCCGCCGCAGCCCGGTTTTTTAAGGGAGAAATCTTTTGATTTAAAATACCCTCCTTTCTAAAGTTTTACTCTTTTCCAGTGATAAAGGGTCGCGGCTAGCCGTGGCCCTAATTTATGCACCCCTCAGCTAGGGAGCTATGCATCTATATTAGCATCGTTTTGCTCGAATGTCAACATTAAATGGAAAAAATTTTTTTTGCCTTCTGCGCCCCTCGCAGTTTCTGTATTGTCATATACTCTAATGTTACAGCCTTGGTTGCGATTACTGGATCCCTTGCTAACAGATTTGCTGGCACTACAAATATTAACTTAGTGTATAACATTACTGCAACTGCTAGGCAACATAATTTTAATTTGTTAAAACAATACCTTCGCTAAAAAAAGGTCAAACCGATTTTTTCTTAGTTTATACCTAGTCCTAAAATGTAGGGCAAATGGTGAAATCGCCCCTACCAGATATAGGGGTAATGCGTAAGTCCTGAAATAATCTCAAATCCGGTTAAAGAGTCACAGTTTGTAGGGGCGGTGCCCCGGGGTGGGCACGGGGGCACCTAAATGAGCGCAATCGGTGGGGTGCATGAGTTTCCGGGGCGAAGCATTCCAATACAATATTTTTATATAATAGCAAAAGCTGTCTAGGGAATGCTGTCGCCCCTACGCCCAGGGTGGATACTCGACACCGGGTGCTGAATGCTAAATCTAAAAAACATACCCTTGAAAGCACGGGGAACCCCTACGGGATTTGATATACAACAAACGAAACTTAGGGGGGCGTAGGGGCGACAGCATCCCCAAGACAGTCTCGGCTCCCCGAACGACAACCCCCGTCCTGGGATGCTTCGCCCAAGACTTCCTCACATCAATTTGAGAAATGCTATAGAGACCGAACAAAAATATGGGTAGAGTTACAACGACGATAATAGTAACCGATCGTATCGATGAGATTCTGGCAGAGCGAGGGTTTATACCGAGGGATGAGATTCGCTCTGTGACTCTCGATAATGTTTTGGTAGATACGGGAGCTAGTCAGCTCTGCTTGCCTGAAGAGGCGATCGCTGTAGGGGCAATCCCTCCGCGATTGCCCCGATTGGTTTGGGGCGGGCACGGGGGCACCGCCCCTACTATGACTGTTTAACCGGATTTGATATAAATATAAGAACGGCAATTGCGTTGTAAAAAATCTCGCGTCTTCGAGAATGCTCGTCTTTCTGTAGCTGGACGATAGGGAAGATACGATTGCTGGGAATTACCCGCTGGCGAAGAGCCTCTGCTCGGTTTAATTCCACTGGAGGCTTTAGGTTTAGAGCCCGATTTGGAGAACCACCGTTTAAGACTGCTACCAAATCGAGGTCAGCAAAATTATCTCAGGATATAGGTGTGGGGGGTGTAGGGTGTGGGGTGTGGCGGTAGGGTGTAGGGTGTAGGGTGGGTTGAGGCGATCTTGGTTATTGGAGGTATTAGTTAATGGCTGAAACAACTGCAAATGCTGTAGCAGATTACATCATTTGCTTTTATCACCAACACGGCGATTTAATAGCCAACTTAAAACTGCAAAAGCTAGTTTACTATGCTCAAGCATGGTATCTGGGTCTCTACAACAAACCTTTGTTTGACGAAGAGTTTCAAGCTTGGGTAAGCGGCCCGGTGCAACCAGAACTGTACGAGCGGTTTAAAAAATATCAATGGAATCCCATTAGCGAACATAAGCACGTTGTCTTGCCAGAGCATATAGAAGAACATCTCCAAGAAATTATCCAGGTTTATGGCAAGTACGAAGCGTATTATCTTGAAAGGATGACCCAAGCGGAAGAACCGTGGATTAAGGCTCGCGCTGGAATCCCATTAGACCAATCTTCAAATGCAGCGATCTCCCAAGGAGATATGCAACGTTTCTACCAACCTACAAGCGATGGCGAAGAAAAGGAAGCAAATTCAGCCGAAAGTAACTCCCAAACAGAGGGGAAGGATTCCCGAAAGGCAGCGGTTCGATGACGAAATCATTTTCTCGTTTAAATATTTGGATTTGTACGGCAATCCCAAGTTTAGTATAGATGGATGTGGTGAAAGTTATCTTGCCAAGCTGCTATTGCGATTAAAAGATCTGTCAAGGATTACATACAATGAGTTTGTTTCCAATCAATCTCCTAGCTTGCGATCGCATAAAATATATTGGCCACAAACCACGGAACCGAATGGATTTACCTGTCTCAATGCCGAACTCAGAGAGCAACAAGCATTTCAATTTGAGATATCGGCTAACCAGTATGGAAGAATTCACGGATTTTTTATTAACAACATTTTCTACGTTGTTTGGCTAGATCCCAATCATAACTTGTATTCGTAATATAGCTAAAAGCGGTCAGCGGTCAGCAGTCAGCTAAAGTTCTGCCATACGCAATAGAGATTTGGAACTGTCCTAATTTTAGTGCGTAGTGCTAGCAATAAGCAATCAGCTGACCGCTTATTGCTGACCGCTGACCGCTGACCGCTTTTAACTAAACGCCACAAAATCTGCCGAGCTAATCAGACTAGCATCGACATTTTGCAGAGTCGCCAAAATTTCGTCTTCAAAGCGGATTAAAGTGGAGCCGTTCTCGCCAGCGATCGCCAACTGTCCAAAAGTCAGCCCATCGGCCAAAGCCAAGAAATCTTGCCCGTCTTCAAAATCAGTCAAGATATCGCTGCCTCCGCCCGCTTTCAAAACAAAGCGATCGCTACCATTGCCGCCGGTCAGGATATCGTTACCCAAATCGCCGCTCAGAGTATCGCTGCCATCGCCCCCGTTCAGAGTATCGTTTTCCTTGCCTCCGTAGAGCAGGTCATTGCCATTGCCCCCAAACAGAATATCTTCTCCTTGGTTGCCATTTAGGAAATCATCGCCATTATTGCCAAGCAAGCGATCGCTGCCCCGGTTGCCAAAGATAACATCAGCCCCATTGTTGCCGGAAATAGTATCGTTATCTTTGCCGCCATAAAGAGTATCGTTACCTTCGCCGCCATCTAGGGAATCGTCCCCGCGATTGCCGTTCATCCAGTCATTGCCGCCGTTGCCAGACAAAATATCGTTGCCGGAACGACCCAAATAGGAATTATCGCTACTGTCTCCTATATAAGTATCGTCGCTGTCTGTTCCTTCCGTCGCATCATTGCGAACTAGCTCGATATTGGCGAGCAGGGTCGGCAAGCTCGGGCGCGGTGGCGTATCGATAGAGACCGGAGACGCAAAAGTTAGCCCTGGGGTATTAACCTTCGCTTGCAAAGCCGCGCCGGTATTCTGGGCAACTACTAGGGCTATATCCTTCGTCCCTTCGGCTGCAGCTTGTAACTCTTCGGTAACATCGCCCAGGGTTACTTTTTGGATATTGGCGGTCTCCGCTGTCAGAGTTGCACCGCTTGCGCCGCTGGCAACTAAAGTATCGATTTGTTGGTTAGACGCTGCCATTACCTGCGCCGCCCCAGAGGCGATCGCCTGCACCTGCGTCAAGTCGATATTGGGGTCGTTCTGCTGAGTTGCCCCGGCCGCGCTGTTAATAATAGTTTCCAGAGTCGCCGAGTTGCTGACATCCAGAGTTCCCCCCGCCTGAATTTGACTGGTTATCGCTCCGACGACATTGCTGACAATTGCATTAAAATCGGCAGTAGAAGCGCCATCAAGTAAATTGGCAGTTTGCGTAATAGCATTCTGCACTTTGACCATTGCTGCCAAGGTTTCCGTGCCGCCCGGTTCGTTATTCTCAGTAGCGGCGATCGGGTCGAGGCTATTAATATCGACCTCAGGCGGCAGCGAAAGAGCAGCTACTACTCGTTCATTGGCCTCGTTGACATTTAATCCCTTATTTATCAAATCTGCAACCAAAGTGGTTAGCAGAGTCACCACCGTAGATTCTGGAGCTGCAACTACCGGAGTTTCCAGAGGCAAGCCGGTAGCAGTATCGATACCGCCCACCGCCACAATCTGCCCTTCTTCCGGATCGAGAATGCCATTGTTATTAGTGTCATAATCTTCTATAGAGATATTCAGGTCAAACTCGCCGGTTTGGTCGGAAGTCGTAGAAGGCTCGCTGGCATCTTGGATGCCATTTTTGTTCGCATCCCAAAACACCGTAGCCCCAGCAATGTAGTTGTCAATGATGAAGCCGCCCAGGGTAGAACTCACTATTGGAAAAAGCTCGCTAACGCTGGCACCGGAGCGATCGGTTCCCGTGACTTGCACCCCGTAGAAAAAGCGATCGGGTCGGGTCGCTTCATCTATCTTAAGAGTGCGAGTTGCCGAATCGAAGTCCAGCCAGGAAGGGATTGGCACTTCTGGGAAAACAATTCCTTCTTTTGGCTTGCGATACCAGCCGCCATTCGTCCCTTGCGCCCAGTCGTACCAGGAGTAAGACCAGGTATCTGCTACGGCAAGAGAATAGGTAATGCTGTCGCCGGGGTCTGGGTCAACGTAGCTATCGGCGGCAAAGCTAAACTGGCCGCTGCGATGGGAGCCAGATCCCTGAGAAAAGACCGAATTTGCTACTATTGGCGGGTTGTTGGAACCCACCGTGCCGCCAATGGCAAAATTAAACGAATTTTCATCGGCGTCGTTATTGTCAAACGAGATATCCCCGTTAAAACTGCCTTCTGCGCTGGCATCCAACTGGACTTCTAGGTTGGCGGAACTGTTCGGTGTACCAACTAAGGTGCTGCCAAAATCTAGAACTGTAGTGCTGCCGTCGGCGATATTCGTCGCACCATCGCTAACTGCTATTTCTGGTTCTGGTGCTGCCGTTATCTCTCCGGTTAGGGAGAAATTGTAGGGATTTTCGTCCGTGTCGTTATTGACAAAAGACAGATTGCCATTAAAGGTGCCGGGGTTGCTGGCATCCAGTTGGATTTGAAAAGTAGTAGAACCTCCGGCGGCTATATTAGCTGTCGGAAACGAACCCACCAAGCTATAGCCGGTGCCAGTTAAAGTCTCGGCTCCCAGGGTCAGGTCGGCATTGCCGCTATTAGCAATAGTAAAAGTTTTGACTGGGTTGCTGCCCTGTACCGTGCTGCCGAAATCAAAACTGCCTGCATCGGCAATACTGGTGCCGCTTTCTTCAACGTCTATTTCTGAGAAATCATCATCGGTTATGGTTACCACAGCGCTATTAGCCGTAGTGCTAGCGAAATAGCCGCTGCCCGCGACCAGGTTGATGTTGACCGTTTCTCCGCCAGTTTCTATCTCGCTATCGTCTATGGGTACTACGTTTAAGGTAGCGCTAGTGACTCCGGCGGCAATGGTAAAAGTCGTGGCAGTAACGCCGGTAATATTAGTTCCCGCAGTCAAGCTGTAGTCGGCGGGGTCGGTCGCGCTGCCGGTGACATTAAAGTTAACCGTCAGGCCGCCAGTGGGAGCCGGTTCGTCCAGGGTAATGGCAAAATTGCCGTTAGTCGGCCCTGCTTCTGTAGGGGTAGTGCCCGGGGCGATCGAAACGATAACTGTATTTAATAGCACCGAGACATTGTCGTCGGAATAGTTCGCCACGGCCAAGTCGGGGATATTATCCCCGTTGAAGTCCCCCACCCCTACGGAAAACGGCCGATTGCCCGCCCCAAAGGTAGTCTGTGTGCCGAAGCTGCCGCTGCCGTCTCCCAGCAGCACCGAGACATTGGCGTCGTTCTCGTTCGCCACGGCCAAGTCGGGGATATTATCCCCGTTGAAGTCCCCCACCCCTACGGAAGAAGGCCGATTGCCCGCCCCAAAGGTGGTCTGTGTGCCGAAGCTGCCGCTGCCGTCTGCCAGTAGCACCGAGACATTGTTGCCCAAAACGTTCGCCACGGCCAAGTCGGGGATATTATCCCCGTTGAAGTCCCCCACCCCTACGGAAAACGGCCCATTACCCGCTCCAAAGGTAATCTGTGTGCCGAAGCTGCCGCTGCCGTCTGCCAGTAGCACCGAGACATTGTTGCCCAAAACGTTCGCCACGGCCAAGTCGGGGATATTATCCCCGTTGAAGTCCCCCACCCCTACGGAAAACGGCCGATTGCCCGCCCCAAAGGTAGTCTGTGTGCCGAAGCTGCCGCTGCCGTCTGCCAGTAGCACCGAGACATTGTCGTCGGAATAGTTCGCCACGGCCAAGTCGGGGATATTATCCCCGTTGAAGTCCCCCACCCCTACGGAAAACGACCCATTGCCCGCCCCAAAGGTAGTCTGTGTGCCGAAGCTGCCGCTGCCGTCTCCGAGTAGCACCGAAACATTGGCGTTCCGGTTCGCCACGGCCAAGTCGGGGATATTATCCCCGTTGAAGTCCCCCACCCCTACGGAGTAAGGCAGATCGCCCGCCCCAAAGGTAGTCTGTGTGCCGAAGCTGCCGCTGCCGTCTCCCAGTAGCACCGAGACATTTTCGTCGTTCTCGTTCGCCACGGCCAAGTCGGGGATATTATCCCCGTTGAAGTCCCCCACCCCTACGGATCTTGGCCCATTACCCGCCCCAAAGGTAGTCTGTGTGCCGAAGCTAGGAGACAGGACGGCGGGATAGGCGGCCATTGCTGAGGCAGTCAATGCCGTTTCTACTGCCACTTTTGCGAAAATGGCATCTAGTTCCCAGTTTCCGCCTAGTTGCGGGTTTCCTACCGAAGAGCTAGATGCGGCGATATTGGCTCCGGTGAGTTGGTGCAGTTTCTCTAGGAAAGTTCGGCCTATTTCGCCGGCGGCGACTTGGCAGGCGTAGAGGATTAGGTTTGGGAAGGGGGGAGTGTGGGAGGTGTGGGAGGTGTGGGAGGTGTGGGGGCTTCGACTCCGCTCAGCCCGAACGGGAGTGTCGGAATCTGACTGGGGGCTTCGACTCCGCTCAGCCCGAACGGGAGTGTCGGAATCTGACTGGGGGCTTCGACTCCGCTCAGCCCGAACGGGAGTGTCGGAATCTGACTGGGGGCTTCGACTCCGCTCAGCCCGAACGGGAGTGTCGGAAGTGAAAATTCTCCCCACACTTCCCACACTTCCCACACTTCCCCCTCTCCCCACATTTTGAAAGAGCGGGGCGTAGCGATCGAGGTCGCGGGCATTAATTGAGGTTTCCCCCAGGTGTAGCGCTCCCGGGGAACCGTGACATATTATATGGACTGCTTCGACGAGCGATCGCTCTGCTAGGGCCGCCGTTATTTGTTCTATAGCATCCCGAACTGGGTCTAGGATAATTACTTCTATGCCTTTTTTCACCCCAGTTGCCAGGATTTCTATGGCTTCTAGGCTCGGGTCGATGAAGGCTATTTCTTTAGTAGTTCGGTCTCTGTCTTCGATACATCCCATTTTTCAGCTCCCTTATTAATGCGGCCCCTTATTAGGCTGTCTTGGCGATAGCAACGCTTTCACGCTCTGGTGCTACGGGGGATGCCCCTACAAAAGGCTCTCTGGATATTTTGCGTAAGTCCTATTTATATTAGTTTAAAGCTCAAAGCTTAAAACTTAAAACTTAAAACTTAAAACTTTTCCCAATGCCCGATCGCTGTAGGGTAGAGCTAATGAAGAATAGCTAGTTTAATTTTCAATATGGGGACATCGCCCGAGGGAGCGGCCAATCGAACTTACGCCATTATTGGAACCGGCGCTGTGGGCGGGTTCTATGGGGCTCGCCTGCAAAAAGCCGGTTATACGGTCCATTTTCTGCTGAATAGCGATTGCGAATACGTCCGCGATCGCGGTCTGGTAGTGGAATCTCCATACGGAGACTTTACTCTACCCCAGGTCAATGCTTACTGCGACGTTCGGGATATGCCGAGGTGCGACGTAGTAGTGGTGGCGCTAAAAGCAACTCGCAATGAGTTGCTGCCGGAATTGCTGCCGCCGGTAGTAAAAGAGACCGGCGCAGTGCTGCTCTTGCAGAATGGCTGGGATGCGGAACCAGAAGCGGCCAAAATTCTCAGTTCTGAAGTTGAGAAAGGACTAGCGCTGATGGGGGGACTGGCTTTTCTTTGTTCTAATAAAACTGCCCCAGGCCACATCCGCCATGTTGACTACAGCGAGATTACTATTGCCGAATATGCCTCGGACTATCGCCCCTGCGGCATCACCGAGAAAATGCTAGAGATAAAAAGCGATTTTGAAAGCGCCGGAATTCCTATGGAGTTAAGGGAAGATTTGCTCGAAGCCAGATGGCAAAAGTTGGTTTGGAATATTCCCTACAATGGCCTTTCTGTAGTTCTCGATGCCAGAACCGACGAGCTGATGGCAGACCCGGATACCCGCTATTTGCTGGAAGAGCTGATGCGCGAAGTTGTGGCCGGTGCCGCTGCCCTTGGCCGAGTTATTCCAGAAAGCTTTATGCGCAAGATGCTCGATCGCACGGAGACAATGAAGCCCTATCTAACCAGTATGAAACTGGATTTCGATAATAAGCGGCCTTTAGAAGTAGAGGCAATTTTTGGCAATCCGCTGCGTGCGGCCACAAGCGCCGGGGCGAAGTTACCCCAGATTGAGATGCTCTACCGCCAGTTAAAGTTTCTCGATAGTGGCTGTAATTCTGGTTGAAAGATCAAAGCGATCGCCTGAAATTGTAAAATCTGAATAAGCTTGGGTGTCTTGGCAATTCCCCAAGCCATTCAGAGTGCAGGAGGCATTATGGTTACAAGGTCCGATCGCTCTACTTCCAAAAAGTCTCGGGGTGCGTTATGGGGATGGGCAGCAATTTTGTTTTTGGTTTTAGGTGCTGGCTCTCTGGCTACCTCGGCTATGTCGCAGGCTTTCGAGAAATCCCAGGCAGCACTGGCCGAGGCAGAACGAGTCAAGAATGTCCCAACTGTAAGTTCGCTCGTAGCTGTCGGCCAAGATTTGCGAGAAACAATGGCCGTCCTGGAAAAAATTCCTAATGTACCGGGGGCGAACTACGAGCTAGCTCAATCGGATTTGCAAAAACTGCGAGCCAGCCTGGAAGAAGTAGAGTACAATCGGCAGGCGATGGAAAGCCTGAAGGCGGCAGAGGATCTGGCGATGGAAGCGGCGGTGCTGGTTCAAAATCCCCCTCATCCAGTACAGGTATGGCGGGAGGCAGAGGAAAAATGGCAAGAAGCTATAGCCAATCTAGAGGCAATTCCAGCAGACTGCTATGTAGCCCAAAAATCCCAGGAAAAGCTTTCTGCTTATCGTTCCAATCGCGCCGCGATCGGCAAAAGAGTCGCGATCGCGCAGAAAGCCGTAAAGTTCAGCAACCAAGGGTCTGCCAAGATTAGCGAAGGAAATTATAAGGTAGCGATTCAATATTTTGACCAAGCAGTTGGCCTGAATCCCAACCTAGCCGAAGCCTATTTAGGACGAGGAATAGCTCTGTCTGAATTGGGCAATGACCGGAAAGCCATTGAAGATTACGATCGCGCCGTAAAGTTTAATCCCAATTTGCCTCAAACCTACTACTACCGAGGATGGTCTCGCTACCAGTTGGGCAATGAAGCTCAGGCGCTGGCAGACTATGATGAGGCGATTCGCCTAGAGCCCGACTATGCAGAAGCATACTTGGAGCGAGGTGGCCTGCGCTATCAGGGGGAACTGGAGCAAGAAGCGATTGAAGACTGGGAGAAAGCAGCAGAGCTTTTTAGCGATCGCGGCGATCTTGAAAATTACCAAATCGCGCAAAATGCGATCGCTATATTGCAAAACAATCTCGAACTTACTGCCGATGAGTTCGATGAGTTCGATGATGCCAATGATGCTAACGATGCCGAGCTAGCGGAATGCGAGAAATTGGCGGAGAGCGACTCTTGGCCAGAAACCTGCCCTCCCCGCGATAAAATCTACGTCCGTCGCCGGAGGCGTCGGATCCGAATTCTGGACTTGCCAATTAACTCTGGTTCTGGCTCTACTGGCGATACAGGCAAAAATACAGGCAGCGATACAGACAAAAATACAGGCAGCGATCGCTCCTTTGGTTCCTCTGGTTCTCGCACCCGTGGCGGCAGCTTTCGCCGGCGACGCAAAAGGAGGTAATATAGCAGTAAGCTACAGCGTTTCTCAAATAAGTGTAACGAATGAAAACGTAGGGGCGACAGCATCCCTTGGACTATCTCGGCTGTATAAAAGTAATTTCTGTATTGGGATGCTTCGCCCAGGCGACCTCACATCAATTTGAGAACCGCTATATTAGCAGTCAGCAGTCAGCAGTCAGCCCAAGTCCTGCCATCTTATATCAAATCCGCGTAGCTGTTTCATAAATACCGTACCGTAGGGGCAGAGGGGAGCGTGGCTGCCCCGATTGGTCTGGGGCGCTCCCGGGGGCACCGCCCCTACGGTACGGTATTTAACCGGATTTGATATTACGCATTCATACGCGATTTGTAACTGTCCTAACCTTAATCGGTAGTGCTGCCGATTAAGGTTAGGGCAATCTCATTGTTTGCCTGTAGGGGCGATTTCGCGCGATCGCCCCGGAGAGCGATATAATAGTCAAAGTCCAACCAAGCCAGCTTCTGAAAAATGGAGCAAAATAAAAAGCACAAAAAGGAACCTTTAGAATATTATATCTATTCTTCAACGGGAATTATAGAATACGACCCCAAAAGGGAAAAAGCTGTCGAGCCCTTTTGGGGAATTGTCCAGTGCGACCCGGAAATAATCAAATATTATCGATGGTTTCTGCTGCGGCGAGGAATTGAAATTCAGAAAGGATCTTTATGGGGAGCCCATATTACCTGGAATCGAGGGGAAGAACCGCCTAATAAATCTTTTTGGGGCAAATACGAGGGGGTAGAAGTAGAATTTAGATATACCAATCAACTAAGATGGGATAATGGGAAGCATGTTTGGCTCGATGCCTACTGCCCGCCCCTAAATCGAGTTAGAGAAGAGCTGGGTTTGGAGCCCCTGCCCCAAATGTCCTTTCACTTGACCATTGGCAGATTGGTCATACCCAAACAAAATTTCAAAATCACGATCGATTATCCTTATAAAGATTAGAGAAAAAATTAGAAGAGCCGTTTTTTTCAACAATACAGTTGCCAATTGAAAAACTCCTTGGTTTGTAGGTTTGGTTGAACTGTTGGCGTTGGCGGAAAGGATGTAGGGGCGACAGCATCCCAGAGATAGCCCTTGCTATAAGGTAAAGTTATAGCGTTTCTCAAATAAGTGTAATAAAGGATCGGGCCCTAGAAACGTAGGGGCGACAGCATCCCTTCGACAATCTCGGGGCTCCTAACGGCAACTCTAATATTGGGATGCTTCGCCGGTGATTATTCACATCAATTTGAGAACCGCTATATCTCTGGGATGCTTCGCCCCAGACGGCCATGCAACCCAGGGCGAAGCATTCCAATACAATAGATTTTTGCGAAAAAAGCAAAGATTGTCTCGGGAATGCTGTCGCCCCTACGCCCGTAAAATTAACGCCCGGGAAAATATAGCGTTTCTCGCGCTTGATGTGAGGCTTTCTGGGGCGAAGCATCCCAGTACCGAGGTGTTGTTCTACGGCCAAGATAGTCTCGGGGATGCTATCGCTCCTACGTTTTCGTTCATTACACTTATTTGAGAAACGCTATAAACTATTCGCGTATCTAGTCTCGCGCTTGATGTGAGGTTTCTGGGGCGAAGCATCCCAATACGGCGGTTGCCGTTCGGAGCTAAGAGATGGTCGATCGCGATGCTGTCGCCCCTACGTTTTGTAAATTACACTTATTTGAGAAACGCTATAGAGGGCAGGGATGAAAATAGAAAATACAGAAGTTGTGGTTATCGGTAGCGGCATAGGCGGCCTGAGCTGTGCCGCCCTGCTAGCTCGCTATGGTTTCGAGGTAACTGTTTGCGAGAGCCACTCGATTCCCGGTGGAGCCGCCCATGCTTTCGAGCGTCAAGGCTATATCTTTGATTCTGGGCCGTCGCTATATTCCGGTCTCTCTTATCGCCCCTCGACCAACCCCCTGCGCCAAGTGCTGGATGCGATCGCCGAAGACCTGCCCTGGACGACCTACGATACCTGGGGCTGCTGCCTGCCGGAGGGAAAATTCGACACAAAGGTAGGAGCAGACCAGTTTTGCGAAGTGCTGCAAAACCTGCGGGGAGAGTCGGCGGTGCGGGAATGGCGGCAGCTCCAAAAAGTAATGGAACCCCTGGCAAAAGCTGCGATCGCCATTCCCCCTGCTGCCCTGCGCTTTGATATTGGTGCGGCTATTGTCCTCGGTCGGTTTGCTCCCTCAGTCCTGCCACATCTTGCCAACATCGCCAAGCTCAGCGGTTCCTTCGGCCGGATTATGGATGAAACTATTAAAGATCCTTTTATCCGCAACTGGCTGGACTTGCTCTGCTTTCTGCTATCGGGACTGTCCGCCGATGGCACAATTGCCGCCGAAATGGCATTCATGTTTGCGGAATGGTATCGACCTGGAGTAGTCCTGGACTATCCGATTGGCGGGAGCGGCGCAGTGGTTGACGCTCTGGTGCGGGGTCTGGAGCGACATGGCGGAGGGCTAATGCTCAATAGTCCTGTAGAGAAAATTCTAGTTGAAGACAACAGAGCCGCAGGAGTGCAGTTGCGCGGGGGCAAGGAAATCCGGGCGCGTCGGGCAGTAGTCTCCAATGCTTCCATCTGGGATACTGTCAAATTGCTACCGTCCGTAGGAGTGCTTTCAGAGTTTCGAGACCGGGAACGGGAGATGCCCGAGTGCGATAGCTTCATGCACCTGCATCTCGGCATTGATGCTGCTGGACTGGAACCGAATTTGGCTTGCCATCATATAGTAGTCAACGATTGGGAAGCGGGAATTACTGCTCCTCAAAATGTCATAGCGGTTTCTATTCCTTCTCTGCTCGACCCGTCTTTGGCTCCTCCAGGAAAGCATGGGATTCATGTCTATACTCCGGCGAACGAGCCCTATCGTCTCTGGGAAGGGATGGATCGCCGCAGCGAAGATTATGCTCGACAGAAGGAGGCGCGTGCGGAAGTGATGTGGCAAGGCTTAGAGCGAATTATTCCCGATATTCGCTCCCGCTGCGAGGTGACTCTGGTGGGAACGCCGCTAACCCACGAACGCTTTTTGCGCCGCCACCGAGGTTCTTATGGGCCGGGGATTCCGGCGGGTAAGGGGACTTTTCCAGGACCAAAAACCTCCCTGCCGGGACTGCTCTGCTGTGGGGATTCGACTTTTCCGGGGATTGGTCTGCCAGCAGTGGCCGCTAGCGGTGCGATCGCAGCCAATACCCTCGCTCCCATATCAAAGCATCTGGAAATGCTCTGGCAGATTGGCGTTTAATCGCTCTATAGCAGTCAGCAGTCAGCAGTCAGCAGTCAGCTAAAGTCCTGCCATCAAAAGCCCCAACGGGAGCATTTCAATTTTGTAAAGATAGCCCTTGAGGGGCTTTGGGGACTCGCGCAGAAATAAAGTACCAGTCCAAGAACGTTCTTTGACTTTCACCGTTCGGACGATCGCGGAGTCGAAGCCCCCCCTGCCATCAAAAGCCCCAACCCGACAATGCTTATGCTGAAAGCTGACTGCTGAGAGCTGACTGCTATATTAGGATTGCCATGATTATAGGAAAAAATCGGATGTTTAAACTTTACAAGTGGCTTGCTGCGGCTGTGGCTTTGAGTTTGTCGGCTGGGATTTCTATAGATTCTGCGATCGCGGGGCAATCCAAACAGTCTGAGAACTATACCAGTTTTAGGGATTGGTGTCTGAATCAAGCCAGCATTTCACCTGACGCCAGACATACTGTAGAGATGTTGTTGGAAAATGCTAAAACTCAGGACTGTTTGGAAGCAGCGCAAGAACTCAAGAGTTCAACGACAATTCTTCTGGTTCAAAAAAAGATCAAAGATCTCAGACCTCTGTCAGGATTAACCAACCTCACTTCTCTCTGGCTCGGCTACAATGCGATCGCAGATATTAGTCCTTTGTCGGGATTAACCAATCTCACCAATCTCTGGATTGCTGGCAATCAAATTAGAGATATTAGTCCTTTATCGGGATTGACCAATCTCACCAATCTCAAACTGGCTGTTAACCAAATATCAGATATTAGTCCTTTGTCAGGATTGACGAATCTAACTGACCTTTCACTTAGTAATAACCAAATATCAGATATTAGTCCCTTGTCAGAATTGACCGAGCTTAACCAATTAAATCTTAGTCTTAACCAAATATCAGATCTTAGTCTTTTGACAGAACTAACCAATCTAAGCGCTCTTTGGCTTAATTCCAACCAAATCACAGATATTTCGCCTTTATCAAAATTAACCAATCTGAACCAACTCTGGCTCAGTGGCAACCAGATAGAAGATCTAGCACCTATTTCCGAGTTGACAGATTTGAGCTGGCTCTTACTCGATGGCAACCGGATACAAGATATCGGTGCTTTGTCAAAACTCACAAATTTGGAAGGACTTCATCTTAATTCTAACTATATAAAAAATCTAAGTCCTTTGTCAAGATTGAAGTCTCTCAAACAACTCCGTCTGGATGTCAACCACATAAAGGACATTACTCCTCTGTCAAACTTAATCAGTCTCGAATGGCTAGGTCTCGATTTAAACCAGATTGAAGACATTAGCTCTTTGTCGGAGTTGACTAAACTGGAGCATCTCGGGCTGGCGAGAAATCCTCTGCCCAATAGCACTGAATGTCCGGTTCAACCGGAATCAATTTGCAAATTCGATTCCTCTAACCCAGCTTTACCTCCTTTTCCGCCCCTGCCACCTCTTTCGCCCCTGCCACCTCTTCCGCCCCTGCCACCTCTTCCGCCCCTACCACCTCTTCCGCCGCCACCTCCCGTTCCACCTTCGCCAACTATTCCCCCTCTGATTCCCATTCCAAGCAGATAGCAGGGAAAGCGAGATTGTAGAGTAGCGTCTATCGGGTTTTCTAAATTAACGGTAATATAGCACTACGAGCAAGTCAAAAGTCTCAAGGTAATAAGTCAAAGGTATAATCTGACTAAGGAGCGAGCATTTATAAATGTCTGAACTCATTTGCGTAGTGCTATAAACACAATAATAACATTGAAATTGGCAATAAGCACTAATTATTAATGAATGTTTAATATTTTGGCTATAAAAACCTCTTGACATTACTGGACTGTCTGCCTTAAAATTGTAGGGAGCGGTTGAACGGAGTGAAACAAGGGCGCAAGGATTGGTATAGTTGGGTTTCACTCCGTTCAACCGCTCCCTACAATTTACACATAATTTTAGCTTGGCCAAAGCATTACTCTGGAAGTAAGGCTTTTTTGGTAAAAACATCTACCGATTAAGGTGTTTGACAGTTACAAGATGCGTGCGAGTGCGTATGGCAGGACTTTAGCTGACTGCTGACAGCTGACAGCTAATCGCTTACTGCTATATCAGCACGGAAAAATAATCGAGAATGTATTGTGCTAAACAAGGAGAGTTAAATGGCTAAATTCAGAATTCTCAGCTTAGATGGGGGCGGCATCCGTGGAGTCTTGTCCGCAAGACTTCTCAAGGAAGTAGAGACAATAGTGCAGGAAACGACGGGACAAAAGTTACATGAATATTTCGACTTAGTTGCCGGGACATCCACTGGCTCAATTCTGGCTGCGGGGATTGCCTGTCAGAAAAGTGCTGATGAGATTATAGATCTGTACAAAGACGAGGGAGAGAACATCTTCCTAAAGGGGATACGCGGTCAAAGAGGATGGCGTTGGTTGGGACGATTGATAGGCGCTAATGCATTATATCCCCACGATGATGGAAGAGGTCGGGGATTGGCTAATGTCTTAAAGGGAATATTGACTAATCCAGATACGGATAAACCTGCGACCATTGCCGATCGAGAGATTAAAAAGCAAATACAACTCTTGATCCTGGCTTATGACGTTCAATCCCGAAACACAACCTGGTTTGCGAATGACGAAGATCCGGTGGAATGGGAGTACGAAAAAAAGACTGAGCTATGGAAAATATGCACCGCCTCGGCCTCAGCACCAACGTTTTTCCCTCCTTATCAAATATATAAACCATATAAAAAGAAAGAAGTCCCCTATATTGACGGTGGGGTAGCAGACAATAACCCGGCTTTGGCGGCGGTTTCCCATGCCTTCTCTATGACAACTACAGGTGACAGAAATAGACCCTCCAACCTGGAGGAAATTGCCGTTCTTTCTATTGGTACTGGCCAAACAAATCATCCCTATACCTATAACGAGATAAAGGGTTGGGGACTCGCTAAATGGGCAACGAAGATTCCAGATATATTCCTGGATCCTGATGCGCAAAATACAGAGTACACTTGTCGCCGCATATTTCTAGGCGTAGCCGATAAAAATTATCTGCGCTTGGATTTCGATCTAAACACGGACAAAGAAGGCAATCGCTACAACGAATACGTTTTCAAAAAGAAGAACGTAAGGAAAGAGATAAGCGAAGAAATCGACGATCCTAACGTTTGTGAAGACCTGATAGAGGCGGCTGATTGCTATCTCGATGAGGGAACAGTGCGTTATGGTTACAAGGATGCTGACTCAGGGGATAAGGCACAAGCAAAGATTAAAGTCAAGGACGCAATTAAGGAGTTTATAAAATTGCACAAGGACTAGGAAAATTGAGTTCTCCAATTGCATGAATAATTGTGCTAGGGGGAGCCGATCGCCCCTACAGCGTTTCTCAAATAAGTGTAATAAAGGAAACGTAGGGGCGACAGCATCGCGAGCGACTATCTCGGCTGTGGAACGGCAATTCCGGTATTGGGATGCTTCGCCCCAGACACCTCACATCAATTTGAGAAAGGCTATAGCAACCCCAGATATAGCAATCCTAAATGTCCAATAACCCCGGTTTTTTCAATTCAAAAAACCGGGGTTGTTGGACATTTGCGCTTTAAGGATTAATTGCTAGGGCTAAAAGAATGGCCGCGATCGCCCCAATTGTCGTATTGATAATATTGACGATTTCGTTGGTCAGCCAGGGAAAGCGAGTTTGCAAGGTAGCGCCAATGACGCTTTCCAAATTAGTGGCAATGAAAGCAGCAATCATACAAATTAATACTCCGATGGGACTAACGAAACCGACTGCCCAGCCAACCAGAGCGATCGCCGCCGAAGCTGCAATTCCCGCGAGAGTTCCTTCCAGGCTCACCGCCCCCTCGGTTCCCGGGGCGACGGGTTGCAGAGTAGTAATCAAAAAAGTCCGCTTCCCATAGACTTTACCGATTTCGCTGGCGCAAGTATCGGAAAGTTTCGTGCTAAAACTGGCGGTATAGCCCAACCACAATAATTCAACAGAGATGGGAGAAGGGACGAGAGTTGCCAAAGCACAGAGCGCCGCAGTCAGAGCCGAACCCCAGACATTTTCTGGTCCTCGGGCTCCAGAACGCTTTTCAGCAATTCCCAATGCTTCTTTCTCGGCCATGCCAACTCGGGTTATGCCGGAACCGACTAAAAAATAAAATAGCACTACAACATATCCGCGCCATCCCAAGCAGCCCCAGACGATAACGCCGAGAATCCAAGCGTGGAATATGCCAGCAGGGATAAGCATTTTTTTGAGTAGGGGAAAGGCCGCCCCCAATAAAATAGCGTTCAATCCTAGGGCCACTAGCCAAGGATTGCTTAGAAATGGATAATGTAAGAAGAGTTCTTCTGCCAGCATTTTTTTGTTAGGGATTTTTCTTATGAACCGCGTCTTGTTCCATCTTGCCTTTCCGGTTGGAGATATTGCCACAACTAAGGAATTTTATGTAGGTGGCCTCGGTTGTACAGTGGGCCGCGAGTCTCCCCGCTCCGCGATTCTCAATCTCTACGACCATCAAATCGTTGCCCATATTACCAACGAACCCCTCGAACCCCAAAAAGGAATCTATCCGCGCCATTTTGGTTTGGTTTTTCTCTCGGAATCAGATTGGGAAGCTTTAGCCGATCGCGCCTATAAGCAGAATTTGACTTTTTATCAAGAACCCAGAAATAGATTTATGGGCTTGCCTATCGAGCATCGCACTTTCTTTTTGCAAGATCCTTTTTATAATTTACTGGAATTTAAGTTTTACTACGATCCCGAGGCTATCTTCGGCGATCGGCAATACGCCCAAGTGGGGGATATTGGGTGATGGGAATTGGGCAAAAAATTAGGGTGTAGGGTGTAGGGTGTAGGGTGTAGGGAGAAGAAGAGGAGAAGAAGAAGGAGACGAGGGGAGTATAAGCATCTTTCATCTTTTGCCTACACCCTACACCCTACACCCTACACCCTAACTATGGGAATTGGGAATTGGGCTTCCCGTAGGACGGGCGTCCCGCCTGTCCCCATGTCCCCATGTCTCCTTGTCCCCATGTCTCATTGTCCCCATGTCTCATTGTCCCCATGTCGATGCTACTACCAATACAATGAATCAAACCATCGTCCAAAAGGGTAACTTTAATCGAGTTTTAGAAATGGTGGAATCTCTGTCCTCTTCGGAGCAAGACGTTTTAATTGAAATTGTCCAAAAACGACTAAGGGAAAAACGGAGAAAAGAAATTGCGGCGAGCATTGCTGAGGCCCGTACTGAGTATAAGACGGGGAAGACGCAAAGGGTTACGGTAGATGAGTTAATGGCGGAATTGGACGAATGAATTTAGTTAGGGAATTGCGCAGAAAATTTAGTACCGGTCTAAGAGCGTTCTTTGACCCGCCACCGTTCGGGCGCTCGCCTGTCGAAGCCCAGAAACTTATAGCACTACGCAAATAAGTTAGGACATTTATAAATGCTCGTTCCTTAGTCAGAGGCTACTTTTGACTTTTTAATGCATGACTTTTTACTTGCGCGTAGCGCTATACATCCGTAGGGGCGAATGCCAACGCCCTCTCCCTTGCCCCAATTGTCCTAACCTGATGTAGTGCTATATTGGAAGTGACGAAGAGGTTTATTAAGGATTTGAGAAGGTCAAGGAATATAGATTTAACCTGGACGAGTCGATCGCTCAGTTTGTGGATCGCTTTCAAGACTATGGGTTTCAGGATTCGAGGGAACTTGTTGTCGCCGCGCTGCAATCTTTGCAGTCTGCTTTAGAATTAGCTAATAAGGAGCGATCGGCAGCTCTCTATGCTAGCAAACATGCAGAACAATCTAACGAATTAGAAGGCCCGACTCGAAGGCCACCTTTGGTAGGTTCCATGAAAGGAACTTTTGTTCTGCCATTGCCAGAATATTTTGACGAACCCACGGACGATTTTGAGGAATATATGTAATGAATAAAATTTTGCCAGACACCACGAGGGAAGAATATCTCGGATTTTTAATGCAGGTATTGCAGGCAACCTCAGACAGCGGCGGCGAGGATGCTGCGGTCTATCCGCTCCTGCGAGAGAACGTAGATAAATTAGACGATAACTTTGCCCGGGTTTTGCAGGGGTGGGCGGCCGAACAAATAAAAACTAATAGCGCCGCCGAAGCGGAATCCATCGCTAACAAGCTCTATAACTTCAATATAATTATCTCCAGCTTTCGTCATGGAAGCCGAGCTAGCAATATTGAAATCGCTATTGCTTGCCTGGAGATTAACTTGCAAGTATTCGATCGAGACTTATCCTCGGAAAGTTGGGCGATTGCTCAAGATAGCTTGGCTATAAAATACTACTCGCGCATAAGAGGAGAGCGAGCGGAAAACCTGGAAAGGGCGATCGCCTGCTATGAGGAGGCTTTAAAATTTTATACCTCAGAAGCCTTTCCCCAAGACTGGGCAAGGATCGAATATAATCTGGGTCTTGCCTACAGTAAACGGATCGGAGGAGAGAGAGCCGAGAATCTGGAAAAGGCGATCGCCTGCTACGAGGAGGCTTTAAAAGTCCGTACCCTAGAAGCTTTTCCCGAAAAATGGGCGGGAACCCAAAACGATCTGGGGAACGCCTACTGCAACCGCATAAAAGGAGAACGAGCGGAAAACCTGGAAAAGGCGATCGCTTGCTATCTAGAGGCTTTAAGAGTCCGTACCCGAGAAGCCTTACCTTATGACTGGGCAACGATCCAATATAATCTGGGTATTGCCTACAGTAAACGCATCAGGGAAGAGAGAGCCGAGAATCTGGAAAAGGCGATCGCCTGCTATGAGGAGGCTTTAAAGGTCTATAGCATAGACGCCTTTGCCCAAAACTGGGCAAAGATACAAAACAATCTGGGGAATACCTACAACGATCGCATCCGAGGAAAGCGAGCCGAGAATCTGGAAAAGGCGATCGCCTGCTATGAGGAGGCTTTAAAGGTCTATAGCTCAGAACTCTTTCCCCAAGACTGGGCAAAGATCCAAAACAATCTGGGCAATACCTACGAAGATCGCATCAAAGGAGAGCGAGCCGAGAATTTGGAAATGGCGATTCACTACTGTGAGGCGGCCTTAAAAATCTATAGCTCAGAAGCCTTTCCCGAAGACTGGGCAGATGCCCAAAAAAACCTGGGTAATGCCTACTCCCAGCGCATCCGAGAAGAGCGAGCGGAGAATATAGAAGAAGCGATAACCTGCTATGAGAAGGCATTAAAAGTTTATACCCCAGAAGCCTTTAGCCGGGAATGGGCAGGAATACAAAATAATCTGGGTAATGCCTACAGAAACCGCATCAAGGAAGACAAAGCTGAGAATACAGAAGAAGCGATAAGCTGCTATAATAAGGCATTAAAAGTCCGTACCCGAGAAGCATTTCCCCAAGACTGGGCACAGACCCAAAATAATCTGGGGGCTGCCTACTTATACCGCATCAGGGGAGAGCGAGCCAAAAATCTAGAAAAGGCGATCGCCTGCTGTGAGGAGGCATTAAAAGTTTATACCCCAGAAGAATTTCCCCAGGACTGGGCAGATACCCAAAATAATCTGGGGGCTGCCTACAACGATCGCATCAAGGGAGAGCGAGCCGAAAATTTGGAAACGGCGATCGCCTGCTATGAGGAGGCATTAAAGGTCTATACCCCAGAAGCATTTACCGAAAAATGGGCAACGGCTCAAAACAATCTGGGGAATGCCTACAACGATCGCATCAGGGAAGAGAGAGCCGAAAATATCAAAAAGGCGATCGCCTGCTATAAAGCGGCCTTAGAAGTCCGTACCCGAGAAGCCTTTCCCAAGGACTGGGCAGATACCCAAAATAATCTGGGTAACGCCTACAACGCTAGCATCATAGGAGAGCGATCGAAGAATATAGAAGATGCGATCGACTGCTATAAGGAGGCTTTAAAGGTCTATAGCATAGAAGCCTTTCCCCAAGACTGGGCAACGACCCAAAACAATCTAGGTAATGCCTACAACGATCGCATCATAGGAGAGCGAGCCGAGAATCTGGAAAGGGCGATCGCCTGCTACGAGGAGGCTTTAAAGATTCGTAGAGAAGAAGCCTTTCCCCAAGACTGGGCAACGACCCAAAACAATCTGGGCAATGCCTACCTATACCGCATTGCGGGAGAGGAAGCCAAGAATCTCGAAAAGGCGATCGCCTACTACAGGGATGCTTTAAGGGTTCGTAGAGAAGAAGCCTTTCCCCAAGACTGGGCAACGACCAAAAATAATCTGGGTAACGCCTACTTATACCGCAGCATATTAGGAGAGCAGGCCGATTTTGAAAAGGCGATCGCCTGCTACGAGGAGGCTTTAAAAGTCCGTACCAGAAAAGCCTTTCCTCAAGACTGGGCAACGACCAAAAATAATCTAGGTAACGCCTACTTACACCGCAGCATATTAGGAGAGCGAGCCAAGAATCTCGAAAAGGCGATCGCCTGCTATAAGGAGGCTTTAAAAATTTATAGGCTAGAAACTTTTCCCGAAAAATGGGCAGCAACCAAAAATAATTTGGGTCTTGCCTACTCCGACGGCATCTGGAGAGAGCGAGCGGAGAGTCTGGAAAAGGCGATCGCTTGCTACAAGGCTGCGTTACAAGTCTATACCCCAGAAGCTTTTCCCCCAGAATGCCTCAAAACCGGACGCAACCTCGGCAGTCTGGCCTACGATCGCCACGACTGGGAAACTGCTATTTTTGGCTACAACAAAGCTATCCGTGCGGTCGAGCAAAGCCGTAGCTGGGCGACTTCGGAACGCAGCAAGCGGGATATCGTCGAAAACTCTCTAAATATTTATGAAAAAATGGTGCAAGCCTGCATCAACCACCAAGACTACGCCCAAGCCCTGCTTACCGTGGAGCGCAGTAAAGCCCGCACTTTGGTGGAACTCCTCGACAGTGCCGACCTCTATCCTAAAAACGCCAAAGAAGAAGAAGAACGACGCATCAGCGAATTGCGTAGCCAAATCGCCATCTACCAGCAACAAATTCCCGCGACTTTCGATAAGGATTCTTTCCTCAGTTCTTCTGCGGGCGACAGCAGGGACAAGCCTACTTCCCAACTTTCTCCCGAAGCTGCCATCCGCCAGCAACTGGAAGATGCCAAACGGAGGTTTCAAGAACTCTTAGAGGAAATCGGCGACCTCGACTTCGCCCAGACCCAACAAGTCTCCAGCGAACTTCCCGACTTCCGCCGCCTTCTGGATTCTGAAACTGCCCTCATAGAGTGGTATCTCCCCTCGAACCCGAACTCGGGCTTTTACGTCTTCCTCGTTACTCCTACCAAAGACTCTCTTAATGCGCCTGTTAATGGGGACTTAGGGATATCCGATTTTCAGATTATACCTCTGGCCTTCTCTGCCGAAGACCGCCAGAAACTCGATGAAGCCATTCGCAACTATCGCAGCGACTATTCTGAACGACTGACTTGGCAAGGCCACTTAGCAGAACGACTGCAAGCCCTGGGCAAAATCCTGCACCTGTCGGATATGCGATCGCGGCTTTCTGACTTTCAACGATTGATTCTCGTTCCCCACCGCGAACTCCACCTCCTCCCTCTCCACGCTATGCCCTTGTCCGAGGATGAAAAAGAGGGTGAAAAAGAAATCCTGCAAGACTTGTTTATAGTGCAATATGCCCCAAGTTGCCAGATTCTCAACAACCTCTACAAGCGTTCGTCCCTAGACTCCCACGCCTCCTCCTTGTTCGCCATCCAAGATCCCACAGAAGACCTGGAATTCGCCAATGTAGAGGTAGAGGCGCTGGGGGGTCTGTTCGACTCCAAACGGGTTCTCCGTCACGACGAGGCCACTAAAGCCGCTCTCAAGCAAGCAGAAAATCGAGATTTCTTGCGTCAAGCCAGCTATGTCCATTGTGCCTGTCACGGGGAATTCGACGAGAAATCTCCCCTCAACTCATATCTGCGTCTAGCCCATCGGGAAAAACTGACACTTGAGGAAATCTTCACCAGTCTGGATATCCCGAACTGTCGTCTCCTAATACTTTCCGCCTGCAAAACGGCCTTAGTGGAGACTCCTCCCACCGATGACTATGTGGGGTTAGCCAGTGCCTTCTTCTATGCCGGGACTCGGACAGTTGTAGGCAGCCTGTGGGAGGCTGATGATTTTTCGGCAGCGCTGTTGATGATTCGCTTGTATCGGGAGTTACCCCAGTCTAAATCCGTGGCGATCGCCTTACAATCTGCTCAACGTTGGTTGCGGAATGCTTCCTGCCAGGAACTGTTAACCTGGTTGGAAGACCTAAAGCTGAAACCAGATAATTTAAAACAGTGCAAGTCTCGCTTAAGGTTGTATTATGAGGATCCCCCTTTTGCCTCTCCTCACCGTTGGGCGGCATTTACGGCGATCGGGCAATAATAGCCAATAAAAGACCGAACTATCTACCTTAGCAATGAGAGAAAATGCCAATGTTAGAAAACGAACGAATTGTCCGTCAATTTATCCGCATCCTCAAGGAAGAAAGCAAGAAATCGGAAAGCTCTATTTTCCCCGAAGGCGCTTGGCAAAAACTCGACGATCTTAAAGGCAGTCTCGCTGGTACAAACGACGATATCGAAGCTATTGAGTCTGAAATTGTCAGTTGGTGCAAGAAAAATCAGTACAAAACTGTTTTAGAAGCTCTAATAAGCTTCAGACGCGACCCCATAGAGGATGGCGAAGAATTTCCTGAACCCGACAACACTGATTCTTCTATTAAGACCGTTTCCCTGCGGTCGGCCATTGAGGATGCCCAAGAACGCCGTCAGAAAAAGAAAGAATAACAATTTCAAATAAGACTTAGCATTTGATAAGATGTAGTTGTATAGTGCGTCTAAATCATTTGTGTAAAAGATTTGTAGGGGCAATCCCCCTGTGGTTGCCCCGATCTCCCCGATCGCTAGGGTTGGTATGGGGCGGTCATGGGGAACCCTACATTGCGTTACTTTTTTCGATAAATGACAGAAAATATTATCCATGCGCCCAATGTCCGCCTGTTCACCTATCACTTAAAAACAGTGAGGCTTGCAGACCTTACCCAGAATGAAATTGAGATTGCGGATATTGAAGATTTATATCGCAGTCTATTAGAACTTTATGGAGCTTTAGTACCACAAGATAGGCTTTTACAAACAGGGTACTTACCGAATTTACCTAATGTCGATTTGCTAATTACCAAAAAACCGGGAAAAAGAGGTATTCTGCAACTAAAGAGCCAAAGCAATAAACGATTTAAGCTATTTGCCTATACTCAATTATTAACCGATACTTACTCGCTATCTTTAACATCTTATTTCCCGCAAAAGTTCGGCAAAGATGGCGTGGAATTCTCGGAATTAGCGAGTCTCAAACCGCCACCGGCATTTTTCTCAGGCACGGCGGCGAAGCTCGATGTAGAAAAAGACGCATCTTTCAAACAAGCTTTTTGGGGAAGCACGGTGATGCTGAGCGGTTTTCTGCCAAGGGAAAAACCCCAAAATCCCCAAGATTTAAAAACCACAGCCGATCGCTGCTTGCAGAATTTTTTAAAGGAATCTTTAGAAGATAGTCCGCCGTTTTACTGCTGTGGAGAATTTTTGGGGGGCTATATTTATGAATATGGCAATCCCCGAGTCAGTCACCCATACGGACATATTGTTATTTTGTTTATTTTTTGCGAAGCCACGACCGAACACCTGAAAAGCGTCCAGTGGTATCTGCCAGAAATATTCTTATACTACCATAAAAACACTCGTAATTTTCAAGATAGCCAGAAAGAATATAAAGCTGCAATGGAAGAAAGCGGCAAGATTGAGCAAGCGATTAAAACATCTACAGCCAACAGTGCCGCTAGTACAGCGCCAGAACTTTCAGAAGAACAGCTAGAAAACCTGAAAGGAGATATCAAAAATTTCCTGAGCTGGTCTTTGCAGTATTCTCAACGCTTGCGGAGTATAAGGATATTCCAAAATACGATAAGTATTAATAGGGAAAACTATATCAATAAAATTAGGCGCTTAGAACGGTTAACATCGAGCGAGCTGAATGTTTGGCGAGGCTATGCCGATCGCAACTTTCAGCGCTTCGAGCGACAAATCGAAGCAGACTTAGGCTATCTCGATCGAGGTTCGCAGTTGCTGGATACGGCGATCGCTTCTATCCGGGGCATCGTGGAAATCGACCAAGCCAAGCGCGATCGCGATCGGCAGCAAGCAGAGAAAGAGCGCGATCGTCTTGAACTGGAACAGCGCCGAAAAGCCGAGGAAAAAGCGGAGGCAGAACAAAAACGCCTAGAGCAAGCGGAGAAAAACCTGCAAGACCAGATTCAAGCGATTGGAGTTGGGGTTGGTGCTGGAGCGATTGTCGCCTCCACCGCCAGTTTAATGTTTGAAAAGCCGTTCGTTTTGAAAGGCGATCGCTTGCATCCTTTTACTATTGCGGTTTTATTTAGTGCCGGTTGCGCTATTTTGTTTTGGAAGATAGCCAAATGCTGGCTTGCCCGACAAAGGCGATAGGTGCGCTTCGCGGATCGGGCGAAAAACCCAAAAATTGATTTCGGATTTTGTATTTAGCGTAGGACGGGCGTCCCGCCTGTCCCTGAAATTAGAGGATTTTGGATTTAGCGTAGGACGGGCGTCCCGCCTGTCCCTGAAATTAGAGGATTTTGGATTTAGCGTAGGACGGGCGTCCCGCCTGTCCCTGAAATTAGAGGAAAAAATATTATGCCGTCAGCAGTTGTCAACAGTCTCGATGCTCATGCGCTGGCGATGGAACATCTGGAACTATGCGATTATAAAATAGCCGGTTATTGGGACGATAGCGATTCTCCTGTGGAGACGCTTCGCGATCGCTTTTACGAAGAGATTGTTTTGCCCCGGCCTCTCGCGCCCGAGCTAGCTAGCAGCGCTATAGTTTTTCGCGGCAACAAGCGCCAGATCCAACTGAAATTTGCTCTCAAGGCAAAGCCAGATGGCGCTACCATCGGCGAACTGATGCTAATTTACAATGAAAATATGGAATTCGTCGATGAAAATTGGCAGCTCGATCTTAATTCTCCTTCGATCGTAGCATTAAGCAATTAGCTGTCAGCAGTCAGCAGAAGAGGCAGTCGCTATCCTTGTCCCCTTGTCCCCTTGTCTTACCCTAGACCCTACACCACCCTACACCCTACACCCTACACCCTAACGGCAAGCGATCGCTCCACTGTCTCCAGACTTTTTGGATGTCTGGCCATACAAGCATGGGTAAAAACTGGCAGCTCTATAGTTTTATCTCCTAGTTGCGAGCTGCTCCCGGGCACGATAATAAAATCCCAGGGAGTCCAGGTAGAAACAAAGTTGACTTGCTCCAAGACGATCGCATCTCTATTCAAGTCTTGGAGAAATTGGCTATTGGGGCGCATTTGAACGCAGGGGAGGGTGGGAAGCAGGTAGGCCATCCAGGTGCCGTGGTGAGGAGAAGAAATAGTAATAAATCGCTCCACTCGCTCAATGCCGCCCAAGCGCTGGAGGTAGTAGCGGCTGACTATTCCGCCCATGCTCAAGCCGACTAAATTTAACCGTTGTTCTGGGGGGAATGTCTTTTCTATATAAGACTTGAGTTGCTCTGCTAACTCGTCCAGACCGAGGGTGCCATATTTTTGCACGAAGTCGAAGCTATAGACAGACCAGCCTCGCTCCCTCAAGTAGGCAGACATTTTTCTAAAAACAATCGAGTTGATAAAAATACCGTGAACTAGCAAAACGGGATTGCGAGAAGAATTGGTTGTCATTGCGATCGGGGTTTATGTCGATAATTAACGGCCTCTCGGAACTCGCGACGAGCCGGAGCTAAAAATCTAACTATCAAATCTTGTTTATCTCGGCAAAAACTTCTTCAGCCGGAATGGCAGTGAGTTCTCCGCGACGATATGCCTCCAGGCGATCGCGAGCTTCTGCCAACCTTCGTCCAGCTCTCCATCGCTGGGTTCCAAGCTGGAAACCAAAGCATCAATTAAAACCGCTCGCTCGGGGGGAGAGAGGGATAGTGCTTCCTTAAGCACCTTTTGAGTCGCTTCGCTCATATCATCAAGTCTGCTTTTGCCTAGGCACTTCAGTTATTATAGCGGACGGGGAAGCATTTCAATTTTGTAATCCGATCTTTTTGGTTGCGTAGGGAGCGGCCCGGTAACGAAACCCAACGATAGCCTCTAAAAATTCTCAAGCTAAGAACTCAAAACTCAAAACTTACTTTAAATAACTCCTCGCCGTCGAGCCCTTCTCCCTTATCTAGCTGCTGGATGCCTGCCTCTACCCGATCGCGGGTTATCTCAAGCCATTGTCTATATAGCGTTTCTCAAATAAGTGTAATAAACGATCGGGCCCTAGAAACGTAGGGGCGACAGCATCCCTTCGACAATCGAGCGCGCTCCTAACGGCGACCCTCATATTGGGATGCTTCGCCGGTGGCACCTCACATCAATTTGAGAACCGCTATGGTCTTGCTCTCGTTCTTCCAACAGTCGAAACGCTTCGACAACTAAATCGTCAACCGTGCTGTATTTGCCCCTTTCGAGCTGTTCGCGAACAAATTGCTCCTGTTCGGGTTGAAGTACGATTCTCATCATAAGAATTTCTGAAATTTATAACTAAAGGATTGGTTTATTGTGGGACAGGTGAGACGCCGGTTTTAGGAGACACAGGCGAGACGCCGATTTTAGGCGGGACAGGCGAGACGCCTGTCCTACCGGATTGACTAGGAATTAAATTGAGTGCGAATTGTCTCGATTCGGGTGCGATTTGCTCCCAAGTCCGACTGTCCCAGTCGCGAGGCAGAGCGAACTTGGATAAGGCCAGCGGCTTCGTCTATATAAAATTCTACATCATCTACAAACCCCATTAGAGCGCTGGTAAACTCGGCATAGAGGTAATTGTCTTTTTCTGAGATGATTTTAGCATTATCTGTTTTTTCGATAACGGCTTTTAGCTTAGCAAAAGCTTCGGCGGGTGCCGAATTGTATTGCAGCGGTTCTATTTTATGTTCCTTGTCGGTACTTTGGCTGGAGACGCAATTGGGAGAGCCGGGGCAGGGTTGCAGTTTGCCGTCTTTTACGCCGAGATTGGCAGGACGCTTGCCGGAAAAGGAGAAGATGCTAGCAATCATAGTGCCTGATGTATGTGAAAATGAATGGGCGAAGGCAGGAGGAGTCTGCCAAAAATAACAGAAAGCGGCGAATAGCCAGGAAATGCAGAGGGCGAGTGGTTTGACTTTGGAAACGATTCGCGAGTTGTGCATTCAGAACATGACGCCCAAAACATGGCGACTAATTGTACTAGCGCTAATTGTATCGAATTTTGGAGGCGGCATTGGGGAAGAGCGGAATTGGGCATTGGGCAATAACTGGGGTGTGGGGTGTGGGGTGTGGGGTGTAGGGGAAGAGAGATGGGGGAGGGTGGGGAGAGGGGAGGATGGGGAGGAGAATATTCTGCGCCTTCTTCCCACACCTCCCACACACCCTACACCCTACACCCCACACCCTCCGAGCGGTTCCAAGTTACGGCGTAATCGAGAGGTATTGGGATATGACAGATAAAGGAAAATCAGGAAAATCGGGAAAATCTATATATCCCCTGCGGGCTTTGGGGCTGATTTGGCTCCTGGGGGCGCTGTGCGATCGCCTCTGGTTTGCCCTAGACCGCTCCGTCCCCGCCTGGGACCAGGCAGATTACCTGACTGGTGCTGCTAACTATTGGCGATCGCTGCAAAATCCCCATTGGCTCGACGGCGACTGGTGGCAAAGTCTCTGGCTGCTCTCGTCAAAAATTCCCCCAGGCACTTATATCGCCACGGCTTTTGTTCACAATCTCTGCGGGCTCGGAGGCGATCGCGCTACTTTAATTAATCTCGGCTTCAGCGCTATTCTTCTCGCTTCTGTCTATGGATTGGGCACTCGACTTTTTAATCCCCAAGTCGGAATCTGGGCAGCAGGATTCTGCTTGCTCTTCCCGGGTTTGTATCGCGCCCGCCTGGATTTCTTGCTCGACTATCCCCTAACCGCAGCTTGCACTTTGAGCTTTTATTGCCTGACTGCTTGGAAGCTCGCTGCTTGGCAAGAGAATGCGAGAGAAAAAAGAAAATTATTTTATTCCTTTTTCTGGGCGATCGCTTTTGGTCTCTCCCTAGGATTGGCGCTAATGGTCAAGCAACCCGCAATTTTATTTCTTTTAGCGCCAGTCTTGTGGGTAGCCGGCGCTGCCATTCGCCGCCGCAATTGGCTAAACTTGGCTCAATTGGCTCTGGCATTGTTGCTATCCGCCGCCGTTATCTATCCCTGGTATCGCACTAATTGGCTGCTAGTCTTGACTGGGAGCAAGCGAGCAACTATCGATGCCGCGATCGCAGAAGGCGACCCCGCCCTAAACAGTCTTTCTGCCTGGACGTATTATTTAGACAAAATTCCAGAGCTAGTTTCTTGGCCGCTATTAATTGTTGGTCTTCTCGGCTGTCTTATTTATGGTTGGAGCAATGGATGGGTGGCAGAACAAGAAGAACAAGACTCTCAATCTAACAGTTACCAAACTCCCCCATCTTCCCAACCTCCCCAATCTCCCCACCTTCCCCACACTCCCCACCCTCCTTCCTCCCTAGAATGGTTGGTAGTATTTTGGCTTGGCGCTTATTTGCTTTGTTCTCTCAACGTTAATAAAGATCCTCGCTATATTTTGCCAATTTTGCCGGTATGTTCGATATTTTTAGCCTGCGGTTTTACTCTCTGGGTCGGGCGCTGGGGCAAGCTGCTGCGTTGGGGAACTTGTGGCTTGGCGATCGCCCTAATGCTATTTTCCTTATGGCCGGTGGAGGATTGGGCAAAGCGAACTCCTGGAGAACATCATGCTTATATCGGTCTTAAGTGGCCTCACGAAAATGCGATCGCTGAAATAGTTAGCGCCCAGCCGTACTTGCGCGCCACTATCGGAGTTTTGCCTTCGACTGCAGAGATTAACCAGCATAATTTTAACTATTACGGAGCTTTAGCGGATTTCCAGGTTTACGGGCGTCAAGTGGGAACGCGGCGATCGCAAATTGCCCAAGACACCCGCTCCCTCTCCTGGTTCATAACCAAAACTGGCGAGCAAGGTTCCGTTCCCGAAGCCCAAAAAATAATTTCAGAAGCGATCGAGCAAAGTCCCGATTTTCAATTGCACAAAAGTTGGCCTCTACCCGATGGCAGCACTTTAAAACTCTATCGCCGCCAAACCCGGAGCGTAGAAGTCCAGAAGCTGCAAGAGTCGCCACCGCCCGCTAAGGTTGCTCTAGAACAAGTCGCCTTACCCACCGAAGCACCGCCGGGAATGCCAGTACCGATCGCCTACCAATGGAAAGGCTCTTGGCAGCAATTGCGATCGGGTTTGGTTCTCCTGACTTGGTCGGCAACAGATAAATCGAGCGATCGACTTAATACCTCCCGTAGGACGGGCGACACGAGAGTCCCTCCCGCTGAGACAGGCGAGACGCCTGTCCTACGGGATACTCGCTGGTTTCACGATCGCGCTATTGGTATGGGAGAATTGCATTCAGCAAATCCAACTGCTTCAGGGGGATTTAGAGTTTGGGAACGGACGGCGATGCTGCCTCCTGCGGACTTGGCTCCGGGGAACTACGAGCTGGAGGCAATATATTTGAATCGGATAACTGGCGAAACCTATCCGATTGCGATGCCGCCAGTCACTCTAAGGATTGACCCGAAAGCACCGGCATTAGCTGCCCCCGAGCTGGATTTGGTAACCCAGGAGCGATCGCTGGGTGCCGCCCTTCCTTTAGGAACCGATGCTTTGGATTCCATTTTTAGCGAAGTGGCGCGGATTAACCAGTACGATCCAACTCAGGATTATCTCAAGCAATCGGAGCTGGCTTTAGAATATCGACTGGAGCAAGAACCGGATAATCTGGAATTTCTGTATGCTTTGGCTCTGGCTAGAGTTTTGCAGCGAAATGCTCCAGAGGCGATCGCAACTTTAGAGCGAGTCGTGCAATTAGACCCAAACAATCCTTATGCTTATGCTTATCTGGCTTTTGTCAATCTCTATGATTGGCATCCCGTAGCCGCCGAAGCTGCGCTGAAGCCGGCTCGGCAACTGGCCGGCGATAGAAAGGAAATCCAAGTCCTGAGTGCGGTAGCCGCTTTGATGCGAGGCAATCTCGTCCAAATGGCAGATTATTTAGGAGAATATGTAAGGTAAATTGCCAAAAAAAGGGCGAATGCCATTCGCCCCTACTCCAAAATAATATCAAATCCGGTTAATCGCCTTAAAAAAGGTTTTACCGTAGAACGGGCGTCTCGCCCGTTTCAAAAAAAGGGCGGGCGGGGGGGACAGGCGGGACGCCCGTCCTACAGGAGATTACAAATTTTTCTGTGGGTATTTAACCGTATTTGATATAACGATCGTTCAAGACTCAAAACTCAAAACTCAAAACTCCATAAACGATGCTAAAAATTGTTTCTTTGATTCCGAGTGCTACGGAAGTTGTGGCTAGCTTGGGGCTGGCAGAATATTTGGTGGGGCGATCGCACGAATGCGATTATCCCTCAGAAGTACAAAAGCTGCCCGTATGCACTCAGCCCAAGTTCAATCCCGAAGGCAGCAGCGGCGAAATCCACGATCGCGTGACCGATTTATTGCAAACTGCTCTAAGCGTCTATCGGATAGAAACCAATATTCTCCAGCAGTTGCAGCCGACTCATATTATTACCCAAGCTCAGTGCGATGTTTGTGCGGTTAGTCTCGCCGATGTCGAAAAAGCGGCTGCTACTTTATTAGGTTGCCAACCGCAAGTTATTTCCCTCCAGCCGAACTTATTAGCAGAGGTTTGGACGGATATGGAGCGAGTTGCTTCGGCTTTGGGAGTGGATGGGACGGGAGCGATCGCTTCTCTAAAATACCGGGTGGAAGCAGTTGTCGAGAAAACTAAAACTTTGCCCGAAGCCCAGCTTCCTACCGTAGCCTGCATCGAGTGGAGTCAACCCCTGATGGCAGCGGGGAATTGGATTCCCGAATTAGTTTCCCTTGCTGGCGGGCGATCGCTCTTCGGCATCCCCGGCCAGCATTCTCCCTGGTTGCAATGGCAAGATTTAGTTGCCGCCGACCCAGACATTATTATATGTATGCCTTGCGGCTTCGATTTGGCAAAAACTCGGGAAGATGCCCTACAGCTAACTCAATATCCAGAATGGAAGGATTTGTCAGCAGTTCGCAGCGATCGCGTCTATATTACTGATGGCAATTCCTATTTCAATCGTCCCGGACCGCGATTGGTTGATTCTCTAGAAATCTTGGCCGAAATTCTCCATCGCGATCTTTTTCCCGTTTCTTATCTCGGCAGCGGATGGGAAGTTATGTAGGGTGTGGTGTGTGGTGTGTGGTGTGTGGGGTGTCGGGTGTCGGGCGTCGGGCGTGGGGTGGTCAATATTGACTATGCGCATTATTCAGCCAACAACGGCATAAAATAGTCTCGTTTAGTCAAACCAACGAGTTGAAGAGATTATGGATTCTCGGGAGCTGATAAATCGCTACAATGCGGGAGAAAGAGATTTTAGCGGCGTCGATCTGACTGGAGCCTCCCTGGCATACGCCAAATTATATAAAATTTCTCTGCGCGACGCCTGCTTGGCCAGAGCATCCCTGGGCGGGGCAGACCTTCGGGGCGCAGACCTGCGAGGAGCGGATTTCAGCGGGGCCGTGCTGAATCGCGCCTCTCTAGCTTGCGCCGATCTTCAAGGAGCTTCCCTAAATGGAGCATCGTTGCGAGAAACAGACTTATTCCGAGCAGATTTAACCAAGGCATCTCTCAACGACGCCGACCTACACGAAGCAGATTTGCGGGAAACTTCTCTAGACAATGCGTCTTTGGAGAGAACATCTTTAAAAGAAGCAGACTTGCGCGAGGCATCTGCGAGCGGAGCTAATTTAATGGCAAGCTCTCTAATAGGAGCCAATCTCCAGAAGACATCTTTAGATAGTGCTAACCTAGAGCGGGCAGATCTCGGGAATACAGATCTAGCTCAGACGAATTTGATATATGCGACTATGCCCGATGGGACTGTTTGGGAATAGGGCAAACAATTAGGGTGTAGGGTGTAGGGTGTAGGGTGTAGGGAGAAGAAGGGGATAAGACGACGACGAGGGCAGTATAAGCATTAAGGGATTTCCAAATAAAAATTTCTCTCTCGCTTCCCCGTAGGACGGGCGTCCCGCCTGTCCGGAGCCCAGAGACTTCTCGGAAGCCCGTCCTACGAAGAAGGATAATTTATTTCTTGGAATTCCCTACACCCTACACCCTACACCCTACACCCCCGCCTTTGGGAATTGGGCATTGGATAGACTGCAATAACAGGACCTCGGTTACTTTTGCGAAAGGAGAGAATTTCAATTTTGTAATTTGAGGTAGGGGCGAATGGTATTCGCCCTTCCCGTAAGGGTGAGCTGAAAGCTGAAAGCTGAGAGCTGAAAGCTGAGAGCTGAATGCTGAGAGCTGAATGCTGAAAGCTGAGAGCTGAGAGCATGGCAAAGTGGTAGTATATTTTTAAAATAAAAGCTAATGAAACCCAAAAATTTAGTTCGATTAGGAATATTAGCTGCAATTTGCTTGGCAAGACCGGCGATCGCAGAAAATTTGACCCATATCCAACAACTACTCAGCACCAGAGAATGTCCTGAGTGCGAGCTGAGCGATGCGGGGTTGGTGATGGCCTCTCTGCAAAATGCCAAACTCAGCGAGGCGAATCTGAGTCGAGCCAATCTCAGTCGCGCTCTGCTAAACGGTGCCGACCTTAGCGGTGCCGACCTCAGAGGTGCTTCCCTGTTTGGGGCGAATCTCACGGGAGCCAATCTGACCGGTGCCGACCTTAGCGGTGCCGATCTCAGGCAAGCTTATCTGGTTGGGGTCGATTTCACTGACGCCAAACTGGATGGAGCTTATTTGCAGGGAGCTATAGGCGCTCCGACGAAGATTCTCAAAGTCGAGGACGTACATAACTGGGGGGTGGCTGCAGCCCAGCGGAAAAACTACGATCGCGCGATTGATTATTTTGGCCAAGCGATCGCTTTGGATTCTGAGTTTGCCCTAAGCTACTTGGCTCGCAGCATTGTCCGCGCCGAGATGGGAGATACTCCTGCTTCCCTAGAAGACGCGCGATCGGCTTCGGAACTGTTTGCCGCCCAAAACAATACCGAGGGTCTTCAAACTTCCCAAACTTTAATTGCACAGCTCGAAGCTTTTGAGGCAGCTCGCCAGCAAGGCGGTTCCGGCAATGGAATTATGCAAACCATCGGCACTCTCGGCTACACGGTGCTGCGATTGCTGTTTTGAGTTTGAAGCAATGAGAGTTTTAAGTCTAGCTCGAAAAAATGAGAGGTTTAAGTTTTGAGTTTTGAGTTTTTTTAAAAATAAAAATTAGCTCGAAACTCAAAATAACCTCAATATTGCTAGTGGCCAAAGGATGATATATATTGGCAGGGCTATACGGATAAACTCTTGCCCCCGGGAGCGGATTTATGGGTATTTAACCGGATTGTATAGCACTACACAGTAAGGTTAGGACGGTTACAAAATGCCACAGCTTACGAAAGGCAAGACTTTGGCTCTCTTGCTGACCGCCGATAGCTGACCGCTTACTGCTATACATAACTAATCCTTAATTGTCAATTATTAATAAATAATAAACGATTGTCAATTGTCAACTTAGCTTGACTGTCTGGCTAATTTTTGCGTAATATTAAGAAAGGTAAAGCGCTTGCAATATTTCTTGCAAGGATTGAAGCTTTCAAGGCAATGCTCGGTGGGAGGAAAGACTGTGGCGAAAGCCTTACCAGAACTAGAAGGCAAAGAGACACCAGGCAACGCACATGAGCGATCGGCCTTGGAATGGGATGATAGGGACCAAGATGACGGCGACTCAAACCAAACAGTAGAGGAAGCTGAAAATACAGATAGAGCGACAAACAGGCAAATTTTTGAAGATGAAGACGAAGAGGAAATAGAAGAAAGATTTCCAGATGCAGAGGATGCAGAGGATGCAGAGGATGCGGCCGACCCCAGCCCCGGAAGCCGCCGCCCTAGGTTTTCTGGGTTATCGGCGGTAGTAGTGGGAATCGGAATTGGCATCGCGATCGCAATGGTTGGGATGCGCTTTCTAGAGCAACCGACTACCGGGACAACCGCAGATAGCTCCGAACAGACATCCTCCTCTGAGCCAGAGGCAAAGTCCCCAACGGCTAGGGCTGCTGGCTTGCAAGCCCCGACCCTAACTGTTACTACAGGGGAGGTAAGGAGTGCGGCGATCGCCCGTACCCTAGAAGCCACCGGTACTGTTGCTGCTTATGACCTCCTGCCAGTGTTGCCGCAAACCACTGGGTTGCGCATAGAACAAGTATTGGTAGATGAAGGGGACTATGTGGAGGAGGGCGAAGTGATGGCGGTGCTGGACGATTCGCTACAGCGCACGCAAATATACGACGCCCAGGCCCAAGTGGAATCGGCGCGATCGCTGCGTCGGGAAAGAGCGGCGGCGATATCTCAAGCAGAAGCAGGAGTTTCTCAGGCTCGGGCGGGAGCGGCGGAGGCAGAAGCAGCAGTCTCCCAAGCTATAGCGGCGCGGGCGGAAGCGGAAGCAGCAGTTTCTCAAAGTCTGGCGGCGGAAAGCGAAGCGGAAGCAGCCCTCGCCGGAACAATAGCTAGTACCGCCGAAGCCGAAGCAGGGCTCGAACAGGCAAAGGCAAATCTCGCTAGCGCCCAAATCGATCGCGACTTGGCAAAAAAAGAATTGCAACGCTACCAAGAACTAGCGGATGCTGGAGCAATTGGCCGTCAAGAATTAGACGCTCGCCGCCGAGAAGCCGACAATGCCGAAGAAGCAGTTCGAGTTGCCCGGGCAAATATTAAAAGTGCCTCAGCTCGAATTAAAAGCGCCGAGGCTAATTCTAGTAGCGCCCGAGCAAGACTGGAGAGCGCGGCGGCGAATGTCAGCAGTACCCGCGCGAGACTTAAGAGCGCGGCGGCTAATGTTAGTAGCGCCCAAGCAAGACTGGAGAGCGCGATCGCCAATATCAGCAATGCAACCGCTCGCGTTGAGAGCGCCCGAGCCAATCTCAGCAATGCCGGGGCCAATATCGACAGCAATCTGGCTAGGCTAGAGCGAGAAGAAACTCAGCTAGAAAAAACCCTCGTCCGAGCCCCGGCTGGCGGTAGGGTCGCGGAACGAGTAGCTCGGGTTGGGGACGTGACCGGCAGCTCGAAAATGCTTTTTTCTATCATTAAATATGGCGAGCTAGAGCTACAAGTGAAAGTCCCGGAAACTCAGTTGCCCCAAGTAAAAGTGGGAGCGCCAGTTTATATTACTTCCGACGCCGATAGCCGCATCAAAATTAGGGGAACGGTGCGAGAAATTGCCCCTTTAGTAGATGAGGAAACTCGTCAAGCTACGGTGAAAGTCAATCTGCCTTCAATCGACCTACTGCGCCCGGGGATGTTTTTGCGAGCTGCGGTGAAAACTTCGGAAACTCAAGGGCTAACCGCTCCGGCAAAATCAGTATTGCCCCAAGCCGATGGCAGTTCGATTGTCTATCTGCTGGGCACAGACGATATTGTGCGGGCTCAGCCGGTTGTTATTGGCGAAATTATTGAAGGCGATCCGAGCGATCTAAGCACTGCCCGAGTGGAAATTAAGAGCGGCCTTAACTTAGGCGATCGCGCTATTGTTTCCGGTGCCGGATATCTCAAAGATGGCGATCGGGTCAAGGTTGTTGGTGAGAGTTCTGAGTTTTGAGTTTTGAGTTGATTGTAGGTTTCTGACTGCTCAAAACTTAAAACTTAAAGGCAAAGGTCTTGTCCTGAATTGCTCGGTCAATCAAAAGGCGAGAGTTTTGAGTTTTGAGTTTTGAGTTGATTGTCAGTTTATGACTGCTCAAAACTTAAAAATTAAAGGCAAAGGTCTTTGTCCTGAATTCCTCCGCATAACCTACCAAAAATAAAAAATATCGAGCTAAGAACTTAAAACTCAAAACTCAAAACTTAAAACTTTTCCATGTCATTCCATATCTCAAGCTGGTCAATTAAAAGTCCGGTGCCTACCTTGGTCATGTTTATCATCTTGACCTTTGTCGGCTTTATGTCCTTTAGTCAGCTCGGCATCGACGATAGTCCTAATATTGACGTTCCAGTTGTTTCCGTGACCATTACCCAGCCCGGTGCAGGACCTTCAGAACTGGAATCTCAGGTAACTAAAAAAGTAGAAGATGCAGTTGCCGGTTTGGGCAATATCGACAATTTGAGGTCAACGGTGACAGACGGAGTTTCTACGACAACTATTGAGTTTGATTTGGGAACGGATACCGATCGCTCTACCAACGAGGTTCGCAATGCCGTCTCTCAAATCCGTCAAGACCTGCCCCCAGATATCAACGACCCCATAGTTCAGCGCCTCGAATTTTCTGGCGGCCCGATTATGACCTATGCGGTACTTTCGGAGCAGCGATCGGTGGAAGAACTCAGCCAACTCGTTGACCAAAACATTAGCCGCGAGCTGCTACAAGTCTCTGGAGTTTCGCAAGTAAATCGCGTTGGCGGTCTAGACCGAGAAATACGGGTCAACTTAAATCCCAAACGCTTGAAAGCTCTGGGAATTACTGCCACTCAAGTCAACGACCAAATCGGCACCCTGAATATTAATTTGCCTGGGGGTCGTTCGGACGTAGGCGGAAGCGAACGCAATATCCGCACCCTCGGCAGCGCTCCTACTGTAGAGGAATTACAAAATTATCGTATCCTGCTGCCTGGAGGCGAATCGGTTCCTCTAAAAAGCTTGGGGGAAGTCGCCGACGGCTTCGCAGAAATTAGGCAAACCGCTTATTTTAACGAGCAACCCGTAGTCACTTTCTCTATTTTGCGCAGCACCGGCAGCACCCTGGTCAGCGTAGAAGAAGGCGTCCGAGCCAAGGTCAAAGAACTTAACGAAACTCTGCCAGAGGATATCGAGATTCAACTGATTTTCACTCGGGCTGACTCGATTCGCGAATCCTACCAAGCATCTATTGACTCTCTAGTCCTGGGATGCTTGCTAACTACTATTACAGTCGGTATTTTTCTAAAAGATTGGCGAGCTACTTTGATTACAGGGGTAGCGCTTCCTCTGTCTATTATTCCCACCTTTCTGGTAATGAGTTTGCTGAATTATACCCTCAACGGCATGACTCTGCTGGCTCTGTCTCTGGCGGTGGGAAACTTGGTGGATGATGCCATCTGCATGATAGAGAATATCGATAGACATATACAGATGGAGAAGCGACCTTTTAAAGCAGCCCTGGATGCAGCCTTGGAAATTGGTCTGGCGGTCGTGGCCACGACGGCGACTATTGTAGCGGTGTTTTTGCCCGTCGCCTTTATGGGAGGAATTCCCGGTCAGTTTTTCCAACCTTTTGGGGTCACGGTTTCGGTGTCAACTATGTTTTCTACTTTAGTCGCCACCACCATGACCCCGATGCTCAGCGCTTATCTGCTCAAAGGTAAGAAGAAAGTCAAAAGTAAAAAGTCAAAAGTCAAAAGTAAAAAGTCAAAAGTCAAAAGTCAAAAGTCAAAAGTCAAAAGTCAAAAGTCAAAAGTCAAGATACGACCGTATCGCAGTCTGCTGAATTGGGCGCTAAGACATCGGATAACTACCCTGATAATTGCGATCGCCTTTTTTATAGGCAGCTTGCAGCTCGTACCTTACATTCCCAAAGGTCTGTTTAGTAGCGGCGATACCGGTTTGAGTACGGTCAAAGTTGAGTTGCCTCCGGGAGAGACGATTCAAGATACCGATCGCGCGGTGCGACAGGTGACCCGGATTTTGCGGGAAAGTCCATATACCAAGAGCGTCTTGGCAACTGTCGGCACGGGAGGTAACGATCGCAACGTTAATGAAGCAGATCTCTATGTCAATCTAATTCCCAAAGAAGAGCGGGATATCTCTCTGAATCAATTTCAAGAAGAAATGCGAGAGCGATTCCGCGAAGTTCCCGGCGCTCGCATTAGCTTTATAGCCCAGGGTGGCGCTGGCAATAGCAAAGATTTATCTATAGTTCTAAAAAGTAACAATCCCAAACAATTGCAGCAAGCCGCCGAAGCTCTGGAAAAGCAGATGCGCGAAGTTCCCGGTTTAGTAGATGTCGCTTCTTCGGCGAGTTTGGTCAAGCCGGAACTATTGATTAAACCGGACTTCGAGCGAGCGGGGGATTTGGGGGTGTCCGTACAGGCGATCGCCCGCACTGCAAATCTCGCCACCCTCGGCGACAACGAAGCCAATCTGGCTAAGTTCGATCTCCCAGATCGCCAAATTCCAATTCGAGTGCAGCTCGCCGAAGAATATCGCAATAATCTCAAACTGCTGAAAAATATCGAAGTGCCCAGCAATAGCGGTGCTTTGGTGCCATTATCCGCCGTGGCAACCATCACTCTGGGCAGCGGTCCGGCGCAAATCCAGCGTTTTGACCGTTCCCGTCAAGTGGCCGTCGAGGGAAATTTACAAGGAGCTTCTCTGGGAGATGCTGTAGCCGCCGTTCAAGCATTGCCCGCCATGAATCCTTTACCCCCCGATGTAGAAGAGCAGGCATCTGGAGATGCTGAAATTATGCTCGATATTTTTAGTCGCTTTTTGGGCGCTTTGTCCCTGGCGGTTATGTTTATCTACGCCGTCCTGGTCTTGCTCTACAATAACTTTCTCTATCCCCTAGCAATTTTGGTAGCGCTACCTTTATCAGTTGGCGGCGCTCTCCTCGGGCTGATGGTTTCTCAAAAAGAGTTGGGCTTGTTTGCCCTAATTGGAATTGTCATGCTCATGGGACTGGTTACCAAGAATGCTATTCTGCTGGTAGATTGTACTTTGGCCAATCAACAAGAAGGTTGGCCGCAATTTAAATCCGTTCTAGAAGCTGGCGTCTCCCGCTTGCGCCCGATTTTAATGACGACTATTTCTACTATTTCTGGCATGATGCCCATTGCCCTAGAGTTGGGCGCTGGCGGAGAAGTTCGCTCGCCAATGGCGATCGCAGTGATTGGCGGTTTCTCCACCTCCACCCTATTAACTTTAGTAGTAGTCCCCGTCCTCTTTACTTATATAGATGGCTTTCAAAGCTGGTTTGTAGGACTATTCCAGCGCAAACCCCGCCTGCGAAAGCAGCAGGCATCCGCTGAAACTGTTAAGTCTTGAGGTCTTAGCTTGAGAGTTTTAAATTAAATAGGACTTACGCAAATTGTGGAGATGCGCCCTAAGTGTAGAGGTCAACGGCCGTTGACCCCTACTTTTCGGAGCGAGGTAATGCGTAAGTCCTGTTAAATATAGGACTCGTCAATAGGATAAGATACGACTAGCAGCCAGAACCCCGATTTTTTTCAAAACCCCGGGGTTCTCACATACCGCAAATAATTTAAGATTGCTATAGTTTTCATTCCTTGAAAGCTCAAAAAATAACCCTTATATCAAATCCGGTTAATTACTCATAAATCCCGTAGGGGTTCCCCGGGAGCGCCCCGGCCGCCCCGGTTGGTCTGGGCGCTCCCGGGGAACCCCTACAAATATTGTAATATAACTGTTTAAACGGATTTGATATTAGAATATATACTGTAGAATGTGGTATGCCCAATTGGCCAATTCCAATCCCCCATTTAAAACTAAATTAAGCCATGACTCAAACCTCACCCCCCAGACAAATCCAGCAGTACCCCATCTACCTAGATGAGGTGGGGCGCTTAACTTTGCCAGCGGAGGTTTTGCAAAGACTCAGCCTCCAAAAGGGCGATCGCCTGATTCTTAAGATGGAAGAAGATAGTAGCTTGCGCCTAGTTAGTCTGCGAGAGCAAGCTAGTAAGCTGCGGGGCATCCTCAAAGACAAAGCCCCCGAGCGCAGCTTAGTTGATGAATTGATTCGAGAACGTCGGCAGGAGGCATTACATGAGTAAGTTTGTCCTAGACGCTTCTGCACTGTTAGCCTATTTGCGCGAGGAGCCCGGTGCCTTAGTCGTTGAGAATGCTATCAGCCAAGGAGCCTACATCAGTATTGTTAACTGGGCTGAGGTTCTATCAAAGGTAGCCGATTTAGGCGAATCCCCCTCAAGGATTAGTCGAGCGTTTAGAGCGTGAAGGACTATTGGGAAATAGCATAGAAATTCTGCCTCTCACTGAAGAAGATGCGTTGGAAATTGCACTTCTACGCCCCTTAACTAAAAGTATCGGTCTTTCCTTGGGAGACAGAGCCTGTTTGGCATTAGGAAAGCGGTTGGGGCTTCCAGTTATTACTAGCGATCGCTCCTGGACGACTCTGAGTCTAAGCATCGTTGTTAATTTAATCCGCTAAGATTTTCTTCCCAGTCACCTTGTCCCCTGTCCCCGTCTCCCAATGCCCAATGCCCAATGCCCAATTTCGCTCTTCCGCTCTTCCCATTCAATCCGCTATTAATTCGTAAGACCAAACTGCCCCCGGCCCAACCTTAACAAGCATTCTGGAAGGGGCAAACAATTCCCAGTAAGGCAAACTGGTATCTTCTTCCGGTTTGGAGAAAACTGTTAGTTTGCATCCATTGTCAAACGTTACCGCAAGTTCTAATTCGGGATAGCTAGTTTGTAAGGCTGTGATTCGGGCATTTTCAAGCACCAGAATCTTCTGTCTCAGATTGGCTGTTTCTTCTTCAGAAGTAGCAATAGTTTCCCTCGCCCGCTCCAGGCTCCATGCTGTTGCTCTCGTCCCGAGTATCCATTCTCCTTTTTCCTTGCCGGACATAGATCTTTGAGCATAAGGAATTCTTTTGCCAATATGAAGGCTCAACTCGTCGCCATAACTAAAGCTGGCTCTCCAACAGACTTCACCGATCGCCCTATTAGTTATCTCTTCGAGTTGCTTTAGATCCTTAGCCTTTATAACTTTTGTAACTCTTTTGCTTAAGTTGCCGATCGTTGCTTAATTTTTCTTGATTAAATTATCCCCAAAAATTCGCGAGCCTTTTGTCGCGCGATCGGCGGGCTGCATGGGTTTCTAGGGCGAAGCATTCCAATACAAAAGTTTTCTCTCTTGAGCAAAAATAGTCTCGGGAATGCTGTCGCCCCTACGCCCTTAATCGATACTCGATACCGAGCGCTGAATGCCAAATCTAAAAAATATACCCTTGTCTCCCGGTCTTTCGGTCCCCTTGTCTCCTTGTCTCCCGGTCCCCCTTTTTAGTCCCAATGCCCAATGCCCAATGCCCAATGCCCAAAAAAAATCGGCGCTCTTGACACAAATCGAGAAAATCGTTATATAATAGGTATCTAGCCCGAAGCGAACCCCCTTCGAGCATTATGCGGACGTAATTCAGTGGTAGAATGTCAGCTTCCCAAGCTGAACGTCGTGGGTTCGAGTCCCATCGTCCGCTTTTAAGAGCTGTTAGCTGTTAGCTGTTAGCTGTTAGCGGTCAGCGGTCAGCGGTCAGCGGTCAGCGGTCAGCGGAAGCGCGATCGCCGGTTAGCGGAAGCGCGATCGCCGGTTAGTGGTCAGCGGTCAGCGGTCAGCGGAAGCGCGATCGCCGTTAGACTTCTTGCATAATTAAGAAGAATCCCCCCAACCCCGCGAATGAAAGGGGGCTTTTTGGATTTATGCACTCTTGTCTATTAACTTGCAAGTCCTTTACAGCTCGACTTAAGCTCAGAGCTGAAAGCTGAGAGCTGAGAGCTATAAGCTATTTCCCGGTCGGGTAGTCTGGATAATCTGAGTGAGGATGCCCAGAATCGAATCCAGGCTTTGCAAATAATGTTCGCCTCCTTCAATAGACACGATATCTCCCTCCAATTTCAGAAACTTCCAAATACTGGCGGTAGTGACTGCCCCATAAATACAAGCAATCTCATTTTTTTTGCGATCGTTAAAAATTTGCGCCGCTACCATCTCCGCAATACATTGAGGAATCCCCGATTTGATATTGTCATTTTTGGCTTCTACCAGCACGGCCACCGGCGCTGCCACCTCGAATTGTCTGGGATAATGGCTGATGATAAAATCGCATCGCCCGGTCAGCCCCTTATCGCGATCGAGATTAAACTCGATTCCCGAAAAAAGAGCGATTTGACGATTAAAGTTTTTGCGAATTTCAATCAAGACCGGCACCACTATCATCTCGGAACGCGCTTTCTCTGTATTAATCTCCAAAGCCAGAGGAATATTTTCTTCTAAAATTTCTTGTAGTAAACTGCTAGGAGCGACGGGAGCGATATCAGGAAATAATTCAACCCGCTCCCGAATCGTCAAGTTAAACTTCGTTTCTAGCTCCCCGAGACTAAATTCGCTGTAGGACATTAGTAGAATCTCCCTTTTGGATTTTAAATCTTGGATTTCTCGGTCAAATCTTCCTCTACCCCAGTATAGCGGTTCTCAAATTGATGTGATGTCTGGGGCGAAGCATCCCAGTATCGGAATCCTCGCTCAAAGCTAAGAGATAGTCTCGGGGATGCTGTCGCCCCTAAGTTGTCCACGTTGTCGTTCATTACACTTATTTGAGAAACGCTATATCATCCCCGGACTGGTATGCGATCGCCATCTACGACCGGCGCAGTCACGAGTATCGAGTATCGAGAGCGTAGGGGCGACAGCATTCCCAAAACAGCTTTTGCTCTATAGCAGAAATTATTGTATTGGAATGCTTCGCCCCAGAAACTCATGCCTCTCTCTGGCAACTCCAAAAAGCGGAATTATAAAAAACATACCCTTGAAAGGAGGGGAGAGGAAGAATTTTCTCCCCCACACCCCACACCCGACACCCCACACCCTTACCTTATTGCCAAATTTCCGCCAATCGCTCCATCAGATCTTCTGCTAAATCGCAGAGTTCGGTGTAATTCAAGGCGGACAACTCTCCCTTTAATTCTCGGGTTCCGGCTAATTCTCTATCTTCTTCCAAAACATCCCCAGCTTTATTGCGCCATTGCCAAGGTTCGTCCTGGTGCTGGCGATAAATCTGCTCTAGCTCGGCGATGACTTGGCTGAAAGATTTATAGCGGAGAAACGCTTTGACCCGGCGGGCGGTTTCGTCCTCGAAAATTTCCAAACTCTCTAAGAGCGCTTCTAAAGATAGGAAAGAACTTAAGGGCAATTCGTCCTTATCTTCGGCTGGGGCAAATCCCAGCAGCTCCGCTTCAGTTAATGCCTCGTTCAAACCGACGGCCATATAGCCCAGCAAATCTAAAGCTTGGCTGGGGTTTATAGCTACCGAAATATCGCCGGAACTATCCCCAGAGCGATCGCCAATAACAAACTGGCATTGCAATCGCCCGACTTCCGGAATAATTAATTCCGAAGTATGACCGAAAAGATCCAGGGGCAGATTGTCGCTCTCTGCAGCGGCTAAATGGCTTTCGACTTCCATCCATTGCAGATAAGAGCGGACGGCGCAGGCGGCCAGAAGGTTCAGATAAACTTGCTTGCCTTGGGCGGGGGTCGCCTGACGGCGGGCAAATTCCTCCGCAAGAGTGCGATCGCGCCGACCTAGAGGGACTTTAATCGTTTCTGCAGTAGCGTACATTATTACTTCTCCCATCTTTCAATGATTATTTGCAATTCGTTTAATTCCAGCAAAGCATCTAAATCGTATCCTAGTCGTTCGGAGCTTTCCCGCAAAAGCTCGACCAGCAGAGGTAGGCAATGGCGCTTCCATAAGGACATCAAAGTTTGGTAATTTATATCGTATTGCTTGGCAACTTGCGATAGTTTTACCTTCCTGTCTTCGGCGAGTTTGTAGTCTCGCACCAAGCAGTGACAGTTGCACTCCGGGCGAACCGAGTCTTTTGCCTGCAACCGTCCTTCTGGGTCTGCCTCTATATAGACCAACCAGGCTTGCAGCACTTCGCGCAACTCTTGTTTTTGCTGCTCCTTAAGCCACTGCTCCAAATTGTCTATAGCGCTTTTCTGTTGGTAGAGCTTGCCGTCATCCCCGAGCCAATCTAATAGGGCTGAGTCGCTTTCAGGAGCAACAGCCACATCCAGAGAAATTTTCCGCCCTTGCTCTTGGCCTCTTTCTCGCAACAACTGCTTGCGCTGATAGCGCACATGAGTCGAGAACCAGCGCAAGAGGCGATCGCGCTTATTCGGCAGCTCCATCTCGAACTCCGGCAGCTTTTTCCTCAGCCAATTAAAGCTATCATTAACGGCATCCGCATAATCTGTATCTTGCAAGCAACGGCGGCTCAAAGATTTCCAGATTTCCGCCTGGAGCTGCCCAAAAGCAATCTGTCTTTGCCGTTTGTTCTCCGAGCAGGCTCGGCCAATCAGCTCCCGCAAATATTCATCATCTTTCATAAGTTTTGAGGTTTCAGTTTTAAGGTTTAAGTTAATTTGGCAAGCATCTTCATAAATCAGGAGTTACGCATTACCTCTATATCTCGTAGGGGTCAACGGCCGTTGAACCCTACAGTTAGGGCACATCTCTACAAGCCGCGCGTAAGTCCTATAAATCTTGAGTTCTTAGCTTAAGAGTTTTGAGTTTTGACTCCTTGGTTAGACCAATTCTTTATGGAGCTGCACGGAATAATAACTTTTATTCGCCGCCTACGACAAGCGAGCGCCCGAACGGCGGATTTACAGCTAATATCATGTCGGTTTCAATGCCCCAAAAAAAAGTCAATTCTGCGTAGGACGGGCGTCCGAAAAGTCCCTCCAGCTCTAAGGGACTTTTCGGAAGCCCGTCCTACGCGAGATTCTAAATTTTTTCTGTGGGTATTTAACCAGACTTGATATAACCCGACACCCCACACCCGACACCCGACACCCCACACCCGACACCCGACACCCGACACCCGACACCCGACACCGATGGCGGCCCGACACCGATGGCGGCCCGACACCCGACACCCGACACCCGACACCGATGGCGGCCCGACACCCGACACCCGACACCCGACACCGATGGCGGCCCGACACCCGACACCCAAGATAAAATTTTCTGGATAGCCGTAGTATTGGTAGCGCCAAATCCGGGGGAGAATGCGGCTGCTATCTTGGAAATTGGAAGTTCGCGCTGTTGAATGGTGGTCGTCATAATTGCCTATGATTGCTATGAGATTTTCAAGGTATGCGGTAGTGATTTCTCTACCGTTGTTTCTAATATAACGCCAATATTGAGTTTTGTAAAGGGTTTTTAGGTATTTTTTACATGATTTGTTTTTATCGGTTCTATGAGCCATGCTTATCAATGGGAATGGGGAGTTTTGAGTTTTGAGTTTTGAGTTTTGAGTTTTGAGTTTTGAATTGGGAAGAGCGGAATTGGGCGCAGGCGGGACGCCCGCGCTACGACTATTAGATTCCCTTGCACTCTTATCTACTGGTCCAATTTAATCAATATTGGCCCGCTCGCCAAAACTTAAAACTTAAAACTCCCCAATACCCCATGCCCATTTTCCTGGCAAGTCGCAAAGCTCGCGATCGCATTCCCAAGATTCCCATTCCCACGCATTCCTAAAAATTCCCAAACAAAAAGCGCTCTCTATTATAGAGAGCGCTTTTATACTCAGTATCGGTCCAATGTAAAAGACTGAAGAGATACTAAATTATGCAATTAGCCATTGATTTGAGGAGCAGCCAATGCTACTGGAGCTGCTTCGCCCGAAGCCAAATCCAAGGGGAAGTTGTGAGCGTTACGTTCGTGCATCACTTCCATACCCAAGTTGGCACGGTTGATCACATCAGCCCAGGTGGAAACCACGCGACCTTGTGAGTCGATGATCGACTGGTTGAAGTTGAAACCGTTGAGGTTGAAGGCCATCGTGGACACACCCAGTGCGGTGAACCAGATACCTACCACCGGCCATGCACCCAAGAAGAAGTGCAAGGAACGGCTGTTGTTAAAGCTGGCATATTGGAAAATCAGACGACCGAAGTAACCGTGAGCGGCTACGATGTTGTAGGTTTCTTCCTCTTGGCCGAACTTGTAGCCATAGTTCTGAGATTCGACTTCAGTGGTTTCGCGAACCAGAGAAGAGGTCACCAGAGAACCGTGCATGGCGCTGAACAGGGATCCGCCGAAGACGCCTGCGACACCCAGCATGTGGAAGGGGTGCATCAGGATGTTGTGTTCGGCTTGGAACACGATCATGAAGTTGAAGGTTCCAGAGATACCCAGAGGCATACCGTCGGAGAAAGAACCTTGACCGATGGGGTAGATCAAGAATACTGCGGTAGCGGCGCTAACTGGAGCGCTGTAAGCAACGCAGATCCAAGGACGCATTCCCAAGCGGTAGCTCAGTTCCCACTGACGACCCATGTAGCAGAAGATGCCAATGAGGAAGTGGAATACCACCAACTGGTAGGGGCCACCGTTGTATAGCCACTCGTCCAAGCTAGCTGCTTCCCAGATTGGGTAGAAGTGCAGGCCAATGGCGTTGGAAGAGGGGACAACTGCACCAGAAATGATGTTGTTGCCATACAGCAGAGAACCGGCTACCGGCTCGCGGATACCGTCGATGTCAACGGGAGGCGCGGCGATGAAGGCGATGATGTAGCAGGTGGTGGCGGTCAGCAGAGTAGGGATCATCAGGACACCGAACCAACCCACATAGAGGCGGTTGTTGGTGCTGGTAACCCACTGGCAGAACCGTTCCCACAAGGAAGCGCTTTCGCGCTGTTGAATGGTGGTCGTCATAATTGCCTATGATTGCTATGAGATTTTCAAGGTATGCGGTAGTGATTTCTCTACCGTTGTTTCTAATATAACGCCAATATTGAGTTTTGTAAAGGGTTTTGAAGTATTTTTTACATGATTTGTTTTTATCTGCCCTATGAGCCATGCTTATCAATGGGAATGGGGAATAGGGAATGGGGCATTGGGCATGGGGCATTGGACCCTTGAAAGTGCGCTTGAGAGTTCGAGCGCTTGAGAGTTGGACTCCCTCGACAGGCTCGGGACATACCTATGCGCTTCGCGCAGGCTAAGCCAACGACAGGGCTAAGGAAAAAACTGGGAATTGGGCGCAGGCGGGACGCCCCCGCTACGACTAGGGACTTGCAAGTTAATAATGTACCGGCTATGCCCTCCGGGCAGGCTTTCGCCTACGACAAGCGAGCGCCCGAACGGTGTCGGTTAAAGAACACTATTACTGGTACTTTATTTCTGCGCAAGTCCCCTATTAGATTCTCTTGCACCCTTATCTACTGGTCCGATTGCAGCATAATTGGCCCGCTCGCCAAAACTTAAAACTTAAAACTCCCCAATGCCCCATTCCCAATGCCCAATGCCCATGCCCACATATATATATAGAGATGACCGAGAAAAAAAACCTGACTACCAGTTTCGGAATTCCGGTGGATGACAACCAGAATTCTCTGACCGCAGGCGATCGCGGACCTGTGTTAGTCCAAGATTTCCATCTGCTGGAAAAGCTGGCCCATTTCAACCGAGAGCGGATTCCCGAGCGGGTGGTTCACGCGAAAGGTGCCGGAGCCCACGGCTATTTTGAGCTGACGGCGGATGTCAGCCAATGGACAAAGGCCAAGTTTCTGGAGGCAGCAGGAAAGCGGACCCCAGTTTTTGTGCGCTTTTCTACTGTAGGCGGCGAAAAAGGATCGGCGGATACGGCGCGAGACCCACGCGGTTTTGCAGTGAAGTTTTACACCGAGGAAGGAAACTACGATTTGGTGGGCAATAATACGCCTACTTTTTTTATCCGCGACCCTCTCAAGTTTCCCGATTTAGTCCACAGCCAAAAGCGCAATCCCCAGACAAATTGTAAAGACGCGAATGCCGTTTGGGATTTCTTTTCTCTGAGCCCGGAATCCCTGCATCAGGTGACTATCCTGTATTCCGATCGCGGCACTCCTAAGTCCTATAGGCATATGAACGGCTATGGCAGCCATACTTTTCAATGGATTAACGCTGAAGGTCAGAGCTTTTGGGTTAAGTATCACTTCAAGACCAACCAAGGGATTAAAAATTTTACTCGGGAAGAAGCAAACCGTATGGCGGGAGACAATCCAGACTATGCGACCCAGGATTTATTCGAGGCGATCGCCAGCGATAATTATCCCTCTTGGACGGTTCGGATGCAGATTATGCCGGTGGCAGAAGCAGCAGCCTACCGCTTCGATCCCTTCGACCTGACCAAGGTCTGGTCTCATAAAGATTATCCGTTAATTGAGATAGGTCGCTTGGTTCTCGATCGCAATCCCGAAAATTACTTTGCCGAAGTCGAACAGGCGGCTTTTTCTCCTTCTAATGTCGTACCGGGGATTAGTTTTTCTCCAGACAAAATGCTACAAGGGCGGCTGTTTGCTTATCCCGATGCTCATCGCTATCGCCTGGGCGGCAACTATGGTTCTCTACCTATCAATTGTCCCCACGCGACCAAGGCAGCAAACTATCAGCGGGATGGAGCGATGCGCTTTGACGAGAATGGTGGGTCGAGCGTTAATTACGAGCCCAATAGCTTTGGCGGACCGACGGAATCGCCAGAATACAAGGAGCCGCCATTGGCATTGTCGGGTAGGGCAGAGCGTCGCTCTTTTGAGCGGAACGATCGCGACTTTTTACAGGCAGGAGAGTTGTATCGGGTATTAACCGAAGAGCAGAAAGCTCGTCTCGCGGACAATATTGTAGATAGCATGAAGCCGGTTAAGCGCGAGATTCAACTGCGCCAGATTTCCCATTTCTACAAAGCAGACCCAGACTACGGCGATCGCGTCGCCCAAGGTTTGGGTATCGATATCCAGAAAGAATTGCCAGAGCTGGGCTAATTGATTGGGTATTTTGGATTTTGTATGTAGGGTTCGCAATGCGAACCCTATATTGTTCTTTTATAAAAATCAAACTCGCAAGGTAATAATGGCACGCACTGGCTATACATTACCAGTTTTCGCCGTAGCTGCGGCGAAAGCTGCATTGATAAGAGTTATAGAAAAAACCGATATTGCTTCTGGGAAGAGAGACTTACCAAGGGCGATCGCTCTAGACTTGCTTCCAGAAACGGCGGAAATTCCCATCCAGCAAGTCGCCGCTTTAGACGCGAATTCTGCCTTAGCCGTTACTCTCAGCGACCCGGGAGATAATCTAGATTTAACTCGCAATACGCCAATTTGGGCTTGGGTCTTGTGCGAGGAGCGAGGCGAACTGACAAGTCAGCAGGGCGATCGCGCTTTAATTTTAGAAGCAGGTGAAGGCTTGGGCAAAACCAGTGCCGGAGAAGCCGCTATATATAGTTATGCTCGCCGACTTTTTGAGACTAATTTATTGCCTTTGATTCCCGAGGATAAAACTGCGATCGTCCGCATTATCCTCCCAGAAGGCCGCCAGCTAGCCCAACGCACTTCTAACGAAGCATTTGGGATTTTAGAAGGATTGGCGCTTTTGGGAACGAGCGGTATTTCAGCGCCGCTTTCCGCTGCGGATCACCTGGAAAAATTTCGCCAAGACTTGCAAACTAAAGTACAAACTTGTACTAATCTGGTTTTTTGTTTGGGAAATAACGGCCAGCAGGTAGCGCGGCGATTGGGTATAGCGGAAACTGCTGTGGTGCAAACGGGCAATTGGATTGGCGCGCTTTTAGTAGAAGCCGGATTGTGCGGAGCAGAGTCGGTATTGTTAATTGGCTATCAGGGCAAGCTGATTAAATTGGCTGGCGGTATTTTTAACACTTCTAGCCATTTGGCGGATGCTAAATTAGAAATTATCGCTGCGGCGGTGGTGCGATCGGGGGGAAATCTGGAGGCGGTGCAAGCAGTTCTTGATGCCCAAACTGCGGATGGAGCTTATAAAGAACTGGTAAAACTGGGATTGGCTGAAGCAGTCTTTGGCTATTTGGCAGAACGGATTGCGATCGCGGCGCGAGATTACGTCCAAAAATATGCTGGGGTGTCTTTGGAAATAGGGGCGATTTTGTTCGATCGCCAGGGAGCGATCGTGGCTAAGGAGAAGGGTGTAGGGTGTAGGGTGTAGGGTGTAGGGAATGGGGCATTGGGCATTGGGCATTGGGGCTAGTGTAGGGTGCGCAATGCGCACCATAACAGGACTTACGCAAATCGTCAGATCGCTCGCTATATATAGATAGTGGTGCGCATTGCACACCCTACAGATACCTACAGATAGAATCTATGCGTAAGTCCTTCATAAGCTACTTATACCAATACTAAATCATTAGCGATATATGAGAAATCAGGTTTTTAAACCCCCCGGTTTTCTAAGCCCAGTCTTATTCTATTTACATTCAATTCGTTCGATGGAGATAACAAAAATTGGCGACAATATTTTATAAACATACGCAGGTAGGAACGTCGATTTTGGTTTCGCTCGGAGCCGTGGCGCTTTTAATGGGGGCGATCGCTCCTACATTGGACAAACTAAGCTGGATTCCTTTCCTAACTCTGGCGGGGCTTTTGCTAATTGGGATTTTATTCGGAACTTTGACAGTAGAAATTGACGAAAGCAAAATTAGCTGCTGGTTTGGTTTCGGCCTAATTCGCAAAGAATTTCTTTTGGCAGAAGTCACCGATGCGGTTGCCGTTAAAAATCTCTGGTTTTACGGTTGGGGCATTAGATACATTCCTCGGGGTTGGATGTTTAACGTTTCTGGGCTGGACGCGGTAGAGATTACCTCTACATCCGGCAAGCATTTTAGAATTGGCACCGACGAACCCAGAAAGCTGGAGTCGGCAATTCGTCAGGGAGCCGGACTGCCAAGCTAGAAGTTTTGGATTTTAGGTTTTGGATTGGACAGCTCTTGTCGCCCGTCCTACAGGAAGAACGATTTCTTTTTATTGGTTAGGACTTACGCACTTACGCAATCTGTAGGGGCAATCCCCCCGCGATCGCCCCGGTCTAGCAGCAAATATAGAAATAATGCGTAAGTCCAGTTGGTATTAAACGGATTTGGTATTAAATTAAACAGATCGAGCGATCGCCAATATTGCTGCTCTTGCCAGAATCGGCACGGGGCAGCCACGGGGGGACTGCCCCTACAAATTTTGATATCAAAACCATCAAAACTTAAAACTTAAAACTTATATCAAGTCCGGTAAAAGACCCACAAAAAGATTTGTAACTTGCCGTAGGACGGGCGTCCCGCCTGTCCGCCGTACCAGTAAGAGACAGGCGGGACGCCCGTCCTACGCAGGACTTGACTTGTTTTTAGGGCGATTAACCGGACTTGGTATCAAAACTCAAAACTCAAAACTCAAAACTCAAAACTCAACAGTCTCCCTACTAACGTCGCAACAAGCGGCTGGCTCGCTCTTGTAAAGTGCCAATGGTATTTTTAGCGGGCGTTTTATTGATGACTTTAGCTGCAGTAGCTCCAGTAAAAATAGTTTGGGCAGATTTCTTTTTGCCCAAGAGCGCTGCTACGGCTAAGGGCTGTATTGCCCAGCGTCCGGCATCGAAGCGCAGTAATCCGAAGAGTTCGGTGGAAGATGCGATCGCCTCTATTGTTAATTCCGATAGCGGACTAATTAGCTCGGTGGCAACGGGCAGTTTGCCAGAATCTCCCCAACTCAGCGCCAAAGTTTCTCCATCTCTTTCTATCTGGTAATCTTTGAGAAAAATTGGTTCTGCCAGTTGGATGGGATGGCGATCGCTCGCTAAAACTAAATTGGGGGCAGGAGCATTCTCGGAGTTCGGGGCAAAATACTCTGCGGCTTTCTTCATTAAATTGTATTTCTCTGCCAACTGGCCGTTGCCATTCCAGAGCAGGTCGCCCGTAGGCAACAAAGGCATATCGGTTATAGACAGAGCTTGATTTTGCGCCCAAGCGTCGAACAGAGAAGTGGCATGGCGAAATAAACGCCATATTTCTTGGCCAAAAATAGAATCCACTTTATAAGATGACAAAGTAATTCGCACCCATCGGCTTTGGGAATTTGTTTCTAGCACTCCATAGGCGATCGCGCTGATAAAATTAGCGTGGTGGCGCAAGTCCAATCCCAGCAATTCTAAACGGCCAGAAACCTTTGTATTTTCTAGATTTTTATCTGGAATAGAAGGTTGCAAGGCGGCGATCGCTGCTCTACTCCACAAATCTCCCCAGCGATAGCTGGGAATACTGCTGCTATCGGCAACGGGTACTCTACTCATTAGCTCGTTAAAAAAACCCGTTAGTAGCGCTGCCAGTCGAACTGTAGTTGGCTCCGCTTGCATTTGCTCCAAAGTTGCCAAAAAAGGCGTCAAAGTTTGCGGCTCCAGTCGCGCCCAGCCGACCAGAGCTATTTCCATCAACCAATTGCGAGTGCTGTCCAGCCAGACTTTAATATTATCTGGAATATCTTTCGTAATTTCGCTTGGGTTGCTGGGGGCAATTTCTGCTGGCGCTATGGTTCGTCCCAATATTTCTCGGGCTTGCTGTTGCAAACTATCGAAGAGCGATCCTTGTAAGGAAGCTCGGGCGGCGGCCAAGGCAGTGAAATAGTTTTCTAGAAATTCGTTTCTTTCGATAGCGGCGCAGCTCTCGGTTAGCAATTTTTCTAAAGGTGTCCCCGAGAAGATGCGCTGAAGAGATGCTAATGTTTCTAGGTGTCGGTCGTCCAGGTTGGCGAAACCCGCTAACAAACAGCGGTCAAAGCTGGCAATCGTGGCGATCGCTTTCTTCGTGCCGTCGGGAATTGAGTCTAGACTATTGGGGGAAAACATTTTCGGATGGGGCATGGGGCATTCATAGCGGTCAGCTTTCAGCTTTCAGCGTTTAGCTTTTAGCTTTCCAATTTATATCAACAGGACTTACGCTTGGGGAGCATTTCACTTTTGTAACGGGACAGCCCGGAGGGCTAAGTTTTGTGTAGCCGCGCCTTTAGGCGTTAGGCGGCTAGATACGAAATTGAAATGCTCCCTACGCTTGCCTGTCCATATCTAGTATTTGTAGGGGCAATCCCCCCGTGGTTGCCCCGATAGATAGTGTCGTTGCGTAAGTCCCGATCGAATCCGAGTAGCTGTTCCATAAATCCTGTAGGGTTTCCCCGTGCCCGCCCCAGACCAACAGAGGCGGCCGGGGCGGGCACGGGGAACCCTACAAATAAATATTATAAATGTTTAACCGTATTTGATATTAAGCTATAAACCTGGTTTTTTTTAAAATATTGTATTAGCATCTTTTTATCTTAGCTTAGCATAACCCGGTTTTTTCAAACCGGGGGTTCTCAACTAAACAAACCAGCTCATTTCCGGTATAGGTTCGTTTGTTTGCTCTAGTTCTAGATAGCGCAGGTAATGGAGAAAGCGGCTGAAAACTTCGCTAGCCGGTTGTTTTTTCTGCCCCCCAGTGCGAGGGATAATATCGGATCTTGTAGCGATTTGGCTTTGGTCGCCGCTGATTTTGAGAAATCTAACTACTTCCTCGATTCCGTATTGAGCGATCGCTTCATCTAGGAGACTTAGCAAATGCTTGCAAGGCCGACCTCTAAGACCGCCGCAGGGGCGATTGTTATTAGTGCTACAATAGAAATCTAGCGACCCGGTCTCGAAAAAGGAAACATAAACTCTATTTAGATCCGAGCCGCTAGATACTACTCCTTGCAAGCGATCGTTAAAGAGTTCGACGAAAGGAACCTTGTTAATATTACGCTTTTCTGGAGTAAAAGCAGGCTTACCAGAAGCAAACGATGAATTATCCATATTTATTAGAATTGGAAATTGGGCATTGGGCATTGGGCATTGGGCAGAGTCCTAGTCGAAAGGCACTCTTTGATATGGAAAACGGGCAACGAGGAAAGTTGCTTAAAAGCCAATATTATTTTATCCTAGGAAACGGCATAGTCTGAATACTCGCGCATAGAGGGATGGTGGAAGCCCACAACGATTTCCTTTTTGGAAATGCCCATCTCTTCTAGGTCGCGATCTATTTCAAGCTCGGTGTTGTTTTCTTGAAGCCAGATTTTACCGTCTATTATATCAAAGTGTAAAGCACAGCTATGAACTCGACGGGACTTTTGCCAGCCAACATCTAGTAAAAGATAATGGTCATTTTCATTATCGCAAATAAGCTGAACGTCGAACTCTGAATTTTTCATACGATCGGCATACTCTTTGAGTATTGTCTTGATGCTTTCTCGGTAGCGTTCTAATTTATCCATGACTTAATCTTGTTTTTATATCAAATCCGGTTAATTACACCCACAAAGTAGGGGCAATCCCCCCGCGATCGCCCCGGTTAGTATCGAGCGGGCAGGGGCGGGCACGGGGGCACCGCCCCTACAAGTATTGTAATTGTTTAATCGGATTTGATATTAGTATATAGATAATTAGCCTTAATTTGTATTATTAAACTTATATTATATTAGGCAAATATAGCGTTTTTCAAATTGATATTAATTGTCTAGGGCGAAGCATCCCAATATGAGAATCCCCGTTTTACAGCAGAGATGGTCTTGGGGATGCTGTCGCCCCTACATTTATAGGACCCTATCGTTTATTACTTATTTGAGAACCGCTATAGCCGAGTCGAACTCTACATCTAGAGTCTGGTGCGCAGTGTGCAGGCTATTCGCTGACCGCTATTCGCTGGCCGCTATTCGCTGAGAGCTGAGAGCTGAAAGCTGACCGCTGACCGCTTTTATATTTATTTACTATCCAGAATATCTTCTAGTTTTTGTCCTTCGGGGAGGCCGATAAAGACGCGATCGCCGGCACTTGCACCGCTAAGAATTTGAGTGCGATCGCCAATAGTCGGGCCAACTGTCACCGGGCGAAACTCGGCTTTATTTTTCTCATTGGGCACCAGAATGCCCGTCTCGCCTTTATTGCTAACAATCGCCACCGTCGGAACTACCAAAGCATTCTCAAGAGCATCCCCCAGAAAAATAATATCCACATTCATCCCCGATTGTAACTTATCAACACCGGAGTTTATTTCCACTCGCACCTCAAACAAAGTAACATCTTGTTCCTTCACTGCTTCTGGAGCAATCAAGCGAACCCGACCGGCAAAAGTCTCATCGGGATAGGCTTCTGCCACAATCTCAACCTGCTGATCCGGTTTAATTTGACCGATATCCGCTTCTGGTACTCTTGCCAAAACTTCCAAACCCCTAGCCAGAGCAACAACCGAAGTAGAAGTCGCGCTGCCAGCAGTAGAAGCAGAAGTAGTTGGAGTCACGAAAGCGCCTTCTGTAGCGAATCTTTGGGTAATTTGACCGGGAAAAGGAGCCCTAATAAAAGAGTCTTCTAGCTGAACCTGGACTCCTTGCAAGCGGCCGAGGGCTTCTGTAACTTGGGCTTCGGCTTCGGCAACATCCTCAATACGAGCCCCTTTTTCTTGCAGAGTCAAAGCATATCGGGCTTCCGCCACTTGGGCTTCGGCTTCGGCGATATCCTCAATACGACTGCCTCTCTCTTGCAGTCGCAGGGCCTCGCGGGCTTCCGCCACTTGGGCTTCGGCTTCGGCGATATCCTCAATACGACTGCCTCTCTCTTGCAGTCGCAGGGCCTCGCGAGCTTCTGCCACCTGGGCTTCGGCTTCGGCGATATCCTCAATACGACTGCCTCTTTCTTGCAGTCGCAGAGCCTCGCGAGCTTCTGCCACCTGGGCTTCGGCTTCGGCGATATCCTCAATACGACTGCCTCTTTCTTGCAGTCGCAGGGCCTCGCGAGCTTCCGCCACCTGGGCTTCGGCTTCGGCAATATCTTCAATACGACTGCCTCTTTCTTGCAGTCGCAGGGCCTCGCGAGCTTCTGCCACCTGGGCTTCGGCCTGGGCTATTTCCTCGAAGCGAGTGCCATTTTCCAGTAAATCTAAGCGTCGCTTGGCCTCTCTAAGATTAGCCTCGGCTCGGCGTGCCTCGCTCAGCACTTCTTCGAGGCTGTCCTCTGATATGGCCCCCTCTTCAGCCAGCAACGAGTTGCGCCGCACCCGTTCTTGGGTCAGGACTTGGGTTGCCTCAGCCGCCTCCACTTGGGCTCGGGCTTGGGCTATTTCTTCGAGTCGATTGCCGGCTTGCAGTTGGGTGAGTCTGGCTTCGGCCTGATTGAGACGGGCTCGGGCTTGGGCTATTTCTTCCGGGCGATTCCCCGCTCGCAGTTGAGCAAGTCTGGCTTCGGACTGATTGAGACGGGCTCGGGCTTGGGCTATTTCTTCGGGACGATTCCCCGCTCGCAGTTGAGCCAGTCTGGCTTCGGACTGATTGAGACGGGCTCGGGCTTGGGCTATTTCTTCGGGACGATTCCCGGCTCGCAGTTCGGAGAGTCTAGCTTCGGCCTGATTGAGACGGGCTCGGGCTTGGGAGATTTCCTCGGGGCGGTTGCCCGCTCGCAGTTGAGCCAGTCTGGCTTCGGACTGATTGAGACGGGCTCGGGCTTGGGAGATTTCCTCGGGACGATTCCCCGCTCGCAGTTGAGCCAGTCTGGCTTCGGACTGATTGAGACGGGCTCGGGCTTGGGAGATTTCCTCGGGACGATTCCCCGCTCGCAGTTGGGCCAGTCTTGCTTGGGCTTGTTCTAAACCCCCTCTGGCTTGGACGAGTTGGGCATTGAGGTCGTTGCTCTCCATTATCGCGATCGTCTCGCCCTCTTCCACTCTGTCTCCCTGTTCCACCAACAACTCGGCTACGCGGCCCGCTGTTTTAGGGGATAAGTTGACGCTTTGGATGGGTCTGACCTCACCGCTGGCTTGAATCCTAACGGTGAGGTCTTCCTCAACTACAGGTATGGTGAGTTCGGCGATCGGGTCTGTTTTGGGCTGTCGGGTACGAATAGCGATCGCTGCAATCGAGCCTATCGCTAGTAAAGCAGCGGCGATCGCGGGAATCAACAAACGCGACTTTTTTCGTTTTGATTTGGGCAAGGGTTGTTTTTGTGGCTTTGTAGATTGCTGCGGATCTTTATCTGGCTCTATTTCCGATTCTTTTTCTTCGGGTGACTCCTCTGACATAGCCGCGTTGCTCGCCTAAAAATGGGACAAGGGAGAGGGGGAGACCCGGGGACCGGGGGCAGGGAGTGTGGGGAGTGTGGGGAGTGTGGGGAGTGTGGGGAGAAGTCTTCCTCCCACCCCTCCCACCCTTCCCCATCTCTCCCCCTCTCCCCACACTCCCCACACTCCCTTGTCCCATTTCCCTCGGTCCCCTTGCCCCCCTATTACTTATTTTACTTTAGCCCCGTTGTCTGGCCGTCCGGCATTATGGGACCTTATGGGAGCCAAGACTATTTTATCCTGGGCAAAAGAAATAGTTCGATCGCCAACTCGAACCTTAGCATCCAAACCAGTGCCGGAAATACGAATATCGGGTGCCTTTTCCTTTTGTACCGTCATCACGACAAAAAATTCATCCCCGCCAGTTGCCAGTATTGTGCCACCATTCTTTCCTTTTTCAAAAGCAATATCTACCTTGGCTGGGGTCACAAAAGTCGATCGCATAGTCGCGCCAGAAGCACCCCGAATCGTAAAACTCTGCCCTTCAGTCGAGACATCTCCCTCTGTATGCATTACCCAAGTTTTGTCGCCCCGGTCTCCAGTAAATCGATCTACTACAACAAATAATCCCGGAGTTCCTGAGGCTCCGCTATAGTCAACGGCAAAAGAGCGCAGGGATTCTATACCCGCTGGCGGCAAGCCCTTATCCCGATAAACGTTATCCATTCTCATGCTGACAACCCCAGACCCATCCGAGAATGCCTGAAAAAACGTGGGTTGGGCATCTCCCCAAGCTGGCGTATCGGGCACCAGGACAACATTTTCGTTTTCCCTTTTGCCGTTGTAAGGTCCGGCTGCCCAGCGATCGCCCAGTCCCCAGATGCGGAAACTGCCGGCCTCCGGAAACGACCAGGAACCTCTGAGGGCTTCTCGCTTGAGATAAATAGTGGCCAGGAAGTCTTGAGAATCTTGCCACTGGTTGCGGAATTGATAGAAGCCCTTTTGTTCGTCAACTAGGACGCGCCCAAAAATAGCCGCTGGGTTGCGCGGTACTAGATCTTCTCTATATCCCGCCAGCACAAAAGCTGCTTCGTGGGGGAGTTGGATGCCAAAAGTGCGATCGCCCTGCCAGCCCAGGTTGCGGTTGAAAAACCACATCACCCCCGGTAGAAGTCTTTCCGGTACGATGCCCAAACCGATGGCGAACAGAGAGTTAGCCGGCCCAGAACGATGCCGCCCGTAAGTAGGGAGGTCGAGGTTAGAGCCTTTGCCTGCGAGGCGCATAACATAATGGGGCAAAAACCATTCAGCACTAGAACCCTTTACCAGGTCTAAACCCATGACATTTTTATAGGCTTGCAAGAAAGGGATAATGGTCAGAATCCAGGGTTCGCTGGCATAATGGTCGCCTTCGCTGCCAAAGGCGCGATCGCCAAGCCCAATTTTCAAATAGCGCTTAACATTTCTAACGGCTATTGCCAGCAGTTGCTCGCTGTCGGGACAAAGCTGCGATAAAGAGCCGCCCTCGCTCTCTGTTATGACACAAGCATCCGAGCTTATAGGTTCGTGCAAAATAGCCAAGGCAGCCAAACCGGCAGCACCGCGAGCCCTAGCGTTCCAATTACTTGCCGGGTTGGGATTCCAGCCTCGATCTGGCATTCCTTCAATTAATTTCACTGCCTCCTGCGCCAACCAATCTGTTATTTTTTGACGGCGCTCCTGGTTCCAGGCAAAATAGCAGAGGTCGTAAGCCAAAGCGACACCAGCCACAATAGTTGAATGCTCCAGCAATCGCGAACCCGGTTGGTTTATGGAGTTCTCCACAATCTGCCTTGCGGTTTCTGCAGCTTTCCGATCCTCATTCAAGAGGGACAAAAAACAATGACCGGCGGCATGATAGCCACCCGTTGGCACAAATCCATCGTAGTCAATTTCTTTGGCAAGAGTAGCTCTGAGCTGGGCGAGGATAGCTTGGCCGCGATCGGTTTTTGCCTTTTGACGCAAAAGGGGAATTTGATGCTGGCGGAAAATGAGCCGAGGATGCTCCCCAGGACTTACGGGTTCATGGCCGAGTGCAAATCTTGGCCAGTGGGGATTGATACTGCCCCTGGCCTTGCCGCTAACTTGCTGGGAGTTAAATACTCCTGAATAAGAGCCAATCAGGTAGTCTCGGTCTTGCTGGAGTTCTATAGTATAGTTGGCTTCGCCTGCCAGCGGCGTCCAAGGGTCTGGGTTGACAGTTATTTTGACCTGCAAGCTCCATTTGTTGTTATCGTAACCGCGAACCTCTACAGTGCCGTAATGGTCTGCTTGGTTAAATTCTGGCGCATAGGCCCAAAGGCGAGAATCGCACCTTTGCTTTTGACAAACTAAATCTAGGGTAATGTCCCGAGGGGCGACTCCCAAACTGCTTTGCTTCCACAAGCCACCTTCCAGGGCGATACTAACATCTCCTAATAAACCGGCCTCCCCTCGTTGCACGGATCTGGGAAATAAACCCTGCCAAGTCAATAGGACTATCGGGCTTAGAACAACTACATATCGTAAAATCTTCATTTGGTTTTGGGAAATGGAACTGGTATAATTAAATGTTAGCGCGATTAAATGTTAGGTCGAATAAATGCGCGATCGACAACCAAATTTAATAGGCGTTCAGTGCCCTTGGAAATGGCCTTTTCTCGGACTGAGCTTTGCCAAACGCAACCACCGAAACGCCACGATTCCAATGCCCAATCCATTCCCCAATATTCCCATTTACAACGACTCCCGTCCCGTGACTGACCTTACCTGCTGAGTAGATCGCAATCTATACCTTCCTGCGATCGCGATCGGCGCGGTAGCCGTAGAAATGGTTAAAAATTGTAAATGTAAGAATAACATCGCTTATCATGGGATAAGAGATGGTAAAAGTTACCTAAAACAAACAACTTGAATTATGGACCGCAAACAATCGATCCAATTCCTTTCTAGTCTTTCATTGGCTCTATCCCTAGGGCTCTTTGGCATGACTGGGGCTGTAAAGTCGGTTAATGCCCAACAAGGCACGTTTACGCCGCCAGACCGAGGGTCGCCCCCGGTGACGGCCGGAGGGGCATCTCGTAGCAACTGTGTCGTAGGTCCAATGAGTATAGCGGGCTTAATCCCAGCTAGCGGGGAAGGACGGACCGTAGAAGCATCCCCTGCTTTGTTTGTCTATGTCCCCAAAACATCAGCTACTGAGGCGGAGTTCGTTCTCAAGGACGAAGAAGAAAATGATATCGCTCGGATGACTCTCCCGCTGCCGAGCCAGGCCGGTATTGTCAAAGTCAATCTCTCCGAGAGCGAAGCAATGCCAGATCTGGAAGTGGGTCAGGACTATCACTGGTATTTAGCTGCAATCTGCAATCCGCAAAACAGGCTGGATGATGTGTTTGCGGAAGGCTGGCTGCAGCGGACTTCAGCCAGCGCTACTTTGCCAAATCCCGGTGAAATTTCTCCATCCCTAGCAGCGGTCGATCGCTATCTTGAAGCAAACCTTTGGCACGATGCCTTGGCAGCTTTGGTGGAACTGCGACAAAGCAATCCCAACGATACGACAGTTACTGCCAAGTGGGAAGAAGTATTAAGCGAAGCTGGATTGGACAGTATCGCCGAAGCTCCGCTAGTTTTCGAGAAAGAAATCGCGGCAAAAAACGCTAAGTAAGTTAAAAGTCTCAAGGTAATAGGTCAAAGGTAGTCTCTGACTTTGAGCGTTTATAAACGTCTTGCGCTTATTTGCGTAGTGCTACAAAAGCTGCTAGCAAGTTAAAAGTCATGCATTCAAAATCAAAGGTAGTCTCTGACTTTGAGCGTTTATAAATGTCAAGCGCTTATTTGCGTAGTGCTACAAAAGCAATTTGCTCGGAGGCGAAGGCTAATTGCTCGGGGGCTGCATCTACCCAGTGCCGCTGCGCGGAGGTCTCAAGGTAATAGGTCTCAAGGTAATAATGCCTTTGTACTCTGGCTCCCCCTCTCCCCCTCTCCCCCCTCCTCTTCCCGCTAAGCTGGACTAGGGCTTTCACGATAGAAATAAATGCAAAAGAAGCGCGTGTTTTTTAAAAATACCCCTGCCAGGGTTTTCCAAAGGCTAAATCTGGGAAATGTTGCAGGGGTTAGTTGTGTTTGCCTGCTGGCGACAACAGCTCCGATCGCAGCACAAGTAGCACCAATAGTTCCCGATGCGACTCTGCCTAACAACTCAATCGTCACCCAGTCTGGAAGTAGGGTGACGATTGATGGAGGAACGAGCGCAGGAGGGAATCTATTTCACAGCTTTGAGGAGTTTTCGGTTCCTTCTGGGGGAGAAGCTTTTTTTAATAATGCCCTGACTGTGGAGAATATAATCGCCCGAGTGACGGGTATGGGGCTGACAAATATTGATGGCATTCTGGGAGCGAATGGCAGTGCTAATTTGTTTTTGCTGAATCCAAATGGGATTGTTTTTGGAGCTGATGCCGCTCTGAATTTGGGGGGATCGTTTTTTGCCACGACTGCCGATCGCCTATTTTGGGAAGATGGGAGCGAATTTAGCGCCACAAATCCGGGGACGCCTCCTTTGCTGACTATAAACGGTCCGATTGGCTTTGAACTGGGAGCGAATCCAGGCAATATTGTCAACCAATCTAGGGCGATCGCTACCGGCTTGGATGGAAGCGAAACAGTAGCTGGCCTCCAGGTCGGTCGCGGTGAAACCATCGCCCTAGTCGGCGGCAATATAAATTTAGAAGCAGGCAATCTCTCCGCACCGGAGGGAAGGATTGAATTAGCATCGATTAGAGACTCGGAACTCAGAAGAGAAGGTGCTGGCTTTTCCGCCGCGAGTTCGGAGTTTTTAGCTGGGGATATTCAACTATCCCAGGCAAGCATAGTGGATGCGAGCGGCGAAGGTGGCGGAGATATCCAAGTGCAAAGCCGACGAATATCCGTAAAAGATGGGTCGCAAATCCAATCGACTACTATTGGAGGGCAACCCGGAGGAGTCGTGACAGTACGAGCGGCCGAGTTAGTAGAAGTCGAAGGTAATTCTCCATCCGAATTGCCCCCCTCCGGCATCGTAAACCAAACCATCGGCACTGGGACAGCGGGGGATGTAACTATTGAGACGGGACGATTAATAGTTAGAGATGGCATTATTTCTGCCTCCACCTTGGGCTCTGGCAATGGAGGCAATCTCGCCGTCCGCGCATCCGATTCGGTGGAGGTTAGCGCAGGATTGACCGATGGATTTCCCAGAGGTTTGGTAAATGTATCTCTGGGTGCTGGCAATTCCGGCAACTTGACCGTTGAAACCGGGCGGCTGGTCGTGCGAGATGGTGCTTTTGTCGCTTCTGGAACGCGGGGCTCTGGCAATGGAGGTAATCTAACTATTCGCGCTACAGATTCGGTGGAAGCGATCGGCACCTCTCCCGATGGCTTGTCTTTTACTGCTATCCAATCGGCAGCAACCCAGGGGAGCGAGGAAATCCAAATGCGATTTGGTTCTAGCGTCGTAACCGGGAATGCAGGCAACTTAACTATCGAAACTGCTCGCCTTATTGTTAGAGATGGAGCTACGGTATCTACCAGTACGGAAGGTTCGGGAACCGGCGGAAATCTAACCGTCCGCGCCTCGGAGTCGATAGAAACGAGTGGCGTTTCTGGAGACGGTCGGTTTCCCAGCGGCTTGCTCGGAGATACTAGCGGCTCGGGAGCTGGGGGAGACTTGACTCTGGAGACGGGACGCTTATTTTTAGAAGATGGGGCGCAAGTCTCTGCGAGAACTTTTGGAGCCGGTTCGGGAGGAAATATAACCGTAAATGCCTCCGAGTCAGTGGAGCTAGTGGGAACCAGTTTTGAAGGATTTCAGATGGCGGCCGGCGCGGCTTTATCTGGGTTGCTGGAGCTTTCTGAGTTACCGGGGGGTATTGGTACTGGAAGTGCGGGCACTGGTTCTTCCGGGGATATTGCGATCGCCACGCCAGAGTTGATTCTGCGCAATGGGGGATTAATATCAACTGCTTCGTTTGGGGATGGAGCGGCAGGGAATTTAACGGTAACGGCCTCCGAAAGAGTAGAAGCGATCGCTAGCGGCTTTTTGAACGCTAGTCTAGCTGGCTCGGGAGCGGCAGGATCCCTATCTATCAAGACTCGCTTCCTTAGCATCCGGGATGGATCCAGTATATTGGCGGGTACATTGGGTACGGGTGCGGGGGCGAACGTAACCGTCGAAGCGAGCGAGCAAATGGAGATTCTCTCAACCCCAGCAGGCGCTCTAATTCCCACGGGTATATTTACAAATAGCGCTGGCGGCACCGGACCAGCTGGCAATATTACCATTAACACTCCTAAGTTAGTTCTCAGAGATGGGGGACAGGCAGTTACCAGTAGCGGGGCAACCATAAGGGGTCGCATTATTCCAATTGGCGGACCGGGCGGAAATCTGACGGTGAATGCTGCGGATTCGGTAGAAATATCTGGCGTTGCTGCTGACGGTCGAGTGACAAGCGCCTTGGTGACAACAACCTTTAGCGGCTCTAGGGCCGGTTCGATTTCCGTTTCTACCCGCCAGTTAACTATTCGAGATGGAGCAGGGATATTTGCAGCGACGGAAGAAGCAGGGCGAGGAGGAACTCTGAATTTACAAGTTTCTGAAAAAGTAGAACTAATTGGCACCTCGGATATAGGAACTTTTCGTCGCAGCGGTTTGTTTGCTACTTCTGGCAGCGATTTTTTCCCGATTGAGGCTAGCGGTCAGGGAGGGGATCTCAGACTTGCCACCGGAGAATTGATAGTTAGAGATGGAGCGATCGTCTCGGTTAATAGCGTCGAGTCGGGGGCTGCCGGCACTCTGGAAGTTGTGGCAGATTCTATCGCCCTTGAAAATTCTGGAGCTATAGACGCAACTACTATATCCGGCTCTGGAGGAAATATCTCTCTAATTGCTCGGGAGATTCAGTTACGCGGGACTAGCCAAATTACCACGGATGCCGGCAATACCGATGGTGGCAATATTACTATTTCTACCCAAACTTTAGCGGCCTTGGAAAATAGCGATATTACTGCCAATGCCCAACAAGGTAGAGGAGGTCGAGTTAATATTGATGCCACTGGTATTTTTGGTACTGCTTTCCGAGCTGCTCCCACCCCAAGAAGCGATATAACTGCAACTTCTAACTTAGGTCCGCAGTTTAGTGGCGTTGTCGAAATAAATGCTCCCGATATTGATGCTAGCGCTGGGTTAGCGATCTTGGAAGGAGAAGCCTTGGACGTGGCAGGTCTAGTAGTTCGGGATGTTTGCGCCAATGCCGGTGCTGGAAGCGAATTTGTCGTTACCGGACGCGGCGGCTTGCCCCCCAATCCCAACGAACCTTTGACAACAGATACGGTTTGGAGAGACGAGCGTTTTTTGGTTGGCGATTCTCCCACACAGAGCCCGGACGAAAGAGAGCCAATGCTTGGCCGCGACGAGGGCAAGCATAATTCTCAAGAGAGTGCGATACGCAACCAACCTTTTGTAGAAGCACAAGGATGGATAGTTTCCCCAGAGGGCGACATTATTCTCGTTGCCGATCCACCGAAAGTAACTCCCAACGGTCCGGCATTAACTCCGCCAACCTGTAGGCAGCAATTATAGCAGTCAGCAGTCAGCAGTCAGCAGTCAGCAATGGGAGCAAGTCAGCAGTCAGCAGTCAGCAGTCAGCAATTATAGCAGTCAGCAGTCAGCAGTCAGCAGTCAGCAATGGGAGCAAGTCAGCAGTCAGCAGTCAGCAGTCAGCAATGGGAGCATTTCACTTTTTATAGCAGTCAGCAGTCAGCAATGGGAGCATTTCACTTTTTATAGCAGTCAGCAGTCAGCAATGGGAGCATTTCACTTTTTATAGCAGTCAGCAGTCAGGAGTCAGCAATTAGATCTGCGCGGAGCTGCGCCAACAACTGCCATTTAAGCAATAGTCAGCAGTCAGCAGTCAGCAGTCAGCAATTAGCTCCGCGCGGAGCTGCGCCAACAACTGCCATTTAAGCAATAGTCAGCAGTCAGCAGTCAGCAGTCAGCAATGAAAAAAATAAACCTATTGGCTGGTTCGTTGTTATTAACCTTGTGGTGGGAGGCAGGAGCGATCGCCTACCCAATGCTCTTTGGCCAAGAAATAGAAAGCGATCGCATATTTCCGCAAAAAAATAAGCAAAAAAACCAGCAACATAGCAGAAATAATTTAGTAGATAACTTAGCAAATAATTTAGCAAATAACTTAGCAAATAACTTATCGCCAGCTTTGGAGCAAGCACAAGCCCTAAACGAGCTAGGGCGCGAGCAACTCTCCCAAGGTCGCGCGCAAGAAGCCCTGGCGACCTGGCAAGAAGCCGAGGCAGCATACGGGAAAGCGGAGGACTTGCAAGGAATAGTTGGCAGCCAAATCAACCAAGCCGGGGCGTTGCAATCTTTGGGTCTGTATCGAAGAGCATTAAACCGCTTGACCCAGGTCGCAGAAGCTCTGGCCAACGAACCGGATTCTCGACTGAAAGCGGCAAGTATGCGATCGCTCGGCAAAGCACTACAACGTGTTGGCGATCGGTCGCGAGCAATGGCAGTTTTGCAAGAAAGCTTGGAGCTTGCTCGTCGATTAAATTACGCTTGGGATATCGCCGAAAGTTTGCTGGATTTGGGCAACGCGGCTCGCGCCCTCCGAGACCCAGAAGCAGCGCTGAATTTTTACCAACAAGCTGCAAGTAACGCACCATCGCCTACTACGAAAGTTCAAGCCCAACTCAACCAACTGAGTCTCTTTATAGAATACGAACAACGGTCTAATGCTATAGAACTACTAGAGCCAATTGAGTCGGAGCTTAATCGGCTATCTCCCAGTCGAGCAACTACCTATGCCAGAATCAACTTTGCCGAAAGTTTGATTAATTTAGGTCTGATGAATTTAGAGAATGGCCAGCCCAATTCAATTAAGTTAGAGAATTCTGCAGCGGAACAATTGGCTTTTGCCATTCGAGAGGCGAGGAGCTTGCAAGACAGGCGAGCGGAATCTTCTGCTCTAGGCAAGCTGGGGAAACTGTATGAAAAAACCGGGCAAGAGTCGGAGGCATTGCAGCTTACGGAACGAGCTTTGTTGCTGGCTCAAGGTATTAATGCTCCAGACATTGCTTATCGCTGGCAGTCGCAGTTGGGGCGGCTCTTGGTCGAGCAGTCGGATTTTGACAACGCGATCGCCGCCTATAGTGAAGCGATCGCCTCCCTAGAATCTTTGCGAGCCGACTTAGTTGCCATCGATCGAGACGTTCGCTTTTCTTTTCGGGAAAGCGTCGAACCCGTCTATAGACAATATGTCGCTTTGCTATTGCAACCCTCTTTGAATTCCGGCCAAGGAGGAAATGGGCAGGTCAATCAAGAAAATCTGTATAAAGCCCGTCAAGCAATTGAATCCCTCCAATTAGCAGAGCTGGATAATTTTTTCCGAGATGCTTGCTTGGACGTACAGCCAGTACAAATAGACCAAATCGACCCTAATTCGGCAGTCATTTATCCAATTATTTTAGAAAACAGACTAGAAGTTATTATCAGCCTGCCGGGGCAACCCTTGCGCCATTATTCTACGGCGGTCGGCCAGAGCGAAGTAGAAAACAAGCTGTTTCAGTTGCGACAATCTCTGACGCCCTTGGCCTCGAATAAGCAACGCCTGCAATTGTCCCAAGAGGTCTATAACTGGCTGATTCAACCCGTCGAGACAGAATTGGCCAATAGCGACATCGAGACCTTAGTCTTTGTGCCCGATGGTTCTTTTCGTAACGTTCCCCTGAGCGTACTTTACGATGGCGATCGCTATCTAATAGAAAAGTACGGCATTGCCTTCACTCCGGGGCTGCAACTTCTGAACCCGCAACCGCTGGCAGAATCGCAGCTACAGGCTTTAACTGGCGGATTGAGCGAAGCCAGAGAAGGCTTTTCGGCTCTGCCTGCAGTGGAGTTTGAGTTAAATCAAATCGAGTCTGAGATGCCGGCTTTGGTAATTCTCAATCGGGACTTTACCAAAGCCGGATTAAAATCTTCCCTAGAAGCCACTCCTTTTCCAGTAGTTCATCTGGCGACTCACGGCCAATTTAGCTCTAATGCCGAAGAGACTTTTATTTTGGCCTGGGATGGGCGAATCGACGTTAAAGAACTGAATGAATTGTTGCGGGGAGCGAGCGAGAGGGAAGGGAGCCCGATTGAATTGTTGGTTTTTAGCGCTTGCCAAACTGCGATCGGGGATAAGCGCGCTGCCCTGGGCCTGGCAGGGGTGGCAGTGCGATCGGGAGCGCGCAGTACCTTGGCCACCTTATGGTCTGTTCGCGATCGGGCAACTGCTATTCTGATGGCGCAATTCTACCGGGAGCTAGGGGAACCGGGTCTGAGTAAAGCCGAGGCTCTGCGTCGCGCCCAGCTTTCTCTTTTGCAAGAGCGCCGCTACAAACATCCGTTTTACTGGGCCCCATTTGTGTTGGTTGGAAATTGGTTGTAGAGAGAATTAGGGTGTCGGGTGTCGGGTGTCGGGTGTCGGGTGTCGGTTGTGGGGTGTGGGGTGTGGGGTAGGGTGTCGGGGGTGTCGGGTGTCGGAAAAGAGAGATGGGGGAGGATGGGGAGATGGAGGGATATTGGGGAGAGAAAAGAGAAAATTTTGCGCGCGTTCTTCCCACAATTCCCACAGTTCCCACAGTTCCCACAATTCCCACCCCCCCCACACCCCACACCCGACATCCGACACCCACCCCCCACACCCCACACCCCACACCCAGTCTTATGAGTTCCTGATGCTAAATTCTAAATTCTCATGGGAGTCACGGTTTCTTTGGAAATGGCGCTGGGTATCGATCGCTGCCCCTACTATGGCATCGATCGCGATCGCCCTTCGTTTGGCTGGATTCTTGCAACTAGGAGAATGGGCCGCTTTAGATCTCTATTTTCGCTTGCGTCCTGCCGAACCCGCTGACAAACGCATTGTCATTGTCGGCATAGACGAGCCGGATATCCGATATGCAGGACAATGGCCAATTCCCGATAAAGTTTTGGCCGAGTTGTTAGCCAAACTCAAACAACAAAACCCCCGAGCTATCGGCTTGGATCTTTATCGCGACCTGCCGGTTCCCCCGGGACATGATGCTCTGGTTGCAGTCTATAACTCCACACCAAACTTGATTGGTATTGAGAAAGTAGTTGGCGATCCAAAAAATCCGGATGTTGCTCCGCCGCCAGAACTCAAGAAGTTGGGGCAGATTGCTGCTAACGATTTTCTTATCGATGCCGATGGTAAAGTACGTCGAAGTTTTCTTTATCTAACAGATAGCGAGGGACAATTCGTATTCGGGCTGGGGTTTAGACTGGCTTGGATATATATAGAACAAATTCAAGGAATTGGCCCAGAGCTAACTGAAGAGCAGTTTGTAAAGTTGGGTGAAGGAATATTTCCCCCCTTTGAAAGCAATGACGGAGGCTATGTCCGCGCTAATGCAGCGGGATATCAGATATTGTTGAATTTTCGCGGAGCTTCCTGTCGGGTAATGGGCAATAGATGTCCCTATCAGATAGTGTCGATGAGGGACGTACTCGAAGATAAAATACCTGCAGATTTAATCCGCGATCGCATCGTCTTGGTTGGCTCCACCGCCGAAAGTCTCCGAGACCATTTTTTTACTCCCTACAGTAGCGGATTAGTCACTATCCCTCAGCCCACTTCTGGGGTGGAAATTCACGCTCATTTAACCAGCCAAATTTTAAGCGCCGCTCTACAGGGGCGACCTTTAATCAAAAGTTGGGACGAAAATCTGGAATTGCTTTGGATTTTTTTCTGGTCTTCTGCAGCTGCTATTTTGAGCTGGAGATGCGGATATTCTGGCAATAAGATGGAGACGATCGCTAGAGTTTCCCTTATCGTGTTGGCCGTTGTCAGTTTGGTGAGTAGCACGTTTGTGGCTTTTATCTATGGCTGGTGGATTCCCGTAGTGCCGCCCCTGTTAGCTTTTGGCTTGTCATCAATTGCGATCGCCATTTACATTGCTCGCACTGCAGGGGATATTCGCAAAGCTTTCGGTCGCTATGTAAATAATGAAGTGGTCGCCAGCTTGCTCGAAAATCCCCAAGGACTCAAGCTGGGTGGCGAATGTCGGCGAGTCACGATTTTGCTCTCGGACTTGAGGGGATTTACGGCGATCGCCAAGCCCTTACCACCAGAAAAGGTTGTCACCTTGCTCAATATTTACTTGCAAAAAATGTCGGATATAATCGACCAATATCACGGCACGATAGACAAGTTTATTGGCGATGCAATCTTAGTAATTTTTGGGGCTCCCAATAGCGGAGAAGACGATGCCGATAGAGCCGTAGCTTGTGCCTTGGCTATGCAACTAGCAATGGAAGAAGTAAATGCCAACCTGACTCGCTTGGGCTTGCCCTTTATAGAAATGGGAATAGGCATTCATACTGGAGAAGTTGTAGTGGGAAATATTGGCTCGCAAAACCACGCCAACTATACTGCTATTGGCAACGAAGTGAACTTGGCTTCCCGCATCGAGTCTTATACCGTCGGCGGCCAAGTCTTGATTTCTGACGTTACCCGAAACGAAGTAAAAACCGGGCTGCGAATTAACGATAAAATCTCAGTACAGCCCAAGGGATTTGACCAAGCGATCGCCATCCATGACATAGGCGGTATAGCGGGACGGTACTGTATTTTTCTGCCAAGAAAAGAACCCAATCTCTTCACTCTAAAAGAGGAAATACCTCTTTATTATACGATTTTGGATGGCAAGCACGTTAGCAATACTAAATACAAGGGAACTTTAGTAAAGTTTTCCTTTAAAGGCGCTCAAATGCGCGGAGACCATCTTATAGAGCAGTTTAGCAATATTAAAATAAACTTATTGGCTCCGGACGCCCGCGAAGGCGAGGATCTATACGCCAAGGTTATGGGAAAATCTCAGGAAGGGAATGGCTATTTACTTCGCTTCACCTCCGTACCCCCTGCGATCGGTGCCGTACTTCGCGCTCTCTACGATTCTTTGTTGCCGAAAAAATAGGATGGGGCATTGGGCATTGGGCATTGGGCATGGGAAGAGGCCATTGGTAGATTTGTATCAAATCCGGTTAATCGCCCTAAAATAAGTCTGCGTAGGACGGGCGTCCCGCCTGTCCGCTTGGGCTGGTATGGCGGACAGGCGGGACGCCCGTCCTACGGGAGATTACAAATTTTTTCTGTGGGTATTTAACCGGATTTGATATTATTAGCGATCGGTTACGATTCTTGAACTTACTTGTCTTTAATTTAAAACTCCGGGGCGCTCGAACTCAAAACTCTCCCCAAGCCCAATTCCCTATTCCCCATTCCTTATCAGTTCGTCCAATGCCTGCTGCATTTCAGATTGGACTTGTTCGTAACAGGCATCGACGTACTTGCGGTCTTTGGCAGCAGCGCGACCTTGTTTTTCAAAGACAATCGGGGCACAGACTCGGGTTTTCATAGGTGCGGGCAGGGGAAGGTTTGGTAGGGGTCCAACTGCCAATCCCCAAGGCAGACCTAAATAAATGGGAAATACTACCGGATCGATGCCGCACAACCAAGGCATTCCCAGTTCGTGCAATTGCCGGACCTGTTCGTAAAACTCTCCCAATACTATTAAGGTGTCGTGGGCTCCCCAAGAAACTATCGGCAAAATGGGAACCCCTTGAGTTAGGGCGAGCTTGATGAAGCCCTTGCGTCCGGCAAAGTAAATTTTGTCTCGCTGGCTGTGGGGGCGGAAGACATCTTGCGGGCCGCCAGGATAGACCAGAACTACGGCTTCCCGTCGCAGAGCTGCGATCGCCATTTTCGGATGGGCTCTTATCGCGCCGCATTGCACTGCCAATGGAGCTAGATATGGAAACACGGTCCAGACTTGGGGATGCATCAGCCCGTAAGTCAGGCGATCGCAGCCAAACCGCCGAAACCAGTCATACATAACCATGAACATATCCGGCGCTGCCAAGCCGCCATTGTGGGAGCCCACAACTAAGACGCTACCACTTTGAGGAATGTGGTGCCAGCCGCTAGATTGGACCCTAAAGTAGTTTTGGTAGAACCATTCCCAATAGGGCATGAAAGATTTAATGGTTTCTGGATTGCGATCGTCTAGGGACCAACCATCTAGGTAATTGGGCATTGGGCATTGGGCATTGGGCATTGGAACCAGGGGACAAGGGGGACAGGGTATCGGGAGAGAGGGGAGTGTGGGAAGGGTGGGAAGGGTTGGAGAATTCCGTAGGCTTAGCCGCCCTGAAGGGCTTGGCTCTCCAATCTGCCCATACTCCCCCTCTCTCCCCACACTTACCAACACTATATATATATGTACTGGACTAGGCGATCGAGCGACTATGGGAATGGGCCATTGGGACTTGGGGACTAGGGGACTTGGAAAGTTGGGATACCGGAGATTGGGAGAGGAAAGGGACTGCCGAAAAATTTCCCCACTCCCCAAACTCCCCAAACTCCCCCCACTCCCCAAACTCCCCAAACTCCCCAAACTCCCCAAACTCCCCAAACTCCCCAATTTTATCCTGAGCCGGTCGTAGGCGTAGCCCGCCCTCCGGGGCGTAGGGGCCCAATGCCCAATGCCCAATTTTATCCTGAGCCGGTCGTAGGCGTAGCCCGCCCTCCGGGGCGTAGGGGCCCAATGCCCCCATGCCCCATGCCCAATTCCCAATGCCCCATTACTGAATATTACGGATTGTTACTTTCTTTTTCATAAATGAGACGAAGGCGGGAAAGGCGTTTTATTCTGTTTACATAAGCTGATTGAGTTCAGTTGACGAGCAAAACAGCACGAGTACATTTGTATATATAAAGAGGAGAGCTTAATGCTTGACAAGTTTTCAAAAGCAGTAGTTGCTGCTGATGCAGGCGGAAAGTACATAGGCGCAGAAGAAGTCGCTGTCCTGAAGGGCTATATTACTGAAGGTAACAAGCGCCTGGATGCCGTGAACTCGATTACCAATAATGCTGCCTGCATCGTCTCCGATGCCGTTTCTGGGATGATCTGCAATAACGCGGGCTTGATTCAGCCTGGCGGCAACTGCTACCCGAACCGCCGCATGGCTGCTTGCTTGCGCGATGGCGAAATCATCCTGCGCTATGTTGCTTATGCCCTGCTCGCTGGCGATGCTTCCGTTCTGGACGATCGCTGCTTGAACGGCCTGAAAGAAACCTACATTGCCTTGGGCGTACCCCTCGACCTTACAGGTTACGCTGTTGGCATTATGAGTAAAGCTGCAGTTGCTTTTATTAAGGGCGAGGCCTCTGGGAGCAAAGCGGACTTTAAACACGGCGAGCAACCCCAAGGCGATTGCTCCGAGTTGGCTTCTGAAGCTGCTGAATACTTCAAGCGCGTGGGTTCTGCTCTAAGCTAGTTTCGCATCTGAACTCGTAGCGAAGATTGCTTTCCTCGCGCTTCGCTAGTGTCGTTAAATTTCCTCTTTTGTCAAAAACCATTCCGGAGATATTAAAAACATGAAATCAGTTGTAACAACTGTTGTTACTGCTGCAGATGCGGCGGGTCGCTTTCCCAGCAGTTCCGACCTAGAGTCCATCCAAGGTAACATCCAGCGTGCTGCTGCTCGTATGGAAGCTGCTGAAAAATTGGCTGCTGGCCATGACGCAGTGGTCAAAGAAGCTTACGATGAAATGATCAAGAAGTATCCCTATCTCACTCAACCTGGCGAAGCTGCCGAGAACGAGGTAAAGGTTGGCAAGTGCAAGCGGGATATTGACCACTACCTGCGCCTGATCAACTACTCCTTGGTAGTTGGCGGTACTGGTCCGCTGGATGAGTGGGGCATTGCTGGCGCCCGCGAAGTCTATCGCGCCTTGAATCTGCCTACTGCTCCTTATGTGCATGCCTTCACATACACTCGCGATCGCGCTTGCCAACCTCGCGATATGTCACAGCAAGCTCTCAACGAGTTCAAGGCTTATCTGGACTACGTTATCAACTCTCTGTCCTAGTCATATCTCTGGATTGACAGCCGATAGGAGAAATCTTTATCGGTAATAATAATGGGGAACTCTTAGCACGTTGCTTTGCCTGCAAAGGTTGAGTGCGGGCGGAGAGTTCCCCATATGTTTTTAAGGAAGTAGGGGGACTGGGAGACAAGGGGACAGGGAGACCAGGAGACCAGGGGATAAGGGGGGGATAAGGGGAGCCGCCATCGTAGGGGCTTTTCGCTGTCGCGACTACGGCCGTGAGCCCCAAAATAACGATTTCAGTGCGAGCCAGCTCCAGAGTCAGGAGCTACCCCATGTCCCCATGTCTCCCGGTCCCCATGTCTCCCTTGTCTCCCCTGCCCCCCTACTCCCCTGCCCCCCTGCTCCCCTGCCTCTTCAATGCCCCTGTCTGTGATTTAATCAATAATCGACGATCGCGCTTTCGGTGATTTACTTATGGATCGACGCTTTTTTAACATGTTTCCCGGATTGACGGAAGAACGGGCAATCGAACTATTAACCATGCCTCTAGACCAAATGGAAGATGCGTCGGATCGCTACATTGCCGCTTCCCATTTGGTAAATTTTCCCACCGAGCGGTCGATCGCCGCCTTGATTTCTGCCTTGGAAGACCAAAATCAAGAGCTATATCATCGCATTGCTCGACGAAAGGCGGTTGAAACTTTAGGACGCCTCAAGGCAACAACAGGACTCTCGGCGATTCGCGCTTGTTTGGTCGAAGACGATATATATACGGTGGAAAATGCCGTGTGGGCCATTGGTGAAATTGGCACGACAGACGAAGAAATTCTTGAAGAAATAACTCAACTGTTGCAGAAACCCAACCATACTCATCGGGTTATTATCCATGTTTTGGCCAAGTTGGGTTATCGGGCAGCCCTAGAGAGAATCGCCCCCTTGATGGAATTGGAAGACCCAACCATAGCTAGTGCGGCAATATCGGCATACAGTCGATTTTCCGGCGATCGCTCGAAAATGGAGCAAGTGGTGGAATTCCTGCAACATTCCAATGTCAATGTCCGACGTGCCTGCATTCAAGACTTGATGGATGCCAATTACTACGAGGCCATTCCCAAAATTGCTATTTGCCCCGTTTCTATGGTGTTTCGGATGCGGGGAATTAGACATTTGGCGGAAAATGCCAGATCCTCTGGGGCATTGAAGTTTGAAGATGTAGAGCCCACTCTAGATCGAGTTATTCGCGATCGCGCTGAAGACTTGGAACTCGTCCACGAATACGACCAAACTCCAGCCCTAGAATTTGCGATCGGCGAACTATACCAGACGGATTTTGGGCGTTGTTATTTGGGTAGTAAAACCTTACTAGATTTATATGCAAATGCAGCTAGCCCAGCTTTAATGGCCACTTTCGCCGAGAAGGCTCATAACGATTACGGCGCTCACTACCATGTGGTGAAATTGCTGGGCAGACTTAAATATGCCCCTGCTTACGATCTGCTGGTAGAAGCCCTGCACAACCGTGCCCCTCAGTTTCAAAAGTCGCGAACTGCAGCAGCGATCGCCCTTGGGGATTTAGGGGACGAGCGAGCTATTCCGGAACTAAAAGCCAGCTTAGAAACTGGTCTCTGGGAACTAAAATATGCTGCATTAATGGCCCTAGAAACTTTTGGAGACGACTCGGGTCGGGCTCTTTGTGCTAATGACCCAGATTGGGCGATCGCAGCAAAATCTCAGTCTTAGTAAGCAAAAAATCCTGGCTGGATCCTGGGTGTAGGGAGACAAGGGTAGCCTTGTATATACTCAAGCACCGCACCCCTTGTCTCCCTAGGAAAACAAGGGGACTTCGGAAAAAGCTATTAATATCAAATCCGTTTAATTACTCTAAACACAGATCCAGTCTTGCTCCGGACGGGCGTCCCGCCTGGGAGCCACCTCGACTAGCTAGGGACAGGCGGGACGCCCGTCCTACGGGATTCCAAATTTTTTGTGCGAGCATTCAACCGGATTTGATATAACTCTATTAACCAAAAAACTCATACCCCCAAGCAAGATTTAGTGAAGAGCTTCGGCAAAGTATAATATTACTCGCAAATAATGCGCGGGCGATCCAAGACTATGGCTCAAACTCAGAGTAAAGAGACTAGCGACTATAACAGTCGCTCTGTGGCAATTCAAGTAACTGGCGTGCGGCGTCAAGATCTGATGCACAGGAGTAACTATACGGTAAGAGTGCCTTACACTAGCATGTCTAAGGCGATTCAGAACATTCATCGTATTGGCGGAAAAATTACCAGCATTTCTGTAGATTCCTATGGGGCTTCATCTTCTGACAAAGAAGCCGCAGAGCAAGGTGTTACCTATCCGCAGTTGCAGAATAAAAATCCTCGGCTGCGAGAGCGAGCAATGCGGGAGATTGCTAAGAATCGTACAGAAGAGACCATTCCGCAATTGATGGCAATTTTGTCCGCTGCCGATGTAGTCTATCGGCGGGCTGCAGTGCAAACTTTGGGAGTTATTGGCCTTGATGCCGTACCGAGTTTAGCAGAGCAATTGGTTAACAGCGAGAATGATACGGTGCGAGCTTCTTGTGCCAAGGCTTTGGCTGCGATCGCCCTAAAGTACAAGGAAGAAACTTTCCCTGCTATTGCCTTGGAAGCACTAGAAAAAGCCCTCCGGGATACCTACCCAGTGGTTCAAATTTCCGCTGTGGGCGCTCTGAGTACGGTTGGCTCGCCAGCCCTGCCAATTCTCCAAGATGCTCTAGCAATGGAAAATCTTGCCCTCCAGGTTGCTGCGATCGGCGCTTTAGGCTCTATTGGGGATACCAGAGCAGTAGAGCCTCTCTCTGCCTTGGCTAACAATCCAGATGCCGATCCTTATATTAAGGAATCAGCCGAGAGTGCTTTGTCTCGTCTCGACCAAGTAAGCAAGATGAGCCAGAGAAACCTCGTTTAAGCCCTCGTTTAAGCCCGGCAATGGGGTGTTTATTTTGGTTTTTCTCCATCAAATAAACACCCTACTACAGCGTGGCAGAAATAGTCCAAATCGCCCGATCGGGCCAAAGAGTCAGGTTACAAAGGCATTATTACCTTGAGACTTTTGACTTTTGACTTTTGACTTTTGACTTCCGCGCAGCGGCACTACTCTCTATTCCGAAATAATATGACTATTTAAACTATCCCTAGTCGTGCGGCGAGTATAGGTATTCCAAGTATTCAGTTCGATGGACGGATAGCTGCTTAAGCGGGCTATAGATAAGTCGCTGAGTCCTTGGGCGAGAAAAAAATCAGCACCGGCAATGCCCTGAAGATTGTTAAACTCGGCTCCAGTTAGGTCAGCAGCTCGGAAATCAACCCCCTGTAGCTCGGAACCGTTAAAGCGAGCATTCCGCAAGCAAGCACCCGTTAAAAATGCTTTTTGTAGATTAGCGCCGCTAAAAGAAACGCCCTCCAAATTAGCTCCGGTAAGATCGGCACCGCTGAGATAGGCTCCTAATAAGCTAGCGCCGCTCAGGTCAATACCTCGGAGGTAAGCGGTATTCAAATAAGCGCCGTTCAATTGGGCACCCGGTCCTACAGCACCGGATTTTTTATAAGCAAATCCCTCTGGCCAGATGGTTTCTTTATTATATAGAGCTACATTGAGTTTGACCCCTTCAAGATTGGCTCCGCTGAGGTTAGCGCCAATCAGATTAGCCCGATTTAAATAGGCATCTTGCAAGTTGGCACCGCTCAGATCTGCACCGCTCAGATCGGTTCCGCGCAGGTCGGCACTGTTGAGGTCGGCACCGCTGAGGTTGGCACCGCTGAGGTTAGCGCGAATCAGAATAGCTTTGTTCGAGGAGACTCCGCTCAAGTTGGCACCGTTCAAGTTGGCTTTGTACAAGTCAGCCTCAGCGAGGTCTATTCCCTGGAGGTTAGCACCAGTTAGGTCCAATCCTGCTTGAAGCGCTTGTAATAAATCGTCCTTGTGGGAGAAGGTCGCCCCTGGGACATTGGTCATGGTCTGCTCGATAGAAAACTGCCAGGAGTATTTTACGATACTGTTGGTGCGATCGCGCTTCTTTTTCTCTGTTTTGTAAGTTTTGTATCGAGATTGGCAACTCGCGCATAGGGCTGTCTCCCCTACAGATAGGGACTTTTCGGAAGCCCGTCCTACGGATAGCTCGATTCGTATTATGGGCGATAATCGGATTTGATATTAGCCTTTGGGGCGAAGAGGCGAGCTTTTGGCGCGAGGTTTTGGCGCGAGCTTTGGGGTAGTGCGATCGCGTATTCTAAAACTTGTATAGCACTACGCATCTTTGGGAGCGGATAATTTTCATCAAAGCTAGGAACTGCCAAATCGCGTGCAGAAGAGCTACGCTCCGCGCGGAGCTTCTGAGCTGACCGCTGACCGCTGACTGCTTATTGCTATATAATCGGATCTTTTAAATTGCTTGCCACCAATGCTAACGATTCCACCCATGACCATGATGGATTTCTTTCGCAAAAGCGAGGGAACCTGGTTCAGCCAGCGCACGGTGCATCACTTCGATACAGCAGCAGACGAGTCTGGAGAGTCAAATCTGATTGTCACCGTTATAGAAAAGGACGACCCCAGCATTAAAGAAGTCTGCGCCCAGCAGGGAATTGACCCAGCTATTGCCGCCGGGGGTGCAAGTTTCGGCTGGAAAAGTCCCCTCGACGATCGCGAGCCCAACCCCGACTATGCTGCTATTTTGGTAGATATCCCCGATGCCAGGGGTCGCTCGGGTAAATTTCTCCGCAACCGGGGTTATGTAGAAGGTATGCCCGTGGTCGGTCGCTACTACTTTGCCGACGATGGGGTACTCACCATTGATACGGATTACAACAATAATCAGGGTCAGGAACGATGCTGGTTTATCACCGATGACTTTCGCGTTCGGATCAGTACGGTACGCATGCTGAATGGGGTTAACTTAATGACCTATTCTTCCGAGCGCCGCTGCGTCTCTAATGAAGTATTAGAAGCTATGCTCCAAAAGTCTTAGCTCGGGGGCATTTCAGATCGAGTCCGTTTAACCGCCCTAAAAACTGCCTCGATCCGAATTTGATATTGCTTTCACCAATGTTTTAGGGGCGTTGGCGGAGCCCGCCCTCCCGGGCATACGACCGTTCGCCCCACCCCACAATAGACAAGAGTGCATAAATCCAAAAAGCCCCCCTTTCAAAGCTTTCAAAGGGGGGTTGGGGGTATTTTTCGCGAATTGTGCAAGAAGTCTAATAACGAGTCTGGGGTAATACTGAACCTACGCTACTAGGAAAAACTCCGCTTGCGCCATTTGTTTACTACGGTTTCTCCAATCGTAGCCAGCGATCGCAGTCGTTCTATCTCCTGCTGTAGCTCGGTAATGCGTCGAGTTTGTTCTCGCTCGCGGTTTACCAAAGCTTCTTCTCTTCCCTCCTGGTATTTCTGCAACGCCCGAGACATCTCTCGTTCGTGCTGTTCTTTTGAAGTTGCCAAGTTTTGCTGTAGATCGGCAATGCTATAGTCTTTTTGCTCTACTTTTCGTTGCAAAGCATTATATTGCTCCGAAGATACCTTCGTCGCAATCTCGGCCTCTAGATTTTCTAGCTTTTGCCGATCGCCAGATAGTTTCTCCTCTAACTCGCTAATGCGATCGCCCTGCTCCTTAGATTGTTCGCGTTCGCTAGAAAGCTGTTTTTCTAACTCGCTAATGCGATCGCCTTGTCCCTGAGATTCTTTTTGCAGAGCTTCGTATTGCTCTAAGGGCACTTTGCCCGCACTCTCCGCTTGCAACTTTTCTAAAATTAGCTGTTCCGCATAGAGCTTTTGTTCTAATTCAACAATGCGATCGGCCTTTTGCTGGGATTCTTGCTGCTCGGTATATAGCTGTTGTTCCAAGGGAGCAATACGCGAGCTGAGTTCTTGGGTCTCTTGTTGCAGAGCTTCGTATTGCTGTAGCGGCACCTTCGAGGCACTCTCGGCTTTTACGCTTTCTAAGTTTTGACGCTCCGCAGATAGCTCTTGCTCTAATTCAGAAGCACGATTTGCCTGTTGCTGAGATTGTTGTCTTTCGGCAGACAACTGCTTGTCTAACTCATAAATGCGCGAGCTAAATCCCTGGGATTCTTGTTGCAAAGCCTCGTACTGCTCTAGGGACACCTTTGCCGCACTCTCGGCTCTTACACTTTCTAAGCGTTGACGCTCTGCAGATAGCTCTTGCTCTAATTCGGAAATGCTTCCGCTAAGTTTTTGGGTTTCTTGTTGCAGGGCTTCGTATTGCTGTAAGGAGACTTTTGCTGCACTCTCGGCTCTCGCCTGCTCTAGCTCTTGCTGTAACTCCGAAATGCGATCGCCTTGTTGCTTAGCTTGCTCTTGCAGAGTTTCGTATTCTTCTGAAGATACCGTCCCCGCACTCTGAGCTTCTAACTCTTCGAGCCTTTGCCGTTCCGAAGCTAGTTGCTCTTCTAACTCCGAAATGCGATCGCCTTGTTGCTTAGCTTGCTCTTGCAGAGCTTCATATTCCTCTGAAGATACCTTCGCCGCACTCTCGGCCTCTAGTTCTTCTAAGCGTTGCCGTTCCGAAGCCAGTTGCTCTTCTAACTCCGAAATGCGAGTTCCCTTCGAGCGATCTTGCTCTTGCAGAGCTTCATATTCCTCTGAAGATACCTTCGCCGCACTCTCGGCCTCTAGTTCTTCTAAGCGTTGCCGTTCCGAAGCCAGTTGCTCTTCTAACTCCGAAATGCGATCGCTTTGTTGCTTAGCTTGCTCTTGCAGAGCTTCATATTCCTCTGAAGATACCTTCGCCGCACTCTCGGCCTCTAGTCCTTCTAAGCGTTGCCGTTCCGAAGCCAGTTGCTCTTCTAATTCCGAAATGCGATCGCTTTGTTGCTTAGCTTGCTCTTGCAGAGCTTCATATTCCTCTGAAGATACCTTCGCCGCACTCTCGGCCTCTAGTCCTTCTAAGCGTTGCCGTTCCGAAGCCAGTTGCTCTTCTAATTCCGAAATGCGATCGCTTTGTTGCTTAGCTTGCTCTTGCAGAGCTTCATATTCCTCTGAAGATACCTTCGCCGCACTCTCGGCCTCTAGTCCTTCTAAGCGTTGCCGTTCCGAAGCCAGTTGCTCTTCTAATTCCGAAATGCGATCGCCTTGTTGCTTAGCTTGCTCTTGCAGAGTTTCATATTCGTCTGAAGATACCGTTCCCGCACTCTCGGCCTCTAGTCCTTCTAAGCGTTGCCGTTCCGAAGCCAGTTGCTCTTCTAATTCCGAAATGCGAGCCCCTTGTTGCTTAGCTTGCTCTTGCAGAGTTTCATATTCCTCTGAAGATACCGTTCCCGCACTCTCGGCCTCTAGTCCTTCTAAGCGTTCCTGCTTTGCTGAAAGCTGTTCCTCTAATTGAGCAATTTTCTTAGCCATCTCCTCAGATGCCTGGGGAGTTTCATCCTTTTGTGGCTGCTCCTCCTTAGAGCTGCCTTGTTCTGAAGCAGCATCGTGAGGTTCAACTGTGGCACTAACCACATAAATCTTGGACTGCTTGTCTTGGGGTCCGCTTGGAGCAACCGTAGTCTCTGGCGCAGTCTCCAAAGCGATATCCATCTGGGCTCCATTGCTATAGATGGCAATTTGGCCTCTGGCAATTCGCTCGAACAGCTCGGAGCGCGATATCCCAGCTTTTTGAACGATCGCGCTCAAACCCTGAACTGCTGTTGGGGATATAGATGCCCCTATTTTTACTTTTGCTTGCGACTGTTTGATAGAATCGCGCTTTTTTTTTGACATTGGCACAAGCCTTTGGCAGCCTACTATAGTTTTCTTGCGAAACCCCCCAGCCGTGGAACCCGCTGCGACCCGAACGGTTTTTTGACATTGTTTTTTTGACATTGGCACAAGCCTTTGACCAAATGTCAGCACCAAAGATATTTGCCCCGCTCCCGATCGCCTTGGGAGTCTTTCAGGCTCCGCTGAATGCTGGAATCATATCATTTAAATGGGCAATTGTATAATCCTCGCTCTTGGCCTTGCTGGTTCCTGGAGTTTTGGCTTGAGAACCGAGAGCCAACAATTTTTTCACGTCAGTCACGCCACCATAAGAAGAAATGCTCAATGGCAAAACCACAGCAGATGGCTTGTTGGCAATTAGAGCCTGCTGTAGGCGAGAGCCGTTTCCCGGAAAATTGGCGCGATCGCCCCCTGGATGCACCGCGCCAGACTTGAATGCTATGGGGCATTGCCCAACACCTGTCGATATGCAGCTCTAATGACAGTTTCCACCTCAACTTCCGAGGCTCCCGGCCAGAGTCTAATTGGCTGGTTACCTTCCAATGCGCTGACGCCTAATTCCGATGCTTTGCCAATCTTAGACTCAATTCTACTATCGAACATCTAAATTTTAGAATCTCAAACTTATTTGTAGTAAATATACGATCGTTACTACATTATTAGATAACCTTAGAGGGTTAATTTTAAGGTTTCAATTTTAATTTCAGCTTATAATCTTTGCAAACTATTTACCTTATCCTTCAAGATTCAAGACTCAAGACTATAAAGCTAATAACTCAAAACTCAAAACTCAAAACTCAAAACTCTAAGGCTAAACTCAAAACTCAAATTTACCTCCTAGCCAGAAAAGCTACGGCGGCGCCATTTGTTCAACCGCGCTTCTCCAATGGTGGCTAGAGATTGCAACTGAGCCCGCTGCTTTTTCAAGATAGCGATCGCCTGGGATTGCGCCTCCGAGCGACTCTGCAAAGACTCATAGCTTTCTGACTCTGAAGGAGCTTTTAGAAGTTCTGGATCTGGCAATGGAGAACTCTCTGAGTTGCCATTAGCAACAGGAGAGCCATAGGCAATCCATTTATTTGATTGTGTTTCTCCAATTGCTGCCACTCTTCGCAAATCGGCCAGCCCTTCCTGTATTTGCCCTATTTGCTTGGCCATCTCCTCGCACTTAACAAGCAAAGCTTGATAAGCTTCCAAACTCACCTTATCGACTTCAGTAGCCTTTGGATCTTGGAATTTTGGCCTCAGTACGTCAGCGATCAATTTCTTCACATCAGTCAAGCCACCATAAGAAGAAACGCTCGATGGTGTAATCACGGCAGATGGCTTACTCTCAATCAGAGCTTTATTCAAGATAGACGGGTTGCCCGGACTATTAGTTTTGTCGCTACTCGACGGACCGCGCAAAAGTTTATATATATAGGTAAACCCTACCATCTTCTTGCCAGATTGGGTCTTGTAGCCCCGATAAAAAGGCACCGTATCTTCCCCATAAGCCTCTTGATACTCGTCGCTGTCAATGTAGGAATCAATCTCCGCCTGAAATCCTCCTACATCTAGTAAGTGACTGTGAGCCACCATTTCTTCGTAGCTCTCTGGAGCCCGACCCAAGAGATGTTTGAAATTTAGCTCAATGGCTCGGTAGCGAGAATTATCATCAAAGAAACGACTTTGGTACAGGGGCGACTGAGCCACCTCCCGCACGAAATCGCGGACGCTAATTTCGCCAGATTTTAGATGCGATTCGGCAATAGTCAACCGCTCGGAATCCATCACATAAGCATTGCCCAACACTTGTCGGTAGGCCGCTCTTATGACGACTTCTACTTCCGACTCAGAAGCTCCCGGCCATAGCTCAACTGGTTCTGTCTCTTCAAACAAGCTCGTACCCAAGCGATCGGCATTGCCAACTTTACGAGCAATAAAAGTATTCACCATTTTCTCTCTCCTAATTTAATTTTATCCTCTTTCGTCAAATCGCGTATAAAAACCGCCGTAGTTAAACCAATATTCTTTTAGATTGTGATGCGGCGTATGCAAGCTCGCCTTTGCTTGATATAGTATCACTTTTCTGTGCTTGCCAATCCAAATTTTTTTGATTGGTTTAACGCATACTAGCGTACCTCCTAAGCTCTGTACGCATTCCTCAAATCTTTCTACTGTAGAATATTCTACTGTTTCAAATATAAAAAAGTTACCTTTACAGATCAGATGCCGGCTGCGTATCCAGGTCTGCATTTTTTTTTCCGCTTGTGGTGGTAACATTTTCCCGATCGCAATCTGCGCAATTATTCTTGTTTCCCCGACGGTATTTATTATTCGCTACTCAATATATTTATTATTCGCGACTCAAAATGGCAGCTCGCCAGCAAAACTTTCGCATTTCTCAAAATGCAATTTACCATTAGCAGAGCCCCAAACCCGTTCGCCGCTCTTGACACCTATACCTGAATCTCGACTCGTCCAAGTATTTTCCGTCAAGTCCACCTCGCTGACCAGATAAGTCTGGCAACCGTTGCGAGGAATCAAGCATTTATTACCTGGTTCTACATTACCCACAAACTTATTGCCATCGCGTTTGAATATCATCGAGCAGCCATATCGGCGGTCTTTTATACAGTCGCGGTTTATTGCCTGAAGTATATCTATTTCCCGCCCTGCACCAGCATGTAGCAAACCATCTTTTAGCCCGTAATTCTCGATATAAATTGCGTCGTCTAGATCCACAAGCCTATGGACGCCCTGACGGTATGGGTTCCACAAGTCATAGTCATAGACTTGCTCGGAATAGAGCCAGATATCCCCTGCAAAATCTTGCCCTGGTAACGGGCGAAAAAAGATGCGGATATGGGCATAATCTTTCGGACGTTCAAAAGCCTGCTTTTGGTTGCTGAAATGAGCTGCCATCCAGCGAGCCAGAGTCTGGAGGTCTTGGGAGCAGGTGCTTTGCTGTAGGGCGGAGCGGGTCATTTTTCTCAAATTCAAGATGGCACGACTTTTGATTCAGGGGCTTCCTTGGCAGAACTCTTGTCGGACAAGGAGCGAATTTCTGAGGAAAAAGAAGCCGTAAGCACCCCAGTTCCCTCGCTAGTTTTTATGGAAGAGACTCGAAACCGCAGATTTGGGGTAGCAAACCAGATTCGCTCTTCTGCTGCGGCGCGATCGTATTTTGTATCCAGGATAAACGTCCCCTCATCTGTTATGCGATATTCAGCAATTGCTGCCATTGTTTCGGCGTATCCTTTCTCTCTGAGCAACTTACCTCGGTTGGGGCGGTCTGGATCGGGAATGGGAACCAAGATTGTACTCCCAGAGAGGGTTTCGTCGTCCCAGTCCGATTCTCCTTCCCAGCTCATGCGAAAGGGGGATATTGCTTTAGCTGAATCGATGCTATAAGACTGGCACAGTTGAATGACCTTTGGATCTTCAATGTCCAGGGCAACAATATCAATGGTTGAGCGAACCTCTTCAAAGTGAGAGAAGGCCAGGTTATGGCCGCTGCGCTGCGATCGCCACCTTCCAATGGACTGCTGGACAAATTGAGCAATGTTCATATCAAACTGCGAACTACAGGTCAAACGGCAATCCTACCAGGAAAATCGAGCGATCGCCATCTCTGTTTGCCCTTAAAGCCATAGCCAAAGAGCGCGCGTTTTTTCCTCCAAGTGCGGTTTTAGGGAATAGGCGATCGGTTCAATTCCCTGAATTGCCGATCGCCTATTCCCTACGACCGAACTAGCTTTTTAGCTACTGGCCTTCTTCCGGACTCGGCGGCTGGCCTTCTTCCGGACTCGGCGGTGGCGGTGGGGGCGTAACTATCGTCACCCCAGCCACTTTACCGCCCAAGCGGTTAATATTTTGCATCGCCTGGGACATACGATTGAAAGGAACTTTAACCGCATAGTTGCTTGTGCGGCTCGTTTCTTGACGGCACAAAGCCGTCACCTCAATCGTAACAGTGCGGTTATCGTAGTCGCTTAAACCCGCAATACCAATTGTGGTCATACCTGACATAAAACAGCACCTCGCATTAACGGACTAACTATTACAAATTACTGGGTAATGGGATCGCATATCTATATATGACCCATTACCCGCGATCGAAGCAATTAGGCAACCTCGGTAATGCTGACGATTTCGCCGCCGCTCTTGTGGATATTTTGGATTTTGGCAGACATCTGGCTGTAGCTCACTTCATAAGTAGTGTTGCTCCGCTTGACGACTGGTCCTACCCCTGGCTTGGCCACGGCAATCCGAAAGCGTTTGCCAGTGTTGTCGTAGGAGCCGCTACCCGCAGGAGGCTCGCTAATTTTGGTAGGCAGATTAGCACCGATGGAGGTAATTAGCTTGGCTGCATTGCCGCTATCATTGCTAGCTGCTCCACCTAGCAGGGCAAACATCCGATTAAAACCATCATTTTTAATCCCAGTTTGGCTGCTGGTGCTGCGAGGGTAGGGAACAATATTCTCGCCAAAGTTTTGTACGTACTCGTCGCTGTCTATATAAGAATCGATTTCAGCTTCAAACCCTTGTTCGTTATAAACCCCAACATGTTCCGCGATTTCCGACTGGTCTTGGGGAGCCCGTCCCAACAGGTGCTTGTAGTTCAGCTCTACGAATCGGTACGGGGAAGAAGACTCAAAAAACAGAGATTGATACAACTCTGATTTAGCCACTATATTTACGAATTGGCGCACAGATATATCGCCATTGCGCAACAGCGACTCTGCGCTAGCTAGATTCTGTCCTTCTAAAATATGTTGGTTCCCCAGCACCTGCTTATACACAGCCCGAATCACGGTCTGCAAATCCTCTTCGCTTGCATTTGGTCGCAGTTCCACTGGTTCGGAATCAATCGCCCATAAAGACATCTTTGCTTCTCCTATTTATTATTTGTCGTATTTTCTTCGAGTATTAACCTGGGCTTTTCTGGACTAAGCCTGATTCTGCCCGGGCGCAGTCGATTGGCTTCTATTCATTACATAGCTCAACGGGCAAGCTTCGCCGAATATTAAAGGAAAATCACTTAGTATTCTTGAGTAAAAATCTGTCAATCAATGCCAAAAATTGACATTTTCTACAATAGCAGACCCCAAAAGCTATCTCGCCCAAAAGCTATCTCGAAATTAACTCAACTAACCTCAACTAACCTACCAAATCTTAGGTTGAAAAAAAACGATCGTTTCTTTTCATGCTAGCCCGGACTTATGCAGGAGACTCTGCCTCCAGGCAGAGTCTTTTTTTACTTTTTTTTACGCGATCGGGCTTGGCTTAATAACGATCTATCTGCAACAACCTATATTCCGATTTGATATTAAGTTGCTTGCCCATCCAGCAAAACAATATCCAGTCAATGCCGGTTTTCCCTATCCGCCCTCAGTAATTTTGGGGGAATTTGGGGGCATTGCCAGGATAATTTATTGCCAGTCAGTTTCTTAAGCCACTTCCGTGATGCTAATAATCGTCGCGCCCTTACGCTGAATTTGCTGGATTGTCGGCGTCATCTTGCCGCCAGAAACGACATACTCAATCTTGCTACGCCGCATCCGACCGCTCGTACCCCGCTTAGCCACAATTTTGAAAGTTTTTTCCGTAGCGTCGGCATAACCGCTCAGACGTCCGCCGGAAAGGGGTGGTGTAATTTTAGAAGAGCTATTGCAGGCCACAGCTTCAACTAGATTAGAACTCTTAGTTCCGCTGTCGATTTCAGCCGGACCCCGAAATAGGGAAAACATCCGATTGTAAACCACCTGCTTTTGACCCACTTGGCTGCTCGCGCCGCGATAGTAAGGCACAATGTTTTGGCCGAAGCTGGAGTGATACTCTTCGCTGTAGATGTAAGAGTCAATCTCCGCCTCGTAGCCCTGCTCGATGCAGGTGCGGATATGTTCGGAGATTTCTTCTTGGCTCTCGGGAGCGCGACCTAGCAAATGCTTGAAATTCAGCTCTACGAAGCGATAGGGGGCAGAACTTTCAAAAAAGCGGGCGCGATAGAAATCGGACTGAGCCACAGCGCGGACAAACTCCTGCACTGTGAAGCTGCCGTCTAAAAACTGCGACTCCGCAGATACCAGCCTTTCGCTGTCCATAACATGGGCATTGCCCAACACTTGCCGATATACCGCCTTGATTACAGCGGCCAAATCCTCGGGAGTGCTGGTCGGCCATACTTCTAACGGCGGCCCCGAAAAGGCATCTATCCCGAATTTGACTGCGGGAGCTGTGCTTATCATCTAAATTTCTCCTTATTTTTTGAACTGGAAGTAAAAAACCATCCGTTCTAGAGCCTAGAGGCTGGAGGCTAACCCTAGAAACGCTTCCGGTTCTAACCCCTCAGTCCCCAGTCCCCAGTCACGGTATTATTTAGTCAACTGCCGTAACGCTGGCAATTACGCCGCCCTGTTGGTGAATCCGCTGGTACTCCTTCGAGAGTTGGTCGAAGGGAACCAGATACACCTTGTTGCTACGACGGAATTTGGAAATGCGATTGACCACTTTCGAGCTGTAGCCAGTGACTTCGATGCGATACACTTTGCCTTCCTCGCTGGCACCGACCCCATGCCGAGTCCGAGAACCCAGGGCTGGCTCTTGGAAAGACCAACCTGGAGATCCGCCGGAGGGAGCCACTACTGGAGTCGGGATTTCCTGAATTGCCAACTTATTCAGGCGAGGCCGATTCCCAGACAAGTTGCCTTTCAGGTCGCTGCTGGAAGCACCGCGCAAGAGTTCAAAGATATGGGTAAAGCCAACCATTGTTTTGCCCGGTTGGGTTTTGTAGCCTCGGATGAAGGGTACGGTGTATTCCCCATAGGTTTCTTGATATTCATCGCTATCGACATAGGAATCAATATCAGCCTCGAAACCTTCTTCATCGAGGGTTGTGCTGTGGCCCCTCATCTCTTCTAGGCCGTCGGGAGTGCGGCCGAGAAAATGCTTGAAATTCAACTCAATAAAGCGATAGCGGGCGCAGCTATCAAAAAACCGCGAGCGGTACAGCTCCGATTTCCCGACTTGACGCACAAACTCGCGAACGCTAATTTCGCCTCGCTTGAGCTGGGATTCCGGTACTGGGAGCCGTTCGCTTTCCATTACATAGGCATTGCCCAAGACTTGCCGATAGACCGCCCGAATTACGGTTTCGACTTCTTCTTCCGATCGCCCCGGCCACAATTCTATCGGCTCCGTGTCCTCAAATAGAGCAACACCCAACTGCGATGCTGGTCCAAAAACCATTAAAACCGTCTCCTATATATGCCAACAAATTTGCTGAGAAGGAATGTATCAGTATGTTACAAACCTTAAGTTTTTTAGTTATCGCGCCAGCCCTATACCCTCAAAAAGGGTCAATCTGGGCTTATTTCCTCATTTTTCTACATTCCTGCATCTTTTAAGCGCCGCTCTGGCAACTTTCTTTGTGAAGAATTGTTAATTTAGGTAGCGCTCCTTCCAGCCAAGTTTCTCATAAAAGCTCAGCTAGGGTATGGGGTGTAGGGTGTGGGGTGTAGGGTGTGTAGGGTGTAACATGACAGGAGCAATGGCGTTTTTCCCCTCTCTCTCCTTACTCTCTACTCTTCCCCTACGCCCTACACCCCACACCCTACACCCTCTCTAGAGGCTCTCTAGAGAGAGATAATGCCCCAGGCTGCTAGGGCTACGGCTGCGGTCCCGGCTAGCAAGAGAGCGCCACCGCCATAAGCGATCGCCGCCCCAACCAGACGAACTGCTTTCGGATAAGGAGGCTTCTGCCAATCCCAGAGATATTGCGGTACTGCTCCTTTTCCTTGGAAATAGCCCAGTTCTTCCAGTTGTTGGCGATAATCTGCTCCATAGCGAGGCATGCGAGCAAAAGGCAATTCTCCTACTGCTTGTTGGGGCAAAATCCGCCGCCGCTGGTAGGGAACTGTGTCATCGCCAAAGTTGCTGATATATTCCTCGCTATTTAGCAAAGCATCAATAAACCCTTGCAGACCTTTGGTTGCTAAAACAATTGACCAAGCGTATTGCTCGCGATCGCCATAAACTTCCCGTCCCAAGATACGCTGCACGCACATCCGCACGAATCTGTAGTTATTGCTCGGATCGTAATTGCGGGAGCGAAAGGTCTCGGAAACCGCTAAACCGCGAATGAAGTCTCGCACAGTAATTTGGCCAAACCGGAGCTGAGATTCCAAGGGCTTTTGGCGATTGCTCGCTAGTATTTGTTGCTCGTTAAAAATCTGACGATAGGCAGACCAAATCAATTGATCCATTTCCGAGTCCGAGAGCAGGTTCTCAGCCGAGTAAATCCTGGGCTGCTCTTCTCCGGGAACTTCATACCCGATTACCCGCTGATTTTGCGTGGAAGGTGCATACTCCAGCAAAGTAATTGACATCTAATCTATCCTCCTGAATCTTCTAAGTAATTGAGTCGGATTGGCGTGCTACTCCCCATAACTGCGATGGAGCAAGCAAAGCCACTACGGAGGTTGCTGAGGTAGAAATTTTTTAGTCTAGGGAATTGAGGAGAGTAAATTTAGGGATTGCCAAATAAATATTTTTCCCTCTCGGCACCGGACAGGACAAGGAGACAAGGGTACTGGGAGACCAGTAAAAGAGGGTTTTTGAGTTTTGAGTTTTAAATTTTCAATTAAAGAATTCCAACTCAAAACTCAAAACTTAAAACTTAAAACTTAAAACTCCCCAAACCCCAAACCCCAAACCCCACACCCTACACCCTAGACTAAACCCCAGCCCTTTTGAGTAGATTTGCTTAAGTAGTAGCTCAGTCTCAGCTTATAGAATCAATGAGAGCCTATTCTAGTTTTGTCAAGAGTTGTAATATAATTTAATATTTTTGTAACAAATAGTTACATATAGGAGCGGGGCAAAGAGGAAATTGGGGCGGGTTTTAATTTCGGCTTCATTTTTGGTAGCGCCGGGAATTGCAGGGGCGGCTCGCCCTATGCCCTCCTCGGGGCAGGCTTCGCCTTCGGTACGGTACGGCTTTGCAAAATAAGGAGGGTCGTTGTAGGATATAGAAAAAGCAAGGAGGTCCTCGCCCAGACATAAGGTAGCAAATAGGCTAGTTGGCGCGATCGCTGCGATCGCCTGACAGCTAACTGCTTACTGCTATAAAAACTGGGTATTTTCTCCCAAAGGAAATCCACCCGCTGCTGCGATACTGTCAAGTCGTCAGCGGGAGGGGTGGGTTATCTTCCCCCCCGGCTATTGGAGGCGTGCCAATGGACTTGTTGCCCGCGAGTCCAAGGCTACCCCTAGTGGCCGGGTTTTTTAAGGGAGTAAGATCTTTTGAGTGAAAACACCTCCTTGCTAAGGTTTACTATCTCTCTTCTCCGAAGGGTCACGGTTAGCAGCCGTGGCCCTTATTTATGCTCCTTTTAGGAAGCTATAAAAGCATATTAGCACCTTTTTGCTCGAATTTCAACATTGGGGGCAGAAATTTTTTTTACTTTCTGGAGCTTTTGCACTTTCTGCACCTGTTGTATAGCCTAATGTTACAACAGGTCAGCTCGCCAGGGCCAAGGGGGAGCATTTCAATTGAGGGAGAAAATTTTTGGGGTGAAAACTCCTCCTTGTTAGGCGTTTAAGTGACTTTTGGCTGAAAGAGCCGTTGACCCCTAAAGGTGGTATTTGGACGAGCTCTTTTGCGTAGGTCCTGTGACAGCTAACCGCTTACTGCTGACCGCTTACTGCTATGTTCCCTGGCAGGCGCATTAGATATGGTAGGCTAGCGTGATGCTGGAATGTTTGTGTTACAGGGTCGGTCATGCAGATGAGGGAGTCTGCTTGCTGGTACAAATGGGTCCCTACAGGATTCTGCTGGACTGCGGTTTAGAAGATATCTCCCCAATGCAGGCTTCCATTAATAAAAAAAATCCCCTACCGGCTGATTTAGTGTTGATCTGTCATGCCCATGCGGATCATGCCCGGGGTTTGCTGGCGCTCCATCGAGCTTTTCCTCAATTACCCATTTATGCTAGCGAGGTGACAACCCAGCTATTGCCCCTCAATTGGCCGGGAATTGACCGAGACCAGTTGCCCTGGTGTCAGGCTCTGCCTTGGCAAAAGCCAATCGAATTCCTCGATGGCCTGACTGCCGAGTTATTCCCAGCGGGTCATTTGCCTGGAGCCGCTGCGGTATTGCTCACCTATAGACCGCCCCCCAGTTCCGGGAAGCCCCCAAGACCTTACACGGTGTTTTATACGGGTGATTTTTTCCTGTCGAATTCCCGTTTGGTGGATGGATTGCCTCTGGAAGAGCTGCGAGGTTTGCAGCCAGACGTACTGATTGTAGAAGGGAGTTACGGAACTTCTCGATTGCAGCGGCGGCGATCGCTGGAAAACGAATTAGCAGAAAGAATACATGGGGCGATCGGCCTTGGCTACTCCGTGCTGCTACTCACACCCCCCCTCGGTCTGGCTCAAGAGTTGCTCATGTTGCTGCGCTCTCATCACCAATTCACGGGTCGAGACTTGGATATCTGGGTCGATGGCAGCGTTGCTAGGGGTTGCGATATTTATTTGAATATTATTCCGCAGTTACCTAACTCGGTTCAGAACTTCGCCAAACATCAACCGCTTTTTTGGGACGAACGGGTGCGTCCCCGGATGCGTCGTTTTAGTTCGGAAAATCCTGATTGGAAAGCGGCAGCTCCAAGTATTGTTATCGCAGACGAAACTGCCGATTTTAATACTTATTGCCAAACGGGTTCCGATTCTTGGTTAGTCTTGCTGCCAGAAAAACCGGGGTTTCCACAGCCTGGGGAAAGTAGCGATCGCAGTACCAAGGGCGATCGCTTGCTTGTTGAAACTTATCTCCTGGCCGAACATTCTGATGGTTCCGGCACTACCCAACTGGTTCACAATCTGCGCCCCCAGCATATTATTTTTGTCCACGGCTCCCCCACCTATTTAGCCGATTTGGCCAACTTGGAAGAACTGCGCAACCGCTATCACCTACATACCCCAAAAGCCGGAACCCATGTCGATCTGCCCGTTGACGATACATTATTGATGCAGCCGTCTGTGCGGGATACTAGCTATCAAGGGGAACTGACAGAAGATAGCGGTAATGCGATCGTTGTGCTGCCTGAAGATCTCAGCCGCGATCCGCGCTGGCAAAACTTTGCCGACACTGGTTTAGTGGTCGCCCGCTGGCAAGGCAAGGAATTGGTTTTGCGAGGTTTGTCCCAACGAGAATTGCTCGGTCGCAGCAGCGATGCCAAAGTGCCGCCGGGAGTAGATTGCTGCGGCAACTGCCTGTATTATCGCGGCCAACGTTGCTGGAACCAAGCTTCGCCGCTTTTTGGCTTTAAGGTCACTCCCGATGGTTACTGTCCTGTTTTTGAAGCGATTGAGCGTTTTGGTTCTACAGAGAATTTGAATGAAGACTTTTTTGAGGAATAAGATTTAAGATTTAAGTTTTGAGTTCTTAGCTTGTGAGTTCTTAGCTTGTGACTTTTAAGGCTGAAATTTCAAGAGTTAAGTTAATATAGACATTCTCGAATATACCTGTCCTATTTTTAACTTTATTCACCACCAGTTTTCCAGCCATTTCGCATTTTTATGCTAATTTGAGAAACGCTATAAATTTTAACTTAAAACTCAAAACTTAAACCTCAAAACTTAAACCTCAAAAACATGACTAATCGCGATCGGATTCTGGAGAATGCTTGGGAATTTGCTCCGCTTCGGGGCATTCTTCTGCAGTAAGGAGTTCAAAATTGCCCTTAGGTACCGAGGCTAGCTTTTGGCTAATCGAACCAATACTTTCGAGGCGAATTAATTCTTCCCAAGAAGAGATTTCCTCCTCTTCGTCGATTTCGTAGCGGATGGTTACTAAGTCTCCTTCTATGTCAAGGATGCGAACGCCCTCAATCCAATGTTGCCGATCCCGCAAGAAAATAGAGACCTCACGACCATCGCAACAAAGTTGATATATCTTGCGGTGTAGCATAGGTGGCTTCTCCCGACCGGGTAAATCTTCAATTTGTGGTTTTTTTCAAAAAATATAGCTTTGAGCGGGGCAGCGGCGAGCAAAAAGGAGCCGCGTTGGGCTAGCTCGCTATCGGGCAGGCTTTAAGCTAAAGGTACCGCGCCCAAGGCACCCTAAAGCTAGGGTTTGGGGTGTAGGGTGTAGGGTGTAGGGAAACTTCATGCTATTTTACCGTTCGCGTTGGCCAGCGCCTGCGCGCAAGCGCAAGAGCGTCTCCGTAAGGAGAATCTCTGTCGGAGGCCCAAAATTATACACTAACGGAGGTTTCGAGTTTCAAGCGGTAACGATCCATTGGTCGTCAAAACGCAGAAATTGCCCCCAAAATCAACACCCTACCCTAAAGCTCTCTCACTTTTATTTATACCGAACTTAGGCACGATCGCTATTTGTGGAACGCGCAGCGCTAGACTCTTGTGCATTCAGACTATTCTGCATCCAGACTATTCTGCATATACTCTTAGAGTTGACAAGCAAGCGTAAGTTATTTTATAGGTATCGCTCTAGGCACCTTGCATCTCCCTGGCATTTAGTATCGGCGATCGCAATCGCCATATAAAGAACCGAATACAAAGAACCAAACGCAAAGAACCGAATACTCTTCGCCAGTCGAGCGGGGCTGCTGTTCTTGGGAAACCGCAGGGCGTGCCTGACAGCGAATCGCAAAGGGGCGCAAAGGGCCAATATATAACAAGCTAATGACTGACCGCTCTTAACAAAAAAATACTAAGTAAGGGATAGAGCAATAAGATTAAATTGGATTACAGATTTATTTTAGCGATTTTTGGCCTGATGAGGATGGGTCGCAGTCAGTTTTTTTTAAGAATTGAGGGCGAGAGAGCTGGGTTTGTTGGAGCAGTTCCTTCAAGGCGGCCCAATCTTCTCGCTTAATGTAGTCGATCGAGCGATCGATCTGTTGCCGGTAGGCATCCAGAGCGCGGAGCAATTCTTGGCGGTTGTATTGGGCCATCATAACCCCTAATTCTGGATTGCCGCCACCAACTCTACTGGTATCTCGAAAGCCGCTACTAGCTAGTTGTTTGGCCAGAGCGATCGCCGCCTCGTCGGATTCTTGCATACAGGTTTCTATCAAGCTAGCGCTCGTCATAACAGGTAGGTGAGAAATCAGGGCTACGGCTCGGTCGTGGAGGGAGGGGCTGCACTTTATTATTTTGGCAGAAAGACTTCGCGCTATTTCTTCAATTACCTCGGAGGCATCCTCGGGAGTTGTTTGGGTCGTTGCGATCGCATAAGGCCGACCGACAAATAAATTATTTTGAGCTGCCTCAATCCCTGATTCGGCGGAGCCTGCCATCGGATGGCCGGGAACAAAATTATGCCATAGGTCCTTGACTGCTGTCACCACTAGCATTTTCACAGAGCCGACATCGGTTATGATGGCGCTAGGGGACAGATGGGTTTTGAGCTGAAGGATTGTAGGAGCGATCGCTTCTATCGGGGTGCAAACAAACACCACCTCTGCCCTTGCCATCAGGGCGATATCTACGCTAGCGTCATCTACAGCACCGCGCTCAATAGCCCGGCGGCAAGTTTGTTGGCTACGAGAGACCCCCAAAACTTGGTGCCCGAGGGAGCGTAAATCCAACCCCAAGGAGCCGCCAATAAGCCCAAGCCCGACAATACCAATTTTCATGTGCTATCAAAAAAACGAACAATGTTCCCCTACTGAAATTGAGATTAGTACATCGCGAACGAGTCTTGTTTGTCCGACCTCAACATCTCTAACATTGTTTTGGCTGTTGAAAAGCAATTGATTAATTCTGCTACATCCCGATTCCCGTGCTGTTTCGCAGGATATAGATCTCTATGGATGCGGCCTGCATGCATTGGCGGAGGAGGGGCTGAATGGTCCGTCCTGGAGTCAAGGATTTCATCGTATTAAGTATAGATGCCTTTTATTCTGCCAATACAATTTGGTTTTCTTTCAGTATTGCCGCCGTGTATTGCTGATTGCCAATAATAGACTAAGTAATGAGGTTAAACTATCTGGGAAAGGCCACAAAACGCTAGCATGGTAGTGCCCAGTCCTCTGTCAAGTAAAGGTCAACAAATAAAGATGGTTCCAGGGTGCCCGAATGGAAGCCCAAGAAATAATTAAAAGATACAACGCTGGGGCTCGGGATTTTGCAGGAGCCCACCTAACAGAGGTGAACCTTTCACAAGCCAACCTCAGCGGAGTCAACTTGAGCGGAGCAAATCTGAGTATTGCTAATTTAAGCGGCACCGATCTCAGCTCTGCTAATCTGTCTCATGCGAAACTCAATGTTGCCAAACTAAATAGCGCCCATCTCGGCGGCGCTAACCTTAATGGGGCCGATTTAAACGTTGCCAATCTAATTCGGGCAGACCTTAGCGCGGCCCAATTGATGCAAGCTGCTCTAATTCGGGCTGAGCTAATGCGAGCCGAACTTAGTGGGGCCAATCTGGCTCAGGCGAACTTAAACGGCGCTAATCTTAGGGAAGCGAAACTCAGACAAGCGAATCTGGTTAGCAGCAACGCCAGTGAGGCAGACATGAGAGGGACTTCCCTAGTGGCAGCGAATCTAGAACAAGGCAACTTAAGGGAAACAAACCTGAGCGATGCAGATCTGACGGGGGCAAATCTGAGAAATGCAGAATTAAGACAAGCGGATCTCTCCCATGCCAAATTGATGGGAGCAGATCTTAGTGGAGCGAATTTGAGATGGGCAGATCTAAGCGAGGCAAACTTAAAAGGAGCAGATCTTAGCGGAGCCAAGTTAAGTGGAGCCAACTTAAGAGGGGCGGACTTGAGCGAAGCCAATTTAATCGAGGCTAGTTTGGTCTATGCAGACCTCACCCAGTCGAATTTGATTCAGGCGGATTGGACTGGAGCGGATATTTCTGGAGCTACTTTGACGGGAGCAAAACTAAATTCCGTTTCTCGGTTTGGCTTGAAAACGGAAGGTCTAACCTGCGAGTGGGTTGACTTATCTCCTAATGGCGATCGCTCGCAAATATATAGATTTACGCCGGAATCGTCGGAAACCTTTTTCCACCAAACCTTGCCCACCGTCCAAATTATCGTCGATGCCCCTTTAGACCAAGATGCTCATCTGGCTTTGGCCCTTGCTTATCATCAAATTGCCAACCGCTATCCAGATATTATCCATCCCCCCAGTATTGAGGTAGGCCATAGAAGAAGTAAGCTAACCTTTCGGATGAATAGCGACACTTTATTATTTTCCACTTCCTATGTCGCTATCTTGCCTTTTAAAGATGCTGCGGTAACTCAGGAAAATCTGAGCCATTTAGTGCAAATGATTGAATCCCAAGAAATTAGAAAAATGCTCGGGGAGGCAAAGGAAAAAGTGAAAGAAATTAAAACATCACCGACATTTTCCCGGATTGTTCAGAAAGGTAGATTCTTTCAAGCCCCAACCCAAACTGTTTTAACAAACTCTGGAGATCGCACCTTAGATGTTCACCATCATCCCAACTTTGGCAAACGCTTGATTCACTTGTCTCCCAAAGTCGGCGTTCCCCCAGGAGGTTTGGCAGGTGCCCCAAACTTAAATCTTCCCCCAGTTAGTATTGTGGTCAGTTTTATCAAAGGATTGCATTGCTTATCGCCGACAAATAATGGTAGAAAGCAGCGATAAATTTGCCAAACGCCGAAACGCAAGATAGTAATGGATATGGAAATAAAGGTAAGCTGACAGGATTTCAAATAACGATTGCTTTGGTGCCTTGCTGCTCGGGAGCAAATATAGCTCCAGTTGAGCTGGCTTTTTACAAACCAAAAGTCGTATCATCTTTTCCTGGGGTCGATCGCCATTGGAGCATTTTTACTGTAGATTAACGTTAGTGCTAAGTTAGTTCGCATGCGTTGCGCAAAATTGCTCAAAGGAGCGATCGAGCAAGCAGGAGCGATCGCCAAGGTAAGGGGTTCCACAAATTGTCTCTGCAACGGACTAGCTAGCGCTCAGGCTCTAATATAGCGGAACTAATGCGAACGTACATAGATGCGTACCGGCTGAAACCCTTATGGTGACTGCACTTTAAAATCGGACATCTATTTGAGAATCGCAGGAAAAGTCTGCTCGTTAGGAAAACAAGCTTTGTCCCGATGGCATAAGCCCGCTTTACTTCCTGGGGAACGCTAGCAAAAAAACGATAGAAAATACTAAAGGTTAAGTTTATGCAAGCGGAGGATATACTCAAAAAATATGCAGCAGGAGAAAGAAACTTTGCTGCGGTAATTATTCCCGAGATAAACCTCAGCAGAGCCAATCTCAGCGAGATTAATTTTTCTGATGCGACCCTGAGTATCGCCAATCTCAGTGGAGCCAACCTAAGCGAAGCTAACCTCAGCGGTGCCAAACTGAATGTGACCAGAATGAGCGGTGCCAATCTAAGCAAAGCAAGATTAAATGGCGCGATATTAAATGTGGCTAATTTAGTGAGGGCCAATCTAAGCGAGGCGGAACTGATTCAAGCCGCCCTGATTAGAGCCGAACTGATTAGAGCAGATCTCAGTAGAGCCAATCTACAAGAGACAAACCTTAATGGAGCAGACCTTAGAGAAGCCAAGCTCAGACAAGTGAACTTAAGTGGAGCCAACCTGAGCGAGGCAGATATGCGGGGAACCTCCCTGGCAGGAGCTAATTTGGAACGGGCTACCTTGAGCGGAACAGACCTGAGCCGTTCGGATATGAGCCGTGCGGATCTGACCGAAGCGGATCTCAGACACGCCAATCTCAGCCGGGTCAATCTGAGCGGAGCCAATCTCAGAGGAGCGAATATGAGATGGGCGGACTTAAGCGGGGCGAATCTAAGATGGGTGGACCTGACTGATGCCAAGTTGAGCGGCTCTAACCTACTCGGCGCAGATCTGAGCAATGCCAATTTAACTAATGCCAGTTGCGTCCACGCAGATTTAACCCAAGCCAATTTAATCCGCGTCGATTGGGTGGGTGCGGATCTCAGCGGCGCTACTTTAACTGGGGCGAAGCTGTTTGCAGTTTCTCGGTACGGTCTCAAGACTGAAGGAATAACTTGTGACTGGGTTGACCTGAGCCAGCACGGCGATCGCACTCAGACTTACAAGTTTACCCCCGAAGAAGCAAAAAAGTTTTTCAATCAAACCCGGCCTCTGGTGCGGATTATTGTCGATTATCCATTGGATAGAGAAGCAAATTTAGCTCTGGCAACCCGTTATTACGAAATTGCCGAACAAGCCCTAATACCTCTCTATCCTCCTTCTATAGATGTGGGCTACCGCCGTACTTCCCTAACTTTTAGAATTGATAGCGATACTCAGCTTTTTTCTACTGCTTATCTTGCTATAGTTCCTTTTGAAAATGGCGAAGCAACGCGGAAAAATATTTTTACAGTGATGAAAATGCTGCAAGCCCATGCTATCCGCAGCCACAGTAAAGAATCCCTACGACAAATTCGGCAATTGAGTATGGGATTGAGCGAAATCATGAAAATGGTTAAAGAACTCACAGCTCTTTTGCCGACTAAGAGCAATGGGGAAAGAATTGATTTTTTCCATGCTCCAACTCGCATGGTACTTACTAATTCTAGCGATCGCAGCTTGCAAGTCTATCACCACCCCAGTTTCGGACAGCGCTTGATGGGCATTTCTGGCTCCTTAAATTCCACTAACGGTCCGACCAGAAGCTCCACCAAATTTGCCCTGCCTGCCGTGGAAGATCTAGTTGAGTTCGTGCAAGGTTTCTACTATTTGGACAATTAAATCAAATTCGATTGAACAATTAGATCGATCTTGTCTAGTTATAATAGTAAAGTCAGGGATAAATGCAGTTCGGAGGTAACTAATGAATTCAGCAGGAAATCGCTTCAATAAAATGATAGGCCGCAAAAGGTTTGTGGTGCTTCGTATATTTATCCACCTGGGCGGTGCCGAGGTTGCTCCCCTACTCGGAGTTTTCAACCGAGCTGCTAGGAATGCAATTGATAGTGAAGGGGACTTAGATGTTCTAGGAGAAGAACTGGCGACAATCTGTCAGAATTTATTAGACTATGACGATTGTTGGCGATCGGCGGCAAACGAGGGAGATGTCTTGTGGAAAGAAGAAGAAGCCGGCGACTATTGGACGGAGCTATTTACTGACTCGGCTGGGAGATACTTAAGCGAACCAGATTTAGATGAAGAAATTCCCAACCCTGACGAGCCTTTATCCCTACCAGTTACTAACAATTTAGTAGCGATGCTCTCGGTAGCCTTCGAGGGAGAAGTGCCGGAGCTAGAAACCGATTTGGCCAGTATGGAAGCCCTGACTGGAGGATTAAAAGCTCTAATTAATCTACATTATCAAGAGAAACTGCGGGCAATACAAGTCCATTTCTCCCCCGCTCGCTTTGGGGACGAACTTAGTGAAGACGAGCTTATAGAGAATTTTCCAGAATTAATACCCCTCTAAAAATTGGGAAGAGCGGAATTGGGAATTGGGCATGGGGCATGTTCGCATTGGGAGAGATGGGGAGCGTGGGGAGAGATGGGGAGAGATGGGGGAGAGATGGGGAGAGATGGGGGAGAGATGGGGGAGAGATGGGGGAGAGATGGGGAGAGATGGGGAAGGGTGGGGGTGGGAAGAACCGGAGAAAATTCTCCCACAGTCCCCACAGTCCCCATCTCTCCCCACACCCTGTAAGCATTTACACTTGCAAGTCGGCTAACCCTATACATAGCGGCGCATATTTTATATAAAGTGTGTAAAGAGCGCAGTGCTAGTCCAGCCTGCGCTAGCAATATCGTTCGCCACCTTGACAGGCTGGCAGTGCTACCCCTATTTTCCTTTACTTTTCAAAGATTTATCTCACTAAAATGTTTCGTAAAGCAATAACATTTCTCATGGTAGCGATGCTCTGCTTGAGTGCTACCGCCTGTGGCGGGTCGGTCTCTTCCACAAGCCCAGCACCAAGAGCGAATGTCTCCAGACCCCAACCAAAATTAGCTGATGGCCGCTACCCAGTTCAGCAAGCAAGTTATAACGATGCCAACGGCGAATACAGTCTATTTTTGCTCAATGCTTCGCCATCGGTCTTTAATACCACCGATCTACAAATGGCCCGCCTGACTGATTCTGAAGTAAGTGCTGGAGAGCAGAGCTATCTGGAGATTGACTCCGGTCGAGCTTCTTTGCACCTGGGCGAGGATTTTAAAATAGAGTATTTTCATGCTGTAACAGAAAACCAGACGAATCCACAAACCGGCCAAACGGAAACGATTATAGTGCGTCGGGAGTCTTCTTTCTGGACCCCGTTTGCAGGAGCCTTGGCAGGACAAATGGTGGCAAATATGCTGTTTGCCCCTCGATACTATATACCGCCACCGTATCAAGCAGGAGGAGTTTTGACCGGCTATGGCGGCTATGGCAATAGTTACGGCCAAGCGGTGGAGCAATATCAAAGCCGTTATAACGCTCCTCCAGCAGCCGTCAAAAATCGCAGTACCCTGCGAACTGCAGGACGCATCGGTTCCAATCGAAACAGTAATGCGAATTCCAGAAACCAGCGATCTACTAAGCCAACCGGATCCGGTTTTGGTGGCAGCAATCTGAAAAAATCCACAGGCAGGAACAATTCCAACCGCCGTTCTACTGGTTTTGGTAGCGGGCGGCGCAGTCCTAGTGGATTCGGTTCTCGTCGCTCTGGCGGATTCCGACGGCGGCGCTAAAAAATAGAAACAGGACCACAAACAGGACTTAGGCAATAACGCTATATTTGGGCAAAGACTATCGGGAAAAGCCCCTACAAAATACATATAGCAATCCGCTCATAGGAGCCGATAAGATTGGGGACCAGAAACCCGGTTTTTTCAAAAAACCGGGTTTCTAGATATTTTCGGTAAGTCTTAACAGATAATATTCTCTCGTGATAGAAGTCGAAGTTCACCAACAACTCCGTGCATTCCTGCGCTACCAGGAAAAACCTTATTGGCCCCATCATCTAACGATGGCTCGTCTGGTGGCGCGGGCTTTGCGCTTGGGACGCAGCGCTCTCATTCAGACTGGTTGCTATGGATGCCACCAACTGAGTTATTTGATGCCTTTGTTGATGTGGGATGGCCCAGTTATTCTGGTGGTGCCGGATCCCCTGCGACAGCGTCTGGAGTTGGTGGATATGCCCCAATTGCAGCAATGGATGCAGGTTGATAAGGCAATTCAAACTGGCGATCGCTGGCCTGATGAGGACTTCCAAGGGGTGCTGATGGTATCCCCAAACTCTTGGCTCGGCGAAGTTATCGCTTTCTCGGAAGCATCTTCGCCAGCATCTTCGCTAGCATCTTCGCTAGCATCTTTGCAGAGTCGCGATCGCCGCTTTCCCATCGGAATTCCTACAATAATCGATGGTGCAGAAGAACTCGAAGAGCTAGCCCTAAAACAACTCAGTGCCAGCATTGAACCCGCCGACTGGAACCGGCTAGCCTTGGTTCGCCCGGATCTAGCAGAAATAATCCGAGATATCAGAGTTAGATTAACCCGGGCTATTTTCCAGCACCCAGCCAATCCTTACGAATGCTGCGTTCTGGAAAAAGAGGAAAGGCAAATTTTGCGCCAACTTTATCAGTTGCTAGAAGGGACTATTCTACCAAGCTCTTGGAATCGATTTTGGCAGCGCTTTGAAGCGGTAGAAGAATTTAGCAACTCTGGCGCGGCAATTGCAAATATAACTCCAACTATCGTCTCGGCATCTATAGATCGCAGTATGGGTCAATGGACTTTATCCTGCGGTCCAGTAGAAGTTGCTTCGGCCCTAGCCCGGGTATGGCCGCAACAGCCGGTGGTTTTAATTGGCTCGGCTCTGGACTTAGAGCCAAAAGCTTCTATCTACAGACAGCAGGTGGGTTTGGGAGATGTAACCTGCGTCAAGTTTTCCCCAGATCCCGATCGCAAACTAATTCGCTTGTATCAGCCCGATCGCTTCCCCATGCCCAATACCCCCCAGTTTCAAGAGGCGCTAATACAAGAGTTGCGCTCTTTGCTCTGTATCGGTGCTAGCCGGGATGGACTAACGACTATTTTGGTGGGAGATATGCCTTTAAGGACTAGGGTGGGTTCGTTACTTGCGGCTGAGTTTGGCTCTAGGGTGCGGGTGGAGAAAATTGAAGTAGATGAGAAAAGTATTTTAGTGGCCGGTTGGGAATTCTGGCGGCAAAATTCCCAGATTCTGCCGCCGCCTAAGTTGCTGGCGATCGCTACTTTGCCCTTACCTTCTCTAGAGGACCCCATAGTTGCCGGTCGCGTTCGTTATTATAAGCAGCGCCGTCTTGATTGGTTTCGCTTGTATCTATTGCCAACTGCTCTGAGTACCCTGCAGCGAGCCACTGCAACGGCGCGGCATAGTCTTGGGGTTGTTGCTCTGCTAGACAGCCGCGTCATCAACCGCACCTACGGCCAGCAAGTGCTAGCAGCTCTAAGCCCATACAGCCGAATTGACTATCTAGACGTTACTTATTTTGCGGATTGGTAATTATAGCAGTTTACATATTTTTGAAGATAATTTAATTGTTTGCCAAAGCAATCGTCCCGGTATAGCACTACACACGCTTGGTTAGGACGGTTACAAATCGCGCATGTATGCTTAGATGGCAATAGACGCGCCAGGGTGACTGCTGATAGCTGATAGCTGACTGCTTGCTGCTATAATGCTTGTGCTATTGGCGTAGCTCCGCGCTCTTCGCACATAAGCTGAGCAGTGACTGCTGAGTGCTGACTGTTGACCAAAGCAATTGTCCCGGCAATGCTTGTCCTGTTGGGGTAGCTCCCGCATAAGCTGAGCAGTGACTGCTGAGCAGTGACTGCTGACTATAGTTGGCGAAACGCCCCATTAGCCAACAACTTGCCCAACAATTAATGACATATTCTTTGCTCGAAAAAAACAAAATCCTCGATCGGACGCTATTATCAAGCCAAACTCTATTTTTTTAGTTAGAGCTATGGGTGAAGCAAAACGTCGCAAAGAAGCACTCGGGGAAAAGTACGGCCAAGAGCCCACTATTCTTCCCTGGATGCCCATCACCAAAAGCCAAGCAGAACAGTTTGTCAAATGGTCCACCAGAGGGGCTTGGATCGGAATTGCATTCCTAGTCATTTCTTGGATAACGGTTCGTTTTATCGGACCGTCGTTTGGTTGGTGGCAGGTCAACTAAGAAAACTAAATAAAAAATAAAATATCCCTCCCAATCGGAGGGACAACAAGCGATAAAACAACGGGCAGTTGCCCTTTCTAGCAAGATTTCTGTCTGTATTGGTATCGAATTTTGCTTTTTGCTATTATTCGTACGCCAGTAAAATGAATTTCTTCTAGTAATCATAAGAATTACCAATCAATGGCATAGGCTCGGAAACCCAGGTCGCAGGAGCGAAACGAATGCGCTGCCTGTGTCCTGGGCGCTAGCTTCCGGCAGGCCGAGGTAGCGCCCTTTCCGGAAAAGTAGCTTTGGGGTGAGAATTGAAAAGCGATCGCGCGGCCAATTTGATGGTGGCGATCTGTTTCTTTTTGGAATAGTCGGTTAAATTAGTCTGGGATTGGTAAGGATAATTTGTAGATGTTTGATGGACCAAATGAGTCTATGCCTTTGAATGCAGAGCCTTTGAATGCAGAGCCTTTGAACGCACAAACAGAATCATCTTAAGAACCTGTTAAGAACCGTTGCCAATATGGCGCGATCGATGGAGGAAAACCGTGTTTATCAGACTCGCCGAACAGCACCGTAAGTTTGTCCGGGACCTAGTAATGAACTTACAAGCGCTAGCAATTGTGCTAGAGCGCCGGGGATATCTTGCTTCCTGCTATACCTGTGGAGAGGAAATGAGTAGCGCCTCGTTTATGGTCAGTTTGAAAGAAGGTCATCTGATTCGCTTCCTAGTCTCCGATTATGGGATTACTTGGACGGAGATGCGGGACGATCGCGAACTGATGAAATTGGAAGGAGCCGAAGCGATCGCCCAATTGCAGGAACTCGCCGGATTAGTCAAGCATCACGTTCGACCCAACCAATCTGCAATGGCAAGTCATTCCCCAGAAAGCAGCCAAGAGACCCAGCAAGCTTAATACCCAGTTGGTGGATGGAGAGGCTAATGCTACCCTGAAAGGTAGGGCATCCAAAACCGATCGCCAGAAAACCAAGGTTATATGGAAGCAAGATATTTTTTCCTGGCCTCCCTGGCATTACTGCGGTTTCGCCCCCTTATGGAGATCTTCTAAATCTTCCTTACTTCCTTCTTCTTATATAGGAGGCGAGATATAAGAGGCGAGATATAGAAGGCGAGGTGCCCCTCGGAGAAAAAAACAAAAAACTTTATGACTGCTGTAGAAGCTGCTTGGCAACATAGTTTTGTGCGGACCAACCGGATACGCTTGCATTGCGTAACCCAAGGACAAGGAGACTTGGTGGTACTCCTGCATGGATTTCCAGAATTTTGGTATTCCTGGCGCCATCAAATTCCCTCCCTGGCTCGCCATTTTAAAGTAGTGGTCCCAGACTTGCGCGGCTATAACGATTCCGATAAGCCCGAGAGCGGGTACGACCTGGATACCCTCAGCAAAGATATCGTGGGCTTAATCCATAGTTTGGGATATGTCAAAGCTCATGTCGTAGGCCACGATTGGGGAGGGGCGATCGCTTGGCACCTTGCTCAGAAATTTCCCAACTCTCTCAACCAACTAGCAATATTGAATGCGCCGCACCCGCAGCGCTGGCTCCAAGACATGGGAGCAAATATGGATCGATTGCGCCAGAACTGGTATATGTTTGCATTTCAAGTTCCCGGCATTCCCGAATGGCTGATCCAGAACAATCTTAAAGAATTCGTAAAAAATATATTTCGCGACAACGCCATCCGCAAAGGAGCTTTTACCGGCGATTTGACTAAGATTTATCAGGAAGCCCTGGCCAAACCAGGAGTGCTGTCGGCCACTATGAATTACTACCGACAGTTGATGTCGCCCCTGAATTGGCTCGAAAACTTTGGGCGATCGCCCGCTCGGGTGAAGGCTCCCACCTTAGTTCTCTGGGGGGAAGAAGATTCTTTGTTGGGGAAAACTTTTACTGAAAATCTCGATAAATTGATTGAGGCTCCATTCAAACTCAAATTAGTGCCTCAATGCGGTCACTGGATTCAGCAAGAAGTTCCCCACCTCGTCAATCGAGAATTGCTCGACTTTCTCCGACAGGATCGACCTCAATTAGAGGGTTAAGTTCTTAGCTTGAGAGTTTTAAGTTTTGAGTTTTAAGTTTTAATATCAAATCCGCGTAGCTGTTCCATAAATCCCGTGGTTGCCCCGATTGGTCTGGGGCGCTCCCGGGGCGCTCCCGGGGGCACCGCCTAGGGTGTTGACTCTGTGGAATTTTTGCCTTCTTATTTTCATACAGTTTTTCTGTCACCCTTAACTTTTAGTTAGTTATAGCTCTCCTTTTAGAAAGCATGGATGGACCAAGAACTTTATTAGCCCAATCGTCAACGTCACAATTGCGAATCTTCTCCATTGCTTGTTTT
>JAAHFN010000040.1 GCA_010672965.1 Oscillatoria sp. SIO1A7
GCCCCCGTGCCCGCCCCAGACCAACCGACGCGGCCGGGGCGGGCACGGGGGCACCGCCCCTACAAACTGTGACTGTTTAACCGGATTTGATATTACCCCCCCACAAGGTCGCCCTAATCTTATAAGCTAAAATCTAAAAATGAGTCCAAAGCCTGGCGATCGCATAACTAAAAATCGCTTTATTTCTGTTGATATTCTGGCTCCCCTAGCAGTAGGAGTCGTAGCATTGCTGGCTTGGGATATATTTGTGCGGGTCACCGAGACTCCTCCCTATATTCTTCCAAGTCCTTGGCTGGTTCTCAAGACCCTTGTCAGCGATAGGGAAGTTCTGTTTCCAGCCCTTACTATCACCCTACAGATAGCGATTGTTGCCTTGATTGCTGCAGTAGTTTCGGGATTGTCTTTCTCAATTCTTTTAGTTCAAAGCAAGTGGATTGAAAGAAGCCTGTTTCCCTATGCAGTAATTCTCCAGACAACGCCACTCAGCGCGATCGCCCCCTTAATTATTATTTGGTTTAAGGGCAACACCTTCGCCGCCTTAGTAGTTTGTGCCTGGATTGTGGCTTTGTTTCCCATGATTTCTAACACTACTACTGGCCTCAACAGCGTCGATCGCAACTTAAGCGACCTATTTCGCCTCTACAAAGCTTCCCGCTGGCAAACCCTGCTCTATCTGCGCTTGCCCAACGCGATGCCCTATTTTTTGGCAGGCTTGCGCATCAGCGGTGGCTTAGCATTAATCGGCGCAGTGGTGGCGGAATTTGTGGCAGGTACGGGGGGCGCAAAGTCAGGAATTGCTTACCAAATTCTAATGTCAGGATATAGGCTAGAAGTTCCTCGAATGTTTGCCGCTTTGTTTTTGACTTCGATTTTGGGAGTTACCATCTTTGCCCTACTGACCGCCTTATCCGAGTTGCTTCTGCGCAACTGGCACGAAAGCGCAACTAAACGGGAATAGCATGGGGGCATTGGAAGTCAAAAGTCAAAAGTCAAAAGTCAAAAAGTTAAAGGTTAAAGGTTATAGCACTACGCAAATAAGCGCTTGACATTTATAAACGCTCAAACTTCGTCAGATTATACTTTTGACTTTTGACTTTTGACTTCCAACTTTTGACTTCCAACTTTTGACTTCCAACTTTTGACTTCCAACTTCCAACTTTTGACTTTTGACTTCCAACTTTTGACTTTGGACTTCCAACTTTTGACTTTTGACTTTTGACTTTTGACTTTTGACTTTTGACTTTTGACTTTTGACTTTTGACTTTTGACTTTTGACTTTTGACTTCCAATGCCCAATTCTCCGTTGAAGCTTTTAACTTCAAAAAATGCGGGACAAAAAGGTATAAACCAAACGAAATAGAGCCGTAAGCGCGATCGCTCCCAAGCCAGCCAATACAGAAAACAGCATTGCTGCTGGGGCAGTCAAGCCAACTCGCAAGGGAGCGACAATTATTACAATTGCTAGAGAAACTCCGGCAATAATCGCTAAATCCTGTTTGGCAATGGCTCGGATAGATTGCGCCCATATTAAAGCCGCGAGAAGCGCCGCCCATATAATAGCGCTGAGTAAAGGGGAGCCAATGGCACTGCTCAGAGCGATCGCCAACAAACCCCCTTCAAAACCCGTAAAAGCAGCTCCTCCTAAAATTTCTAATGTCGAGAATGAAGGCCGAGGTGCTGGCTGAGGTACTGGTTTAGAGGCAGAGCTAGAGGCTGCGATCGGTCCGGGACTCGGTGGTGGAGGTATTGTGGGTTGCCTGGGAGCCGGGGGTGATTGGATACTTGTTGACGGGGAAACAGGTGGCGGAGAAACTGGCACAGAAGTATTTGGTGGGGGTGGGGAAGTAGTTGGTGGGGAAGTAGCTGGTGGAGATAGCGGCGGTTTTGGAGCTTGGGGCGCAAGAGCTGCTAAAACTTGTTCTGCCGAGCCGAAGCGATCGCTCGGCGTTGGCAAAAGCATCCGATCTAAAACATCCGCCAGGTTTCCAGAAACCGCGACGTGATTTTGCCAGTTCCACTCATTACTATAGGAATCAAACAACTCCTGAGTTTCTTTGCCAGTTAAGAGGGTAATGCAAGTTACGGCAAGGGCATAGAGATCTGTAGAAGGAAAAACAGTGCGGCCTGCCATTTGTTCGGGTGGAGCAAACCCCATTGAGTAGATACCAGTCGAACTTCCAGATGCAGAGCTGCCTGCCCCTTGGGCTATCTGTTTTACAGCGCCAAAATCTAGCAAGTACAGGCGACCGGAGGAGCGATCGCGCATAATATTTGAAGGCTTGATATCCCGATGAATCGCATCATTTTCGTGGACGAACTTGAGAATTTTGAGAATTTCCAGCAATATCTCCAACACTTCTGGTTCGGAAAACTTGCCTTTTTGCTCCAATTCTTCTTGCAAGTCCCGGCCATCGATAAATTCTTGAACTATATAGAAAAATTGAGCGGGAACCGAAGATGGCCATCCCGGTGCTTCTAGGGGAAAGAAAGCCAAAAGAACCGGTATTTGGGGATGTTGGCTGCCCAGAGAGTCGAGAACTAGGGCTTCAGTATCAAATAATTTTTGTGCGATCGCCAACTGTTCCGGATTTAAATCCCCGCTGGGTTGGAATTGCTTTACCGCACATTGCCGTAGGGTTGGGGATCGGCGATCGCGTGCTAGAAATGCCGCCCCAAAGCCCCCCTGTCCCAAAAGTCTTTCAGGTAAATAGCGACCATCTAAAATCAATGGCATCCCACAAGAAGTACAATACTTCTGTGTCACTGTCTTCAAGGTTGCATTGTCGTCCAGATCCCTAAAGTGGTTTAGCGGTTTAGGGCATCCAGGACGAGTACAGTAAATTTCCATAATTACTATTCTTTATTTTTCACAAACATACTTTCGCAACCATACGCAACCATCCCTTCGCAACCATCCCTTCGCAACCATCCCTTCGCAACTATCCCTTCGCAACTATCCTTTTGCAACCATACGCAACCATCCCTTCACAACGCTTCACAACCATTTTTCCGCAACGCTTCCCGAACTCTTTGTTTTTTTGCCCAAGAGCCAGCGAGCTAATCTTGCGCTCCTTCCCAATTTTCTGATAGTTATCTATTTTTTACAGCCTTACTTTTTCTTAGATTTTGGTGCAGCAGCCTCTAATGACTTTTCCTCTATTTTATTAAATTCTTCAAGTTCTCCTATATCCTCAATTTCGGTCACTTTTTGCAGGTTATTGTCTCGTTCTGAATAGCGCCAACCCAGGGTCGAAAACTGGGGCATAATTTCTCTACTAAAAGCCTCTGCTGCTTTCGGCTGATAGCAATTAGGATTTACAATCGTCCAGAGTATGCGCTTAACCACCACTCCTTCTATAGTAGCGCGGTGCAGCATGGCCATATTCACTTCTTTTTCTATCGCCGAACTCGATACAAAAGCAGCGCCCAAGCCCGCCTGCACTGCATTTTTAATAGCTTCAATCGAGTTCAGTTCCATTTCTACTTTTAGGAGGCGCGTATCAATATTGTACAGGGATAGAACTTTGTCAATCATCTTGCGGATAGTTGATTGAGAATCTAAGGCGATAAATTGTAGTTCGTAAAGGTTTTCTTTTTGGATTGTTCCCAGTTTAGCGAGGGGATGGGAGACTGGCAGTATTAGAGCTAACTCATCTTCTGCATAGGGTTTAACTTCTAAGGATTCTTTGAGTTCTAGGGGAACTTCTCCCCCGACAATGGCTAAGTCGATTTGTCCGTTGGCCACGCTCCAAGCAGTGCGACGGGTGGAATGAACGTGTAGTTGCACTGCTACATCGGGATATTTATCGCGAAAAAGTCCAATCATACGGGGCAACAGATAAGTACCCGTTGTCTGAGAAGCCCCGACAATCAAACTGCCCCCTTGGAGATTTTGTAGGTCTTCTAGCGCTCTACGGGTTTCCTGACATAGGCTGAGAATTTTTTCGCTGTAGTTCAGCAGAAGCTGGCCCGCTTGAGTCAGTTGCGCTTTTCGGCCCGCTCTGTTAAATAAAGGCACCTCTAGCTGCCGCTCCAAGTTTTGTATTTGCAGGCTGATTGCAGGCTGGGAGACAAATAGACTATCAGCAGCGCGTTTGAAACTTCCCTCGGCGGCGATCGCTTTGAGAATGCGTAACTGATCTAAGGAGAAAGGAACGTCGGACATACTATATACACCTGAAAGGGGCGAATGAAAAGACGCGATATCTTGCGGTTATTGGACCGCTTGGCAACAGCTAGGGGGAAAACGGGAGCGATCGCCTGTGGACGGGGTCGCGATTTCGCTTGGCTCGGGACTTAGGCACGGGGGCGCTATTCGTAGGGTGCTACTTGCGCACCAGATACTGCATATAGACTTAGACCTATACTTTGCATAAGTCCTGTGGCTGCGGGGTGGCCAACCCTGGCTAAGGCGATCGCCTCTCCAGGATAATTTATTTATCTGTTGGCAAGACAATATTTGCCAACATTGGGCCGCCCTAATTCTAGCACTCTATATGCCCATACTTTTCCCTGTCTGTGGGCAAGTCTATTGCTGTTACAAAATTTTACATAAATCTTAGCAAAACTTATGGTCGGCCGTGATAAATAGGGAATGGGGGCTTGGAGGAAGTTCTTAGCTTGAGAGTTCTTAGCTTGAGAGGTTTAGCTGTATGTGCAATGGGCTTTTGCATTTGTTTAAGTCCTTGGATACCAAAAAGCCAAGAACATTACCTTTTGGGTTATGTAGAAAACACGCCAGCACTATTCCAAATTACATACAAAGCATATTAATTTAAGGCTGAAAATTTATAACTTTTCCAATTCCCAATTCCCTCCCGATCCCCAACGTTTGGACTAATTACCCCATTTCAGATGCTGTACGACTGGTTGACAAAAAGCCATTTTATAATGCTAGGGCTGTTGTTGGCATTTGCGATCGCCCACAGTGGCTTAGCAGCACTTCGACCCAAAGGCGAACAAATTATCGGAGCCAGACTCTACCGAATCCTATTTGCTTTGGTCAGTCTGCCTTTGGCGCTAATTTTGATTATCTACTTCTTCAACCATCGCTATGATGGGTTGCAGCTATGGCAATTACAAGGAGTGCCAGCAGTTAAACCGATAGTATGGACTCTCTCGGCGATTTCTTTCCTGTTTCTTTATCCCGCTACCTTTAATCTGCTGGAAATTGCTGCTATTACCAAGCCAGAAGTTCATCTGTACGAAACGGGGATTATTCGTATCAGCCGCCATCCGCAATTGGTAGGTCAAATAATTTGGTGCGTAGCTCATACCCTTTGGATAGGCACGACTTTTACCCTGGCGACCTCCATTGGCTTAGTGCTGCATCATCTTTTTGGCGCGTGGCATGGCGATCGCCGCTGGATAGCTCGTTACGGCTCTGCCTTTGAAGCGGTCAAAGCTCGCACCTCAGTCATCCCTTTTCTGGCCATATTGCAAAAACGACAAACCTTAGAATTGAGAGAATTTCTCCGCCCTTCCTACTTGGGCGTTACCATTTTCGTCCTTGCCCTGTGGTGGTCTCATCCTGTCTTGATGCGAGCTACAGCCAGCGTCAGTTGGTGACGGGTAATAAAAGCTTGTATTATTTGTTGGTAATTAGTAATTGTTCGCTTTTGCAAAGGAAAAAAAACCAATCGTCAACCAAAAATAACTAGCGCGACGATCCCAAACCGATGTAGCATGATCCCAGACTAAATCGAAACAGCGATTAAATTTTCGAGGTATAATGTTGTCTGTCAGCGAGCGGACTTTTGCAAAAGAAGTTTTAGAAGCTGCCACCCCGGTTATGGTCCACTTTTGGGCACCTTGGTGTGGTTTGTGCAAGATCGTAGAGCCAATCTTAAAAAGATTTCAGCAAGAAAAAGGGGGGCAAATCAAAGTGGTTAGCTTTGATGCCGATCTCAGTTTGAAACTGGCTTTCACATATAAACTTAACAAGTTGCCGACCTTAATTTTATTTGAGGGGGGCCAAGTAAAAGATAGGATTGAAGGATTCCAAAGCCGCGAGGACCTACAGAGGCAATTGCAATCCCTAATTGAGTTGAAACCGATCGATCAAAAGCAAGAGGTGCAGAAACAAGAGGTAGCAGTTTCAGCGATTAGACCTCGATAAAATCCGAAACATTCTAATTTTGTATAATGGGTTAAAGTGAAAAGCTAGCTTTTTACTTCAACCCTCCAAACATCAAAATTGAAATGCACGCAAAAAATTTCAAGAGGAGCAACCCAATGGAGGAGAAAACATTTTAATTTACAGACCAGCTCTGTTTATGGCCTGCAACCTTGCTTTACCTGAATTTCACCAAACTTCAACAGATAAACTGCATTCAAAAAAAGCAAGCTTAGGAATCCCGCCCAAGTTACTCTGGGCGGTTTTTTTAGCGATCGGCTGGCAATAAATTAACTGTTTTAGGACTTACTTACGCATTGACTCTATATGTGGTAGGGGTCAACGGCCGTTGACCCCTACGGATGGTATTGGACGATTTCTTTTGCGTAAGTCTTGTGTTTATTTAGGGAGCGATCGCTCCCCCTACATGGCTTTGGCACATTAAAATCCTCGGTTATTGCAATAGGACTTACGCAGAATTGGAAATATAACCCTAAATGTAGGGGCGATCGCGCGAAATCGCCCCTACACATATAGAGGTAATGCGTAAGTACCGTGCAAAAGTCCCCGGAGCCAGAAACCCCCAGAAACCCGGTTTTTCAAAAAACCGGGTTTCTCGCCTAACTGCTGAAAGCTGACTGCTGACAGCTAACTGCTTACCGCGCTATAACTTCTAATATTTGCTAACATCCAGTTGAATTTTAGGTAGCGAGACAACTGTCTATAATTAAGAGTCAAATGTCTAAAACCAATCTTCTGGTTTTAAACGTGTCAAAATCAAAGCTCTTGTGTAAACATTAAGTAAAAACTCCTAGATAGGCATCAGTGATGGAATTGCTCTATGAATATGCCTGGTTGATTCCAGTCTTGCCATTAGCAGGTGCAATGGCGATCGGCTTGGGCTTGATTTCATATAACAAAGCGACCAACAATCTGCGGCAATTAAGCGCGCTGTTTGTGGTTTCTCTTCTGGGAGCCTCAATGGTCTTGTCCTTTGGTTTGCTGTGGAGCCAAATTCAAGGCCACCCACCCTACACCTATTTGTTTGAGTGGGCCGCTGCAGGCGACTTTCACCTCTCGATGGGCTACACAATAGACCACTTGACCTCCCTGATGCTGGCGATCGTGACCACCGTTGCCCTTCTGGTAATGGTCTATACCGATGGCTACATGGCCCACGACCCTGGATATGTACGCTTCTATGCCTACCTGAGCATATTTAGCGCCTCCATGTTGGGTTTGGTTCTCTCTCCCAACTTGGTGCAAATTTACATCTTCTGGGAACTGGTCGGGATGTGTTCCTACTTACTGGTCGGTTTCTGGTACGATCGCAGCCCCGCAGCAGATGCCTGCCAGAAAGCATTTGTAACCAACCGGGTCGGTGACTTCGGCCTCTTGCTGGGAATGCTCGGACTATACTGGGCCACCGGCACCTTTGAGTTTGAGTTGATGGGCGAAAGACTCCAAGAACTGGTAGAATCCGGCGCTTTAGCCAGCGGCTTGGCCGTTGTTTTTGCTATCTTGGTTTTTCTTGGCCCTGTCGCAAAATCAGCTCAATTTCCCTTGCATGTCTGGCTTCCAGATGCAATGGAAGGTCCTACACCAATTTCGGCTCTCATCCACGCAGCCACGATGGTAGCCGCTGGCGTCTTCCTCGTTGCTCGGATGTATCCCGTATTCGAGAACGTTCCGATCGCAATGACCGTGATTGCCTGGACTGGATGCTTTACTGCATTTCTGGGCGCAACCATTGCCATCACCCAAAATGACATCAAAAAAGGTCTAGCCTACTCGACCATATCCCAACTTGGCTATATGACAATGGCAATGGGAGTAGGAGCCTACAGCGCTGGCCTCTTTCACCTGATGACCCACGCTTACTTCAAAGCGATGCTGTTCCTCGGTTCGGGCTCGGTGATTCACAGCATGGAAGCAGTAGTAGGTCACAACCCAGTGCTAGCTCAGGATATGCGGCTGATGGGGGGATTGCGCAAGTACATGCCCATCACCGCTTTTACCTTTTTGATTGGCACTTTGGCGATCTGCGGGATTCCTCCTTTTGCTGGTTTCTGGTCGAAAGATGAAATCCTCGGTTCTACCTTCGCAGTTAATCCTGCCATGTGGGCAGTGGGCTGGTTAACTGCTGGACTGACGGCTTTTTATATGTTCCGAATGTACTTCTCCACTTTTGAAGGTGGCTTCCGGGGCAATGAAACCGAGATTCGCCAAGAACTGCTGCAAACCGCTACAGCAGGAGAACCAGCCCTTCCTTTTGGGCCAGGTGCTATGGGAGTCGGGGAATTGGAACATAGCCAGGATATTCATCACGAATCCAGTCATGGGTCTAGCCATGAATCTGGTCATGGATCCGACGGGCATAGCGAATATCCCCACGAATCCCCAGCAACAATGACTTTCGCATTGATGGTCTTAGCAGTGCCTTCGGTTTTGATTGGCTTGGTAGGCACGCCTTTTGCCAACTACTTTGAGGAATTTATTCATCCGCCCAGCGAAACCCTCGCAGTAGCGATCGAACACGCCGAGGAATTTGACTTGACGGAATTCCTGATTATGGGTGGTTCTTCTGTAGGGATCGCTTTGGTGGGAATTAGTCTGGCTTATTTAATGTATATGAGCCGCAAGATAGACCCGAAAGCGATCGCGCAGAAAATTCAGCCCCTATACCAGTTTTCCCTCAACAAGTGGTACTTAGATGACATCAATGAAGTCCTTTTCGTCAAAGGTTGCCGCCGGCTAGCCCGACAGGTAATGGAAGTGGACTACCGAGTCGTCGATGGGGCTGTGAATTTTACCGGCTTTATGGCGGTCGTCACTGGCGAAGGTTTGAAATACTTCGAGAACGGACGCGCTCAATTCTACGCTCTGATAGTGTTTGTAGCCGTTCTGGGATTAGTCATTATCTCTGGCATTAGCTAGGGTGTGGGGTCTGGGGTGTGGGGTGTAGGGAAACTTCATATTCCCAACCTCTTACGGGAGCTGGAAAGCCCTACGGGAAGGTAGGTTTTAACCGAAACCCGAATGCACCAATGTGGTGAATAAACCTCATAATCAACACCCTAGGCATTAGCTAAAAAAATTAAGAAATAAGAATAAAGAATTGTTTTTGGTATATCCAATCTTTATTCTTATAGCGGTTCTCAAATTGATGTGAAGTTTCTGGGGCGAAGCATCCCAATAAGTAAATTACCCTTCTACAGCGGAGATAATTGCTCTTGTTGCTGTCGCCCCTACATTACACTTATTTGAGAAAAGCTATATTTCTGAATTGTCAATTGAAATTCTAAACCATCCTGAAAATGGCTGATTTTCCCTGGCTGACTTTCATCATCTTATTTCCGATCGCTGCAGCGCTGTTAATCCCATTCATACCGGATAAAGATGGCAAGACCGTGCGGTGGTATGCTCTAGTCATATCGCTAATTGATTTTATCGCCATCACCACCGCTGTATGTTATGGCTATGACTTTAGCAATCCAAACTTGCAGTTGGTAGAAAGCTATGCCTGGGTGCCATCCTTAGACTTAAATTGGTCTGTGGGAGCCGATGGCCTCTCCATGCCGCTGATTATGCTAACGGGATTCGTCACTACCCTGGCAACAATGGCGGCTTGGCCGGTGACATTCAAGCCGAAGCTTTTTTACTTCTTGATGCTGGCCATGTACGGCGGGCAAATCGCTGTATTTGCCGTACAGGATATGCTGCTCTTTTTCCTAGTCTGGGAACTGGAGTTGGTTCCTGTTTATCTAATCCTGGCCATCTGGGGCGGGAAGAAACGCCTCTATGCAGCGACCAAGTTTATCCTCTACACCGCTGGTGGTTCTCTGTTTATTCTGGTAGCCGCACTGGCAATGGCCTTTTACGGCGATACCGTTACTTTTGACATGAGAGCGATCGCCGCCAAAGACTATCCCATCAATTTGGAAATGTTGCTCTACGGCGGATTCCTGATAGCTTACGCCGTAAAGCTACCAATCTTTCCCCTACATACTTGGCTGCCAGACGCTCACGGCGAAGCCACCGCACCGGCACACATGCTTCTGGCTGGCATTTTGCTCAAAATGGGCGGATATGCTCTACTGCGAATGAACGTGGGAATGCTCCCCGACGCCCACGCTCAATTTGCTCCAATATTGGTGATTCTGGGGGTAGTAAACATAATCTATGCCGCCCTCACCTCTTTTGCTCAACGCAATCTCAAGCGCAAGATTGCTTACTCCTCCATTTCCCACATGGGTTTCGTACTGATTGGCATGGCCTCTTTTACCGACTTGGGGATAAGCGGTGCCATGTTACAAATGATTTCCCACGGTTTGATTGGAGCAAGCTTGTTCTTTATGGTGGGAGCGACCTACGACCGAACCCATACCCTGATGTTGGATGAAATGGGCGGCGTCGGCCAAAAAATGAAAAAGATCTTTGCCATGTGGACTACCTGTTCTATGGCTTCTCTCGCTCTGCCCGGGATGAGCGGCTTTGTAGCAGAAGTTATGATCTTTATTGGCTTTGCCACCACCGATGTCTATAATCCGACTTTCAAAGTTTTGGTAGTATTCTTGGCAGCAGTAGGGGTAATCCTCACTCCTATCTATTTGCTTTCTATGCTGCGAGAAATACTCTACGGTCCAGAAAACAAGAAGTTGGTAGAACACGAAGTCTTAGTAGATGCCGAGCCCCGAGAAGTATTTATTATTGGCTGTTTGTTGATTCCCATTATTGGCATTGGCTTGTATCCCAAAGCCGTTACCCAGATTTACGATGCCACTACCCATCAGCTAACTGCAAGGATTCGGGATTCTGTACCGACTTTGGCAAGGGAGGCACCCGCTTCTCCAATAGCATTTCTGGAAGCTAAGCGATCGCCAGCGATCGGTCGCTAGTATCGCATTAAGCAATTAGCTGTCAGCAGTCATGCGATCGGCACAAGCATTGCCGTTACTAGACGAGGCCGCCCCTTTAATTGCCCTAACCTTAATGTGTAGTGCTATATTGCGGCAAATTATTGCAGATGGGCGATCGCGATAATTTAACAAATAAATTACTTTCAGAGCAGGCAGTAATGCCTGCTTTTTTATTGCATAATTGTCTTATATCAAGTCCGTTTAATAGCCCTATAAAGACTTTTCCCGTAGAACGAGCGGGACGCCCGTTCCAAAACAAGGGTGGGAGGGACTTTTCGGAAGCCCGTCCTACGAGGTGTACTCTAAATCTAGGGGTGAATGGCATTCGCCCTCTTCGAGCCGGAGCATTTCAATTTCGGCAAGCCGCCGCCTGACGCCTATAGGCGTAAGCCCCGCCTCCCAGGCGGCTGGCGCGGCTACACAAACGAAGCCCTTAAGGGCTACCGATTGTGAAATAGGACTCACGCATCTACGCTACGGGTAGGGGCGATTCTCGCATTGGGAGACGCTATGCGCTGTCGCGCAGGCTCCGCACAAGAGCGAACGCTCTTGGGATTGCCCCTACAAATATTAGATCTGGATGTTTTGCGTAAGTCCTGCAAAAGTGAAATGCTCCCCTGCCTCTTCCCATGTCCAATGCCCAATTCCGCTCTTCCGCTCTTCCCAATGCCCAAGCGATAGCGGTCAGCGGTCAGCGGTCAGCGGTCAGCAGTCAGCAGTCAGCTAGAGCTAAAAGCAGAAGAGCGCAGCCTGCGCGGAGCGCATAAGCAGCAGAGCTGAGAGCCGATAGCTTTTTTGCCCAATGCGAACATGCCCAATGCGAACATGCCCAATGCGAACATGCCCAATGCCCAATTTAGCTATATGTCACAAGAAACTATAACCCTCGATGTGGGGGGAATGAAATGCGCCGGCTGCGTCAAAGCAGTTGAACGCCAACTAACCCAGCATCCAGAAGTCATGTCCGCTCGGGTTAATTTAGCAACGGAAGTCGCTGTTGTAGAATGCGGCACTGGTAAAGTGGACCCAGCCGAACTGATTAAAAAGTTAACCTCCTCTGGCTTCCCCACTGAACTCAGAAATGCCTCGGGAGAGGGGTCGAACGCTGGAGCGACCGAGCGGCAACAAGAAGAAATTCGACAGCAAATTGCCAATCTGGTTATTGCTGGGGTTTTGATTCTTCTATCTGGCTTGGGACATATTACCCAGAATATTTCCCAGGTAAGCTGGCTGGGAAATATCTGGTTTCATGCGGGTCTAGCCACGATCGCTCTGATTGGACCGGGGCGATCGCTTTTAATAGATGGCTGGCGCGGCTGGTGGCGCTTGGCACCGAATATGAATACCCTAGTTGGTTTGGGGGCGACCAGTGCTTACATCGCAAGCTGCATAGCACTGCTGTATCCCCAACTGGGTTGGGAATGCTTTTTTGACGAGCCGGTAATGATGTTGGGCTTTATCCTCCTGGGTCGCACCTTGGAAAGATTGGCCAGACGTCGCGCTGCTGCGTCCTTGCAAGCTTTGGTGTCTCTGAAACCGGCGACAGCTCGTTTGGTTGCCAAGCCCGAGGCGATCGCTGGAGTCGAAATAGAATCGATAGCTTCGGAAATTCCCGCCGATCGCGTCCGAGTCGGAGAATATTTGCAGGTTCTCCCCGGAGAAAAAATCCCGGTAGATGGGGAAATAATAACGGGCAAAACAACAATAGACGAGTCGATGCTAACCGGAGAGGCCGCTCCAGTAACTAAAGAGCCAGGGGATGTCATAACTGGAGGGACGCTGAATCAGTCGGGGGCGATCGTTATGCGAGCCACTCGCACTGGCGCGGATACGACCCTGGCTCGGATTGTTGCTCTAGTAGAAGAGGCTCAAACTCGCAAAGCGCCGGTACAGCATTTTGCCGATGCGGTGGCTGGGTATTTTACTTATGGGGTAATGGCGATCGCTACTTTAACTTTTCTTTTCTGGTACTTTGTTGGCACCAATGTCTGGCCGGAAGCCTTGGCCATTTCTCCTCATACAATTCATAGCCTATCCTCCATTTCTCCTCATACAATTCATAACCTATCCTCCGACACTGTCTCTCCTCTACTTCTGAGCTTGAAACTGACAATATCAGTTTTAGTCATTGCTTGTCCTTGCGCATTGGGCTTGGCAACACCAACTGCGATTCTGGTCGGCACTGGCATTGGCGCAGAACGGGGGCTGCTGATTCGCGGCGGCGACGTTCTCGAAGCAATTCACTCTTTAGATACGGTAGTTTTTGACAAAACTGGCACTCTGACCGCAGGCCATCCTACAGTCGTGGATTGCTTGCCGGTTTCTATTGATTTATCGGCTGTAACCGCTGAAAAAAAAGCCCAAGATAAAACCCAAGATAAAACCCAAAGCCAAAAATCTCTGCTCCAACTGGCGGCGACGGTAGAAAGCGGAACCAATCATCCCCTCGCTACAGCAATTCTCGAACAAGCAAAACAAGAGAATATTCCTTTATTAGAAGGGCGGGATTTTAAGACGGAACCGGGCAAAGGGGTTGCCGCTACAGTTAATGAGGAATTAGTGCTGGTCGGTACGGCTGAGTGGTTGCGCGAAAACGGAGTTTTTGTGGAAACAGCCCTTTTAACCGATATCAAAAATAAGATTGAAAATAAGACGATAGTTTATGTCGCTGCTGCGGGAGTTTTGCTTGGGGCGATCGCAATAGCCGACCGAGTAAGAGCCGATGCCAAAGCAACTCTAGATTCCCTGCGGGATATGGGGTTGCGGGTGATGCTGCTGACAGGAGACCGAGAAGAAGTAGCAAAGGCGATCGCTGTTTCTCTGGAACTGGAGCCGGCTAACGTTCTGGCTGGCGTAACCCCTGCTGGCAAAGCTGCTGCGATCGAACAGTTGCAAGCAAAAGGGCATCGAGTAGCGATGGTAGGAGACGGCATCAACGATGCACCGGCTCTAGCAAGAGCGGATGTTGGCATTAGCCTCCAAGGCAGTACCGATGTTGCAGTCGAAACTGCCGGTGTGGTTCTGATGCGAGAAGAACTTATGGATGTAGTTGCTTCTATTCGCCTAGGTAGCGCTACTTTTAATAAAATCCGCCAAAATTTGTTTTGGGCTTTTGCTTACAACACTCTCGGCATACCGGCCGCTGCTGGATTGCTATTTCCTCTCTGGGGTATAGTTCTCAGCCCTGCCACTGCTGGCGCTCTGATGGCTTGTAGCTCCGCGAGCGTAGTCACTAATTCTCTAATACTGCGCCAGCGATGGCAATAAAGCAGTCAGCTTTCAGCGGTCAGCTTTCAGCGGTCAGCTCTCAGCGGTCAGCTCTGAGCTTGAGCGTCAAATATGTGCGATCGGCTTGTAGGGGCAATCCCCCCGTGGCCCCCGTGGTTGCCCCGGTTGGTATGGGGCGCTCCCGGGGCGGGCACGGGGGCACCGCCCCTACAAGCCGATCGCCTGACGCACCGATCGGCGATCGCCTGACGCACCGACCGCTGACTGCCGATCGCTTAGGGACTTGCGCAGCAAATTTCGGTCAGCTCTCAGCGGTCAGCTCTCAGCGGTCAGCTCTGAGCTTGAGGTTGCCCCGGTTGGTATGGGGCGCTCCCGGGGCGGGCATGGGGGCACCGGGGGCACCGCCCCTACAAGCTGACCGCTGAGAGCTGACCGCTGAGACCAATTCTTTATGAACAGGACTTACGCATAGACTCTAGGCATAGCGGCAAATACGGGAGTATTGCCCCTAAAAATACTAGATATGGACAGTTTGCGTAAGTCCTGATGAAGCTGCACGCAATAACGACCTTTATTCGCCGTTCGGGCGCTCGCGCTTCGTTGCCCAGGGCTACCTGGGCAACGAAGCGCAACGACCAGGCTCAGGACTCAGCCCGAACGGATTTGTTGCATCTTGATACAGAAATAGTATGAGAGCCGATCGCGCTTCGCACTGACCGCTGAGAGCTGAGAGCCGACCGCTGAGAGCCGACCGCTGAGAGCTGACCGCTGAGAGCTGAGAGCCGATCGCTTACTGCTTCAGCTCGCAGCTATCTCCAAGAGTTGCCATTGACGAGTCTGAGCTATTTCCTCTCTAAGCAATTCAAACATTTGCCGACAGTGGTTATCCTTTTGCAATGGCAGTTCTTCGTTTTTCACCACAAAATTCATCCTCGCTCTCTCTTCATCAGATATGTCGAGCGCGACTTCCACATTGACTAATTTCGTGAATGGAACCTCTCCGGGTACTTCCCGCGCCATCATATAGTCGCCAGCATCATAAGTTATTTCTAACCTGCAATCATTTAGCAAATCTATTAGTAACGGCCGGAGATTGTCAATATTAACGGCAATAACAAATAAGCCAGTGTAGCGAGCCATAAAAAACCCCGGAGATAAAAAGCAACTACCAGCTATCATACCGAACCGGGCATCGGTGGGGAGAGTTCTTAGTTTTGAGTTCTTAGTTTTGAGTTTTAAGTTTTGAGTTTTGAGTTGTTATTTAACGATTGATTGTTGGCAATATGTTTGGCTATTTTTCACTCAGGATTAAAAGTTATGTGGCGAGAGATTTAAGCTTTCAGTTTTATAGTCATTTCAAATAAAGATGAGACACTACCATCTATCTAAAACGTCGGAAAATGTAGGGGAGATTCGCGAATCGCCCCTACATAAATGTCTCACTGTTATTTAAATCAACTATAAATATTACGAGACTTACGAGAGAATGCGGGGTGTGGGGTGTGGCGGTGGGGTGTGGGGCCAAATAAGAAAATTACTGCTATTTTCGCGATCGCTCAGCCCAAACAATAACCAGTCCGGCAACGACAAGAGCGATCGCCCGAACGGCGGTCAGTCCGGCTGTATGACTCGTATGACTCTCAACCTAAGAACTCTCAAGCTAAGAACTCAAAACTCAAAACTTAAAAAAGTTCCCCGCGACGCCGTCTTACCTCAGCTTTTGACCTGGATTTATCCAGGTGGGTACCTTGGCCCGAGCGTAAAATTTTCGAGTACAAGCTCGATTTACTGCTACTAGAGCAACTTGGTTCCCTTATACGAAAAGGCACAGATCTAAAAACATTATTGGCAGTCACCAACGTCGCAGTAGAACTCCTCTATATTCTAATCAGTTTTTTCTAGACTGCAAGGGGGGATCTGGCAAAGATTGGCGAATCGGGACTGGAATATAGCAGTCAGCAGTCAGCTATCAGCTATCAGCTATCATTACAAAAATTGCTCTTTGCGTAGGGGCGTTTCGCGAAACGCCCCTACACCCTACACCCTACACCCTACACCCTACACCCTACACCCTACACCCTACACCCTACACCCTAGTGCTATACCAGATAGACTCAAGGATAGCGGCAATTTCGTGCGCTATTGGCAATTCAGACTTATCCAGCAAAACCGTGACATGGCCCAACTTGCGCCCGGGGCGAGATTCTGTTTTTCCGTACCAATGTACCCGAGCCCCGGGAAACCCAGCCAGTTCTTCTCGTTTAGCTCCATAGTCCAGAAGCGATCGCTCCGTACCCAAGAGATTCACCATCACCGCACCGGCACTCCGCAAGGCCGTGCTACCCAAGGGCCGATCGCAAACCGCTCGCAGGAGTTGCTCGAATTGGGAGGTTTCCGAGGCATCGAGACTAAAATGTCCCGAATTGTGAGTTCGAGGCGCTATTTCATTTACCAAAATCTTGGCATCCGGGGTCAAAAATAGTTCTATGCCAAAAACCCCTACAGCTTGCAAGCTATTTAATATAGTGCGGGCAATCTCTTCGCACTCAGCGATCGCCCCCGGTTCCAGAGCAGCCGGAACAATGACTCGCCGACAGACTTGGTCTTCCTGCTGGGTTTCGACAATTGGGTAAATCGCGATCTCTCCGCTTCTGTCCCGAGCGGCGATCGCTGCCAATTCTCGCTCGAAGGGAACAAACTCTTCGAGCAACACCGGATCTCGTCCCCACTTTTCCCAAGTTGCTTCCAACTCCGATAAGTCCTTAACAATCGTCGTCCCCCGACCGTCGTAGCCATGCCGCCTCGCCTTCATCACTAAGGGCCATTTCATCGAAAAGTTTGGGTTCTCAATTTTTGCTCTTAGATTTTCCCCCAAATCTTCTAGGGCAACAAACTCCGGGACGGGTATGCCTAAATCTCTGAGATAGCAGCGCTGGTGGTATTTGTCTAATAAAGGTTCCAAAACTGACAGACTCGGAACAAACTGAACCCCGCGATCGGCCAGAGCTGACAAAGCCTCTATATCGATAAACTCATTTTCAAAAGTAATCGCATCGCAGCGCGAGGCTAAGCGAGCTGTTGCTTCGGCATCCGTTATCGAAGCGAGGATAGTTTCCGAAGCTAGAGAGGTAGCTGGATCTGTATTATTTGGAGTCTGAACTGCCAGAGTTATGGCCAAAGTTTTAGCCGCACCGGCCATCATCCAAGCAAGCTGTCCCCCACCAATAACTCCTACGCGATTTATCTGCATTAGCTATATCTGAGAAACCCGGTTTCTTGAAGAAACCGGGTTTCTGGCTCCCAGTCGTATCTTACTTATCCTAATACGCGGATCGCTTTCCGCGTTCTAAAATAATAGCGATCGCTATTATCGTAAGTCTTGTATGGGATAGACTAATTTATCAAATTGGTGCAGCTCTAGAGCAAGCCGGCATTAGCTAGTCCTAGAATCATGCCTGCCCCTAAAAGATGGCCCAAGCTAGTAGTAGCGAGCAATTCAGGAATGCCAAAATTTTCCCAGATACCGGGCAAAGTCACGGGTAGAGTTGGACCCGCACCAGGATTTTTGATTGCCCATTTGCCGATCGCAATAACGAAAAGATTGCAAGTAATCATAATTATCGCGACAGATATGGACCACTCTGGCGTGGTAACCCCATTTGAATTAGCAACTGCCAATAAAGTTTCCTGTAGCAATTTTCTATCTCCTATTTGATTTGCTCTTAACCGAGACCCCAAAATTATAAAAATTTCTTTGCAGAAAAGAGCGATTTGTAGCAAAGATTAACATTTAAAGAATTGGGCATTGGGCATTGGGAATCGGGCATTGGGCTCGCGAATTAGGGTGTAGGGTGTGGGGTGCTCTTGTGTGGGGAAGACTTGGGAGAAGGAGAAGACTTGGGAGAAATTATTAATTCCCTACACCCCACACAAGCGGGTGTAGGGTGCTCTTGTGTAGGGAAACTTCATGCAATTTAATTTTTTTACCGTACTCTGAGAGGGCTTAAATCCTTACTGTTAGAGGCTTTCGGTACGATCGCGCCGGCACGATCCCCGTCAGTCGTCAATGTGGTGAAAAGACCGCAGAGAAGGGCACCCTACCCCACACCCCACACCCCCCACACCTCACACCCTTCTTTGGGCATTGGGCATCGGCAGATATAGGGCCTCGAATAGTCGAAAGCACTGCTCGTTCGGCGTCTTATCAGCAACTATCCTTATCCGATTTGAGTAGGTACGGTTAGGTTTGATAAGGTTATTAGGAGCGGTTAGTATTATGACTAATTTAGTATTTTTAGATAGATAATGCGAGTAAAAATTTGCGGTATTACTATACCGGAGCAAGGAGTAGCGATCGCTCGCGAAGGTGCAACTGCTCTAGGTTTTATCTGCGTGCCCGCATCCCCGCGCTACGTCACCAAAGAGCAAATTAGGACAATTATTCAAACAGTCATCCAAGCAATACCCTCTGGAATCGATCGAATTGGCGTCTTTGCCAATACCACCGTAGAAAATATTTGTCAAACATTTGCCGAAACTGGTTTAAGCGGGGTTCAACTGCATGGGGATGAATCTCCCGAATTTTGCCTAGAGTTACGCTCCTGTTTGCCCCCTGAAGCAGAAATCATCAAAGCTCTCCGAGTTAAGAATGCCTCCACTTTGTCTGACTGGGAAGCTTATAAAGATGTCGTAGATACTTTGCTGCTGGATGCTTACCATCCCGAGCGGCTAGGGGGAACTGGTCAACAGTTGGATTCGGCAATGTTGCGAGATTTTCAGCCGAGTATTCCTTGGTTGCTGGCCGGAGGTCTGAATCCAGATAATGTTTTAGATGCCATAGAGCGATCGCTCTGCCCGGGAATTGACCTGTCTAGTGGAGTAGAGCGATCGCCCGGGGACAAAGACTTAGCCAAAGTTGCCCGATTATTTGCAAAGTTAAGAGCGATCGGGGGAAGGGTGTAGGGAAAAGTGGTTCATCCGAACTTGCTATGTAAAACTATGTAAAACTAGAAAAATGCCTTGTAGCCATTCAACCGCCGCGATACGAATTATTCAGCAAGCCCTATCTGGTACAATCTCTAATTACACTATCTTGTCTGTTAAGAGACGTAATGTTCAACGAATATGACCCTCTGCGGGTTGGCTACAGTCGGTTTGCTATTATCCTTGCCGATTATTCTCCATCACCAACTGGTTTTCGTGGTGGATTTGTCCGGCTCTATTGGATTGCAAGCCGCTACAGATATCTGGCATAAAACCATCAGATTGTAGTGAGTAGAGAAATCGGTAATAGCTGTCAGGTTTAGAAAGTAAGGTTTCGTGGTTACCTTCCTCAATAATTTTACCATTATCAAAAACAAGAATGCGGTCAACTGACTTGATGGTTGAGAGCCTGTGAGCAATGATAATTGTTGTCCTTCCGACCATGAGTTCGGTCAGTGCCTTCTGGATCAGTTCTTCTGAGACTGAATCTAAGTTGCTTGTTGGCTCGTCCAAGATAAGAATTGAACGGTTGGCGAGAATGCTACGGGCAATACCTATCCGTTGGCGTTCGCCACCTGATAGCTTAATCCCACGTTCGCCAACCAATGTTTCGTAGCTATTGGGCAAGTGCTTAATGAAGTCGTGAGCGTATGCCTTACGGGCTGTTTCTTCAATTTCCTCTCTTGTCGCATCAGGGTTACCTATGGCAATATTTTCGGCGAGAGAACGATGGAACAGAATAGGTTCTTGCGGGACTATTGAAAAGGCACGGCGCAGACTTTGTTTACTGACTTTGCGGATATCATAACCATCAATAGTGATGCGACCTCCCTGTACGTCGTATAGGCGTTGGATGAGTTTAACGAAGGTACTTTTGCCACTACCTGAACGACCGACAAGAGCAATTTTCTCACTACTACCAATAGTTACAGAAAAGTTTTCATAAATCGGCAATACCTGATTTTTATATCCAAAAGTCACATTCTCAAAAGCAATTAAGCCCTTCTCTACTTTTAGAGGTACTGCGTTAGAAACTTCTTTAACTTCCGCATCTATGGTCTCGATATTTACAATATCCTCCATATCCGCAATTGAATGTTGAAGGTTACGGATATCATTCCCAAGATCCCTTATCTGAGTTTGTGCAAGCTGAGTACTAGCAAAAATAGTCACCACTTCACCAGTTGTACGGTTACCTGTGTACCACAACCAAATACTAAAGCTGATAATGCCAGCTTCAATTAAAATGAACAAGACTGTTTGAAGAGAAAATAATTTTTCTGTTCGCCACCAGGCATTTCTAGCCTTAATACGCCATTCATCTACTACTTTTGTCAGTCTCCCTGTTTCATATTCTTCAATAGCAAAGGCTTTAATCAAACTATTACATGTAATGGCATCAGATAGAACGCCACCCAGTTGGCTATCAAGTTGATTTGATTCCTCAAAAGCAGGTGCTACGTATTCCGTTGATAATTCGATCGTTATAAATAAGAAAACAAGAGAACTTAAAAAATTGAAAAATCCAATTTCAAGTCCGTTTTGGAAAATCACGAACATTACAGCAATGTTTGCCAGTAAATTTGGGTACATAACAAGATAGAGTGTATCGCCAAACTGGTCGAAGCCCCACATACCACGAGTAACTTTTCTGACTAAGCTGCCTGCAAAATTATTGGCGTGCCATTCAGTGCTAAAATTTTGCACCTTCTCGAAGGCTTGAGTGAGCATTTTTGCCATAATTTTTGTGGCTAGATTATGCCATGTAAAGACAGCAGATTGTCGGCAAAAATATGTTAAAGCTCTTGCTCCTACAAGATAAGCACATATCCATGCTGGAACTCTCCAAGTTTCTGTATTGCCCAAGCTATCAACCAACTTTCCCATTAAAACTGGTACCATAACCTGAAAAATGGTGTGAAGAGCCATTAAAATCATTAACAAGAGAATCGTGTATGGGTATTCAGACCAGTAACGCCAAGCAAAAGTAAAACTAGGTAGAAAACCAGTTCTGGGCGGTTGAGTTGTAACTTCTTCTAATGACATATATGCTTTAGGATTACAAACTTTCAAAAAAGGTAAGGTTTGACAGATTTATTGTAAATTACATTGACCCTGTCAATGAAGTAAAAAGCAGGATTTAATCTAGGCATGGTAAACCGACTTGACTGCCTAACTGTCACGGCGGAGAAAGCATTTGCTCCCGTTAAACAGGCGCTTAGGTGATTTCCGAAAATGAACGCCCCAAAAAAATTGAGCAATGGTGCGTCACGCTAATGCTAACAGCACCCTAACAGGTACAACCTTTTCTGGAAATCACCTTATCTGTATTTTATCCCCCAACCAATTGCTCCCATTCCTCAGAGAACGACATCATCTCTTGATATATACGCCGGATTGACTCGAGCAGATTCCGGCGGTGGAGGTTTTACAGCAGGATTCAACAGTTTTATATTAAAAGTTAATATCTCACATTCTGCATAAGTAATTATACTCAGATACCCCCAAATTGCGCACTACAACTTGTAGCCCACATTTCGCATCAGTAATTGTACTCAAATCAAAGTTTGCGGCCTGGATCCCAATTAATTATTGAGTATAAGCTGTTACGCATTTAAATAGGTGACCCGTATAGGGACGCGAAAGCCGGAACGAGCAACTTTATTGGGCTCGCAAGCTGTTTTTTGATCCCTCCCTCTCCCAATCTAAATGCGCGACAGCTGATTGTCAATAAGCAGTGCAGTGCAATGTTGGAACTAGCCGAAATTGCTCTGGTTGGAACCCCCTAAAAATGGCCGTTCCCTTGATATACCAAGCTTATTGTAAAATACTTTTTTCGTCTTCTTTCCCTGCGTAATTTGGGTTATATTTACACAAAATCAAGGGGTTCAGCCTTTTTAATAGCTGCCAAATTATTCTCAAAAATACTCAAATCCCAGAGACTTCATGTACTGGCGATAGGAAAACGTAGGTTTATCGAATACAGTGTGAACCTCGAAGTTGGTGTCTGTAGGAATAATGCGTGGTATAATTTCTTCAATAATTAACTTATCCTCGTGATCGATATGATTTTCGAGTGCAACAGATTCGTCTTCCGGCTCCGATGCGTTAGCGTCTCTAAAGATGCGCCGATATACAACTGTTTCATTCGGAGAGACAACCCGATACAAGAAGAGCAAGCCGTAACGGATTCCAGGAGAAGTCTTTAGAAGAAATACCACATTAGGACTAGCCCATTGTTGATAGAGGACTCGAACACGTTCTTGCGAGTCATTGCTGCCTTTAGCTGAGGGATTCTGGTTTTGATCCATCTCGAATTCCATATATAGAAATTGCTCCTGCTCGACCTTCGCCTGCGGCGCTTCTGGCTCACTTGGATCGCCAATAGTGCCACGATGGGCAAAGGCAATATGGTATGTATCGAGAGTGCCTTCGACTACGCGCCCGCCTCCTGTATGGAATAAAGTCTCAACAAAGACTCCCCCAACAAGAGAGGGATCGTTGAGTGGGGGAATTTCTGGTAGAGGGAGCAGCGGTTCATCAATTAGGCATGTCCAGAGGATTCCGTAGCGTTCGATAACTTGATATGATTCGGTTTGCCATTTTTTTGAATTCGGACATGCAAACCCGCTGACATCATAGGCTGGAATCTTAGCGAGTTTTCCGTTTAGGGCCCATTCAAATCCATGATACGGACAAACAAAAGTAGACCCTTCCACATTGAACCATCCCTGTGAGAGTTTTGCACCCCGGTGTCGACAATGATTATTGAGCGCAAAAAACGAATCGCCTACCCTCGTGAATGCCAGGGACTCGCCAACTACCTGCCTCTCAATGGGGCGCAGCTTTTCATTCTCATCAGCAGTAATCATGGAAGCGACAGCAATAGGATGCCAAAGACGCTTCCAGTTATTGAGATAAGACTCTACAATTGTCGGATTATTATATTCTAGCAACATATATTCTCAGCAACAATTTTAATCAGGTCAGTAAGCTGTTACGCATTTAAATCGGCGACCCATATAGCGACGCGATTGCGCATATCGCATGCGATATGCGCAATCCGGCCCGAAACAGCAACTGTCTTGGGGCTCGCACGCCATTTTCTAGTCCCTTCGCTTTCCCAATATAAATGCGCGACAGCTATTAAACCAATAAGTCTCATTCTTGAATATTATCAGCATTAAGGGACAAGCTCCCTCTTAGCCCAGTTTTGGATCGCTTCGCTCCAACGGCGTTGGCGCGAAGCATAATCAGGGCTAAAAAATGGCGTATCATCACTTGGTGCAGGCAAAAGTTCACGTTCTAAAAGCTCTATATCTTGTGGTGGTGAGGCATCGACTACTGCGATCAAATCTTCAATGCCAGCCCTTGAGGTATCTCCCTTTGGAGTCCAGTAGCACTCATAGGAACTTTGACCAGACGCAAGTGGATAGTTCATAGACACTGCCTCCGGTGATGCCCGTGCAATTATTTCCTCGAAGGTTCCGTCGTCCTCAAATTGCGATACATAACGCCGACATGCTGCTAGCTTTTTATTGGCGTCAACTTGAACTATCTGTGCTTGTAACCAGCGCTGCGGAGTGAGTTGCAAAGGGCCTCCACGCAGCAAAGGCAGTGCTATACAGTATGGAATATCACTATAAAACACTACACTGGGAGAGCAATCGCCAAGATCGCGCAGAGCCAAAAGAGCGCCGAGGGCGCATACTAAATGTTCTGGGTGCAAACCGATTCCTAAAGGAGCAATTACTTCGTCAGGGCGCTCAAAACAAATTATCTCAGAAATTCTGCTAGCAAGCTTTTCAGCAATAAACGCCCTTTTCGCTACAGTATCAGCCTGCTCTGCATTGTCCTCGTTAAGAAATTGCCACTTACACCCCACCTCGCCGACATTAGGTAGTTCTTCCTGTACCCAGCGCAAGGAGTTTTCATCCTGTGGTGTAGCAAAGGGATAGACTATAAACCCAGAACTACCGGCTTGAGTAAGTTGAGCAAATGACGACAAGAAGAGGTCATCAAAATGAGGTGAGATAAAAAGCGTTTTCATAAGCTTCGATAATCGAGTACGACTCAGCGAACGAACAACCTCCGTACATGACACCACGATAGGCTGCTAGTCCACGCGCTGCTCTAGCATAGTCGGTGAGTTCGAGTTGCGATGCATAAGATCTAATTGCACGCAATTTAGTCTCGATAACCCCGCTAATGTCAATAGTGAGCTGGGGATGGGTAATGGGTGTCCAAACTTCATAACCAAGTACGATGTCGATGCCTTTTAAGGGTGGACCGAGTTCGCTGCGAAAGCCCGACGCTGATAGCCATAAAGCCTCCAAGCAAGCCCGGTAGCTGGAAATATGCTCGGGATCGCGTTCTGTCTCATGAGGGATTAACACCAATTGAGGTTGTGTCTGTCGTAACACCTCGACTATTTGCCATGTAATAGTTTCTATAGAAATAAATTCCCGACAGGGAAAATTGAGATCGCCAATTCGCTTTGCACCAAGTAATGATGCAGCAGAATTGGCCTCGCACAAACGCTTTTGATGTTCGGGAGTATTGATTCCTTCAATAGGTGCAAACACAACACAAATTGCCATGTCCCAACCAGCCTCGGCGAGCTTGGCAATCAATCCACCGCATCCAATGCTTTCGTCGTCATGGTGAGGAGCAATGACCAGTGCCCGGAGTTTCACATCTTACCTCTATGCTGTTAAATAAATGATGAATGTACTGCTTCTAAAGTCGAGAGTGGTACTTGTCCAATTGCAGCAGTAACGCGCATCAGATCGTATTCCCGATTGCAAAACTCCAATTTATACTCTTCATCACCTCGTAAAAAATCAAGTCCGCCATGTTTGCATTCAGCGAGGTAGCGGAGATAAAGTGCGATCGCACAACGCGACGGAGATATTCGCTTAAATTCAGGATCGTATCCCTGTGCATAAAAGGCATCGATTTCTTTATCTTTAAAGATCAAAAGTACTGCAACTGGATGTCCTTGAGCTGTAAGTAGGGTAGGAAATTCCATTTCTGGGGCATTGATTGCAGTCGTGACAATTGCCTGAATCGTAGCGCGCAAAACCAAATCGCTATCATTAGTCCAGCGCTTCTCGTGGTATTTGAGAAGTGCCTCACCACTTTTCGTTCGCGCCTCCTGCGATTGCGGCAACTCCAGTCGATAGCCCCAGCGTTCGACTCGTCGCAGACGTTTGCGCAAAGTTTGTCCAAACCCTTGTCCCCAAGAACCTAATCCCTCAGAGGTGTCGGCAATCAAACAATTCGCGCAAGGCGAATGCATCAGCTGAAGTCCCGCTCGTTGTCGAGCTAATGAGAGCAACGCAGCCAGCAGCGGCGAATCTGGTAATAGTCCAGCGAGATCGATGATACAAGAGTCAAAGCGCTGTTGAATGTAATTTAATAATGCTGCGAGCATTTCTGCCGTCGGATAATGAGTGTCGGGATACCACCCATCCATCACATCAATAAAGCCATGACCGTGAAAACGTATCACTGCGACACCATCTGCCTCATCCGGATACTCAATACGTAGCGGCACAACTACCGTCCCACTCATTGATTCGATTTGCAAGATAAGAGGCTCGCCGCTCCACCACAGCTGCCTATAGCTAAGAAGCACCCACCGACGGTCGTTCATTGAATGCTGAGTATTCAAATTTGGATACTCCTGGCACTCACTCAAACTACGTACCCTGAATTTATTTCTTGGAAGTCCCTTAGTCACAAAATTTTTGCCTGATACTCGGGGAAATTCATTAACTGACCGCGACCAACTGTAATCACAGTCTTTACGTTACCGCGCCGCATGAAATCACCTATAACCCTCATTGCTTTTGGCCGCACGTCTGCAAACAGTCGGTCAGCAATTTTATTTATCGCTGCCTCATGACTAATTCGATCCTGCCTGAACGAGTTGATGTAAAGCTTAAACGCTTTCAGTTCTACTACCCATTCATCTGGATAATACTCCAATACTATTATTCCGAAGTCAGGGTAGCCTGAGCGCGGGCAAAGAGCTGTGAACTCAGGATGCTCAATGTGAATCAAGTAGTCATGTTCTCGTGATTGATTAGGCCACACTTCTAAAGGTTGACTTGCAGCCTCAAGTATAGCCTCATCACCATACTGTAGCAATGTCTTACTCATAATACCACCTTCCTAAACTTCCAAATTGGATCTTCTATACCAGCCTCACGAAATCCACGGTCACGGATTAGACAAGCATGACATTTACCACAACCACCTCTTACTCCAGCATAACAGGTATGGGTCAACTCAAGGACTTCCTGGAACCTGTCATCCAGCACATCGACTGCTAATTTTACACTCTCAGCTTTAGTTAATTGCATCAGCGGAGTATGAATTACAAAAGACGTTGGATTGCCCCAAACACCTTCCCCCAGAGCCTTTGCCATCGCATCAACAAACACTTGGCGGCAGTCGTAATAACCAGCAAAATCAGCTTCGCAAACACCGATAAAGATATCCTTGATTCCCCTTACAGCAGCTCGGTTGGCTGCAAGAGTTAGGAAAAGGATATTGCGAGCTGGAACAAAAGTCGGTTCTACCCCACCTGGCAATTCTTCAGCTGATTTATATTGACCAAGGGGATTGTCAGACACCAAGGGTGAGGTTCCCTTCAAAATTGGACCTAACTCTACTATTTCGTGACTTGCTAGCTTGAGTTTCTTGGCAATAGCGATCGCACTTTCTAGTTCAATCAAATGCCGCTGCCCATAGTCAAATGTTATCGCATGAACTTCATCAAACTGTTGACAGGCTAGAGCAGCACAAGTAGTAGAATCCTGCCCTCCACTCAGCACGCATAAAGCTTTAGATTTAAAGCTAGTCATAATTTGTTCCTAATCAATGAAAGTGATTCAGAGCTGACATGTCATGTTTTTAAGAGACCTAAAACTGTAATGGTGAGTCTTAGCTTTTACTTTAAGTAATCGCTAGTTGATATGCGCCCAATGTCATGCCACTTGTTCAGAGGTATCATCTCATCTATTCCTTCTCAATTAAACAAAAATCGGCTCATAACCTATAGGCATTATTGCTTGTCACAATAGACTTGAGACTTGAGCTATCTGACTTTGTGTATATGCAGGTTGAGGTACAAGTCTCGTCGATTATAACAGCAATAAGTCCTGGTAATCCAGCTTGCTCCAGTTGCTCAAAAATCCATTTGGCGATTTTTTCATTTGGTGAAGTCAATTCCGGTTGATTCATTCAATTAATAATGATACAGATAATCATCAACCAAGGGTTTTATATATTTTTTGATGTCCGAGTAATCAATTGCCATACCTGTTTTTGAACCACTTTTATTTAAAGCTATAGCACTGACATATACAACCCCGCGCCAGCTATGTCCGTGTAATCTTGCACGCTTACCATCGTGGCAAGGCAGTTTATGAGCCGCCTCAAATCTGAATTCTTTACCAAGTATCCATTGCTCGGTCATTGCATTCCAATAAGCTTATGAGTTTGCAGAGATAATCTGTAGGATGGGTTCTCTTTGAATAATTCCAAGATTATGGGAATAGCTGCGGAATACCTCCGCTATTGGTGCATTTGTAGTCAGTAGTAGGATATCTAGAGTTGTAGGCAGGGGAAGTCGAGCGGAAGCTGGGCAGGGAACACCGTTCGGAAGCACCATCCGTACATATTTTGCATTGCTGCGCCGTGCGCAGTCTACAAGCCAGATCCATGTGTCAATTACATCATCTTTTGCATTAGGTCCCTCCCAAACCTCAAAACCACCATCTTGCATCTCAGCAGCAATAACCAGTCTAATATCCTCAAAATAAATTGGTATAAAGCAGTCTGTTCCAGTTTAAAAAATACACAATTTAGTCTCGCGTATATTTTCTTATTTTGTTCACGACTCAAATCCTAATGCTGTAGTTTATCGTTCAAATTGGCATATCCACCTTTTGCAAGCCCTTCGCTTAGGGCGATCGCATTTGCTCCTACATATTCGAGTTCTTTATTCCATTTTTCACAGACATATTCTGTGAGAAATTCTATAGTGGTTTCCGTGTCCAATATCGCTAGCTTGTTATGTTCTGTTTTGTATTCCGCAAAAAAGTATCCTCGCTCCCGAGTTGCGTACTCCATCTTGACTATTTCATTGTTTCGTGAAGTCACATTTTCCTTCCACAAAAAAATTGTTCTATCTAGTTCCTTAGATATTTCTCTTTGTAAATTTAAAAGCCTAGAATTCTTTGATTCCTTTCCATTATTCAACAGAGATATAAATGATAAATGACCGTGAGAATTGTTCTGACACCCCCAAGATGTTGAGTTTTTTAGTCCATGACAGTAAGTAAAATAAGATAATAGTTCAGGTTTCATTATTAAGCTATAAGGTTCAATACTGTTATAGCAACTCACCTTTATACTTGGATGATAAGCTTTAATTTTTTGATTTAAATAATCTTCAAAACTACGACCAATTTCTGCTAATAAATATTGTTTTTTCTTAAATATTTTTACAGCATTTCTGGGAATATCTAACCGTAAACCAGGAGAATTTATCTTGATTCTATCACGGTCAAATTCTTTATCGCACTGGGAGTATCCCTCTAAAATCCACAATTTATGATCGAACCCTGTCTCCCGTTCATCTAGTAGCCTTTTGATTGTTTTTTTTACCGTTGAAAAATCGACAACTACCTTTTCTGTAGAATCTACTTCACCTGTAACTACAAATCCTGGATTAAATGATCCTCCTCTAATATTTCCTCGATCGTCAATATAAGCGTGGTCAACTATTGTTACTCCATTCAGAAAAATTGAAACTTGTTTAGGCATGACAATATATTTACTCCAAAATGAAAACCATAACCATATGTTAACCTGAAATAAATTTAATCGACTCTGAGTTTTTTGTTATGAGCAGGTAAATTATCCATAACAACTACTGCGCCTAGCCATAAGTTAGGGCAAAAGCACTTTTCAACAAATACATCAAATGCTGCTCTATCCATAGAATTATCTAGGGCTTGTCCGTGTAATCTTGCACGCTTACCATCGTGGCAAGGCAGTTTATGAGCCGCCTCAAATCTGAATTCTTTACCAAGTATCCATTGCTCGGTCATTGCATTCCAATAAGCTTATGAGTTTGCAGAGATAATCTGTAGGATGGGTTCTCTTTGAATAATTCCAAGATTATGGGAATAGCCCTAGACCGCTGGTTCCATTCAGGCTGTAAATACACTTGCGTACTGAGGTTAGATACCAAGTGTTCTCTGTAGAAATCAAGTTCTTGACCTGTACCTATCACAAACTTAATTTCATTTGCTCTAGACCAAAATTCCTTTTTTACTGGATAGTTAGGGCTAACGTGCTGCTTAGGGGATAAGGTTATCCAAGCTTGTTGTGAGACATCCTGCCAATAAGAGCCAGATGTTTCAATACTGACCTGCTTACCAGCCTCTAATAAAGCTTGAACTAATTCGGGCAAATTCTTATGGATGAATGGCTCTCCGCCGCTGATCACAACTCTGGGGGACTTCAACTCTGTCAATAGTTCAGCAATAGACCGTAAGACATGGGGTAAGCTCAGACCACCATCAGCGTAACCAGTATCGCACCAGGGACAACGAACAGGACAACCAGCTAATCGGATGAAGTCTACTAAGGTCCCCGTCCAGTATCCTTCTCCTTGAACGGTATTCTGAAAAGTTTCGTGGATAGGCAGTTTTAGAGAATACACAGTTTTCTTACACCAAAATATTCAAGATTGCTAATTAGTTGAAGTCGTGGAAATCCTATGTACTGAGTAGTCAGCATTACACAATACTGCGCAATTTGGCTGCGAATGCTCCCCGCGAATAGCGAACCCCACCAGTGGACTGTTTGAACTTCAAGATCCCGTCCAAAGGCGGTATTGGTTGCGAAGGGATGCCACCAAGATCCAGAAAGGGCAGCCCGAGAAGGCGGGCGCGCTCCCAAGCCTCGACAATCAGCAGATTCATCGTCCCAAACACCGCAGTAGGCGATCGCCAGGGATAGCGAACCTCAATCCGCTCTTGATGAATCATCAGTACAGTATAGCCAAGATGCTTGCCGTTAAGTGTGACAGCATCAAGAACTATGATGCGGTTTAGAGAAGCGGCGTGCTTGAGTATCTCTAGGTTATCGACTTCTCCCAAAAAACCTTGCTCTTGCGCTAATGCAACGTAGGTTGCCTCGAACCACGTGCTGTCGAATGTAGACTCGATGACCCGAACCTCCCGACTCTGAGCTTGCTTAGCTTTACGGCGAAACGAGCTGCGGAATACCTCCGCTATTGGCGCATCTGTAGTCAGTAGTAGGGTATCTACAGTTGTAGGCAGGGGAAGTAGATCGGAAGCTGGGCAGGGAACACCGATCGGAAGCACCATCCGTGCATAGTGGGCATGGCTGTGTCGTGCGCAGTCTACAAGCCAGATCCAGGTGTCAATTACATCATCTTTTCCATTAGGTCCCTCCCAAACCTCAAAACCACCGTCTTGCATCTCAGCAGCAATAACCAGTCCTGTCTTAGTATATAGTGTATAGAAAGTACAGTTTGCCTGACGTAGACAATTTATATAGTCATGGCTCTGATAAAAGCTCCCCAATAATGGTGGATCGAATGAGTGCATTGTCTGCTCCACTATGAATGAGAAGGTATGAAACGCTGCCTAGTTTGAGTCCAACTTAGTCCATCACGAATCATAGCCTGTAGAGATTCTATGAACTGATCTGGATGGTATCGGGCGATTTGGTGTTTGTTGACCGGAGCTTCGCGAATAACGCGTAATATATCAGCGATACTATATGGCTGGTAGCGATTGCTTGCATGACACCACTCCTGAAACGCAGAGTGATCCGGAACAACAGGAATGCATCCAGCGGCAACTGCTTCAATAGCGGTGATACATAAAGTTTCCGCAGGTGAGGTAATAAGCACAAATCCACTTTGTAGACATTGAGAGAGATACTTATCAGGCTCGCCGCGGCTAGGAACACCGAGGTGTCGCTCTGCGTAAAGCGCAAAATCCTGTAACGCGGGGTTGCTGCGCGATGAAGCGCGGATGACTCGGTATCCTCTTGCTAATAACTCACTACATATTTCGGCTTCGAGAATGAAGTTCTTGTCGTAGTCTTGCCGCTGTCCCAGCAAAATCTGTTTCATATCGCGCGATTCTGAGCTTGCGTTCGTGAAAATATCAATGTCGATCGGCAAGCCCATCACTCGGAGCTTAGGCTCTAGGTGATTACCATAGGCATTCATCAGTAACTTTTTGGCATATTTTGACGGCACTAATCCAAAGTCCATCCACTCGCATACCATCCTTTCCTCAGTCAATAGCGCATTAATATCTGGTGTGACTGCAGTAAATTTCTGGGCGTATATGCCAGAAAAGAGGACGATAATACAGTTTACTGCCGATAGTTCCTTGCAGGTCTCTGCGTCAATTTCTGAGGTGAGTATCAGAACGCACCGAGCACTAGCAGCTTTATGTAATTCATGGGTCCATGGTAGCTGGAAACGCTCTTTCAAAAGTAATCGCAGCGATGGATACCAGGATGGGTGCTGTTCGCAAGGATCCATTTCAATGGGGTCGTAGACAACGAACGAGTGTGGGTGAGACATATAACCAGCATCAGCGATGGGAGGAGGCAACGAGTGTGGGTGAGACATATATAACCAGCATCAGCGATGGGAGGAGGCAATGCGCAATGCCGTCCGATCGCAACGTAGCCAAAATTGGTAAGAAAGTTTTTCGACCGTCTCGAAGAGCCACAGGTAGAGGCGCTCGATTATCGAGAGTTGTTGGGCAAAATCAGAATCCCAACGGTCATAATTCTGTAAAGCACAGCCCAGCAACTCAGCGCGTGCGTACCCACGACCGTATCGTGCTGCGCTACGCAGATCGCTCAACAGTTGCAGAGAGTCGTGATAAATGATGGCTTCGGGCGAAAAATGGACATCGATACCAGCTGCGATGCGGCGTGCGTCAAATTCGGCATCCTCGCACCAGAGAATATCTGGATGAAAAAAGTAGTCTAGATACTTAAGCAAAGCACTTCGCGCAATCCCTAGTGGTGGCTTGTAGGCACCTTGGACGACGGTCGTTGTCGCGGTTCGGACATTAGCAATGGTGCGGCTCACAAAATCTTTACAGTCGAAGACGCACATACCACGCACTAAGTGATGTTCGTCAAGAAGTTGAAAGAAGTGCGCCAACGTATCCTGACCAAACTGGCAGTCAGAGTCCATAAGTACAATCTTGTCATAGGTTGCAGCACGGACACCAACCTCCAATGCCCTGCTCAAATTGGCATCTGGGAGCGACTCAATACAAATGGGCCGTGTGCGCAACTCATCCTCAAAGGCATCAGACGAGCCGTTACAAACTACCAGGCATTCGGCTCCTACCTCCAAAACTTGATCCACTACTCTAAAAACTCTTCGATCGTTGACGGTAGGTATAACTACTGTCATTTGTAGGGTTTTATTTTCCATCTCCATGACTGGAATCGCTAATCTTGAGTATACTAGATTTGGAGTTATGCACAAGCATAAGAGCGAAATATTTTTTTACATCCAAAAACCTATTCAGACGTCGATAGCGCTATAAAACTACAATATCCTTTTAAAGAACCAAACATGATATTGACAAGGGATCGCGTGTTAAGAAATATTTCAGCAAAGATTATAAGCGTGTTGGCGTTACCGTGTTCGTGTAATCAATTGACTAAGCGCACGACATTCATAGCGGTTGCTGTAATAATATGTTGCAACCGGGCCTCTGCGTAATTCCGAGCGTAACGACATCGTCGCAGCCCGAAGGCTTAGATTTTTTGATAGAGAGTGCCTTCAATGGCAGATCGAACTGCATAGCGTTATAACTGTTTTGGTATGTCAATTAGTAGATTAGTAGATGGCCTGGAGCGCCTTCAGCGGTAGTTTCTAACCTTAAACCTACTCAATTCAATTATCTTCAGCCAACAGCACCCTTAGATCTGCCAGCAGCGATTTGAGTTTTTCACGCTTTTCGGGGTCATCCCATGCGGCGATCTTCTTAGCTCTCTTAAATGTATACTCCATCTCGGCTTGCAGTTCTCCTATTTCTCTAGGAGCCTTTTTCTCCCTGACCAGCTTTTGCACCTGTCGCAGTGTTAGAGATTTTGCGATCGCCTCTTCTAAAAGCGCCACCCGCTCGGGCTCTGACTCTAGCTTGGCAATCTCCTTAGCTTTAGTCCACTCGATTTGGCCTTGACGGAGAGCTTCGAGGATTTCTGGAGGTAGTTTCAGGAGGGGGAGCCTAGTGCGGACGAAGGAACGCCAATTCATTCGCCCCAACTCCGCAAATACCTGCTCTACTATTGCGAGGTCTGACGTACCCGAAGCGCTTCGGGTAATTTTTGCCTCTGCTTCATCTGTTTCGTTTTCCGATTTACCCGAAGCGCTTCGGGTAATTTTCCCCTTGGCCTCGTTCTCCAGCCGGTAAAGCTGGGACACGACATCAGCCAATTTGCATTCCAGCCGGAAAACTAATAGCTCTAGAATCCCCTCAGTTTCCTCTACTGGGTTCAAATCCTGCCGCTGCAAGTTCTCTACGAGGGCGTACTGTAGCGCTTCGGCATCTGTCATCTCCCGCACCGTTGCCGGGACGGCGGTTAAACCTAACTCTAAAGCGGCTCGGTATCTGCGCTCCCCTGCTACTATTTCATACTTATCTCCTACAGGTCGCACCAGCAACGGTTGCAAGATGCCGTTTTCCTTGATGCTGGCGACTAGCTGCTGCATTGCTTCCCCATCGAAATAGCGCCTGGGTTGGCGTTTGGAGCATAAAAGCCTTTCGAGCGGGATCGAGCGCACGCCTTCTTCTGGCTTGGAGCCATTGGACTCAAAGCTCTTTGGCTCGGTTTTTTGGGAGATGCGCTGCTGCTTTGAAACCATCCCTAACCTTTGTAATTAGTTATAACTATAATAATGCTGTCTTTTTTTTGTATATCTTTACAAAAATTATACTTATTATAGAGCCAACAAATCACGGATATGTTCTCCGTGAACGTGAAAGGATGTTGAATCTAAATGTAGGCACTCGGTTAGTATTTCCTCTTTTTTCGCAATCGCCAGAGCAATTTTGACAACCAGTTGGGTTAGCCCCGCCTCATAGAGATCGTCTAGAACCCTCCCTTGTTGGTCATCGTTTAAGTGTTCTGGACGGATTCCTTCTCATAATAAGTGTTCTGTGGCCTTTCCAACAAAAACTGCTCAAATCAGTACAACGGCACACTCACCCTTGCCCAAACCGCCCTTGAATCATGGCTTTTACTGCTATTCCCGGGCTGACCCTTTATAGATTATGGGTCCCTATTTCTCTATCTGCGATCTCTACCAGCCCTATCCGATCTATAATACCTGCCACTATACCACAGTGGTCAATATCTTGTACCATCTCTGAAGATGGTGTTTCTGTCATTGATTTAAAAATATTCGCGACTATCCTAGTTTACCTGCGAAACGTAGGGTCATCCAAGCCGTGCGCCAGTTTTGCCAAAACCGAGAAGGTTAATGGTTATTTTTTCTTGGCTATATTGCTAGGTTTTAACCAATAACAAACAACCATTAACCTTTAACAATCTTAAAAGAAAGAGGGTTGGTGGCGAATCAGATTCAAGAACTCTTCGCGAGTTTTCTGCTCTTCTTGGAAAATGCCCCGCATAGACCTGGTAACCGTCCAAGACCCGGGCTTGCTTACTCCGCGCATAACCATGCTCGTGTGAGTAGCCTCCATCACCACGGCCACTCCTTGGGGTTGCAAGATAGTCTCTATTGCTTGCGCGACCTCTCGGGTCAGCCGCTCCTGCACCTGCAAGCGGCGGGCGTACATTTCTACAATCCGGGCTAGCTTGCTGAGGCCGACTACTTTTTGGTTGGGGATATAGGCAACGTGGGCTTTGCCCATAAAAGGCAGCATGTGGTGTTCGCAGAGGCTGAAGAAATCAATATCGCGCACCAGAACCATCTCGGAAATGCCTTCGTCAAAAATGGCTCCGTTGACGATTTCTTCTAAGGACTGATTGTAACCGCTAGTGAGAAACTGCATTGCCTCTGCAACCCGCTTGGGCGTCTTGAGCAGTCCCTCGCGCTCGGGATCTTCGCCAACGCCTACCAGCATCTGACGCACGGCCTCCATAATCCCATCGCGATCGCCTTCGCTGGGAGAATTCAATTTAGCTTGCCGACCGTTCAAGGTATTGCGATCCGGTCGCATTTGCATTTGCTCTGGACGCGAGCCGTCCAGATTTTCAGATAGGTTTATCTCCCCTTTTGAAGAAGCTGGCAGGCTGACTGAACCGTTGGAAGAAGCAATTGTCATAACTAATCTAGCTCGGGATTTAGAGTTGTTCTTAACATCAACAGCGCTATCAAACATGGTACAATCGCTATTGTCGCTATTGTCGCTATTGTCGCTATTGTCGCGAAGGCAAAATTTTGCCTGCACTCTTGTAGTGCGACCATAGCGACCGACGCACCAATGTAAATTTTCTGGAAAAAATGGCTTTTGCTTTTTGCTATAACCAAGACTTGCTCTTTTTGAGCAAAATGAAGACTTATATCAAATCCGGTTAATTACCCACACAATTGGGAACCTTCCCTTGGACGGGCGTCCCGCCTGTCCGTATTCCCGGTGAGGGACAGGCGGGACGCCCGTCCTACGGGGACTCGATTCATTTATGGGCGCTTAAACGGATCTGATATTACAAACCGCTCTTCCGAAATCTGGCCTATACTTTCCAGGCCAACAATAAACTATCGGCACTAGGGTTTGGCTGCAAAATTGAGATGCTGCCATTGCTTCGCTGGAGCGCAATTTAAGCAATATTAATAATAAGGTAGGCCAGAGCCAGAACTACGCATAGCAGGTACAATTACCTTGGAGATGAGTTGGTGAGCTTCGGCAGGTTCGGCATACATGGACTTGCTAACAGGCGGTTAAATTTTTATTAAGGAGCTGGTGTCGCCTATATCTTCTCGGCTAAAATACCTATTGGGCAAAAAAAGTTAGCTGCGATCGCGCCGATTTTCTCTCCCACCCGCTCCATCTCTTCCAACTCCTCAGCATACCAGTTTCTCGCCCAAATTGCTCGCCCAAATTCTTGCCCAAATTGCTTGCCCAAATTGCTCGCCCAAATTGCTCGCCCAAATTTCTCGCCCAAATTTCTCGCGCCAAACGCCACAGCCTTTTTCACAGGCCCGATTTCCAGAGCTATAATAATCTTGCAGGACTTACGGATAGACTCCTTATCAGGACTTACGCACAGACACTATATATGGTAGGGTCAATTTGCAAATCGCCCCTACATCTAGGATTCGCGCTTACAATTTGCGTAAGTCCTACTTATGTAGGGTGCTAGAAGCGCACCGACCCTATACGTCGGCTCAGATAGGCAATAAACCGTAAACCCTGTCTCGGATAGGGCACAACCTTCTATAGTATTTTATTGTACAACGCACCACAAGCCCTAAAAAATTTCTCTGACCTTAAATTTCCACAACTCGCACCCTCGTCGTATAATAAACTGATACCTGTAATATTCGCTTCTGTAATATTTGCTGCTATGGGCTACAATAACTATCGAGAATGCCGATTATACTGCCAACGCTTATTCTATTAGTGCGCCAATCCGGCGAAACTTCTCATAGCGTAGTTCCCGACGCTGCACTGAGGTGAGCGCAGCGAGTTCGTCCAAATACTCCAACAAACCAGCTTTGAGGACTTCCGCTGCTTTGAGAGGATTGGAGTGAGCGCCGCCAATGGGTTCGGGCAATACTCTATCGAGAATGCCGAGTTTTTTTAAATCCCAGGATGTGATTTTGAGAGCGTCCGCTGCCAGATCTGCCCGTCGGGCGTCTTTCCAAAGAATGGCAGCACAGGCTTCGGGGGAGGCAACGGTATAGACTGAGTGCTCGAACATCATCAATTTATCTCCAACGCCAATCCCCAAAGCGCCCCCAGAGCCTCCTTCGCCAATCACGGTGCAGAGTATGGGCACATCAAGGCTAAACATTTCCCGGAGATTATAGGCTATCGCCTCCCCTTGTCCGAGATGCTCGGCTTCCACCCCCGCCCAAGCTCCTGGGGTATCTATAAAAGTAATGATGGGCATCCCGAATCGGTTAGCATGATCCATTAATCGCATCGCTTTTCGATAGCCCCCAGGGGAGGCCATGCCAAACTTGCGAGCCACGTTGTCCTTGGTGTCGCGGCCTTTTTGATGGCCGAGAATCACCACCGGCATACCATTTATACGGGCCAATCCTCCTACTAAAGCCGGATCGTCTCCGCCACGGCGATCGCCATGCAGCTCCATCCACTCATCGCTAATCGCCTGAATGTAGTCCAGGGTACTCGGCCGTCTGGGATGCCGAGCCAGTTGCAACCTTTGGTAGGGCGACAAGCTGCCAAAAATCTCTTGCCGCAGTTGGTTCGAGCGAGCCTCTAAATGGCGGATTTCTTCTGAGACATCAACTCCGTTCTCTGCCGCCAGTTCCCGAATTTGCTCTATTCGTCCAACCAGATCCGCCAATGGCTTTTCAAAGTCTAAAAGAAAGTTTTTTCTATTTGTTGACATTCTCTCGCCATTATTAACCGGCCAAATATAGCAGTAAGCAGTCAGCTTTTAGCTCCACGGCGCGCAGGCGTAGCTCTTCTGCAGTCAGCAAGGCGCGTCAAAGTCTTGCCAGTCTAAGGACTCATAGCGTTTTTTAATTGTCAAACACCTTAATCCGTAGTGCTATATCGTTTTTTTCTTTCTCTGCTGTTGCAGCGCTTTTACCGATTTACCTCAGAACGCAGCTACTCTACAGATCTATATTTTCCGGGTTTGCATTCGCTATATACAATTTCACTATATCAGGACTTAGGCACTCTTTCCGATCGAACGTTACATAATATAGCGAGCGTAAGTTCTATATATATACGACAGCGATCGCCTATTTCCCATAGTCCCTATTGCTAGATTCGGGTCGCGCCTACCTAAGCTTGTATGCAGGCACTGTTGCCCAGGCAACATTCCCCAGGCAACATTCTCCAGGCTCCTCAGGCTCCTCAGGCTCGATTTACCGAAGGACGAGCGAACTAATCCTGCGAAGCACCTCTAAGTGATTTCTTATAAATGAACCCACCCGCTTGCCTCGATGCTGACATCTTTACCCTACAACAGTTTCAGCTTCAACGCTAACCCCGTTATTTTTGCCCGACTCATTTTGGTTTGCTATATCGACAAAAGCTAATAAGGGCTGGAATCCATGTTTGCGGGAAAACCTCCCAATTTGCTCCATCTTCTCGACTGTAATCCTGTTGCGACCCCAAGAAAAATTAGTGTAGATCTTTTCAAATTCCAGCAGCATCGACTCCGCAAAGCAGGCAAACAACTGCCTCGCTGGCCTATCCATGTTTACCGCTTCCATTATGTTCCATTGTATATCCAGGGAATGTTCGACTATGCCGCCGTTAATGACGTACACATCTTCCTTTCCCTTTGCTTCTTGGTTTATTTTTGTCGCCAGGTTCTTTGGATAACCCCCATCAATTATCAGACAGGGCTTTTTCAACTCAGCTGTTTCTATTTCGACCCCCTTGGGCATACTAGCTACCCCAACGAGGATATCCGCTTGGGGCAGAGCTTCTTTCAGGGATAGTATTTTGCCCCGTCCTAGATCTTCTTGCAAAGTATTCAGTCTATCGCGATCGCGGGCTATAAGCAATAATTCCGACACCTCAGTGCGGCTCGATAGCCAGCGGCAAACGGCACTGCCAATATCCCCCGTTGCTCCAAAGACTGCCACGGTTGCCTGCGACAGGGAAATTCCTATTTTCTGCGCTGCTTTTTCTACCTGCTGACAAATAATATAAGCCGTATGAGTGTTACCCGTAGTAAAGCGCTCGAACTCTAGCTTTATATCGCGGATTTTCGTTATTTTCTTCAAGTCAAAGTTTTCAAAAACAATTGACGAAAAGCCCCCTAAAGCCGTGATGTGAATTCCTTTCTTTTGAGCCTGCGCCATTGCATTGATCACTTTTCTGGTTGCCGCCTTTATCCTGCCTTTTGCCAGCATCTCCGGCAGAAAACAAGATTCCAAATACACACCTTCGATTTTTTGTCCGGTCACGCTAGTGACCTCGATTTTATCATCTACCGTTAGGGGCGGTGCATAACACCAAAAATCTAGCCCTTGGTCGGCATATTCTTGGAATCCCAGCTCTCTAGCAACAGACTGGGCTTCAGTTAAACTTGTAAGGTGACCTATGAGACCAAACATTAAGCGTTTTTTTAGCCTTTATAGTAGGGCGTTAAGTGGGTTGGTAAACTGAGGTATTTTGAACTTGGGTAGCAGGCACAAAAGCGAGGTAACAATAAAGCGAGGTAACAAGGGCTCCTATAGCAGTCTCTTCGCTTATACTGCCCAAACGTCTATCTCTGAGCTAAATTAGCGTCTTTGCGGTTGCGTCTTTGCGGTTGCAAGGTGCGCTTTTGGAGAACAATCTCCCCATCGCTCGGGGGCGCGATCGCTCCGCCAAGCAAGAGACCGCTTTAGCTTTTGGCCGGGTAGGCCGAGCTATCCGCTCAAAGCCAAAGGCTTTCAAGCTCGCGCTCTGACTGCTATTTACCGCTCGCTCTAACCAGAGATCGCCTTAAAGCCAATCTCCATCTGCTATCCGCTGACTTCTAACTGCTTAAAGCTATTCGCCGATCGCTCCGCCAGTCTCCCAATGAGAATCTCGCAAAGCGCTATTTGCTCAAAGCGATCGCCTGGACGCTACAGTCCTAGCCTTTGCAAGCCGTAAAAGCCCTTTGTCATTATAATTATTTTGGAATCAATTGGCAATTTTTGTCTAAAATGCCTTTCGAGGGGATTGCCGATCTCACCAAGTGAGGGCTAAGACCCCTCATCTTCGCGCAATTAGCAGGATTTTTTGTCAGCGCTGCCAAAATTTCTTTATTCTTGTTCCTTATATATATAGGACAATTGCTTTTTTGCGGCCCGAACCCAAAGGGAGAAACGCTTTTGGTTGATAAGCATTTCTCCCTTACTACCTTATTGCCTTACTTTTTTGCTTCCTAGGCAGCAGATTTGAGTCCGTGAGAGGACATCCGCATAATTTCGCGAGTCGTAAATCCGATATTGTCTAGGGCCTCACCGTAGGCGATCATAAAGTCTTCGACTAAGGCTTCCTTTTCCATCCCTAGTATCGCCGCGTCTTTTTCGACTCGATCCAGCATATTCCAGACTATGGGGAGGTTCTGGCGGTTAGCCTCTTGGAGTTCTGCCTTATGCTCTTCAAATCTGGCCTTGAGCCATTCCTCGCCAAAGTTTAGGTGCATGTATTCGTCTTTTACTACACCTTCAGTTATCTTGCGGGCAAAGGGGTCGGCCACGAGGATGTAGATGTTGTAGGCGGCGATCGCGAAGCACTCGATAATCAGGGATTGAATCAGCAGGCAAGTGGCGATTTTATTTTCTTCAGCGGCATCTTTGAAGTTTTGGTGCAGCTGGGCAAAGTATTCTGTGGCAAACTCCATATCGGGAGCCACTTCTAGATTCTTGCCACAGGCTTGGAAGCCCTTTTTGTGGCGGTTCTCCATTTTAGACAGTTTAATCAGCTCGTCTTTATCGGATGGTAGCAGCTCGGCCAGCTTGACGTAGTTATCGTTGGCCTCCTGTTCCCCCTCAATTACAATGCCGTTGATCCGGCTGTAAGCATCCTTGTAAGTTAATGCCTTGAAGCAAGAAGCGTTGCTTAGTTTATCTTCTATCTCAATAACTTGTTGTTTTAAATCGACAAGTTGTTGATTTAACTCAAAAACTTGTTTTAAGTCAACTTGTTGAGTTAAGTCAACGGTTTCTTGGTCTGACTCAACGGGCTTTATAGGGGCCTCTATTTGCGGCATAAGTTCAAAATCTCCTGACTGTATGTTCCCAAGGGATAGTCCCTTGCATTCCCTAGTTCTGAGCTTAGAGGGACTTAAACAACTTATATGTTAATTTACCCATATCAACATAAAATTTACGAACATTGGAGGGAAGGCAGGGTTTCGCAAGGACTCAACCTTACATTTACCTAGGTCCTCGATTAGTTTCTTTGCTTTAAGTATTTTACTCCATATATATCATTGCGTTTCCGCCGATCGCCATTAGCCTTTCTGCAAGGGGACCATAAATAAAACTCTATGGATTTATAGCTGTCAGCTGTCAGCTCTGAGCAGTCAGCTCAAAAGGGGCTGAATGTTGCCTCAGTAGGACGGCCCGTTCGCCCCACAAGCCTGCGATAGGCTGTTGGCGAGCCTGCGCGTAGCGCATGAGCCGATCGCTTACTATTTAGATACTTGTGCTGAAAGCTCAAAGCATGTCCCGAGGCTAAGTCTAGGCGACAGCCTGCCCTGCGGAGGGCATAGGGCTCAAAGCTGACCGCTGAAAGCTAAAAGCTGAAAGCTGACCGCTGAAAGCTGAAAGGCCCGTTTGCCCCACAAGCCGACGAGCCTGCGCGTAGCGCATAAGCCGATCGCTTACTATTTAGATACTTGTGCTGAAAGCTCAAAGCATGTCCCGAGGCTAAGTCTAGGCGACAGCCTGCCCTGCGGAGGGCATAGGGCTCAAAGCTGACCGCTGAAAGCTAAAAGCTGAAAGCTTAATATTTAACGGTTGGAGTCCGTGAGGAATTGGAGGCGGATGGTACGATCGCTGTCTTCCTCTAACTGCACTTCGATCGCATTCCCGGCCAAGCGGTCGAGGACCGTGAGCAAAGCTCGCAAGTTAGGGGTACTCGCACCAGTATCTACATAGAGGCGATCGGTGATACTCGCCAGACGCCGCCAAGTCGTATAAAGTTTTACTGTCATTTGCTCCAGAGTCGCCGCTTGCTTGACCATATCGGCGGCGACATTAATACAGCCGATTCGCAAAGCTTCCTCCAGAGCCATTTCTAAATCTACTTCGTCTTTTCCTAGAACCTGAACTTGGGCCGCAGCGTCGAGATATTTGGCCAAGTTCCGCGCATCTGAGGTTAAGTGTTTGACCGTATCTACATCGGGATTTTCAGCGGCCTCCTCCCGAATCGAGTTTTGGTGCGGTTCCGGTAATTTTTCCATTTCCCGCACTAGGGGCGCTAGATAGCGTGCTGGTAGAGAACCTGTATTGGCTTTTTCTTTGAGATTATCGGGCAGCAATTCCGAATTCATCGCTGTCCATTCGTCTGAAAGCTGCCGCACTTCGCGCCTGGTAATGCGATCGCCATCCCGAGCCGCCTGGGTCACCATACTCTGTATCTCTGGCTCGGACTTGGCCGTCTCCACAAACGCCCGCTTGCTGAATTTATTAATACTGTCTGGGTCGAGGTCTCCCTGTTCCAGCAGGGTATCGGCACTGTTGGCCAGTTCGATTAGGGAATAGGCTTGGCTTTTGCTGATTTCCCGCTCCTTGAGCCAGTTGATGAAGCCGGTCCCTCTTCCTTCGCCGCCAACTTTTTCGCGATCGCGCACTGCCCGCATGATTCTCCCCCGCCAGATATCCGTCTGCAGGTCGAAGCGATCGCATACAGTCCACGCCTGGTCTATCTGTTGGTCGAAAAGCAGTTCGGATATATCTTCATCTTCTGGGTCCGGCAGCTCGAAATTCAGATCGGTAAGTTCGGCAAGGGCAGCGGCTAGGTCGTTTTTCGGTTCCGGGACATCAACCATTGGTAAAAGGGGCGATCGTGGCGCAACAGTCGAATTATTATTGCACGGCGAGGGAGAGTTTTGAGTTCTTAGCTTGAGAGTTCTTAGCTTGAGAGTTTTGAGAGTTTTGAGTTCCGTAAGTTATAACCCCACTTCTAGCCCCCCTTCAAGAGCTTCAAGAGGCAGGGGACTATTCGTTATTGAAAAATTATCTGTAGGAGACCCACCCCCAACCCACCCCAGGAGGGGTTGGGGTGGGTTGGGAGTCGAAGGAAGCGAATTAATTTATATAGAACGAATAATCCCTGTTCCCCTCTTGGGAGGGGTTGGGGGTGGGTTCCGCATATACCCAGCATCCCGGGACGATCGCGATCGCTTGACCAACACGATCGCGATCGTCCCTTCTGCCTGCCCTAGGTCACTGTAACATTACTTTACAATTTGTTACATTAGTTTACAGAAAGGCAAACAGACAGCAGGAGAAACAAAAATGAAAACCGACCTAGATTTTGGCAAAAAAGACTTGTTTGGCCCCGTAGTATTCCGCAGCGACTTCAATAGCTTCGAGCCGATTAATGCCACCCAAGCTTGGTCTCTATTCTTTACCGCATCTAAAGAAGACAAAGCTCTAGGATTTAACCCCGAACTCGGCCGCTTCTTCAATAACCTTTTGATTGCGATCGCAACTGTAGGAACTCTCTGGGCTATTTTTTCTAGCCTCTCGTAGTCGAGGGTGTAGGGTGTAGGGTGTAGGGTGTAGGGTGTGGGGTGTGGGGAAACTTCATGCTATTATCGCGATCTCTCTGAGCCGGGAAAGTCCTACGGGAACGGAGGTTTCGGGTTTCTAGAGGTAACGAACCGAGCAATGTCACCAAAACCGTGAAAAATCCCCAGAGTCACTAGGGGTAGGGTCTTACCCGGTCCCCCGGTCCCCCGGTCTCCCGGTCTCCCCATCTCCCTCTCTCCCCCTCTCCCCCCTCTTCCCACACTCCCCCCTCTTCCCACACTCCCCCCTCTACTGGCTAATATCTGAAGGAGACCCAAGGAATGACGGCAAAGGCAGGACTACTCGAACCTTTGAACCTCAGCGGACTGGTGCTGAAGAATCGGGTTGTTATGGCACCGATGACCCGCGCCCGATCCGGCAAAGAGCGAATACCAAATGCAATAATGGCAGAGTATTACGCACAGCGGGCGTCTGCCGGACTGATTATCACTGAGGCAACGACAATTTCAGAACAAGCCAATGGCTGGAACGAATCTCCGGGCATCTATACCGATGCAATGACAGATGGTTGGCGAGAGATCGTTGATACAGTTCATGGCTTAGGTGGCGCAATTTTTCTGCAATTGTGGCACACTGGTCGCGCTTCCCACAGCAGCTTTCATGAGGGCAAGCCTGCGGTGGCTCCCTCACCAATCAAAATGAACGCAGAATATGTCCACACTCCCAAGGGTAAGGAACCTCCTGAGATACCTCGCCCTCTGGAAACTGAAGAGATTCCCAGCCTAATAGAGGACTATTGTCGCGCAACAGAGCGAGCGATCGCCGCAGGCTTTGACGGGGTAGAGATTCACTCCGCCAACGGTTACTTGCTGGATACTTTTATGCAGTCGAAAACCAATCAGCGAACGGATAGATACGGTGGTAGTATCGAGAATCGTTACCGTTTGCTCGATGAAATAGTCGAAGCGACTATAGCAGTATGGAGCCCGAGTCATATAGGGGTGAAACTTTCTCCCAACGGCTCTTTCAATGATATGGGTTCTCCCGACTATCGCGAGCAATTTACCTTCGCTGCAAGTCAGCTCGATAGATTTGATTTGGCATACTTGCATGTCGTCGATGGATTGGATTTCGGGAACCACGGGCTGGGCGAGCCAATGACCCTGGAAGATTTCCGAAAGGTTTTTCGCGGCAAGCTAATCGGTAATGCTGGTTATACCCAAGAAACTGCTGAAAAGGCTATAGCCGAAGGTCGTGCTGATGCGATCGCCTTCGGTCGCCCCTACATAACCAATCCAGACTTAGTAGAACGATTTGCCAATGGCTGGCCGCTCAATTCTGAAGTAGATATATCAACCTGGTACAGTCCGAAAGGCAGCCGAGGATATACAGATTTACCGAAATATTCCGAGCCCTAATCGGGAAAATCGCTCTCATGCAAAGCGGTCTATTCAGAAACTATCAGAAGCCCGGTTTTTTGAAAAAACCGGGCTTCTCTGGTTAGATCGAATCCGTTTAATTAACCTAATTCTTGCGTAGGACGGGCGTCCCGCCTGTCCGTATTGGCTGGGGAGGGACTTCTCGTGTCGCCCGTCCTACGAGATTCCAAATTTTTTGTACGAGCATTTAACCGGATTTGATATTATCATTAAATTAGCACCAATGACGATCGCAGTTGCAACGCATTATGATAATAGCTGTTGCTTTGACTTCTAAGAGTTGTTGACTATGTTAAGAACTTTTTTTCGAGCCTTATCTGCTGCTCCACCCGTTGCTCTTATACTTTTAGCGATCGCACCCGTTACTGCAACTCCTTCCGGTCAATACATTACCCGAGCCGTTCCCCAAGCTGAGGATGGCTTGTATGTGGTCGATTTCACTGTTTACGAAGAAAGCCTAGAACCACCTCACGTTGCTGGAACTTGGTCGCGCACTTATAGGATTTACTGCCCGACAGAGACGATTCGCAATGTTACTAACGGCGAGTGGGGCGAAGCTACGTCTGCCAGGGAAAACCATAGTGAAGGTACGGGGGTTTTACCTGCAATAGTGAAATTGACCTGCGGAATGCCTAATCGCTGGCAGTAATTCGAGCGGATTCGAGCGGCGACTTTCCCGAAGCCTATAGCGGTTCTCGCGCTTGATGTGAGGTTTCTGGGGCGAAGCATCTCATTACGGGGGTTGCCGTTCTACGGCTGAGATTGTCTCGGGGATGCTGTCGCCCCTACGTTTCCTTCGGTACATTTATTTGAGAAATGCTATAAGTCGTAAATTTCTCAAATCAAAGAAACCTGGTTTCTGAATCTAGCAGATGAAAAGGGAATTGCTATAGTTCTTTGCCCTACACCCTACACCCTACACCCTAGTTATTTCCCGATTCCCTATTCCCGACTTACCCTTATTAGGTACATTGCTTGCAACCGCAGACAGACCCGGCATTTTTATCGGATTGGGGGGAGCGGCAAGGGTCAGCAGGCGCGTTGTTTGGGCTAGAGCGTGGTGCGGGTTTATGGCCAAAACGCGATCGAAGCATTTCAGGGCATCCCTGTAGCGGCGCAAGCGACAGAGACTGGCACCTTTGTTGTACCAAAGGTCGGCAATATCGTGATTGCGCTCGATCGCTTCGGTATAACAGGCGATCGCTTCTTCATAGCGTTTCAGTTGTTCCAGGGTTATCCCTTTGTAAACCCAAGCAGGAATAAAATCGGCCTTTATTTCGATCGCTTTTTGGAATTCAGGGCTTCTTCGTATTCCTCCTTGTCCTGGAAAACAATGCCGCGATCGAACCATTCTTCGTGTTCGCGGGATTTAGCCATTATCTGTTAACTCCTGCATTTTCTCGGCACTTGGCTATATTATATAAGTGTCTGGGGCAAAGGTTACTTTAATTTCAACGGGCTTCTACGATATAGTAAATACGGGGTCGGCTATAGTGTTTTTACGCCAATATTTGTGGTGCCAGCAAATCTGTAAGCCGTAGATCCAGTAATGGCGGCCAAGGCTGTAACATTAGGCTATACGACCCTGCAGAAACTGTAGAAAATGCATTGCCAAAAATTTCTCCATCCAATGTTGAAGTTTGAGAAAAACCGTGCTAATATGCTTTGATAGATACCTAGCTAGAGTATCAAACAAAAAAGGGCCACGTCTAACCGCGACCCTTTACCATAACGACCAAGCAAACTAGCAAGAAGGAGGTATTTTCAGTCAAACAATTTCTCCCTTAAAAAAGCGAGCTGCGGCGGGGTAAGCCTTGGACCCAGGGCAACAAGTCCGTTGGCTTACTCCAATAGCAGCGCCCGGTGGGAAGATAGCCCACCGGAATACCCCCCGCCGATACCGCACCCTGTCGCGGGCAGCGGGTGGGTTTTCCCTTGGGAGAAATTCCCTTTTGTTTTTAATACTGGCCCCCTTGGAAGGGACATGGGGACATGGGGACATGGGGACATGGGGACGAGTCTCCCGCATCTCCCCCGGTCTCCCGGTCTCCCAGTCTCCCGGTCTCCCGGTCTCCCAGTCTCCCGGTCTCCCAGTCTCCCAGTCTCCCAGTCTCCCAGTCTCCCAGTCTCTCACTCTCCTTGTCTCCGTGTCCCCCGCTCTCCCGGTCTCCCAGTCCCCCAGTCTCCAGCTTGGAACTGGGCGAAAACCTCCTTGGCTTTTCTAGGTTGCCCAGGAAGAATTATAGCAGCAAGGCAGTTTCCACCAGAAGGGAAGCGGAGACTACGCGCTCTGTCGCTGTTAATTCCTTCCCGCCAAGCTAACAATTATTGATTGGTAAGATGGGTTTGCTCTTGCAAGAACCTGCAGTTTAAAAGGTTAGGACTTACGCACCGAAACAATTTGTAGGGGCACTGCCTGGCTTTGCAAAATTATGGGATGGAATTGGAAATTGGGAAGTGGGAATTGGGAATAATTTAGTGTCCTAACGCCGAATTGCCGAGATTGTAGATCTGCCTCGTCAGAGCGCGTCAGGGTTTTTAGAGTCAAAGGCAATCAAAGCCTTACTGGGATAGGATTACGCGAGTCACGGTTTTGATAAAATTCCCATCGATTGGCAGCCAGAAGCCCGGTTTCTTCAACAATACATTCCCCATTTTACTACAGGATACGATCCCCCCACCCCCCCTTTTTAAGCTTTTTAAGGGGGGCTATTCTCCCTTTCAAGGGTATGTTTTTTATAATCCTTTTTTTTGAAGCGCGAGCAACGCTCTCCCTGCAGTGCGCGGAGCGTGCCCGGAGGGCAATCGGTGGGCTGCATGAGTGTTTGGGGCGAAGCATTCCAAAAATTAAATTTTTATTGAAGAGCAAAGGATATCTAGGGAATGCTGTCGCCCCTACGCCTTATTTCGAGGGTTGGTCTTGGCCTTACAACATCAAATCTAAAAAACATACCCTTGAAAGGGCTATTATCCGAGCCTTTTTAAGGGAGGTTGGAGGGATAGCTTCGCGCTCCCTGCGGTGCGGGTGTTTGTGAACGATCGCGCATTTGTTGTGTTTAGTTCCCAGGACACTCCCTACAAATAAGGTGTTTTTCAGATATCGCGAACTAGAAGAGCTATATTATAGAAATGTCTATCATGTCTCCCAGCGGCGCTTGTTGGCAAATCGATGAAAATTACCAATCCCATGAACGATAAGCAAATCGAAAAATTAATAGAAGTCCTGCGCAGTGGCGAGGATGAGGATGACCGCAGGCAAGCCGCCGATCGCCTGATTAAAATGGCTCGGGGCAACGAAACCGCGATCGCCGCTTTGATTCGTCTGCTGCTGGACGAGAGTGGCAGTGAGGACAGCCGCCGCCAAGCTGCAACAATTCTCGGCGAAATCGCTAATGGCCACCAAACTGCGATCGCGAGTTTGCTCGAATTATTGGATGTTAGCAGAGATTGGGATACTAGCAGGGTAGTTGCAGATAGTTTGGCAAAAACTATTAAGGGTCGTAAAGGTAAGCTGGTGGCGATCGCGTCTCTGTCTTTGCAAACCTATTGGATGGAAGAGAAAAACTATCGTAAGGGACTTTATGACTTGTCCTGACCGTCAATTTACAGCGATCGAGGGCATGGGGCATGTTCGCATGGGGCATGTTCGCATTGGGCATGTTCGCATTGGGCATGTTCGCATTGGGCAATTCCCTCTCCCCTCCTGGGAGGGGTTGGGGGTCAGTTGGAGGGGCTAGGGGTCGCATTGGGTATGTTCGCATTGGTTAAAACCCACTCAGGAACAAGAGCATTTGTAACAGCCTGTTTTATAAATGAATAAGCAAAAGGGAAAACCGGGGGTTTTGGATCTTCAGTTTTCCCTTTTACTTGGGCATTTTTTATTTATGTATGCCGGAGGAGGCGATCGGCTATAGCCTAGCGTGCTTTTACGAAAGGTCGCGATCGTCGTAGGACGGGCGGAGCGCCTGTCCCCTCCAATATGAACTCGTATTTTATATTTAAGCGATCGCTGCGATTCACCTGTAAATTTTAAAAAAAGCAAACTTTTTTTGAAAAAGGGTTGACAATCTAAAAAATGACGCTATAATGAGTTTAAGCAAAAAAAGAGGGAGCCTCTGGCTCCCCCGAACTAGGAAAACTAAAATTTAATTCAGCTTATGAACGGTAACCCAAGGTCCCTCGATGACCTCATCATTAACCCAAATAGCAATCCCGAAGGCCGCCGAAGCCTTACAAGGGAAGAAGCCTTCGTCTTGGGCTGGTTCATCAATTATAGCAAAGAACGAACCTACGGCGAGATGGCGCGGGAATGCAAGTTGAGCCTAGAACAATGCCGGACGGCGGTTCGCGGGCTACTCGAACTAGACTTGCTCCGCTGGGGTTAAGCGGACCATCCGGGCTCCCTTCGGGGAGACCCGGGGGCCCGGGGAATGGGGGACAAGGAGGGACAAGGGAGGACAAGGAGGGACAAGGGAGGACAAGGAAGGACAAGGGAGGACAAGGGAGGACAAGGGGAAAGTTTTGAGTTTTGAGTTTTGAGTTTTAAATTAAAGAATTGGATTTGTTATATCAAGTCAGGTTAAATACCCACGAAAAAAATTTGAATCTCCCGTAGGACGGGCTTCCCGCCTGTCCGGTTGGGCTCTTTAGGACAGGCGGGAAGCCCGTCCTACGCAGAAGCTTTTTTTGGGGCATTCAAACCGACATGATATTAGGACTTACGCTTTTCTTGTCTTGTGCGCCCTAAGTTTTGGGGTCAACGGCCGTTGACCCCTACCAGGTATAGAGGTAATGCGTAAGTCCTGTTTGTGTAATAAAGTAGGGGACTTGCAGAGATTATATTTTTTCTGTAGGAAGCGATCGCCCTTGTAAAATGCTAAGGGGCGATTAGAGAGCGATCGCCTTTTTAGCTAAGCGGAAGAACTAAACGGAATCCAATCTAGCGTATCGATCCATTCTTCAGCCTCAGAAACTTCCCAAATTAGAAATAGCTCTTGCGCGCGATCGCCTAGAGAACTTCCCGGGCGCGTCCAGAAGAGTCCCCAAATGCGTCCGCCATTGGCCCAGTGCGCTTCTAGGTGCCCAGGGATGCTTTTGCGATTATCTGTAACTAAGAGCCGTTTTGATAGCTCCAGATATTGCAGAATTTCTGGATCTGGCGTTCCCAACGGAGGTGCGCCCGTATCTCCCACACGCAGAATGTCTATGGTGGGGTTGAGACGCAAAACTGCCATTTTCAGATCTGGCGACAAATTTTCGTCTATTAAAAAACTAACTTTCACGACAAAATTGCTCTTTTTCTCGCTGGGCTTTTAGTGCGATGATACGTTGCGCCGCCGGAGAGGGGTTTGCAGCCCATTCTTGATAGCATTGTTCGCGCCATCTTTGCAAACGTACCATATAGGCATCCATCTCGGCGCGATTGTGCAGATAGTAGGTAAGCGTTGCGTAAATCTTCTCCATAGTCAGAGAGGGCAGCTCTTCCTGAATCCGTTCTGCCGAACGTCCTTCTAGATAATAGCGGATTACATCGTCAATGCCGATGCGATGCCCCTTGATGCGAATGTCATCCGGCGACAAAAATTCAAAATAGTCTTCTAATTGCATGGCTTGGCCTCTCTAATACAGATGGTTTTATTATAAGCTAGGCAATAGACATGGGTGCATTTTAATTTTGTAGGTTGGCGTTGGCGATCGCCTGCGCGAAAGGGCATAGAAAATTTTGTACCCTCCCGACTGAACAGGCAGGACACCTGTCCAGTCGTTTCGCTCGATTCGTATTATGGGCGATTAAACGGATTCGATATCAAAACTCAAAGCCGTCTTAGAGATTTTCCAAAATCCGCTTCATTGCTTCTTCGACATTTTCGCGACTGTTGAAAGCAGAAATGCGGAAGTAGCCTTCTCCTGCAGAGCCAAAGCCGGAGCCGGGAGTGCCGACTACGTTGGCTTTTTCTAGAAGTTTGTCAAAAAATTCCCAACTCGATAAGCCCGTGGGAGCTTGCACCCAGACGTAGGGGGAATTGACGCCACCATAAACAGTCAATCCGGCTGCGGTCAGTTTTTCGCAAATAATCTTAGCGTTTTCTAGATAAAAGCTTACTAAAGCTTTAACTTGCGCTTGTCCTTCTGGAGAATAGACTGCTTCAGCGGCGCGCTGAACTACATAAGAAACGCCATTAAATTTAGTAGAGTGGCGGCGATTCCAGAGTTTCCAGAGTTCTACATCGGAACCGTCCGAGGCTTTTCCAGTAATAGTTTTCGGCACTACGGTAAGGGCGCAGCGGGTGCCGGTAAAGCCAGCATTTTTAGAAAAGGAGCGAAACTCAATGGCACAATTGCGGGCTCCGTCAATTTCATAGATGGAGTGGGGAATAGTCGGATCGGTAATGAAGGCTTCGTAGGCAGCATCGAACAAAATGATGGAGCCATTTGCCAAAGCATATTCCACCCATTGTTGCAAATGTTCTTTGGTCGCCGTTGCCCCGGTGGGGTTGTTGGGGAAACAGAGATAAATTAAATCGACTTTTTGGCTGGGAATGGCGGCGGTGAAGTCGTTGGCGGCGCTTATCGGCAAGTAGATTAAGCCTTCATATTGTCCCGCTTCGTTCGCCGGTCCGGTGTTGCCCGCCATGACGTTGGTATCTACATAAACGGGATAAACCGGGTCGGTGACGGCGATCGCATTGTCTTTGCCAAAAATATCGAGAATGTTGCCGGTGTCGCACTTGGAGCCGTCGGAAATAAAGATTTCTGAGGCGTCAATGTCGCAGCGGCGGGCTTTGAAGTCCTGCTCCGCTATCTTTTCGCGCAACCAAGGATAGCCTTGTTCGGGACCGTAGCCTCGGAAGGTGGCGCGATCGCCCATCTCTTCGACGGCTTTAATCATGGCCGCACGACAGGCTTCCGGCAGGGGCTCGGTCACGTCGCCGATACCCAGCTTGATGATTTTGGCGCTGGGATTGGCCTCGGCAAAGGCATTGACCCGCCGCGCAATTTCAGGAAAAAGATACCCTGCTTTCAGATAAAGATAGCGATCGTTAATTGTTGCCATCGTGAGTCTTTAATTGGAATCGTTGTTAATCTCTTAAAATAGCGCATAATGCGATTCTCGATTTTGGATTTTAGATTGTAGATTGGGGAGACTCGCCGCGATCGCCCCCTAGGGACTTGCGCAGAAGTAAAGTACCAGTCCCTTTGACCGTCACCGTTCGGGCGCTCGCTTGTCGAATGGCGTTGCCTGCCCTCTGGGGCATAGCCCTAGGGACGCGACCGGGGGCGAAGCCTCTCCAGGTAGATGGGCATCGGGCATCGGGCATCGGGCATCGAAGCATCCCAACATGCTCTCCCCTCTATATGTCTTAGACCCTAAATTTTAAAGTGAGGTGCCTTTATATGGTAAAAACATTCCCTAAGCCTCTAGCCTTAGAAGAATTTCTGAAATTACCAGAGACAAAGCCTGCCAGCGAATATATCAGCGGTGAAATCATCCAGAAACCCATGCCTAAAGCTCGTCACTCTAGACTTCAAGCAAAGTTAATTAGCGTTATTAATGCCGTTGCCGAGAAAGGGAAAATTGCCTCGGCTTTCCCAGAGCTGCGCTGTACCTTTGCTGGCCGATCGCTCGTTCCCGATGTGGCAGTTTTGCGCTGGAGCCAGATTCAGTTCGACGATAATGGGGAACCGATAGATGATGTTTTGGTTGCTCCAGACTGGACGATAGAGATTCTTTCTCCAGCACAAAGTGCCAATCGAGTCACGGCAAATATTCTCCATTGCCTCAGACAGGGCTCGCAATTGGGCTGGCTTCTCGACCCGAGCGCGATCGCTCTATATTAATTTTTCGGCCTAACGAGCAACCGGAGTTGTGTCGGGGTAGCGATCGCTGTTTAGTATTAGAAGGAATTGACCTAGAATTGACTGCAGAGCAAATTTTTGGCTGGTTGCGGATGAATTGAAAAGCAATTATAATTCAGTAATATAGAAGAGCATCCGAACCGTAACACCGCAGTCCTATCGCGCTTACGGTAAATTTACCCAATCCACAATTCAAGATTGAGCGAATCCAATCAAAATAAATGAACAAAATCCAATCCGCTTTGCCGACGCTCTCTCGCGAAGTCGCCTCCCCAACCGAAGCTAAAGATGATTTTTTTATCTGGCTAGAACGGGTGGCAGAAGAGGGTCAAGTCGTTATCGTCGATCGCGGTGAAGGTCGCGAAAATGTAGCTATGATTCCCGAATCGGAGCTAACCAGCCTACTAGAAACCGTTTATCTGTTGCGAGAACCAGCCAACGCTAGCCGATTATTCGCTGCTTTAGCGGAATCTAAGGCAGGCAAGATTCGGCCTCAAACAATAGAGGAGCTAAGGCAGGAGATAGAAACCTTGCCAGAAGAGGAGAAGCTAGATCGGGAGATAGGCATTGAGCAAGAATAAGTCTTCTCAGGAGAGACCAGAATCAATCGTGCATCGCATTCCCGGCTTTAGCAATCAATTCAAGAAGGATCTTGCTTGGTGGTTTAAGACGGATTTTAAGAAAGCATCCAAGGTCTTGGATATGGTTACGGCTGTCATGGAAAGTCCGTTCCAAGGGTTAGCGAAACCGGAACCGCTGAAATACGTTGATGCGGATACCTGGTCGCGACGAATTGACTTAGAACACCGATTAGTCTATCGGGTTGGCAGCAACCAGATAGATTTTCTCTCCTGTCGATTTCACTATAGCAATAGTAAATGATTGCTAAAATCCTGTCGGATGGGAACCTGAAGAGTTAAGAAGAGGTACGCAATAAGATACTAAAAGAAAACAATGTCACCCAAACCCGTTTCGATCGGGAGGTTATTGAAATTGGACGCCAAGCGATCGCATCTATTCCATTAAAGCCAAGTTCTGCGTAGGACGGGCGTCCCGCCTGTCCCGCTCGCTTTGGGTACGGAGCGAGCGCATCCATTCTATTAAAGCCGATTTTGAGAATAGCGATCGCATCCATTCTATTAAAGCCGAGGCAAGAGCGATCGCATCCATTCCTCAAAAGCCGAGGCAAGAGCGATCGCATCCATTCTATTAAAGCCGAGGCAATAGCGATCGCATCTATTCTATTAAAGCCGACTTTGGATTAAAATCGCTCCCGCCTCTCCGCCTCTGACTCTATTTAACCAAAACATTTTTCTCACCAGATTCCCGAACTAAAACAGACAACCCATCCGCTACATCCGCTACCAATCCGTTGCCACCATCCGCTACATCCGCTACCAATCCGCTGCCACCATCCGTTACCAATCCGTTGCCACCTACTGCTGCCGAATCAGCTCTAGCAACTCCTGCGCTTTCTGGTATCCAGCCATATTCCCTTGCTCGCGAAACAGTTGCGCCGCTTTTTCTAAATCCTGAATTGCCTTTTGCTTATCCCCTTGCTTGTCGTATGTAAACCCCCGATTGCCGTAAGCTCTGGCATTCTCGGGATTGAGGCGAATCGCTTCGTTGAAGTCGGCGATCGCTAGGTCATGTTTTCCTAGATTATTGTAGGTATTCCCCCGGTTGTAGTAGGCATCGGCATGCTGGGGATTGAGGCGAATCGCTTCGTTGAGATCGGCGAGCGCTCGGTCATATTTTCCTAGATTATTGTAGGTATTCCCCCGGTTGTTGTAGGCATCAGCATCCTCGGGATTGAGGAGAATCGCTTCGTTGTAGTCGGGGATCGCTAGGTCATGTTTTCCTAGATTATTGTAGGTAAACCCCCGGTTGTAGTAGGCATTGGCATCCTCGGGATTGAGGCGAATCGCTTCGTTGAGATCGGCGAGCGCTCGGTCATATTTTCCTAGATTATTGTAGGTATTCCCCCGGTTGTTGTAGGCATCAGCATCCTCGGGATTGAGGCGAATCGCTTCGTTGTAGTCGGCGAGCGCTAGGTCATGTTTTCCTAGATTATTGTAGGTAAACCCCCGGTTGTAGTAGGCATTGGCATCCTCGGGATTGAGGCGAATCGCTTCGTTGAGATCGGCGAGCGCTCGGTCATATTTTCCTAGATTATTGTAGGTATTCCCCCGGTTGTTGTAGGCATTGGCATGCTGGGGATTGAGGCGAATCGCTTCGTTGTAGTCGGCGAGCGCTAGGTCATGTTTTCCTAGGTTAAAGTAGGAAATACCCCGGTTGTTGTAGGCATTGACATACTCGGTATTGAGGCGAATCGCTTCGTTGAGATCGGCGATCGCTTGGTCATATTTTCCTAGATTATTGTAGGTAGCTCCCCGGTTGTTGTAGGCAGAGGCATACTGGGGACTGAGGCGAATCGCTTCGTTGTAATCGGCGATCGCTCGGTCATATTTTCCTAGCTTAGAATAGGTAGCTCCCCGGTTGTTGTAGGCAGAGGCATCCTCGGGATTGAGGCGAATCGCTTCGTTGTAGGAGGCGAACGCTCGGTCTAGGTCCGCAGCCGGTTTGCCCTGGGTCTGTAGCGCCGAAGCCTCGTCGGATTGCTCCTTGGGCGCTCGACCTGGATCGGATTTGTTGAGATAAGTCGCTCCTAATAATAAGACGCCGATGGAAATGGCCAGAGGGAGGAATTTGCTTTTCATTGGATATCAAGCTTAATCGCTGTAGGACCGGTTCTGTAAGGAAGGAATTGAAGGGAGTCAAAGCGCGATCGCCAAATAAAGTCTTGTAGGGGCAATTCCCTTGCAGCGATCGCCCTTATAGGCGGTGCGATCTCGCTCGACCTAGGTTTTTACTTTAGCTACATATATATTAAATGCAAAAAGTTCAGAAATTGCACAAAGTTAAGAAAATGCCTCGAAGGTTGAAATTCTAGAAAAACTATGCTATATTAGGTTCATAGCCTCAAAGAGGGGCTAAAAAAAGGGGCCACGCCTAAGCGCGACCCTTTGTGCAATATCGATGATGTCAAGCTTAGTAAGGAGGTGTTTTCACTCAAGAAATTTCTCCCTGAAAAACCCAGGCTGTTAGGGATAAGCCAATGACTCTGGGCAAGTCGGCCGTCGGCTTATTCCAATAGCAGCGCCAGGTCGGAAGCCCGCCCAAAAATATCGCTGACGCTCGGCAAAGCGGCAGCGGGTGGGTTTCCATTGGGAGAAATTCACCCTAGTTTTCACCACTGGCCTTAATTAGCCTGCAAATCGGGGAGCCCTTTGCTTCCGCGATCGCGATCGCTTGGAATGCGAGTCGCTGAGGAGCGATCGCGCCAATGCGGCTATTTGCGCCAGGGAGGAAACTAGGGGTAGCACCTCCTTGCTTTTTGTAGATTCTACAACGACTCGCTTTTGGATGCCCTCGGATGCGGACGGAGGGCACATGGCCCCCTGTGAAGTAAAAAGTCAAAAGTCAAAATTCCTTTGGAGTCTTGAGGCAAAAGCATTTTGCATTTTGCATTTTTACTTTTGACTTTTTACTTTTTACTTTTTACTTTTTACTTTTGATATCAAATCCGGTTAATTACTAACAAATCCCGTAGGGGCAATCCCCCTGTGGTTGCCCCGGTTGGTCGGAGGCGGCCGGGGCGGGCACGGGGAACCCCTACAGATACTGTGACTGTTTAACCGGATTCGATCTGACTTTTTACTTTTGAATTGCGGTAAGCCTAAACCTTGAGTGGAAACTAACTAATTTTTTTTTGGGTTTTGACTTATCAGATTTTGTAGGCTCATGTCGCGCTCCAATGGAATCCCAGTTGTAAACCTTTGCTCTTTCGCCATTTTTCCCCAGGGGACGATCGCCCCAACCCCCCGATTAATTGGGGAGTGTGGGGAGAGGGGGGAGAGGGGGGAGAATTTCTTCTGGTTCTTCCCACCCCTCCCACCCTTCCCACTCTTCCCCATCTCTCTTGGAGCCCCCCTTTTTAAGGGGGGTTGGAGGGATCTGACCCTGCGGTAAAATGGCGAAGGTATTGTTGCAAAAACCGGGTTTCTGGGCTTTTTGGCTAAGGTATTGTTCGAGAAACCGGGTTTCTCAGATATCGCATTCTATCAAGGAATTGCTATATTCTTATCAAACCCGACGCCATCAAAGCAAAGCGCCGCCGCAGCTAGAGCCGCAACCTGCAGTGCAGCCATAACAGTAGGCAGCGGTCTGCACTTCGCGAATCAGATCTAGAGTTCCGGCTTCGAGGAGCTTGGCAACGGTCAGAGTTTTGCCGTCAGCAGTGCGGGCGGGCAAACCCTCCATCTGATTGAAATCGCAATCATAGACATTGCCCAGATAATCAACCGAGAGTTCGTCCCGACACATCAAAGGCTCGATGGTATCGGCATTAAAATTCTTTTCCAAAAACTGGAGATAAGATTTGTGGAGCTTTTGCCGCTGCAAGTATTGCTTAGTGCGACCGACTGGCAAATTGGTAATTGTGAGCAAGTTGTTGAACTGAATGCCAAATTGTTCTTCTAGGAAAACTTTGTAATCCCGTTCGAGCTTCACTTGGTCGGGAGCGAGAGAAAATTGCTCGGACTTGGGCAGTTGCGGATTATAGACCAAATCGATAATTAAGTTCGGGTCTTGGCCGTAGCCGAGGCGATTCAACCATTGCAGGGCGCGAATGGAAGCATCATAGACTCCGGAGCCGCGCATTTTATCGACGTTATCTTCGAGATAGCAGGGCAGGGAGGCGACGATGCGCGCCTGATGTTGCTGACAAAAATCGGGAATATCTTCGTATCCCGGATCGAAATAAATAGTTAGGTTAGAGCGAACGATGACTGCTTTGCCAGCAGATCTGGCTGCTTCGACGATGGGCTTAAAGCCATAGTTCATTTCTGGAGCGCCGCCAGTGAGATCTACTGTGGAAATCTGAGGAAAAGAGCGAATTAGTTGGATTAGTTGCTGGCAAATTTCTGGAGATAGTTCTTCGGTGCGTTTTGGTCCGGCTTCTACATGGCAGTGGGTGCAAGCGAGGTTACAGCGCTTACCCAAATTAACTTGTAAAACAGCGATCGCTTTTTTGCTTAAAGGCGAGCCCAGTTTTTCCCGAAATGGGACGATGGTTTCTGGAGTTCGCTCTAGCTGTAATTGCATCATTATTCCTCTTGGTGTGGGGTGTGGGGTGGAGTTTAGGGTGTAGGGTGTGGGGTGTGGGGTGTGGGGTGTGGGGACCCTACGCCCCGGAGGGCGGGCTACGCCTACGACAGGCTCAGGACGGACAAGGGGACAAGGGGACAAGGGGAGTTCTCCTATTCTTCCTACACCTCCCACCCTTCCCGCACCTCCCACCCTTCCCACACCCTACACCCCACACCCCACACCCTAAACTCCACACCCCATTAAAGCGCTACGAGATTAGTTTTCCCTGAGAGGGGGAGAGGGGGGAGTGTGGGGACTGTGGGGACTGTGGGGAGACTTTCAAGGGTATGTTTTTTAGATTTGGCATTTTTGAGGGGTACCCTTGAGGGCGTAGGGGCGATAGCATTCCCGAGACAAAGTTTGCTTTCAACTAAAATTATTGTATTGGAATGCTTCGCCCCAGACATTTATGCCCCTCGTCGGCAATTCCAAAAAGGGGAATTATAAAAAACATACCTTTGAAAGGAGGGGGGAGAGGGGGCTTTTTAAGTTTATTCAGCAAACCTATTATATTGGGGCCGCTGGCCAGCTAGGAGGTTGTAGAATTTAGCAGCAATTTAAGGAAAATGGACAGGCTGGCAGTAGAGACTTATATAATTGAAGATTGAATTGCAAAAGGCAGGAAATTTGAATATGCCATCGAAAGTTGGAGCTAATAAGGGTCTGCGCGAGAGCCCAGAGAAGGCCAAAATTCGCGTGTTGCTGACTCTCTGGCAGATGGAGCTAACGGAGAAGGAGATAAAAAGCGGCCGTCTGAAGGGGCGTATCGTGCGGACTGGCGAAAAGAGAGGGGACTATAAACCGCTGCTGGATGAGTTGGAGGCGACAGGAGCGATCGCGATCGATAACAACAATGTCAGCATGACCCCGGTGGGTGTGGGAATGCTGGAAGCAGGGCTCAAAGGTGGGGAGTTCAGGTTTGACAGCACGGTGGTGGGAGCAAAAATAGCTAATGCTTTGCTGGATTGGATTCAGCAGAGCAGTGGTTCTCTGGCCGGAGCTAAGCCAGCAACAGGGGAGGCGATCGCGAAACGTCTTAGCAAAATCGCTTCTTATGAGGAGTTTGAAGAGGCGATTTTGGAGACATACGATCGCCTGAATCGGGATTACAACCTGGATGACTTAGTGCCAATTTATCGGCTGCGGCGGGAAATAGGCGATCGGGTTTCTCGCAGCCAATTTAACGACTGGTTGCTAGAGGTGCAGGCCAATGATATTTTACAGCTTATGGGTGGAAGCTTGCCAGATAACGACCCCAGCAAGCTCGAAGATTCTGTCAGTACCGAAATGAGCGGATTGCGCTGCTACGCCAAGCGCCTTATTTAGCTTGCAATAGGCTGCCAAGGTAAGCGCGATCGCGATCGTTGACTCGTTTTTACTCTTTTCTCACTAAAGATGATGAATAGTACCCCTTCGGCCATAGAAGACCTCAATAGGGCGATCCAAACTCAAAACCCTTTTGAGGTAGAATTAGTTGTCACTAAGCAAAACGTCTGGGAAAAAGAGCTTCCCGACGTTCCTTCTATCAATGCCCATGCTTCTGACACGGTTTTTGAGGCTATAAACCAGGTTAGGAGCGGCCAGCGTCGAGTAGTCGGCGTTACCCTAAGAGCCGAGAAAGGCTTGGGGAAAACCCATATCATCAGTCGCATTCGCCACCAGGGTAAACGCATCTAAATTAATTTTAATTTCCTTACGAACCCTTGCATAGATGTTAATCGAAAAATAATAGAGATAGTCGAGGGAAGCCAGCTAAAACAATATTTAATTTTTGCTTTAATTGTAA
>JAAHFN010000041.1 GCA_010672965.1 Oscillatoria sp. SIO1A7
TCCTCCGTTATTGAAGACCCTGGCGGCCACCGCAGCGGAGACATCCGGGTAGCGAGCCAGATAGAAAGATTCGTCGAATAGGTCGTTGGCAGTCAAGACCATCGATAATTCCCCAACTCTTTAAATGGACTCTACCATGAAATTGGGGATGTGGGAAGTGTGGGAACTTTGGGAAGTTGCAGGCAATTTTGTGCTTGGGGCGATCGCTGCCTTACTTCTTCTTTGTCTTCCTCTGCCGTTAGAGCTTCTTGCTCCGGGGTTTCTCGCTCCAGGCGGTGCGATCGCTTTCCGAGGATTGCTATATTCCTAGTTCTAGCGCGAATCCGAGCAAAAGTAATCCTAAATCTTTAGCGAGCTTTGAGAAACCCGGTTTCAAGAACTGCTTCAGGTAAAGCCGTATTGCCGAGAACGGGATCGACAGTAAATTGGCTGACAACAACAGGACTTACGCTTGCCTGTCCATATCTAGTATTTGTAGGGGCAATCCCCCCGTGGTTGTCTCTACAAATACTAGAGTCTATGCGTAAGTCCTAAACAAATGGAACTTGAGTACCTACGAGCGGCTCTAAACGCACTACTGTGCCACTGCTATCGGTGCGATAAACGAAGCGCTGTTGGCCGCCGTCCACCGTAACTTGCCAACCATCTACCAAGGCTTCGGTGCAAGCTTCGCCAGGCTCGGGCAAACCCAAGCAGCCATCAGGCCAAGTTTGCTGTTGGGCAGAAACAATAGTTTGATTCTCCTCGGCTATGCCAAAATCTTGGCTAATCCGCTGTTGTACGGAATCTTGTACTGCTTCGGGCAAGGCCGTATTGCCGAGAAGAGGATCGATGGTAAATTGGCTGACAACAAATGGAGTTTGAGTAGCGATCGCTTCTGGATTAGCCTCAATTTCATCCTGACTGTACGGCTCCACCCCATAAGTCGTAACCGTAAGCTCTTGCGTCTGCTGGTCGATTTCAAACTCAGTCCAACCAAAAGTATGGGCTCCTATATAAGTTCCCGATCGCAACTCGGCATTAATCCCCGATCCTTCCAAACCAATTGGGTCGTATCCTAGGGGCACGATTCGGTTGTCGATAACCTGCCGCACAAAGGCATCCCGTTCCTCGCGATCGCTTAAAGCATTGTATCGGTCTTTCTCGGACTGGGGCAAAAGCTCGTCGGGAGTAAAAGCAACAGTGGTCGGACCGAACGGCGCTCCAAACGCTCCTTGTCCGAGGTTCAGTTGATAGGCAACCGGACCAATCATTACGTCAATAATACCTGTCGGTATTTGCGGTTGGCCGAATCCCTCTTGATAGGTGAGATTATTGACAACATATCCGTGGAAATCGCCGCTGACAAAGACGACATTATTAATACTGTTGTCCTCGATGAAACGCAGCAAATCGGTTCGCTCCGCTGCATAGCCTTCCCAGCGCTCCCCTGCAACTGGAATGCCAAAATTCTGCATGGGAATCGGTGCCATCACAAATTTCCAGGTAATTCCAGAATTCTGCGCCGCCAGTAAATCGTCTTTTAGTTCCTGTAGTTGCACCGCTCCGAGCATCTCGCGTTCGGGGTCAAAAGCATCGGTAAGAAACTGGTTAATTTCTTCCTGGCTCGCGGTTTCCGGCAGAAATGGCAAAGGAGTATCCCGGAAAGAACGCACGTCTAAAATAAATGTAGCCGCATCATTACCGTGGGTATTAGCTCGATATAATTTTTGCTCGTTAGCGGTGCGGGGGTCGCCAGTATCGCCATAGAAGTCATCGCTAATTGGATTGTAATCCTGGAAAGCGCGCAGGGCGGCATCAAATACTGGGGTATCGTTAACAAAGCCGCTGCCCGTGCCAAAAATACCATCGCGCTGGGGCGAGTCTTCCGGCGCGGCACCTCCGGCAAAATCATTGGTAACTTCGTGGTCGTCCCAAGTAGCGTAGATGGGAGTAGAAGCCCGCAGATCGGCTAAAGTATTGAGGCCAAAACGTTGGGAATAGACTTCGTTATGCTTGATGCGAAAATCTTCAATAGTATTTGGCTGTCTGATTCCGGGCAAGTCCGGCGACAAGTCATCCACATAGGCCGTATCTCCTAGGGCGACGAAGAAATCTAGGTTGCGATCGTCGGCATTGGCAACTGCCGGATAGGGAGTTAGATGACCTTGCCAGTCTCCCGATACCCCAAAGCGCAAACCGCTGTTATTTCCCAAAGCGGCTGGAGTGCGGAACTGACCCGCTGCTGAAGTTCCGGCGGCATCGACAACCCGATAGAAATATTGGCTGCCCGGGTTTAAATCTGTTAGCTGGACTTTGACCGGAACTGCCGGATTGGCAGCTATTTCCGTCAAAGTGCCGATAACATTATTAAAGTTTGGGTCAGTGGCATATTCAAAAGAAACCGAACCCGGAACGACAGTGCGCGTCCACAATACCGCCGAGTTTTGAGTTACGTCCCCAGAAGCTACGCCATTGGGCAAGGTCTCACCTCCGGGCTCGATAAATGGGGTAAACTCTCGCCCTTCGGCGGCTCCAAATAATAAATAATGTTCTATGCCAGTTAGGGGGCCTGTTTCTACCACAGCTTCTACGTCCGGGTTCGCTGCCAGATAAAAGCGATCGCTAAAGAAAGCGCTAGGGCTGCGACCCTCCCGCCGTCCGAAAAGAGCAAAATGCTCGATGCCGGTTATTTCGTCTCGCTCCACCGCTGCGTTAACGTCGGGATTATTAGCGAGATAAAAGTTGCGATCGAATAAGGGGCTGGGATTGCGGCCTTCCCTGTCGCCGAAAAGGGAGAAATGCTCGATGCCGGTTATTTCGTCTGTTTGTACCGCCGCAGCTACGTCGGGATTGTTGACCAAATAAAAGTTGCGATCGAACAAAGCGCTAGGATTGCGACCCTCCCTTTCGCCGAAAAATATAAAGTGATCCAAGGCGGCGATCGCACCGCTACCTACTGCGGCGGCAACATCCGGGTTGCTCCGAACATAAAAGCCACTATCGAACAGGGCGCTAGGGTCTCGCCCTTCCGATTTGCCAAATAAATTAAAATGCTCTCCTCCGTTATTGAAGACCCTGGCGGCCACCGCAGCGGAGACATCCGGGTAGCGAGCCAGATAGAAAGATTCGTCGAATAGGTCGTTGGCAGTCAAGACCATCGATAATTCCCCAACTCTTTAAATGTTTAAATGGACTCTACCATGAAATTGGGGGTGTGGGATGTGGGGTTTGGGGTTTGGGGTGTGGGAACTTTGGGAATTTATATCAGATCCCTTTAATCGCCCTAAAAAAAGTCAAGTCCTGCGTAGGACGGGCGGAGCGCCTGTCCCTTATAGCGGTAGGGACAGGCGCTCCGCCCGTCCTACGGAATCTTCGAGACCAATTCTGTATGAAGCTGCACGCAATAACGACCTTTATCCGTTCGGGCGGATTCGTTGCATCTTCATACAGAATTGGTACGAGATCCTTTGTATAAGTAATTAACCGGATTTGATATTAGGCGAAACTCCTAAAAAAAGAATGGAGAAGCGAGCTACCACTTCTCCATTCTTGTCGATTCTTGGGTTATTAACTGCATACTTTCAGCCGATCCGGAAACCACCAATAACTAATTGATACCGACCGGCAGGGCGTTTTGGTCGCTCCGGGGCTGGAGCTTTTTCCGAGCTATCCTCGCCCCGATCTGCTGGCACCAGCACAGAATCTGTAGAGCGCACCACCATCTCGCCGCGACCCAATGCCTCCTTGAGCAGGCGTCCGGTCTTCCAGGCACAAAATTTAGCAGGATTCCAGCGCGGGTTGGATGGATAGCCAGCAAACCCACACCGCAGGGCTGCATGATTAGCACTGGGTACGAGGGTCTCGACCTTTACTTCCTCTGTTAGTTCAACCACTGTAAAGCCATGCCGCTCTATTGTCTTTGACATTGACCTGACCCCCTTTTAGTATCCAGTAGAAAGCGTACTTGATTTTATTATGCTACACAATACTACATTTTGGGTTCGATGTCAGGATACGATTGCATAAGCTAACTTTTTTATATGAGAGGTCCAACTGTAAGTTGTGAGTTTTGAGTTTTGAGTTCTTATAGCATTTCTCGTGCTTGATGTGAGGTTGCCACCGGCGTTGCATCCCAGGACGGAGGTTGTCGTTCTACGGCCGAGACTGTCTTGGGGATGCTGTCGCCCCTACATTTCCCATCCCGATCGTTTATTACACTTATTTGAGAACCGCTATAGCTTGAGAGTTGGTTGGGGAACTGGGGACATGGGGACGTGGAGACATGGGGACATGGGGTATCGAGAGAGCGTAGGGGCGATAGCATTCCCGAGACAGATTTTTTTATTAAAGAAAATTATTGTACTGGAATGCTTCGCCCCAAAAACGTATGCCGCCTACCGATTGCCCTCCGGGCACGCTTCGCGCACCGAGCGTGAGAGCGTTGCTCACGCTTCAAAAAAGAGGATTATAAAAAACATACCATTGAAAGCATGGGGAAGTGGGGAAATGGGGAAATGGGGACATGGGGATATGGAGACATGGGGACATGGGGATATGGAGACATGGGGACATGGGGAAGTGGGGACATGGGGACTTCGGAGATAATGCGAAATCTATAGAAATCTGTGAGATGGGGTATTGCTCTGTTCGAGCGTTCGAAACTAAAAGGATCTGGCTATGAATTAAAAAGTAAAAAGTTTCAAAATTATAGCATTTATCGTGCTTGATGTGAGTTCTCTGGGGCGAAGCATCCCAGTATGAGGGTTACCGTTCAGAGCGCCGAGATTATCCAAGGGATGCTGTCGCCCCTACCTTTCGTTCGTCTCACTTATTTGAAAAGCGCTATAAACTAAAACCACTCGGGCTAAATGAAAAATTCACCCGTAAATTTTCAACTTTAATCAATGACTAATTTTTCTGTTTATACGAGCTTAGAACATAAATACAAGCTGCGCGACTATCAGCAAGACTCTATCTTGCAGATTTTCGAGGCTTGGAGCCAAGGAATTCGGCGCGTGATGCTGCAGTTGCCCACGGGGGGCGGCAAAACCGTACTATTTGCGGAGATAGCGCGGGAGTTCCTGGCGAGAACCAATCAGAAAGTTTTGGTCAACGCTCACCGAGTGGAGCTGATTGCCCAAGCTGCAGAAAAATTGGAAGCAATTAGCGGCTTGCCTTGCGGATTTATTAAAAGTGGTTTGCCACTAGATGGCGATCGCTATATCCAAATAGCCAGCGTACAAAGCTTAGCCCGTCGAGATTTTCCAGAAGGAATAGGATTGGTAATCGTTGACGAAGCTCACCACTGCGCCGCCAAAACCTACACCGATATTATGGAAGCCTATCCCAATGCTTATATATTAGGAGTAACTGCCACCCCTGCCCGCACTGACGGTCAAGGCTTTAAATTATTGTTCGATCGCCTCATCCTCGGACCTTCAGTAAAATCCCTCATCGACGGTGGCTACTTAAGCCAATACAAAATGTTTGCCGCCGAAAAGCTCGTTGAAACTCGGGAAGTGGCGATCGTTGGAGATGACTTTAACTTACAAGATTTGGCGAAAGCAATAGACACTTCCATTGTTATGGGAGATATTATTAAAACTTGGCACCAGCACGCTCAAGGCAAGCGCACTGTCGTATTTGCCGTAGATATTCAACATTCCCTGCATACGGCCAGAGCCTTTCAAGCCGAGAACATTCCCGCCCAACACTTGGACGGCGAAACTCCGGCCGAGGAACGGCAAGCAATTTTAGATAGGTTTCGGCAGGGGGAGATTTTGGTATTGTGTAACTGCGGCATAGTCAGCGAAGGGCTCGACGTACCAGCTATTGAAGCGATTCAATGCGTCCGACCGACGAAATCTCTGGTTTTCTGGCTGCAAATGATTGGGCGAGCCCTCCGTCCCAGCGAGACCAAGGACTATGCTATTATCATAGACCATACCCAAAATTGGCTGGAACACGGACTGCCCGATGACGATCGCTCTTGGAGTCTCGAACCGATTAGCCTCAGTTCTCTCCGCTTCAGTCAGCAATGCCCGAACTGCAGCCATATTTTCAGGCCGCTCCCCCACGAACTCAAGCAGGATCTATGTACCTGTCCCAACTGCTTGACGGAGTTGGCATTGGTTTTCGGAGCAGGGAACCAAGTTGCTAATACCCAAAAAATCGCGATGGACAAACAAACTGAAATTATAGAAGTCTTCTCCTCATATCCTCGGGAAATTTATAATTATTTCAAAGGCTTGACAGAAGTATTGCATCAAGCTTCTGGGAGCGATTCAGAAGAATTTGATTTTGTGACCCTATCTCGGGTGATTGCTGCCTTCAACTCTTACTGTGACTTGCGCGGCGGTCTGGGAGACGATGAAAAAAATCAAATTGGTAAAGTGATTTTGAGATTGATGGGTAAAGAGGTCTTTAATAATTATAACGAATGGGCAAATTGGGTAAAAAAGAATTTCAACAAATTTGTTACCAAGCAAAACCGCCTGGGTCTGAAGCCAATTTCCGATCTGGCCGAGGATAAAGTAGAAGCCTTGCACCGCATTCTCAGCCAATCTGAAGATCTAGCCGCTCCCGAGTTGCTAGCGCTATTAGTTGAAGAGCAATCCTGTTTGACTTTGCCTCAAGCCCTGAAAACAGGAGACTTGGCAGCAACTAGCGCTCGCAATGGCCTTGGGAAAAAATCGACAGATAGCAAGTCAGGGAAACCATCTGGGCAAGGGGCGACTAAGAAGAAAAGACGGAAGGTGTCGCTACCGCCGGATGACACTTTATGCCGTTTTAGCTATCGGGGAAGAGAAAAAGACGCGCCTGAGATTAATGCTGAGGGAGAAATAGTCAATGGTAAACTGGTAGTGGAGGGGAAACCAGATTCGTTTGCTTCTTTTTATACTGCGGCAGCAGATTTGGTTGGTCGCAGGGTCAAAGGATTGCAATACTGGGAAGTTAAATTGCCCGATAGCGAGACCTGGATAACTGCAGATACTTGGCGCAACGATAGCGAAAACGCTACATCATAATACAGCAGTAAGCAGTAAGCAGTAAGCAGCTCGATCGCAGCATTGCCGGGACGTAGCTTTGGCAAACAATAATATTGCCTTAACCAAATATGCATAGTGCTATACCGCTACATCATAATACGAGTGGCATACGAGCGACATACGAGCGATAATCTTGGCAATTTTACTGTAAGAAAATTAATAAAATTAGGCGATCGTCCAGTCTTCCAACAGCAAGCCGGGAATTCTTCCAAAATCTCTCCGGTTGCGAGTGACAACAACAGCATTTCTGGAAAGGGCGATAGCCCCAATTCGCAAGTCTTGACTGCCGATGCGTATTTTTTGACGCCGTAAAGAGGCATAACAATTATAAGCTGCCTCGTCGAAATCAATTATTGGGAACTTTTTTAGCACTGCCACAGTAGCCTGTAGCTTGGCATAAGCCGATATCACTCGCTCTGATGAGCCGGCTCGCTTGATGGCACTGAGTCGCCCCCGCATTTGTTCTTCTACCGTAATAATTGTGATGGCAATATCTTCGCGAACTGCCTCATTAAACCGTTTGACTACCAAGGGTTCATTGCGTTGCAGAAGCGATACATGGTCGGTATCTAAGATTAATTGAGTCACTTGCCTTCAGCCTCCGCATCCAGTTGACGATCGTATTCTTCTAATTCGGCATCGAGTTCGCGGCGATACTCCTCTATATAGGCCAGCATATCATCGAATAGCGGATCGTCCTTAAATATACCGGCCATCTCTAGCCAGGGGTTGCCGGGATTTTTTTGCCGCAGCCTTTCTAGCTCTTCATCGCTCATCGGTTTCTTGAATTGTTCTGGATCTTGCAAATAGGCTTTTTTGGTTTCCACCACTTCTTCGATAAACTCCACCTGGTCGGGGGGAATATCCGCCAAGGTAAGCTTAGCCTCAATCTCTTCTTCTGGAAACCACTGGTACAATTGACCTACCGATTTGGTTACGAAAGACCAAGTGATGTTTTCCAACCCTTCAAACGAAAGAATCACCTTTTTGCCCGATTTAAAAGCTGGTGCCATCAGGTCGTAAATCTTCTGGCCTTCATGCTCCCACAGGCCCCGAGATTTCCCGATCGCTTCCTGTATGACGATCGCGATACTGTTGTTATCGCTACTTTTCGCAGGAGAAGACGTTAATACATTTACATTCATAGTGTTTTTTTCGCTCTCTAGTTATCTTGTCGTAATATTGTAGCGCATAGCTGGGCAAAATTTTACTCTCGTTTCTGGCGTTCGGGAGCGAGCGCCCAATATTTCGTTGTGGCGAGCGCCCTAATTTTTGCCTATTTATTTTAGCCTTCTATTCTTCCATTTCCGCATCCTGTTCGCGGCGATACTCTTCTATATAGGCCAGCATATCATCGAATAGCGGATCGTCCGCGTACTTCCCAGCTAGCTCAAACCAGAAATTGCCGGGATTTTTACGGCGCAGTTCTGCCAACTTCTCATCGCTTAGCGGTTTTTTGAACTGTTCTGGATCTTTCAAATAGGCTTTTTTGGTTTCCACGACCTCTTGGATAAACTCCACTTGGTCGGCTTCTATGTTCGTTAAACTGAGTTGGGCGTCGATTTCCTCGTCGCTAAACCCTTCTTGGTATAGCTGCCCGATTGACTTCGTTATAAAAGACCAAGTGAGCTTTCCCAGACCCCGAAAATCCAAAATTACCTTTTTCCCTTCTTTGAGAGCTGGAGCCATTAGGTCGTAAATTTTCTTGCCGTCAACTTCCCGCATGGCGCGAGGATGGCCGATTATGTCTAGGACAACAATTGCGATCGCAGAGCTGCTTTTGGACGGAGAGTACGTTAAAATATTCATAGTGATTGCGAGCTACTTCTTTGGTGCTAGTTTTCCTGGAACAGTATTATAGCATCCTCCGCATCTAATTGACGATTGTATTCTTCTAATTCGGCATCGAGTTCCCAGCGATACTCTTCAAGATGCTAACCTCTCTGGAGCCAATCTGCGCGGAGCCAATTTGCGCAAGCAAAGCTAATTTATTTCAAGCTAATCTAAAGGAAGCGGATCTAAGTCCTGCTAACGAGCGATATGGCCGAACTAGGAGGTGCTAATCTGGATGGCAAAATCGTTCTCCGATACAGCTAGGGAGAAATATTTATTTTCATTAGCAAATGTAACCCTGCCATTTTTGATGCCACCAAAGGCAGCAAAGTTAGAGTATATAGAGCTACTATAATTAGAACCAGGCAAACAACACCGGACTGTAAGAAAGAGTTTAAATATCCAAGCCTCTAATAATTAGATCTGGAGGAAAATCTACGCTAAACTGATAATAGACTTCTTGTTTGCCGTGGGGCTGTAAAGTCACTTTCCAATTTAACAAGCCCATATTCCCCTGTTCGATTTCGGGATTAGTATTGGTCAAGCGCACCTTAATTTGCTCGTTGCGACTGACGGGCAACTGTTCGCTCAAATTCAGAAAGACTTCCTTATCGCGCAAGTTAAGTATTTTGATGCTATAAGCATAGGTAATTTCTCTATTGCCGCCAATCAACTTCTTACTAACCTGGCGCTCTACTAAATCTCGTTTGATTTGTAAATCCTTATCTGCGCCCAAGTTAAGCTTCAACTCCTTGCCGTGCAAAACTTCGTGGATATGAGTGGTGCCCACAAAAGTATTGCCGTGGAAAAGATTGGCTTTTCCAGGTAAGAGGGGAGTTTCAGCCGGGGGATGAGTCACAACGGTCTGGAGGTAAGCAAAGCTAGCCAATCGCGGCATGGCCAAAAACTCCGGCCGCCCTGGATAGTCGTGACTAAAGATGCTAATTTTATGGGAATTTCCATCGCTGGGGACATTGCTTTTGCCCGCGACCGGGAGGGTGATGACACCCTCCGATTGAGATACTTTCGGCGATCCGGCTTTATCGCCCTCGGAGGAAGTAGCGCTACCAGAGCCAGTCGTGCTTGTTATACTTCGATTTCGCGATGCCGACGAGCCGGAAACACCAATATACCAAGGCTTAAATTGGGGCGGGAGCATACCCATTCCGGGTTTAGCAGTTGAAAGGGTAAGGGTAACTCCAGTCCAGTCCTCTCCGGTGTTTTGCTTGACTTCAGCCAAGTAGGTGAGATGAACTCGATCGCAGGTGCCGTTCAGTCGCAAATCGTAAAAGGGCGTCCAACTGGCGAAATTGACAATATAGGATATTTCTAGCTCAAACTCTCCGGCTTCTTCCGGTGCCACCGAAACGATAGAGTTCCAACCTTCCTGAGCGGGAGGTTTCTTCGCCTCAACTAACTCTTTATTTAGGGCTTCTAGTCTATCGTCAATCTCCTGGCATTGCATTTCGCATTCGGCGATCGCTTGGACGTATTTCGTATAATGACTGCCCACAAACTCTAACAATTCCTTAGTTTCATTGAGGCCGACATCTTTTGTAGCCAAAGCGCTGGCAAAGCGTTCTACAGATTTTTCCCCCAAGTTTTGCACGAAATTGCATTGCAGTCTCAGCGCCTCGATTTGGTTTTGGATCAACCGTTTTTGCGTTTCTAGCTTTCTAATTTGCTCGGTTAATTCTGAGATTTTTTCCGTTGCACTATTGCTGCGATAGGTGCGTTCTGTCCGCACGCCAAGTAATTGCACCGGCACAGAACCGGACCCGCTAGCTCGCACGGACTCGGCTTTGAGCGATACTGGCAATCCGGCGACCTCCAATGCTTGCTCGTCCCCTGTAAGTTGCACCCGACCGCACCGCGTTACCAGTGCTTGGTTACTATAAACCGTTACGTCACAGATACGGGTTTCTAATGTCTTGCTTGTTGCCCGAGCGGGCATCTTTGAGTTAGTCACGGGACAGTTCTCCTTGGGCCTTTTATCGCTATGGTGGATTGGGAATCTCCAACTGGAGATTCGGGATTGATTCGGATTGATTCGGGATTGACTCTATCTGGGATGGGGATTGTTCGGCCAACAGCAGGGCTACTGTCTGGGTTGTAAATGATAATACAACAACCCAAGGAACCCAAGGAAAGGGGTGTGGGGAGCTTGTGGGAAGCTGGGCTAGCTGAGGCCCCTATTCCTCGTTCTGGAGTCTCTTGTGACCTCGATCGCTCTCTACAACAGGATTAGATCGCTTTCGCCTTTGGGTTTGCCTCACTCAACTTTTCTGTAACTGTCACAGTATTTTGGGGTTTCGATCGCGAATTTTTTCTGTATGTATCACAGGATATTTCTGTCTGAATCACGAAATTTTTCTGTATGTATCACAGGATATTTGGGGCATGAATCACGGAATAGTTTTTGATTGTATTCCATATTGGAGTAGTAGCTTTCCGAGCGGTTCACATGATTACTACTCGTGCTTTTGTTATGCAATCAGAACTATCTGAAATGTTTGGTCGAGTTTGGAAAAATGGGGGACTTTACTCTGGCGATCGCCGCCGTCTCATGTTGGCTATCCTCGAAGAGAATTCTCTCAGCTCTGAAGAGTACGCAACTATCGACAGACTTATTCATGCCGTTCGCAGAGGATGGCTCCAAGTATTAGATTAGTCAATATGGGCGATCGGCAAAGACATTTAAATATACAGATTTTTAAAGTTAGATATAATAATTATAACTTCTATTTATAGGCTTTTTTCTGAAAAGAAAGATATTTTTGCAGGTATATTATGAGAATGAATTACTAAAAAAATTCGTTGTTATGGTTTCATCGTCCCTCAGAATGCTGCACTATTTTAGTGCAGTTTTTTTTTATTAAAGCAGATTTGCTTAGGTGAATTTTAAGGGGGAGCTAAATTAATACAATGCCTTTTTAGCTCGCTCGGGAGTCAGGCGAGAGCTTTAAGCTTTCAGCCGATTCTCCTGCGGACAGCCGGAAAGCCCCTATGTCCGGCAATGCTTATGCCAAAAGCTGACTACTAACTGCTGACTGCTATAACGGCAATGCTTGTGCTGTTGGCTGACTGCTGACTGCTGACTGCTGACTGCTTACTGCTATACCTTTAGCCTAAAAATGATAATATAGCGATCGCAAATACCAGGAAAAGCACTTCCATGTCTCAAGGTCACAAACTGCGAGAAATCCTCTCGGGCTCCGATTTTCTGGTTCTTCCAGGCGCTTATGACTGTATCAGCGCCCAACTGGCCGAACAAGCGGGCTTCGAGGTTGTCTTTACTAGCGGCTTTGGCATTTCTGGCTCCACCCTGGGACGGCCGGACTACGGTTTTCTGACGGCTACAGAAATGCTCTACAGCGTCGGCAGGATTGCTCGCTCCATCAAAGTTCCCCTAGTTGCAGATATCGACACTGGCTATGGGAACCCCCTCAATGTCATCCGTACCGTTGAAGATGTGGTGCAGCTAGGAGTAGCAGGTATCATCTTGGAAGACCAAGAATGGCCCAAAAAGTGCGGCCATTTTCAGGGCAAGCGAGTCATTCCTATAGAAGAACATGTGGAGAAAATCCGGGCAGCGGCTCATGCTCGCGGGGATAGCGGTCTAGTGATTATCGGCCGCACCGACGCTCGCGCCCCTCTGGGTCTTGAGGAAGCCATTCGCCGAGGTCGTGCTTATTTTGAGGCCGGTGCGGATGTGGTGTTTATAGAAGCCCCTCAGTCTAAGGACGATCTTGAGGCGATCGCAGCGGCTTTCCCCGACGCCCCTCTATTCGCCAATATGATTCGAGGGGGCAAAACTCCAGTTCTCTCAGCTAACGAACTCAAAAAGCTCGGCTTTAAAATAGCCGTGTTTCCCCTGGCTAGCTTGTTTACAGCCACCAAGGCAATAGCCGAATGCTTCCGCTATCTCAAAGAAAACGGGACCACGGAGGGCTTCGAGGGTTCGGTTAACTTCCAGGAATTCGAGGAAATCATCGACGTTCCCAAATATCGCCTTCTAGAACAAAAGTTTGCGATCGGAGAGTAATTGGGCAGGGGGGGCAAAGGGAGCGAAGGGGCAAAGGGAGCGAAGGGGCAAAGGGAGCAGGGGGGCAGGGAGCAGGGGGGCAAAGGCAGCAGGGGGGCAAAGGCAGCAGGGGGGCAGGGAGCAGGGGGGCAAAGGCAGCAGGGAGGCGAAACTCTTGCCCAGAGAGAACTTGAGGGAGATAATCGGTTGCAGAATTACCAGGGAGCGCTGAGTAATTATACCCTATACTTGCGATCGGCGTCACGCCAATGGGACTTTGGCATCACAAAATCCCTATGAGGAAGATCGCCTGCGATTGACCGCTAGAATCACTAAAAATTTCCCAGATATGACTGATAGTAGAGTTGTAGAGTTAAAGCAAACCTCCGATGCGACTATCAGCCCTTCTCCCCCAAAACTCTGTCGCAGAAGTATTTGGTCAAGTCTGGAAAAGCGGTGGAATGTCTGCTGCGGATCGCGAATGCCTAATGTCTGCTTTCCTGGAAGAATCCCTCAGCGAAGAAGACTATGCCACCATAGATAGGATGATCCACGCAGTTCGTCGGGGATGGCTCCAGATTTGGGATTAATCTAAAAAACCATTCAACTGTCTTGCGTAAGGGAGCCTATAAAAGGCTTGGACAAGTTCTATTCTGGCATTATCAAAAATTTCTCTAAATATAGAGCTTTTTAAATGGTTCCGCTTTAATTGAAGTTTAACTTGTGTTTTCAGTTCAGTAATGCCGTATCTATGCCTGCCAAAAATATTGGTTATGCATAGTTTTTAATAGAAATCAATAAATTAAATAAAATCTTAACCTACATTTATATAGTTTAGAGCGGATATAGCGTAACTCATGGGAACGTACATAGATCCGTACAGGCTGAAAACCTTATGGTGACTGCACTTTAATCGGACATCTATTTGAAAACCGCTGTATTACTTAAAATTGTGTTTTGAAATCATATAGCACTACGCACTCAGGGAACGGACAGTTCAAATATCGCTCCTGGCTAGTAACGGCAAGGCTTGTGCTGATAGCTGACTGCTGATAGCTGATTGCTTACTGCTATACTATTTAATCTTATATTATTTTGTTTCCCGGTCTGAGGGAAGACTATAAAAAAGCCTATAAAAACTTGCAACTAAACATATTTCTCCTGTATTTAGCAAGCCTGCATATCGCGGGCTTTTTTGTTAAAGTTTTAAGTTTTGAGTTTTGAGTTTTAAGTTGTCAATTGTGAGTGAGCCTTAAGAGCTGTTACGCATTTAAATCGGTAATTCAGGATTGGGACTAGCGCATCCCCGAGTGTGGAAAAGCACGGGCTTATCCATTATTGGCTCCAAGCTAGCACCCAATTCTTCGTGCGCGACAGCTTAAGTTTTAGGTTGTAAATTAATTTAAACTCAAAACGATCGAGCTAAGAACTCTCCAACCAGTCGCAATTATTTTTGTTTCCGCGTCATCTGAAGCACCTGCGATCGCGCCGATAATTGGCGAATCTTGCCCTCGGCAATGTCCTGGACGTAGTTAATCTTAATTTCCTCTAGCATATCTACCAGCAAGGATTGAATTTCCTCTAAATTATCCGGTTTTTGTAATTCCCCATAGAGCCCTGTTTCAAAATTTTTCATCAGTCGCTCGCCCAGGGAGCCCATGCTTGAATCTGACAGCATCTCAGTGAGGGTCTTGTAGGCCGACTCGGATATACTGACTGCTAAGTTCTCGGCTATCTGGGTGGGCAATTGATTCAAGCCCGGGAAATTATGAAGCTGTTTATACAGGGGAGATTGGTTGAGGCTTCCTTCAATCAGGCGACGCAGCACCGCTTCTAGATCTGGCTGTATTTTTGGTAAAACATCATAAACGCTTACGGATAATAGGCGCTTGGCGATCGCTTCCACTTCATTGGTATTATTAATATCTATGTAAGGGCGGCGCGTTTCGGGAAAAAATAGCCAGTTTGTCACGTCACCCCGGCGAATTCCGTCTTGCAACTGCTCGATAGCATGGATTCCTACTAGCGGCGTTAGTTCCCGAGCAAAGCTGACCATAAAATCAGAACTCATATGCGCCAAGATAGGTTCTATATTAACTAACCTAGCTTCGTCCAGCCAGATTGCCACTGGAAACGCTCGCAACCAACGCCAGAAGGGGAGCAGCAGCAAAAGGTCGTACCATCGCCGCAGCATTGCTTCCGGCCAGGTCACTTCAGATAAACTACGACTCATAGAATAAGTACGATAGAGAAAATATCCGGCGAACAGTATGACAAAGGGTAAGTCAATCAGCCAGAAATAATCTACAAATTGGCCGTTTCTCCTCACTTCGCGATAGTAGTTAGTCTGCATTAGCGGTCTGGCTTCGGTGTTAAAAAATTCTAGCTCTTGCTGCCAACTATATTCTGAGAGATGGGAGATACTCCAAAATATTGCCATAGCTTCCCGAGCTGACTCTTCGCCGACCCGCTGGCGGATAAGATTCTCGATTTTTCCTAAATTCCTGCTTTTATCGGCTAGTGCAAACGGATTGTCTTCGATAGTCTGGATGCTGAGGCGACGCAATTTCCGCAGACTAGCTTCGACTTCGGGCGATTCCAAGTCATTATCTTCTAATAGCTGTTTTAGTTCATCTACCCGATTCAGATAGGCTTGCGTTTCTGGATGAAGCTCTATACCTTTCATGGGGTCGTATAACTGAGTTACTTTAGGCAAGTAATTGAGGTAAAAGTCGTGCCAGGGGACGTAACTGAGATCGAACAAGACTAAAAGTAAATTCACTAAAGCCGCGATCGCTATAAGTCGTTTCCAAAAACTGGGACGAGAGACGGGTTCTTTGCCAAACACTAGATTAGATACCATAGAATATTTCCGTAATTCGCTCGACAAAAGCTTATGGGCCTTAGTCAGCATAGCTTCTAAATGCCCCGATTGGCTTTGAAAAAACCGATGCAGTACATTTATATATAGCGTCTGGCTATGACTCCATCGCAATTACTTTATCATTCGTAATATCCGATAAACTCCTACAAAGACGCTATGCAAAAAGCGTGCGGGCTCCCATTGGGCGCGATCGGACCAACAATATCGACAATTACTTCTCTCAATATCTATCTCTGGAGTTTATTAGCCGTTAATTAGCTCTAGATATTGTTTGTATTTGGGGCCTAAAAGCCAATTCCGCCAAGCTGCTCGATCTACTCCCAATACCTTGCAAGTTTTGCCACAAATGAGGACCGAACGACAGGCTGAAATGCTTTTGCGGTCTATGCGAACATGCTCCCCATGCGAACATGCCCCTTGCTTAACCGAAAAACATTAGATCTACTCCTGTTCGAGCGATCCTGTAAAATATATCCTGGTTATTGTAGAGAGATAGACTAAAAAAGAGTATAATAAGCATAGACTCAATTCTTAAAGGGGCCTCCATAGCGAAAGCTCGTCTATCTAAAATTACATATTTTCGAGCGAGAAGATATAAAAATTTACCAAAGAGTCACCCTAGTTACCCCCTAGGTCAGCATATAATAGCCTCTGTAAGGTACTCAAGAGAGGACAATGAAACAGTCAAAAACCAAGGCCAGTTGTCTAGGTGTATTCACCCATAATTTTTCATCAATAAAGTATATTGTTGCCAGCTCAATTGTGGGCAGTGCGATCGCTTACAATCCCTTTGCTTGCAGTCCGATCGCTATGGCTAACACGGCGGTACCGAACTTAAGCAGCGAACTAGAAGTGGGAGCGGCAATTTGGGAACTGCAGGGGATTGAGCTGGAGAGAGAGATAAGCAATAATTTTGATGTTATAGAAGAAAATACGCCGCTAGTTCAAGACTTGTCAATTGTACCTTACGAGGAAGAATTAAAGAAATCCAGGCAAGGGAAGAAGGCATTGAATGCGCCGGACAAAGGCGGCTCGATGACTGGGGCGAATTCTTACAACGGAAATAATAGGGGAAACAACGGCGGCAACAGTATAGAAGCCAACCCAAGTCGCGCAGAAATCAAGCAACCAAATAATATCAATATTTTCGGCAATAATCTAGGGGGCGGGCAAAATAGCACAGAGGGATTCCCGGTTATTGATTATCGGGAACTGATGCAAATGGAGCCAGCGCTTGAGTCAAGGAATGCCAGCGAGACTGTAGGGGGAATGGCTGGGAAAGAGCTGCCCCGATGGGAAATCAGCCAAAAAGATGCAGGGGAATCAGAGGAAGCTCTAGAATCAGAGGAAGCTATAGAATCAGACGAAGCCTTGCGGCAAGAGCTGCTAATTCCTGAATTGCCAGTAACCCTGACGCCCTCTACTTTAGGAGCGGCAGCATCGCCGGGTTCGAGTTCCGGTTCCCCTACGGCATTTGGTGCTAACTTTGGCAACTTTTTCATGGGGGCTAGCTTCCAAGAAAGAACTCGCTTTACAGACAGCTCCGACGGATCGATATCTGCCGGGTTTGGTCTGGGCGATTCTCGTAAGTCCGTAGGTCTAGAGGTGGCGGTTTCCGTACTGGATCTCTCCACCCGGGGCGGTGATAATTCTGCTTTCGATCGCGGTAGTTTCAGCTTTAAACTACATAAGGCTTTGCCTAATAATTTGGCGGTAGCTGTCGGTTATGAAAATGGCATCGTCTGGGGCTTCACCGATGCGGGGAGCAGCGTTTATGGCGTGGTGAGTAAAATTTTTCAGCTACAAGATAGTGCCTCGAAACCTTTTAGCAGCTTGACAGTATCCGCAGGAATCGGGAACGGTCGCTTTCGCTCGGAAGACGACTTTAACGACGATCGAGGTACGGTCAATGCGTTTGGTAGCGTAGGTCTGCGGGTGGTGGAACGAGTCTCCGCGATCGCAGACTGGACGGGTCAAGATTTAACTCTGGGTGCATCGCTTGTGCCGTTCCGAAATCTACCTATAGTTGTCACTCCCGCTGTCTCCGACATTACGGGCAGTGCTGGAGATGGAGCCCGGTTTATTCTTGGAGTCGGCTACAGTCGTTCTTTTAGTTTCTAACCCCGATCGCGGCGAGAATTACAAAAAAATAAATTACCCAAATACGACGGGCTTGCGAAAAGTCTCCGACCCGGGACAGGCGCGAGACCCATCCTACAGGTAATACCATTTCTCTATCAAGATGCGCTAGATGAAGATGCGCGCGATCGGCTTCGGTGCCAATTCTGGGTGTTATAGCAGTAAGCTATTAGCAGTCACTGCTCAGCAGTCAGCTAAAGTCCTGCCAACAAGCGCACACATGAGCGTTTTGTAACTGTCAAACACCTTAATTGGTAGTGCTATATCCATAATCCCATGACGTTAACCAAGATTGAACAATGAAAAACAAACTCGCCCTGGGGCTTATTTGCGCCCTAGGTTCTTCTCTAATGTGGCTTCAGTTCGCACCTCTAGTGCGGGCTCAGGGCAACATGTCCGATGCCACGGGAAATAACAATCCTTTCAGCAACCTGTCCGATGCTACTGGGATACTTATTAGCAGCACCGAGGTTCTGGAGTTGATTATAGCGATTCGCGAGGGCCGATTGGTTCTCGGGAACGGCCTTATCATCTCTGCGGAAATCGGGCAACTGCTCCTATCTATTGCCGACGGCAACCAAGCTAGCATAACTCAATTTACCAACACTCTGGTTGGACAGGGCATTCCTTTCGAGCTGGCGAACCGGCTAGCCCTGGACTGCGTGGGAGTGTTTAATACCAGCACCGGCCAGATAAATATTACTCAACTGAGTCGCGTATTTGTTACCGTTCGAGCAATTTCTCAGATTATAAATATAAACGTTCTCAGTGGCATTCCCGAATTTGCCAGCGTTGGAGCGATTATCGGTGAACTGACCGGGGGCAGAGTTCAGATACCGGGCCTTGCGCGAGGTGTAGTTCTTGACATAGCCTTAGGCAACCTATCCGATATTACTGGGGTACTTATTACCAACGTCCAGGTTTTGGAGTTGATTCTAGCGATTCGCGAGGGTCGTTTTGTTCTCGGGAACGGCCTTGTCATCTCTCCGGAAGTCGGGCAACTGCTCATCTCGGTTTCCAACGGCAATCAAGCTAGCATAACTCGATTTATCAACATTCTAGTAGCTAGGGGCATTTCCATCAGTCTGGCAAGGCAGCTAGCCCAAGACTGCCTGGGATTGTTTAATGTCACGACCGGCGAGATAAATATCACTCAATTTAGTCGCCTATTGGTAACCTATCAAACGATCCTGACTTCTCAGGGTATCAGCATAGACATTCTCAGTAGCATTCCAGAATTTGCCAGTATTGGAGCGATTATCAGTCAACTGACCGGCGGCAGAGTTACGTTCAACGGTCTTGAGCTGGGTATAGTTGCTGGCAGCCTCACAGAAGTGCAGTTTATCACCCAGCTTATCGCACTGCGCCGGGGGCAGGGGATTACTATCCGAGGGGTGAGTATATCCGGTCGAGTGGCTCAGCTAATTCTGGCGCTGTCTGATGGCGGCAACCAGCAGAGCATCGACGAGATAGTCGGCCTGCTGGTTCGGGGCGGGGTTCAACGCAGTCTGGCCTTTGAGTTCGCCAGCAGCCTGCGGGGGATATTTAACGCCAACGGTTCGATTAATCGCGTCCAGTTTACAAAGGCGATCGCTTTCTATCGAGAAGTGATTACTCGCCGGGGAGCCAGTATTTCCTTCCTGAATCAACTGGAGATATTCCGCGCCCTGCAAGCTATTTTCCTTCAGTTTGCCCTAGAGTTTCCAGTTCCGATCGCGAGCAACCAATCCGATGCCACCAATCCAGACGTTGCCAGTTTGCCCGGAGCAACCGAGGACGATGGCGAAACTGATTCGGCAGAAGAGTCGGATGACCAAGAAATAGCCGATAGCGATGATGGCGATGATGACGATGATGTAGATGATGACGGCGATGACGTAGATGACGACGATGACGTAGATGACGACGATGACGTAGATGATGACGGCGATGTAGATGACGACGATGACGTAGATGATGATGACGGCGCGGGGAATCAGTCTGATGGTACTAATCCCATAGTCGAGGCGGTTCCTATTAGTTCGGAAACCGATGATGATATCGCGGAAGTCGTAGAAAGCGAGAGCGAAACTACTACCACTACTACCACTACAACTACTACCACCACCACTACCACTACTTCAGAAACAGGAGCAAATAGCTCGAATGCGAACAATTCTAGCGGCGGCGGGGATAACGGCGTCTCCTCTGCTGGCGAGTCAGTGGTTGGTAGCGCGATCGTCACGACGAGCGACATTGCTGGCGGCGGTTTTGCTTTCGTTAGCACTCAAATACGAATAGCGATTAATCAGAGCGCTGGCGTTTTACTCGGTCGCTTGGGCGGGGGTAGCCTTGCCTTTGCCGGTCGCAGCATCTCTGTCCAGGCACAGCAAACAGTACGAGCAGTATTGGTTTCTACCAGTAGCTCTGCTGTGGAGGGGTATGTTAGCAGTTTGACCGCAGGAGGCATAGCCTCTAATTATGCCCAAGCTCTGGCAGAGACTGTCCAAGGGATAATTAGCACCAATGCAAGCGGTGAAGTGACTGCAGTAAATGCGACTAAGTTGGTTCTGGGAGTGAGCGTTTATAATGCTACGATTAATAGCTTGAGCAGTCAGGCGATCGCCAATATTCCCGGTGAAATGGCTTGCACGGGCTTTGCTTTGTCGCAAATGCGTCAAGCTGGAGTAGCCGCCGCAGAAGGTCGCGACTTGGCAGCGATTGGCGTTCCTGGATCTGTGGAAAGGTAACGCGGGATAGTAAATAATTGAGATGCGAGCCCCCAAACCCTTGAATTGTCCTTATAAATGGGCCGTATCTCCACCACAGCTCCAAGAGCGATCGGGGATAAAATAGGTAGGGTCTGCTTATTGGTTATTTGCAAGCTATTAACCAATAATCAAGAACCAATAACTCAATATCAAAAAAAGCACGGGGCGTTGCTAGTACGATACCGATCTGGATATCTTGCTAGCAACGCCCCTTGTTAATAAATGTTAAAACTAGACGGGGTAGGGAGCGGTTTCGGCAAAGTTAGGCGAAAATAGGTGGGCGGTTTCGGCAGAGTTAGGCGAAAATAGGTGGGAGCGGGAGCATCCGGGGGCATGAAGATAGAAGATAACGCCACCATCCTGAGCCGGAGGAAAACCGCCAAGGATGGTGGCGTTACAAATAATAAGCTTGTCTTTATGCAAAAACCCCGATGCCCCCTTGCTTGAGGGTGCAAAGGTCAAGGTATCTTAGTATTTCTGTAAATTCTGGCCGCTATTAGCGACAATCTATTGGAGAAAATTAATCTGAGGACTGCTCTACAGATGAAACACAAGACTTTCAAACGTCTGGCCAAAGCAGCAGTTGCGCTGGTTAGTGCCATCGGGCTGGCCTCTAGTTCCGCTTGGGCTCAAAACCCCTGGGAAGAACAAGTAAACGCAGAATTGGCAGGGGCGTCAGAGGCCCTGGGGTTGCTTGGCTACCAACAAGTGGGAGCGGCCTTAAGCGGAGACTTGGCAGAGGGAAGCAACACAAACCTTTCTATAACCCTGGAGGAAGGCAATGTTTATGCAATTTTAGCAGCTTGCGATTCTGATTGCGGCGATCTTGACCTAACTTTATACAGCGGTAGCGACGAGCCTATAGACACTGATATCGAAGTGGATGACTATCCGCTAGTTCAGGTAGTTGTCACCCAGAGCGGCAGCTTCCGCGTAGAGGTAACGATGGCAAACTGCTCGGCACCGACCTGTTTTTATGGAGTCGGTATTTTCAGCGGTGGCTCGGAAGGAATCAACCCGAGCGTTCCCGGTATGTGGTAGCGGCGAATGGCGGCGAATAGCGGCGGGTAGGATGATGTAGGGTCTGATTTGCGTCGGACAGGCGTCTGGCCTGTCCGCCATCCAAACTAGGGACAGCTCGTGTCGCCTGTCCTACGGGCAGTTTATATCAAATCCGGTTAAACAACGATAGTAGGGGCGGTGCCCCCGGGAGCGCCCCAGACCAATCGGGGCAGCCACGGAGGGACTGCCCCTACGGTACGGTATTTATGAAACAGCTACGCGGATTTGATATTATTAATTAAAAGCGCGGATTTAGGAATATCGGGATTATTCGACAAATGCAAAATAGATGGCTGTTGGCAAATAATCTAATAAATAGCCCAATAAATAGACAAGTAAATCGCTCAATAATTCGCTCTAGAAAAGGGAATGGGCAACGGATAATGTTATTGGGTTCGCTAGCAGCAACTTTATTACTAGCAACTCCAGGAGCGGCAGCGGCAGCGAATTCTATTGCCAATTCTATGAACCTATCTCCTGCGAAAGTAGAAGAGGCTAAGCTACAAGACAGTAAGGCAGAAGATACTGGAGACGCAGTAAGGTTTCGGCCAAACCAGGATCAGCCAGAATCGCGATCGCAACCATATGGGGATTCTGGCAAGTCGATTCTACCATCGAAGCTCGCTTCAGAAGCTGTCGATAGCGAGACTTATTTGCTGCTATCTTTGAGCGAGCGGCACCTCTATCTTTATAAAGAAGGTCGGATGCAAGGCGCTTATCCCGTGGCTATTGGCAAACCGGGTTGGGAAACGCCGACAGGCATCTTTACTGTTATTGAGAAAATCGACAAACCTGCTTGGGAGAATCCGTTAACCGGGGCGTATATACCCGCCGGACCGAACAATCCTTTAGGTTCTAAATGGATTGGCTTTTGGACTGATGGTACTAATCATATTGGCTTTCACGGAACTCCGAATGAAGGAGCGATCGGATGGGCAGTTTCTCACGGTTGCGTCCGGATGCGAAACCGGGATATTGTGGCTCTATTCGATTTAGTGGATGTTGGCACGACTGTCAAGGTAGAACCGTAAGCTAGGGTGTGGGGTGTAGGGTGTGGGGTGTAGGGTGTGGGGTGTAGGGTGTAGGGGAAGACAAGGGGACAAGGGGACAAGGGGACAAGGGGACAAGGGGACAAGGGGACAAGGGGACAAGGGGATAACTGCCTCCAATTCCCAATTCCCAATTCCCAATTCCCCACACCCCACACCTAGGGTGTGGGGTGTGGGGTGTGGGGTGTGGGGAAACTTCATACTATTTCCCAACCGCTTTCAGGAACCGAAAAGTCCTACGGGAACTTTGGATTCAGGTTTCAATTGGGAACGATCCCGGTTGTCACCAAAAATGGTGACAACCCGTCAGAGTCAACACCCTACCCCACACCCCACACCCCACACCCTACACCCTAGCTAGCCCCACACCCTACACCCTAGCTAGCCCTACTTTCCGCCTCGGGGGCAGGGATATTGCCGATCGCTTTGCTTTGCTTTGCAGAATTTTCTAAATACTCGATAACCGCAGCTCCTACCGAGTCGCCCCAAATGTTAACGGTAGTGCGGCATCGGTCGAGGAACCAATCAACAACCAGTATCAGAGAAATTCCTTCTACTGGCAGATCGACTGCTCGCAAAACGATAACCATAGTTACCAAGCCCGCTTCTGGGATACCCGCTGCGCCAATAGCAGCTAAGGTAGCAGTGAGAAAGACAACAACCATTTGCACGAAGCTAAGCTCGATGCCATAAACCTGGGCGATAAAAACAGCGGCTACAGCTTCGTATAGTGCAGTTCCATCCATATTAATAGTTGCACCAAGGGGCAAGACGAAACTGGCAGTACGTTCGGAGATTTGGTTTTTCTCCGTACAGCATCTCATAGTCACTGGCAAAGTCGCGGAACTGGAACTTGTGGAAAATGCCGTAGTTAGAGCCGTACTCATGTTAGCAACGTAAGGTACTGGAGAGCGCTTGGCAATAAGGTACAGAATTAGAGGCAAGATAATGATGCCGTGAATCGACAAGCCGAGGATAACGGTGCCCGCATATTTGCTGACTCGCAAAAGTTCTGGGAGAAAGCCAACGAAACCACCAGCATCTCCGAGCCGTCCGGCAATCAGAGCGCCAATGCCGACTGGGGAAATCTGCATGAGCAGGTTAATGATTTGCATGATGGCCTCATTCAAACCCTCGAACAGGGCGATAACGGGCTGACCGCGATCGCCCATCGTCGTCAAAACAGCTCCAAATACAAGAGCAAAGACAATCAGCGGCAAGACATCGTTATTGACCATTGCTTGAAAGAGGTTGCGAGGCACCAAGCTCGTCACAACTTCTGCCAGCACCTGCCAGACCGTTTTTTCTTTGCCCTTTACCCGATTTGCTACAGCCAAGTCAACTTGAATGCCTTTGCCCGAGACTTTTGGAGTCGCGGGAGCGCCCGCCTTGTCAGTCCACTGGCTGATTCTAATGCTCGCTCCCGGCTTTTCTGGCCTCGATTCAACGCCGCCAATTATGCCGCGAATGCCTTCCTGGTCGAGCAGAAATATAGTATAGCGATCGTCGTAGGTACGTCTAAATTTTTCTTGTTCTAAAGTCAGCACCCTGCCCGAGATATTGTCCTGGATATTATTCTCTATATTATCTTCAATGCGGTAGCTCACTTCGGTCAGCAGCTCGCCTCCTCGCAAGGCAATGCGCTCTGTCTCGGTGTTTGCGTAACCGGGCTGAATAATATTGACCAATACCAGTCCGACAAAAACAGCCAGAGCAGTTGTGATTGTATAGTAAATAAGAGTTTTGCTACCAATCCCGCCTAGGTTTCGGATATCTCCCAAGCCAGTAATGCCCACGACCATCGAGGTAATTACCAGGGGTACGACTAGCATTAGCAATGCCCGAATAAATAGGTCGCCGAGAAAGGCCACTCCCTGGCCAGCAACTGGCACAAATCCTCCCAGCAGAATTCCCACCAGAATGCCCGCGAGGATTTGGATTAGCAATGCGTTAGATTGTTTTGGCTTCATAGGTCCATTTTAAGCCCATGTCGAACAACAAGTCACTTATTTTAAATGCTAGTCCCTCGGCTTTGCTCTGGTCCTGTGGTATTGTTCGGTTTTCCCGTACCCGATCGCCAGCTTTTTAATAGCAAAATAATAACAAAAGTTATAGTTACTCGTTATATAGCACTACCGATTAAGGTGTTTGACAGTTACAAATATCGCATATATGCTTATGGCAAGACTTTAGCTGAATGCTGACTGCTGACAGCTAATAGCTTACTGCTATAATTTGCAAAATGCAATCTATCTATTTCGAGAATCAGTCAATGTCAAAAGAGGCGGTATTAGATTTTTTAAAAGCAGCGATCGATCGCGAAGACCTGGAAGACAAAGTGAAACATACGGTTACCAGTCCCAAGCTTTTTGTAGAAGTGGGCTTGGAGCATGGCTATGAGTTTACAGAACAGGAAATTATGGAAGAACTAGACGACCTCAGTCATGAGTTTTTAGAATTAGAAATTACTCCCGGTTCTGGCACCTCTGCCACTATCATTGACGTTATGCTGGAACTCTGTAGGCATAAGTACAACAAATAATCCCAAGGCTGCTAGCAAATCTAATTTGCTCGTTATATCAAATCCGGCTAATTACTCACAAATACCGTAGGGTATCTCCGTGGCCGCCCATACCAATCGGGGCAGCCACGGGGCGACTGCCCCTACAAATATTAGACCAGACTTGGTATTAGGAATGGCAGCAAAAAATAGGGGCTCTATGGCAAAGCGCGATCGCGCCCCTATTTTTTGCTTAATCAGGACTTACGCAAATTGGCTGACAGAACCTAAATGTAGGGCAAATGGTGAAATCGCCCCTACCAGATATGGCGGTAATGCGTAAATCGTGTTAATGAAACTGCAAAATATCTCAAGCAGGCTCTTCTGGCATGGCATTAATTAACTCTTCCAGAGAAGCTAACTCGCTCAAAGGCAACCGTCCTGTAGGTACGGTTTTAGCAAATCCCAATAGACTGGCTTTTTTGGCAGCTTCGTCAATTTCTACTACTACATAGCCAACGCGATCGCAGCAAACTTCTTCGGGTACTTGACAAACTACAGCTCCTGGCAAGACGGGACGACATTCTAATTTGCCCCAATTTTTTATTTCCAAATCGGCTACATCCATCAGCGCCTGCATAGCCGGTTGCCAACTGTCGCTGGCGGCTAAGTCCGCGTCTATCTCCAGGCAGAGGCAATAATAAGACACCGCCTGCACGGCCAAAGTGTTGAGATAAACTTGACGCGCTTTATCTGGATTTTGGTGCAGGCGACTAAATTTTCGAGCTTGGCTATAATTTCCTGCGGACAAGGGCACAGAAAAGGTTAGCGGTTCGACGGTATAATTCATATCAGTTGTCTCCATGATTTATGCAAATTTTCCTGGAATTAGAGGGAGCAAAATGCGGGATGCTTTGAGAGTAGAGCTGGCGAAGCGCCCGTTGGCCAAATTAGCGGCTATCTCCTGGCGGGACAAGCGGAGAACCGCATCCCAGCTTCGCTCCATAACTAAACGCCTCACGGCCAACACCCTAATCTTGGAGGGATGTCGCAGGGGGCTTTTCCCGAGCGCGATTCTCAGGGGCGGAGACGCTTCGCGATCGCCCCGATTGGTTTGGGGCGGGCACGGGGGCACCGCCCCTACTATGACTGTTTAACCGGATTTGATATAAGTCGCGATCGCTCCGTTGCTCCCGGACAAAGAAGCCCTTCTCCTTCTGGCTTATCCTTCTGGGGACCCATTATCTGGGTCTCTTTGTTTGTATCCCCTCCTCTTTAGATCTATCGGCAGCTCGGAGCCAGTTTGATGCGTTTGATGCAGTGATTGATGGTTTTTGCCTGTCTGTTTCGAGGAATTGATAAACTATATTTATCCGGGACTTCTCCCACGGCCTCGGTAAACTTACAGAGGCTAACTCTTGCCGGCTATGAATTGCTGAGGCGATCGGCATATATCGAGAGCCAATGCTTATTCTCGGCGCTCCTTGCAGCATTTCACCCTTGGCTGTCGCCACCAGAGCGCCCAAACCCCCGTCTTTAGGCGGTGACAATACCGCGATCCGAACCGGAGCCAAAAAAACCCGTGCGCGCCTGAGTTATCGGGTTTTTGGGTTTCTCTGATATCGCGAACGATTTAGAGCTGCTATATGTCCCCATCAAAGACAAATGAAAAATGACCGCTTCTCTGCCAGAATAACAAAAATATATAGATTGTTAGTTTAATTATTGAATTTATAGGGATTAAACAGCAGAAAATATATTTTGAAACTAACCCTGAAAATCTTTAGTTGCAATTCTTCATTGTTTGTACGATCGCGATTAGGGCTGCCACGGAAGGCTATTCCTAGAAATTTATACGATTTAAACGCGCCTCTCATATAGAAATAATCAAAAAATCAAGGAAATATCTTTTATGTCCGACCCGTTTTTAGGATTATTAGGTTCCTGGAAAGCTCGATTATCTCGGCGTATAGTTTTTTGGGTTTTTGCCAGCCTGGTTATTATCGAAGCGGTCGTGCTAGTGCCCTCGGTACAAAAACGAGAAAAAGAGCTGCTGTTCCAATTCAAGCAATTGTCAGCCCTTAAAGTTTCTTTTATTACTATGGCTTACCCAGACGAGTCAGAGCGAGAGTTTTTAGAGCGCGTGAGCGAGCTAGAAGTAAACGAGATGTTCGCGGAAGTGAGGGGTGGAGCTATTTACGAATCGGATGGACAAATGGTGGGAACTTTTGGAGAACCGCCGCAACTCTCATTCGAGGAAGTCAATCGAGACAACGATCTTTATCTTTACGGTCCAAGAGGAACTTGGTATGAAGTGGCATGGCATCCAGATGAGATTGAAAATAATGATTATACCTTAATTATTCGTTATGATGGAGCTTCAATCCAAGAAGAATTATGGAATTATAAACTACGCATTGCCGGTCTAGTGCTTTTGATTTCTGCTGTGGTTACCTCGGTGACGATGGTAGTTTTGGGGCTCGTGGCGATCGCTCCGATTCTGCGACTGCGGGACGACCTGATTGCAGCAGGGGAAGCTTTAAGCAAAGACGAAGCAGAGGTGGACTTTTATTCCCTATCGGTCAAGCGCTCCGATGAGTTGGGAGAAGTGATGGAAGCGTTTGGTCAAATGTTTGGCAGAGTTCATAAGGAAATCGGCGATCGCAAGCGAGCCGAGGCTATCCTGCGGGAAGAACAAGAAAAATCAGAGCGCCTGCTCCTGAATATTTTGCCAGCAGCGATCGCCGAAAAATTAAAAGAAGGGCACAGCCACATTGCCGACGGCTTTCCCGAAGTAACTATTCTATTTACCGACCTTGTCGGCTTTACTAAACTATCGGAAACAATATCTCCCCGAAGTCTGGTACAGCTACTCAACGAAATATTTTCATCTTTTGACGGGCTCTGCGCTAGGCATGGTTTAGAAAAAATCAAAACTATTGGCGACGCTTATATGGTAGTAGGCGGACTGCCGATGCCCCGTAAAGACCACGCCGAAGCTATTGCCGAAATCGCCCTAGATATGCAGGAAGAAATTGTTAGATTTAATGCCAGAAAAAATACTAACCTCAGCATTCGCATCGGCATTAATACTGGTCCCGTAGTAGCCGGAGTTATTGGCACCACCAAATTCATCTACGACCTCTGGGGCGATGCTGTCAATACTGCCAACCGCATGGAATCTCACGGCATTCCCGGCGAGATTCAAGTCACCGCAGCCACTTATCAGCTTTTGCAGGATAAATATTTATGGAAAGAACGCGGTATAATACATGTCAAAGGCAAAGGCAAGATGATGGCTTATCTGCTTGTCGGCAGAAAACCGGAAAAAATCAGCCAATAAAAGCGCTTATGTTTCAAAAGTTAAAATCCTCTTTCCTCGTTCTCAGCCCAATAGTTCTAGCTCTATTCTTCAGCGCGTTAGCCCGAGCTGAGGATATTGTCTTGGGAATGTCTGCTGCTTTCAGCGGCCCGTCAAGAGCCCTCGGCATAGAACTTTATCGCGGCTCGATTGCTTATATCGACTATATCAACCGCAACGGCGGGATTAATGGCAAAACAATAGCTATTCAGGCTTATGATGATGGCTATAATCCCATTCCGGCAATTCAAAATACCATACGGCTGGTAGAAGAAGACCGAGTTTTTGCCCTGTTTAATTATGTGGGCACTCCCACAGTAACCCGGATTCTGCCCCTGCTACCCAGATACAATAAGCAACAGGTTTATCTATTTTTTCCCTTCACTGGCGCTCAACCCCAGCGGCAATTTCCTTACCAACAGTTTGTTTTCAACCTCAGAGCTTCTTACGCCGAAGAAACAGCAGGATTAGTTGATAATTTTATCAAAATAGGCAGAAAGAGAATTGCCGTTTTCTATCAGGCAGACGCCTATGGGCGCAGTGGCTGGGAGGGGGTTAGGCAGGAATTGGCGATCGCGGATCTGAAAATGGTCGGGGAAGCCACTTATCGCCGGGGAACTCCTTATTCCCAGAGCCTGCAAGAGCAGGTAGAGATTCTAAAAGCTGTTAATCCAGATGCGATTATCTCGATTGGCGCTTATGCTGCTTGTGCCGCTTTTATTCGCGATGCCAGGGATGCCGGTTTGGACGTACCCATTGCCAATATTTCGTTTGTAGGGAGCGAAAGTCTGCTGAATTTGCTGCTAGAAACGGGTCGGAAAACTGGTCGAGATTATACAAATAATCTGATTAATTCTCAAGTAGTTCCTAGTTATGAGGATACAGAACTGCCCGCAGTTATAGAGTATCGGGAGTTGATGGCAAAATCTCAGATAGCGCTTCCCGAGGAATTGCGTTCGGAGGATTATCAAACTCTGGAGTATAGTTTTGTCAGCTTTGAAGGCTTTTTAAATGCGAAGCTGTTGGTAGAAATTCTGCGCAGGATGAGCGAAGAGCCAGAAAGACTGGCGGTGGGAGACCGAGACGCGAGGGTGGTTGAATTGCAGCAGCGCCTGCACGATAGAGGATTTTATACTGAAAAAATTGATGGCGCATTTGGCGAGACGACAGCGATCGCAGTGCGGGCTTTCCAAAGCTCTGTTGGCATAGAGGCAGATGGCCAAGTAGGCGAGGCAACCTGGATGGCGCTATTTGATGGCGAGCCAGTATCCCTGCCAAGCAGAAGTCAGATTGTCTCCGCTGTGGAGAGCATCCAAGATCTAGAACTGGGGATTAATGCGCCAGTATATTTTGATGCCAATAAACATCAAGGCTTGTCTCGGGTTTATTATACTACTATTGAAGACGAAAGATTTGTGCCATTAAGAAATTGGGAAAAATGGGCAAAATAACAATGGCAACGCTATTTCAAAAAACTTTAGTTGCGCAAATTGTATTGTTTGGCGTGGTAGCTTTGACTACCTCCGCTTTTTCTGGTTGGAACCTGGAGCGGCAACTGACGGAAGAATATCGCAGCAAGGGTAGGGCGATCGCCAGTAGCGTTGCCTATTCCAGCGAAAACCTCATCGGTTCCAGTCCGGCGGAGACAATTCAGTCTGTTATAGATGAGTTTTTAGAAATTAGGGGTGTAGCTTATGTATTTGTGGCTGATGTCAATCGAGAGATTATAGCCCATACTTTTGTGCCCCAAATACCCGAAAAAATACGAATATTACAAGAATTTCACCAACCCGATAAAATAATCATTAGGGATATTGAAATAAAAGCTTTGGGGAATTTCACAAATATATCGGCTCCCATCCTGGCTGGTGCTGGTGGCTACGTCCATGTCGGTATGGATAGAGGGCTAATTGTGGAGCGTATTCGCAGAGCGATCGCCATACAAATACTTCTGATTTCCTTTTTATTTTTGCTCGGTGCAATAGCTACTTATTTAATAGTAAAAAAAGTTTCCCAACCCGTCGAGAAGCTCACCCAGTACGCCCAAAAATTGGCTGCCCGTGACTTTTCGGCTACCGTCGATATTCAGTCGGAGGATGAAATTGGCCTGCTGGCCAAAACGATGGAATCAATGGCAACAGATATTAGCAGCTTCGTCGAGCGACTGGAGTTCGCCGTTAGCGATGCCACCAGCGAACTCCAGCAAACTCTAGAAGCCCTGAGCGAAGAACAGGAAAAATCAGAACGCTTATTAATGAATATGTTGCCCCGTGCCATTGCCAGCCAGTTGAAAGAAGGGCAAAGTAATATTGCCGATGGTTTTGCCGAGGTCACTATCCTATTTGCCGATATCGTTGGCTTTACCAAATTGTCGGAACGGATAGCTCCCGCACAATTGGTTCGCTTGCTTAACGAACTGTTCTCAGCTTTCGATCGCCTGACCGAGCAGCATGGTTTGGAGAAAATCAAAACTATTGGCGATGCTTACATGGTTGTCGGCGGCATTCCCATTCCTAGGCAAGACCATGCCGAAGCTATGGCCGAAATGGCTCTCGATATGCAACGAGAACTACACCGCATCAGCGCCGAGAGGGGCGAAGATTTTAACATCCGCATCGGCATCAACACCGGACCAGTTGTTGCTGGCGTCATCGGCACTAAAAAATTTATTTACGACCTTTGGGGAGATGCTGTTAACATTGCCAGCCGCATGGAATCTCACGGCGTTGCCGGTTGCATTCAAGTCACGGACTCAACTTATAAAATTTTGCAAGATAAGTATCGGTTTAAAGAGCGCGGTATCATAAATATTAAAGGCAAAGGAGACATGACTACTTATTGGCTTTTAGATAGAAAATAGAATGGGGCATTGGGCATTGGGCATTGGGCATGGGGCATGGGGCATGGGGAATTGGGCATTGGGCAACCTCCCCCTCCCTAGGGTGTGGGGTGTGGGGGGTGGGGTGTGGGGGGTGGGGTGTGGGGGGTGGGGTGTAGGGTAGGGTGTTGGGAAACTTCATCCTATTTTCGCGATCGCTTTCGGGAGCCGGAAAGTCTTACATTTAGGTGCTTTCAGGTTTCAAGCGGCAACGATCCCTGGATGTCACCAATTGGCGTGAAAAGTTTCAGAGTCAACACCCTAGGTGTAGGGTGCCCAATTTTATCCTGAGCCTGTCGTAGGCGTAGCCCGCCCTCCGGGGCGTAGGGTCCCAATGCCCAATGCCCAATTTTATCCTGAGCCTGTCGTAGGCGTAGCCCGCCCTCCGGGGCGTAGGGGCCCAATGCCCAATTCCCCAATTACTATTCTAATCCGAAAAAATGCCCTGCTACTCCAATAGTTTTAGTTTTGAGTCCCATAAACTCCGTGCGATAGATACTGAAAAAAGTGTAGTTTTGGCGTCGCGTGTACGGACTTAGGAGCGTCTCGATCGCCTTGGGCGGCGCTACTGCTAGCATAGTACAATTGGCTCGATCGGCTAAAGATAGCTCTTTTTGGTCGCAGACTTCATCTCGGATTTGCCATGCGAGATGTTCCCTGTATGCCTGTTCTCCCGGATTTTTGAGAACCAACAAGCTACCCAAGCCACCCAATGCAGTTAAAGCGATCGCACCTGTAATAAGATTTTTCATAGTTTTCTCCATAAAATAGTCGGCCTGCAGGAAGCAATCCCACCGGATCTCGTTCTATGGATACTATTAGGAAATTTTTCTGGATTTTATGCATTGCTCCCAGCAGGCAGCAAAATCTCTATAACGGGCCTCCCGCCCATTCCCTTGGGAGAGGGGGAGAGAGGGGGGAGTGTGGGGAGTGTGGGGAGAGAGGGGAGAACTTTCAGCACGCTTCCCACCCTTCCCACACCTCCCACACCTCCCACCCTTCCCACACCTCCCACACCTCCCACCCTTCCCACACTTCCCACCCTTCCCACCCTTCCCACCCTTCCCACCCTTCCCACACTTCCCACCCTTCCCACACTTCCCACACTTCCCACCCTTCCCACACCCCAGGCTTTTGGATTTATACAGCAAGCCCTACATAAAGGCATGCATCTCTACAAGTCCTATAAAAGCTGAGAGCTGACTGCTGACTGCTGACTGCTATAATTACCGCTTGAAAAAATGGCCGCCCGCGCCAATACTGCGAATTTCCATGCCCATAAACTTGGTGGTATAAAGGCTGAAGAAGAGAAAATTTTGACGGCGACTGTAGCTATCGACTATCGAACCGACCATATCCGGAGGCAGCGGTGACAGTATGGCGCAAGCAGCTTTGGCAGATAAAGGTAACTTCTCTTGCTTGCAGGCAGTTTCTTGAAGCGACCAGGCCGTATGTTCTATATAATTCTCTTTGCTAGGATTGGTCGCTGCCATCAGGCTAGCCACTATTCCTAATACGACTGCTTCTAAAATAATCTTTTTCATCGTTTTCTCCCCAGAACCTCTATCTAATTCCCAAAATAGCCGACTGCACCCGGAGGAAAATACCCGAGGGAGCCAGTTGAGCGATCGCACTTGTCTGCTCTTCTGGGATCTGCTAACCGTGCTACAATCGAGCCACTCTTATATAAGAAGAATTATGAACGCAGTCGAGCTAAACCGCCAGGTTAAAGAATACGCCGATCGCTTGTCTCCCGAGCGGTTGCAGGTTGCTGCTGACTTTCTCGCCTACCTCGCCGACAAAGAAAGCGAAGAGGCCACCCAGGAAATCCTAGCTATCCCCGGTATTGTGGAAACTTTGGAGAGAGCAGAAAAAAATATTGCTGAGGGCAAGGTAAGAAACTGGAGAGAAATTAGAGACGATGTATAGTGTTATTCTGGAAGACTCCGCGCAAGAATTTTATGCCAAGGCCGAGCCAGCATTGGCCAAAAAGCTGGGTAGGTGCTTCGCGATACTGGAGCTTTCCTCCCAGTTACCACCCCAATCTCAAACCGCTGAAAGGCAATCTGGCCGGTCGTTACCGATATCGGGTCGGCGACTACAGAGTTATTTATAGGATTGAGGAAAGTCAAGTCATTATACTGGCGATCGAGCATCGCAGCGAAGCATACGAATAATTGGGCTATCCCGAGGTAGGCAGAGCAATTCTCTCCCCGGAGAGGTAGCCTCTGTGCGATCGATCGCTCTTGAGAATTATCAGGGGCGATCGCACAGAGGCTTAATCTTGACTCTAAGAGGTAAACTAGGTGCCGCTCTGCGGAATTCTCTCATTCACGCAATTCAAAATTCGCGCATTCCTTTGGACTCTGGCTTTGACCCACAAGGATCGCGCTCGCTTATTATTTCTGCCGCGCTGCAGTTGTAAGGGCCAAGATAATACTTTCTATTGCCAACTTATGACCTGTAATTAAGGAAAAAAGGGGTTAAGGGTAAACTGGGAATCGTTGAAAATGCAGAGAATAAACCATAAACCATTCTTGATGGACTTATGAACGGCTTATCAACTCTCAACGCAGGGCTCGGGGTTCGCCAAGGGGAGCCGAAGCCAAAGCGTGCCCTGCTATTGGTCAATCGCCATGCCCGCCAAGCCCAACATTCTGTTTCCAGAGTCGTTCGCGAATTGCGATCGCTGGGTTTGGAGCTATTCGAGGAATATCCAGAGGGTCCCCTAGACTGGCCCGGTATAATCCGCAGCTACCAAAATCGAGTAGATGTGGCGATCGTGGGGGGCGGGGATGGAACTTTGAATGGGGCAATAGAGGGTTTGGTAGATACGGGCCTGCCCCTGGGAATCCTGCCCCTGGGAACCGCTAACGACCTAGCTCGCACCCTAGGAATACCGCTTTCTCTGCCAGAGGCTTGTCGGGCGATCGCCTTTGGCAACTTGCACTACATCGACCTCGGTTGGGTCAATGGCAAATATTTTTTCAACGTAGCCAGTTTTGGCTTAAGCGTACAAATCACCGAAAGGCTGAGCAAAGAAGCCAAGCGCCGCTGGGGCGTTTTTGCCTATGCCATCGCAGCCTTACAAGCAATGTGGCAAGCACGACCTTTTAGCGCAGAGATTCGCCATCAAGGAGAATCTGTTTCGGTGAAAACCATTCAGATTGCTGTAGGCAACGGGCGCTATTACGGCGGCGGCATGACCGTTGCCCACGATGCCACCATTGACGATCGCAGGCTGGATCTATATAGTTTAGAAATCGAACGCTGGTGGCAAGTTATTCCCTTAATCCCGGCTTTGCGGCAAGGGAGATACAGCCGTACATTTGGAGTTCGCACCCTAGAATGTCAAGAAATAGAAGTTTATACCCGCAGACCCTATCCCATCAATACTGATGGAGAAATCACCAGCTATACTCCGGCTCGCTTCCGCGTCATACCCAGTGCTTTAGCCGTTATCATTCCCCAAAAAAGTACAAAACCAGAAATGCGCTATCGAGGTATTGTGGTTTAAAAAATAATTAATTATCAAAACATTGGCTTAATTAGAGGTTTGAAAATTATAGTAATGAAAATAATTTTAAATTTGTAAATAGTCTTAGACAATTTACAAGCTTAGAATGGGCTTGCCAAAAGTCCCAAAAACCGGAGCCATAACCCCGGTTTTTTTGAGCAAACCGGGTTTCTAGTATTCTGTCTTGACAGAATTGGGCATTGGGCATTGGGCATTGGGCATTGGGTATTGGGTATTGGGCATCAGAAAAAATTCCTCAACTATTCAAAACTGCCTTGACAGACTACTAGCTAGTGCTTTGGCAAAGCTAAGATTATTTGTAAATGTAGGGAAGGTTTGAACGGAGTGAAACCAAACTATACCAATCGTTTCGCCCTTGTTTCGCTCCGTTCAACCCTTCCCTACAATTTTAAGGCAGACAGTCCACTAGAGAGCGCGACAAAAATCGGAGCCCGGAGCCAGAAACCCGGAGCCAGAAACCCGGTTTTTTGAGCAACCCGGGGTTCTAGAGAGCGCGACAAAAATCGGAGCCCGGAGCCAGAAGCCCGGAGCCAGAAACCCGGTTTTTTGAAAAATACCTTCGCCAAAAGACAAAAATCCCTTAGGGAGCATTTCAATTTCGTATCTAGCCGCCTAACGCCTATAGGCGTAAGCCCCGCCTCCGCTCGCGGCTGGCGCGGCTACACAAAACTCTCGCCCTCCGGGCTGTCCCGTTACAAAAGTGAAATGCTCCCAATCCCTTATTTGTAAAGAGCGGCTCGGGAGCGAAACCTAAAAATGCCTGTTCGTCGGCCGACGCAAGATCCCCCCAACCCCCCGATAAGAAGGGGGGCTAAGCTCTAAATCTCTCTTAAGCCCCCCTTCTTAAGGGGGTTTGGGGGGATCTTGCGTTGGTAAAAATGGCGAAGGTATTGTTGAAAAAACCGGGTTTATTAGCGAAACCCAACCTACGAATCAAGACATTTTTTGACTTTGGCGAAGGTATTGTTGAACAACCCGGGTTTCTTAGATATCGCCAGATCGCAGTCTCAATAATTACTCAAATCTCAAGGATACTCTCTCTAATCTTAATTCTCGACTTATGTCAAATCCGGTTAAACAGTTACAATACCTGTAGGGCTTCGCCGGGAGCGCCCCGCCCGCGAGACCAACCGGGGCGCTCCCGGGGGCAGCGCCCCTACAAGATTTATGAGTAATTAACCGGATTTGATATTATATGGAACAAATTTTAGAAGTCCTGCAAAACAACAGTATTTTTACCTTTACCATCCTGCTGGCGGTCATCTTAACCATTCCTCCCCTATTCGAGCGGTTGCGACTGCCCGGATTGGTGGGGCTCTTGGTAGCGGGAGTGGTACTCGGTCCGAACGTCTTAAAGTTTCTCAACCCCGACTCCGAGATTCTGAAGCTATTTTCGGATATTGGCAAAATTTATCTAATGTTCGTGGCCGGGTTAGAAATAGATCTCGAAGAGTTCCGCAAAAAGAAAAATCGCTCCCTCGGCTTTGGCATTGCTACTTTCTTGCTGCCGCTGATTATCGGCACTTTAGTCGGGCGAATCTTTGGCTTGGGTTGGAATGCTGCTATTCTGACCGGTTCCCTGCTTGCTTCTCACACTCTCTTGGGTTATCCCATTGTCAATCGGTTAGGGGTGGTTGCTAATGAAGCAGTCACCGTCACCATTGGCGCAACTATTTTTACTGACATCGCAGCGCTTCTAGTTTTAGCGATTTGCGTGGCGATCGCTGACGGAGAATTTTCTGCCCTTAGTCTGGCGACCCAGTTGGTAACTCTGGCCATCTACTCCGCCGCCGTCTTGTTTGGTCTGGACTGGGCGGGTAAAAAATATTTCGAGCGAACTGGCGATGAGGAAAGCAACCAATTTTTGTTTATTTTATCGGCAGTATTGATGGCGTCGGTAGGAGCGCAGGTAATTAACGTGGATAAAATTGTCGGCGCTTTCCTTGCCGGTCTTGCGGTCAATGACGTTGTAGGGCGCGGGCCAATAGAAGAAAAGGTGGAGTTTGTCGGTTCTACTCTATTTATTCCCTTTTTCTTTGTGGGCATGGGTTTGCTTCTGGATATCCCTGCATTTGTGAAAACGATTACTTCGGAGTTAGGGCTGACTTTAGCGATTGTCGGAGGACTGATTGGCAGCAAATTCCTGGCAGCATCGGTTGCCAAGTTGCTCTATCGCTATAGCTGGGATGAGACCCTAACAATGTGGTCTCTGTCTCTACCGCAGGTGGCCGCAACTCTGGCAGCAGCTTTGGCTGGCAAAAATTCGGGGCTTTTGCCAGAGTCGGTTTTTAATACGGTTATCGTCTTGATGCTGGTGACTTCTATTCTCGGTCCGGTATTAACGGCAAGATTTGGTAGCAGGCTGCCGATACCGAAGACACTGACAGAACCGGACTCGAAAAAATTGGCAATAGAACCGGAAATGCTGCTAGGAGGCGTTAGCGTAGCGTCCCCGCAAGGGAATAGCCCAGAGTCTCCCCAAGGAAATCGCGATTTTGGCGGCAAAAGAAGCCATCCTTTTACAGTAGTAGTGCCGGTTTACAATCCTTATACAGAGCGATATTTGGTGGAGATGGCCGCTTTGCTGGCTCGCCACGAATCCGGTCGAATAGTACCTTTATCGGTAGCCAGGGCTCACGTTCATATGGACGAACCGAATCTGGCGCTGGCTCTAAAGTATAGTAAGCAATGCCTCGATCGCGCTTTGGATATTGCCCAAGAGTTTCAAGTCGAAGCAGACTCGAAAGTCAGGATTGACGATGATGTTGCTTCGGGCATCAGCCGCACCGCTCGCGAACAAAATGCCAACTTAATTGTTATGGGCTGGAGCGAGAATACTGGCTTTCGGGCTCGCTTGCTTGGCAACATAACTAATAATGTGTTCTGGTCTTCTCACTGTCCTGTAGCCGTGATGCGCCTGCTGGACGATCCAATTAATTTTCATACAATTCTGGTTCCGATTAAAAACTTGCAGTTTAGGGCAGTGCGGACTATTCGCTTTGCTCAACTGTTTGCGGATACCAATCAGGCGTCGGTGACTTTCTTGCATGTCTGCGATCGCCACACACCCGAGGAACAAGTAGAGCAGTTCCAGTCGGATTTATCCAAAATTATCGAGCTAGGACCAAAGGTCACTTCCCAGATAAAAACTATTCCCCATGAAGACCCAGCTCGGATTATTATCCAAGCAGCCCAATCATTTGACTTGGTAGTTTTGCGCTCTATCCGCTATCGCACTTCTGGCGGTCTAGCGGTCAGCCATGTCACCACCAGTTGCGTAGAAGAGCTGACCTGCTCTCTAGTTTTATTTGGAGAACCGCACTCTTAGTTGGGGTGTGGGGTGTAGGGTGTGGGGTGTGGGGTGTAGGGTGTGGGGTGTGGGGTGTGGGGTTTGGGGTGTGGGGTTTCTATTTGTCGGGAGAAACCGGGTTTCTATTCGCCTACGGTGTGGGGTGTGGGGTTAGAAACCCGGTTTTTTCAAAAAACCGGGTTTCTATTTGTTGGGAGAAACCGGGTTTCTATTTGTTGGCTTGGTGCCTCAAGCCAACCTAAAAATCTAAATGGGGTTATAATCAGATTGGTATTAGAAGCCCGGGTTATATCATGTCGGCTTGAATGCAAAAAAAGTAAAGTCCTGCGTAGGACGGGCGTCCCGCCTGTCCTAAAGAGCCCAAGCGGACAGGCGGGACGCCCGTCCTACGGGAGATTATAATTTTTATGTGGGTATTTAACCGGGTTTGATATTTTTAAAGAAACCGGGCTTCTAAGGATTGCTATAAATTCAGAAAAAACATTTGCATTCGGGAGGTTCCAATATGCCGTCTCCATTTCCGGGAATGGATCCGTACTTAGAAAATAGCGAATTATGGCCAGAAGTCCATCATCGCTTAATTACCGCTTTGGCCGATTCCATAACGCCCCTGATTCCAGAGCAGTATCGAGTTGCTATTGAAAAGCGAACTTATTTAAGCGAGCCAGAAAATTCGGTTGTGGTGGGTATTCCCGACGTAGCGGTATCTTCGCCGAGCAGATCGACTAGCACTGAGCGATCGCCCCTTACCGTAGAGGCTCGCCGGACTGGGGTGGCGACGGCGAGTCGGACAGAACCAATCAACGTAACTATGCCGATGCCCGCCCGAGTGCGAGAAAGCTATTTGGAAATTAGAGAAGTAGCGACGGGATATGTAATAACTGCGATCGAAGTTTTGTCCCCGACCAATAAACGTTCTGGAGAAGGAAGGCAGGCATACGAACGGAAGCGACAGCAAATCTTGGCAAGCGTCACGCATCTGGTCGAGATTGACTTGCTTAGAGGTGGATTGCCCATGACCGTTTTGGGTGAAATACCAAAGAGCGATTATAGAATTTTGGTCAGTCGAGAAGACCGACGCCCTCAAGCTCAGTTGTATGCTTTTTCTGTCCGGGAGAGCATTCCTTCTTTTCCTTTACCATTGCGATCGGGCGATACGGAGCCCCGGGTAGAATTGCAAGTTCTATTAAATGAAGTTTACGAGCGAGCTAGATATAACCTGGCTGTCAACTACGCCAAGCCTCCAGTACCACCTTTAAAAATAAAGGACAGGGATTGGGCAGATAAGCTGTTGGGAGATTTTAAGTTCTTAGCTTGAGTTCTAAAAAAGCCAGCCAGCAAGCGGTGATAGCAGGATTGAATAGAGAAGGGTAAATTTCCAGAAAGCAAGAAGACAAGAAACCAAGAAGCCCGGTTTCTTTAACAATACCTTCGCCATTTACCTGTAGGCTCCGATCCCCCCAACCCCCTTTAAAAAGGGGGGCTCATTGGGGAGTGGGGAGAGGGGGGAGAGGGGGGAGAATTTTTTCCAGTTCTTCCCACCCCTCCCACCCAACCCTTCCCTTCCCCATCTCTCTTGGAGCCCCCCTTTTAAGCTTTTTAAGGGGGGTTTGGGGGGATCTGGCGTTGGGAAAAGATCGGATATTTGTTGGCTTATACCGTTTCTGTATGAAGATGCAACAAATTCGCCGTTCGGGCGCTCGCGCTTCGTTGCCCAGTCCGTTAGCGGGCTATGCCCCAGAGGGCAGGCTGTCGCCAACGACAAGCGAGCGCCCGAACGGTGGATAAGGTCGCTATTCGTTGCATCTTCATACAGAATTGGGCTTACTCGCACGAGTTGGCTGCGCCAACATCCCAGAGCCGCTCTCTACGAGATTGCTCTTCGGGCACGCTATGCGCGATCGCGCAGCCTACGCCAACGCGATCGCTCTGATTTTTGATTTTGGCAAAGGTTTACAACTGGTATCCAAGGGAGCGCGATCTGAGACCTCTGATAAGTTAAAACCTAAAAAAAAATTAGTTATTTTCCGTTCAAAGTTTAGACTGTTTTGCCTTGCCGCTATATGGCACTACCGATTAAGGTTTTTGACAGGAATCAAAATGCAAAGAGTGCGTATGGCAGGACTTTTGCTGACTGCTGACAGCTAATCGCTTACTGCTATAGTTCTTCGCTCCGCGCTCTATCGCGTGCCGATCGCCGACCCCAAAAGAGCGTACAGAAGAGCGTAGTGCAGAAATAATCTACCAGCTCTCTTGTGGCCGGGAGGCCGGGAGCCCAGTCCAAAGGAATGCGCGAATTTTGAATGAGAGAATTCCGCACAGCGGCGTTTGGGGCCTATTGACCTCCGTCGGCATCCGAGCGCATCCAAAGCAAGTCGTTGTAGAATCTACAAAAAGCTTGGAGGTGCTACCCCTAGTTTCCTCGGGGCGTGCAAATAGCCGCGTTAGTACGTCGCGCTTCGATCGCGACGCGCATTCGCGTGCGAGCGCGTGCGTGCGACCGCGTGCGAACGCGGAAGCAAACGGCTCTGTGCGACGATCGCTCAAACCGCCGCCGGACTCCCCGACTTCTAGGCTAATTAAGGCCAGTGGTGAAAACTAGGGTGAATTTCTCCCAAGGGAACCCACCCGCTGCCGCTTTGCCGACTATCAGCGGTATTTTTGGGCGGGCTTCCCACCAGGCGCTGCTATTGGAGTAAGCCAATGGACCATTTGCCCAGAGTCCAAGGCTTACCCCGCCGCAGGCTGGGTTTTTGAGGGAGAAATTTTTTGAATGAAAACACCTCCTCGTTTACAGTTGTTTTTCCGATTTAGCAAAGGGTCGCGGCTGGCCGTGGCCCCTTTTTTTGCCCCTCTTTGAGGCTATAAACCCATAGTAGCACAGTTTTTCTAGAATTTCAACCTTCGAGGCATTTTCTGAAATTTCAGAAATTTCTGCACCTTCTGCACTTATAGCAGTAAGCGGTCAGCTCTGAGCATTCAGCAGTCAGCTAAAGTCCTGCGATTCTTCGCAATAGAGACATTTGTAACTGTCAAACACCTTAATCGGTAATGCTATATATATATAGCGAAGGGTAACGTATCCTATAGCGGTTCTCAAATTGATGTAAGGTTTTTGGGGCCCGCGCATCCCACTAGGGAAATTACTGTTATACAGCAAAGATGGTCTTGGGGATGCTGTCGCCCCTACGTTTCTAGGGTCCTATCGTTTATTACACTTATTTGAGAAACGCTATAGACTAGCCCCTCTCAACCCGGACGCCCAAATCGAAGACGACACCCGCGATATTCAGGTCCCGTCAGGTTGGCCGTCACCCCCGATCGAAGATGTTTGCGGCCTGGAAATTAAAAGGATCGACAAGATTAACCTCCCGATAGCGCAATTCCTAATGCGTAGTTTGTTCTAGTCGTTGATAAAGCTCAAAGGACAGGCCAAATGCTGGTGGCCTCGCAGGCGGATCGGTAGGCCAATTCTCGACTGGCGACCTACCCGGCCCAGCTCGGGATGGCATTCTCGACCCATGCTGGGAGACCCGAGCGCCGTCCTATTGCTGGCGAGAGTAAGATTTGCTGGCAGAGCATTTTCTGGAACGGGCTTGTTGGCAATCTCGTCTGTGGCCCAAGTGATTTGGAAGTTAACCTATGGAGATTTTCTGTACCCGTCCGCACTGTTTGGGCCCCGTTAATTCTTTTCCCGATCTAGACGAAAGCGACCTCAAGAGCGGACAGCAACGGTATTGCAGCGCATGTAATATGCCGCTGATTTTAGAGGGGCGCTACCTGCCCTTGAAGAAACTGGGCGGGGGAGGATTTGGGGACACATTTCTGGCGCTGGATCTTCGTTCTCCCACAAGGCGGCAGTGCGCAGTTAAACGGTTGCGGCCGGAGGATAATCTCGACCTCAGCCAGCTCGAAAAGCTTAAAGAAATGTTTGGCCGCGAGGCGGAGGTTCTGGAGACATTGGGAGGAAAGCACAGCCAGATTCCCACTCTTTACGATTACTTTGAGTCGAAAGTCTCGCCATCTTCTCGCATGCAAGTTTCCCAACCTCAGTCAAAGAAGCTGTCTTATTTATATTTGGTTCAGGAATACGTTGACGGACAAGACTTGGCCGAGGAACTGAAACAAAAAGAAAATGGCAGATTTTCAGAAGGCGAGGTGCTGGAGATTCTGCAACAAATCCTCCCGGTGTTGCAGATTGTCCACGATAACAACGCAATACACCGAGACATCAAACCGGAAAATATAATGCGCGATCGCAACGGTCGGCTTTACCTATTGGATTTTGGAGCTGTTAAGCAGGTTCCCGAAGGGGTAGATCCTAAACAAAGCTCTATATTTTGCGGTACTCCTGGATTTGCGCCGCGCGAGCAGAGGTCTGGTGAACGGATTTATCCGTCAACGGACTTGTACGCCTTGGCCGGGACCTGTCTTTGTTTGCTTGGCGGTTTTCCGCCGCCAAGCGAGAGCGCTTTCAAGAGAGACCTTTGGGATCGGTGGCGCTCCCGGGTTCCGACGAGCGATCGCCTCGATACCGTGCTAGACCGGATGTCATTGTCCAACCCAAAGAGACGATTTCAGTCGGCTGAGGAAGTTTTGGCTGCTATCGCACAAATCTCGCATCGGGTAAGAACAAAAAAGCTTCCTACCCATGAGTTGTTAGGTAGGGCTGCATTTACAGGGTTTGAGGGCGGGTTGCTGGCGATCGCCTTGGCTAGTCTTCTGAAAACTACCTTGACTAATCCCGGAATCTGGCTGTTAGTTTTGCCCGGTCTTATTTTTATCCAATACCGCTCGATTGACTTGTCTGCCTTGCCGATTATTGCGATCGGCACCCTCGTCGTTGTTCTGTTCGTTCCGTCATTGCAAACAGCGATCGCTGAGATGGCTAAGGACTATGGCATCCCTATCATCATTATGATTCCATTGCTAGCCAGCTTGGCTGGGTTGTTTGCCTTTACCTTCATGGCCTTGTCTCGGTTAATTTACAACTTTCTGTCTTCCCGGTTTAAATCTCGGTAGGCGTTGACTTTAATTGTGTTGGGGCTAAGGGAATTAGATATGTCTCAAAGGAAAGAAAACATCCTGCTTGCGGTATCTGTGGCGATCGCCGGTTGTATTTTGGTCTTTGGTGGCTGGCTATGGACAAAACTTACTGAAAAAGGAGAGCAAACGCCTAGCGTGTCGCAACCCGAACAATCGCCATCGCCATCGCCATCGCCATCGCCATCGCCGTCGCCATCGCCATCGCCATCGCCATCGCCATCGCAACCTGGTTCATCCGTGCAAGATCGGATTAGCTTTGGGGAGAAAATTTTGGCAAAAAAGGAAGAGCTTAGCACTGAGAATTCGGACTTCAGAGTGGCAAAACAGAGAGGATCCTCGGCAATGGCTGCGGGGAATTATGAGGAAGCAACTCGCAACTTTGAAGAGGCAATAGGGAAATACCGCAACGCCCCGGAGACCTTAATTTACCTGAACAATGCCCGCATTGGCAACAGTAAATCCTACGCGATCGCAGTGGGGGCACCAACTGCCACCGCTCCCGACCTAGCCTTAGCGATTCTGCGCGGGGTCGCTCAGGCTCAAAATGAAATTAACCAGGCTGGGGGAATTAATGGGGTGCCGCTTAAAGTAGCGATCGCCAACGACGATAATGCTCCAGAGATGGCTAAAAAAATTGCTTCGGCTTTGGTTGTCAACTCTGAAGTCTTAGGCGTAGTCGGCCATATATCCAGCGGGGTAACCTTGGCAGCAGGAGAAGCTTACAACTCTGGAAAGCTGGTAGCCATTTCCGCCGTTAGCACCTCCGTCGAACTATCCGGCAAATATGATTGGTCTTTTCGCACAGTTCCCAGCGATGCCTTTACGGCCAAAAAGCTGTCTGAGGCGATGCGGAACCAGTTAAAAAAGCAAAAAGCGGCAGTCTTTTTCAATTCTGATAGTCCGTACAGTCTATCCCTCAAGTCCGAGTTTGTTGAGGAGGTGTCTATCAACGGTGGAGAAATTGTGGCCGAGTTTGACTTGTCCGATCCTACCTTTAGCGCCCGTCGGAGCCTGAAGGAGGCGACCCGGGTGGGGGCGCAAGTGCTAATGCTGGCGCCCACCCCGGCTTCCCTAGACAAAGCGTTGCAGGTCGTAACAGTCAACGGCAGACAAGGCAAACAGTTAGATCTTCTTGGGGGAGATAGTTTGTACGACTCTAAGATATTAGAAGTCGGCGCAGAAGATGCCTTTGGCATATTGGTGGCAGTTCCCTGGCACATTGACGGGGATCCTTCATCAAAATTTCCCGGCCAGTCGAGACAGCTCTGGGGGGCAGATGTAAACTGGATTACAGCAATGGCCTATGACGCTACGCGGGCCTTCATAGCAGCGCTAGAGCAAAGCCCGACTCGAACCGGCATCCGAGATGCGCTTCGGTCCCCAGACTTTTCTGCCACTGGTGCCACTGGCATTATTCGCTTTCTGCCCTCGGGCGATCGCAATGGCCCAGTTCAACTGGTAGAAATCCGTGAGGCTAATCCGTCTCGTTCTGGCACCGGCTACGATTTTGTGCCGATACCGCCGATACCCTAATGCCATTGTGATTCCATTGCTAGCCAGCTTGGCTGGGTCGCTTGCCTTCATCTTCGTTGCCTTATCTCGGTTAATTTACAAATTTCTGTCTTCCCGGGCTTAAATGTCTCGGTAAGCGTTGACTTTAATTTTGTTGGGGCTAAGGGAATTAAACATGTCTCAAAAGAAAGAAAACATCCTGCTTTTGGTATCCGTGGCGATCGCCGGTTGTATTTTAGTCATTGCTGGCTGGCAATTGGCACAATTTTTTAGGGAAAGGCAAACCGATCCAGGCAATAAGGCAAGACCGGGCTTAAAAACGCAAACCGATCCAAATAATATTGATGAATTATGGCAAGAGCGGATTAGCTTTGGGGAAAAATTTTTGGTGGAAAAAGAAGAAGGTGATTTAGATACAAAGAAAAAAATTGCTGTTGACGTTGATGCCTTCAGAAAGGCAAAACAGAAAGGAGCCTTGGCAATGGCTGAGGACAATTACCAGGAAGCAAAAGAGCAGTTTGGAGATGCAATAGACAAATATCGCAATGCCCCGGAGACCTTGATTTACCTGAATAATGCCCGCATTGGCAAGAGCAAATCCTACACGCTCGCAGTGGCGGTGCCAACTGCGAGCGATCCCGACCTAGCCTTGGAGGTCTTGCGCGGAGTCGCTCAAGCCCAAGATGAAATTAATAACGACGAGGAAGAGGGAATTAATGGGGTGCCACTTAAAGTAGCGATCGCCAACGACGACAACGATCCAAAGATGGCTAAAAAAATTGCTTTAGCCTTGGTTGCCAAACCTAAAGTCTTAGGCGTAGTCGGCCATATGGGCAGCGATGCAACCTTGGCAGCAGCAGAAGTTTATAGACCTAAAGAAATGGTAGCTATTTCCGCTGTTAGCACCTCCGTTGACCTGTCTGAGAAGAATTGGGTTTTTCGGACAGTTCCCAGCGATACCTTGATGGCTAGGGCGCTGTCGGAGGCTATGGCGAACCGGTTACAAAAGCAAAAGGCGGCGATCTTTTTCAATTCTGATAGCTCGTTCAGCAAATCCCTCAAGTCCGAGTTTGCTGCGGAGGGGCTTATCCAAGGCATAAAAGTTGTTGCCGAGTTTGACTTTTCCGCTAATTTTAGCGCTCATGACAAAGTGAAAGAGGCCATCGATAAGGAGGCGCAGGTGCTAATGCTGGCGCCCACCAGGGCTTCCCGAAGCAAAGCGTTTGATGTCTTAACAACCAACCGCTTGCGGTTAGATCTTCTTGGGGGAGATACCTTGTACTCTTACGAAAAGACATTAGACGTCGGCGCAGATACCGTTGGCATGTTGGTGGCAGTTCCCTGGCACATTGAAAGTGATTCGTCAGACTTTCCCGACCGGTCGAGAACACTCTGGGGGGCAGATGTAAGCTGGAGAACAGCAATGGCTTATGACGCTACGCAGGCTTTCATAGCAGCGCTAAAGCAAAACCCTAATCGAACCGGCATCCGAGATGCGCTTCTGTCTGAGGACTTTTCTGCCACCGGTGCCACTGGTACTATTCTGTTTATGGACAACGGCGATCGTCGCAATGCCCCAGTTCAACTGGTGGAAGTCTGTCCCGCCGATCCGTCTAATCCGTCTCGTTCTGGCACCGGCCACTATTTTGCGCCGATAACCTCTAATGCTGCCTGCGCCGATGCCAATGCGAATCCTCAAAGCCGGTAAGGCTTTCGCTCGACTAGCGAAGGCGATCTAGTGGACTGTCCGCATTAAAATTGTAGGGAGCGGCCCGGGAACGAAACCCAACACAACGATTGGTATAGTTGGGTTTCACTCCGTTCAACCCAACCTACAGTTACACATAACTTTAGGTTTGCCAAAGCACTAGGAGCGATCGCTATTTTAGGGTGTGGGGCCGCCTACGGTGTAGGGAAAATGCTATCTTCCCGCTTTTAGGTTGGGCCCGCCTTAGACGGCAGGACTTTAGCTGACTGCTGAGCAGTGACTGCTGACTGCTAATAGCTTACTGCTATAAAATCTGGTTAATTATATTTATATCAAATCCGCTTAATTACACATAAATCCCGTAGGGGCAATCCCCCCGTGGTTGCCCCGGCCGCCCGGGTTGGTCTGGGGCGGAAGGGCACCGCCCCTACGGGATTTATGTGTAATTAAGCGGATTCGATCTTAATTTTGTTGGGGCTAAGGGAATTAGATATGTCTCAAAAGAAAGAAAGCATCCTGCTTTTGGCATCCGTCGCGATCTGTGGTTGTTTTTTGGTCGCTGGTGGCTGGCTATGGACAAGACTTACCGAACAAAGAGAGCAAACGCCTAGCTTATCGCAATCGCAATCGGAACGATCGCCAGCGCCATCGCCACCTGGTTCGTCCGTGCAAGAGCGGATTAGCTTTGGGGAGAAAATTTTGGTAAAAAAAGAAGAGCTTAGCACTGAGAATTCGGATTTCAGAGAGGCAAAACAGAGAGGAGTCTCGGCAATGGCTGCGGGGAATTATGAGGAAGCAGCGAGCAACTTTGAAGAGGCAACGGGGAAATATCGCAATGCCCCGGAGACCTTGATTTACCTGAACAATGCCCGCATTGGCAACAGCAAATCCTACGCGATCGCAGTGGGGGTGCCAACTGCCATCGATCCCGACCTAGCCTTGGCGGTTCTGCGCGGAGTCGCTCAAGCCCAAGATGAAATTAACCGGGCTGGAGGAATTAATGGAGTGCCGCTTAAAGTAGCGATCGCCAACGACGACAACGCTCCAGAGGCGGCTCGAAAAATTGCTTCAGCCTTGGTTGCCAACTCTGAAGTCTTAGGCGTAGTAGGCCATATATCCAGCGGGGTAACCTTGGCAGCAGGAGAAGCTTACAACTCTGGAAAACTGGTAGCCATTTCCGCCATCAGCACCTCCGTCGAACTATCCGGTAAGTACGACTGGGTTTTTCGTACAATTCCCAGCGATGCTTTTACGGCCAAGAAGCTGTCTGAGGCTATGCGGAACCAGTTAAAAAAGCAAAAAGCGGCGATCTTTTTCAATTCCGATAGTCCGTACAGTCAATCTCTCAAGTCTGAGTTTGTTGAGGAAGTGTTTCTCAACGGTGGAGAAATTGTGGCCGAGTTTGACTTGTCCGATCCTAGCCTTAGCGCCCGTCAGAGCCTGGAAGAGGCGACGCGACAGGGGGCGCAGGTGCTAATGCTAGCCCCCAGCCTGAATGCCCTAGACAAAGCGTTGCAGGTCGTAACCACCAACCGCAAACAGCTAAGTCTTCTTGGAGGAGATACTTTGTACACTTTTAAGACATTAGACATTGGCGTAGATCTAGCAGTCGGCATGTTGGTGGCAGTTCCCTGGCAAATTGAAGGAGATCTTTCATCAGACTTTCCCAGCCGGTCGAGACAGCTCTGGTCGGCAGATGTAAACTGGATGACAGCAATGGCCTATGACGCTACGCGGGCTTTCATAGCAGCGCTAGAGCAAAGCCCGACTAGAACCGGCATCCGAGATGCGCTTCTGTCCCCAGACTTTTCTGCCACTGGTGCCACTGGCAAAATTCGCTTTCTGCCCTCGGGCGATCGCAATGGCCCAGTTCAACTGGTGGAAATCCGTGAGGCTAATCCGTCTCGTTCTGGCACCGGCTACGACTTTGTGCCGATACAGTAATGCTGTAGTAGTGAAAAGTGAAAAGTCAAAAGTTGGTTTTCTTACTATTCACTATTCATATCAAATCCGCTTAACTACACATAAATCCCGTAGGGGCGGTGCCCCCGGGAGCGCCCCGGCCGCCCCGGGAGCGTCTGGGGCGGTGCCCCCGGGAGCGCCCCTACAAACTGTGACTGTTTAACCGGATTTGATATCAGTATTCACTTTTCACTTTTCACTTTTCACTTTTCACTTTTCACTTTTCACTTTTCACTTTTCACTTTTCACTTTTCACTCTGCCCAATGCCCCATGCCCAATGCCCAATGCCCAATGCCCAATGCCCTATTCCTTTTGACCGTTAGAAAACTTTTGCATGACCTGCAAAATGGCATTTTCCAGATCGGAAGATAATTCTAGAGGCACTTTGCCAGAGCGAACGTGCAAATCCCGCTGGGGAAAGGGAATTTCTATTTCTTGCTGGCGCAATAGATCGTCAATAAGAAAACGGAGATCGCTTTTAATCCAATATTGCTTCTCCGGTTGCCGGCTCCACACTAACAGCTCGAAATCTAGGGAACTATCGCCAAAACCCTTAAACATGACGCGGGGAGCGGGAAATTTTAATAAATCGGGATGCTCTTTCGCCGCCTCTAATAGAGTTGCTTGGACAACTTTAGTATCGCAACCATAGGCAACGCCGACGGGGATATGCAGTCTGGATACTGGGTCTTGGTGACTCCAGTTAATTACCTCATTTTCTAGAAAGCGAGAGTTAGGCAGAATAATAGAAACTTTATCTAGGGTGCGAATAGTGGTACTGCGGCTGCCTATCCGCTCGACGGTGCCGGTGTATTCATTGACTTCCACGAAGTCTCCTACTTGAATTGGACGCTCAAAGATAAGGACGAGGCCGCTGGCAAAGTTTTTGGCAATATCTTGGAAACCAAAGGCAATACCGACACTGAGGGCACTGGCGATAATAGTTATGGAGCTGAGGTCGATACCCCAAGCTTGTAGCAAAACCAAGGTGCCGACGGTGATAAAGGTATATTTGGCTATAGTCGTAACCCCTTCCCGAGCGCCCCGGTTAATCGGCGTTAGCTGCAAAAAGCGAGAATTGAGCAACTGAGTTAGCTTGCCGGCAATGACTACTAAGCCGCAAAACAAACCAGCCAGAAATAGCAGGCTAGCGACTGAGTAGGACTCTGGACCGATGTTAAAGACTGGAGATACAAAGATAGCCAAGATGGCGTTAAGTATTCGATAGCTCCATTCGCGGCTAACGGGAAACAGATTAGCAATATAGAAGGCGGCTCCGACCCACAAGGCAACGCGAGCGACGGTCAGAATTAAGTCGAGCAGCCAATCAATCCACTCATGCTCTACGTTATAAGAAGCGAGTATTTGGTTAAAGCGCGATCGATAGCGGTCTAACAGTTGTCCCATTCCCGCGTGCAATACCAGGGCTACTACCAAAATTATGGCGGTATAACTCAAGCGACTCTCGATAAATTCAGCACTGCGTTCTTCCTGCGCCTGTTCCAGAGCATCTTGAACTGCGATCGCCCAGATTTCTGCTTGTTCTTGTGCGGGCAAGTTCTCGGGAGTATCTCGTTGGGTTACCGTTAGCAAATGCTTGTCTTCATTGAGAACTATGGTGGGTAACTTGTTGGTCTTGTCGAGTTTTACTTCGACGTTAATTGGCTCGGCCAGTTCGGTTGCCTCTTTGAGCTGCTCGTTAATCGAGGATGCCCGAACTTCGGCAGGATATCCCGGAACTGGGTTAACTAGAAATAGTTCTCTACCGTCTAAAGTCATTGGGGCTTTGGCCTTTTGGGCTTGGTTATTGAACCAATTCCCGATCGCCTCGCTTTGCTTTTTGCTAAGCTGGCCAGCACTTAATATTATCGGGCTTTCCAGGTTCTCAGTATCTTCTGTGCCCCTAGGAGAGAGTTCCTCAGCGGCGGGACTTGTGACCGCTCGGGCGATCGCTCCCTTAGTTAGAGGTCCCGATTGACCGGGCAACACTAGGGACTCTCCCCAAAGCGTCAGCAACAGCCCCAACATGAGCATAATAATGAAGCCAGCCAGAGGCCGAGCTGCCCAAAACCGGGATAAGGGAAATTTATAATGCTTGCTCGCTGGGCGGATCATAATTATCTATCTATTTAGAATCGGTGCGGAGATTAGGGAATTCCAATAAATTACCCAATTCCTAGGACAGGCGGGACGCCCGTCCTACGGGGAGAGATATTTATTTGAAAATCCCTTATTTAAAGATAATCGGCGATCGCCGTTCGCCACTAATGATAAATTAATGACCGTTTGTCGATTTATATTATAGCTCTATCGCATTTTCTTGGTTTAGCGCCGCTTTTTTTTATCTTTTCTTTAGAAAATACCTCCTAGGCCAAGCAGTAACCGATGTTAAAATTGGGAACGCTCGAATGCGAACCACAAAAAACTGGGAGCATCAGTATATGTCAACACAAGTTATAAGCGAAACGACTGTTCATAAAATAGCGATCGTCGGCGGCGGGGCCGGAGGTATTACCGTTGCCGCTCAATTGCTCAATAAAAATCCAGCTCTAGACATTGCAATTATCGAGCCATCGGACAAGCATTACTATCAACCGGCTTGGACTTTGGTGGGCGGAGGTCAATACAAAATCGAGGATACAGCTAGAAATCAAAAAGACTGTATCCCCGCCGGGGTGACTTGGATTAAAGACTATGCAGTTGACTTAGACCCAGATAACAATACAGTCACGACCAAAGGCGGGCAGCAAATCCGGTATGACTATCTAGTTTTAGCCCCGGGAATTCAGATTAATTGGTCGCTAATTAAAGGTCTGCAAGAATCCCTGGGTAAAGACGGAGTTTGTAGCAACTATGCCTATCAATACGCTCCTTATACTTGGGAAACGATTGAAAAGTTTCCAGGGGGAACTGCCATATTCACCTACCCGGCTACACCAATTAAGTGCGGGGGAGCGCCACAAAAAATTATGTACATGGCGGATGATGCTTTTCGGCAAAAAGGAGTTCGCGATCGCTCCAACATCATCTATTGCAATGCTAGCGCCGCTATTTTTCCCATAAAAGCCTATGCAGACGCCCTGATGAAGGTTGTCGATCGCAAAAATATTGACGTCAAACCCCAATACAATCTCAAAGAAATCAAAGCAGACAGTAAAGAAGCAATCTTTGACGTAACTACTCCCGAAGGGGTGCAAGAAGTCGCCATCAAATACGACATGATTCACGTCACCCCCCCCATGAGCGCTCCCGACTTTATCAAACAAAGTAAATTAGCTTCTGAGGCAGGTTGGGTAAATGTCAATAAAGAAACTCTACAACATAACGTTTATCCCAATGTTTTCAGCTTAGGGGATGCGTCTTCTCTGCCCACCTCCAAGACAGCAGCGGCTATTCGAGGCCAAGCCCCTGTTTTAGTCCAGAACTTACTCGCCCTCATGGCCGCTGACGAAATCGAGAATCAATATGATGGCTATACTTGCTGTCCCTTGATTACCGGATATGGCAAAACCATGTTTGCTGAATTCGACTATGAGAAGAAACCCAATCCCACTTTTCCTCTGGAGCCAACTAAAGAGCGCTATATAATGTGGCTGGTGAAAAAGTATCTCTTGCCTTGGCTGTATTGGAATCGGATGTTGAAAGGCAAGCCCTTTGAGCGAGGTCTGTTGAAAGGATCGACTTAATCGGGACAGCGGTCAGCTTTCCGGCTAAAAGCTGACCGCCGATCGCTAACTGCTTATTGCTATAACTATTATCTAGATTTGAGTTTTTCTAGGTTTTGCTTGACTAGAGCGATCGCCTCTGGCTTGCCCTGTTGCGCGTATAGCTCGCTAGCAATGACGAGATTTCTGGCCGCCTCATTATCTTGACGTAAGTTGGCAAACGTCATGCCTCGGTTGTGATAAGCTTCGGCAAAATTAGAAGCTAATTCAATAGCTAGATTTAATCTATCTAAAGCTTGGCGATAATTGCCAGACCGATAAGCCTCAAGTCCCTGCTCAAAATATTCCATTGCCGCGCTTTCCAGATCCGCCGGAGGTTCTGCAGGAGCGGGGATTGGTTCTGGGAAGAGAACTGAAATACTCCCTGCGCCAATGTAAGCCCGCAGCATAACGCCAACCCCAATTCCAATTACTGCAGCAAGAGCGATCGCCGCAATTAATAGCTTGATTAACTCCATCAATTAATTTATTCCTTAGTTTTCTTCTTAATTTATTTTTTGAATTCGCAAGAGGTCGGCATTGATAGTATGCTCTCATTATAGCGGTGAAAGCCATTGATGTTGAGAACAGCCCTGCGGCAATGCACCCAACCCGAGTATTCATGCAATACCCTCTCGGTTATCTGCTTACTGCTATAATTGTTAGGGGTTTTTTCAGGACTGCTGCGACGGACGATAGCTTTCGGGCGCGATCGCTCGGAGCCGCTCGTACACAGAATATAACAAGTTGCTCTATCGCAACCTGGCTTAAATAAAGATTCTGTGAAATCTTAGCTTTCAAATCCCACATTTAAACGCGATAATTTTTGTTGAAAACAGCTCTTTTGCCCAGCCTGCTACCCCACACCCCACACCCCCCACACCCCACATCCTAGCATTGGGCTGGTTCTAGACTTTTATTTCGACCTACGGTTTGCAGTTTAATTATTTATGCAATATCAATGTTTCTCTGTTGGTTTTTATTAAAATATTTTTCGACAAATATTGAAGCTGGTAGGATAGTAAGTAATTAAGTTAAGTTAAGATTATAAAGAGAATCTAAAATAGATCTAGAACTGTAAATCAGGGTTCTTACAGACAAGGCAATTGGGAAAAGGCGGTCCAAGTGAGGCAAATTTTACGGATCGCCAGACAATAAGCGGGTATAAAACGAAACGAGCGATCGCTCGCTCTTCGACTGTATGGCAAACATCGCAAATAGGAGTGGTTGATATAGCAACCAATGCATCTGTATTAGTCAGCGCTTGCGCTAAGTCGGTGCTACCTCGTTCTTATATCAGATCCGCTTAATTAACCTAAAAAACAATCTGTTCGTCCTGAGCCGGTCGTTGGACGTTACAAATTTTTTGTGCGGGTATTTAACCGGATTTGATATTAGTAGCTGTAAAGAGTGCTAACCTCAATTGCTCTAAGGTTAACAAGAATCGGGGAAATAAAGGAATAAAACCGTGGTGCGGGCAAACCGCATCTAGCCCTCTTTAGGCAGAGGGGCTTGGATTCGTGCGGCCTGACAAGTTGCATAAGTCCTGGGAAATCTATAACCGAGAATCGGGGAAACTAGAAATGTTGAAAATCGAATCAGAGCCCATGCCCTGTAGGGGCGGTGCCCCCGTGCCCGCCCCAAGCCAATCGGGGCAATCGCGGGGGGATTGCCCCTACGGGATTTATGAGTAATTAACCGGATTTGATATTAGTCTTGATGCGACAGCAGGCAAATTATAGAGTCAGCCGCAAGGTTGCAAGCGCAATCTGTTATTCCCGCCAAGGAGGCTAACTGGATGAAAATTCCCAATATTGCTCTGGGCACCCTAGCTGTTTTAGCCACAGCAGATATATCCCCTAAAGCGATCGCCAATTCCGAGAGCGAGACGAGTACAGCTTATCAAACTGCCTCTTTACCAAGTCTGGAAGCCGAAGCCCAGCGATCGTTTATCGACATACAAGGCCACCCTGCAAGAGACTTTATTGAGGAGCTGCAACGGCGAAATATTATTCAGGGTTTTCCAGATGGCACCTTCGAGCCCGAAGCACCTATGACGCAGGCGCAGCTAGCCGCCTTGTTAGTCAAAGCTTTCCCAAAGCAAAGCCCGAGCGATACCCAGCAAGGCAATAGTTATCCTGCCCCGGCTTCCGCTCATTGGGCAAATGCTGCTCTGCTCGCCGCCTCTGAAATGGGATTTCTCCAGAGCGACCGAAATTCCCAGAGCAATCCCAATCGAACAGTATCGCGGCTCCAAGTATTAGAGGCTTTGGTCAAGGGTCTAGAGCTAAAAGCGCTAGGGGAAATGCCACTGGATAGTAGCGTTGATTTTGAGGATATCGCCGCAATTACCGACGAAGAAAAGGAAATAGTTGCGGCGGCGATCGCCAATCAGTTGATTATCCCCGACCCCAACAACGTATTTTTACACCCCTATCGAACGGCCACCCGTGCCGATGTTGCTGGTTTTCTCTATCGAGCCTTATTGCTCCAGAACAAACAACCTGTTTTAGCAGAGGCTTCACCTTCATCTTCTTATGCTACTTACCAAGATGAAGAACTTCAAGGAGAAAATGTTTCGCAACTCAGCGAGATGACCGAGCTGGACTATGGTACGGCGGCAAATTATTGGGACGAATCTAATGATTGGCTCGATCTATCGGATAGTTTGGAAACTATTGAGGATTTGAACCTGTTCTATAGCTCTAACAATTTCTCTAATTACTCTGACAGGTTCTCTAATAACAACGAGATGGCCGCGCCGTCTCCGCCGATAGAGAGCCGCCGATCGCAGCGCGCAGATTTGCTAGGGGCGGAAATACGCGATCGCTTGGAGCGCCTTTCGAGTTCTTTCGAGCCAAACTCTTCTGAGCCAAACTATTTCGAGCCAAACTCTTCTGAGCCAAATTCTTCTGAGCCAAACTATTCCGAGCCAAACTATTCCCGAGGACAAGCGATCGCCGAGCCCCGGGAATCTCAAGAAGATATAGTTGCTGTTAGGGTACGCGATCGCTTGGAGCGCCTTTCGAGCCAGCAAGGTTCTTCCCAGCAAAGTTTTTCCCAGCCAAACTATTCCCGAGGACAAGCGATCGCCGAGCCTCGGGAATCTCAAGGGGACATGGTTGCTGTTAGGGTACTAGATCGCTTGGAGCGCCTTTCGAGCCAGCAAGGTTCTTCCCAGCAAAGTTTTTCCCAGCCAAACTATTCCCGAGGACAAGCGATCGCCGAGCCCCGGGAATCTCAAGAGGATATAGTTGCCGTTAGAGTACGCGATCGCTTGGAGCGCTTAAGGCATAAATTACCAAACTTCTCCAATAGCTCTTCCGATTCGCCGACTTCTCCAAAATTACCGCCTCTAAGATCCGCCACCGCCTACTTACCCAAACCCCCTCTTATGTTTGAGGGCTATATTTGGCCGGCCAAAGGCGTCTTTACTTCCGGCTATGGCATCCGCTGGGGACGAATGCATTATGGCATTGACGTTGCCGGTCCGATTGGCACGCCAATTCTGGCAGCGGCTCAAGGCACTGTCACCTATGCCGATTGGAATGGCGGTTATGGTTATCTGGTGGAAATCGAACATTCCGATGGCAGTTTGACTCGCTATGCCCACAACCATCGTATTTTGGTGCTAGTCGGTCAGCAGGTCGAGTCCGGCGAGCAAATTGCTGAAATGGGCAGCACCGGCTATAGTACCGGCCCCCATTTGCACTTTGAAATCCACATTCCCGGTCGCGGCCCAGTAGATCCGGTAGCTTATTTGCAAGAGCGTCCCCCCAGGGTAGCTGTCAAAGAGCTTAAGCCTCTTGACTAAAAGTCTTGTAATATAGCATTACCGACGCTCGGGAGCGGACAGGAATCAAAGTGCTCTTTTGCTTGAATTGGCAAGGCTTTGGCGCTCAAGCTGACTGCTGATAGCTGACCGCTTGCTGCTATAGTAAGTCTCTCGGCTATCAGCGGTCAGGCGATTCTCCTGCAAAGACCCTGCGCGAACGACCTATTGCCGGCTTGTAGGGGCCGAGCTGGGCGGGGCATACCGCCATAAGCCCGATCCGTTCCCTGAATCCGTAATGCTATACTGCGCGCACCGAGGCTCAGAGCGTTGCTCTCGCCCGGAGGGTATGCGATTCGTGTCGCGATCGCGATCGCCTCTGGTGCAGGAGAATCGGCTTACTGCCACAAAACACAAGCTCCCACAATCTACAGCCCACACCCTGCTCTTGCTATCCTCAACCATCTTCCGTTAACTTGACATGAATGGAGTTCGCTTCAAGCACCGCTCCTTCAATTGCTAATTACCAACTAGATCAATGAAAGCATTCGTAGCAGGAGCAACTGGTCAAACGGGTCGTCGAATTGTAAAAGAACTGGTTCAGCGCAATATTCCCGTCCGGGCATTGGTAAGGAATTTGGAAACCGGCCAAGAAATTTTACCTCCAGAGGTAGAATTAGTCGTCGGCGATGTCTTAAATCCAGAGATTCTCTGGGAAGCCATAGGAGATAGCACGGTTTTGCTTTGTGCGACAGGGGCCAAACCAAGCCTAGATTTCTTTGGTCCCTATAGAGTTGACTGTGAAGGCACAAAAAATTTAGCTAATGCCGCGAAAAAAAAAGGAATCGAGCATTTTGTGCTTGTTTCTTCTTTATGTGTCTCCCAACTGTTCCATCCATTAAATCTGTTTTGGTTAATTTTAGTTTGGAAAAAACGGTCCGAAGAATATCTCCAGCAAAGCGGACTCAATTACACTATTGTGCGTCCCGGCGGTCTGCGTAACGATGAAACCTCATCTCCCCTTGTTATGTCTTCTGCGGATACCCTCTTTGAAGGAAGTCTTCCCAGGACGAAAGTGGCACAGACTTGTGTTGAAGCTCTGTTTCAGCCCGAGGCTCGCAATAAAATAGTGGAGATTGTTACCTCTGAGGATGCTCCGGGCAAAACTTTTGAGGAACTCTTTGCCAGCGTTAATTAAATATCGCGACCTCCCACACTCGCGACCCTTCCCACACTCATTACTCATTGACTGTTGTTGATTGCCAATGCACGCATGAAAATAATTAAACGTCTGCTAGCCGGTGGTGCTGCTGCTATCGTCTGGGCATTGTTGCTGATGCACTGGCAAGAACAAGTAGGGACTCCCTGTAAGTCGGCCGTAGGTTATAAAGTTCCCTTAGTTATGCATGGAGGCGACCCCTATATTCGGGCGCTCATGCGAACTATATCGGCGAGCGAGTCTAATGTCACCTGCCCCTATAGGGTTTTATATGGTGGCAAATATTTCCAGGATTTGAGCCAACATCCCGATCGATGTATCGGTATTGGTTGGGGACCAAATCGAGGTAATTGCACTACTGCAGCGGGTCGCTATCAGTTTATTACTACAACATGGTTGGAAACCGCAAGACTCTATCATCCCAATCCCTCGGGGTTGCTGTCTTGGCAGAAGAGATATAGCTTTGCCCCGAAATATCAGGATTTAGTCGTTTATGGTTGGTTGAGCGATCGCTATGCTTGGGGTGCAGATATTTCTAAATTACTACGCCAGGAAAGATTAGATGAGGTTTTATTGCTTTTATCTGGAACTTGGACGAGTTTGGGATACGGTATAGAAACTAACTCTATGTCTGGATATTTGCCAAGTATTTATAAGGAAATGCTCCAAGAAGAACTCAATCGTGCTTGGTAATTCTAGGGTGTAGGGTGTGGGGGGTGGGGTGTGGGGTGTAAGGGAGGAGAGAGGGGAAGACAAGGGAGAGGGGGAAGACAAGGGAGAGGGGGAAGACAAGGGAGAGGGGGAAGACAAGGGAGAAATTACTAATTCCCGACACCCGACACCCGACACCCGACACCCGACACCCGACACCCCACACCCGACACCCGACACCCGACACCCGACACCCGACACCCGACACCCGACACCCGACACCCGACACCCGACACACGACACCCGACACCCGACACCACACACCCCACACACAACCCCCGAAATCATAAACGCCCAC
>JAAHFN010000042.1 GCA_010672965.1 Oscillatoria sp. SIO1A7
GAGGCCAGCGGGGGGAAGCGATCTAAAAAATCCGAATCGCTAAATAAACGATCGTCCAGTTAAACTGGCGGGGCTAGGGTGTTGGGTGTAGGGTGTGGGGTTTGGGGTGTGGGGTGGGGGGTGTGGGGTGTAGGGTGTGGGGTGTGGGGTGTGGGGTGTGGGGTGTGGGGTGTTTGGGGCGGTGCCGTAAAAGATTTGATAAAACGCAGGAGTTTCTGTAGGGGCGTAGGCGAAGCCTGCCAAGGGCAGGCTTCGCCTACGCCCCTACCCCAAAATAACGACTTCAGACAATACTGAACCGACGCTCTAGCATCCTGCCTGTCCGATGCAAAACTATGAAAACAAAGACTCCTAAAACAAAGTCCAGCAACACTTATTCCGTTCTCAGTCTTTTTAGCGGAGCCGGTGGATTAGATTTGGGCTTTGAGGCGGAGGGCTTCCGACTATTAGCAGCGATCGACAACAACCCTTGGTGTATTAAAACGCTACAAAAAAATAGGCCGCAGTGGAATGCGATCTTGGGAGACTTGCGTTCCTATCAGCCACAACTAGACGAACAGCCAGACGTATTGCTAGCAGGGGTGCCTTGTCAGGGATTTTCTTTAGGGGGCGATCGCAACAACCGCGACCCGCGCAATCTCCTTTATAAGGAAGTCTTGCGCGTAGCTCGAATTTGCCAACCCCGGATTGTCTTAATTGAAAACGTTCTCAATCTGCGTGCCATGACCTCGCCGGAAACCGGGCGTCCTTTTGTGGAGCAAATCGCTACAGAATTGCAGCAGCTAGGCTATGAAGTTTTAGCCGATATTTTTAAAGTCTGTCATTACGGCGTGCCCCAAACCCGCCGCCGCTTTGTCTTTGTCGGCTTCAGAGAAGGAAGGCCGCCTCGATATTTTTTACCCCAGCCCGAGGAGGTTACCACTATCCGAGAATTTCTCTATAATTTCGCTCGGGAAACTGTAGCCAAAGAGAGCGATCGCGCTTCTGGATGGGGTTTCAAAAGTGCCGTCCACGTCGAAACTGGCGAGCCCTTCAATCCAGAAGAGGAAGTGGTGCCAGTACGCTTGTCCAGAACGGCATCCGATGGCAATCCTATTCGCTCCTTTGACGCCCCATTTCCAGCTATTGATACGGCAACAGTTTGGGGCTGGGCGCAGGGCAACGTATTAGCGGCGCGCTATCCGAAAGATAGGAGCAATGGCAAGTTTATCAGAAATCCCCAAGCAACAGTAAAGCTGTGGCGAATTTCGGCTTCGCGCTTGAGAGCTTTTGGCGATCGAGAATATGCGAGACTTCAGACTTTTCCTGACGATTGGAATTTTATAGGGGGCAACAAACGGGATATTCGCCAGCAAATTGGCAATGCCGTGCCCGTACTATTTGCCCAACACTTGGCTAGAAATATCAGAATTGCTCTAGAATGTCAGGATGCAGGGGTTCCGTTTTTCGATAAAACGGCCTCTGGTAATCCATTGTTATTTTAAAATTGTATTATATAGACAAGCTAATTCATGGCTATAGAAATAAATTCTAATGCTTGCCTAACTATGTCTTGAAGTTTAATTTGACCATTGTGAAATTAAAATATAACCCGGAGACTGGGATCTATATGCAGCAAATATAAAGGCCGCTCCGATCGAATTTTTTGGACGTTATTGTCTAAGATATGGTCTGGCGAAAAACCCTCTAAAGAGTCGATCGCCCGTAAAATGCTCTCTCGCTCCTCAGCCGACAGGAAATCCAGACCCGCCAGCACGCTAATGTCAATTTCAATTCTACTTTCGTCGATTTTCATTTTCGCATTAACCCGGGTAAAGCCCGTAACGAGGAAATATTTTTTCTATCTTAGCACTGGATGCCCGATACCCAATTTTTCTGCTTCCGCTGCTCCTATGCTCCCCCCGATCGCAGTCTTCGCTCCCAAAGTAATGCCCCGCAGCTATGGTATCATCTAGCTCGGGAGCTATAACGGCCAAAAAAAAGCTGCTTGCCGGGAACATTTCACTTTTGTAGCCGTTAGCCCGCAAGGGCTTTGTTTGTGTAGCCGCGCCAGCCGCCTGGGAGGCGGGGCTTACGCCTATAGGCGCTGCTGCGGCAGCGTGTAAAATTGAAGTGCTTCCCTGCTTGCCTCCCAACCCCGAGCAAGCAACAACCAAAAGTAACCAGCAAAAGCAACGAGCCAAGGCAAGCTATGAGCAAAAGCAATTACGATCTTTATCGAAAAGCTGCGTTCAATCAACCCAGTTACTATCCCATAAGACAGTCGATCGCACCGGAGCTTTTTCGACCGATCGCCACCTGGATGGGACGTTTGATTTTGCCAACAAAACAAAAACGCAATCTAGTCAAGGGCGCTTTATTTGAAGTTCGTCACGCAGACAGCGATCGCTCTCACTTAGTCGGACAAATAGTTAAATTGAGGTGGAGTAGAGATCCCGAAGTGCAAAAGGTCGCGCGATCGCTAAATAAAGATGTTCGCTTTACCAAAGAAACTGAAGATAGCAAAAGACAGGGCAACATTCATGGCGATCGCCTCAATGGCTGGGGAAAGGTAAACCCACTGGAGTCCCTAGCCGGAGCCAGACCCGAGGACAATGTAATGGTTATGCTGCCGGAGCCGGTTGCTGTCGAAGAAAAGGACGGCGAGGCTACCTTATTCATTGGCCAAGAACCAATCCAAATTACCGGCATTTTTTATGGATTAGTATCTATTGTAGAGCCAACCTTCCAAGGAAGCGATCGCTTTCGGGTTCGGCACTTTAATCCCGAATCTAGAATATTTGACGGTAGGGAAGAAATAGTGCTGTTTCCCAAGGCTAGGGCAAATAAGAATGGAGCTTTGCCCTCTACCAACCGAAATTTAGAAAAATCTCCCCTCAATGGCAATGGCTGGTATATCTACGGTGCCAAAAACGCCCAGGAAATTTTTACAGTTCAAGCTCTAGCACCTCGTTCCTTGTTGCGGCTTTGCCCGGATGAAACTATTTCTACAGAACAAGCAACGACTATTTATCTGAAAAAACAAGTTTGGCAAGACCCCGCCTCGCAGAAAGGCCAAACAAAAGTAGCTTTCCTCGCCTCGAAAGGGCAAAAAATACGCCCATCTATGTCCCAGTGGCAAAAGGGCGATCGCGCTTTGGTTTTGCATTTATTTGGCGGCATCGGTGGCAAAAAGAAAGAATTCGCCCCAATGGGTCTATCTTTCGGTCACTTTGCCTACGGGGTAGCGCGGGTAATCCAGGAGCCGCTAGCAGATGAATTGCGCTTTGACATCGAATACAAGCAAATCTATGTTCACAACAGCGATGGCATTATTTCCGGTACCCTGTCTTGGGCGAATTATATCGGCGATCGCCAGCGAGGTTGGTTGGGTTCTCGCCCGATTGGGGATATTATCGTCAAACTCGATTGCTTCACAGAAGATTACGACTTTGACGGCATAAAGCTATCGCCCTTAAACGAGTTTATTCGCCAATTAGACATCATGGCAGCCCGCTACCGAATTGGCGATGGCACCGGCGCAACCTTCGTCGGTCCGGCTAACTCTTGCGTTCAGGATTCCCAACAGGCGCTGTTTATGACGATTAAAATAGCCAAAGAAAAAGTTCAGTCTAATAGTCAGATTCAGGATTGGCTCAAACGCAACCCGTACCATCCACAAGCCCAGCGCTTTCGGGAGTTAGTGCTTTTGAGGCAATCTCTAGAGCGCAAGCTGATTCCCCTCGGAATAGTCCGTTCTGATTGGGATCAAAATACTTTGACTTTGGGCAAGCCTCTAGGCTCGAATTCCTTGAGAAATGTTTTTAATGCTTTGGCGAGTTGGCGATCGCTCTTACCCCGTCTCGCTTGGGAAACTGTCGCCGAGATTTTGCTCCAGCATGGCGCATCTATGTGGATATTGCGTGCCAATCAGGTCGGCGGATTCGATCCAGACATCGAACCGATCGCTCCCACAGTAGTTTTATAAATTAGAGTTTTGAGTTCTTAGCTTGAGAGTTTTGAGTTTATATTAAACTGAATCGCCATACTTACTATACTTAACAAGAAATGCGATCGGACGCTTCCGCCCGGTACTCGCACTTCTCGCCCAGGGGGCATTGAGAGCAGCGGGGATTTCGGGCAGTACAAACTGCAGCGCCAAAATCAATTAGGGTTAAATTCCAAACAGCTACCTGGGTTTTGGGTGCCGCCTCCTGGGCAGAATTCCAAAGCAAGGTATCTCTCGACTTAACTCGACCCCCCCGCAAGCCAAAAAAGCGCTCGAAAATGCGAGCAATGTTGGTATCGAGAACTGCGAGGGGTCGATTAAAAGCATTGGCCAGCAAGGCTCGCGCCGTGTATTTGCCAACCCCCGGTAGTGCTAGCAACTGGGCTTCGTTATTAGGAACTTTGCCGCCGTAATCTTCGACGATCGCCAGTGCCGATTTGTGCAGTCTCTTTGCCCGAAAGTGCAGTCCGAGCGGGTGAAAAAATGCCGCTAACTCTGAAAGAGGCGCTTCAGACAAAACCTCAATTGTCGGATATTTTTCCATTAACTCTTGATAGAGGGGCAAGGCCGTATTCACATCGGTTTTCTGCAAAAGAAATTCTGCCACTAATATAGAGTATGGGTCTTTGGTGTTTCGCCAGGGAAAATCTCTAAGATGGGTTTTCGCCCAAGTTTTGACTTTACGGCGAAACCATTTAATCTCTTCTGTGGTAAAAGGCATCGATTTTACTCCAACAAAGATTCAATCAATTCCGGCGGTAATTCCGCCGTCCGCATGTGCTGGGTTAGCAAAAATCCAAGCCAAATCTGACTCATGCAGCAGGCGCTAATTTGTAATGTAGTGCATCTTGATCAAAAAGTCAACCCCTTTGGGGAAAAAATTTTTTACAGCTAATAGCAGTCAGCTAGGCAAGAGGCGATCGGCGGTCAGCTATCGGCGGTCAGCGAGGGGAAAAGCGATCGGCGGTCAGCGAGGGGAAAAGCGATCGGCGAGCCACTAGATCGCAACAAAGATTCTCTGAGATATTGCTTTTATTTATATAGTTGACTTAGATTCGATCAGTAAATATATCATTTGCCTACCGATCTTAATTATTTTTTAAGTTTAGACTTTGTAAAACCAACTTTAAGAAGGCTCAGGTACTTCCCTCCTAGTTGGGCAAAATATTGCCGAAATTATTATCTGCGTTCTTTCGCATACCAATTTAAACCACCTCTGTAAACATACAAATAGCCATTTAAAACCTTTGGTTGCGATCTATAGAAGGCCAAGACGATTATTGTCCACTTCATTATATTGATAGAGATGTTAAAATCAATTAAGTTTTTTTAAAAAAAATAAATATAATAAAAAAGCCGCTGTAAGTCTTGTCTGGTAAGCTTTACACTGGCATTATTTTAGGCATTACTCAAGAGTCAAATTAAGATATAATGACTGCATTAGAGGACAATTGCGGTTTTTCTCAATGAGATATATATAAATATTCTGTATGTTTGCAGATTTTTTACTAGACAAAGATCTTTGCATCTCAAATGCGAATTATGTTGTTTTTGTAAAGAATGCAGGAAAGGTCTTGTCATTCCTATTGACTCCGTGCCAAGATGAAATAGTAGTCAAAAGACTACAGAAATTATTTTTATAAGTGCATCTGCCCAATTGACGCTCTGCGCGTCCACAGGTAAAGCGACTCGGAGCCTGCGCTACCGAGTTGTAGGGGCTCCGAGTCGCTTTACTTCGCGTACTTAATGTACTTAATTAAGAGAGGTTCAATCCCATGAAGCGCGGTAAAATGTTGACTTACAAAAAAGCTTTGCTGTCTGGTGGTTTGGCGATCGCTTCCACAGTATTGGCCACAATGCCAGCACTAGCCCAGCAGAGCAAATCCTTCAATCTGACTGACAAAACCAATGAAGGTGCGGGCAATTATCCAACAGTCACGGTAACCGTAACCGAAGCCGGTTCAAACAAAGTGACAGTTGACGTGCAAGTCAACGACGGTCCTACTGGATACATAGGCGACCTGAGTGCAGTCTGGTTCGACCTTCCTAGTCCAGGCGACGTAACAGTAACTGGGGTTAGTGGTGGGCCAGTTACTGCCCTTTCAGGTGCGAGTAACGCAGATAACGATAATAAAATAGGCAACCACGCCAAACTCAATGGCGGTGGTTTAAGCTTCAACCTAGGGGTACAAATTGGAGTACAGGGTATAGCCAACGATGACGACTACCAGGCAGCGAGCTTTACTCTAGAAGGCGTATCTTTAAGTGACTTTACATCTGGCGACGCGATCGGATCTCGCCTGCAGTCCGTGGGGGATCCTGACGGCAGTCGCGACGATAGCAGCAAAAGCGCTGGCTCCGATACTGATTACGGTACTTCTTCTGGAGGCGATACCTCTGGGGGCGATACTTCTGACAGCGGAGATACTTCTGACGGCGGAAGCACTGGCGGCGGAAGCACTGGCGGCGGTGACACTGGCGGTGGCATTGCCGATGCGGAGCAAGTACCAGAGCCAATGAGCATAGTCGGTTGGCTAGTAGGCGGTGGAGCGATCGCTGCATGGCGCCGTCGCAACAAAAAGCGTGCCTAACGTAGCAACAGGCGATCGGGCAACATTAATATAATTTGAAAACAGGAGCGGGCTAGCAAATGCTAGCCCGCTCCTGTTTTTTTCAGGCAGGGCTTACGCAAATCGTCCGGTCTGTCGCTATATATAGATCCTGGTGCGCAGTGCTACCCCTACAGATAGAGTCTATGCGTAAGTCCTGTCAGAATTTATCCGTAAGTCCGATTTTTATGGAACCAAACGAGACAAAAGTGTTTCATATGAGATACGATCGTTTTATGAGCGATTCCACAAAAAACACATCTAAACAGGCCCTAATAGAGTCAGCAGTTGCAACGCTAGCCCAAAACCCAGGGGCCTCGCTTAGCGAGATTGCGGCTCGGGCTGGGGTCGGGCGGGCGACCTTATACCGATATTTTCCCTCCCGCGATGTATTGGTCCGCGAGCTGGCACTCGAAGCTATTGAGGCGATCGACCGAGTGACCGCTGGCATCAGTCAAAATCTTTCTTCGCAAGATGCCCTCTTGGCTTTATTAGAGGGGGTGGTTCCTTTAGGCGATCGCTTTCATTTTTTGGTTTCGGAATCATCGGCTTACAACGACCCCGATGTCGCTGCTGCCTATGACCGACAAATGCAAGAGTTAGACGACTTCGTGACAATTCTCAAACAAGATGGCGCGATCGCCTTAGATGTCCCCAATGCCTGGGTTACAGCAGCAATTGATGCTTTGATTTGGGCGGCTTGGTCTTCAGTGCAAATGGGAGATATTGCCCGCAAAGATGCTGCTTTGCTCGTCTATCGAACTTTACTAAAAGGACTTTCAAGCTAGTCCCATTGCCCTACAAATTGTCTCAGTGCGAATTGCGCATTATAGCGCTACGCGCAAGTTAAAAGTCAAAAGTCAAAAGTAGTATATGACTGAGTTTGAGCATTTATAAATGTCAAGCGCTTATTTGCGTAGTGCTATAAAACCTATATATAGAATTATAGCTAACAAGTTGCGTGATTCCTAAAATAATTACCATCTGGAGTTTTTCTATGAAAATTCAAAAGAGCGCGTCTGGGTTAAATCTATATACTGTTGGCTTAGTTTTATTGGCGATCGCCAGTAGTTTACTCTCTGCTTCTCCAACAACGAGTACCAAGCAAGCTAACTTTTGGACATTTCCTGCTAATGCTGCCGAACCATCCGGCAAAGATGCTACTGTAGTCGGTACTAATCAATTAGAGCGACCTGCCATACCCGAACAAAATTATAATGCTCACAAGCAACTAAGCAAACAAGTCAATACGGAATATGCCATCAAAGAACTAGAGCAGCTCTATATAGTCGGGTTTTCCCTAGAAACCTCTCTCACAGGCGATCGCTATATAACAGACTTGGAAAATATCTGGGCTCGATACGCCGAACAATATCCCTTGTCGAAAATTACCAACAAGCTGGATGACAAAATTTATGTTGTTTACACCAATTACGGCTCTGGGGATGATGGTTATGGCTTTACTATTGTTTTAGGACATCGCGTTGCCAATCTTGATGCCGTCCCTGCCGATCTCGATTCTATAACCGTACCTACCAGTAAATATGCCGTGTTTAATGTCAGTGGCAAGGAGCAAAATGTCTCACAAATGTGGGAGCATATAGAAGGAAATGCTGGGCTAGAAAGAGCTTACAGTGCAGATTTAGAAATTTACGATGGCAGCTCTATAGATGAGACTCAAGGAAACGCTGAAATATGGGCTTCGGTCGAGTAAATTAGGCAATTAAAACGTTTATAGGTGCGCGAGCGATCGCTGTCTTGGCTTTTAACTCTGTCCAAGTAGGTGGATTGAGAAGCGCTATATATATAGCATTTCTCAAATAAGTGTAATGAACGAAGCGTAGGGGCGTAGGGGCGTAGGGTAGGGTGATTATCTTGTGGGCTTTTTCACTCCCCGAGCGCGTGACATATGGGATCGTTAGCTCTCTGAATCCCGAAACCAGAGTCTCTGTAGGACTTTCGAGCCCCCGAAGCGCGGTCGGGAAATAGCATGAAGTTTCCCTACACAAGAGCACCCCACACCCCACACCCCACACCCCACACCCTAGGCGTAGGAGCGACAGCATCCCGAGCGACAATCTCGGCGCCCCGAACGACAAACCCTGTCTTGGGATGCTTCGCCCCAGATAACCTCACATCAATTTGAGAAGCGCTATAAATAACAAAATTGCATTATGGCTCTAAAAAATATCAAATGGCCTAGTAACTCTGGCGAAAAGTCTGCCAATAACCTTCCTTCGGCTCAAGAAAAGCCTCATTCTGGGAAAGTCAAGTGGCGAACTATCCTAGGATTGCTCTTAATGTATGTAGCCATTGCCCTGAATTGGCAGTGGATTTGGGGCTTATTCTCCCTGTACTGGATTATTCCCGACTTTTTTACTGGAGTCACTTACTTTATCGAACCTATTTCACGCCAGGAAGAACCTATTCTGTATTGGCTCATTATGATAACTTGGGTTGCCTTCAGTGTAGCCATGATTTTACCCAGCTTTTCTTAACTAATATCAAATCCGGCTAATACCCATAAATTTCGTAGGGGCAGTCCCCCCGTGGCTGCCCCAAGCCAATCGGGGCAGCCACGGGGGGACTGCCCCTACAAATACGATCGCTGTTTAATCTGATTTGATATAAGGTTATCTCGTTTGAGTTATTGATTTGGAAATAAAGGTAGATTATTATGGCGATCGCAAAAACAATGCCCGTACTCCAGGTTGAAGCTTACACTTCACAAGACTGGTTCGACCGAGAGCAAGAAACTATTTTTAGTCGTACCTGGCAATTTGCAGGATTTGTTGAAGACCTCAGCGATCCGGGGGACTACCTAACCGTGCAAGCAGGACTGAATAATATTTTGGTGCTGTTGGATGAGAACAAACAGATGCGCGCTTTCCACAATATCTGTCGCCATCGCGGCACTCAACTGCTGCGAGCCTCTGGCAAACGCAAGCAATTTATTACCTGCCCTTACCACGACTGGACTTACAACTTAGATGGGAAACTGACTGCAGTGCCAGAGCGTAAAAGCCAATTTCCAGATCTAGATCTAGATTCCCTCTGCCTGCACAAAGCTTCAGTGGGAATATGGCGGGGCGCGATTTTTGTCCACCCGGATCCCGATGCCAACTCCCTAGCCAATTGGTTTAGCCCAGTGGAACCCTATTTAGGCCCTCATAAGCCAGAAAAACTGGTGGAATATGTGGAGGGCAGATCCCGCCATGAGATTAACGCCAACTGGAAAATTATTGTCGAAAACTACATCGATGGCTACCATCTCGCTCACCTCCATTCGGCAACCTTATTTATGTACGACCACAGGCGGCAGCAGACGGGATTTGCGGGCAATCATTTTTATTTTTACGAGCCCCTAGCGAAAGATTATCTGGCCGGAATCGAGAACAATTCGCCGCTACCGCTCATTGATAGCATACCCAAAGATAAAATTGGTGCCTATACACCGATGCTATTTCCCAATCTTGGCTTGAGCGAGACCGAATCAAGCTGGTCAACTTTCTGTGTAATTCCCGTTGCCCCGGATAAGTCGATTGTGGAAATCAGGACTAAAGTTATGCCCGCGTCCGATTGGCAGTATATGACACAGGAATGGAAGTCTTGGAATTTTTTTAAAAATCGCAAGTGGGATAAGTATGGCACCGGCGATGCGGACGACCCCCTCGCCTCCGGTGATTTTATGGCAGAAGATATTTATGTCTGCGAGCAGCAGCAGCGATCGTTAAAATCGCCCTATTTTTCAATTGGTGCGATCGCCAAAGATTTGGAGCGAGCTGTCTATCAATATCAAAAAAACGTGCAAAATTATGTCGAAGCTCGGTAGTATATCAATCCTAAATCATTCCCTGTAGCTTTTCTCAAATTAGTTTAATTAACGAAAACGTAGGGGCGACAGCATCCCCGCAACCATCTCGGCTGTATAACGGGAATTTCCGTAGTGGGATGCGCGGGCCCGTTTCGCCCCAAAAACCTCACATCAATTTGAAATTTGAGAAACCGGGTTTCTGGCTTGGTTTATCGTAAACGATTTAGGATTGCTGTACCGGGCAAGAAAGCCTAAATCCTGTTTAAGCTGACTGCTTCCTCATCGACTGCTTATAGCTCAAAAGCTCAAAACGCAAATCGGGCATCAGCTCTAGCACGGTTTTTTGTAGGAAATCGCGATCGTAAAAATCGCTATCTATGATTTGTCGATTCCAAACTACAACGTCCAAATCGATGCAGCGAGGCCCGTTTTTATTTTCTGTTTTTACCCGCCCCAACTCAATTTCGATTTGTTTCAGTTTTTTCTCTAGGCTTTCCAGGCTATCTTCCGTGCGGAGTAAATAAGCGCCATTGAGAAAGTCATCTTGCTCGGTAAAACCGATTGGCTTAGTTCGGTAAAATTGAGAGGCTTTGACAAAAGTCTGGGTTGTAGCCAGTTTTTCTTGCGCTCTAACAACATTTTTTTCTGGCTCTATATTAGAACCAACACTTACAATTGCTTCGTTCATCTATCTTCTTCGATCGCTTACTTCTATGGACACGGAATCTGCAAAACGCAAGGCAAAAGGCTTGTCTAACTTAACAGAAGCCCAGACTACGCGAGGGTCTTCCATAGATATATCCAATATTGCTCGCGCTAATTTCTCTACCAAATAGAATTCGCTTTCTTCTACAGTTTTGATAACCTTCTTGGTTATAGCCTTATAGTTGACGGTATCTTCGATGCGATCGCTCTGTCCCGCCCGTGTGGCATCGAAGCGTATTTTGATATTAACCGTCACATCTTGTTTCTCCTTTCTTTCCCATTCATTAATACCAATAATCGTCCGCAGCTTTAAGTTCTCTATTCGCACTAGGGCTAAGTCTTCTATTTCTTCCATCTTAGGTTAACTACCTCATACAAAAATATTCCTCTATCGCGCCAGCATCTCCAAATGCGCGCGACTTCTTAAATAGAAGCGATCCAGAGTATAAAGCGCCCAAAATAGCAAGCCGGCAAGATAGCACAGAGAGGCGATCGCCAGCCTTCTCTTTATATATATGCCGCAGCCGCAACGTTGCCAGCGGTCTTGCCGTCAACCTTTTCGTTGTTTTTGGGCGTCAGAATAACCTAAATGTTCGCCTCCATCGATAAATAATAGTTGCCCCGTGACAAAATCGTTGTCCAATAAATATTCGACAGCCCGCTCGATAGGCTCCACATATCCCTGCCGATTCAGCGGCACTTTTTGCTTAATTGTTTCCACAGCGTTGGCATCGGCTCCCGGAGGCAGCAATATAAAACCGGGACAAACACCATTGACGCGAATATCTGGAGCCAGCTCCAAGGCAGCCATCTTGGTTAATTCAGCCAGCGCCTTCTTAGTTAAGGCATAAGCGGCATAAGCAAAATCATTGTTTGCCACTCTGGTGTCAACGAGATTAATAATGTTTCCTTTGCCACACAGGCGAGCAAAGTCCCGGCTCAAAAAGTAAGGAGCCTTAAAGTTGGCCGCCCAGTGACTGTCGAACAACTCTAGCTCTGTTTCCCGAATAGTCGCCGGTTCAAAAATCGAGGCGTTATTCACCAATAGCTCTAGGTGCAGATCGTCTGCTTTTACCCGTGGCAAAAGGTTCAGGATGTCCTCGTCCTCGGTCAGATCCGCTTGGTACATCCGACTGGTTCTGCCCAGAGCTTGTATCTCTTCGGCTAAAGTTTCCGCCTCTTGGCGGGAATGCTGATAGTGAATCGCTATGTCGTATCCCTTCCGCGCCAGAGTCAAGGCGATCGCCTTGCCAATTCGTTTAGCGCAACCCGTAACTAAAGCGCAAGCCATTTTTTTGTGCCATCTCTCCTCATTTATCAAGGTCCATCCGCTAGCAGCAAGACTCTACTGCTGAGCCACGATGGCTACAAAGTAGTCCAGACTACTTTAGTGATGTAAACATTTAATTATAGCACCTTACTTGGCTATTTTTCGCATTGCAGCCCAAATATAGCGCTACGCGCAAGTCAAAAGTCTCAAGGTAATAAGTCAAAAGTAGCCTCTGACTAAGGAACGAGCATTTATAAACGTCAAGCGCTTATTTGCGTAGTGCTATAATTCGGAGCATTTCAATTTCGTAAGCTGCCGCAGAGCCCGCTTTTTTGCGGCGCGGCTGGCGCGGCTACACAAAACTTAGCCTGTCCTGAGCCCTATCGTTGCGGCCCAAGAGGGCTACTGGATTGCAAAAGTGAAATGCTCCCAAATATAGTCGATTCGATTAAGGTTGAGACACCACGATCTATCTACAACGTAGGGGCGAACGGCCGGAAAGCCCCATGTCTCACTGTTATTTAAATCAACTATAATTGTTGTCCTGTCCTGGATCCTGGAGTTATGGAGAGAAATCTTTCAAAATGAACAGGACTTACGCAAAGACTCTATATATAAGTTGCTACTTGCGTAACACCTATATATAGAGTTCGATCTAACGATTTGCGTAAGTCCTAATGGAATCGGAGGTGATGTTCGCCTCAGGTATCTTTACGATCGGAAATAACCTTAGAAGGCGACCCGAGCGCGAGCGGCGGAACGGGCATAATGGCGTTCTTTTGCCTGAAAAACTGCCGGTGGTTCTTGGGGAGTTTGCATCAAGAACACCAACGATGGATTACCCTGAATTTTTCGGCGCAGCAGGCGCTTTAGTTCTCGCTCGAACTGCTGCCTTAGCCCTTTCCAATTCACCTCGATATTCCCATCTTCCAGGAATGCAGCAAATTCCGACCAGCTCTTATACAGCACGCTTTCAATTGCTTCGGCAACTTTTGTTTGCAGCTCCTCGGGCTCTATCGAAGTCACCACGCCCCGTAGGTGCAGCTCCGGCTTGGCAGCAACAACGCCATCCCAGTCGATCGCAACTGCAACAGTAACCACGCCATCTACTGCCAACTGCTGTCGTTCTTGGAGGACGCTATCTTTAACAACTCCAGAGCGAGACGAATCGACAAGCTCTATTCCAGAAGGCACTCGATTCGCAATCCGGATGCTATTCTCAGTCAGCTCCACCACATCGCCATTATTGATAATTTGCATATTCTCTGGCGGGATTCCCATGCTCTGGGCTGTCTTAGAATGCCGGACTAACATTCGATGCTCTCCGTGGACCGGCAAGAAAAACTTGGGACGAGTCAGGGCAATCATTAGTTTTTGCTCTTCCTGGCAGCCGTGACCGGAAACATGAATCCCCTGGTGCCGACCGTAAATTACGTTGGCCCCCTGCTGCATTAGCTTATCGATGGTATTAACCACGGCTATTGTATTCCCAGGAATTGGGTTGGCGGAGAATATGACCGTATCTCCCTGGCGAATCTTAATTTTGCGGTGTTCGCCATTGGCAATCCGACTCAGGGCTGCCATCGGTTCCCCTTGAGAGCCCGTAGTTAAAATCAGAACGCCGCGATCGGAAATATTGCGAATCGCATGCAGGGGCTGGAATAGGCTATCCTCGCATTTGATATATCCCAGATTGCGAGCATGGGCAATGACATTTAGCATAGACCGGCCCACCACAGCAACCACGCGATTGTGCTTTTTGGCCAGTTCCAGTACCATATTGAGCCGATGTACTGAAGAAGCAAAGGTAGTAAGCAGCACGCGACCTTTGGCCTCAGATATTACTCGGTCCAGATTGGGATAGACAGAACTTTCCGAAGGGGTAAATCCGGGCACTTCGGAGTTAGTCGAGTCGCTCATCAAGCACAAAATGCCCTTTTCCCCATATTCTGCTAGTCTTTGCAAGTCAAAATATTCGCCATCTACGGGAGTATGGTCGATTTTGAAATCGCCGCTGTGGACGACGACACCGAGGGGAGTTTGGATGGCGACGCTAAAACTGTCGCAGATTGAGTGGGTATTGCGAATAAATTCTACGGAAAAATAATTGCCAATCTGCACCGTATCGCGAGGGCGAACGGTACGCAATTCGGTGCGATCGGAAACCCCTGCTTCTTCTAGCTTGCCTTGAAGAAGGGCCATCGCAAACCGAGGGCCATACATAACCGGAATATCAAACTGCTTCAAATGAAAGGGAATCCCACCGATGTGATCTTCATGGCCGTGGGTGACGATCGCCCCTTTTATTTTGTGGCGATTTTCTCGCAGGTAGGTCAGATCTGGCAGGACAATCGTAACCCCATGCATACCATCAGAGGGAAATCCCAGACCTGCGTCCAATAAGATGATTTCATCGTCATACTCAAAGACGCAAGTATTTTTGCCAATTTCATGCAACCCGCCCAGGGCAATTATCTTTAGGGCAGGCTTTGAGTCCAAGTTACTCATTTTTCTTCCTTTAAATAGGAGGGTTTCAACCAACTAAGCATCAATAGTCAAGAGCAACTCTCGTAATAAATATAGTGTCGGCAATAATTAATAATTAAATTATCGATTAGTTATAAATTGGTTCTTTTCAGCAGGTTTTCCGCACGGACGCTATTTGTAGGGTGCTAGTCTAGCACCACACTCTGCATATGGATTTAGAGTCTATAATTTGCGTAAGTCCCGTTCAGTTTTTCGCTCTTGGGCAGCAGGCTCTGCGATAGTCGGACTTTCGAGCGGGACTTACGCAGAGATACTATTTGTAGGGTGCCGCACCTCGCACCAAACGCTATATATACAACTAAATCGTTCAACTTGCCTAAGTTCTGTTTATATAAGGATAGGGTGTGACATAGGTTGCGATATCGGTTGGGATATAGGGTGCGTTGCCTAGCACCTTACGCTATACATAGCTTTCAATCCGACAAAGCAAGGGTTAAGTTCTGTTTCAGTGACACCGGCAGAGACTCAACGAGGCTCCGGCTCTCTCTGAAACCAAGATTTTTGCGATCGGCAAGGAGCGAAAAATCAATCTACAGCAGACCACAAATAGTGGATATTTTTTTGGACGGGACTTAAGCACGGAAGCTTTTTCTAGGGTTAGCCCCGAGTTCATCCCCGAGTTAATAAGCTGACTGCTTATGTCAAGATGCACGCATATAAATTTAATTTATCGGGCGCAACTACCAATTTCTGTAGCCAGAATGCAGAGGTTTTGGTAGTTGCGTTAGCTCTAGGTTGTTTGCACGGCCTTCATTACTGCTTGGTTATTCATTATATTACAATAAATCGAGTTTTTTCATCACCGTCTCCAACTTCTGAGTTATCTCTGGAGGAGGAGAACACAAAGGCGGCCGGGGAGCGCCCACATCCCACCCTAGTAGTTTTAATGCCATTTTAACTGGGATGGGATTGGTAGAGAGAAACAACGCTTTAAATAAGGGGAACAATTGCAGGTGAATTTCGGTAGCCTTTTGTACCGAGCCCTTTTCAAAAGCTTGGATTGCCTCTTGCAATTGCACTCCCACCAGATGAGATGCTACGCTGACTACTCCAGAGCCACCAACTGCTAGCATTGGTAAAGTCAGAGAATCGTCTCCGGAGTAAATCTTGAATTCTGGCGGAGTCAAGTGCCGAACCTGACTTGCCGCATCCAAATTGCCGGTGGCTTCTTTTAGAGCGACTATATTGGGAATTTCTGCCAAACGGACAACTGTTTCTGGCGCAAGATTTTGACCTGTTCGACCCGGGACATTATAGAGCATCAATGGCAGGTCGGGACAAGCCTTAGCTACCATCGAGAAATGTCGATACAGTCCTTCTTGAGGAGGTTTATTATAATAAGGAACTACTTGTAAAGAGCCATCCAAACCGAGAGCGGCGGCTTTTTGGGTAGCGGCGATCGCCTCCTGAGTAGAGTTCGAGCCCGTACCTGCCATTACCTTAGCCTTCCCGGCCACGGCTTTTTTCACCGTTTTAAATAACTCGTATTTTTCCTCCTTAGTTAACGTCGGAGACTCTCCAGTCGTCCCGCACAGCAATACCGTATCCGTACCGCGATCGGCCAAATGAGATGCCAGGGCTTCTGCTACAGCATAATTAACGCTTCCGTCTTCGTTAAATGGCGTAATCATCGCTGTAACAATACGTCCAAAGTTTACCACATCGCTCTCCACATCGCTCTCCTCATCCATTTACTTTCTCAATATAACAAACCGCCAGTTTATCTTTCTGGCAAGATCCATTTATTTCTTGTTTTTTCACTAAATCTTTTAATAGATAGCTAGCATCTCCTTCTCAATAGCATTTTTTCAATGATGTTTTTTCAATGATGGCAGTTTTGTCAACCCGACCAATTTCAATTTCCAACCCATTGCTATTCAATTTTCAAGTCATCGCCAGACTAGCTGCTGGTTTAAGCAAATCTTTTTCTACTAGCAATTCTGCTATTTGCACTGCATTCAACGCAGCCCCCTTGCGAATTTGATCTCCGCTGAGCCACAGCTCCAAGCCACAAGACTGAGAAATATCCTGGCGTATCCGACCTACCAACACCTCATCTCGGCCTGTAGCATCTATTGGCATTGGAAAATAATTTGCCTGCCAATCTTCCACTAAGCGCACTCCTGGGGCATCCCTCAAAATTTCCCTAGCTTTGCTTACGCTAAAAGGCTCGTTAAATTCCAGATTAATCGCTTCCGAATGAGCCCGCAGCACTGGAACCCGCACGCAAGTAGCTGATATTCTCAGTTCGCTTTCTCCAAAAATCTTGCGCGTTTCATTGACCATTTTCATTTCCTCTTGGCAGTATCCGCGATCGTTGAGAGGAGAATTATGCGGGAACAAATTAAAAGCCAAGGGATAGGGAAAAGCCTCGGTCTTGGGGGTCTCTCCTTGCAAAATAGCTTTTGTCTGAGTCAAGACTTCCTCCATTGCCCGAGCGCCAGCACCGCTTGCTGATTGGTAGGTTGCAGCGATGAGGCGACGAATCGGCTGTAGCTTGTGCAAGGGCCATACTGCTACCGCCATCAAAATAGTAGTGCAGTTGGGATTGGCGATAATCCCCTTATGAGTTGCCGCCGCCTCTGGGTTCACCTCTGGAACAACCAAAGGCACCTCCGGATCCATCCGAAAGGCGCTAGAATTGTCGATCGCTACGGCACCAGAAGATACGGCTAGCGGAATCCATTGCTTAGATGTAGAGCCGCCAGCGGAAGCCAGCAGCAGATCCACATCCTTAAAAGAATCCTCTGTTACTGCCTCGACCTTTAGCTTGGAGCCTTGAAACTCTAGGGTTTTCCCCGCCGATCGCGCTGAGGCCAACAGCTTTAGATCGCCTAGGGGAAACTGGCGAGAGTCCAACAACTGTAGCAATTCTGTACCTACAGCACCTGTGGCACCTAGAATAGCAACTCGATATGACTTTGGCATATACGGCGTTTCCTCCCAAAAATATTTTTTTTGTTTTGGTTCGATAATGATACTTCTTAATTCAAGATTAATATATATATATTTTCTTATCCTACAGCTTTTTACAGAGGGGCGATCGCTAATTCACCCTCCTTCGACCCGTAGCTATTTCTCAGGGATATTTGACAACAGGACAATTCTTCGCTTGATAGTTTTTAATTTTGTGTTAGGGAATTAACTACCCGCCGCTGTATGTTGTTAGCTTTCTAGCACCTTATGCTACTTAGAGGGTTCTATATTTGCAAGCATAAGTTTTGGAGTTTTCACATCTTGAATTTAGATTCGGGGCAAGGAGGGCAGGTTAATAGGTTATAGTAGGACCTTTTTATCCTGGAAGATTTAGGGATAGCGATCGCTGTTTTTGGGCCTCCATACTCTATGCCCAAGGAGACTTCTGGGAAACCCACCCTCAACCCCCTCCCGAGAGGGGACCGAAGCTATCCGCTCCATAAGGTACTTTTATTACCAGAAGTCACCTCAAAACTCTCCCAACCTCAATGCTCGCTAGCTTTTAGTATAAAGAAAATTGAAAATGGTTTTCTGTTTAAAAGTTAAGTGAGGATTCAAACCCACCGTTTATCATGGGACCATAAATAAAAAACACATATATGGGGTTCGGGCAAAAAAAGGCAAGAAAAGGCATGATGTAAAGACTTCTATATATAGGATTCTATTATCGCTGCAATCTGCTCGGTATTCGCTACGATTGTAAATTGCGGCAAATAAGATTATGCGATGGGCCTACTTAAACCCTATGATGGATGTCGTGATAAGCGCGATCGCCGGCTTGTCTATATAAAGGGTCCTTACCCTACTGAAAGGCAGCGATCGCTTCCAACGCCGTTGAAAAAGAGCATAGTTGTTCGAGAGAGGAGTAGATGAAAGTTACCCAGGAAAAGCTTCCCCAGAGTCAGATTGGCATAGAAATAGAAATTCCTCCGGAGACATCTTCGAAAGCATATAACAAAGTAATCCAGGAATTTAGTCGAAGCAACAGAATTCCGGGGTTTCGCCCGGGTAAAGTGCCACGTCAGGTTTTATTGCAGCGGCTCGGGGTCAGCAGGGTCAAAGCCACTGTACTCGAAGAGATAATCCAAGATAGCCTGAAAAAAGCAATCGAGCAAGAAGACATAGAGGCCCTAGGAAATTTTCAACTGCGATCGGATTTTGACGAGTTAGTTTCCCAATTTGAACCGGGAAAAGCCCTGACATTCTCCGCCACAGTTGACGTGCATCCAGAAATAAAAGTCAGTCAATATAATGGCTTACAGGTAAGGGCTGAGGAAGTAAAATACGATCCCGCTGACACGGAAAAATTTTTGGAAGAGCGACGCCAAGAGCAGGGAACCTTGATACCTGTGGAGGGAAGGCCAGCAGTTCTAGGCGATTTGGTAGTGGTGGATTATTCTGGCCGCTTCCCAGGTGAAGATGGGGAATCCCAGCCAATTCCCGGCGGCGGAGCCTCCGACTTTCAAATGGAACTCCAGGAAGATCGTTTTGTAGAAGGGTTTGTAGGGGCCATAGTAGGAATGAACCCTGGAGAGACCAAAGAGGTAACGGTTAATTTCCCAAGCGACTATGGCAACGAAGAGCTGGCCAACAAAGAAGCAATCTTTACCATTACTCTCAAAGACCTCAAAGAGAAAGAGTTGCCGGAATTGGATGATGACTTCGCTCAAGCCACCAGCGAGTTCCAAACAATAGCCGAACTGCGCGAACACCTAGAAAATCAATACAAAGAAAAAGCCGAGCGAGAAACGAAGGCCAACAAGCAGGAAGCTTTGCTGGAAGAATTATACAAATGGGTAGAAGCTGACTTGCCGGAAACAATGGTTATCCGAGAGGCGGAGGAGTTGGTACAGCAAGCTGCGAACCGCCTCTCGAACTTGGGCATAGATGTCAGCCAGTTGTATTCCAGAGAAAGTCAAGATCGTCTGCGGGAGCAATACCGCTCCGAGGCAGTCAAGAAACTGACAATATCTCTGGGCCTCAGCAAGATAGGCGAGCAGGAATCAATCCAAGTGGAGCAAGTCGAAATTGACAGCCGCGTAGAAGAAGTAAGGGCCTCTCTGACCGGGGAAGTCGATCCAGAGCGCTTGCGATCTTTCTTATCCGAGGAAATGATCAAGGAAAAAACCCTCGAATGGATAGAAGAACGCGCTAACATTGAACTATTACCCCAAGGCACCTTGGCAGCAGAAAAGGAAGCAGCAGAAAAAGAGGCAGCGGAAAAAGAAGCAGTGGAAAATGCAAATTTGTTGCAAGAACCAGCCTCAGCTCCTGGGCTAGGGGATGCAGGCACTGAAACCATTGATGTTTCAGCCCAAACCCTGCAACCAGAATCCGAGCCAGGGTCGGAGCCAGAATCCGAGCAAACCCCTGCCGACTCAGAAAGCTAGACTGCAACCAGGAGTACCAGAACGACTCGGCACAGAAAGAGGCGCGGCCAGCGTTAAATTGCAACTAAAGTGGAGAATAAGACCCCAAAGACCTGCATGGATTTGGCAAGCTTTGGCATAATGTAATCAGAGCCCTTCTGTTTTAAATTAATAAAATACTGCAACAAGAGGGCCATCAATACTTTTTGCTTTCAAAATCTGCAAGCTAAAAAATCCAGACTAGCTGCCTCAGTAAAAACAACCACATAGTCGCAAAAACGCACCAGCCTTAATTGTTGCTTTGGGTTTTCCCCCAGCTAATTGCTGGGGGTGGATGAAAAAAAAATAACGGCCAGACGACCGCATAAGTATATATAACGATGATAAAAGCGTTGTATATAAGACCACTGAGAATAAACTGAGAAGAAAGGATGCGGTGGATGCGCAAAACCCATTGTAAGCCCAAGCGGGAAGGAGGGGTAGGAAAATAAGAGTCCTAAAGGTAGTCTGAATATGGCCGGGAGGCTATACTAAAGTTAGGATGGCGAATAGACTACCAAAAAAGCAAAAAAATAGCCGGGATAATATAGAGAAAATTTAGTTTTTGCAAAGAACCTTCGCCCATAAGTTCTAAATAGACAACTATGCTTGGATCCCAGTCACCTTATTTTCCGTTCGTTAGCTTAAGCCCAGAGTTGGTTTGCTCAATGGCCAGCAATGTTATACCGATGGTAGTAGAACAATCCGGCATAGGCGAGCGGGGATTTGATATTTACTCGCGCTTGCTGCGAGAGAGGATTGTGTTTTTGGGGACAGCCATTGATGACACTGTGGCCGATTTGATTGTGGCTCAGTTGTTATTTTTGGATGCAGAGGATCCAGAAAAAGACATTCAACTCTATATCAATTCCCCTGGGGGGTCAGTGACTGCAGGAATGGCAATTTACGATACCATCCAGCAGCTAAGAGCCGATGTAGCAACAATATGTTATGGCTTGGCTGCAAGTATGGGGGCGTTTTTGTTAGCTAGCGGTTCTCCGGGAAAGCGAATGTCTCTGCCTTCTTCTCGGATCATGATTCACCAACCCTTGGGAGGGGCACAGGGACAGGCAGTTGATATAGAAATCCAGGCTAAGGAAATTCTTTATCACAAAAGCCAGTTAAACGAAATGCTGGCCCTACATACGGGCCAACCCCTAGAGAAGATAGAAGCCGATACAGAACGAGATTTCTTCATGTCGGCGGAAGAGTCTAGAGAGTATGGTCTGATTGACAAGGTGATTTCCCAAACCGGGGAGCCCAAATCAGGACAGGCTGTTACCGCAATGAGTTAAGAGGCCATATATGCCTAATAAGTACGACTCCCATCTAAAATGTTCTTTTTGTGGAAAATCTCAAGAGCAGGTTCGCAAATTGATTGCCGGTCCTGGAGTATATATTTGCGATGAATGCGTTGACCTGTGTAATGAGATTTTAGATGAGGAGCTGTTTGACTCCAGCACAAGCGCACCCCAGCCCGTGCCCCGCACGGAACCGCCCCAGAAGCGTCGCTCTCGTCCGGCGGGTCTGTCATTGAATCAGATTCCGAAACCGAGAGAAATTAAGAAGTATCTAGACGATCATGTAATCGGCCAGGACGAAGCCAAAAAAGTGCTATCGGTGGCAGTTTACAACCATTACAAGCGCCTTAGTTTCGTGCAGGCGAAGGCAAGCGGGAAAATGCCAGGGGATGAAATGGCAGTGGATCTGCACAAGTCCAATATTCTCCTAATTGGCCCGACAGGATGCGGTAAGACCCTCCTAGCAGAAACTTTGGCAAAGATCCTAGATGTTCCCTTTGCGGTAGCAGATGCAACAACGCTAACTGAGGCGGGATATGTAGGCGAAGATGTGGAGAATATTTTGCTCCGATTGCTGCAAGTAGCAGACCTCGATGTAGAGGAAGCCCAGCGAGGAATTATCTATATTGATGAAATAGATAAGGTGGCTCGCAAGAGCGAAAATCCTTCAATTACCCGGGATGTGTCTGGGGAAGGAGTGCAGCAGGCTTTGTTGAAGATGCTGGAGGGGACAATAGCCAATGTGCCCCCACAAGGAGGCCGGAAGCACCCTTATCAAGATTGCATCCAAATCGACACCAGCAATATCCTGTTTATTTGTGGAGGAGCGTTTGTTGGTTTAGAAAAAGTGGTGGAACGACGCCAAGGCAAGAAGTCAATGGGCTTTGTTCAACCGGGAGAGAGCCAATCTAGAGAAAAGCGGGCGGCGGATCTGCTAAAAGAGGTGGAACCGGACGATTTGGTGAAATTTGGGATGATTCCAGAGTTCATAGGCCGCATCCCGGTAGTCGCTACGCTAGATCCTCTTGATGAGATGGCTCTGATGCAGATTTTGACGAAGCCAAAGAATGCTCTGGTTAAGCAATATCAAAAGCTGCTAAGGATGGATAACGTGCAGCTAGAGTTTAAGCCGGATGCGGTGCGCGCGATCGCTCAGGAAGCATACCGCCGCAAAACAGGTGCTAGGGCTCTGCGTGGCATTGTTGAGGAACTCATGCTGGAGGTGATGTATGAATTACCTTCGCGCAAGGATGTTCGGAGTTGTACGATTACCCGGGAAATGGTGGAGAAACGCTCGACCGCAGAACTTTTGCTCCATCCTTCAACCTTACTGAAACCAGAATCAGCGTAAAAATTAGTAATGGGTAAGAGCGAATAGCTCTTACCCATTACTAATGACCAATCGCAGAAATATGGCATATATTCAGATTAGGGGCGTCGCTCATTACTATGAATGGGTTGGTAGAAAAAGACAGGGTGACTCTAAGCCGGTGATGGTGTTTATCCACGGCTGGGGTGGCTCGGCTCGCTACTGGGAAAGCACCGCTCTTGCGATCGCCGATAGCTTTGATTGTCTCCTATACGATTTGCGCGGCTTTGGACGCTCTAGGTTGCCTCAAACCCCTACTGGTTTGGACTATGAAATGGAAACTTATGCGGACGACTTGGCTATTCTACTAGACTCCTTGGGCTTGCAGCGAGTCTATATTAATGCCCACTCAATGGGCTCCTCAGTTGCAACATTGTTTGTCAATCGCTACCGAGAGCTAGTCGAAAAGGTTATTCTAAGTTGTAGTGGAGTTTTTGAATACGACGAGCGAGAATTTGCAGCGTTTCATAAGTGGGGCAGCGAGGTAGTAAAATTTAGACCGAGCTGGCTGACCTTTCTTCCCTTTATGGATAAGCTGTTTATCGCCCGGTTTTTGCACCGCCCGATCGGTAGCGCCGCTAGCAAAGCATTTCTAGAAGACTATTTAATGGCAGATGAAGAGGCAGTCTTGGGGACGCTGTTTACTTCCGTCAGCAAAAAAGCAACGGAAGTAATGCCAAAAGAGTTTGCTCTCTTACAGATGCCCGTGCTATTGGTTTCAGGTCAATACGATAGAATTATTCCCGCCGCAGGAGCCCGCAAAGCTGCCGCTTTAAACAAAAGAGTGAAGTTTGTGGAAATTCCACAGACGGGACATTTTCCAATGTTAGAAGATTCAGATAGTTATTTGCAGGAAGTGCGAGAGTTTTTGGGAATTAATTCGCGATCGCACGAACTGGGTATAACTTTGGGTTAGAAAGTAGCTATTGACAATAGCTATTGACAATAGCCAAGGCTTTTTAGCAAGCCTTGGCTAGAACTATCGTCGATTTTGCCAGCTTCGTGGAGTTCTAGCACGGTATCGGCTAAAGCATATGCGGCAGCCGCTTTATCTATATAGTTTTGCGCTCCAGCCAATGCTGCCTCTGGCGTCTTGTATGCTTTCCAGTCCGTGCAAATAGTATTGCTCCGGGGCGGCAAGCAGCTAATCGCCCATTTTTGACCCACTGGCACTGCTAGGATGAACCAGTCCCCATAAGACGCACTCAAAGCTTTCATTTCTGTTGCCATTAAACCTCCCCAATCGAACCGCCAGCCCCCGGGCGGACTTAATCTTTACTTTCACTTTTCTACTTTCACTATGGCTTGGTAGTCTCTATGTTATTGTGACAGAAAACATTAAAAAAATGTGACTATAGTCTCAAAAGTTTGTGATTGTTAAGAAAATAAAAGTAAGAACCCTCTTGCCTCTATCGCTTTCTAGGTAACAGATACAGCTAGTGACTATCCAGGAGATGCGAGAGATGGAACAGATGGGGTAAATAAGAAAAGATGAGCGAATTTTCGGCGATTTTTGCGGCAAGGATTAAAGGATAAAGGGTATAGCGCTACGCGCAAGTCAAAAGTCTCAAGGTAATAAGTCAAAAGTATAATCTGACTAAGGAACGAGCATTTATAAACGTCAAGCGCTTATTTGCGTAGTGCTATATAGCAATTCCAAATGGGTTATGATACGATCGCAGTCAGAAACCCGGTTTCCTTAAGTTAAAGAAACCGGGTTTATCTTATATAAAAAAATATAATCTTAAAAATTGCTTATGTCACAAACTATTATAGTCAAGATAGGTACTTCTAGTCTAACTAAAGTTGATACGGGCAATCCAGCCATTTCTGCGATCGCTACTTTAGTTGAAACTTCAAGCTATCTGCGCCGGATAGGTCATCGGGTAGTATTGGTTTCTTCCGGTGCCGTGGGCATTGGCTGCGCTCGTTTGGGGATGAAAGACAGACCAAAAACCATTGTCGGCAAACAAGCTGCCGCCGCAGTTGGTCAGGGACGCCTAATGCGGGTTTACGACGATTTATTTAGCTCCCAGAAACAAGCGATCGCCCAAATTCTCCTTACCCGCACCGACCTAGTACAGCGCGATCGCTATCTGAATGCTAAAAACACTTTTGAAGAATTGCTCCGCATGGGAGTTATCCCGATTGTCAACGAGAATGATTCTCTAGCTGTAGAAGAACTAAAATTTGGAGATAACGACACATTGTCGGCAATGGTAGCTAGTTTGTTAGAAGCAGATTGGCTATTTTTATTGACTGATATCGACAAACTATATTCAGACAATCCGCGCCACAATCCAGAAGCAAAACCCATTACCCTAGTTCGCAATATTGACGAACTTGCAGAGTTACAAGTGGAAGCAGGCGGGTCTGGAACTAATTGGGGAACCGGGGGAATGGCTTCTAAAATAGAAGCTGCCCGGATTGCTACGAGTGCGGGCGTTCGTACCGTTATTGCTGCAGCGACAGAATGCCCCAACATTGAAAAAATTATGGAAGGAGAACTGCTGGGTACGCAGTTTGAACCTCAACAGCACACCCCTAATGCTCGCAAGCGTTGGATTGCTCACGGGATAATTCCGAAAGGCGAGCTTTATTTAGACGATGGTGCAGTTCGCGCCATTTGTCTGGGAGGCAAGTCTCTATTGGCAGCGGGGATTACTGATGTAAAAGGAGAATTCCAAGAATCAGAAGCAGTGGTTTTGCGCGATCGCTTTGGCAAAGAAGTTGCTAAAGGTTTAGTTAATTATTCTAGTACAGACATAATTCGCGTTCGCGGCTGTCGCTCGGAAGAAGTTCGCGCTATTTTGGGCGATCGCAGTCCAGACACTGTGGTACATCGAGATAATCTGGTCTTGAATTAATAGATATTGAATTAAGAGATATTGGCAGCGCTGGCATTCAGTGGCAGCTATTTTATTTTTTTGAAAACGAACTGAGAGATATCCTAATCCTAATCCTCCATCTTTTAATTTTGGATAGCACTACGCATATTTGGTTAGTTAGAGCAACTTAAGGGTTGCCAAAGCTAAAAGCTGACTGCTGACAGCTGACTACTTACTGCTATAATGGATTTTGTCCCATTGCTTCCAGGTAAGCGATCGCAGCTTCTAATCTCGACGGGTAATTCTCGGCAAACTGATTAAACCAAAATCCTTCATCCGATAGCGGCTGTAACTTTTTCAGCCATGCTTCGGCTTCTTTCCTCAGAGCCGAGAGGCGTTCTTGCTTAAGTTCTTCTTGTCGGCGCGCTTCTTGCTCGCGCAGCTCTTGTCTTCTCAGCTCCTCAGCCCGATCCTGTTCTTGGAATTCCGCCTTTAGGTCGCCCAACAAACCGACTAATTTTTTATCTGGGAGCGATCGCTTTTTAGTTAACGCTTTAGTTGGCGTCTCCTGCCGCTGTAGTCCAGAACTCTTATCCTTACCCTGAAACTCAGACTCTATCTCCGTTAACAAACTATCTATTGCTTTATCTCTCACTTGTCGAGCTTTTTTGCGATTTTTTTCTATATTATTTTCTATCGGAGCTGGCTGCCGCTGGGAAGGTCGTTGCTGGGGCGGTTGTGGCCGCGATCGATCTGGTGCTTCCTCGGGGTCTGGCTTCTGAAACTCCGCTTGAACCTCAGCTAATAATTTATCTAGAGAATTCATATCTTTATCCTCCATTGAGCGCGGGGAGGGACAATCCTGCTTTTATTTTAACCAATTAGGGTGTAGAGCCCTAACAAAACCCTACACCCCACACCCCGGGAGCATTTCAATGAATGCAATCCATTTGCCCGCAAGGGCGAGAGTTTGTGTAGCCGCGCCAGCCGCCTCGCCCCTTGGGCGTAAGCCCAAGGGGCGAGGCGGTAGCGTACAAAATTGAAACGCTCCCCCACACCCTACACCCCACCCCCTACACCCCACACCCTACACCCTAATTACTACAGGCTAATCGACGATCGCATTAGTCAGCACCTCAGCCAGAGTCATATCCTCCATATCGTCAATAGTAACCGTATCTACAATGTCAAACTTTGCCCCAACTCCCTGCAGCTCGTCGTCCAAAGCTTTGAGAAAGCGAGTCGCCCCGGCATCCGTCCCCACTTGAATAAAAGAAATAGCCAATTCTTCATCGCGATCGAGTTGGCGGGAAGCTTCTATAATAACCCTCATCACAGCTTTGCGATCGTCTGGCTCCCCATCGGTCACTACCAAAATCGTTTCTCCCACTGGCTTTGCAGTTCCTGCCGCCTTGCGCTGCAAATAGCTATTTAGAGCATCCTCCAGAACTGCCGCTAGATTCGTACTGCCCATTGGATCGTTTTCCTGAAAAATCGTCTCCACTTTGCTCGCAGTCACATCGTCATAGCGTTTAAAGCGCCCTGAAAACAGATAAACCGTAATCCCATCCGGGTCAAACTGTTCGCATTTGCGAGCCAGAGCCAGAGTCGATTCTTGTGCCTCCTCCCATCTAGTTCTGCCTCCCCGCTGGTCTGGGCTAGACATACTACCGCTTTTGTCAATAATTAGAGTATAGTCTCGGTCTTTCAACACCATTACCTCCATTTTCAATATATTCTTATTTTAGATAGCAGCAATTCTAAATGAATAGGAAAATTACTGTAGGGCATTTTCCTAAAAAAACGGAAAGAGGAATTAAAATAACTGGCGATTCGCCTTCCCCCTTCCGCTTTTTCTTATTCTACTACAGAATTACGGTAGCTTCTCAAGAATTTATATCCAAGAAACCCCGCTCATTTGGTGTTAAAACAATCTGGATACAGGGGCAAAATTGACATATTTTTTCCAGGATTTTAAACGCTAATACAAGCGCATTATATCCTTGATGTTATTCCTGCTATTGGAGTAATAACAATTATTTAGTCAAAAATCGCATTCAGCAGTACCTCAGACAGGGTCATATCCTCCATATCGTCAATAGTAACCGTATCCACAACATCAAACTTAGCCCCGACTTCTTCTAAATCGTCGTCTAAGGCTTTCAGGAAGCGAGTTGCCCTAGCATCTTTCCCTACTTGAATAAAGGAAATCGCCAATTCTTCATCGCGATCGATTTGGCGAGATGCTTTAATAATGGTTTCCATCACTGGCTTGCGCTCGTCTGGCTCCCCATCCGTAATCACCAAAAAAGTTTCTCCTTGTTCCTTCGCCTGACCGGCGGCCTTCCGCTTCAAGTAATCCTCTAGGGCATGTTCTAGAACCCCTGCTAAATTCGTGCTGCCCATTGGATCGTTTTCCAGGAAAACCGTTTCCACCTTGCTAGAAGTCACATTATCATAGCGTTTAAAGCGTCCTGAAAACAGATAAACCGTAATGCCATCTGGGTCTAACTCTTCACATTTGCGAGCCAGAGCCATCGTTGACTCTTGTACTTCCTCCCATCTACTGCGTCCTCCCGGTCGATCCTGAGTGGACATACTGCCACTTTTGTCGATAATTAGGGTATAGTCTCGATTGCTTAAGATGTCTGGTTGCGTCATTTTTTGTTTTTCCTCAGTCAGTAATTGCCATCATTAAGACTTCAGACAGAGTCATGTCTTCCATCTCGTCAATTGTCAAAGTATCGACAATATCAAATAATGCCCCTGCCGATTCCAGTTCGTCATCTAAAACTTTCAGGAACCGCCTTGCCTGCGGATCGTTCCCGACCTGAACAAATGATATAGCCAGTTCTTCATCTCTAACTATTTTACGAGAGGCATCAACTATTTCTCGCATTACTGCTCTCCGGTCGTCTGGCTCTCCATCTGTAATCACTACAAAAGTTTCTCCATTAGGCTTCGCCTCGCCAGCCGCTTTGCGTTTAAAGTAGTTATTGAGAGCATCTCTAAGTACCCCCGCTAGATCGGTTCGTCCTGAAGGCTCATTTTCTTGAAAGACCTGGGCTACTTTGGCCGAGGTCACGTTGTCGTACCGCCAAAATTTGCCAGAAAACAGGTAAACCGTAATGCCATCCGGGTCAAACTCTTCGCATTTCCTGGCTAATGCCAAGGTCGCCTCTTGACATTCCAACCATCTAGTTCTACCCCCTCGTTGGTCTGGGGTGGACATGCTACCACTTTTATCAATAATGACCGTATAATCTCGGTTTTCGAGCATTTGAGTCTCCCTCCCGGGTCAGTTGGCAAACACCGTCAACCCAGGCCCTTAATAGCTTTTAGCCTCTATTTCTTAGATAGCATGGATTCTTTGCCCTGTTGGGATTTCACAGGTTTTCTTAAACTCTTAAACTCAATTCTTCCTCAATTCCAAAGGCCGCGACTACATAACATTAACAATTGTTTATATGTTATAAACTTTTTGTAGGGGCGAGAGCGCGAAATCGCCCCTACGTCATATAGATACCGGGTGACTCTATCCGCACAAAACAATAGTCCCCCCAGAATTGAGGAGACTGTTGCAAGAGCATTTTAATTATGGGCAGTTCTATCTGTAGTGAGCCCTAAGCAGGAACGAGAGTATCCTTGAGCGGAGTCCAGCGGAAATAGCGCTCGCCCCCCATCTCCACCACCACTTTGACTTGGGGTTCGAGAGTTGGCAAAACTGTCAAATACTCAATCTCCTGACTCGATAGCATTTGACCCTCGATAATCCACAGCACCATACCCTTGGATTTTGGAGGAAGCTGCTCCAAGTTGTAATTGACAATTGGGGGAATAAAGTAGGTACGCACGTCTTTTTTGCCCAAGTGAGGGGGCCGGACGCCGTGAACCCCAGTCAGATACATAGATAAGTCCCCCAATCCTCGGGCAGTTATTGACAGAGCAGTATAACCCGTGGCACGGAGGCGTCGCAGATATCTACCTTCAAATCCTCCTTCCAAGGGGGCATAGACAGCCAAGGCCCCCATATTTTCTAACTCGCGAATGAATGGCTTGCCAGTTGCAATCAGTCCCATAAGTTCTAAATCTTATTCCATATATATATGATGTGCCAGATCCGAGGGACAAACCCTAGCAGTAAGTATAACTGCAAGCGGGATTGGGAATTGGGCATTGGGCATGTTCGCATTGGGCATTGGGCATTGGGGGAGAGTTTTGAGTTTTAAGTTTTAGGACTTACGCGCGGCTTTTCGAGATGCGCCCTAAGTGTAGGGGTCAACGGCCGTTGACCCTACCTTTCGGAGCGAGGTAATGCGTAAGTCCTGAAATTTTCAATTAGTTTTTTGTAACTAGACGAAGTTCTAATGTAACTTCTTGCGATTGGCGGGTCTCGGCCGTCTCGGCCCGAGCTACTTCGGAAGCTATCGGCGAGAGCCAACGAGCTGTAAGCCTGCCCCTCAAAGCGCACTCTCCAGTTTTGTAACTCAAAACTCAAAACTCAAAACTTCAAACTTTACTGGTCCCCATCTCCCCGAGGGTGGGGAGAAAAATTTTTTTTAAAAAAAGTGGACAAACTCGTTCTTATTGTATATATTGTTAAATTGTGCCTGAAAATTAGGATCGCTTGTCTTATGGCCAATCAGCAAAGACAGGGCCAAAAGCGTTTCACGCTCGGGCGCGCTTGGTTGGCAGAACCTTTGGTTTTGCGAAGTTCCGATTAATTGTTTGGCCGTACAAGGATACTAAGCCAAGGATACCAAACAAGGACCGGCTTAAGTCCTGGCCAAAAAAGGCTCAAAAAAAGCAGCGCCAAAAAGGCAGCTTAAGAGCAAAGGCTCGGGTCTAAGGGTAACTTCAAAAGCCAGTCTGAAACTGGCAAAATAATTGCCTGCGATCGCAGGAAGGCTCTTGGGGGCTCCAAATTGTCGGTTTGGAGCAGGGGTGTGGCGCGTGCGCGTACCCCTAAACGCCATGTCGCCGTGCGTATAAAGGAGAAAGCAATGTCTGTGGGAATTCTGGGTACAAAACTAGGCATGACCACTATATTTGACGAAACGGGAAAAGCCATTCCCGTTACGGTCATTCAAGCAGGTCCATGCTCGGTTACGCAGATTAAAACCAAACAAACCGATGGCTACAGTGCCATCCAAATTGGCTATGGGGAGGTTAAAAACTCTACCAGAGAGCTGAAGACGAAAAGGCCCGAAGGGGAAGAACCCAAAAAGGTAAATAAGTATCTGAGCAATGCCGAGCAGGGGCATCTGGCCAAGAGCGGCAGTCCCCTCGTCCGTCACTTGCGCGAATATCGCATTGAGGAGACCGGCAGTTTCGAGCTGGGCCAGGTGTTGAAAGCGGATAGCTTTGAGGTCGGACAACTGGTGGACGTGACGGGGACGAGCATAGGTCGAGGCTTTGCAGGATATCAGAAACGTCACAACTTTAGGCGCGGGCCGATGTCCCACGGTTCAAAGAACCATCGACTGCCCGGTTCTATTGGTCCTGGAACAACTCCCGGACGGGTTTATCCGGGGAAAAAGATGGCAGGCCGGATGGGAGCAGAGAAAGTAACGATTAAAAAGCTGGAAGTGGTGCGGGTAGATGGCGATCGCAACCTGCTGCTAGTAAAAGGCGCAGTTCCCGGCAAACCGGGCGCTCTGCTGAATATCAAACCTACGAATAAAGTGGGCAATCGTTAAAAAATCCTCGCACGAAAAGTCCTCGCACAAAGTCTCCCCAAAAGCAAAAGATATTTTGGTTTTGGGACAGAGTATAAGAGAAAAACGGATATGGTTAACTGCGTAGTAAAAAACTGGCAAGGAGAAGAGGTAGGGCAAGCGAGCGTAGATCTGTCAGTTGCCAAAGAAGAAAACGCTGCCCACATAGTCCATAAAGCCCTCAGACAGCAAGTCTTGGGCAGGCGGAAGGGAACGGCCTCGACAAAAACTCGGGCTGAAGTTTCTGGGGGGGGAAGGAAACCCTGGCGACAAAAAGGAACTGGTAGAGCGCGTGCTGGCTCAATTCGGTCGCCGCTGTGGCGCGGGGGCGGAGTCATATTCGGTCCAAAGCCCAGAGATTACAATATCAGCTTGAATCGCAAAGAAAGACGCTTAGCTCTGCGAACTGCGTTTCAAAGCCGAGCCGAAGATCTAATAGTAGTAGAAGAATTTGGGGATAATTTACCCCGTCCCAAGACAAAAGAGCTGCTATCGGCCATTAGTCGTTGGGGAGTGGATCCGGACTCGAAGGTACTCTTGATCTTGTCCGAGGCTCAGGAAAACATTTTCTTGTCAGCGCGTAACGTCCCTTCCGTGAAACTGATTTTGGCAACGTCATTAAATGTCTATGACCTGCTAGAAGCGGATAAAATAGTGGCTACTGCGTCGGCCGTGAATAAAATTCAGGAGGTTTACAGTGACTGAATATAACCCCCGGGATCTGGTGGATTTGGTCATTCGCCCAATTGTGACCGAGAAGGCCACAATGCTAATGGAGAAAAATCAATACACATTTGATGTAAAGCCCAAAGCGACTAAGCCAGAAATCAAAGCAGCGATTGAATATATATTCAACGTTAAGGTGAAAAGCGTAAATACTATAATACCCCCGCGCAAAAAAAAGCGGATGGGCAGGTTTACGGGATTTAAACCGCGCTACAAAAAGGCTGTAGTAACTTTGAGTCCGGATGATTCTCTGCAGAGCATATTCTTCCCAGATGTATAAGGAAATTAGGGTGTAGGGCATTGGGCATTGGGCATTGGGCATTGAGCATTGGGGATTAAGTGGAAGCTTAATTTTTAAGCCAACCTCGACAGACTCTTCTAGTCTGGCCGGAGGAGCCCTAGAGCAACCCGGGCTCTAAACTAGATAGCCCTACAACTGGATAGGCAAAGATAGCTAAGATTAAATTATGGGTATTCGTTCTTATAGACCATATACTCCGGGAACGCGCCAAAGGACAGTTGCGGATTTTTCTGAGATCACCCGGAGCGAGCCAGAAAAGTCGCTAACGCGGAACAAACATCGCCGCAAAGGTCGTAATAATGTCGGCCTAATAACCTGTAGGCATAGGGGTGGCGGGCACAAACGTCTCTACCGTCAGATTGATTTTCGTAGAGACAAGCATAATATCCCAGCCAAGGTGGCAGCAATTGAGTACGATCCAAACCGCAATGCCAGAATTGCGCTGCTTCATTATAAAGACGGAGAGAAGCGGTATATTCTGCATCCAGAAGGATTGACGGTAGGTACCGAAATTATCGCTGGACAAGAGGCTGCGATCGAAGTTGGCAATGCGATGCCTCTGAGCAAAATGCCGTTGGGAACGAGCGTTCACAATGTGGAGCTAGTACCCGGGAAAGGCGGGCAGATTGTGCGGGCTGCAGGTGCTAGCGCTCAGCTTATGGCCAAGGAAGGCAAGATGGTAACAATCAAATTGCCTTCTGGGGAAGTGCGTATGGTTCGCAAGGAATGCTACGCGACTATTGGTCAAGTGGGCAATTCAGATGCCAGAAATATTAAGATAGGTAAGGCCGGTCGCAAGCGCTGGAAAGGTCGGAGGCCAGAGGTGCGCGGCTCGGTAATGAACCCAGTGGATCACCCACATGGAGGTGGAGAAGGTAGAGCGCCCATTGGTCGTAGCGGGCCTGTGACTCCTTGGGGTAAGCCAGCATTAGGAGCGAAAACTCGGAAGAAAAAATTAAGCGATTCCTTGATTATACGTCGCCGCCGCAGTTCTTCTAAGCGTCGCCGTGGCGGTCGCAACAACTAAGGATAAAAGGATGAAGGATGCCTGCCAGTGGTATTTTCCCTTGGGAGTTGTTCTTTGGTCTTTGATTTTGTCCTTGATTTCAATGGAGAGCTGCTAAGAAGTCGGGAATATATTTGTTGTTTTTGGTAATTAGCTGCTTTATGGGTCGTTCTCTTAAAAAAGGTCCGTTTGTTGCGGACTCGTTGCTGAGTAAAATAGAGGCTTTGGACGCTAGAGGGGAAAAGCAGGTGATTAAAACCTGGTCGCGAGCCTCAACCATCATTCCAGATATGGTGGGTCATACGATCGCAGTCCACAATGGACGCCAGCATGTCCCCGTGTATATTAGCGATCAAATGGTCGGACACAAGCTGGGGGAATTTGCCCCGACGCGCACTTTCCGGAGTCACTCCAAAAGCGATAAGAAAGGCCGCAGGTAGAAAAGAAAAATGGGCGAGCGGTTTTGGTTGGGTTTGACGCTAAGCGGAAAGAAGAAGTGAGAATAGTCTAAAGAGAAGGGAGAAAAAATATGGCGAGCGGTGGAGGCTCGGACGTAAAAGCGATCGCCCGTTACATACGGATGTCAGATACCAAAGTGCGTCGGGTTTTGGATACAATTCGGGGTCGCTCCTATAGGGAAGCCCTGATGATTCTGGAATTTATGCCTTACAAAGCCTGCGATCCAGTGCTAAAAGTCCTGCGCTCTGCGGCAGCGAATGCCGAGCATAACGCTGGCTATGAAAGAGGAAGCTTATATGTAAGTGAGGCTTACGCTAATAAAGGTCCTTATTTAAAGCGCTACCGGGCACGGGCTCAGGGTCGTGCTTACATGATTCGCAGACCTACCTGTCACATTACCGTTGCAGTTGCTCCTCAAGAAGGGGAATAGCATAATTTGGGATAGGCTCTTTTATCTCAATAAAAATAGATGTAATCAGGTTAATTTACAATCTAATTTTTTTAGGAGATAGAGCCAAAGATAAAGGCAGACATAAGGCAATAAAGGCAAAATCTTAGATCGTTAAGAATTTATTAGTTGAGAAAATCCAGTAATGGGACAAAAGATACATCCAATCGGCTATAGGCTGGGGACTACCCAAGAACACCGTTCGCAATGGTATGCTGACGGCAATCGCTATGTAGATTTGTTGAAAGAAGACAACAAAATACGCGAATTCGTCCATAAAACCCTGAATAATGCTGGTATTTCTATGGTGCGCATAGAGCGCAAAGCGGATCAGATAGATCTGGAAGTGCGCACGGCTAGACCTGGGGTAGTGGTCGGGCGAGGTGGTACGGGGATTGAATCCTTGCGAACTGGCTTGCAGCAGTTACTGGGCAATAGCAATAGGAAAATCCGCATCAATGTGGTGGAAGTAACCCGGGTAGATGCTGATGCTACTTTAATTGCAGAATATATTACCCAACAGTTAGAGCGGCGCGTTTCCTTCCGCCGGGTAGTGCGTCAAGCGATTCAAAGAGCCCAGAAAGCAGGAGTGGAAGGGATAAAAATCCAGGTCAGCGGTCGTCTCAATGGGGCTGAGATTGCTCGGAGCGAGTGGGTTCGGGAAGGTCGGGTGCCACTGCATACGTTAAGAGCAGATATCGATTACTCTTATCGCACGGCTCAAACGATTTATGGCATTCTTGGCGTGAAAGTTTGGATCTTTAAAGGGGAAATTATCCCGGGTCAACAGGAAAAACCAGTACCGGCAAATGCCCCTGGTGGAAAACGACGCCGCCGCCGCCAACAGTTTGAAGACCGTTCGGGCGATCGCTAGGGTGTGGGGTTGTAGGGGTGTAGGGGTGTGGGGTGTAGGGAAAATTTAGTCCTATTTTCGCGCCCGCTCTTTTGGCCATGAAAACCACGATACTGACAGCCGAATGGCCGCTGAACGCTGATACCTCAAAAGCTAAGCGCTGTTCGTTCAGCTCAGCCCTTCCCGCAGAGTGCTTAAATGCTATAGCCGATAGCCTGACAAGCCGATCGCTTGACTGCTGAACGCTGACCGCTGAACGCTGACCGCTGAGAGCTAAAAAATTTATGAACTTTTAATTATGTTAAGTCCTAGAAGAACGAAATTCCGCAAACAACACCGAGGCCGAATGAAGGGCATGGCCTCGCGAGGTAACGAAATTAGTTTTGGCGAGTTTGCCCTGCAGGCTTTAGAGCCTCATTGGATTACCTCCCGCCAAATAGAAGCAGCACGTCGGGCGATGACCCGCTACATTCGTAGGGGCGGTAAAATTTGGATTCGCGTCTTTCCAGACAAACCAGTCACTATGCGACCGGCGGAAACTCGTATGGGTTCCGGTAAAGGCTCTCCGGAATATTGGGTAGCAGTAGTCAAACCAGGTAGGATTCTCTTTGAGATAGGCGGGGTTCCCGAAGAAACGGCTAGGGAAGCTATGCGCCTCGCTGCTTATAAGTTGCCCATCAAGACAAAATTCCTGACTAGAGAAGAGGAGAAGTAGATAGTGCCTTTACCGAAGATTGCAGAAATCAGAGATCTAAGCGACGAAGAAGTAGCAGAAAAAATTATCGCGGTTAAGCGAGAGCTATTTGAATTGCGACTGCAAAAGGCAACCAGTCGCTTGGAGAAAACCCACGAGGTTAAGCACAAGAAACACCGGCTAGCTCAATTACTAACTATTGAAGGGGAGCGCAAGCGATCGGAAGCTGCTTCCCAATCGACTTCCCCTAAAGAAGAGCCCGAATCGGTAGCATCCTCTGAGGAAAGTAAGGCTGAGGAAGCGCCAAAGGTTGCGGAAACAGAAAATACTGATAGTTAAAGCTCTCAGCTCTCAGCTATCAGCAATAAGCTTAGCCTGCGGCTTGGGCTGGCACCCAAAAAGTTCTTAGTTGACCGCTGAACGCCGAACGCTGACCGCTGACCGCTAAGGCATAGGGCAAAAAAGCTCTAAGCAATAAGCAATAAGCAATAAGCTGAGCCTGCGGCTTGGGCTGGTGCCTAACAGATTCTTGGCTGACCGCTGACCGCCGAACGCTGACCGCTGACCGCTAAGGCATAGGGCAAAAAAGCTCTAAGCAATAAGCAATAAGCAATAAGCTGAGCCTGCGGCTTGGGCTGGTGCCTAACAGATTCTTGGCTGACCGCTGACCGCTGACCGCTGACCGCTGGCCGCTAAGGCATAGGGCAAAAAAGCTCTAAGCAATAAGCAATAAGCAATAAGCTGAGCCTGCGGCTTGGGCTGGTGCCTAACAGATTCTTGGCTGACCGCTGACCGCTGACCGCTGACCGCTGGCCGCTAAGGCATAGGGCAAAAAAGCTCTAAGCAATAAGCAATAAGCAATAAGCTGAGCCTGCGGCTTGGGCTGGTGCCTAACAGATTCTTGGCTGACCGCTGACCGCTGACCGCTGACCGCTGATTATATAGAGCAATTCGAGGAAAAGAAAATGGCAGTTAAAGAAAGAATGGGCTTGGTGGTAAGCGATAAAATGGATAAAACGGTGGTGGTGGCGGTGGAAAACCGCTCGCCTCATCCCAAGTATCAAAAAGTCGTGGTTAAAACCAAGCGATACAAGGTCCACGATGAAGAAAACAACTGTAAAGAAGGCGATCGCGTCAGGATTAGGGAGACTCGCCCTCTGAGCCGAACTAAACGCTGGCAGGTTGTAGAAATTATCACCAAAGCGCCCCAAGCCTAGGGAAAACGGACAGAGAACGGGAGCGAAAAATTCTATGATCCAGAAAGAATCTTATTTAAATGTGGCCGACAATAGCGGTGCTAGAAAATTAATGTGCATCCGTGTATTGGGAGGCAACCGCACCTACGCTAGCGTGGGGGATGTCATTATTGCTGTAGTCAAAGAGGCTATCCCTAATATGGCTGTCAAAAAGTCTGACATAGTGCGGGCTGTGATAGTGCGTACTCGAAAAGGGATGCGGCGGGAAAGCGGTATGAGCATTCGTTTTGACGACAATGCGGCCGTACTGATCAATCAGGACGGCAATCCCAGAGGAACTCGCGTTTTTGGACCTGTAGCTAGGGAGCTGCGGGAGAAAAGTTATACCAAAATTGTTTCATTGGCACCGGAGGTAATTTGATGGCCAAAACAAAGACTAAGGGTCGCCCGGTTAGCTATAAAATGCATGTCAAAACAGGGGATACCGTCCAGATAATCGCTGGGAAAGAAAAAGGCAAAGTTGGGGAAATTACAAGAACGATTCCCAAGTCTAGCGAAGTAGTTGTTAAGGGTGCCAACGTGAAAACCAAGCACGTTAAAGCCCAACAAGAGGGAGAGTCCGGTCGTATCGAGACCTTTGAGGCTCCTATACACAGCTCGAACGTGATGCTCTATTCCAAAAAGAATGAGGTAGCTAGCAGGGTGTGCTATACCTTCACCGAAGAAGGGCGCAAGGTGCGAATGCTCAAAAAAACGGGCGAAATTATAGATTAATCTTTCCCAGTCCTTTGTCCGAGGTGGATTTGACTGTGGGTCAAAACGATGGAGAAGGACTTGGGAAAAGCGGGAAACCGCGATAGACGGGAAAAATAGGATGCGAAATATGGCACCACGACTTAAGAATCTGTATCAGGAGACGATTGTATCGAAACTGATGGAGCAATTTAATTACCAGAATATCCATCAGGTGCCCAAGGTTGTGAAAGTAACGGTTAATAGAGGGTTGGGCGAGGCGTCTCAGAACGCAAAGGCTCTAGAGTCTTCTTTAACTGAAATAGCAACAATTACTGGTCAAAAGCCAGTGGTGACGAGAGCTAAGAAGGCGATCGCTGGCTTCAAAATACGGAAAGGAATGCCCGTGGGGGTGATGGTAACGCTTCGGTCGGAGCGGATGTATGCCTTTCTGGATAGGTTGATAAATTTGGCCTTGCCTAGAATTCGCGACTTTCGCGGAGTAAGCCCGAAAAGCTTTGATGGTAGAGGCAATTACACCTTGGGTCTAAGGGAACAGCTAATTTTCCCAGAAGTAGATTACGACAGTATTGACCAAATCCGGGGGATGGATATCTCAATTATCACCACGGCCAAGACCGACGAAGAGGGTCGTGCCTTGCTCAAAGAAATGGGTATGCCCTTCCGGAATAACTAGCCAGGGAATAATAAGGAGAAAACGATGGCGGCCAACGATACGATTGCAGATATGCTGACGCGGATTAGAAATTCAAGTCTAGCGCGGCACCAAAAAACAAGTGTTCCCTCAACGAAAATGACCAGAGCGATCGCTCGGGTACTTAAGGATGAAGGCTTTATTGGTGAAGTCTCCGAAGTTGGAGAAGGAGTTAAAAAAACTCTGGCGATAGATCTGAAATACACAGGAAAAAATCGCCAACCAATTATTAGAAAAATGAAGCGAGTCAGTAAGCCCGGGTTGCGAGTGTATTCCAATCGCAAAGAACTACCCCGGGTGTTGGGCGGAATTGGGATAGCCATCATTTCTACCTCTAGAGGTATTATGACGGACCGAGAAGCACGACGCCAAGGAGTAGGCGGAGAAGTGCTTTGCTATGTATGGTAAAAGGCGATTTTAGGGGTGCAACTGATAGAAAAACTAAAAATTACAACCCTAGAAACGCTACCGAGACTCGGGTCGAGAAAGATATTGGACAATTTTATAGATTGGACAATTTGATTTTGATAAAAAAGGCAAAAGGTTATGTCTCGAATTGGCAAACGCCCAATTAACATTCCCAGCAAGGTGAAGGTCGCCATTGACGGCCTAAAGATTGTCGTAACCGGACCCAAAGGCGAACTTTCTAGAGTGTTACCCGAAGGGGTGCTGTTGGAGGAAGCCGGGGAAACGATACTGGTCAAGCGGCAAGACGATTCGCGTATGGCTCGCCAGCGTCACGGCTTGTGTCGGACCCTAGTGGCTAATATGGTTGATGGAGTTTCTAAAGGGTTTGAGAAACGCCTGCAAATTATAGGGGTTGGCTATCGAGCCCAAGTGCAAGGTAGCAAGCTGATTCTGAATGTCGGCTATAGCAAGCCAGTGGAAATTGAACCTCCTGAAGGGGTCAAGCTCGCGGTAGAGGGAAATACTAATGTGATTATCAGCGGCATTAGTAAAGAAGTCGTAGGCAACACAGCCGCGAAGATTCGCGACGTGCGCCCGCCAGAAGTCTATAAGGGCAAAGGCATTCGCTATCAAGGCGAAGTGGTAAAACTCAAGCCAGGGAAAGCAGGGAAGAAATAATAGATGAAGGTAACTCGCAAAGAATCGGTTCAGCGCCGGCATCGTCGGGTACGGCGCAAGGTAACGGGGACAATGGAACGTCCGAGATTGGCAGTGTTCCGTTCCAATCAGCATATTTATGCTCAAGCGATCGACGATACCAATCACAATACTTTAGTTGCTGCCTCCACTCTAGAGCCAGAAGTGCGATCGCAAATCAAGTCAGGAGCAAGTTGCGAAAGTTCCAGCCAGGTGGGCAAACTTATCGCGCAGCGATTGCTCGACAAAGGAATCCAAAAAGTGGTCTTCGATCGCGGTGGGAATCTCTACCACGGTCGCGTTCGGGCTCTAGCCGAGGCAGCTCGGGAAGCAGGATTGGATTTTTAGGGTTGCGAAGCATAGGTGTAGCAGTCAGCAGTCAGCCGTCAGCAGTCAGCTTAATGCACGAGCATTGCCGGCATATAGCTTTGGCAAAGTTTAAGATGCCATGACCAAATATGCGTAGTGCTATAAGAACAGATATCGCTTAAAGGACAAAAAATAAAAATATGGCAGAGCAGCAGCAGCGTCGCAACAAAAAAAGCAATCGCAATCGGGAAAAAGAATCCGATTGGCAGGAGCGCGTGGTTCAGATACGCAGGGTAACCAAAGTAGTAAAAGGCGGGAAAAAACTTAGCTTTCGCGCTGTGGTCGTTGTAGGTAACGAGCGGGGCCAGGTGGGCGTGGGGGTTGGCAAAGCCGGAGATGTGATTGGAGCGGTGAGAAAAGGGGTTGCTGATGGTAAAAAACATCTGGTTAGCGTTCCCATAACCAAATCCAACTCAATTCCGCATCCGACTAATGGAATTGGTGGTGGAGCTAAAGTAATGATGCGGCCGGCTGCCCCAGGGACGGGGGTAATTGCTGGGGGAGCCGTGCGAACGGTTTTGGAATTATCGGGGGTCCGTAATGTTCTGGCCAAGCAGTTGGGTTCGGACAATCCCCTTAATAATGCTAGAGCAGCGATCGATGCCCTAGCGAGCCTGCGCACTTTCTCCACGGTGGCCGAAGAGCGAGGGATTCCCGTAGAACAATTGTACGGGTAACAGAACTTACCCTTTTTAGTTAAATGTAGCGTTGGGCTCTAGCAGCCTACATTTTAGATATAAGATCAAATCCGGTTAAATGCTCGCACAAAAAATTTGTAGTTTCCCGTAGGACGGGCGTCCCGCCTGTCCCTGACTGACTGGTATGGCGGACAGGCGGGACGCCCGTCCTACGCATACTTAGGGCGCTTAAACGGATTCGATATAAATTGAAAGCGTAAGTCCGGGCTAAAGGGTTCATTTCATTTTTTTGCATTAATGGCAGCCCCAAGGGCGAGAGTTTGACTAACCGAGCTGGTCGGGCGCTCTTGTCGGGCGGGCAAAGGTGAAATGCTCCCGGGCGAAATGCTCCCGGGCTAAATAAGGGCAAAGTAAGGAGAAAAATATTTATGAGATTGTCCGATCCAAAACCAAAAAAAAGCTCCAAATCGCGCCGTCGTCGCTTGGGTAGGGGTATTGCTGCGGGTCAAGGAGCCAGTTGTGGGAAGGGAATGCGCGGCCAAAAATCTAGATCTGGCGAGAGCATCCGAGCTGGTTTTGAGGGGGGTCAACAACCACTCTACCGTCGCTTACCAAAACTAAAATACTTTACGGTCATCAATCGCAAGCATTACACTACCATTAATGTGAGCAAGTTGGCATCCCTGCCTGCTAACAGCGAGGTGACAATGGCCTCGTTGATGGAAGCGGGCATTGTGACTGCTGATGACGGTCCGCTGAAAATATTGGGTGACGGGGAACTTGGCGTTGCCCTCAATGTTAAAGCTGCTGCTTTTACAACTGGAGCTAGGAGCAAGATTGAAGCGGCCGGTGGCAGTTGCGAGGTTGTGGATGCCTCCTAGGGTATGGGGATAAATGTATAGAGATAAGAATATGTATTTATCTATCTACCTAGGATTGCTCGGCGATCGCAATGATTTGTAGAGGTACTCGCTGATGGTCGTTAGTCGAGATAAAGCACCAAGCGCCCAAGAGACATTTATGCAGATGGCGCAAGCAGCCGGTCTTCGAGGTCGGCTGCTTATAACGCTAGGCATGCTTGTTTTGGTGCGCCTGGGGGTTTTCTTGCCCATACCCGGAATAGATCGAGTTAAATTCAATGATTTTCTTGACAATAGTCCGGGCGGACAATTAATCGGATTTTTAGATATCTTCTCCGGAGGCGGCTTGTCAGCCTTGGGCATCTTTGCCTTGGGCATCCTGCCGTTCATTAATGCTTCTATCATTATGCAACTGCTAACGGCGGCGCTGCCTTCGTTGGAAGATTTGCAGAAAAATGAAGGGGAAGCAGGACGGCGTAAAATTTCCCAGATTACTCGTTATGTAGCTCTGGGATGGGCTGCCCTGCAAAGCACTGGTATTGCTATCTGGGTGACCCCCTACGCTCAAAATCCGGGGCCTTGGTTTATGGCAGAAACCGTACTGGCTCTATGTGCGGGTTCTATGTTTGTGATGTGGGTCTCGGAACTTATAACCGAACGCGGTCTTGGCAATGGTGCTTCGCTATTGATTTTCGTCAATATTGTGGCTATTCTTCCTCGCTCTTTGGGACAAACCATCGAGCTGGCTCAAGAAAATCAAGCTATTGTCGGTCCAGTTATTATTTTGATTTTAACTTTCCTGATGATGATTGTCGGGATTGTTTTCGTGCAGGAAGGAAGCCGCCGAATTCCGATTATTTCCGCACGTCGCCAGGTAGGAGGTCGCCTTTACCGAGAGAGGAGCAGCTATCTGCCCCTAAGACTGAATCAAGGTGGCGTTATGCCGATTATTTTTGCATCGGCAGTTTTGATTCTGCCAGTATCGTTGGCTGGGTTCACTAATAATCCATTTTTGGTTCAGTTTGCGAATTATGTCAGTCCTAATGGACCGAGTCCTTTGCTTTATGTAGCCTTTTATCTGGTTTTGATTCTGTTTTTTAGCTATTTCTACGCTTCGTTGATTATGAATCCTGTGGATATGGCGCAGAATCTGAAAAAGATGGGGGCTAGCATTCCTGGAATTCGTCCGGGTCGGGCAACGAGCGAGTATGTGGAGCGGGTTTTGAATCGCTTGACGTTCTTGGGCGCAATATTTTTGGGTTTGGTGGCAATAGTGCCGACGGCAGTGGAAAGTGCCACGGGGGTTCCTACTTTCCGAGGATTTGGCGCAACCTCCCTGCTGATTTTAGTGGGGGTGGCGATAGATACGGCCAAGCAAATTCAAACCTATGTGATTTCCCAACGATATGAAGGGATGGTGAAGCAGTAGTGACAAGATCGATCTTATTAGGTCCACCAGGGTCGGGAAAAGGCACCCAAGCTCAGAGACTGGCCAATTTATATCAGATACCTCATATTTCTACCGGGGATTTGTTGCGGGAAGCGGTTGCCAACGAGACGGAACTGGGGAAAAAAGCTAAGGAATATATGGATAGTGGGAATCTGGTTCCTGACGAGACGATTCTTGGTATGGTGCGCGATCGCCTCGACCAACCGGATGCTAAGGCAGGTTGGATCCTCGATGGCTTTCCCCGGAGCGTTTCTCAAGCAGAGTTTTTGGACAAGCTGCTCCAGGAAATAAGCCAGGAATTAGATATCGCTATTAATTTGGACGTACCCGACGATATTGTGGTGAGCCGGATGCTTGGACGCGGCCGCGCTGACGATAATGAAGAGACTATTCGACGTCGCCTGGAAGTTTATCGGGAGCAAACGGCTCCGACGATAGACTACTACAGCGATCGCGATAAGCTCGTTTCTGTGGATGGCGATCGCGATGTCGATGAGGTGACCGCTGCACTCCAAGCAGCAATTGCATCTTGAGGCCAATAATGGGTGGTGGTAAAAAATCCCCCCAGAGTTACCCAGTCATAAACAAGAGCTAACTCTTGAAATGACTGGAGTAGCCCCCAGCAGAGGTTTTAATCCCCGGCTGTTTTTTTGCTAAGATATGCTACGGAATAGCTGTGCAAGCTATAAGATAAGCATAAATACTTAGCAAATGTAGAATTGAGGATAATAAAACTTGGCAAAACAAGATTTGATTGAGATGGAAGGTACGGTGACGGAGTCCCTACCTAACGCCATGTTTCGCGTTGACCTAGATAATGGGTTTAACGTTCTGGCCCATATTTCGGGCAAAATCCGGCGCAATTACATCAAAATCCTACCAGGCGATCGCGTCAAAGTAGAACTAACTCCTTACGACTTAACTAAAGGCCGCATTACTTACCGTCTTAGGAAAAAATAGCCGCTATAGCTCTTGGGGGAAAAAACTAGCCTTGCGAGAGTTTGTGCATAGGGTATGTTGACAGCAGACAATAAAACTGATATAATACTAAGTTTGTAGTGCTGCGGGAAAAAATATGAAAGTTCGAGCATCTGTAAAGAAAATGTGCGATAAGTGCCGCGTCATTCGTCGTCGCGGACGGGTGATGGTTATTTGTTCTAACCCGAAACACAAGCAACGCCAGGGATAAACCCCCATAAACGAGATAGGATTGTAGTTACAAAAGTAAGTGCAATAAAAGTAATTGTAACAAGGAGAAAAAACTGTGGCACGGATTGCAGGAGTGGACCTACCTCGCGATAAGCGAGTGGAAATAGGTCTGAGATATATCTATGGTATTGGCCCAACGCGGTCTCGGGAAATTATCGAAGCAACGGGAATTAATCCAGATACCCGCGTCAAAAACCTCAGCGAAGGGGAGGTTGCGGCTATACGCGAAGCCATAGACAACTATCAGGTAGAGGGTGACTTGAGACGCCAAGAGGCAATGTATATTAAGCGCCTGATGGATATTGGCACCTATAGGGGCCGGCGGCATCGCATGGGATTGCCCGTTCGCGGTCAGAGAACCCAAACGAATGCTCGGACCCGTCGCGGCAATCGCCGTACTGTTGCGGGCAAGAAAAAACCACCATCCAAGAAGTAATAAGTTGCTCGATCGCAATTTTACCTCGCATTTTGGCAAGTCCTCGCAAGAGAGTCGTTTAAAGCTGAATAAATTCAAAAAATATGGCCCGACCAACGAAAAAAACCGGATCGCGGAAGCAAAAAAGGAATGTTCCCAATGGGGTGGGTTACATTCAATCTACATTTAACAACACCATTGTAACGATTACTGACCCGAATGGAGAGGTAATATCCTGGGCAACAGCAGGATCTAGCGGCTTTAAGGGAGCGAAAAAAGGAACTCCCTACGCAGCTCAAACGGCTGCCGATAGTGCCGCTCGGCGAGCTATAGACCAAGGGATGCGCCAAATCGAGGTAATGGTAAGCGGGCCTGGTGCAGGTCGCGAAACTGCTATTCGCGCTCTGCAAGGAGCTGGCCTGGAAATTACTCTGATTCGCGATATTACCCCAATTCCTCATAATGGTTGCCGTCCCCCAAAACGCCGAAGAGTATAGAGATATTAAGAATTTTAACTCAAAATTCAAGGGGGTTGGAGGGAGCGGATAAGGGTGAGCTTTACCCCTAGCAAAAATAGATCGCCCCCTGCCAGAAGAAACCATTGACTTCTGGCTATTGGTGCTGATTATCGGGAAAATAGGCTGCCTTATTGGGGAAAAGCCTCTTTGTGGTGCGATTGCTGTTTAAGCGGATTGCCGAACCTAACAAGGAGCTATATAGCAGTAAGCACTCTTGCTGTCAGCAGTCAGCTTATGCGCGGAGCGGGAGCGTATAAAAAGAAGCGATCGCTCCTTGTGAGCCATAAGAGCAATTCCATAATGGCACTGATATTAAATTCTATCTGCCGGACAATATACAAAGCTACTGAGAAAGCAACTGGAAGAGAAGCGGCGAATAACCACATGGAAGGCGATCGCCCTCTATTCAGGAATCAGTAGAACAAAGCTGGCGATCGGCGTCTTGATTACATGAGGGAGGCCAGAAATGGCCCAAAGCGGGTTCGAGGAGAAGGGAGGTCACTCCGTGGCGCAGTTTCAGATTGAGTGTATAGAGTCAAGCACTGATAAAAACCAAGCTCAGTACGGCAAATTTGTTCTGGAGCCGCTGGAGCGGGGCCAAGGAACTACTGTGGGCAATGCTCTCAGGCGAGTTCTGCTGTCTAACTTAGAAGGTACAGCGGTGACGGCGGTTCGTATTGAAGGTGTCAATCACGAATTTGCCACAATTCCAGGGGTAAGAGAGGATGTTCTGGAAATATTGCTGAATATGAAAGAAGTAGTCCTCAAAAGCTATTCCGCCCAACCACAGATTGGTCGATTGACGGTAAGGGGTTCGGCAACAGTTTCTGCTGCCGATTTCGATTTACCTTCTGAGGTGGAAGCTGTCGATACCAGCAAATATGTGGCGACGGTTTCCGAAGGAGCCAAGCTGGAAATGGAATTCAGGGTAGAAAGAGGGAAGGGATATCGCTCGGTCGAACGAGGCCGCAACGAGACCGCAGCTTTGGACTTTCTCCAGATTGATGCCACGTTTATGCCGGTTCGGAAAGTAAACTACATGGTTGAAGATGCCCGAATCGGCGACGATCTGGAAAAAGATCGGTTGATTATGGAAATATGGACTAATGGTAGTATATCCCCACAAGAGGGACTCAGCCAAGCGGCCGGTATCTTGGTCGAACTGTTTTCTCCTCTTAAAGAGATCTCCATTGAGTCGATGATGGACGAATCGGGCAATGATTCAGATCCAACTAGCCAAATACCGATTGAAGAATTGCAGCTAAGCGTCCGTGCTTACAACTGTCTCAAGCGAGCGCAGATAAACTCAGTGGCAGACTTGCTCGATTACACTCAAGAGGATCTACTCGAAATCAAAAACTTCGGTCAGAAGTCGGCTGAAGAAGTTATAGAAGCTCTGCAAAAGCGATTGGGCATTACTTTACCACAGGAGAAATCGGCAAAACCAAATGGATAATAACGATTACCCCAAGCCTAGAGCTATTGTAGAAGCAACCCAGATTATATCGATTAAAAAGCGTTTGTCGTTAATCCTTAAATAGATAATCGTTATGCGTCACCGTTGTCGTGTCCCCCTATTGGGAAAACCAGCCGACCAGCGCAAGGCTTTATTGCGCTCTCTGGCAACAGAGCTAATTCGTCACGGTCGGATTACAACCACAAAAGTACGGGCTAAAGCAGTCCAGTCTGAAGTAGAAGGATTGATTACTTTAGCAAAAGAGGGAACTTTAGCCGCTCGCCGAAGAGCCCTAGGCTATGTGTACGATAAAAAACTGGTTCATTCATTGTTTGAAGGAGCAAGTAAAAGGTACGGAAACCGAGATGGCGGATATACCCGTATCCTGCGTACCGTGAGACGGCGGGGAGATAATGCCGAAATGGCGATTATCGAGCTGGTCTAAAAAAAGGCAATTATAGCAGTCAGCAGTCAGCAGTCAGCAGTCAGCAGTCAGCAGTTAGCAGTCAGCTTTTAGCTACGCGACCCGGCTTTCCTGAGCTAAGTCGTAGGCGAAAGCCTGCGCGTAGGCGAAGCCTGCCCTCCGGAGGGCATAGCGCATAGGGCTAAGCCAACCGTAAAATCAAGCGAACTTAAATCTAAAGCAAACGGATGTCTTCCCAGGTTGCCATGCCAAACCAAAGAATTGCCCTGGTGTTTCAATACCTGGGCACGCATTTTCATGGTTGGCAGCGACAGCCAAATCAACGGACAGTGCAGGAAGAGTTGGAAAAAGCCGTTTCGTCCGTGCAGAACCGAACTGTGGGAGTGTATGCAGCTGGGAGAACAGATACGGGGGTTCATGCAGCGGCTCAGGTGGCACATTTTGATGCGAATACCACAATACCTCCCCAGAAGTGGGCTCCAGTTCTGAATAATATTCTTCCGGAAGATATTTTGGTGTTGGGATCGGCACAGGTAAGCTTCGACTGGCACGCGCGCTTTTCGGCGAAGTGGCGGCGCTACCGCTACACCATATATACGGATAGGCAGCCGAATTTGTTCGTGCGCCGGTTGGCTTGGCATTATTATTATGCACCGTTGGACGAGTCGTTAATCCAGGAAGCCCTGAATCCTTTGGTGGGCGATCGCCATTTAGCGGCTTTTCATAGAGCTGGATCTCAGCGCCAGCATTCTTGGGTGGAGATACAAGCGGTGGAATGTTACAGAAACGGACCGTTTACGATCGTCGAAGTTCAAGCCAACGGGTTTCTATATGGGATGATGCGGCTTTTAGTAGGAATGTTGGTCCAGGTGGGGCGAGGGCAGCGTTCTCTAAATGATTTTAAGGAAATATGGACTAGCGACGCCCGCGAAAAAGTTAAGTATGCTGCCCCACCCCACGGCCTCTGTCTCTTGCGAGTCGGCTATGGAGAATCTCCTTTTGCCCCTAATGTATGGTGGCACGACTCTATGCCCCAATTTATTCTCAATCCTGGATAAGCGCAAATATAGCTTTCAGCAATCAGCTTTCAGCAGTCAGCTTATGGGCTGCGCCTTAGATACAAATACGCTCAAATTAGTAGTAATGAACAAAAAATGAACAAAACCTACGTTCCTTCCGTAGATTCTATACAGCCAAATTGGTATGTAGTAGATGCGGCCGACCAACGTTTGGGTAGGCTAGCTACTGCGATCGCCATGATTCTGCGGGGCAAAAATAAACCTACCTATACTCCGCACATGGATACCGGCGACTTTGTAATAGTCGTCAATGCGGACAAAGTAGCGGTAACGGGGAAAAAACGGTCCCAGAAGCTTTATCGCCGCCATTCCGGCAGACCGGGCGGTATGAAAACAGAGACCTTTGCTAAGTTACAGGCTCGAATCCCAGAGCGAATTATCGAGCAAGCCGTGCGCGGAATGCTACCCAAAAATACCCTGGGTCGAAAGCTGTTTACCAAGCTAAAGGTCTATGCAGGGCCAGACCATCCCCACGACGCACAAAAACCAGAAGTATTGCAAATTAAAACAATTCCAGGAGGGCAAGGATAATGAAAGAAGACCAAAGCGGGCGAGCTGTCTATTGGGGCACGGGTCGCCGCAAAAAATCGGTGGCTCGGGTGCGCCTCGTTCCCGGTCAAGGGGAACTAACCGTTAATGGCAGACCTGGAAATGAGTATTTCCAATTCAACCCAAATTACTTGGCAACAACTAAGGCGCCTCTAGAAACTTTGGGTCTGGAAAATGACTATGATATTCTAGTCAATATCCACGGCGGTGGTTTGACTGGTCAATCGGAATCGGTTCGCTTGGGAGTGGCTCGGGCTTTGTGCGAGTTAGATCCAGATAACCGCAAACCTCTAAAAACTGAAGGCTATCTCACTCGCGACCCCCGCTCCAAAGAACGAAAGAAGTATGGTTTGCGGAAAGCCCGCAAAGCACCCCAATACTCCAAGCGTTAAATTATTGGCGTTCAAATTATTGGTTATCTGTTATTAGCACCAGAGGCACTTGTATATACCATAATTTTCCTCTGGTGCGCGGTGCGGCACCCTACATGGGTATTCCAAGAAATAAATTACCCAATTCGTAGGACGGGCTTCCGAGAAGTCCCAGACCCAGGACTTCTCGGAAGCCCGTCCTACAGGGAAACGATGGAGAAATATTTATTTGGAAATCCCCATATAAAACCCATCTGTAATATCGGCGCGTAAGACAAGCTAAAATATAAGATAAAAGAAAGTAGTGAAGGAGTAAAAAAAATGGCCAAGCCAGGGATTCACCCCGAGTGGTATCCAGAAGCAAAAGTAATTTGCAATGGTGAAGTAATTATGACTGTTGGTTCCACAAAGCCAGAAATGAATGTGGATGTCTGGTCGGGGAACCATCCCTTTTATACCGGGACTCAGAAAATTATTGATACGGAAGGGCGTGTCGATCGCTTCTTGCGCAAGTATGGCATGAAGTCCGGCGGTAAAAAATCTCAAACCAAAAAGTAGCGGTTTTTTCTTAGCTGTAAGCTGTAAGCGATAGTTCGGTTCAATGGGCAAAGCTCTAAGGGTATTCCAAGAAATAAATTACCCAATTCGTAGGACGGGCGTCCCGCCTGTCCTGGGGCTGGGACTTCTCGGAAGCCCGTCCTACAGGGAAACGATGGAGAAATATTTATTTGGAAATCCCTAAACCGATAGAGGATTTTTCTTAATCCATTAGCTACCAAACGCTAAGCAAACCCTACTTTGTGGAAGGAGAAACCGCATTATGGCTGATAGATACCTTCTGGAAAAACTAAATTCTGTCGAACAGACCTTTAATGAGTTGACCAGGCGACTGGCAGACCCAGATATTGCTACCGACCCGAAAGAATTTCAGCGAGTGGCAAAGTCTCGGTCTTCATTAGAAGAGGTGGTCTCTTCGTTCGAGATTTGGAAAACAACTACTGAAGAGCTAAACGGTGCCAGGTTTGTACTCAAGGAAGCTAACGGCGATGCAGATCTCCGAGAGATGGCTCAGCTAGAAGTGCAAGAACTTGAGGAAAAACTAGAGCTATTGGAAGAGCGCCTGAAGATTTTGCTCTTGCCCCGCGATCCCAATGATGAGAAAAATATCATGCTGGAAATTCGTGCGGGCACTGGGGGCGATGAAGCTGGTATCTGGGCGGGGGATTTGGTGCGATTGTATTCCCGCTATGCTGAAACTCAAGGCTGGAATGTCAATATGCTCTCGGAGTCTCTCGCAGATATGGGCGGGTTTAAAGAAGCAATCTTGGAAATTACTGGCGACCAAGTTTATAGCAAGCTAAAGTTTGAGGCGGGGGTACACCGAGTTCAGCGGGTGCCGGCGACGGAGGCTGGAGGTCGAGTTCATACTTCTACCGCTACTGTGGCAGTTATGCCGGAAGTGGATGATGTAGAGGTGGAAATAGACCCAAAAGATATTGAAATGAGTACGGCTCGTTCCGGTGGCGCGGGCGGTCAGAATGTCAACAAGGTTGAGACTGCGGTTGACTTGTTTCATAAGCCTACGGGAATTAGAATTTTCTGCACTGAGGAGCGCAGCCAGTTGCAAAACCGAGAGAGGGCTTTGCAAATTTTGCGAGCTAAGCTTTATGAAATGAAGCTGCGCGAGCAAAAAGAAAGTGTTTCCTCTATGCGTCGCAATCAGGTGGGCACGGGGGCGCGTTCTGAAAAGATTCGTACCTATAATTATAAGGATAATCGAGTTACCGACCACCGTCTGGGAAATAATTTCACCTTAACTCCGGTTATCGAGGGCGATATAGAAACTATGATTCAAGCCTGTATTGCCCAAGACCAACAGGAGCGCTTGGCAGAGTTGGCGGCGTCTAGTTCTACTCCTGTTGCGGTGTAATGGTGTAAGCGATTTATTAAATAATGAATAGATGATCAGAGGCGAGGAATCCGTTCCCGCCTTTTTTAGTTGCAGTCAGCAGTTGGCAGTCAGCAGTCAGCTCTCAGCAGTCAGCAGTTAGCAGTTATATCAAATCCGGTTAATTGCCCATAAATCCCGTAGGGGCGGTGCCCCCGTGCCCGCCCCGGCCGCCTCGGGAATGTCTGGGCGGGCATTGGCTCCACCGCCCCTACAAATAAATATTGTAACTGTTTAACCGGGTTTGATATTAGCAGTCAGCGATAAATGCGATCGATGCGATCGACAGTCAGCTCTGAATTGTCCTAACTGATTCGCGTAGTGCTAGACTATTAGAAAATCTACGATCGCAAAATGCCATGACTCAAACCAAAATAAAGGCGATCGCCTACTCCGACTATGTTATATTAAATCCGTTTAATTACCGATAAATACTGTAGGGGCAATCCCCCCGTGATTGCCCCGGCCGCCCCGTGCCCGCCCCAGCCAACCGGGGCGGGCACGGGGGCACCGCCCCTACAGTATTTATCGGTAATTAAACGGATTTGATATTAGGAATTATCCCGAGGATGGCGGAATCTAGAAACTGGTTGATGGAGAAATTGTTGAATTGCGATAAAAACGGCTGAGGGACGCGGCGTCGCTGCCCCGTCCCTCAGTCTAAAAGGTAGAAAGTCTAAAATTACGAAGCTTCCTGCCATAGAGAACTTAATTCCAAAACTCGATTTTTTCTTTCTCTGGCGCGGGCTAGGAAATCTTGCCAACTGCGATCGTCCCATTTTATGTAGCCGTCCCATCTGAAGTTTTTGGGGCGATCGCCGGGTTCTGGCACATAACCGTCAGCATCGGCAAATTCTCTGAGTTGGCAGCCAAAACCTCCGAGTTCTTTAATATGAAACATAATATCCTCCTAATTGCTTTTCTTGGAGGCTCTCAATTTTATGGCGTATAGCGGCGATTCTCAAATTGATGTGAGGTTTCTGGGGCGAAGCATCCCAATAAGGAAATTCCCGTTCTGAGCGGAGATAGTTGCGGGATGCTGTCGCCCCTACATTTTCATTCATTACAATTTGACAAACGCTATAATGTCGCCCGGAGCGCCCGGAGCTATGCGGTAAGGAAAACCCAGTAACCCTGCGAAACCCTTGCGAAACTGAGATGCCTCCAGTTTGCTTGTTTGGGTATAAAATTCGCTAGTCAGGGCGATCGCTCCGGAAAAAAGGCGAAAAATAATAAACCCAATATGAATAGACCACAAGGGTACTGTCATCAATTCCGCTGCCAGCGCTACCTACTAATAATTTTTTTTCTACACCCCACACCCCACACCCCACACCCATCTTTTATAGGTATTGCCGAAACAGGGGGGCAAAACGACGGCACCAGCGCTGGTAGAATACGCTCAGAGTGGGCACTGGGACGTTCCAAAGATTGGAAAGCTCTTGCCAGGATTGACCGGCCAAGCGGCGCAGGGCAATAGCTTGAAAGTTAGCATCGGGACAATTTCGGACGTGGGTTTCCCGGAATTGACCGGATATATCTTCTTCCAGACAAAGCCGAACCGCCTCTCCTGCTAAGATTTCAGGGCTGGTTTCTGGTGGAGCCAGCATCTCTAAGCAAGAGGTGCTTTTTATAGCGGATTCCCCAGATTGTGGAAGAGCGATCGCAATATCCAGGGATTGTTCCCGCTTTTTTGTGGTCATGTAGCGTTTGGTTATTTCTAGGAATCGCCACTCAATAAGACGCTTAACCCAAGTTATTACCTTGGCTTTTTTGGGATCGTATTGGTCTATTTTGCGACATAAATCCCAAAAAGCTTCTTGGAGTGCTTCTTGGTAGATTTCCTCTGGAAACCGATCCTTACCCCAGCAATAGAGTTGGCCGTATTTCTGGATTTCGCCGATTAGTTGATTCAGAAGTTTGCGGCGCTGTTTGCTCTTGGGCGGGTGCTGTCCGGCTTGCTCGGCCAGTTCTTGCAGCCGTTGATGTAGGTTTGGTAGAGTCATGTTTTTGAGTTTTGGCATTTTGGTTGTAAATAGGGCGAAATCAACCTATGACTCTATGCTCGGAGATTTACCTTTAAGCGCCAATGCAGCGATCGCAAGCTACAATCAAGTGATTATGTCAGGAAAAGTCAGGTTTGCTGCGAGAGAATGGAATTTTGCGAAGAACAGGCTCTGAAATTGGTCAATGAAGCGATCGCAGAATTTAGAGAGAAACCCCTAAGAGATACCGAGACTGCTATATTGCGCGGGTCTTGGCAAGGCCAAACCTACCAGGAGATTGGGAAAAAACATGGCTATAGCGGTCAATACTTGCAGCGCGATGCTGGACCTAAGTTCTGGAAGCTGCTTTCAGAGGCATTAGGAGAGCCCATAAATAAAAAAAGTGTCAAGACCGTCTTGGAAAACAAGTGGCGATCGCAATTGGCATCCAGGCGTCTCGCCCATAGCCACCAGGCCCCTCAGACTGGTATAACTGGTAGGATTGGCAGCTTCCCAGAGTCGGCTTCGAGTCTCTCGGAGCCAAAATTACAAGGGGAGCAAGACCTCATCTATGAGGCTTTGCTGCGTCTCAACTACTTCGAGCAAGTTAAATTATTCCAAAAATTTTTATACTCTCCCTCGTCGGTCGGAGCCTTTTTGATTCAGGGAATAGATCCAGACTGCGGACAGCGCTGGCTGCTGAATCGGTTAGTGCGGCTCGTTCCCAGTTTAAATGCCGCCAAAGTAGTACGTTTTAAGCTAACCAGTAAAGTTCTGGCAAATTCTACCAATGGCCTATGGCGCAAGCTCGGGGGTCAGGTTGGCTTGCATGGAGGGCATCCGTCAGAAATTGCTGAGGCGCTCTGCCAGTGCTGGCAAAGTCAGCCGGTAATTCTCATTTTTAGATCCTCCTTTGAGGAGATACCTCAAGAATCATTGTCTGAGTTGATCGAAGAGTTTTGGGCGCCGGTGGCAAAAATGGCCTCTAATAGACCCGAAGCTCGATTCTCCGTAGGGGACGCTATTAGCTTGGGTAAGGCCCAAGAAAGGCGATCGCCCGTACATCCTTTGTTAATGTTTTTAGTGGATGAGAGCGGCAACCTCAGAGACTCCGGCATTAATTGCGTAGAGTCTTTGGAGGCCGGGTGGCAACCGCAAATTCCCATCAAATTGCCAAAGATCGATAGATTAGATTATCGCGATCTGGCAGATTGGATTAAGAACGCTATCAATGAATTGCCCTTTCACTTGACGGATGAAATCGATCGCACGGTTCGGAGCATTTTGGAGCAAAGCGACAACGGCTTACCCCAATTGGCGATGGAAGAGATTTGCTATCTGTGCGATTGCAACTGGGATGATAAAGAAAGGATATGGCTAAAGCACTGAGCGACAAATTGGAATATACGGGAAGGGTGCAGCTCCAGGCGGGGGAGCGAGATTCTCTGGGGCAACTGCTCTATCCCTATCTGCCGAGCGATGAATTGGTAGAAGCGGTTAATTTAGCTATTTTCCTGGAGCGCCCCTTGCTGCTGAAGGGAGAGCCAGGGTGCGGTAAGACCAGGCTGGCTCGTGCGCTGGCCCGCGAGTTGGATTTGCCTTTTGAGGCTTGGAACGTTAAATCCACCAGTCGGGCGGGAGATGGACTCTACATATATGATGCGGTTGGACGTTTGCGCGACGCCCAATTGGCGAGCTTGGGTCGTCTTGGGGAGCAAAAAATTCAGCAGTTGGACGAGCCAGAGACTTACGTTCGCTGGGGACCGCTAGGGCGCGCTTTCCAGAACGACCGGCGAACTGTGGTGCTGATTGACGAGATTGATAAGGCGGATCTTGACTTTCCTAACGATTTGCTGCTGGAATTAGACGAACAACGGTTTTTGGTTGAGGAAACCGGGCAGGAGATTCGGGCCTCTTCAGTGCCGATTGTCTTGATTACCAGCAATGATGAGAAGGATTTGCCAGATGCTTTTTTGCGCCGGTGCCTTTTTCATTATATTGAGTTTCCCAAGCGCGATCGCTTAATCGAGATTGTTAAAGCTCATTTTCCGACAACGCCAGAAAAGCTGGTCGATTCTATTATCGATCGCTTTTTGCAACTGCGGGAGGAAATGCGCCAAGATAAGGGAGATGCGGGTAAGAAGGTCAGCACTAGCGAGCTGCTGGATTGGGTTCGGGTTCTGAGTCACTATCCAGAAGATAGGGTTTTGGAAGAGCTGAGTCGAGAAATCCTCGCGGCAGGGGTTTTGCTGAAGAGCTGGCAGGATTATCGCCGCTACCGAAAACCATAACCGTTTTTAAATTTTAGGGCAACTTAAAGATTGCCTGATGTAGGGGGGTTTGCGATGTAGGGGCGAGAGCGCGAAATCGCCCCTACATCCCGGCAATGCTGATAGGCATATCGCGAGCATGCCCGGAGGGCGAACGGCCGTTCGCCCCTACATCCCGGCAATGCTGCTGATAGCTGACTGCTGATAGCTGACTGCTGATAGCTATAGAGGTTATAGGCCGATTAATGGAGGTGAACCTTGAACTCGATGAATCCTTCGCCTTGGAGCTTTGATGGCAATAAGAATTTTGTGCCAATTTTACATGAGGGGACGGTGGTCGGATTTTTGCGACCGGACTATGCGGAGAAAATTGCCCAAGTTTTAAATGCTCAAGATAGATTGCAGGCCGATCGCGAAAGATTGCGCAAGTGTTTGCAGCTAGCTTGTTTTGATTTGCTGCGTCAGGGGGGCGGCGATACCAATAAAGTCGAAGAGCTGATGAAGCAATACGCGATTAGAGTGGAGCGCCCCAAACATGGTTCCAGAGCTATTGCCTTTTTATTGCGCGATCGCCAAGAAGAACTGCAGGTAAGCGACCAGGAGTTTCTTAAATTCTGCGATACTTTGAAAGTCTCGCCCCAACAAATCAAAGATATTTTTGCTGGCAAACCTATTGACGAAAGCGCGATCGGTCCTCTGGCCCGAATTTTGGGCAAAAACCCGACAGAAGTCAAGACAGTGCTACGCGGGCCGTCGGAAGCATCGGCTTGATGGGAGAGCTTCGCCGGGTGTAGGGTGTAGGGTGTAGGGTGTAGGGAAGACAAGGGACAAAAAAGAAACAGAATTAAGCAATTCCAAGAAATATAGCGTTTCTCGCGCTTGATGTGAGGTATCTAGGGCGAAGCATCCCAATATGAGAATCCCCGTTTTACAGCAGAGATGGTCAAGGGGGATGCTGTCGCCCCTACATTTCTAGGGTCCGCTCGTTTATTACACTTATTTGAGAGCCGCTATAAATTACCCAATTCGTAGGACGGGCGTCCCGCCTGTCCGGTACCTAGAGACTTCTCGGAAGCCTGTCCTATGGGAAAGCGAGGGAAGAAATATTTATTTGGAAATCCCTTAACTATTAATTCCCTATACTCCAATCAATACCCTACACCCTACACCCTACACCTAGGGTGTTCACTCTGGGACTCATCAAAAGAGATGGTTTTCATACAGAAAATATGCTAAGATGAAGGCTCGCCAGGAAGACAAGACTATTGGCCCTATTTTGAGACAAGACTATTGTCTCAAAAT
>JAAHFN010000043.1 GCA_010672965.1 Oscillatoria sp. SIO1A7
TTACAATTAAAGCAAAAATTAAATATTGTTTTAGCTGGCTTCCCTCGACTATCTCTATTATTTTTCGATTAACATCTATGCAAGGGTTCGTAAGGAAATTAAAATTAATTTAGATGCGTTTACCCTGGCCCCACACCCCACAGGCCACACCAAAGTTGCCCAGCCATGCATCCTATGAATAAATCCCCTAGATCTTCCAGTGCGAATTCCGGCGCGAACTCTTTTAGCGCGACTCAAATACGAGTGGCTTTTGAATGCCCGCGCCTATTCTATTTGGGACAGCGCTTTGGGAGCATGACTGCGTTTCTGCCCCCTGGCAATACCTCTGCGATCGGCAACCCTTTCCACCAACTGGCCAAGCAGTTTGTGGATCTAATTATAGAAGAACCCGAGTTTACTGTTTTATTCGAGCCGCCAGCCGACGGGCTCGATCTGGAAAAAATAGCTGCCCGGATGCAAGATCTATTTTATGACCTGGTCTTTTATCCTTATCTCAAATCTGCATGTGCAGAAGATCCGGCCAAAGCCCCTGCTCTGTACAAAGTCTGGCAAGGTTTCCGAGGACTTGTCCGGCGTTATGCCGAGCTGATAGCAGTAAATCGCCGCTATTGTTCTGCGGAGTCGGCTATAGCAGAAACTTTTGTAGAGCGAGAAGTCAATATAGAGCATTGGTTTGAGTTGCCCGATCGCAGCCGACAGCTCGTTAAAGGGCAATTTGATAATTTAGTTTTTAGTTACCAGAGCAATAGCCTCTGCGCCGTCGAGTACAAAACCTACTCTCCGGCAGATATGAGCGCTCAGCTAGCTCAGGTGGCTGTCTATAGCTATATCCTGAAAGCCAAAAAAAAGAGAGCCGTGGACTCGGCAGTATATTGCGTTTTACCAGAGTTCAAAGAATATCGCTATTCTTGGGAAGAGCTAGAAAAAACTTTGCACCAGCTCATTCCCCATAAACTCCAGCAAATGCAATCTTGGCTGAGATGGGAATCGCCACAACCAAATCCGCCGCCGCCGACGGCTCAGCCAGAACTCTGCAATATCTGCAGCCAGAAAAAGAAATGCCAGAGTTTTTTTGAAAATAGCGATTCTCCAGCAGATACGGCACAGTTGGTTGGCCAAGGCTCTGTCTCGGGGAAGGACTCGGGAAAAGGCTCGGGAAAAACCTCGGGAAGAAATTCGGGAAACACCTCGGGAAGAAATTCGGGAAACACCCCGGGGAAAAGCTCGGGAAGAAATTCGCTAAAAACCCCGGGGAAAAGCTCAGACCCTGGCGGGCAAGGCGATAAGCAGCCAAACAAGAAGGAGCCAAACAAAAAAAATACAAACAAAAAAGATACAAATAAAAAAGAGCCAAACCAGAAAGAGCCTTCTATAGAAGCGGATGCAATAGGTTATCAATTGGTCGAAACTCTAAAACATTTTAAAATTGGTGCCGATTACCTCGGGGCAGCAGTTGGTCCGGCCTTTATCCGAGTCAGGATCAAGCCGCATCTCGGAGTTAAAGTTGCTTCTGTTATCAAGTTATCCCAGGACTTGCAGGTGCAGTTGGGAATCGCCGACCCGCCTTTAATCGCGCCGCAGCCCGGATATGTGAGCGTGGATTTGCCTCGGAGCGATCGCCAAACTGCTTTTTTCGAGGATTACATTCCCCTAGAAAAATCCCGCTCTAATCATCTAAACCCGGCGCTAATTGCCATTGGCGTAGATTTAGACGGTCAGCTCGTAGAAGCAGACTTGTCCGATCCGAACACTTGCCATTTCTTGGTCGGCGGCACCACCGGCAGCGGCAAAAGCGAGTTTTTGCGCAGTTTGCTCCTGAGTCTCCTGCGCCGCCATTCTAAAGAGCATATGCAAATCGCTCTAGTGGATCCGAAACGGGTTACTTTTCCCGAGTTTGAAAATATACCTTCTCTATATTCTGCGATCGTCAAAGATAGCGAAAACGCGATTCAACTAATGACCGATTTAGTCGCAGAAATGGAGCGGCGCTATCAGCAATTTGAATCCGCAGGCTGCCCCAATATTAATACTTATAACCAAAATGCCTTCCGACCTTTGCCCAGGATTGTTACTATTTTTGACGAATACGCCGACTTTATGGCAGACAAAGAAACTTGCAAAGAGTTGGAGACTAGCATTAAGCGCCTGGGAGCAATGGCCAGAGCCGCCGGAATTCATCTTATTATTGCCACCCAGCGCCCGGAAGCCAAAGTGGTAACGCCAGTTATTCGCTCCAATCTGCCCGGACGAGTAGCCCTGCGTACCGCCAGCGAAGCCGACTCGAAAATAGTTTTGGGCGGCCAGGAAACTGCGGCCGCTTATCTGCTGGGCAAAGGAGATTTGCTCTACCAAGTTGGTTCCCAGTTGCATCGCTTGCAAAGTTTATTTGCCCAAACGATTGAGTTGTAAATGGGCATTGGGCATTGGGCATTGGGCATTGGGCATTGGAAAAGTTCTGAGTTTTTAGTTTTAAATTTTAAGTTTTAATATCAAATACGTTTAATCGCCCTAAAAAAAGTCAAGTCCTGCTCCGGACGGGCGTCCCGCCTGTCCGCCATACCAGTCAGGGACAGGCGGGACGCCCGTCCTACGAATTGGGTAATTTATTTCTTGGAATACCCAATTAAAACCAATTAAAACCCTACACCCTACACCCTACACACACCCTACACCCCCTACACCACCCCCTACACCCTACACCCTACACCCTAACTAAAGTCAATTTGCCCTAAAACCTCATTAGCCAGAGCCTCGACTTCTTTGGCTGCAGCAGATTTCGGTTTATAGTCCAAAACCGAAGTGGGAACGAGAACTTCCTTGTCGTCCAGTTCCTCGGTTTCTTCCATGCTTTTGGCAAAATCGGCTCTTTCCGAGATGATGCTCTTCATCAGCTCGAAGCCGTAATCTTGAGAAATTGCTTCGAGCCGTTTGGGCAAAGTATGATCTCTGAAACCGGCATTAGTCGATATTTTACAAGGCATGACTCCCAGATTGACTATGGGCGGCTTGCCAATCTGGCTTTTGAATTCGTTGACTCTGGCGATCGCCCGCTTCACATTCAGCAGACCTTGATTGGAGAAAGGCTTCAAATCAGAAGGAATAATCAGATAGTCTGCCGCAATCAGGGCTATCTCCGCATAGAGGTTCAACGCCGGCGGCGCATCGATTATGACGATATCGTAGCGATCGCCAGTTGCGGCCAGCTTTTGCAGCAGAGTCACTCGGCTGGAATCCAACTCGTCTAGCTCTGCTTCGTATTCCACCAAATCCATGTGAGCGGGAATAACGTCAATTTTGGGAGTGCTAAACGCGGAGGTGATGGCGACTTCTGAGATAGGGAATAAATCTGGACTTCGCAAGACATGGAGAATATTCTGATTTTTAAAGCTATCTAATTTATACTCCCCTAGGGTTGCCGCCGTAGCAAAGGTAGTATTGGCTTGGCTATCCAAATCTATTGCCAAAACTCGCTTGCCTTTTTTACTCAGAGCCGCTGCCAAATTTAGAGTCGTTGTGGTTTTGCCCACCCCTCCTTTATTATGATAAACGGCGATAACCTTTAAATTCTGGTTTTCCGGAATTGGCCAAGCAGGTGAAGTTGCTGAGGTGCTAACTCGATTCTGCTCTGAGGAAGTCGGCTCCGAGGCAGTCGGCTCTGAGGAAGTCAGCTCCGAGGCGATCGCATCGTCAGTCTCTGCCTCGGTTGGTGCTTCGGTTGCAGGAGCGATCGCATCGTCAGTCTCTGCCTCGATCTCTGCCTCGGTTGCTGCTTCCATTGCAGGAGCGATCGCATCGTCAGTCTCTGCCTCGATCTCTGCCTCGGTTGGTGCTTCCATTGGAGGAGCGATCGCATCGTCAGTCTCTGCCTCGATTGGTGCTTCGGTTGCAGGAGCGATCGCTTCTTTCTGCTTAATACCCGATGCCCCATGCCCCATGCCCAATGCCCCTCTTTGTTCTAGTATTTCTCTGCCGATTATCCCTTTAATCCGATCCATGTTCGCATCTATCTGTGCCCCGGCACATTGGAAAACAAGCTCAATTTCATTTCCAACTTTTTTATAAATTCTGATTTCCTTCCCGTTAGTTAGCACTGCGTAGGGAACGGACAAATTAGTCAAGTAAAGCTTGGGTCGCCAAACATGACGTTCTAAACTTTGATTGGGAGACGTGGCCTTGAGTACCAGTTTCAGAGGCGATTCATTCAGGGGCAATGACAGCATCTGGGTCGCCACCGCCAAGACATCCAAGCGAATGCTGCTAAAAGTTACCTCCCGGTATAGAGCATCGGCGGTATATCCTAATTTCGGCAATAGATAATTAACAATAAGTTTGTTTTCTACTTCGCTCTCGTTGTGGCAAAGCTCGGGATTAAAGCTCAAATTCCACCTCTCTAACTTATAGTCATTTTAATTAAGTTTGATACAGCCCGCGAACGCGCCCCGCGTGCCCTCCGGGCAATCCTCTTATTGTAGGGCAAATGGTGAAATCTCCCCAACCAGATTGTCTCATTTTTATTTGAAATGACAATAGTTAAATATTTTTTATCAAAAGTTTAATATTGCTTATAAGTAACCAATTATACTAAGTCTAAATGAATTGTACAATATAGAGGAAGCTCTCAGCAGTCAGCTCTGAGCAGCAGTCAGCTCTGAGCGAAGCTCTTCCCGTAGAACGAGCTTCCTTGCCCAATTCCCTCCCGAGCCCGGTCGTTGGGACCAATTCTCTCCGGAGCCCGGTCGTTGCAGCCCAATTCATAATTATCGTAACTGTAATTACAAATAACACACAAAAATCCGACAAAGCAAATATCCTGATATTGTTCGATGAAAAAAGCATTAATTTGCGGGATATCCGGTCAAGATGGTGCCTATCTGGCCCAATTACTTCTAGATAAAGGCTACAGGGTCTGCGGCACCTCCCGAGATGCGCAAATGTCCTCCTTTGAGAATTTGGCGCGCTTGGGCATTCGGGAACGGGTAGAGTTGCAGTCTATGTCTCTAACTGATTTTCGCAGCGTCTTGCAGGTCTTGGCAAAAGTCGAACCGGACGAAGTCTATAACCTGGCAGGGCAGAGTTCTGTAGGCTTGTCTTTCGAGCAACCAGTGGAAACTCTAGAAAGCATTACAATTGGCACCCTCAATGTATTAGAAGCAATTAGATTTACGGGGGGGAAGATTAAACTGTACAATGCCGGTTCCAGCGAGTGTTTTGGAGATACAGGCGATCGCTCTGCGGATGAAAGTACCCCTTTTCGTCCCAGAAGTCCTTACGCCGTCGCCAAAGCTGCTGCCTTTTGGGAAGTGGCCAACTACCGCGAAGCTTACGGATTATTTGCCTGTTCTGGTATTTTGTTCAACCACGAATCTCCCTTGAGACCGCAACGCTTCGTAACCCAAAAGATAGTTTCGGCCGCCTATCGCATTGCCCAAGGCAGCGAAGAAAAACTCTATCTCGGCAATACATCTATCAAGCGGGACTGGGGTTGGGCACCGGAATATGTAGAGGCCATGTATTTAATGATGCAGCAAGAAAAGCCCGAAGATTATGCGATCGCCACTGGCGAAAGCAATACATTAGAAGACTTTGTGGCCGCTGCTTTTAACTGCGTCGGACTAAACTGGCAAGATCGTGTCATAACCGATACTAGCCTGTATCGACCCACGGATATTGCCGTCGGTAGAGGCCACCCCGCTAAAGCTCGCGAAATCTTGGGCTGGCGAGCAAAATCCAAAATGGAGGATGTAGTGCGAATGATGATAGAGGCAAAGCAGGCTGAGGTGCAAAATGCCATTTAGCTCTTTTAAAAATATTGGTGCCGTTATAAAGCAATTTAACCTAACCTACCGAGAAGAAAATTTTATAGTTCCTGCGGAGGCGACCCCGAGGGAAGCTTTCAGAGCGGAAATCGAATTCAGTTTGCGAGAAGTCGTCGTGGATCACTCAGAACATGCAATCTGTGAAAACTTTATCTATTCAACATTAAAAGAAGTTTGGAAAAATTATAAAGATAAATTGATGCTCTGGAGTCATAGAGCTTTAAACTATGACGAGCAACTATCGGGAGTACCCGATTATATAATTGCCCAAAGGTCGCCCCAAGGAAAAGTTGTATTCGACCGACCCTATTTTCTCCTCGTCGAGGCGAAAGAAGATAATTTCACTCAAGGGTGGGGGCAATGTTTGGCAGAACTAATTGCCGCTCGGAGCTTGAGTGAAAATCCAAAGCAAACCATATTTGGCATCGTGTCTAACGGAGAAAAATGGGAATTTGGAAAATTGACTTTAGATATTTTTACCAAAAACATCAAAAAATACCAGCTAGAAGCTTTGGACGAACTGGTAGCAGCAGTGAGTTATGTATTCGAGCAATGTAACTTACAAGTTAGCAATAGATAAACGAGTGATAATACATAGCAATTGCAAATCATTCGGTATCTGCCAGAAAGCCGATATCTGCCATAAATCCGCTTTCTGACTTTGATTCTTATCGCAACTGCAGTCTAGATCGCTCTAATCCATTAGAGCTTGTAAGTTAAATATGGGAAAAGTCTTAGTAACTGGTGCCGCCGGTTTCATTGGTTACCACCTGTGCCAACATCTCTTGGCTAGAGGCGAATCCGTGGTTGGTCTCGATAACCTGAACTCTTATTATGATGTCAATTTAAAACAAGCTCGATTGGAGCAACTCTTGCCAAATCGAGGGTTTCAGTTCGTCAAACTAGACCTCGCCGATCGCCAGGGGATGGCAGAGTTGTTTGCCCAGCAAAAGCCAGATAGAGTAATCCATTTAGCAGCCCAAGCAGGCGTCCGCTACTCCCTGAAAAATCCCCACACTTATGTAGATAGTAATTTAGTAGGATTTACGAATATTCTGGAGGGCTGTCGTCATGGGCAAGTCAAGCATCTCGTATTTGCTTCTTCTAGTTCTGTCTATGGAGCCAATACAAAAATGCCCTTCTCCGTTGGCGATAGTGTGGATCACCCGGTCAGTCTCTATGCGGCTACCAAAAAAGCCAACGAATTGATGGCTCACAGCTACAGCCATCTTTATGGTTTGCCCGCAACGGGGCTGCGATTTTTTACGGTGTATGGTCCTTGGGGACGCCCGGATATGGCTTATTTCAAATTTACCAAAGCGATTTTAGCTGGCGAACCCATTCAGGTGTTTAACCACGGCCGGATGAAACGCGACTTTACTTATATTGACGATGTTGTTACCGGAGTCGTCCGCGTTTTAGATCGGATTGCCGAGGCCAATCCTACTTGGTCGGGAGAAGCACCAGGCCCAGGAACGAGCTATGCTCCTTATAAAATCTACAACATTGGCAACAATCAGCCGATTGAGTTGCTGCATTTTATTGAGGTTCTTGAAGTTAGCCTCGGCATCAAAGCGCAAAAGCAAATGCTGCCCCTGCAACCCGGAGACGTGCTTGCGACTTATGCCGATATCGAAGATCTAGAAAGGGATGTGGGCTTTCGACCTAGTACCCCTATTGAGATAGGAATTGGGCGTTTTGTTGACTGGTATCGCTCTTTTTTCAAAAGCTAGCGAACTGTCTGGCTTAAAATTGTACGGAGCGATCGCTTTCCCCCTGACGCACCGACTGCTCAATGCGTTGCGCGATCGATGCTGCTGAATGCTGAATGCTGAATGCTGAATGCTGAATGCTGAATGTAGTAAAAGTGAGGAGAAGGCTAATGAAATTTGTCAAAATGATTGGCCAGGGAGCGTTCTGGCCGATCGCCCTGAGCCTGAGTTTAATCCTATTACCCTTGCCCTCTTATGCTCTGACCGTGCAAGAGGTGCCCAATCCCCAGGAATTGGGTGGCAGTTGGACGAGCGATATGGCAGAAATTTTCGAGCCCGAGACCGAAGCCCAGCTCAATAGGCTTATCTCCTCGCTGGAGACAAAAAATGGTGCTGAAATTGCCGTGGTCGCGGTGCCAGAAACAGCGCCAGCGCCCTCGCCCAAGCAATTTGCGACAGAACTGTTCAATTATTGGAAAATTGGCAAGAAGGGAGAGAATAACGGATTGCTTTTGTTAGTCTCTAGGGACGATCGCCGGGTAGAAATAGAAACTGGTTTGGGCTTAGATGCCCAGTTGCCCGATACTAAAGTAGCCGCTATTCTAGAAGAAAGCGAAATAAGCTCCCGTTTCCAAGAAAGCGACTTTGATGGCGGCATTATGGCGGTAACTCAAGCTCTAGTAGAGACTTTAAGCAGCTTACCGCAAAGCGATCGCATTAGTTTTTCGAGCGAATCTGCTCCAGAGAATAACAAATTCTGGTCTGGCCTCGTCTTAGTTCTCTGCATTATACTCGTCCCGTGGAGCCCGTGGCTCGCTTCCTATTTTAGGTATTTTATTGACAAAAAATATCGCCAGGAGCGCCAGGAGCAAGCCTTAGCACGCAATAGAAAAACCACTGATAAGCGCAAAAGCGCTGGCGTCATTGACACCAACGATGGCTGGGGCCCAGATTACAATGGTGGTTGGGGTAGCAGCTTTGGCGACGGCAGTTTCGGCGGTGGCGGCAGCGATGGCGGTGGTGCCGGTTGTGATTTTTAACTTTTAATTCTAGGAAGCGGTCGAAAGTACGTTGGCAAAGTCTTCAAGGCAGATAGTGCCCGTGCAAAATTAATTGTATTCTCGGAGTCGGGGCCAGCTATCGGTATTGGGTAGTCTGGCATATAACTGATGGGGTAAATATACAATTTATTTTGCCTACCTACTTATAACGCCGACTGGAGCATACCTGGAGCATACAAAGTAAAACCGCCTTGGTGCGCACCAAGGCGGTAAAACAACAACAACAACAACTTCCATGCTTTTGCAGGGAATGATTAGGAGAAGGAGGGCTCTTGCCAATAATCAGACAAAAGACTCACTATCTCCATCCCCTTACGAGGAATTAAAGTACAACCATTGTTGTCTTAATGGACGGCAATAGATTTACAAAGGTTTCCGATCGCAAAGGTTTTCGTCTGCTTGCGGTTCTCTACAAGAAATATGCAGCACCAAAAACCCAAATTCCTTTGGTAGGAATTAGAAGAAAGCTCATCGAAATAGCAATGTACTCACCTGGCCCCAAATTACCTTTTAGCCCTTGCGGGTAGTAGAAACGACAACCATTGTTTTATTTAATCGTTTCTATAAAAATCATTATACACAACTAAATCCGTATTTGGGTTACTTTTCCATAAAGTTTTGTAAATTTTTTGTTTGAGTAGCAGCTATCGCATACCTGAAACCCTTGCCCAGACTTGAATTAGCCATGCTCAACAAAATTTTTGAATTTTGGGTTGCGACCTATAAGTTAAGAAATTTTTAACTTACCTTTCTTTGGCCCAGCGCATAGGGATTTGTCCTTATGGCTTTCGCCAATAGCTGTGGCCTTGGCCAACACATACATACTTTTACCTATGGCATTCGCCATAGGCTATGGCCTTCGCCAATAGCTGTGTTGTTTTTCCTACAGATAGAAACCTTAACCAATTCAATCGGTTAAGTTTCTAGGGTGTTAGTTTTCAGTCTTAGGTCTTTAAACCTAAGACTCAAGACTAGCATTTAGTTTGGCCCTGGGCAGATTTTGCACTGGTTGCGGACAACCGACAGCAATTTTGCCCTATGAATAGATTATATAGCATACCCGAGCCATTTTTGCAAATCTTTTTCTTAAAAAATTAGCGAGCTAGGAATGGCAAATGAGGAGAGTTGATTTTTATCTTTATTAGCATTTTTTATTGCAAATATAAATAATTACTATATCGCATCTTGTTTATGTATGTATATACCCGGTATTATGGCTATTACCCCTCCAGGCTCTCTCCCCTTTAAACTCCATTCCCAGAGGGGATATAACCCTCTTTTGAAAAAGGTAAACAACCCTCATCCGATGAGGGGTCTTAGGGCTCATAAGGATGCGCTCTAAATGAGGTGACAGAGGAAAAAGGACATAATAATAAGGTGTAGAGAATTGGGCATTGGGCATGGGAGATCGGGGGACTTTGGGACCGGGAGAACCGGGTACTGGGAGATGGTGGAATCGTTGTAAGAACCAGGTAATTGGGAACTGGAATGGGAGAAACTGGAATGGAATTAAGCATACCCCCAAGTCCCCAAGTCCCCAAGTCCCCAAGTCCCCCACACCCCACACCCGACACCCCACACCCTAGTTTTTTTGCCTAATTATAAGAATTCAAAACCGCACCTTCTAGTTCTCAGTCTTACCTTTTTTCTTGGTCGCTTTGCGAAGGGTCCAGACTCCGCCACTAAGCAGCAACAGATAGGGGCTGAAGACTAATAAATAGAGAAATAATTTGACTAAGCCGAGGCTGAAACCTCTAACGGAACTGACGGCATTGCCCCAAGTCTCTGAGAGTTGCAAGCCCAGGGACAAACTTGGTTGTCCGGTTTCTAGAGCTGGAGCTTCTAGGTATAGAGATATTTTAGAATAAGCTACTTGATTTTGCAAGTTCTTCAACTGGGCATCAATCCGCTCTATAGCCTCCCGAGTGTTGCTCAGTTCTCGGGCAGCCTCCAAAACTTCTCCCACTTTTCCAGAGCGCTCCATAATTTTCAAAACCAACTCTTCTTGTTTGCGCAGATTGCGCAGTCTGGCGTCTAAATCCACCAGTTGGTCGGAGACATCTCTAGCCGTTAGAGAGCGATTGCGCACCTTGCCCAACTCGGCCAAAGCGTTAATCGTTGCTTCCAAGCGCTGCTGCGGCACCCGAATTTGCATATGAGCGGTGTGACGACTTCTAGTATCCACTGGCTTGTTATCTTGGAATTCTAGTAAATCGCCCTGCTGTTGTTTGACCAAATTGGAGACAGTTTGAATCGCATCGGCAATCGACTCGACCAAAACAGATAACTCGGCTTCTTTAATAAGTTGGGTTTGGGGTCGAGACTCGTCCGGTACGGCAAGATTGCCAGAATCCGCTACAGCCAAATACCCCTCCCCTCCGCTGGCTATCTGCGCGTTTTGCACTTCCGTGACGGCGGGAGCATTGACGGCAGTGGATTTCCCTGCTTCCTTGAGAACAGCACGATCGGGCATACCAGCACAACTGGTCAAGACAGAGATTAGGAGCAGCAAGGGCATTTGGATTTTTGAACTCTGAGTTTTGAATGTTGAGTTTATCTTGCGCATTTAGATTTGTTATATTGGGAATTGGGCATTGGGCATTGGGAATTGGGAATGGGGCATTGGGAATGGGGCATTGGGAATTAATTAGGGTGTGGGGTGTAGGGTGTAGGGTGTAGGGAGAGAGGGGATAAAATTTATGCCTTGGTTCTTCCCACACTTCCCACACCCGACACCCGACACCCCACACCCTACACCCTACACCCGATACCCCACACCCCACACCCCACACCCCACACCCTAATTAATTCAAATTTAAAACTTAAAACTTAAAACTTAAAACTATTTGGCGACGCCAACCATTGTAAATGCTGCCCAATCTTGAGGGTTTGGATACTTTTCTTTGGCGGCGAGCATGGCTTGGCGCAACGAGGCGGCTTTTTTGCCCGATCGCGCAAATTGGCGATAAAATTCCACCATTAAATCTGCGGTGGGTTTGTCGGGGACTTTCCAGAGAGAGACGAGAACGCTTTCGACGCCAGCGGTCATAAAAGAGCGAGAAAGTCCAATGACGCCATCGCCGGTGAGGCGGCCGCGACCCGTATCGCAGGCACTAAGAACTACTAAGGAAGCATTCAAATTCATGGCTAGGATATCCAGGGAAGTGAGCAAGCCATCATTGTTTGTTTCCGGAGCAAAGGCGATCGCTCCCGGGACTCCCAATCCTTCAATATCGTCTAAGAGTCCGTGGGTGGCTAGATGAACTATGTCGGCTTCGGGCAAGGCAACAGCGATCGCCGATTCCGTGGCTAAGCTGCCAACTAGCGCTTTCGTCCCCAGAATTTCAGCGATCGCCTGGGCTTCTTCCTCCGAGCCCGGTAAAGGGTTCAGGCGCTGCCGCTCTTCTCCCGCAGGGGCACCCGGTTTATAAGGCATAATTGGATTGCCCACCACCAAAGCATTGCAAGAATTGTTCGCGCAAGAAGAGGCGGCTCCTGACTGGCTGCCAGGGTTTTGGCCGGTCAAAGCCAAAGATTGAATTGAAGGAGCAGTCAGAATCGTGTGTTTTTCAATTAAATATTTCCCTTCCGAATCGAGCAGCCCGGGAAAAGGAACCAAGAACAACTCCCCTTGGGGAATAAAGATGACGGGTTTTTCTGGGTCGGAGGGCAACAAATCGGCAATCGGCTCTATAGCGATTTGGTACAACTGCTGCAATCGCTTCTGGGGAGAAAGGCGCTTTTCCCGACCTGGTTTCCCCAAAGTTTGACGAGCATTGGAGACCAGAGCAACGATAGCTTCTTCTGCGCCGCGATTGCGATTGGTTGCCGCCGCCACTCGGGTACGCTCGGCCACTTCTGCCAGAGAAATATTCGGATCTAGATTCACTTGACGAAAGCCTATTTCCCCGGTAGGCTGGACGACCCAGATAAACAATTGCTTGCTTAGGGCTTCGTCAAAAGAATAGAGAACCAAAGTGGCATTTTGGTCGGCGGCGACTTGGCGAATTTCGGCGATAGTCGGTTCTGCGGTAGAAACCCGAGCGATCGCCGAGGAAGACTCGCGGGGATTGCTCGCTATTCGCTCCGCCAATAACTCCACAAAGGCGCGACCCCGACCTCGCTCGGCAGTTTCCAGTGCCGACTCTATCTGGCCTTCTTGGACGAAAATATGTTGCAGCAGGCTATAGGGATTGAGTTCGTAGTTTCTTATATTGGAGTTAGCCGCCTGCAGCCGAGCCGCATCATTGCCTTTCAAGCTGGCGATGCGGTCTTCCCGCTTTTTAATTCCCGCTTGTAGCACGGCTTTGGCTTTGGGGAGATTGCCAGAGTGAATCAGCACTAAGGCCAGCCTTTCGATAACTTTTTGCTCTAAAATCTCCACCAAATCCCGCTGGTCTAGACTTTTATGGTTGCCTTGTAAAATTGCCAAACTCCGCTCGTAGGCATCGATTGCCCCGGGCAAGTCTCCCTTAGCGGCGTAACCATTGCCCACATGCATCAACACCCGTCCCACTCCGAAAGCATAATCGAATTCTTGATAAATATCGACTGCCTGCTGGTAGCTGTCGATCGCCTGGGTAAAGTCTTCCTGTTGATTGGCGAAACGTCCGATTGCTTCTAATAGATCTGCTTCCCTGCCGCGATCGCCTGTTTCTCGATAAACTGCCAAACTTCTCTTATAGCTAGCGATCGCATTTTCGGCGTCTCCCTTCTGAACATAAACCTCGGCCATCTGCCGGAGTGCAAATCCCTCTCGATCGCGATTGTTCATTTGCCGCACTATCTCCAGATTTTGCTCCCACAAAGCCAACGCCGCATCCAGTTGCCCTGACTCCCGGCTCGCCTCTGCCCGCTGGATTAGCCGCCGCGATTGATTCGCCAGCTCTTGAATAGAATGCCACCCCGGGATAGCAGCCAAGATTTCTCTAGCCTTATCTTCTTGTCCTTCTTCGGCCTGGAAGGTAGCGATTTCCAACAAAACCTTACTCCTAACCCCGCAATCCTCGATAGTTTCGGCAGTCTCCTTGGCTTGTCGGTATTGCCCTGCTGCGGCCAATTGAACTGCTATCCTTTCTGCAGCGCCAATTTGTACCTGGGCTTCTAGGAAATTGCCCACCGGAATTGCTTCGGCCAGCTCTAGGGCAACGTCGAAAATACCGGCTTCTGCATATTCGACTGCAGTAAGACCCAGCATTACCGTTGGAAAAGCAGGCAAGGCAGAGATAGATTCAGCTACTTTTTTAGCTTGTTTGTTCTCTCCTCGCTCTAGATAATACTGGGCAATCTCTAATAAAAGTTGCGGCTGTTTGGATTCGTTTTCCAAGCTAGCTACCACTCGGAGCGCATCTTCAACCCGTCCGGCTTTGGCATATTCTAGAGCAATTCCCGCCAAAGCATTGTCGCGATCGGGATTTCCCTCAAAATTCACTATAGGCTGTCGCGTTCTTAAATCGACTTGTTGGGAATCGGAGAGCGGGTCAATGGCGCGAGCGATTTCTACCGCTCGGTCGAACTTTTCTCTAGCAGCATATTGAATAGCCATCTGTACTAATGCTTCGTTTCTAGCGGCCAGATAGGGCACTACCCAACCGCTCGCCGATGCTTCCTCGATCGCCTTTATAGTTAGATAAGCTTCCTCCTCTCGTTCCGCTTCTATATAACCGGAAGCAATTTTTACTAGCGCATATCCTATGACAAAATGATCGCTCAAAGTTTGGGCAATATCCCTAGCCTCCAATAGCATTTTTTCTGCGTTTTCCCCATCCCCCGCTTTGGCATAGCTGGAAGCACCGGCAATTAAAACCCCTACTTTAGGCGGCGCGTCTTTCATAGTTGCGGCCAAGTCTCTAACTCGCTCTAGCAATTTTAGGGCTTCTTGCTTTTCTCCTGCCTCTGCATACATCAAGGCAAGTTGAGCCAAACTCCTGCCTCTTTGATAACTGTCGGCAATAGCTTCAGTAGGGGGCAAAATCAGCTCTAGAGTTTCTTTTAGTTTTTCCCCGTTTCCGTCTCGATCGTAATTGAGCGCTAGGTGGATGAGTCGGTCGGTTCTAAATCCTTCATCCTGGATTGTATTAATTACCTGGAATGCTGCATCGTAGGCACCCGCTTCTACATAGGTAGAGGCCAGGGTTGCCAAGACTTCAACGCCCAGTTGCGCCGAAGAAGCTCCTTGCAGAAGTTCTTCGGTTTGTTGCGCATCGATAGATTGGCGGGCTATTTTTGTATAGACATTTTTAGGAGGATACAATACGGAAGGAGGGAAGGGCAGGCTAAAAGCTTGCTCGTATTCTCCGAGTTGGGCATAAGCCAGGGCGATCGCCTCATCTTGTTTTGCTTTGTCCTCAATGCGTTGCGCCTCCTCTAGCGCCCGCTCTTGCTCTCCCAGGGCTGCATAGAGAATGGCACTCGCGAGTTGGACGTCGTTCTGGGTGACAGCATCCACCTTACAAAGGCTTTCGCCAGTTTCTCTACTGGCAGGAGCCGCAGCAGTAACCGTGGCAGTAGCAACGGCAATTGGATACGCCTGGAGACTACAGAACAAAGCAAGCAAAGCATTCAGGCTAATGCGCTGGTATTTCATATGTTTTTTCAAAAATTTATCTACAATTCCCTACACCCCACCCTCCTTTCAAGGGTATGTTTTTTATAATTTCCTGGCAGGAGCGCGGTCGGTGGGCTGCATGGGTTTCAAGGGCCCGCGCATTCCAATACAATATTTTTATTGTAAAAAAACAATATGTCTCGGGAATGCTATCGCCCCTACGCCCTCAAGGGTACCCCTCAAAAATGCCAAATCTAAAAAACATACCCTTCAAAGACCCCACCCTCCCCTCTTTCAAGAGTATGTTTTTTATAATCCTCCTTTTTGATGTTGTCGTTAGGCTTCATAGCTTTCTAGGGCGAAGCATTACAATTACATTAGTTTAATTTTAAGTAATATTTTCTCGGGAATGCTATCGCCCCTACGCCGTCGATTCGCCTAGAAAACACCAAATCTAAAAAACATACCCTTGAAAGACCCTCCCCCTCCCCCCACAGTCCCCAAACTGCACAACCCACACCCTAGACCCTACACTCTAAATTCCTCTTGTTCCGTACTGGTTGTTGTCAAAAATCAAAACTGGCCGAGTTCGCGAACGAGTTCCCTACATATAGCACTACGGACGCTTGGGAGCGGACAGTTCAAATCTCGCTCCTGGCTAGTAACGGCAAGGCTTGTGCCGATCGCATGACTGCTCTCTTGCTGACTGCTTACTGCTATAGCATCTGAGCAACCCTCCTGCAAGTGGCCATGCGCGCATCTTTAATTGCATGGCCCTCTTTTTTGCATGGCTTTTATAGCACTACGCAAATAAGCGCTTGACATTTATATAGCGTTTTTCAAATAAGTGTAATGTTAGAAACGTAGGGGCGACAGCAACAAGAGCGACAATCGAGCGCGCTCCGAACGGGAACTTCCGTATTGGGATATTGCATCCCCCAGAAACCTCACATCAATTTGAGAAACGCTATATAAATGCTCGCTCCTTAGTCAGATTATACTTTTGACTTATTACCTTGAGACTTTTGACTTGCGCGTAGCGCTAGCCCAAGCCCAGGGCTTGACGAACCAGCCTTTACTGTATGGTTGACTTTCACCTTTTTATGTTTGTTGGCATTACTGCGATCGCGCCGATATTCAATTCAATATCAGGCTTGCCATCTTTCAAAAACTTCTCAAACGGATAGAAGCGGCATCACTACTGAGACAGACTTGGCATTGGCTCCGTAGTAGAGCTAGCGGCTCAATATACAGGCAAAATTGGCAATGCCTTATTGAAATCTAAAGCAGTTTTAGAAGACAGCTACAAATTTATAGCCGAGCAAGTCTCAGTAGCTTTGAGTGGAGCAAACTGGTGGACGTCATAAAATTTGGCCTGCCCCAGGAAATGGTGCAGGCACTGCGAGAGACTTACAAAATTCACAAACTCGCCTTATCAACCGAAAGCAATAAACCGTGCCCCGTTGCTTCGTAAGAGTACCACAGCAGTTTCACGGACGAGATATCAAAATATTGAGCTAACTTAGACGTAAATTCCAAATACAGCGGAAAGCGATCGTTGAACACGCGGTAGAAAAACACAAATTTTCCCCCGGGTTTCAAAACCCGCCCTACATCGTCGATAGTCTTGAAGATCAGATCGTCGTTTCGTAAAATTCCACTTTCATAGGATGTATAGTCCACAGTTCGTTCGATACTGCGACTGGGAAAACCCATCAAAACGACATCGTAGGAGTCTTTTTCTTCCCCAGCACATAGGTCTTGCACCTTGACCTCATCCTGCGGTCTCAACATCGGGTTATCTTTCAGAGCGATAACATTCGGGTTGATGTCGGTAAATAAAACCTTCTCGCTCTCTTTCAAGACGCAGCACCAGCCTGCCACTCCGCAACCGCATCCGAGATCGACTACTTTTTTTCCTTTGACATCTATTTCGCCGCTCAGTACCCCGCTCATAAAGGCTTGAGCAGCAATTCCCCCATAAGGATTAAATACTCCGGGTGGCACCGTGACGTCCAAAACTTTTTTGTCTTGAAATAACACGCTTATTTCTCTGGCTTTTGACGAAAGTTCTTGGTGGTACTCGATGTAATCTTTGCGGGTATGTTGTAAGGTTTCCGCGTCCTTCAAAACGATGGAAACGTCTTCTTGTCGAATCATGCTGACCTCTAAGCTAAAACTTGGGTTTGAATTACTTTAATTTTCCGGCGAAATAGGCATTTATAGCATGACGCACTAAGGCTAGGACAATTATAAAGTACGAAAGCTATAATATGCAATACTTTGAGTGAAAGCAGAAGAGCGCAGCCTGCCCAAGGAGGGCATAAGCAGAAGAGCCTAGCCTGCGCGATCGCATAAGCTGAAAGCTGAAAGCTAATTGCTATACAACTTTTTGACAATGACAAAACCACCAGCCAATCTCTCCTGCGGCAACGGCTGCGCCGGTTTTCTCATAAGCAAGGCTTCGTTCTGGGTCTTGCTCTCGGACTCGCAGGGATTGAATAGCGTAGGTTTTTTGGAGATGTAGATTCAAGTCTTTGGATTCTAAGATCTCGAAACCGAGCTGACCGAGAGAAGATTCGTATGACTGGGGGCTAAATAGCTCGCTGAGGCGCATCCGCTCCATGACATATTTTAAGGTGGATTCGCTGAAGGCTGGCACTAGGGCTACCAAGTCGTCGAATATGAGTACCCCGTCTTTTTTTAAAACGCGATAAGCTTCTTTGAGCGCTAGATCCCGTTCGTGGATATGCAGGAGAGTTCCTTGGCTCCAGACATGGGTAAAGGAATTATCGGGGAACGGCAGCTCCGTGGCCGATGCCTTGTGAAAGGAAAGGCGCAAGGAAGGAAAATCCGCAGCTTTTGCTTGGGAATTGCTGATATGCGTCTCGCTAATATCGATGCCCGCGACCTCGCAGCCGGTTTTTTGGGCGAGGTAGATAGCAGCGTTGCCGTTGCCGCAGCCAATTTCAAGGACGCGAGAGTCAGCGGCGATCGCGCTTGTATCTAGCATATAGTCGTTCCAGCGATCGCTCGCTCGGAACAATTCCTTTTCCTCGTCGGGGGCATCCAAATTCTCAAAATATCCCCAGTGTTTGCTGCCATCTTGATTCCAGGGTATTTCATATTGAATTTCTACTGTGTTATAATACTTCTCCGTGTCGGCATCTGTGAATTGCTTGGGCATTTTTACTCTATTTTTTACTCTTCTATTTTGAGCAATATGTACTTCCACTTTTTTGGAGCCTTGGTATCTGCTCTTTTCTTATTTACTTGGTACGGCTTGTTTCATCAATTTAAAATTCTTCGCGATCGCCGCAAATTAGGCAGTCAACGCTTCACCGATAGCTTATCCTCCCAACAGTTTATAACCAGCTTTGCTGCTTTTTTTGCCATATTTTTTTTGGGCTTAACCCGTGCTGAGTTTAATCATTACTTGGTCTGGACGCGCCTCGGTGCTTTGCTACTATTGGTGGGAATCCTATTCGAGATTCACCTCGATCGCCGCTCTACTGCCAGCTATCTTAGCGTAGCCTCTACTGCGATCGCTCTCGCTGTAGGTTTGGTCTTAATGCTCCTGAGACCGCTGCCATTTGCGATCGGCATCAGTGCCGACATTTTAACCGTAATAATGACATTTGTTCTAGCTTGCGGAATCATACACCAAATCCGATTGCTCGATAACACCAAAAATACTAACCAAAATATTCCCCTTTCCAAGCGCTTGCTGTCAAGCCTATTGATCAAAGATTTTTCGACCGTAGCTTTTGGCTTGAGTATGCCAATTCATGCAGGATGGCCCTTGCTATTGCTGAATGGCTCTAGTTTTCTGCTCAGAGGCTATCTATTAATACGGCTCTATCGTCTTTCCTAAAACTCGTCCTATTTGCTAAAGCAATCCTAAACGATTGGTAAAATAACATCGGGACAACCACCTACCAAGGATTGCCCCGACAAATTCTACAATTTAGGATTGTTAGCTATATCGCTTCAGCATAGCCGATAGATTATTGCATTACTCATTAAGACTACTGTATTCTATTCCTCACATACGGAATCGACCGGATAGCCTACAGCGGTTTCCTCAGACTCAACCAGACAAGGGTTTACAGGTAAGCCACTATAATTCATAACATCCTTAGGATCTCCCTTATCTCGCCACCAGCAGGTAAATGTTCGCAGAGATACAGTCTTAGAAGTATTGGTGAAGCCATGAGATATGTAAGGGGGGTGTACTATAAAAGACCCTTGCTTTACATCAAACGTTTGAGCCCCCGCATACCACTTTGCTTCTCCATCAATAATGTAGTAGAACTCTCGGGATGGATGATTATGAGCAATGTACGTTTTTTCTGGTTTTAGGTAAAACGTCGTACAAAAAATATTATCTGTATTGTATCCAGGTTTGCCGTCTTGTCCTAATCCTGGCCCAATTAAGCTGTAATAAAAGTGGTACGAGCTGTCATCTGCTAGACCGTTTTCTCCATCCCCTCGATACCAACTGGGATAATTCTTGTTGACTAGTTTCGGGAAGCTGTCTTCATTGGTAACATAGGCCCTTTTCTCTGGCCATGGGTACACCCGATCTTTAGGATCGTCAGTATTTTTACCCTCACGACTATCAATGTCACATATTCTTTTTGTAGCGTTACTTGCTATTGGATCGAACTCAGTTCCTTTTGGACAATACAAGTTTGGCTCTAATGTATCTGTTTGTGCTGCTCCTGGTCCCTCATTAGGCAACTCCTCCCCTTGAGCCCCATTAGGCATTGAGGACCAAAAAAGAACAAGAACCATTAACGCGCAAAGTATGTGTTTGAGCATATGTTTTAGCATGGGTTTTGCAATCTTCAATTTTCCCGATCTTAAAGCATTTGCAAGCGATCGCCACCAAAATTGCCCTAACTCTTGACCTGGTTAGGTATTTTTTTGCCTCCTTAGGCATTCCACTCACTCTATAATAATATAAGCTACCCATTTTTTACTCTTAATAAAAGTTACAAAAACTCACGTTTTGTAGCATTTTACAAATTGTAATTTAGGCGCATAAGCTATATTTAGAGCAAGCAATACAGTATAGCGCTACGCTAAATTTAAAAGTATTCAAAATGCATTCAAAAGTCAAAGGGTAGTCTCTGACCAAGGAACGAGCATTTATAAATGTCTTAACTCATTTGCGTAGTGCTATATTGAACTCTATTTATCCTGTCTGCACTGGATAAATAGAGTAAATCTGAAATAGAGCGTTTCTTAGTTTAATGACAAACGCTTTTACCTACAAGCAACCCGAAGAGCCACTGTTATAGGGTTATATTACTCTAGGATTAGCTACCGACTAAGAACGGACAAGCGACTGAGTAATTCTGTCCGTTCTATACAAGCAATTTGCACCCAGCGTTCTCCAGAATATTCGGTACGCCCATGTAACACTCGATGGTTATCTAAAATCAGCAAATCTCCTGAATTGACCTTGACGCGCATTATATATTCATCGCTGTTACACATTTGGGCAAAGGTGCAATAAGCTTCGTAATAAGGCTTGATCGCCTCGGAAGGGAAGTTAAACGGCTGAATAGAACGGCAAGAAAAGCGAATCGACTTTACTTTGCCCAAACAATCCAGACGGATAATCTCTCCTTCAGCACTTAAATCTGCATCAGTAAATTGGACGCGAAACTTTACTGGCAAACTTGAGAGTAGTTTAAACTTTTCTGGAGCTTCTTGGCGCAATACTTCGGCTATCTTAAAGCCATCAACAATAGTAACCTCTCCTCCTGTGTTGCTGATTTGTAAGTAATGCAATAGTAAATAAGCAGCGGGATCGTCAAAATAAGTCAAATCGGTATGAGGTAAAATCGTTAAATTAGTGAAGGAAGGGCTTACAGGGTTATTTACAGACTTGACATTGGTAATCTTACCCCAATATGTTTCGCGCAAAGAACCCAAATGGGCTGCTACTTCTAAGACAGTATCGGGCTCGATAGGAACATTCTCAAGTACGGCAATTCCATCATCGCGCAGGGATAATAACCAGTTTCTTAGTTTTGCTTCATCTTGCAAAATATCGCTGTAGTCAGCTTTGGCTAGCGAACTTACTTTTTCCGACCCCCATAACTTAGGTTGCCATTTTGCTTGCGTTCCATTAGAATAGTCATGTTTGCGCAGCCAGACAGGCTCGAATTTGCTAACATGACCGTCGTTTGCCCAGACAATTGCTATTTTTTTTTCCTGGTTTATACATACTTTTTTTGGATAGGGTTCGGCAGCAAAAATTAAGGGATCTACGTTACGCTGACCATTGATGCGGGGAACCGATGGGCAATTATCTCGCAGCCACAGGTAATGAAATTGACTGCGATATCCATCTGCCCATTCGACCTGAAGCAAGTCTTTTTCTGTTATTATTTTTCTGACAGATATCCTTGGATTATTTGCTGCTATTAGCATAGGCTCTTCCTGATGGCGAACATTATTCTATCAACCACTAATACTACAAGCGCCAATTCGTTTTTATTAAGAAAAATTAAAAAAAATAAATTTTTATAGCGATATTAACTGCTTTCTTTATAACCAAACTCTACATTTAGCGTCATTTATTATTTATTGCGCTATTTATAGGGTTTAAGCCTGCGATCGCGAGCTAAATCTTAAAATAAAAAGCCCAAATTAGGATTTGCACGCCCCTTGACAATACCAGAGCTTATGAAGTAAACTGTTGTCACTCTTTAGTTAAAAATTCCGGTTATCTAGGATTATCCTGGCCAGGTCATCCTGGATGATGATTTATCGGCCCAATATTAGAAAGCTTAAAAGGTTTTGGAGCTTCTATTTTGTATCATTAGCAACATTTTGCTACGAGGCTCAAAAAAACAGAAATGCCTTGGTAGCAAACAAACGCTAGTTAAGTAGTTATGTCTTGGCAAACAAGGCAAACAAGGTAAGACTTGGCGTTGGCTGTGTTGTTACCGGCTTGTTAGAAAATATTGTATAGCAGCAATATAACCGCAAAAAAGCGTCTATCAGGGAAAATATAATGACAATTGCAACGAAAAGCGGCCCTATTGGTCTGGTTGAATTGCCTCAGTTGAAGCTATCCGATCCGGAGGGCAACGACTTTTACTCCTTGCGGAAGTTTGAACCGATTGTTAGCAAGCTTGTTCTACTATCAAATCTCCAAGCAGGCGGATTTGAGACGAAATTTATTAATCTTCGAGACGGGGATTATGTAGAAAATTACGGCAGGATAAAATGGAGAGATATCGAACTGACTAAGAATTATGTTGGCGTTGATATCAAGAGTCTCGATCCAGAAAGCTGTGAGGTTTGGTGCATTACAGTTAATTTCACCTTATACCGCGAAATAGCAATGATGCTGTTGAAGCATCTGGCCAGCAAAGGCAAGCCAGTGGTTGTGGGTGGCTCGGATCCGTTTGCCGATCCTCAAATTTATCTGCGCAACGGTGCGGCAGTAGTTGTTAAGGACAAATCTGGGGGGGCTAATTGGCCCCTATTTAATTATCTGTTAGGAAAAGGTCCCAAAGAAGCGCTGACGGGGGTGGTCTTAGCCGACGGGACTGAGTATGCCAAACGCAACCCTCCCCTGCATCCCGAAGAATGGCCGTTACCATCCTTGGAAGTGGCCAAGGAGTGCCTGGGAATGCAATATTGGATGGACCCGTTTCCAGAACATTTAAAACCAATTGGTTCCATATTTCCAGACATAGGTTGCGATCGCCACTGTGACTTTTGTCAAACCCCCACTTACGGCACCGGGTATCGCCGAATGTCTCCCAAAAGGATGTTGGAATGGCTGGAAATACAGCGCCAAGCGGGAGCAAAATCGGTAGTGAGCGTCTCCGATCAATTCCTGGGGCGGACGATTTTCCCTGGTGGCCGAGAAGAAATTCTCGAAATTATGAAGGGAATGCGGGACATGGATTTAACCGTTCTCTGGCCTAATGGCCTGGAATTGAGGAAGATGACCAAGGGGCGCGGACGCAACTATGACAGCACGGATTTGACCCCCGATGACGAACTGATCGACGCTCTTTATAGCTGGGATGGGCAAAAGGGAACTCTGGCTGGCGGTCTTCCTGCGGAACGCCCCGTGTTTGGACGAGAAGCTTATGCCAAGTTACTTCCCTGGCAGCAACACAAACGAATTGTGCGAAGAATCGTGGAAGCTGGTATCCCGATGATTGTATATCACATGATTATCGGGCTTCCCGATGATGATGATGAAAGTATGCTACGGCTAGAGGAAGCGCTTTGGGAAATCTATGACGAAGTGAAAGCGATTAATCCTTCGCTTATATTTCAAATCAGTCCCTTTGTGATTTCTCCAATCTTGGGAACGCCACAGGGGGAAACAATTCGCAAATCCGGCCTGCTGCGGTTCGACGATCCAGCGCTTTTTGCAGGTTTTTGGACTGCGAGCGTTGACACCAAACACCTGAGCTACGAGCAAGTCTCTGATTGGCAGTTCCGCCTATCTTGCGTTGGCGACTCGAAAAATTTGCAAGTTCCTCAACGATTCAGAAGGCTGCCTGTGGAAGGAGAAAATGCCAGAAAAGAAGCGGTGGCAGTATAGCGATTCGGCTCAAAAGGCTTACAGATGAGGAAGCCTTTTCCAAATTACTGCATGGCTGTTTGGAAAAGGCTTGGTAGAATAATAGTACAGCAAAGACAATATTAATAAGGGTAACAATAATGACAATTGCAGCAAACAGGGCGAACGGCCCTATTGGGCTAGTAGAATTGCCTCAGTTGAAACTATCGGATCCCGATGGCAACGATTATTATTCCTTGCGGAAGTGGGAACCGATTATTAGCAAGCTTGTTTTAATATCGAATCTGCAAGCAGGAGGGTTTGAGACTAAGTTCATTAATCTTCGAGATGGAGATTACACGGAAGATTACGGACGGAAAACTTGGAGAGGCATCGAACTGACTAAGAGCTATATCGGCGTTCCCATTGAGAGCATAGACCCCGAAAGCTGTGAAATTTGGTGCATTACGGTTAACTTCACCTTATACCGCGAAATAGCAATGATGCTGTTGAAGCACCTAGCCAGTAAAGGCAAGCCAGTGGTTGTGGGTGGCTCGGATCCTTTTGCCTCTCCCCAAATTTATCTGGACAACGGTGCGGCAGTGGTTGTTAAGGACAAGTCAGGAGCAGCTAACTGGCCGCTATTTAATTATCTTCTGGGAAAAGGACCATTAGAAGCAGTCACGGGTGTGGTTTTAGCCGATGGAACTGAGTATTCCCGGCGCAAACCTCCACTCCATCCCGAAGAATGGCCATTACCATCGGTGGAAGTTGCCAAACAGTGCCTCGGGACACAATATTGGATGGATCCGTTTCCCGAAGAATTCATCCCCATTGGCACCGTATTTACGGATATCGGGTGCGATCGCAAATGCGACTTTTGCCAAACTCCCACTTACGGCACGGGTTATCTCCGAATGTCTCCCAAACGGGTGATGGAATGGCTGGATGTGCTGATCGAAGCAGGAGCAAAATCGTCAGTCCTCCCCTCGGATCAATTCCTGGGACGGATAATTTTCCCCGAAGGCCGAGAAGAAGTTCTAGATATTATGAAAGGGGTGCGAGAACGGGATTTACCAATTCTCTGGCCGAGCGGTCTGGAATTGAGGAAGATGACTCTAGGACGCGGACGCAACTATGAAAACGCGGATTTGACTCCCGATGAAGAACTGATCGATGCTCTGTTTCATTGGGATGGGCGAAGGGGAACCCTTGCTGGTTATGTTCCTGCGGAACGGCCCATTTTTGGACGAGAAGCTTATGCCAAGTTACTTCCCTGGCAGCAACACAAACGAATCGTGCGAAGAATCGTGGAAACTGGCGTTCCTCTGATTTCCTATGGCGTAATTGTTGGCATGGCAGATGATGACGATTATAGTTTGTCCCAGTTAGAGGAAGCGCTTTGGGAAATCTATTATGAAGTCAAAGCGATTAATCCATCAATTATCTTCCAAATCAGTCCCTTTTCAATTTCTCCAATCTTGGGAACGCTACAGGGCGAAGCAATTCGCAAAGGAGGTCTGCTGCGGTTTGACGATCCTACCATTTGGGGGGGATTCTGGACGGCATGTAGCGACACCAAACATCTCACCTACGAGCAAGTGTCTGATTGGCAGTTCCGCCTCTCTCAAGTTGGTGACTCGAAAAACTTGCAAGTTCCTCAACGATTCAGAAATTTGCCTGCGGAAGCAAAGGCCAGAAAAGAAGCGGTGGCTGCATAGGCGATCGCCAGAAACCCGGTTTGTTTGAAAAAACAGGGTTTCTCACAGGGTTTCTAACATAGGCGATCGCCAGAAGCCAGGTTTTTTGAACAATACCTTCGCCATTTTCCCTCTCCGGCTAGATACCCCCAACCCCCCTGAAAAAGGAGGGCTAAGCTCTTAAGCCGCTCTTAAGCCCCCCTTAAAAAGCTTAAAAAGGGGGGATAGCTTCGCGCTCCCTGCGGTGCGGACGTTGCTAAACGAACAGACATTTGTTGGGTTTGGTTCCCGGATCCAACTACAAATAAGGATTTTTGCGTTTTGGCGAAGGTATTGTTAAAAAAAACCGGTTTTTCACAACCTAAAATATATATTTTGTCTAAGGCTTAGGATATAGCAGCGTTTCTCAAATTAAGTGTAATGAACAATCGCCTTGGAGGGCGTAGGAGCGACAGCATCCCCAAGACAATCTCGGCGACCCGAACGACAACCCCCGTAGTGGGATGCGCGGGCCCCAGATAACCTCACATTAATTTGAGAAATGCTATAGCAGTAGTAAAAACAAGATCGGGGAGCAATAATGACAACTGCAACGAAAAGCGGCCCAATAGGGTTAGTTGAATTGCCTCAGTTGAAGCTATCGGATCCGGAGGGGAACGACTTTTACTCCTTGCGGAAGTTTGAACCGATTATTAGCAAGCAGGTTTTACTATCCAATCTGCAAGCAGGAGGATTTGAGACGAAATTTATTAATCTCCGAGATGGAGACTATGTAGAAAATTATGGACGGATAAATTGGAGAGATATCGAGCTAACCAAGAATTATGTTGGCGTTGATATCAAGAGCGTCGATCCCGAAAGCTGCGAGGTTTGGTGCATTACAGTTAATTTCACCTTATACCGCGAAATAGCAATTCTCCTGCTGAAGCACCTAGCCAGTAAAGGCAAGCCAGTGGTTTTGGGTGGTTCCGATCCCTTTGCCGACCCCCAAGTTTATCTGCGCAACGGTGCGGCAGTAGTTGTTACGGACAAATCCGGGGCGGCGAATTGGCCGTTATTTAATTATCTGTTAGGAAAGGGATCCAAGGAAGCGCTGACGGGGGTGGTCTTAGCCGACGGGACTGAGTATCGCAAGCACAATCCTCCTATGCATCCGGAAGAATGGCCGTTACCATCGGTGGAAGTGGCCAAGGAGTGCTTGGGAACGCAATATTGGATGGATCCGTTTCCCGAACATTTAAAACCGATTGGCTCTATATTCCCGGACATGGGTTGCGATCGCCACTGTGACTTTTGTCAAACCCCCACTTACGGCACCGGGTATCGCCGAATGTCCCCTCAACGGGTGCTGCAATGGCTGGATATACAGCGCCAAGCAGGAGCAAAATCGGTAGTGAGCGTCTCCGATCAATTCTTGGGGCGGACGATTTTCCCCGGTGGCCGAGAAGAAATTCTCGAAATTATGAAAGGTTTGCGAGAAATGGGCTTAACAGTTCTTTGGCCTAATGGTCTGGAACTGAGAAAGATGACTCTAGGACGCGGGCGCAACTATGAAAGCACGGATTTGACTCCCGATGAGGAACTGATCGACGCTCTCTATAATTGGGATGGCACCAAAGGAACTCTAGCAGCTTACATTCCCGCCGAACGGCCTGTGTTTGGACGAGAAGCCTATGCCAAATTGGTTCCCTGGCAACAGCACAAGCGAATTATGCAAAGCATAGTTCGAGCGGGAATTCCCATGATTAGCTATGGCGTTATTATTGGCCTTCCCGATGATGACAATGAGAGTTTGGTTCAGCTAGAGGAAGCGCTCTGGGAAATGTATTATGACGTCAAGGCCATTAACCCAGATATCATTTTTCAAACTACTCCGTTTGTGATTTCTCCGATTTTGGGAACGCCACAAGGAGAAAATATTCGCAAGTCTGGCCTTCTCCGTTACGACGATCCGGCAATTTTTGCGGGATTCTGGACGGCGAGCATTGACACCAAATACCTGAGTTACGAGCAAGTGTCTGATTGGCAGTTCCGCCTCTCTCAAGTTGGCGACTCGAAGAACTTGCAATCGCCTCAACGGTTCAGGAAGTTGCCGGTGGAAGGCATGAATGGAGAACAAGCTGGAGTTGCCGCATAGAAGAAGATGCGCTTTATTAGTAGTGGCGTAGGCTCCGCCTACGCCACTACGGCCGTTTCGCACAGCGGCAATTTGTTGCAGCTTCATAAAAAATTGGTCTTATATCAAGTCCGCGTAGTTGTTCCACAGAAAAAACTTGGAATCTCCCGTAGGACGGGCGTCCCGCCTGTCCCGAGCGCTCTTTGGGACAGGCGGGACGCCCGTCCTACGCCGAAGCTTTTTTTGGGGCATTCAAACCGACATGATATTACAGCAACAAAAATAATCTAGAACGGGAAAAGCATAATGACAATTACAAAGCAAGACAATCGAACTATTGGGCTAGTAGAATTGCCTCAGTTGAAGCTATCGGATCCCGATGGCAACGACTATTATTCCTTGCGGAAGTGGGAACCGATTATTAGCAAGCAAGTTTTGATATCGCATCTCCAAGCAGGAGGATTTCAGACTAAATTCATTAATCTTCGAGATGGAGATTACACGGAAAATTACGGAAGTAAAATTTGGAGAGGCATCGAACTGACTAAGAACTATACCGGCGTTCGCATCGAGAGCATCGATCCCGAAAGCTGTGCAGTTTGGTGCATTACAATTAATTTCACCTTATACCGCGAAATAGCAATGATGCTGTTGAAGCACCTGGCTAGCAAAGGCAAGCCAGTGGTTGTGGGTGGCTCGGATCCTTTTGCCGATCCTCAAGTTTATCTGGATAACGGCGCGGCAGTAGTCGTTCTCGACAAGTCCGGCTCTGCTAATTGGCCGCTGTTTAATTATTTGTTAGGACAAGGTTCCAAGGAAGCACTCACTGGGGTGGTCTTGGCCGATGGAACTCAATATCCCAAAGAAAAAACTCCATTCCATCCCGAAGAATGGCCATTACCATCCGTGGAACTTGCCAAACAGTGCCTCGGAAAACAATATTGGATGGATCCATTTCCTGAAGAGTTTATCCCCATTGGCGCTATATTCCCGGATATGGGCTGCGATCGCAAATGTGACTTTTGCCAAACTCCCACTTACGGCACCGGGTATCGCCGAATGTCCCCCAAACGGGTGATGGAATGGCTGGATGTGCTGAAGGAGGCAGGAGCAAAATCGGTGGTTAGCCTCTCGGATCAGTTTCTAGGGCGGGTAATTTTCCCCGAAGGTCGAGAGGAAGTTATAGAGATTATGAAGGGGGTGCGAGAACGAGATTTAGCAATTCTCTGGCCAAACGGTCTGGAATTGAGGAAGATGACCCTCGGACGCGGACGCAACTATGACAGCACGGATTTGACTCCCGACGAAGAACTAATCGAAGCTCTCTTTCATTGGGATGGACAAAGGGGAACTCTTGCTGGTTATCTTCCTGCCGAACGCCCTATTTTTGGACGAGAAGCTTATGCCAAGTTACTACCCTGGCAGCAGCACAAACGAATCGTGAAAAGAGTGGTGCAAACTGGCGTTCCTATGGTTTCCTATGGCGTGATTATTGGCTTGGCTGACGATGATGATTATTGTCTGTCCCAGCTAGAGGAAGCCCTCTGGGAAATTTATTATGAAGTTAAGGCGGTTAATCCATCAATTATATTTCAAGTCAGTCCTTTTGCAATTTCTCCTATATTGGGAACGCCACAGAGCGAAATTATCCGCAAATCAGGGCTTATCCGGTTTGATGACCCTACTATTTGGGGGGGATTGTGGACGCCGAGTAGCGATACCAAACATCTCACCTACGAGCAAGTGTCTAATTGGCAGATCCGTCTAGCTACTGTTGGCGACTCGAAGAACTTGCAAGTTCCCAAACGATTTAGAACTTTGCCAGTGGAAGCCAAGAATGCTCCAGAAACGGCGGCGGCATAGTCAACAGAACGAAGATGCAATTAAAGCAATTAGATTAGATTAGATGCAGGTACTTATAAAGGGGCAATTCCTCTTTGCCCCTTTAGTTTAAAATCGCTGATTTAAACGAATGATAATGACCGCCTATAAACCTTAGAACAGCTTCTGCCTGGTCAAAATGTCCTCAAGCTGACTCTCGTAGAAAAATTTATATTGCCCAAAAGCAGGTTTGAGATCGCTCAACCAAGTGGCATCGGCATCGAAACTAGCAAAGAAAGGTCGCTTGCACCAGTCAGATTCGCGAGCTTGCAAAAACGACAGCACAAACAACTTTTCTCCGGCTATTTCGGCAACACCATCGATCGCCACTTTCCCAGGCAAAGCCGACATCACCGGACCTCTCGCCGTTCGCCCCAAACCCGAGACTTGTTGGATGGCTTGTTGATAAATTTCCCAACAGCGCACCAGGGGAATTTCAAAATATTCCTTGGCACCTGTTTGTCGCTCCACAAACATATAATAAGGAATGCAGCCCAAACTCACTTGGGTTTGCCACATTTTCGCCCAAGTATCTGCGGAATCATTGATATGGCGAATTACTGGCGCTTGGGTGCGGATTTGCGCCCCCGTCGAGCGGACGCGCCGAATCGCTTCTCGGGCAATAGGGGTGGCGAATTCTTGCCAATGTTCGTAGTGCCCCATAATTGCTAAATGCTTGCCCCTTTGCACTACTTTTTCAAATAAGCGCAGCAGGTCGTCGGCATCCTCATCGGTGACATAGCGGTAAGGCCAATAGGCTAGGGATTTGGTTCCAATCCTAATGGTTTGGATATGCTCGAATCCAGATTCTAGTAAGGGTTCGATATAGAGTGCGAGTTGCCACGCTTTCATGGTCATGGGGTCTCCGCCGGTCAGCAATATATCGCTGACTTCCTTATGCGATCGCAGATAATCCTGGAAGTCTCCAGATTCGCGGGTGGCAAATTTTAAGTCATCGAGTCCCACAAATTGAGGCCAGCGAAAGCAAAAAGTACAGTAAGCGTGGCAAGTTTGCCCCGCAGTGGGAAAAATCAAAACTGTTTTTTCGTATTTGTGCTGGATTCCTGGTACGGGTTCGCCATCGAGGCTGGGAACGTTGTGCTGTTTTTGTCCCGCTGGATGGGGATTGAGTCGCCAACGAATTTCATTTGCTCCCTCCCGTAAGGCAGTCTTGGGTGCATCCTCCTCGATAAGCCGAACCATAAGGTTCAAGTCTTGGGAAGATAGCATTTCTGGATGGGGGAAGGTCAAGCGAAAAATTGGATCGTCAGGAATTTTGTTCCAGTCGATTAGTTCCTCTACTAGATAATTATTGCTCCGGAAGGGCAAAACATGGGCCACTGCTTTCATGGCCAAGCGCTCTGTTTCTGAAAGTTTTTTCAACTCAGGCAAGCTGTCTATGTCTTTAACGCCATAGAAGCTCATTTTTTTTGGTTTAATATTCATACCTAGGAATTGGATATGAAGGATATTATGCGATCGCCCTCATTTTGGGGAGGGCTTAGGGACAAGCGACTGCAAATTTAGTACCAGCGTTCGGGCGATCGCGTTCTTTCACCATCATCCTTCGACTCCGCGAACGCTAGGCCAACTCCCTGGTCTATGCCCGGAGGGCATAGACCAGGAGCAGCCTACGGATTGGTACATTATTAACTTGCAAGTCCCTTATCTAACAATTTTATAGCCACGCAAAACCAAGATAGCGATTTGCACTTATATCTGACTTGCTATCTCATAAGGGTTCTACACTGCATGGCCTTTTATTATTTGCTCCCTCGGTTGGTCAAAGGCCAATTGTTATGTTCGCTACATTTTCGCCAGCCCGGTCAATTGTCAAAAATTCGCACTGGATGACCGGGATAGCTCAGTAGCACAAGATAGACTATGCTAGGGCAGAGAAAGAGGGAGTTGCTCGGATTATAGGCTAAGAAAGGCGATCGCTTTCTTAGCAAAAGATGTAAATTTTTGTGAAAGACTCAGCTCTGCTTAAAAATCCACGCCGCGCCTGAGATCTACCCCATGCTCCGAATAGTGACGATGGCAGTAAACTTCAGAGTGAATGCTAGCAAGATTAAAATAGTCTGGGATATTATGGCAGCGGCCCGTGATAATTACTTGGGTATCCCGAGGCTTGCGAAGTAGGGCTTCTACAATCGGTTTTACCGGCAGCAGCTCTAGGTCAACAGTCGGATTCAGTTCGTCAAGGACAATAGTTTTATAGAGACCAGAGGCGATCGCCGTGCGAGCAATTTCCCAGCCCCGTTCCGCCTCCACATAGTCTATTTCCTGCTGTTTACCCCGCCAGACTATAGCATCGCGACCGCAGCGCTGATGATCGACCAGGTGAGGATAGCTCTGGCGCAAAGCCGCGATCGCCGCATCTTCCGTATAGCCAGAGCCTCCCTTGAGCCATTGCATAATTAAAACTCGGTGGGATAAGTCTTGAGAGATACCCTTGCCAATAGATTGTAGGGCTTTACCCAAAGCGCTGGTAGATTTGCCCTTCCCTGCTCCGGTGTAAATTTCTATTCCAGAAATGCCATGTTCTGCAGCGCTAGGGTGGTAGTGGGGTTTCATCTCCGAATGCAGGTCGGCAATATCCAGCAAATCTTCTGGAGTCGATCGCCCGGTGGCAATGATTTCCAAATACTCGGGTTTTTCCTTGAGAGTCCGCACCACCTCCGACACCGGCAGCAGTCCCAAATCCAGGACTGGATTCAGTTCGTCCAAGACTATCACCGAATATAAATCCGAGGCTATAGCTCCCTTGGCCACATCCCAGCCCCTTTGGGCTTCGAGCCGGTCGAAGCGGGTTATTTCCTCTCGGCCAAAATATTCTGCCCGACCCGTGCGCACGCGATCGATTAAATGGGGAAAACCCTGTTGTAGTGCCTCGATCGCTGCATCTTCATCGTAGTCTCTTTCTGGTCCTTTTAGAAAGCTCAGCAGCAAAACTCGGCTTTGCTGCGGAGTATTGATGCCGAGACCAATAGAGCGTAAAACTACCCCTAGGGCAGCTTGGGACTTTCCTTTTCCAGCCCCATCATAAACGTGAATCTGACCCACAAGGCGCTCTTGACGAGCAGAAGCCGTGCGAATGCCGATGCCAGAGCGTGCCATACCCAGTCTTTTCTTGGTCCTTATATTATAAGCAAAGCAAAACCCACTTATACTATCATATTTAAGATGATTTTGGTATAATTTTTTCACTAAGAGTCCCCTTGACGAGGCCGTTATATGTTGTGGTCAGATGTTATCCCCTTACGCGCTATCTTATTTCAAGGGTTGTTTATCTTGGTAGCGATCGCTGCCGAATCCCCTTTTTACCGCTACTTTTTTCAAAATAGCTGGCAAAAAAGCGTAGAAGTTTCCTCGGTTCTTAACTTGTTTGCCGTTGTCTTCGGATGGCTGATTATTTTTAATGCTATTGACGATTTGAGCCTCAGCCTAAAACAAGACTTGATTCAAGCGATGTTTTTAAATCAAGTAAGCTCCTCCCTACGATCCTTGCTCGTAATTATTTGTACTGTTATGTTTTTCGCCTTGTGGGTTGCCAAGATGGCAGCATTCATAGCTCTGGAAATAATTAGAGAATTTTCTCCAGATTCTCCAAGTATATCTTTCCAAAAAATGGAGCAAGTCACTAGCTCGCGGAAACTACTATGGATGTTAGGTGCCCACAGCACGAGTTATAGCTTAATTATCTTAATGATGTCGTTAGGGGGGGTATTAGTATGAAAAAAATTGGTGAATTTATTATAAAATTTTTAAATTGGCTAGTCGGCAAAGTAGAGTCGCTGTTTCAGCAGTTCAAACCTCCCCATCCTTTTTCTTGGGAAACTCTGATTTTACTAAGCTTGTTCTCTTTTTTGATGGCATTAGTTGCTTTGGTTTTGCCAGAAGAAACCAATGTAGCCCATCATACGATCCTAGCCTTTGGCTTCATATTCTCGATCGCCGGGATGCTTTGGTGGCAAATAGAATGGAACCCATACAAAATTGGGTCAATTAAGATATGGCCCTGGGTCACATCCCTGCTCCTCTGTGGTTTTATCTTCCGCTATTACCCAGAAAAATGCCTATACTTAACCAGCGTTTCTTGGCCCATAGTCTCGGCATTTATAGTAGGAATTCCTTATTTTTTACCCGAGGAAGAGGAAAAGGATAAGAAGGAAGAAAAGGATAATAAAGAGCTAAAGGATAATAAAGAGCTAAAGGATAAGAAGGAAGCAAAGGAGCGCCCAAAAAAGTCTTCAAAACCAATACTGACATTACCAAAACCTGCCACGCGCCAAAGATTGATAATATTGCTTTTGAGCCATTTAACTTTATCTTGCTGGATTCAATTTTCTTTTACGATTCAAGATTGGTTGCAAGAATATCCGAGTTTGCTGACCAATAGCTTTAGCGAAAGTTATGTTGTAACTAGACTTAATTTTCAAGGTAAAGAGAATCAAAGAGGCGCATTAGTATTGCAATCTATGGAGTCTTTTCTAGAAAGTAAGATTCAAAACCAACGCTGGCAAAAGATAGAGCTGTGGATGTCTGGGCTGAATGCCGATAAGCTGGAGCAAGAAGTAAAGCTAAGAATGCCCAGCCTAGAAGAAAATGAGTGGTGGTCTCTGAAAATGGCCTACGCTCAGAGAGAGATAGGATATAAATTAGACTTATTTGCTATTTGGTCTGGCCCAGTTTCTGGCGAGCAAACATACTACCTGAAGAAATCTTGCAACATTACCCAAGGCTATGTGCCACGGGGAACTAGCGCTCGCGAGTTCCAGCAGGCTCAGCCCAGACCAATTGCTAACTTAAGTTGCGACAAAGCCAGCAAACCCATCTTTGCAGAACCAGCATCGGCATTTCCTTGGTTGTAAAGGCAAAAGACTAGGGTGTAGGGTGTAGGGTGTAGGGTGTAGGGAATTGGCGTAAGGGAGAAGACTTAAAACTCTCAAGCTAAGAAATTAAAACTCAAAACTTAAAACTCAAAACTCAAAACTCGATTATGGATATTGGTATAATTATGGCGATCGCTAGCAACGTATTTCGGGAATTGATTCGCGATCGCGTCCTTTACTTAATAGGCTTCTTTGCCATATTCTTAGTCGGTTCCCTGCGCTTGCTGTCGGAATTCGCTATTGTCGGCACGGACAAGAAAATTATTGTTGACCTCGGTCTGACCGCCATCGGCGCTATGGGCTTAATCGTCGCCGTTTTTATCGGTACGGCCATGATTCAAAAAGAAATAGAAAAGCGCACTATATTACTGTTGCTGGCCAAACCCGTTGCCCGAGCCGAACTAATCGCGGGCAAACACCTAGGACTTTCTGCAGTGCTGGCGGTACTGGTCGCCGCCACAACCGCTATCTACCTGGGCTTTCTCAGTTTGAATCAGATTGATTATCCCTTAAGCAGTATCTTAGTGGCGGTTTTCTATATTTTCTTAGAATTATCTTTGCTGGCAGCATTCGCCATTACCTTTAGCGTCTTTACCAGTTCTCTCCTTGCGACCCTACTCGCATTTGGCGTTTATCTCATGGGTCACCTCAGCCCGGATATCGTCAAGGCTGGCGAACTAAGCGAAAACCCTGCTATTGAAAGTTTTACTAAAAATCTCTATCTGGTTTTGCCAGACTTAACGCGGTTGGATCTTAAAAATATGGCAGTTTATGGCAGCTTGCCAGATGTCGGTAGCCTGCTGGGCAACGCCGTTTACGCTCTTCTATATACCGCCTTTTTGTTAGCGATCGCCAATCTTATCTTTTGGCGACGCGAATTTTGAAAGCCCGCCGTAGGACGGGCGGGACGCCTGTCCGTCCCTGTCCGTCTCGCTTGAGGCTAATTTATAGGACAGGCGAGACGCCCGTCCTACAAGCAATCCGAATTTATCGGACAGGCGGGACGCCCGTCCTACGGGGAACCAGAATTTATCGGACAGGCGAGACGCCCGTCCCACGGGGGAATCCGTCCTACGGGAAATCCGAATTTATCGGACAGGCGAGACGCCCGTCCTACGGGGAACCCGAATTTATCGGACAGGCGAGACGCCCGTCCAATCGGGTTGGCTTGATAGATTTGATATTAGCAAATAGCAAAACACCTAAAACCATGAATAAACTGGAAGAACTCAAAAATATATTTGCCGAAATGGACAAAGCGATCGTTGCTTACTCTGGCGGAATTGATAGCACCTTAGCGGCCAAAGTAGCTTGCGATGTATTGGGCGATCGCGCCTTAGCAGTTACGGCCGTATCCCCATCCCTCCTGCCAGAAGACCTAGAAGACGCTCGCATCCAAGCAGCGACAATTGGCATTCGCCACGAAGAAGTGCAAACCCAGGAAATGGCGAATCCCAACTATACTTCTAATCCCGTTAATCGCTGCTATTTCTGCAAAAGCGAATTGCACGATACTCTGCGTCCTCTCGCCCTCGAACGGGGCTACCCCTATGTAGTCGATGGGGTCAACGCCGACGACTTAAGAGATTATCGCCCGGGAATTCAGGCGGCCAAAGAAAGGGGGGCGCGATCGCCTCTAGCGGAAGTCGGGATTAGCAAAGCCGAAGTGCGCCAAATAGCCAAAGAGTTGGGATTGCCCTGGTGGGACAAACCCGCCCAACCCTGTCTGAGTTCTCGCTTTCCTTATGGCGAAGAAATTACCGTAGCCAAACTGCAGCGGGTCGGACGCGGCGAGCGCTACCTGCGCAATTTAGGAATGAAAAATCTGCGAGTGCGCTCTGAAGGCGACACCGCTCGCATCGAGCTGCCACCAGAAGAAATTAAAGACTTTGTAGCAGCGACGGATTTACCCGCATTAGTCGCCGCCTTTCAGGACTTTGGTTTCATCTATGTAACCTTAGATTTAGAAGGCTATCGCAGCGGCAAGCTAAATCAAGTCTTGCAGCCAGAAGTATTGGCCGGTGCGTCTATCTAAGGTTACCTCGGTTCAGTATGACCTGAGATAGCTGAGATATGAGATAGTTATCTTGGGTAGGGGCGAAAGGCCGTTCGCCCCTACAAAGGCTCTCGCTCGTAGCGCTCGTAGGGGCATACCGCCGTTCGCCCCTACCGATTCTCCACGTTATTAAACTCTTTTTCTCTAGTGCTTTGGCAAAGCTAAAGCATGAATTTTTATTATTTATTCTTGCTAACTAGCTCGGGGATTTGGTTTGTGATTTTGTCAAATACATCCTCGTCAATCAATCCATTTTCCACCAACGTTCTGCGTACAGCCACTAAATGAATAGGACGAACCTGCGCTTGCTTGGGATAAGCTGGCAAAACGACCATAGCCTCGGAAACGGGCTCTTTAAAAACCTGATGTTTGCCAGCGGTAGGCAATGTCTGAAAACCAACTTTTGTCAGTAATTCTTCCAACCTAGCAAAGCTAATTTCTCTAGCTATCATGGCGAATAACTCCTTTGATTTGCATAATAATATTGTTTTTGTATATAGCAAATTTGGCAATTGCTGCGGAATTGACTGTGTTTTTTTTGCTGATATTTACCGTTACTGTATCTCCAACTCCGGCTAAATCGAAATTTGCTAGATTCTCAAAATAGGCTTGTAAATACAACCAGTACCCAACATCCTGCTGGGCATCATATACTATAAGTATAGATGGCATTGGTTCTCCAAGCCACAACTCTAGATCCGAACGACCTAAAGTAAAAGAAATCGTTTCTCCATCTGCCAGAACCCTTAAGGAATCCGTAGCTTTTAGCTGAGCATAGATATAACCATTCTCGATTTCACCATTGACATCATAAGTAGATATGACCAAATCGAAGCCATAATCATGCTCGACTCGCTCTGCTGAATAACCGCACAGCAATACATATCGCTCGACGTGGTTAACACAGAGGTCTGCAATAATGTGTTGTCGGGTGCGTTTCTTTTTAACCATTTGTCACCAATAAACTGACAGGGCGCAATTTACACAAAAACTCGCTTGAAATAAAATAAGCGATCGCCTCGGGGTGCATCTCAAATATGTAAAAGCGCGATTCCTCTACATCCTAATTTTATATCAAATCCACCTATCTGCCGCATATATAAATTCTACAGAATCCTAAACACTGGAAGTCTTGGCGCGAGAAAAGAGCAGCCGCTGCCTTCTGCTTCGCCGCCCTCACAGCCGCCGCCTTCGCCGTCGCCGCGCTCACCACCGTCGCCCTCACCAGCGCCCCCATCGGCCCGCTCAGAACTGTCGCAGCAACCCCTATGGCTGTCTCAACCCCCATCCTAACAAGGAGTTCCTTCTGTCCCCAGAACAACGACAACGGGTCTTGGAAAAGAGGAAGGTGGCCCTTTTGTGAGGTCTTTTCATAAGTGATATTTTTTCTCGGTTTCCATTGTCCTTCTTTTGTCCTCCATCCTACGCGATCGCCAAAAGCTTCCCAGATTTTTTCGTCAGACTCTCTAGTGCCGCCCAGCTTCCGATAGATGCTGGTCTGGATGGAAAAGCCAAAGCGACCGTCTGAGTATTTGACCCACAGGCGGTCGATGATGCGCAGGTCTTCGCAAGGAAAATTATCAATATCTTCAACACGAAGGTATCCTTCTTTAATACGACTCATTACCTGCAACATCTTGTTGGCTGTTTCGCGATCTGCTTTTTCCCAATCCTCTGCTGCTAGGAAGTCGCGCAGGTGAGTGTAGTCTATGCCCGTGGTGCCAGTAAGCTTCTTGCGTTCTACCTCCTTGCGTTCTGCCTCCTTGCGTTCTTGCAGGAGTTTCCGTTGCTGCTGTTGCTGAATTTGTCTGAGTTCGCTTCCCAAGGGAGATTTTAGTGCATCTTCTAGTTCAAGCAGCTTAGGCGTATAGGCGGGATTGATATTGAGATAATACCAATCCGCAGCAAGTGCGGCCAGGAGTTGTTGAACTCGAATAATCGCTTCTTGAATTGTGTAATAGGCCGCCTCTTGGTCCTTTCCATCTGACAGGAGTCTTTCCAGCCCGTCTCCTCTCCAGTTCCAATTCAGCTTGACAGGATTGGGAGAAATCGCGGCATCACTAGACGCTACAGTCCACAGGCCCATTCTAAAATACACAGTATTGTTGCTGATTTTGCTGTAGATGACCGCAGCGGGCACTACTGACAGAATGCGATGGGTTTGGGGCACCTCGGCATCTTCGATCGCGCGCTTGTAATAGCCGCTATAGCACTGCACGGGACATAGGTCGTTACCTTCTAAGGGATAATGCTCGTCCAAAAAGTCTTTTACTTCCTCGGGCAGCTCCATTACCAAATCTTCTTGAAAAGACTCCGGGCAAGTTTTAGTGACTTTGGGAGGAGCTACCAGCACTAAGAATCGGTGTTTGCTTTGACTCTCGATCAGAATCTTTTGGCTCTCATCGCGGCTCAATATCGAAGCCAGATTTTCTCTATCGAAGATCGCCTGAAACTCTTGAAGCTTGCCCTCAATATGGTTTTTCTGCCAATCTCGCAGCAGCTCCAGGGTCTGTCGGCCAAGCTCCCGTTCTTGCTCGACTTGCTGCCAAGAACTTCTCAATGCTTCTAAATAGCGGTTACTTTGTTTGAGATCTTGCGGCAAAGCAGGTGCCAACTCAGACCCTGCGATCGCTCCGACAACCGTCTGGCCAGCAGCGTCGGCTAGCTGTTTGCCAACACTCTCGGCAGCACCAGCTAATAGCGAGCTTACCAAAATGCTAGTGGGATCCATGTCGTTTTATCTCCAAAATTCACATCAAGTTTTTGATAATTGCCATTCGTTCGCCTATTATTTTTCAAGGCCAATCTCGCCATGAATATTATCGGGCGTTACTTTTTCTAGGAGTTCGTCGAGTTCGCGAACTTGCTGCTCTATCCGGGGCAAATGGTGCAAAATGCAATTGACTGCTAGGGATTCCAAAGATTGGTCGGTCGCCTCCGCCAGATCCTCCAACTCTTGCCAGAGCGATTCGGAAATTTCCAAACTTAGCCTTTTGGTTTTCATTATTGTATTTTCTCGAACAAATTCCAGCCTTATAGCGCTTCTCAAATAAGTTTAATGCGCAAAACGTAGGGGCGACAGCATCCCCAAGACAATCTAGGCTGTAGAACGGTAATTCTTATACTGGGATGCTTCGCCCCAGAAACCTCGCATCAATTTGAGAACCGCTATAAAACGGAATCTATAGTTCTATTCTATAACAAGTCCAAGGGCGAATTGCTCGGCCCCTTTTGGATTTTGGATTTTGGATTTTAGATTTTATATTGGGAATTGGCTTTGCGGCGGTTGGCCGATTCTGTGCTATGGGCGATCGCTCCTCCGGCATAAACAAAAGCGATCTAATCCCGATGGATCGCCGGCGGTTCGACTCCTCCACCCTGCGTCTAAATCATTCGTGTAAAAAACTTGTAGGGGCAATCCCCCCGTGGTTGCCCCATACCAATCGGGGCAACCACGGGGGCACCGCCCCTACATTGCATAATTCATTGCTTACTATAGCGCCAAAAAATAATAGCCGCGATCGCCATCTTTCCCTTTTTTTACAAAAAGCGCGATCGCGACAAAAACTTGCGCAAAAAAACAAAAGCCGCGATCGCCATCTTTCCCTTTTTTTACAAAAAGCGCGATCGAAGCAAAATTGCGCGAGAATCCCCGACTCTCGCGCCGCTTATTATTCTGGAGCCGAATAGTATGTGCGGGTTCGGGCTTTTGGGAAGAGAGAGGGGGAAGACAAGGGAGAAAGGGAAGACAAGGGAGAAATTATTAATTCCTTACACCCTACACCCTACACCCTACACCCTAGTTCTTTTCCCTACACCCTACACCCTACACCCCACACCCTAAACTTAGTACCGGCTGCTACCGGGCTTATGGACGATAAAGCTAACCATCTGACATTGCTTAATATTGTCAAAGCCAACCACTTTGATATAGCAATTCTGATAATCTTGGCGACATTCCCGCACTTCATTGAGAACGTCTTGAGGAGTCTGGGCGCTAAACAGAGGCAACTTCCACATAGTCCAGTAGTTTTCCCCTACATCAGAAGTTTCATTAAACTCAATAGCCGGTATATAGCCCTCCTTGAGCATATACTCGATTTGCTTGGAAATTTGCTGATCCGTCAGGGGTGGCAAATAAGACAGAGTTTCGTAACGGCGCTCTTTTGGTAAAGTCTTCATAGTTTTCTTACTGGGTCAAATTACTGAGTCAATTTCAGTCTGAATGTTCGTTAGCATCCAACTCTGGATGAGTGGATTCGGCGGGGTTGCTAGAGATAATCGGGGGGGACTGGGTCATGCGCTCCAGCAATTCGCGGCGGTGTTCCATATTGGCCTGACGGATATTCGTCTGCACCATTTCCGGCATGAATTCCATAATTTCTTCAGCCAGATGTTGGCGAATTGTCATAATCCGCAACCCCAACTCCTTATTTTCCTTAAGCAGCCCTTCCAGGTACATTTCTGATTGCTGGAAGTTATTGCCCGCAGAGAATTGGCGCAACCAGATTGCCAAACCGGGGTTTGTTTCTGTCAATTGGTTAATTGCGATTCTTACCGCCTGGTAGGTCAGGTAGTTTTGCACGGCAACAGCCGTATCTTTTGCAACCCGCTTTGGATCCATTGCGCCTTCCCTGTCCCTTCCCTATTTTCTGATAGCAGAACCGCTTTTATACGGTATCGATCGCTTCGTACTCGAACTTGATTTCCTTCCAGAGTTCGCAAGCTGCTGCCAGTTCGGGACTCCAGCGGCAAGCTTCGCGGATCACGTCGCCGCCTTCGCGCATCAAGTTGCGGCCTTCGTTCCGGGCTTGGATGCAAGCTTCCAGAGCGACGCGGTTCGCCGTAGCACCGGGAGCGTTGCCCCAGGGGTGACCCAGAGTACCGCCGCCGAATTGCAGGCAAGAATCATCGCCGAAGATCTCCACCAGAGCTGGCATATGCCAAACATGGATACCGCCAGAAGCCACCGGCATCACCCCTGCCATAGACGCCCAGTCTTGAGTGAAGTAAATTCCCCGAGCCCGGTCTTCTTCAATGTGGTCTTCGCGCATCAGATCTACGAAGCCCATCGTAATGCCTTTTTCGCCTTCGAGCTTACCCACCACAGTTCCAGAGTGCAGGTGGTCGCCGCCAGACATCCGCAAGCACTTGGCCAACACGCGGAAGTGAATGCCGTGGATTTTTTGCCGGTCGATAACGGCGTGCATGGCGCGGTGAATATGCATCAGAACGCCATTGTCCCGACACCAATGAGCCAAAGTGGTGTTTGCCGTGAAGCCGCCGGTGAGGTAGTCGTGCATCAGAATGGGCATTTCCAGTTCCTTCACGAACTCAGCCCGCTTCATCATTTCTTCGCAGGTGGGGGCAGTCACGTTGAGATAGTGCCCTTTGACTTCTCCAGTTTCTGCTTCGGCTTTTTTGATTGCTTCTGCTACGAACAAGAAGCGATCGCGCCAGCGCATAAACGGTTGAGAGTTAATATTTTCGTCATCCTTGGTGAAGTCCAAGCCACCGCGCAAGCACTCATATACTGCCCGACCGTAGTTCTTAGCAGACAGACCTAGTTTGGGCTTAATCGTGCATCCCAGCAAAGGCCGACCGTATTTGTTCAGCTTATCCCGCTCTACCGTAATACCGTGAGGAGGACCTTGGAAAGTTTTCAGATAAGCGATGGGAATCCGCATATCTTCCAAGCGTAGGGCGCGCAGGGCTTTAAAACCAAACACGTTACCTACAATCGAGGTCAGCATATTCGTTACCGACCCTTCTTCAAACAGATCTAGAGGATAAGCTACGAAGCAAATAAACTGATTATCTTCTCCCTTGACGGACTCGATATCATAGCACCGTCCTTTGTAGCGATCCAAATCAGTTAATCCGTCCGTCCAGACCGTCGTCCAAGTTCCTGTAGAAGACTCAGCGGCTACGGCTGCTGCAGCTTCTTCGATAGGAACGCCCGGTTGAGGAGTCACCCGGAAGGCCGCCAAGATGTCTGTATCTTTTGGCGTATATTCCGGCATGTAATAGGTCAGTTTGTAGTCCTTTACCCCTGCCTCAAAACCCGCACTTTTGGCTTGTACCATCTCTTCTTTTCTCCTTATACTTCCTTATATTAGAGGTGCATTTTTTCCTGGGCTCTGGAGCCCAATGCAATGGGCATATATACTCTCCATATGCAATAAGTATATATACTCTCCATGCGCAATAGGCATGCACCACAGACCGAGCGAAACCTCGTCCGCTTTCTTAGCACAAATGTAAAGAAAGATAACGAGCGCCACCGAAAATTCTCAAGCCGAAGGTCGATGCGATCGCTCTTCTTTGTTGACTTTGCTAATTTACCACAGATTCGCAGCGTTTTTAATCTCTATTTCAGATTTTGCCTTTTTTTTCATACATATTAGTTTTAATTATCTTGAAGGATACGACATGAATCTTTACAATCCTTAATTTTCTCTCAAGTAGAGACTCTTTAGGGTATTGGGCATTGGGCATTGGGCATTGGGCATCTCCCCTCCACCCACCCCTAACCCCTCCCAGGAGGGGAATTAGGGGTGGGTTGGAGGGGTCGGGGGGTGGGTGGCCGTAGGGCATTGGGCATACCGACTTCTTAGCTTGAGAGTTTTGAGTTAAAGATTGGCAACCTAAAACTAAAAAAACTGCTTGTCCCGCGAACGATTAGCCTTCCCGATTGGACGGGCGTCCCGCCTGTCTCTGGGCAGCGGACTTTTCGGAAGCCCGTCCTACGAATTGGGTCATTTATTTCTTGGAATTCCCTTATCGCCTTCCTATGCCCCATGCCCAATGCCCAATGCCCCATGGGCAGGTATGGCGCCCCATGCCCCATGCCCCATGCCCCATGCCCCATGCCCCATACCCATTCATTTTTTATTACGATTGTTCAAAGATTGACCGCTAGGAAATAGAGTCCCCAACATCCGGCTTACATAGACTTGACCGTAAATAGTAGGGGCAGTTTTTTCCTTATCTTCCGGCTTTGAGGCATCTGCAGATTCCCCAGATTCCTCCGACTCGGAACTCTCCGGCTCTTTTGGCGAGGTTGTTTCCCCTTGCTCCAAACCAATCTCCTCAGACTCGCTCCCAGAAGCTTCCCCAGAATTTGCCTCAGAAGTTTCCCCAGAACTTGCATAATTCTCAGCAGAGATTTCTTGGGCTTGTTGGCTTGCCGAATCTTTTAATTCTGGGCTAGATTCGGCTATTTCTGACTGAGGCTCTGGCTCATCGATCGCATAAGGTGTGCTTTTTGCCTCGGAGGGAATGGTTCTAGGCGGTTGCCTGGAGGATACTTCTTGCGCAAACCCAACCTCAGACTTGCGGCTTTCATCTCCAATAACCGAACCGGCTGGCACGATTTGCAAAGGCTCAACAGAAGCATTATAAATTGTTGTTGCGGCTCCAATACAGGCATTAGCGCCGATAGTAGCTTTGCCCACCACTAGGACTCCGGCTCCCAGGATGGCACCGCTTTTTATATTTATAGTTCCGCCGTGGGCTTGGAGGATTGCCCCCATTCCGATACAGACCCCAGCTTCGATCGCAATCTTACTATTAGGAGCAGCTATGAGTATGACTCCCATAGCAATCTCCGCCGTTGGATCTATCTTCACATCACCTATCGCCTCCATTTCGGAACGAGCGACTGGTTGCAAGGGTTGCAAATACATGGCTTTGGGGCGTAGGGGAAAGGGCACTGAGGCTAGGAAACTGGCGAGTCCAATTTTGGCTAGCTATATCGAGCGAAGCCTCCTATATCAAATATTTATGTTATGGCACGGTCAGTTTTAGGTCTGCTGTCACCTCTATTTGCTTGGGTCGGCAAAACCTTCCCTTACATTCGGTAAACCTTATTTATTATATTTTTATAACCTTAAGCAAGGTTACCTTATGTCGATTTCAAGATTAGCAATTAGACAAAAATAATTTTCAATTCCTCCTCTAGATACCTCCTTATTCCCCTTTGACAAGGAGGAACGGGAATTTTAGCCCCCTTGGAACGGGGTATTCGCGCAAGAGACGAACTAAAACCTACGAGGTATTGCTCTAGCATCTTCAAGCTCAAGAGCGATCGATTGAAATTATTTTTGTCCAATTGCCTATCGCGCGGGCTAAGTTTAGCAAAATAGCGATCGCTTAATCCTTCACGACTATGCAGCTGGCTTTTGGATAATCGTCTCGGCTACCCGCCGCTTGGCTTTCGGATCTACGCCAATCATGCGGACGTATTCCCCAGGATGTTCTGCCAGACAAGCCTCTAAACCAGCGATCGCTTCTTGTATTTGCTCCGCTTGGATAGAAGAGCAACTCTGCCAAGAACTGGTCTTATACCGTCGCTTATCCGCATGTTCCATACCAATCCGACATCCCTGGGACAGCAGACTCCGCACCTGTTCTACTATTTCGGCACTCAAGCTGCCGCTACCAACACTACTACTGCCCCCACTGCTACCGACAGGCGTTCCATCATTTCCAGCGCTCTGGCTATAGTTTTGCGCTGGGGCTTCGCTGCCTCCTGTTGGTACTGGCACCCCATCTGGACGTTGGATAATCGTCTCGGCTACCCGCCGCTTGGCCTTTGAGTCAATCCCAATCAGCTTGACATATTCTCCCGCGTGTTCCTTGATGCAACCCTCCAATTCCTGTAGCACTTTGGAAAGATCTTGGGATTCAATCGGGCTACAGCTTTTCCAAGAACTCGTCTTATAGCGACGCGCATCCGCATGTTCCGTACCGATTCGATATCCCTGGGAAAGAAGACTCCGCACCTTTTCTACTATTTCCGCACTAAAGCTACCGCTCCCCACAGCACCTATTTTTGCTTTAGATTGGCTTGGCGTCGATCCGTCCGGTCGCTGAATAATCGTTTCCACCACGCGGCTTTTGGCTTTCGGGTCAATGCCAATCAAGCGGACGTACTCCCCCGAGTGGTCGGCCATATAATCTTTCAGTTCGGCTATAGCCTCTGCACTTTTTTTGGCTTGAATTGAAGGTCCGCTCTTCCAAGAACTCGTCTTATAGCGGCGCGCATCGGCATATTCCGTCCCAATCCGATACCCTTGCGATAGCAGACTCCCAACCTGTTCTGCTAAATCGGCACTCAAGCTACCGTTTCCTCCGCCATTATTGCTAGCGCTGCTAGCGCTGTAAGTATTTCTCGGGCTTGCCCCTGAAGAGCTGGCGCTCACCTTTCCCGGCTTGTTCGGCTCTTGGATAATCGTTTCGGAAACGCGCCGTTTTGCTTTCGAGTCAATCCCAATCAGGCGAACGTACTCTCCGGCGCGATCGCTGAGTATCTCTTGCAACTCCGCCAGGACTTCTGATTCCCTCTGCCCCACTATCGGCGGTCCGCTCCTCCAAGAACTCGTCTTAAACCGGCGAACATCCGCATATTCAGTCCCAATACTATATCCCCCTGCTAGCAGGGAGCGTACCTCCTCTACAATATCTCTACTCATAATTTCTCCCCCCTTACCGCTCTCGGTTACAGCACCATTGTTTGATTTATTTATTTCATCTTTTAGAGGCATTATGCAAGCTACTTCCTCCGCACATTGGTAGCCAGCTCGCAACGCCTCATTAATTTGTACTACATGATGGGCAAATTGCTTATCGCTTTCTTGAACGTCCGACAAGCGATCGGCCTGCTGCTGATTCGTAATTATTGCTCCCGACGGAACGTATTTTCCTGGCGGAATCTCTACATCCTGAATCAGCGCGTGCATCATTACTATACAACCCGACCCGACTCTAGCATTAAACACCGTAGAGCGAAAGCCAATAAAGCAATTCTCTCCCACATAAGCTGGCCCGTGAATCAGCGCCATGTGGGTGATACAGCTATTCTTGCCTATCCATACCGAGTAGCTTTCGTGATCGTCCCCAATTACTCTACCTTTTTCCAGCCCGTGAATAACTACCCCATCTTGGATATTGCTACTTTCGCCAACATAAAATGGGGCTCCTTCATCAGCTCGAATCGAAGTTCCCGGGGCAACTAGAACATTTTCGCCTACCCGCACATCTCCAATAATATTGGACATCGCATGAACGTAAGCGGTATCGTCTATTTTCGGTTTCGCTAAATTTCTCGACCAAGGAGTCGGGGGAGCCGCTTGATTCCGAATTGGCATCGTTAACATCCTCCCAATTCAACTGTTCTTTTTTTCTGGCCTCTGAGGTTTTTCATATTCTCTGGCCGCTCAGGTTCTTTTCCCTAAAAATTACTGATAATGCGCGAGCAATTCTAACGGTATTGCTCTTTTTTGCTATATAGCAACCTATTGCTCACCGTTATCGTATCGATAATTCCAATAACCATCGCGTCTATAGGACGATGCTCGTTTCGGCTTTCTTGGCGGGCAGCGCTACCACGAGTTACTAGCACCCACTCATCTACCCCAGCTCCCACAATATCTGCTGCCACTTCATACTCTGGCAGGGCTTCTCCATTTTCATCTACAAATTGCAACAGCAGAAATTTAACTCCCGTAAGACTCTGTGCTTTCTGGCTGCTTACCACCGTTCCGCGTACTTTGGCAACTTGCATTTTATCTTAGGAGCTTCTTCCAGTCACAGGTCGCGGTGCCTCTAGACCTTCTCGGAACTGTTCGACTGCTTCCGTATAGCGAATGGGCAGAACGTACTCCAAGTTTTCATGGGGACGGGCAATAATATGAGTAGATAAGACGATACCTCCGTTGACCCTACTCTTCACGCTATCCTGTCCTGCGCTCACCGAAGCTTGTACCTCGGATACATCTCCTCTAACGATTACAGTCACGCGACCGGTGCCGATTTTTTCATATCCCACCAGAGTTACCCGAGCTGCTTTTACCATTGCGTCTGCGGCTTCTACCACAGCCGGGAATCCCTCTGTTTCAACCATGCCTACTGCAATTGACATTCGTTCCTACTCCATATTGCCTGTTTTTTAGAAATTGTCGCAGGGTCTTTTTTTTGTCAAAAGCCCTTTTTCCCTAGTCGAAAGACTAGGGACGCAGCGATGTACATACCGCTTTTTATAGTCGCGATCGAACACTGCCGCGACTAAGGTGGGGCTTTTCCGATGACTTCTTACCCCTTGACAATTTCCTTATCGCCTTTGAGAGCAGCCTTTTTTGTGGCTTACTACTAGGGCTTTTTCCTTTTCATCATTCCTATTAATACGTTCGGAACTGCTCTACTTCTTCGGTATAGCGAATGGGCAGAACGTACTCCAAGTTTTCATGGGGACGGGCAATAATGTGGGTTGATAGCACTTCGCCACCATTGACCCGATTTGCATTATCAATTCCAGCAGCCACCGAAGCTTGTACCTCGGATACATCCCCTCGGACAATAACGGTCACTCGACCGCTACCTATTTTTTCATACCCTACCAGGGTGACGCGGGCTGCTTTTACCATCGCATCTGCGGCTTCCACTACAGCCGGAAAGCCTCTTGTTTCAATCATTCCCACCGCGATTGGCATATTTTCTTCCCTCTTTAATGAGTCTAATTAACTAGGCGACTGCCGTAAATCTAGATTTATTCGTGAAGCTCTTCCCCGTTGACTTGGATGGGTTCTTTTGAGGCAATGGACCAATCGCTTTTGTCATCCCAATGCGAAGGCCCTATTCTCAACCCATCCAACACCGCCAAATGTTATTTTTTGGTTAACTCCTCACGGGAAGGGCAATTTTGTGCGGATTACAACAAAATTTTTCCCGTCCAAGCCCTAGCATATGGGACTTTGGGCACTTTGCCAATATAAATCCTTATGATATTCTTAAATCAGAATCTTAACAAAAATTAATATAAGCCGCGATCGCGACTTGTATTTTTTAGGACCGCAATTAATCTGGGGAGGGTGGGGAGAGAGGGGGAGGGTGGGGACTGTGGGAAATGTGGGAAATGTGGGGAGTCCCCCGTCGGGGCGGCTACGCCGGAGGTCGCGTCTTGCCGATGCCCTTCGGCTCAATTCCCAATTCCGCTCTTCCCAATTCCGCTCTTCCCAATTCCCAATTCTGAGGTCCGTCACTTATAGCAGCTTTTTACTCTATATATGCCAACGACCAAGGATCTCTCCTGAGCCGCAACGACCAAGGATCTTCTGAGCTTGGTCGTTGCGGCTCAGGAGATCCTTGGTCGTTGCGACCCAATGCTTAGGCCCTTCACTAACAGCTTTTTTACTCTATATATATATTGCCAATGCCCTTCGGCCCTTCGGCCCAATTACCAATTCTTAGGTCCGTCAATACCAGCTTTTTTACTCTATATATATGTTGCCAATGCCTTTCGGCCCTTCGGCCCAATGCCCAATTCCCAATTCTTAGGAGTTCGCTTTTATGTTAATTTAATTGTTACGCTCAACCCCTCGGACCCATATACAATTTATTCGCTCTCGGTTAAGAGCCAGTTTGCGAATATCTGAAGTGGTTTCGGGCAGAGCTGGCAATATAGCACTCTTGCGAATCAATTCAAAAGTTACCCTGGCGCACGATCGACTGCTGACTGCCGATCGGCTGACTGCTATACAACTGCTAATTTATACTTTCTAAGGACTATTTAATGAGCGATATACTCCTGGCAACCTGTTGGTTTATACCGTTCTATGGCTTGATTGGCTCTATTTTTACCCTACCGTGGTCTGTTGGCATAGTGCGTAAGACAGGCCCTAGACCGGCAGCCTACCTAAATCTATTAATGACGTTCTTGGCATATGTACATGGGTCGGTGGCCTTTGTTCAAACCTGGAACCAAGAACCTCAAAAGTTAGTATTTCACTGGTTGCAAGTAGCAGACTTAGACTTATCTTTAGCTATAGAAATATCCTCCGTTAGCTTGGGGGCAATGGAGCTGGTTACGGGCATTAGCCTGCTAGTGCAACTATACGCACTGGGCTATCTGGAAAAAGATTGGTCCATAGCGCGCTTTTATGGCCTAATGGGCTTTTTTGAGGCGGCGCTCTCGGGAATCGCGATTAGCGACTCTTTGTTTATGAGCTATGCCCTGTTGGAAATGCTAACCCTTTCCAGCTATTTATTGGTAGGGTTCTGGTACGCTCAGCCCCTGGTGGTGACTGCCGCCAGAGATGCTTTTTTGACTAAGCGGGTGGGAGATATTATCCTCTTGATGGGTATTGTGGCCCTGTCTAGCTATGGACAAGGGCTTAGCTTCAGCGAGTTAGAAAGTTGGGTAAATACGTCCCCATTACCTCCATTGACAGCAACCTTGCTGGGGTTGGCTTTGATTGCAGGTCCAACTGGCAAATGCGCTCAATTTCCCCTCAATCTCTGGCTGGATGAGGCAATGGAGGGACCAAATCCTGCGGGTATTATGCGGAATTCGATTGTGGTATCGATTGGTGCATACGTCCTGATTAAGCTCCAGCCAGTGTTTACCCTTTCTCCAGTTGTTTCACAAGCACTGGTGGCGATCGGTTTGGTTACGGCTATTGGCGCGTCGTTGATGGCGATCGCCCAAATTGATATTAAACGGACCCTATCCCATTCCACCAGTGCCTATTTGGGATTAGTGTTTATTGCCGTAGGACTCCAGCAAGTGGATATTGCCCTCTTGTTGCTCTTGACCCACGCGATCGCCAAAGCACTCTTATTTATGAGTATTGGCTCGGTTATTCTCACCACTCAAAACCAAAATGTCACGGAAATGGGTGGCTTGTGGTCTCGTATGCCCGCCACCACCAGTGCCTTTGTGGTTGGTTCGGCAGGCATAATAGCCGTTTTACCTTTAGGGACCTTTTGGGTCATGCGGCGATGGCTCAATGGATTTTGGGAAGCTCCCTGGTGGCTGTTGGCAGTCTTGCTATTTGTCAACGCTCTGAGCGCCCTAAATCTAACTAGGGTTTTTCGTATTGTCTTTTTGGGACCACCTCAAGCCAAAACCCGCCGCGCTCCAGAAACAGTCTGGGCTATGGCCTTGCCAATGGTGGCTTTAACAATTGTCACCTTCTTGGTTCCTCTGATGCTACAGCGATGGCAATTCTTACTGACCTGGACGGGTCCGTGGGCGGATAGCGGGCGGCTCCTCGATAGGGTCGCATTCCCTCTTCTAGTTGCATCTGGCGCTATCGGCTGTATCGTAGGTTTTACCATCGAGCTACGTCAGGCTTGGGCGAGACCAACTCAAAAATATTTGCGATTTTTCCAAGATTTGTTTGCTTATGACTTTTACATCGAACGCATTTACAGCCTGACTGTTGTTTGGGCAGTGGGCACCTCAGCAAAAATTACCTCTTGGCTAGACCGCTATGTGGTAGATGGGGTTGTTAACTTGGTTGGTTTGGCGGCAGTTTTTAGCGGTCAAGCTTTGAAATATAGCGTATCGGGACAGTCTCAGGCATACCTGCTAACTATCCTAGTTGCTGTAGGTCTGCTATTTATTCTCGCATTTGGGTTTCTGTTTTAACTTTCTATAAATTGAGATTTGAGTAATTAGCTGAGTTACTTATAATTTTCAAGCATAGACGGTAGTTAATAAACGAAATTGTCAGATAAAAATATTTAGACAGAACTTACGCAAAGACTCTGTATGTAAGGTGCCGCACCGCGCACCAAGCGCTAAATATACTGTTAGCTCTGGCAATTTGCGCAACTCCTACAGATTAATACCAAATCCGGTATAGATAGGCTCGCTCTTTGTATCGGCCGACTGTATCGCCTGACGCTTTTTTTTGCGGCGCGGCATCTTATGCTTTGAGGCAAAGAGAGCGGCAACTCGGAAGAGTAGCCTGCTTTTAGCAGATTAGAAACAAACAGTCTTTATAAACCGGATTTGGTATAAGGTGCTTGGCACCTAAGGGAATTCCAAGAAATAAATTACCCAATTCGTAGGACCCGACCAGCGAAAAGTCCTGTGCCGAGAGGGAGAAATATTTATTTGGAAATCCCTAAATATCGGCTATTGGCAAAATTGAGATAATCCCATTCATTATCAATTGTCAGTTTTGGATTATAAGTTATTAAAAAGGAGAAAAAAATAGACAATGCTCAGTGCCTTAATATTGGTGCCTCTGTTAGGGGCGGCAATGGTTGTATTGTGGCCGGGAGAGCTGGAGTCGAGCCGCTGCCGTTCCTTTGCCTTGGCAGTGGCAGTAGCCATTTTTATCTGGACGGTATGGCTTGGAACTCAGTTTGACCCGAGCTTGGATGTAATTCAGTTTGAAGAGCAACTACCCTGGATTGAGAAGATAGGCTTGAGCTATCATCTCGGGCTGGATGGACTTTCATTGCCATTATTATTTTTAAATAGCCTGCTTACAGTAGTTGCTATATATTGCAGCGATCGCTCTATTTCCCGGCCTCGCTTGTATTACGCTCTATTATTGCTGCTCAACGTGGCGGTAGCCGGAGCTTTCCTGGCTCTGGACATACTGCTATTCTTCCTGTTCTATGAAATCGAACTCATACCCCTGTATTTATTAATCGCAATTTGGGGCGGCCAACGAAGAGGTTATGCGGCAACTAAGTTTCTTCTTTATACAGCATTTTCCGGAGTTGTAATCCTGGCGTCGTTTTTAGGCTTATTTTGGTTCGGCGGGGGAAACAGTTTTGACTACGAGACCTTGCGCTCTGCAGTTCTGCCTTTAGGAACGCAAGTCCTGCTTTTGGGGGGACTATTAATAGGTTTTGGCATCAAAATTCCTTTCTTTCCCTTGCATACTTGGCTGCCAGATGCTCATGTCGAAGCTTCTACGCCAGTTTCAGTTTTGCTGGCTGGCGTCCTATTGAAGTTGGGGACTTATGGATTGCTGCGGTTTGGAATTGGTTTGTTCCCAGAAGCCTGGAGCTTCTTGGCTCCGTGGTTGGCAACTTGGGCTGCAGTAAGTGCTTTATACGGGGCTTCCTGCGCGATCGCCCAAGAAGATATGAAAAAAGTGGTGGCCTATTCTTCTATCGCTCACATGGCCTTTATACTTTTGGCCGCCGCTGCTGCCACTCCCCTTAGCTTAGTCGCTTCTGTCTGCCAAATGATTAGCCACGGACTCATCTCCGGTTTGCTGTTCGTTCTTGTAGGCGTTGTCTACAAAAAAACTGGCACCCGAGATGTGAATTTGCTGCGGGGTTTGCTCAATCCCGAACGAGGTTTACCCTTAATTGGGAGCCTTATGATCTTAGCAGTAATGGCATCTGCTGGAATCCCGGGCATGGTCGGATTTATTGCCGAATTTCTCCTTTTTCGTGGCAGCTTCCCAATCTTTCCGGTACAAACTCTCCTCTGTATGGTGGGGACTGGCTTGACCGCTGTCTATTTCTTATTGATGATTAATCGCGTCTTTTTTGGTCGCCTATCGGAAAAGGTGACGAGCTTACCCCCAGTGCAATGGAGCGATCGCATTCCTGCTCTTGTCCTAACTGTCTTAATTTTTGCCTTAGGACTTCAACCTAGCTGGATGGTGCGCTGGAGCGAAATTCAAACCCAATCCTTGGTAGCCGTCTCCCCCGTCGCCTCCCCGGCGATCGAAGAACCCCGCAATTAAGCAGGGGTGCAGGGGAGAGGGGGGAGTGTGGGGAGAGGGGGGAGTGTGGGGAGAGAGGGAGTTTGGGAAGAGAGAGGAGTTTGGGAAGAGACGGGAGTTTCAGGAATGAAAGGGGATTTTTTGAGAGTTCCTCCCACACCTTCCACACCTCCCAAACCTCCCACAATCCCCACACTCCCCACCCTTCCCACACTCCCCCCTGCCTCTTCCCCCACACCCCACACCCCACACCCTACACCCTTATTTATCTTACGATCGATATGAAAATTAAAAATTCTAAGCATCCTTTAGCGGAATATATTCACCGCCTAGAATCGGGGGAAGCTCTCCTCAAAGATTCTCCACAAAATTTAATAGAAGTAGTAGGCATTCTCAAAAGTTACGGAGTCGTCTTAGATGCCTACTCTCGCAATCTTATCTACATTGCAGACAACCAATTCCTGGTATTTTTCCCTTTTTTAAAATACTTTAACGGGGAACTGTCTCTAGGAAAGTTGCTAAAGCACTGGTGGCACGACCGGATTAATTTTGAATATGCCGAATATTGCATGAGATCTATGCTTTGGCATGGCGGCGGTGGCTTAGATGCATATTTGGATTCTTCAGACTTTAGGGACGCGGTGGAGCCAGCCATTCAGGCAAAATTTAAGCTCAATCCCTTAGTTTTGGGAATACATAAAATTTTTCCAGAGTTCTTGCCAGAACAGATGCGCCAAATGGCTTATTACAGCGGTCTCGGTCAATTCTGGCGCGTGATGAGCGATATCTTTATTGATTTGTCCGATCGCTACGACCGAGGGGAAATAAAATCTATCCAAGAAGTCGTCAAGCATATTCTAGATGGTTTGGTTGCCGATGCGAGCAAACCCATTACTTATAAGGTGAGAATTCGCGATCGCGATTACGATATTCTGCCGAAATCCGCTGGCTTGACTTTCCTAATGGATACGGCAGTACCCTACGTCGAGGCAATCTTCTTCCGAGGAACTCCTTTTCCCGGGACAGTTTCTTATAACGCTCAGGCTTACCAAATTCCTTTTTTCCAAAGCGACTTTACCTATGGAGCATTGTATGCCGACCCCTTACCTATCGGAGGGGCTGGTATTCCTCCAACTCTCTTGATGCAGGATATGCGCCATTTTCTACCAGAATACCTGCATAAAGTCTATCGCGACAGTCGGCGATCGGAAGATGACTTGCGGGTACAAATATGCCAGAGTTTTCAGAAGTCTATGTTTTGCGTGACAACTGCAGCACTTCAGGGACTGGCTCCTCATCCGCTAGATACCTCAGACCAAGAGCAGCAAAAAGCCAATCGCGCTTATTTGGAAAAATGGATGAACCGCTTTGTTACCTCTCAGGTAGCGAATGCGAATGGTTGATTGGGAATTGGGAAGAGCGGAATTGGGGCATTGGGCATGTTCGCATGGGAGAGTTTTGAGTTCTGAGTTTTGAGTTTTAAATTCGGCAGGACTTACGCACAGATTCCAGGTGTAGGGGTAGCACTGCGCACCAGCCCCTAGATGTGGCTCTCGGTATGAAGATTTGCGTAAGTCATGTTCGGGAGTTGCGCAGGCGCTATATCAGGACTTACGCATAAGTTGCAACTCAAACCTCAAAATTCAAAACTCTCGCCCTGCCCCCTGCCCCCTGCCTGCCCCCTGCCCCCAGTCCTCTTGTCCCCTTGTCCCATTTGACCAGAGCGCTTTTCTTGTACAGGACTTACGCATTACCTCGCTCACCTGGTAGGGGTCAACGGCCGTTGACCCCTACACTTAGGGCGCATCTCTATAATTTGCGTAAGTCCTATTGTATTGTATAGCCGCCAGTTGGCGACGAATTTTGGCGGTGGTTGGGTGCGCGGCTCCTAGGGTGCGATCGCTAATTTCTAAAACTTGCTGGCACATTCGTTGCGCATCCTCATACCTTTCTTGGCTTTTGTAGAGATATACCAAATTATTTAGGGTTGTCACCGTCTCGTGATGGTCTTACCCTAGCAATTTTATTCTAATTTGCAAAGCTTGTAAGTACAAAGGCTCGGCCTCCTCATACCTTCCTTGTCTGTAGTATAGTACCGCCAAATTGTTGAGGCTAATTGCCATCTCTAGCTCCTGCTCTGGCAATTTTACTTTAATTTGCAAAGCTTGTAAATATAAATCCTCGGCCTCCTTATGCTTTCCTTGGCTCCAGCGGAGATTAGCTAATTTATTGAAGTTAGTTGCCATGTTAGGATACTCCTAGCGATTTATCTTTTATCGGCAAACTGCCATATTTGCTTCGAGCGGTTACGCTCCACAGACTTGCTTGAGTTTTAGGCAGTACCTTATAATATAGGTCAGTCGCGGGGAGCGTCGCCAAGAGAAAACACAGCCTAGGAGGAAACTATGGATGAGAAAGACTGTGCAGCAGCTTACCAGGAGCTGGTAGAAATACTCGAAGAGCATCAGTTAGGGTGGCTAGCTGAGAAAGTGGCTCGCACAATTGAGGATGGAAAAACCAGTCTCAATTACCCCGAGTGGAAACAAGACCCCCATCTAGACTTTGAAAATTTCACAGCTCGGGAGCAACTGTTTGTTTTAATCGATACTATGGAGAATGTCTTGGTAAAAAATGCGGAAATGGCCTGCGAGACTGCGGATATGTTACGGGAGATTGGGGGGCAAAGGACGCCCAATGGAATGATTGTTCATTCAGTAGATGGCTCGGAAAAATTCTTTAATTTTAATCCCGAATCAGTCGCTGCTCAGAGACAAAATGCCCAAGAACTAATGGCAATACTTGAAGAGATGCGAAAGGAGACCGCCAATAATGTCAATTAGCAGTAGATTAGTTCAAGGCTTTAGGGCTAGGGTTGGGCGAAGTCTAGCTCCAGAATTTATTTCTAATGCCAAAGCATACGAACTTTATCAAGGTTATGTCTTTGGCATTATTCTCAGTGCTGCCTGGAACGAGGGCGCATCTGTTTTTACTAAAGATGCCTTTGGCACTACCAATCCTCCTAGGTTATTATTCCGCAGAAGTCCGGGTGAAATTTATGGAACGACAGGACCTTATGCCCATGCAGTCCTAGAATTTCCAGATAAACCCTTGTTAGAGGTTCATGTTGGTATTATGGTTCGCGGAATTTCGCAGGTTTCCCACGAATGCGATGTCTGTGTCTTGTATAAAGAAGAAGCCGATCGCTGCCGAGCGGCAATGCGCAATCCAGAATGTTCTCAGCTATTGATTGCTGCTGAATGCAAGCAGTATGACTCTCCCCTAAAACTGGATTTAGCGCGTTCCTTTATTGGATTGGCTTCCGAACTGCAAGTAGAAGGAGATTGCTATTTTATTGCCAGTGGTTTCTCAGGGTCTGTGGCCAAGTTACTGGCCGCACGCCGTCTCAAGTGGGAGCATAATATTACGCCCGGATCGACAAACGAGCTAAAGGGAGCATCCCATTTATGCACTAAGCATAATTTCTCATCAGGCCATGAGAGTTTAAATAAGCACAGCGTAGTTTAAGCATTTGAGATACATTTTCTGACTTCCATTGAGCTCCGGTAATTTTTAACC